>NZ_ANHX01000009.1 GCF_000316035.1 Paenibacillus sp. PAMC 26794
AGCCACAGGTATAACCGGAGCCACGGGAGTCGGTATAACCGGAAGTACTGGAGTTACTGGTGTTACTGGGGGAACAGGAGCTACAGGTATAACCGGAGCCACGGGAGTCGGCGTAACGGGAAGTACCGGAGTAACTGGTGTTACAGGGGAAACAGGAGTTACAGGTATAACCGGAGCCACGGGAGTTGGCGTAACGGGAAGTACCGGGCCAACTGGTATCACTGGTGAAACTGGAGCCACGGGAGTTGGCATAACAGGAAGTACCGGAGCAACTGGTGCGACTGGGGGAACAGGAGTTACAGGTATAACTGGAGCCACGGGAGTGGGCGTAACGGGAAGTACCGGGGCAACTGGTGTCACAGGGGAAACCGGAGCAACTGGTGCGACTGGAGGAACCGGAGCCACGGGAGTCGGCATAACAGGAAGTACCGGAGCAACTGGTACGACTGGTGAAACAGGAGCGACTGGTGTTGCAGGGTTGACTGGGGCGACTGGAATTACAGGAGTTACTGGTGTTACTGGGGGAACAGGAGCCACAGGTATAACCGGAGCCACGGGAGTCGGTATAACCGGAAGTACTGGAGTTACTGGTGCGACTGGAGGAACAGGAACCACAGGTATAACGGGAAGCACCGGAGCGACTGGAATTACAGGAGTTACTGGTGTCACAGGTATAACAGGAGCCACTGGAGTAGGCACAACAGGAAGTACTGGAGTAACTGGTGTCACTGGGGGAACCGGAGCGACAGGTATAACAGGAGCCACGGGAGTCGGCGTAACGGGAAGTACCGGAGCAACTGGTGCTACAGGGGAAACAGGAGTTACAGGTATAACGGGAGCCACGGGAGTCGGCGTAACGGGAAGTACCGGAGTTACTGGTGCGACTGGGGGAACAGGAGCCACAGGCACAACCGGAGCCACGGGAGTTGGCATAACAGGAAGTACCGGAGCAACTGGTGCGACTGGGGGAACAGGAGCCACAGGTACAACCGGAGCCACGGGAGTCGGCGTAACGGGAAGTACCGGAGTTACTGGTGCGACTGGGGGAACAGGAGCCACAGGTACAACCGGAGCCACGGGAGTTGGCATAACAGGAAGTACCGGAGCAACTGGTGCGACTGGGGGAACAGGAGTTACAGGTATAACGGGAGCCACGGGAGTTGGCGTAACGGGAAGTACTGGAGCAACTGGTGCGACTGGGGGAACAGGAGCCACAGGTACAACCGGAGCCACGGGAGTCGGCGTAACCGGAAGTACAGGAGTTACCGGAGCAACAGGTGCAACAGGTGCAACAGGTGCAACAGGTGCAACCGGAACATCTGTAACATCTAATTCGGCTTTTGCTGAGAACACTAATGGTACGATTGTTGTAATATTGGGTGGTACACTCGTTCCATTACCGAATAACCAAAATATTGGCACGGGTATAACCGTCAATGGGACAAATGACACCTTCACGCTGACTAATGCAGGTCGTTACTATATCTCATACAAAATAAATCTGACAGCTGCACTTGCTATCCAATCTCGGGTTTTACTTAACGGTACAGCTATTCCAGCGAGTGTAGTATCTCCAGTACTTTCTCTCAGTCAGCTGCAGTCTGACTTTATGGTTACCGTTACCGCTGGTTCTACAATACAGTTACAATTATTCGGGCTCGTTGGCACAGCTATTCTTTCTCCTCCGGGATCTACACTAAACATTATTCAGTTAAGTTAATAGTTCGATTACGTATTAAGACTATTTCCATTGACCAAAAGAAGCGGAGTTCATATGGGGGGTGATGGGCACCCCTTTTCCAATTCCAAAAATATTTTGTTTGCAAACTTCATCACCGATATTTCAGCGAGTACACGAAAAAAAGACGGGACCACTAGGGCTCCGTCTCTCCTTATACATTTGAAAATATGTTTGATTATTCCAGAACAATTTCAACAGCAGTATTGATTTCAGGCAGCGCAGCGAGCTGCACAAGCACATCTTTTGGAACAGCTTTATCTACGGTCAGAATCATGATCGCTGCACCACCAATAATTTTACGTCCAACCTGCATGGATGCGATGTTGACATCGTTTTGTCCAAGCAGGGTTCCTACACGTCCGATAATACCTGGTTTATCGTTGTGGGAGATCAAAATTTGATGACTTTCCGGAGCGATATCTACCGGGAATTTGTCCAGACGAACAATACGTTCTCCATAACCTGCAAGCAATGTACCTGCTACACGACGTTCCTCAGCATCCTGAGTTGTAACCAATGTTACGGTAATCAGGTTAGTAAATCCTTTAGTTGTTGAGGTTTGGCTTACAACGACATTCAGATCACGGATTTTGGCCAGATGCATGGAGTTGACAATGTTGGCTTCCCCACCCAAATGTCTGGCTAGAATCCCTTTCACAATGTAGCGAGTGAGAGGAGATGTATCTACTTCAGAAAGTTCACCAGCATAGTCAATCCGGATCTCCTGCACTGCATTTTGTGTAATCTGTGCTGCAAAACTACCCAACGTTTCACCCAGTTTGAAATACGGCTGCAATTTGTTCATCACGGTTGGTGCAACAGCCGGCATGTTAACTGCGTTTTTAAACGGTTCGTTACGCAAAATGTGAAGCACCTGTTCCGACACATCGATAGCCACGTTCTCTTGTGCTTCTACTGTGGACGCACCAAGATGAGGCGTAACGATAATGCTTGGGTGATTCAGGAACGGGTGATCAGCGGCTGGCGGCTCGCTTTCGAATACGTCAAATGCTGCACCAGCAACAATACCTTGATCAATGGCTTCGACAAGTGCCATCTCGTCAACTACACCACCACGAGCACAGTTGATGATACGCATGCCTTTTTTCATCACTTCGAATTGTGGACGTGAAATCATATGCCGTGTTTCCGGTGTTAATGGCGTGTGAACGGTCATGAAGTCCGCATTGCGAATGATATCATCTACACTAGCCAGCTTCACTTGCAGCTTCTCGGCACGCTCCTCCGTGAGGAACGGGTCGTAAGCAAGAATGTCCATTCCGAATGCTTTGGCGCGCTTGGCAACTTCACTACCGATCCGTCCCATACCCAGTACACCGAGCGTTTTATTTCTTAATTCCACACCCAGGAAGGTTTTACGATCCCACGTACCCTGAATAGTCTTGGCATATGCCTGAGGAATGTGTCGTGCCAATGCCATCATCATGGCAAACGTGTGCTCACAGGTTGTGATGGTATTGCCATCAGGTGCATTAATAACGATGATACCGCGCTGTGTAGCAGCTTCCAGATCAATGTTATCTACACCAACACCTGCACGTCCGATCACTTTAAGGTTGGTACCAGCCGTCATAATACGATCTGTAACACGAGTCTGGCTGCGAACCAAGAGGGCATCATATTCACCAATAATGGCAACAAGTTCATCTTCACTAAGACCGGTTTTCTTCTCAACAACAACATCATTTGCATCCACCAGTTGCTGGATCCCCAGATCACTGATTGGGTCTGACACTAACACTTTGTACATGGTTTCTTCCTCCTTAGGTATGTGTATCTATATCGTCAAGGTCTGACCTCAGCGAAGAGGTGTTCCTTAAAACCAGGTTGATTCTTCCGCCCAACAACGCGGTGTCGCAACAGAGGGGGAAGGTGAAGCAAATAGAGTGATCCCACAGATATCCTTTAAAATAAATCAAAAAACTCTCAATCCACATACTGCTTGCGCAATAAGGGACGAGAGTTGTCGTGGTACCACCCTAATTCACCGCCGTTTCGCAACGACAGTCTTAGCGGTCAATGAAGACCGAAGAGGATAACGGGTCTAAACCGATTGCACCTACTCCAATTTCAATGCAATAACTCAGGAGCGCTCAAGACCATTTGCCTGCCACCGATTCACACCTACCATCGGCTCTCTGTAAGACGAAGCAACGTCTTTTTTCCATCATCGTGTTTAACGTGACTAATTTTTTCATAATGTATCATGGCTGACATGAGCATGTCAATAGGCTTAAATGTTTTAAATTGTTTTGCAGATGTCTTTAGATTCACACATAAACAGAGTCACCATAAGTAATACAATAGTTAATATACCTACCACAAGAAGATGGAAAGTGAGCTGTTTGGTGAACTGAATTTTACTGCTTTAATGAAGTAATGGCACGGACATAAAACCAGGACTTGGGGCAGGCCTTGAACCTAATTGGTTTTTTGGCTATCATTTAATATACTATCCGATTGGACAACGTAATTGTTATCCATCAAATTTAACTCAAGAGGACAGACGCATCCGATGAAAAAATTCAAGTTTCCCAAGTTCAAGATTCAGAAGGCTGAGCCACAGCAGCTTACCGAGCGTTTGCTTTTAATCAATCTATACTTTACACAAGGTTTGACGCTGATTATCGGAGTTGTGTGGATCTTATTGCAGAAACGAAACTTGTTAGATGTACTCGCATGGCCTGATAATTACCAATTTATATGGTGGGGTCTTGGTCTTGCAGGAATAATGCTTGTTATGGACTTGGTACTGTCGTATGTTATACCTCAGGAAAGCATGGACGACGGTGGAATTAACGAGATGCTGTTCCGTGGGCGTCCGATCTGGCACATTGTATGTATAGCAGCCATTGTTGCTGTGTGTGAGGAATTATTATTCCGTGGAGCCATCCAACATGCCATCGGTCCTTACTGGACAAGTATTTTATTTGCAGTTATCCATATTCGTTATTTGCGCCACTGGATTCCAACAGGCTGGGTGTTTATCTCAAGTTATGGATTGGGTTGGATTTACTTGCAGTCCGGCACATTATGGGCGCCTATATTATGTCACTTTATTATTGACTTGGTGTCCGGATTAGCGATACGTTTTCGGAGGGGATCATGAATCAGCCATTAAGTAGAATGAAGACATATGGCAGTCAGCGCCATCGTCAATCGGATAAAAAAGAGAAATCCGAGCGTCAGGTGGCTTCTCAAGTAAGCATCGTTGCTGAAACGGCAGCAGCTGCTGAGGTTGGCGGAATCACACCAATTACTTCCGTTTCTTTACCTAGATCACAGCGCAAGCCCTATACAGAAAAGCTGGAAAGTCCAGTACTTCCTCAAAGGGCACCATCTCGCTCCAAAAAAACGCCAAATTCAACGGAAGAATCGATCCCCGAAGCGGGTTCGCTTCCTACACGGACAGAATTACATCCTTCACGTCGGTTAAAATTGAGCAAGAGGTTTGTTAATTCACTCATTTTTATTTTTGTCATGTTAACGATTAGTCTGGTTTGGTGGGGGGTTGAAGGGGCACCTGCTCTGAATACGTTCCTTCCCTTGCCGTGGTAATGCTTTTACTCGCAGGTTTAATCATTTTGATGGGAGTTTTACTACTTTTTCATATGTGGCGTGAAGCCCACGTTCATCAAATGATTGAAGAAGAGGTTGAAGTGCCTCATCTGCCAACATCCTTTGACGGGGCTATGATTTTGTATGTATCCGACACGCACAAGCGCAAGCTGAAGCAGAAGGATCTGGAAAACGTTAAAAACAAGGTGGACTGGGTTCTCATCGGCGGGGATGTTGCGGAAAAAGGAATCTCATGGTCTCTAGTTAGACATAACATGAAAATTTTATCGAACATTGCTCCTTCATATACGGTGTATGGCAACCATGACAAGAGGGCTGGTACCGCTCAACTTGCGCGAATCCTTCGGGAATCGGACGTTAAGCTCCTGCAGGATAATGTAGAATATCTGCAAAGGGGCAACGACAGATTGAGCCTGATCGGCATAGACTATCGTTCCAAACAGGGCGATGTATTACTACAGCAGATCGGTAACCGTTTTTGCAAAATTGCTATCGTTCATGATCCTTTGCAGGCCCTTCGATTGGAAGAAAATGCAGATCTTATTTTGAGCGGTCATACACATGGCGGACAATTGGTTTTACCATTTTTCGGACCTGTGTTCCTGAGCAAAGCGTATCGTCCTGTATCGAACGGGTGGTACTCCCTGAAGCGAAGTCCGGAGGACGTTCTCCAAGAAGGCAAAATGCTTGTTAGCAGAGGATACGGAACGAATCATTTTCCTCTCCGACTAGGTTGTCCAGCGGAGATGCATATCATCACGTTAAGAGTGCCCGCGGAAAAAGCACTCACAGAGAAACAGCCTTGATCCAATCGATCAAGGCTGTTTTATTTTAATGCGCAAAATTACAATTTAACGAGCTTCCAATTCAATTGCACGCGGATCAACAAAGGAATAGCCTTTCTTTTCGAGCTTCGTCAGCAACTCATCCAATGCTTCAACCGTCCATGGCAACTCGTGCATCAAAATATTGCTTCCGGGATTTAACTGGTCCAGTACATTTTGAATGACTTTTTCCGGTTTGTCTTTGGTGCTTTTATCCCAATCGAGCGAACCATTAGACCAAGTCATATATAACATGCCATTTTTCTTCACAGCAGCCTTCAGTGCATCATTTCCCGAACCAAAAGGTGGACGGAAGAATTGCGGTTCCTCACCAATGGTATCCTTCACTATTTTCTGGACATCTGTAACCTGTTTTGCCGCCTCAGCGTTGGACATTTTTTTGAGATCCTCATGATCCCAGGCATGATTGCCTACAATCTGACCCCGTTCATGGATGAGTTTGAGTAATTCCGGATGGCTTTTCACCCGATATCCATTGACGAAAAATATCGCTTTAGCGTTATGTTTATCTAAAGTGTCGATCAGTGAAGTAATCATTTTTTCTTCTTTAGGTCCATCATCGAAAGTTAACAAGACCACTTTGTTTGGGCTCGCTTCATCGTTTGGTTTAATATAATAATTTTCATTCATATGATATGTCTTTTCCACTTTCTCTTCTGTAGAAACCTTCTCCGAAGATTCAGGTTCTTCTTCTGTCGCAGTTGAATCTTCCGTTGAAGGCTCGGGCACACCAGTTCCAGGTTCTCCTGTTTCAGTTGGGTTAGAGTTACCTTGCTCTTCTTGAACCGTGGTAGTTGATTCCCCCGCTGGTGTGGAATTATCAGATGTTTTTTCTTCCGCTGTCCCACAAGCTGACAGCAGCAAACTTGCAGCAATTATCAATGCGGCGGTATGTCTGAACATGATTTCAACTCGCTTTCCTGTATTTATACGGAATGAGATCGCTCACTACCGCAAACACTAAATATGATTTTAACACTTGAAGGAGGTTGGTGTAATGAAGACGTCATCCTTTTTTTGGGGCATTGTCATTGGTGTTGCAGCCAGTTCATGGCTGTCCAAAGGCAGATTGCCCATGATGTCATCGGGTTCATCAAGAAATATGATGGATCAGGCAAAACATAAGATGATGGAAATGACTTTCCCGGGTATGGACGGGTTCACAAGTAAGAAAAATCAACATGGTGAATCCCACAAAAATCCGACAGCAAAGACCGCAAGAGCAATCACACCGCAGGAAAAAGAAGCGAATATGAGCATGCTCAAAGATTTTATTCGCACCAATCCGGATGTGAAGCATGAAGTTGAGCAAATTTTAAGCCAAACAAACACAACAGTACCGGGTTTATAAACCAAAACTCCCAATTAGAATCATCCACAGTCTTGATTTGCTGTGGAATGATTCTTTTTTTGTCGATTTTACTTCGTGCATTTAGAGGTATAAAATGATAACATAACTACATAGATTTATTTTCAGCACATATTGTTTTGTGCTTCATAATCTGTTATAAGACTTGCTTATAAAGGGGAGATCCTGTATGAAAATAGAACGACTAAGTCACGATAAGATACGGATTTTCCTGACCTTTGACGATCTGAGCGAGCGCGGAATACAAAAAGAAGATATGTGGCAGGAAATACCTAAGGTTCATGAACTGTTCACTGAAATGATGGATCAGGCCTATTCCGAACTTGGATTTGATGCCACAGGTCCACTCGCTGTCGAAGTATTCGCACTTCCCGCTCAAGGGATGGTTGTCATTGTCACACGTGGAAAATATGATCCGCAACAATATGGTTTAGGTCATGAAGATGATCTTCCTGAAGAAGTATATGAAATGGAAGTTACACTCGAGCAAAGCGATTCCATTGTTTATGCATTCAAGGACTTTGAAGTGCTCATTGAAGCTGCACATATGTTGCGTCAGCATGTTACGGATGCTGGGAGACTTTATTCTTATAAAGACAAGTGGTTCTTGCATTTGGAGCCAGATGAGGTAGATTCCACCAAACATGCGGCATTGATTGCCTTGCTTGCTGAATTTGGCGAAGGCTCCTCAGTTACTCCAGCAGTTATGGAAGAGTATGGTAAGGTTGTTATTCCTGCACAAGCGATTGATGTTATCTGCACCCACTTCAAACGCCAGGATTAATCTCTAGTTGTAATCGCGTCTTTAGTCAGAGGAGGGAATTTCGGTGCTTTTGTTTTCGGTCTTAGCGGCAGCAGTTGCTCCGGGTCTCGCCTTGTTAACATACTTTTACCTGAAAGACCGTTATGATTATGAGCCACTTCATATGGTATTGCGGGTTTTCCTCATGGGGATTCTGATGGTACTGCCTGTGATGATTATTCAGCGTGGCATGATGATGTGGCTCGGGGATAATCCTTATCTTGAGGCCATTATGATCTCAGGTGGTGTGGAGGAATTCGTTAAATGGTTCGTACTTTATCATATCATCTATAATCACACCGAATTTGATGAGCCGTATGACGGGATCTTATATGCAGTCGCTGTTTCACTTGGATTTGCCACTGTTGAGAATGTGTTGTATGCCTTTGCGGGGAATGCATCCGTCTCAGCCATGTTCCTTCGGGCACTGCTCCCTGTTTCAGGGCACGCTATGTTTGCGGTAATCATGGGTTATTACATGGGGAAAGCCAAGTTTATCGGTGGTAAGAAAAAGCGGTGGTACCTGGTTCTTTCTCTGGTGTTACCTTTTTTCTGGCATGCATTGTACGATGTCATCATGAACACCATGGTGAATCATTGGTTGTGGTTTATAGCGCCGCTAATGGCGGGCCTGTGGTATGGGGCAATGGGTAAAATCACACGAGCTAATAACCGTTCTCCTTTTCGTTTTGTGAAGCGGGAGGAAGAGGTTAAATTATAAAAATACGGACACACTGGTGGACATAAAGCGCATATTGCGCCTATGGCTCCGGTGTGTTTTTATTTTTACAGATAAACTCCCGGGGAATGACCAACAGAAACGGAGATCGTTGTGATGAGAATTAAAATTAAAATCAGATGCAAACAATGCGGTGAACGATTTACATTACGAGGCAAGAAAGAACGGGGCCGGATTGAGACGGGATTCAAGCAGTGCCTCTGTGATAACAGAGACCAGTTCGAAATTCAAGAAGAGGGCATGGCAACTGGGGTCCAGCTGAATTAAAAGGAGGACCCAAACAGTACTTTAGCAGCCTGCTTGTGTAAGGACTGGAAATCGCATGCATAAGAGATCTTTCTTCGATCCACAATAGAGGTAGTGGTTTAGAAGAAAGGAGACTCTACCGATGTATAAACGATTAAGTTCAGTTATGTTTCCGATATTTGCGGTTCTGCTGGTCGGTGCGCTTGTGTGGGGCTATCAGGAGAATCAGGAGAAGAATGCAATTCTGATCAAGGCAGAGAATCAATATCAGCGTGCCTTTCACGATTTATCTTTTCATATGGACAAATTGCATTCGGAGATTGGCAACACCTTGGCGGTTCACTCTACATCACAGGGGATGCATCGCAAAGGTCTGATGAATGTATGGCGACTCACCAGTGAAGCGCAGAATGAGATCAACCAACTGCCACTCACTATGCTGCCATTTAACGAGACAGAGGAGTTTCTCTCGCGGATTTCCAACTTTGCCTATAGGGCTTCGATGCGTGACTTGACGAACGAACCGCTAAGTGAGAAGGAAATGGGCAACCTGAAAAAGTTGTATCAGAATTCATCCGAGATTACCAAGAATCTGCAGGATGTGCAGCAGAAAGTGCTGACGGACCGATTGCGCTGGATGGATGCAGAGACTGCCATGGCAACACAAGAGCAAACCATGGACAACACGATCGTTGATGGTTTTCGTACAGTGAACAAAAAGGTACAGGAATACCCGGAGCTTGATTGGGGTCCTTCCGTATCCAGTATCTATGCAAAACGATCAGTCAAGAAACTGGACGGCTTGCCGGTGACCAAAGAACAGATCCAGAGCAAGGCTGCAAAATTCTCTGATGCGGATCGTAGCAAAATCCAAGTGCAGGAGAACGGCAAAGGAACAGACTGGGAGTCCTACACTGCCACGATTGATCATGCCAACAATGGCAAACTGATGATGGATTTCACTCGTAATGGCGGAATGCTGATCTCTTACAGTAATACGCGTCCAATTGGAACCAAAAAAGTGTCTCGTCAGAATGCCATGACCAAAGCGGATCAATTTCTAATGAACAAAGGCTATAAGGATATGAAGGCTGTAAACTATGATGAATATGGTAATCTGGGTAACCTTACTTATGTGCGTAAGCAAGGGGACACCTTGATCTATCCTGAGAAAATGTCAGTTCGTGTAGGTTTGGATACAGGCGAAGTAACCGGCTTCCAGGCGAGTGACTTTGTCTACGAACATAATGACATGCGCAAAATTCCGAAAGCAACTCTTACGGAGCAACAGGCGCGGAAAAAGCTTAATTCGGAGTTCGAAGAAAATTATGTTCGCAAATCCCTGATTGAGAATGATTACAGCAAAGAAGTATTGTGTTATGAATTCGGAGGGAAAATTAACGGTTCTCGTTACCGGATATACATTAATGCGAATACAGGAATAGAAGAAGCGGTTGAAGAGATCAAACCGGTCAATGCAACCTCATAAAAAGATGGATAATTTGAATTTGAAGTTGAGCGAATAACTGCGGCAGACCACGATGTGGTCTGTTTTTTCTTGTTCAATGTGAGAAAGGTCATGGTATAATAGTCCTTGTACATACGAAGATAAATACATAAAGTGGCGGTGAACAGCTTGTTTCCGAAAATAAATGAAATTTTATACATCCAGATTGCTTCTGCAGATGAAAAAGAGGAACACAAAGAGTACAAATCACGCATTGCAGATATGGATGACAGCAGTTTTCTGATTGAGGTCCCGATGCAACAAGGAAGCAGCCGTCTGAAAAGGCTCTTTTTCGGAGAAGAATTGTCCATTTCATATATTACGGAGGATGGGGTCCGGCATTATTTTAATACCTATGTCACGGGATTTGAGGAAGATGTGGTCCGTCTTGTCCGTATCCGCAAACCGCTTCCGAGCGATATATCCAAAATACAACGGCGCAGCTTTCTTCGTGTTCATGCAAACCTCGAATTGGCCATCCAGAGTGAAGACCTGACCCGTGCCGTTGGATTGACTGAAGATATTGGTGGCGGTGGATTGTCCATCTACGGCGAAACAGGTTTTTCAATAGCTGAAGGTCAAAAATTGAAATGCTGGTTGCTGGTTCCCTACCGGAATTCAACCATTGAACATGTGAATTTTGAAGCTGAAGTTGTGCGGATCAAAACCCTGGAAACCGGCAGACAGCTATGCATGCTGAAATTTGTGCAGATTTCAGATTCGGAGCGCCAGAAAATTATCAAGTTTTGTTTTGAACGGCAACTTGACTATCGCACGAAATAGGAATGTCGTGGCATAAAAAGAAGAAACTGCGGGTATCGTAATGAAAAAAACGGAGGCATTGCCATGAATCATCGTCATGCAACCCGCAGATATGAGCGACTTTATTATGTTTTCTCCAGGCGAATGGAACGAAAGGTTACGATTCTGATTACAGCCCTTCTAATCCTGCTTGTGGTGTATCAATTGCTGCTGTTGGTACCGGGCTTCAAAAAGTATATGACCACCATTGACCGCCTGGAAGGAAAGCCAATTGAAGTGCAAACGATGAATGATTACAAACGTCGTTGATTTGTCTGTTTTTGCATCCATGTGTAGAGTGTGGTATAATTTTCACGATGCAGGCAATGCCTGTTTTTTTATTGAGGTTTATCGTTTGAGGAGGAATGCCCCGTTGGCAAGCCAGAACACATCAGAGAACGGGAAAATGAACGTTGCAATTGACGGACCTGCCGGTGCCGGGAAAAGCACGGTGGCCCGATTGGTTGCAGAGGCGCTCGCGTATGTATACGTCGATACAGGCGCAATGTACCGTGCGGTAACCTTGCACATGCTTCGGAAAGATATTTCACCGGAAGAAGTGACACAGGTACTTCAGGAAGCCCAAAAGCTGGTCATTGATTTACAACCGGATCCCGACGGACAGAAAGTGTTCTGTAATGGGGAAGAAGTAACCTCGGAAATCCGCTCCCGTGAAGTGACGGGAATCGTGTCCCGATATGCGCAAATCGAGGGGCTGCGTACGCAATTAGTGGATACTCAGCGGCAAATGGCTTTGCGCAAGGGCGTCGTCATGGATGGACGCGATATCGGAACGACAGTACTGCCCGATGCGGAAGTGAAAATCTTCATGACCGCCAGCGTGGAGGAGCGTGCGCTTCGCCGCTTCAAAGAACTGGACCCCTCTGAAGGACTAACGCTGCAACAACTGGAGCGAGACATTGCCACCCGCGATAAATTGGATGAGAGTCGGGAAATTTCCCCGCTTCGTTGTGCTGAGGATGCTATCGTTCTTGATACAACAGAGATGAACATCCATGAAGTGGTTGACAAAATCGTATCTTATTGCACAATGGTCAGAGGAGAGATCGGTCTATGATTTACACATTTTGCAGCACATTACTGCGGATCATTTATACCATTCTTTTCCGCTTGGAGGCCGTTGGACGGGAGAATATTCCGAAAGAAGGCGGCGTACTTTTATGTTCCAATCATATTAGTAACTTCGATCCTCCAACCGTTGGTATCAAACTTCGCCGTCAGGTGCGTTTCATGGCCAAAAGCGAGTTGTTTGAAATTCCGGTACTCGGCCGAATTATTAAAGCCGTGGGCGCTTTCCCTGTTAAACGTGGAGGTGTCAGCAAGGAATCCATCAAGACCTCACTCAATATTTTGCGTGGTGGTGAAGTGCTCGGAATCTTCCCCTCGGGAAGCCGTCACAATGATGGAGGTATCGGCAAAAAAGGGGCAGCGAGTTTTGCTCTCCGCAGTGGCGCTACAGTTATTCCTACTGCTATTATCGGTAACTACAAAGTTTTTCGTAAGATGAAAGTTGTATATGGAGCACCAGTAAGTTTGGACGAGTTCAAGGAAGACCCATCCGGAGAAGCTCTGGAGAAGGCGACTGAAAAGATTATGTCCAAGATTAACGAAATGGTGCAAACGGGCGTGCCAAGCAAGTAATGGCTTCGTCGGTAGCTGAGTGCATGTTTCCATATTTTTGAGGGAGACTAAAGTTTGAGCACTCAGTGATGAAAGTGTTTTGAACTCTGCTACAGGCAGGTTTGAATATAATGGGGTTTTTGAATTGAGGAGGGTATTTGACATGTCGGAAGAAATGAAAAATCAAGAAGCAACCCAAGATGAGTTGGATCAATTCGTTTCCTTGAAAAAAGGAGATACCGTAAAAGGAACCATCGTCAAATTGGAAGATAACCAAGCCTATGTGAGCATTGGATATAAATATGACGGTGTCATTCCAATTCGTGAACTGTCTTCATTACATGTTGACAGCGCGTCTGATGCAGTAGAAGTTGGACAAGAAGTTGAAGCTAAAGTTCTTAGCATCGACGACGAGAAAGAAAAACTCGTTCTGTCCAAACGTGCAATCGACAGCGAAAACGCATGGGATCAATTGCAAAAGCATTTTGAAGACCAAGACGTATTCGAAGTTGTTGTAGGTGACGTTGTTAAAGGCGGTCTGGTAGCAGACGTGGGCGTACGTGGATTTATCCCGGCTTCCATGGTTGAACGCCATTTCGTTGAAGACTTCAGCGACTACAAAGGACGCACACTGCGTGTTAAAGTGAAAGAGATCGACCGTGAGAACAACAAAGTGATCCTTTCCCAAAAAGACGTACTGGAGCAAGAATTCGAAGCAAACAAAGCAACTGTTATGGCTGGTTTGCAAGAAGGTCAAGTCATCGAAGGTACAGTACAACGTTTGACTCAATTCGGCGCATTTGTTGATGTGGGCGGAGTTGACGGTTTGGTTCACGTATCCGAGCTGGCTTGGACTCACGTTGAAAAACCATCCGACGTTCTGTCTGAAGGTGATAAAGTTAGTGTGAAAGTGCTGAAAGTTGACCCTGAAAAAGGCAAAATCAGCCTGAGCATGAAAGCTGTTCAACCAGGTCCATGGGAAACAGCTAGCGAAAAATTCAATTCCAGCGATATCGTAACAGGTGTTGTAAAACGTCTGGTAGACTTCGGTGCATTTGTTGAAATCGCTCCTGGTGTTGAGGGACTTGTGCATATCTCGCAAATCTCCCACAAACACATCGGCACTCCTCATGAAGTGCTGAAAGAAGGACAAGAAGTTCAAGTTAAAATCTTGGACATGAACCCTTCTGAGCAACGTGTAAGCTTGAGCATCAAAGAAACAGAAGAAGCTCCGGCTCAACCACAAAGATCAGAAAGACCTGCAAGAAACAACGCTCCACGTGAAGAAATCAACAATCCAAACGTTTCCTTGAACAATCAAGGTATGAGCACTACGCTTGGCGAACTGTTTGGTGACAAACTCAGCAAGTTTAAATAAGTTAACAATGCATGGTTCTTAGTTATATACTGCATATTTTGCTGAATAACAAAAGCAAGATCGGCGAGCCCAAGGCGGGTTCGCCGATTGTTTTTATTGCGAGTAATTTGGCATGAAACGTTAGCCAAGATATATCTTTTTTGCTATGATGAGTATCGTAAGTATGGACAGGAGGAGTGGAATGTATGGCAAGACCCGTTGTGGCAATTGTCGGACGACCGAACGTGGGTAAATCCACCATTTTCAATCGGATCATCGGCGACAGACTGGCCATTGTGGAAGACAAGCCGGGCATTACCCGTGACCGCATATATGGAATCGGTGAATGGAACGGTAAACCATTTAGTATCATTGATACAGGTGGTATCGAAATTGATGGTGAAGATGTAATCTTAAAATCGATTCGGATGCAAGCAGAGCTCGCTATTGAAGAAGCGGATGTTATTGTATTCATGTGTGATGCAAAAGCAGGTATTACGCAATCGGATGAAGAGGTAGCAGAGATGCTCTACCGCTCAGGAAAGCCTATTGTTGTAGCGGTTAACAAAGTGGATAATATCGGACGAAGTGAGCTCATTTATGAGTTTTATGGATTTGGTTTCGGTGATCCCATCGGCGTATCCGGAAGTCACGGTACAGGTGTAGGTGACTTGCTTGATGCAATTGTGGAGAAGTTGCCAGAACTTGAGGAAGAGACTTACGATGAAGATGTCATTCGTGTAGCTCTGATCGGACGTCCTAATGTAGGTAAATCTTCACTGGTGAACGCTATTCTGGGTGAAGAGCGTGTCATTGTAAGTGACGTGGCTGGAACGACCCGGGATGCGATTGATACACCTTTTGAAAAAGACGGCCAACGTTACGTGCTGATTGATACAGCAGGTATGCGTAAGCGTGGTAAAGTATATGAAACAACTGAGAAATACAGTGTAATGCGTGCGATGCGTGCGATTGAGCGTGCAGATGTTGTTCTGATTGTCATTAATGGTGAAGAAGGCATTATTGAACAGGACAAGCATATTGCAGGATATGCATTCGAAGCTGGTAAAGCGTCATTGTTTGTTGTGAACAAATGGGACGTGGTAGAGAAGCATGACAAGACGATGAAAGAGTTTGAGAGAAAAATTCGGGATCACTTCCTGTTTATGACTTATGCTCCAGTCGTATTCTTGTCAGCCCTCACAAAACAACGCTTACAAAAATTGTTGCCGGTTGTGAAAAGGGTAGCAGATCAACACTCGTTACGTGTACAAACACATCTACTTAACGATGTGGTATCGGATGCAGTAGCTATTAACCCTCCGCCAACGGATAAAGGACGGAGAATGAGAATTAACTATGTGACTCAGGTTGCCGTTAAGCCACCGACCATGGTTGTTTTTGTGAACGATCCGGAATTGATGCACTTCTCATATGAGCGCTACCTGGAGAATAAAATCCGTGCAGCGTTTGATTTCGAAGGAACACCAATTCGCATATTTACTCGGAAGAAGTCCGACGAAAGTTAGGGGAGAAGTGTGTGATTTTACAAATCGCAGCGATTGTACTGAGTTATCTGCTCGGTTCGATCAGCTTTAGTGTCCTCCTTGCCAAAGCGATACGGGGGATCGATATTCGTCAGCACGGAAGCGGAAACGCGGGAGCTACCAATACATTGCGTATTTTAGGTAAAGGACCGGCAATTGCTGTTCTGTTACTTGATGTACTTAAGGGTGTTGCAGCTGTATGGATTGGAATCTGGCTGAGTGACGGTTCTTCCTGGATTCCTGCACTCAGTGGTATAGCAGCCATTGCAGGACATAACTGGCCGCTTTACTTCCATTTTCGTGGAGGAAAAGGCGTTGCCACAGCCATTGGTGTTCTGGTGAGTCTTGCTTTCCTGCCTGCGTTATGTGCTGGGGTGATCGCCATTCTGTCTATTGTATTGACACGCTATGTTTCATTGGGGTCTCTGATTTTTGTAGCATTTACACCCATCTTTATCATGGTATTACCCGGATATTCAATGAATATCTTCTGGGGGAGTCTGATTATTTGTCTGTTTGCGTTCTGGAGACATCGTACCAATATTGCGAAGCTCGCCAAAGGACAGGAAAATAAATTGGGATCGAAAAACCCTGGAGGGGGTAAACGAGTTGTCTAAAAAAGTTGCTGTTCTGGTCGCTGGAAGCTGGGGAACGGCTCTGGCCAGTGTACTCGCCGCCAATCAGTTGGACGTGATGATGTGGACACGTGGTGAAGACCAGGCTAACGAAATCAATAACAAGCACACCAATACTCGCTATCTTCCGGATGCGGAGCTTTCACCACGGATTCAAGCAACAACTGATATGGAAGCTGCGGTGGAAGGCGCTATAGCTGTGTTAATTGTTGCGCCTTCATCAGCCATGCGTGCAGTTACGAACCAGCTTAAGGCTTATTACAAGCCTGAGATGTTAGTTATTCATGCAACCAAAGGTTTTGAGACAGAAAGCCTCAAACGGATGTCCACAGTCATTTCAGAAGAGCTTGAATGTGAAGAAGGACGTGTGGTTGTTCTTTCTGGCCCAAGCCATGCGGAAGAAGTGGTGAAGCGTTGTCCAACGACAGTGGTTGTAGCTTCACTGGATAAGGCATCTGCTGAGTCTACCCAAGCTTTGTTTATGAATGCCTATTTCCGGGTTTACACGAATCGGGACATGATCGGTGTTGAGCTTGCAGGTGCATTCAAAAATATCATTGCTCTTGGTGCAGGTATGTCGGATGGTCTTCAATTTGGTGATAATGCCAAAGCCGCTTTGCTAACACGCGGTCTGGCTGAGATCACACGTATTGGTGTTGAGATGGGAGCAAATCCGCTAACGTTTTCGGGACTTGCTGGAATCGGGGATCTGGTTGTAACGGCTACAAGTCAGCACAGTCGGAACTGGAGAGCAGGTTCCATGTTGGGCCAGGGACAGAAGCTGGATGATGTTCTGAAGTCCATGGGCATGGTGGTAGAAGGCATTCGAACTACGCAAGCTGCCTATTTCATCTCACAAAAATACGGTGTACAAATGCCAATTGCGGATCAGTTATATCACGTTTTATTCCAGGAGAGACAGCCGCGTGATGCGGTTGAAGCCTTGATGGGACGTGACCCGAAGACTGAAATGGAAGTCATGAAACTTGAAACCTGGGAGCAGTGGCATTCCTGATTGTAATCAGCCTAAACGTACCTTGTGAAATAAGAAGCTTATTCACCTTTTCTGTAGCAGACTCATACTATACACATGAGTATTGCCGGAGGAGGGGAGACGAATGGGTAACAACATTTCCAAAGATGCACTGAATGCAATCAATAAGAAAACGGGTAAAACGATAACAGAAGGTGCCGTTAAGAAATTGGCAAGCACGGTGAAACCAACGACGATTCAGAATGAAGCTCAGTTGCGCCAATTGATCAAACAAGTATCCGCCATGGCGAAAGTTCCGGTATCTGAGGATACGGTTAAGGATATTGTGAGTGCGGTCAAGAAAAGTGGATTGAATCCGAGCAGTATGGAATCGTTAATGAAAATGATGATGAAAAAATAATAGATCACACCTGCATGTGCAGGTGATCCAGTAAGACAAAAAGACGAGTCGGCTTCTGCCGGCTTGCTTTTTTGTCTTTTTTTTGGAAAGTTGAGCTGAATTTCGTGTTATAATGGTTGCAATTGTCACAGTGTCAGTGATGAATATCGGACTGAAGGGGAGACTGCTGGATTATGAGCGCAATGGACAAGATGTGGCTGTCATTGGTGGCCATCCTCATTATGGGACTATCTGTATTCCTGATTACGTTTGCTCGTGCCAAAACAAAAGGTATTGTACGGGGGATTCTTTCTCTGATTGCATTTTTGATTATGCTGATTGGGTTTTTCGGTGGAATCGCTTCTCTGACCTGATTTCCCATGCCTGAAAGATAACATCCGCATAAGCACATCATAAGAACTGACACAATGAATACGGATGAGGGGAGTGTGAGCCTATGGGGCCGCATGATACGGAGGGTCGGACAGAGCGTTATCCGGAATTACACGCGGCTTTGCTGGAAACGGCCAAAGCCTGGAACACACAGCCACAGACATGGTTACTTGGAGGAAGTTGTGGGTTGCTGCTTCAAGGGGTGGAGTTGCAACAGGCTCCGAGAGATATTGATATCTATGCGGATGTTGCTGCTGCTAAGGAACTTCACCGTTGCGCTCCGGGGGAAATGCTTGACGAGCCTACAGTGGACAAGACAGGACCGTATGCTTCTCTGCTGAGCCACTATCAGGTGGGTGATTGTGCGCTGGAACTGGTGGGTGGTTTCGAAATATGGGCTCGCAAAAGTTGGTACCGTATCGAGATTGAACATGTACTTGCTCCGTATGCACCAGTAGCACAAGTGGGTTCATATAGCCTGCGACTGATGCCGCTTGCGCATGAGCTGTTGTTTAATCTGCTACGAGGTCGTGAAGATCGTTATGTCCCCATTGCGACACAGATGCGTCAGCAACCACATGCACATCAACCTATATTGATGCTGTTAAGTCAACAGAATGTATGGACAACCCGCTTCAGAGCCGAAGTGGAAGAGCTTGTTGGCTTTACATGGCCCCAGTAGGTTGAGGGAGGAAAATGATGGACTATAAAGTTACTTTTTTACCTATGAACAAATCGATAGCACTCAAACCAGGGGTGACACTTCTGCATGCAGCACGACGTGCTGGAGTCAAGATTACGACCCGATGTGATGGTAAAGCGGCTTGCCTGATGTGCAAAGTGAATGTGGATGAAGAACATCGGGCGGAACTGTATCCACCAACAGATGCAGAAAAGCGCAAGCTGGGTTCACTGTTGGAAGCAGGTACACGACTGTCCTGTCAGGCCAAGGTGTGTGGATCTCTATCGGTTCATGTTCCAGAGGACCCGCTGAAGGCAGCCATTCGGAAACAACTTGAACGTCAACAACAGGAAGACGACTGGTTCTGAGCGTTATGACATTGATTCTCTAATGAGTTATTCAAGGAGGACACGAATGATTAGGAACAAGCCAAAATGTGTGGAAGGAAGCGGACGGCAGCGTCTGAAACATCAAACGGGCGGTCTGCTGTTATTCCTGTTGTTTGCTTTTACAGCAAGTGGTTGTATGTATCCATCCCAGAGCAATTCGGACCCTAAGATAGCCTATCGGGAAAGCGTGAGCCGTATCCAGAGTGCGGTCGAGGCATTCCAGCAAGATGAGGGAATTTTGCCAATCATCAATGCAGATATGGAAACACCAAAATATGAAAAGTTCAGAGTGGATCTGCCCAAGTTGAAACAACTGGGGTATCTGGATGAAATACCGGGGACTGCTTTTGAAAGTGGTGGGAGCGCTTACTTCCTTATTCAGGACGAAGAAGTGAATCCGACCATTAAAGTGATGGATCTTCTGACTGTACAGAAAGTAAACGATGTGCAACGAATGGTTAATCAATATAAGTCCGTACATAACAATAAGCTGCCAAGCGGGGAAGAACTGTATCCGGGGTTATATGCTGTGGATATGGAGCAGGCTGCTCAGGCAGGTACTCCTTCCATTACGCTGAATAGTGTATATTCAGGTCAGGCCTTACCTTTTATGATGGATGACGAAGGCAAGGTCTATGTAGATTATGCTTTTGATATTATGCAGGCAGTGGAAAAGTCTGACGTGTCTCCAGCAGAGACTGAAGATGTTCGGGATTTTCTGTTGGAACACTCCTACTTCGTACCTGTAAAATCCGTTTTCTACGCTTGGAAAAATAATGCGCCAGTTGCCCAGCCAATAAAATAAGCATGGTTGTCGTTGTCATCCATATGATTCTAGCTGTATGACCACCTTGGCACTAATGGTTCAAAAAGAGATATTCCAAATAAGGGATATCTCTTTTTTCTTTTGTCAGTATGAGCAATAACCGTCATAAAAGCTTCACGGAGCACATAAAGTAGATTGAAATAAAGACGCGCAGTCCGAGATCGGGGGATTCTCCTAATGTCATCACCATAAGATAAAAAAACAAAAATACGCGTCATATTGCCGCATACGGATACATAAGATGATACTAGTCCAATTGCATGTACGAGTTAACGCCGCTCTCGCCGGTTTCATCAGAATGCAACGTTCGGCGGCGGACGACTTCCGGGCACTCACAAAGGCGGCTCTACCGTTGCAGGGATTTCAGTCTTCTGATTGAAAAAACGAAGCGGATGCTCTTTAGCATTTTTCCTTCGGAGTAATTTAGGGAGGGGATTTCATTGGAGAAAGTGGACATTTTTAAGGACATAGCTGAGCGGACCGGAGGGGATATTTATCTCGGGGTTGTCGGCGCAGTCCGGACGGGAAAATCAACATTTATTAAACGATTCATGGAAACGATCGTATTGCCTAACATCGCAAGCGAGGCTGATCGTGCCCGTGCAGTGGATGAACTTCCACAGAGTGCAGCAGGTAAAACCATCATGACCACCGAACCAAAATTCGTACCAAATAACGCAGTCCAGATTAAGGTGGCAGAAGGACTCGATGTCAATGTGCGCCTTGTGGATTGTGTAGGTTACGCGGTGGAAGGAGCCAAGGGATACGAGGATGAGAATGGTCCACGCATGATCTCCACGCCTTGGTTCGAGGAACCAATTCCGTTCCAGGAAGCTGCCGAGATTGGTACTCGCAAAGTCATTCAGGAGCATTCCACACTGGGTGTTGTGGTAACAACAGACGGCACAATCGCCGAAATTGCCCGCAGTTCCTATGTGGAATCCGAAGAACGGGTCATTGCGGAATTAAAAGAAGTGGGTAAACCGTTTGTCCTGGTCATCAACTCCACTCGTCCTCGCAGTGAAGAAGCCCTGCAATTGCGCAGTGAGCTTGCTGCCAAATACGACATTCCGGTGATGACACTCAGTGCAGCAACCATGACGGAAGATGATGTGACGGGTGTACTTCGTGAAGTGCTCTATGAGTTCCCAGTACATGAAGTGAATGTAAACTTGCCGAGTTGGGTTATGGTGCTCAATGAGACTCACTGGCTGCGTAGCAACTACGAAAATTCCGTACGGGATACCGTTAAGGATATTCGCAGACTTCGTGACGTGGATCGGGTTGTCGCTCAGTTCATGGAATATGAATTCATTGATCGCGCAGGCCTGAGTGGCATGAATATGGGGCAGGGTGTAGCCGAGATTGACCTGTACGCGCCGGATGAACTGTATGATCAGATTCTCGTGGAAGTGGTTGGCATCGAGATTCGCGGTAAGGATCATCTGCTGCAATTGATGCAGGAATTCTCACATGCGAAGAGAGAATACGACCGCTTCGCAGAAGCGCTGGAGATGGTCAAAACGACCGGATACGGCATTGCTGCGCCATCTCTTGCCGAGATGGCTCTGGATGAACCTGAGCTCATTCGTCAGGGCACCAAATTTGGCGTACGCCTGAAAGCAACGGCACCGTCCATTCACATGATCCGGGTTGATGTGGAATCGGAGTTCGCTCCAATCATCGGCACAGAGAAGCAGAGTGAGGAACTGGTGAGATATCTGATGCAGGACTTCGAGAACGATCCTATCAAGGTATGGGATTCAGACATGTTTGGTCGCTCACTGCACTCCATTGTGCGAGAGGGGATTCAGGGCAAGATTGCCATGATGCCGGATAATGCAAGGTACAAATTGCAAGAGACACTGGGAAGAATCATTAACGAAGGTTCAGGTGGCTTGATCGCTATCATTCTGTAAGACATCAAAAGACCGTAAGGGGGCATCCCCTCGCGGTCTTTTTTACGTGATTTCTTTATTTTGGATGAAATGGATAGGAAGAATAGTACTTTCGAAAAAACTTAGCGAGTTTTAGCTTTAAATTGCTAAAACCCATTTACATACTAGGGATTAGCCGTTATATTAATATTCAACTATTGTGATCGAGATCACAGAGAGTGGACAGGGGGATACAGAGATGAAACGAAAAGAGACTAAATGGGTATGGTTGAGTGTGTTATTAGTATTTACATTGGCGCTGTCCGCTTGCGGAATCAAAAAAGAACCGGCAGCCAATCCGGCTTCGGGTGCATCGGATGATACACCAAAAACGGAAGCAGTTACAGGCCCTCTAAGCGGCAAGCGGATCGCACTTATTATGGAGTTTAATACAGGTACTTTCTCGCAGCAATATGTACAAGGTGTAAAAGAAGAAATCGAAAAATTCGGTGGAGAACTGACAACGTTTGTTGCCGATAATGACAAAGCAAAGATGGTATCCTTGCTTGATAGCGCTATTAACCAGAAGTTCGATGCCATTCTCACGGATCACGGTGATTCCCTATTAGAGCCAGGCGTGAAGAAGGCAGTAGAACAGGATATTCCAGTGGTCGTGTTTGACGCAGCTATCAGTGTTCCAGGAGCTACAGTCCTGTCGCAGGATGACCAGAAGATGGCTGAACTGACACTGGAGCAAATGAAAAAAGATATCAATGGACAAGGCAATATTGTCAAAGTATGGGTAGCTGGTTTCGCACCGATGGAACGCCGTCAGATTGCATACGGTGAATTCATGAAAGCAAATCCGGACATCAAGGAAATAGCTACATTCGGTTCTGCTCAGAACCCGGCGCTGGATACACAAGCCAAAATGGAAGCTATTCTCAAGCAGTATCCAAAAGGTGAGATTACAGCTGTATGGACTGCATGGGATGAGTTCGCCAAAGGTGCAGCGCGCGCGATTCAACAAGCTGGACGTGATGAGATCAAAGTGTATGGTATTGATATGAGTGACGAGGACCTGCAAATGATTCAGGACCCGAAAAATCCTTGGGTTGCTTCTGCGGCTGTGGACCCAACGGATATTGGTCGCGTCCAAGTGCGTTATGCTTATCAAAAACTGAACGGGGACGAGACGGAAGATGCAGTTGTCCTTAACCCGGTCTATGTTCAACGTGAAGCTTTGCCAGATAAACAAATCTCCACTTCGGAGCTGTCAGAGTTCGTTGAAGGTTGGGGTGGTAGCACACAAGGAATCAAGGACTGGATGAGTGAATACGGAATTACTGCTAAATAAGCAGCGTATGGGAAGCGCGCCGCAAGGCGCGCTTTTTCTACCATAATGAAGATGAGCGAGTCTGGATGAGAAATGGTATACTCCCGTATGGGAACGATTGGAGGTTAACATCATGAGCACTGCACCGATACTGCTTCAAATGGAACATATCCACAAGCAGTTTTCAGGTATTCCTGCACTGAAGGATGTGGATTTCTCTGTAAAAGGTGGGGAGATTCATGCGCTGCTGGGTGCCAATGGTGCCGGTAAAAGCACGTTAATGAAAATTTTGTCTGGTGCCTATCCATTGGATCAGGGGACGATTCAATTGAGTGGACAAGCGCTTCATTTAAGTTCTCCTGGAGACGCAAAGGCAAGTGGGATTCATTGTGTCTATCAGGAAGTGGATGCGGCACTGGTGCCACAGCTGACGGCTGCGGAGAACATCATGTTGGATCAGCTGGCTTCATCTGCCGGGGGTTGGTGGAAAAGTCCACGGAAGCTGCAACAACGCGCGGTTGAGGCATTGAAGCAATTAGGGGCGGACATATCCGTTCACCAAAAAGTGGCCGATCTGACACTTGCAGAAAAACAGATGATTTTGCTGGCACGGATTTTGATTCAGGATGCCAAAGTCATCATTTTTGATGAACCGACTGCACCGCTGAGCCAGGAAGAGACGGATGCATTTTTCCGGATTGTTCATCTCCTGAAGGAGCGGGGTGTTGCCTGCATTTTCATTACCCATCGCCTTGCTGAAGTGACAGGTCACTGTGATCGCGTTACGGTCATGAGAGATGGGCAACATGTATTTACTGGTGAAGCAAAAGGACTGACAATTAACGACTTGGTCACACAGATGCTGGGCAAGCCGTTTGAAGAAGAGTTTCCGAAGACGGAAGCGCCCGTGGGGGAACTGCTTTTGGAGGCACGTGGGCTTCGTCGTGGAGTGAAGGTTAAAGGTGTTAACCTCTCTGTACGACGAGGTGAAGTCCTCGCTGTGGTGGGGCTGGTAGGCGCGGGTAAAACGGAAAGCTCTCGTTTGCTGATTGGTGCAGATCGGCTGGAGGGAGGCGAGATCCGGCTTAACAACCGTAATCTCCGCCTGTCTCAGCCTGCGGATGCGGCGGCTCTGGGGATTGTTTCTGTACCGGAGGAGCGACGTAAACAAGGAATCCTGATTCAGGAGAACGTGGAACGGAATTTAAGTCTACATTTGCTAAGTCGTCTTAGTACATTAGGTTTCGTAAGCCGTAAGCGGGAACGTCTAAACGCAGAGTCATTGGTGAAACAGCTTGGAATTAAAACATCGTCCGTGAAACAGGAAGTGAAATATCTAAGCGGTGGTAATCAGCAGAAGGTAGCCATTGGTAAATGGCTTAATGCGGATGCAGATGTATTTATATTTGATGAGCCAACCAAAGGCGTAGATATTGGGGCAAAAAGTGACATTTTCCGCATCATTAATGAACTGGCTTTGGCGGGCAAGGGTGTAATCTATTTCACCTGTGAACTGGATGAAGGCATGGGAATTGGTGACCGAATCGCTGTCATGTGCGAAGGTGTTATCGTAAAAGAGTTCAAACGAGGCGAGACTAACCAAGAACAGCTGCTATACTATGCAAGCGGTGGACAAGAGGTGCAATCATGAAGGATAAATCACTGGATTTTGCGTTCCGTTACGGGGCGATTATTGTCATCATAGGTGTTATCGCATTTTTCGGCATTAAATTGCCTTATTTCTTTACGTACAGTAACTTGACCG
This sequence comes from Paenibacillus sp. PAMC 26794, assembly GCF_000316035.1. Classification (GTDB taxonomy): domain Bacteria; phylum Bacillota; class Bacilli; order Paenibacillales; family Paenibacillaceae; genus Paenibacillus. Next base: position 25,472 of record NZ_ANHX01000009.1, read on the forward strand.
ATATTTTGGGCTCGATCTCTATCGTTACTTTTGTAGCGATCGGTGTTACGTTATCTCTCATTGTTGATGGATTTGATCTCTCGGTTGGGGCGACTGTCTCATTAACTACCGTCGTTACTGCTTCGTTAATGATTTGGTATCAACAACCACTGGCGATCGTCATTATCGTGCCACTGATTATCGGGGCTGTTATTGGTTTATTGAACGCTTTGCTGATCGTAAAATTGCGTATTCCGGATTTGCTCGCAACCCTTGCCACGATGTACATCATCGGAGGTATTCACAAAACGTATGCACAGGGATATACCATTTACAATCACATGCAGTTCCCTGATGGGAGCAAAGCTGCGGGAGAGATGGACCCGACATTCCTGCTTATAGGGCAGGGGAAATGGCTTGGTATGCCGATATCGGTTATCATGCTACTTATTGCGGTAATAGGTGTGCATATCTTTTTGACGTATACGAAATATGGGCGCCAGATGTACATTACAGGTGGTAATGAGGAAGCTGCACGGTTGTCTGGAATCAAGGTGAAAAAGGTGCGTACACTCGCCTATGTAGCCGCTGGAGTGTTTGCAGCAATCGGGGGTATCATCTATGCCTCCAAAGTAGGATCTGGGCAAATTGATGCGGGATCACCGTTGTTAATGGAATCCGTAGCTGCAGTATTTGTCGGTTTCTCTGTGTTTGGTGCGGGTAAACCCAATGTCATCGGAACCTTCATTGGTTCGGTTCTGATTGGTGTACTTGTGAACGGTTTAACGATGATGAACGTACAGTATTTCACACATGATATTGTAAAAGGTGGGGTTCTCGTGCTTGCCCTGGCGGTTACATTTTACGTCTTAAACCGCAACCGGACTTGAAATTGTGGGCTGTCTGTATTAGTATGAAATTTGTTCGGCGTCTGAAATGCCCGTGGTTTCAGACGACATTCTGCCGAAAATGACTGTTGACCGCAGGCGGAGATTTGTGTTCAGCGCTCAAGATGTACGTAGATTTTTTGCGTATGAACGTATATTTCGCTATAAAACGGAAACACAGTATAACATTCAGGACATTGATACAGGAGGTGAAAAACAAATGAACAAATCAGACTTGATTACACACGTATCTGAAGCGACTGAATTGTCCAAGAAAGATGTAACGAAAGCGGTTGATGCCGTATTCGAAGCCATCGCTGAGGCTCTTCAAAGCGGAGATAAAGTACAATTGGTTGGTTTTGGGAACTTCGAAGTTCGCGAGCGCTCTGCACGTAAAGGACGCAACCCGCAAACAGGTGAAGAAATCGAAATTCCTGCGAGCAAAATTCCTGCATTCAAACCAGGTAAAGCGCTCAAAGACGGAATTAAATAAGATTTCTACATATTCCATATGTCGACAAAAAGACCGTGACTTGTTCACGGCCTTTTCTTTTGCCCTTTAACGATGATTCTTGCTGTTCATTCGTATAAGGCGCAGGTTGACAAATGAAACAATCTTAATCATCATTAACGCTATCGAACTAAAGAAGGGGACATGCGTGATGGATCATCCAACCGGCAATGATTATATTGTAATTAAGGCAGAGGAAAATGGTGTCCAGGTGATCGGATTAACCCGAGGTCAGGATACACGTTTTCACCACACCGAAAAATTGGACAAAGGTGAAGTGATGTTTGCCCAATTTACCACCCATACTTCAGCTATTAAAATCCGGGGCAAAGCCACGCTGATTACTAAGCATGGACAGATTGAATCGGAGTAATGGACAGATTGAATACATTCAAATGAAGATTGCAGGCATAGCCTGCTTTTTTTCATTGTACAATGAGGTATGAGCCTTTACCGGACAGACTACACTAACAGGTAAAGGCAGGGAGGCGTATATGAAACCGCGGATGATTGTTACTGCTTCAATGCTGGCAACGGTTGCGGCGGTCTTTCTGCTTGTTGCGATACAAACCTTACATATGCGTACATGGGGCGGGGACAACGTACAGCCTGCCTCTGCATCACATCATCCAGTTCAGCTAACGAATGACAATCTGGTTGATGTGCTAAGCTCCATGCAACTATCAACGCCCATTGCAAGAGTGGAATGGAAACAGTCCATTTTGAGACTGGACCTCAAAGTTAAAGGAACGGGTACAAGTTACACTGAAATCTATGAGAACATGGCAGCTGTGGCGGATCTGGGCTTTCGGAGTCTGGATAACGTGGATCAGGTGCTGCTGCGCGTGATGGCAGAAGATGAATGGATGCATAAACGACATCTGTTACTTGCTGCTGATATTCGGCGTGGAGAGTGGCCTCTGTATGCGATTGAAACATTGCGGAACTGGAAAAGTGCGGCCTTTTCAGATGAATTGAAGGACTGGTTTCATTTGATGGAGACCGAACTCTGGAAGAAGCAATTCGAAATGACAAGTCAGGGGTAATAGAATAGCAGGATTCAGTGCGTGCCCGTTCAACATATGCTATAATATATAAGATTGTAGTGCAGAAATGGTTTAACAATGTTAAGGCTCGGAGGCTGAGAATGAATTCATATCGCGTACCCCAACTAGCAAAGAAATATACGGATTACGACATGATTCGACAACATACGGAAATCCCATCATTTCCGGATAGCCGGGCACGTCTGTTGCAGGTATTTGTGGGCCGCACAGACGAAAAGGTGCATCAAGAGTTATATGCTCTTGCAACTTCGCTCGTTCAGTTGGCCATGGATACGCATGATCGAATCGATACCATTTCCGGTGAGCGGAAAGAGCAGGAGATGCGTTCGCGTCAGTTGAATGTACTCGCCGGGGATTATTTAAGTAGCCGTTTTTATCAATTGCTTGCCCAAGCGGGCAGAATTGAAATGATTGGCAAACTCAGTGGTGCTGTATCCGGAGTGAACGCACGCAAGATGACGCTGTATGAACGGATGAAGAAGCTTCTCGTTTCGGCTGACGAATACTTGCGTGAAACGGTACAGCTGAGGATGCAGCTGTTTCTTTCATTTACAGGCATGATTCAACATAACGAAGAGTCATTATGGAACAGCCTGTTGACCGAATTCAGCTCCTGCGAAACGATCGTGGAAGAACTGAAGCGGATGAATGACGCAAAACAATATCTTCACAGCTATGCATATTGGCACATATACGAGCATGGTAATGACGATGAGCGCAGTGTGTTGCGTCAGTCTGAACCGGATGCGCGTGCATGGAACACTATGGTGCTGAAGCATAGGGTTGGCGAGGTTTTGCTGGACAAGCTTCGCGAGTGTACACACCGCATTCAACTGTTGTTGCAAGACGAGGAAGGGCGAATGGGCTTGCATGAGATACATGCAATTCTAGAGCCTTACTTGGCATATTTGCAGCCTTCACATGCGGCAGTAAGGGAAGATTGAGGGGGAGACAGACGAATGGGGAGCGGAGAGACCAAACCGAAAGAAGAATATGTCCATTCGGTTTTTCAGAGTATAGCCGGAAAATATGATGTCATGAATGATATCCTAAGTTTCCGCAGGCATAAGGCTTGGCGTAAATTCACCATGAAAAAGATGAATATGTCCAAAGGTGATACCGGTCTTGATTTGTGCTGCGGCACATGTGACTGGACGCTTGCTATGGCAGAGGCAAGTGAAACGGGGCACATGCACGGACTTGATTTCAGTAGCAACATGCTGGAGGTCGGCCAGACAAAGATCAATGCGGTGCAACGTCAAAAGCAGATTACCCTGACACAGGGAAATGCCATGTCACTTCCTTATGAAGACAATTCGTTTGATTATGTGACGATCGGGTTCGGGCTGCGTAATGTACCTGATCTCAGACAAGTGTTGTCTGAGATGAAACGTGTAGTCAAACCCGGTGGTATGGTTGTGTGTCTGGAATTGTCCAAGCCAACATGGCAGCCGTTCAAAGGCATTTATTATTTTTATTTTGAGAAGGTTTTACCGAATCTTGCCAAAGTGTTTGCTAAAAGTTTTGAGCAGTACAAATGGCTGCCGGACTCACTGGCCATTTTCCCGGGAAGGCAGGAACTGGCAGACATTTTTGCAGAAACTGGATTACAGCAAGTGCAGGCCTACCCTCTGACCGGAGGTATCGCGGCACTGCATATTGGAACCAAGGAGAATCAGCATGTTTAGGAAAATTCGCATCTTTTTAGAAATGATCAAGATTGAACACACGCTTTTTGCTTTACCTTTTGCATTTATGGGGGCGATCCTCGGCTCCATGGTAGTGAATGATACCTTCCCAAGCTGGATGCAGATCATGTGGGTATTGCTTGCGATGGTCGGCGCACGTAGTGCGGCTTTTGGTTTGAACCGAATTATTGACCAAGCGATTGATAGCAAAAACCCGCGTACCGCGATGAGAGCCATCCCGGCAGGACTGTTGAAAAATGGGGAAGTTGTTATATTTGTCATTATCTCATTTATATTGTTATTCTGGGCCTCATCCAATCTTAATGTATTATCGATGCAGCTGTTACCTATTGCTGTGTTTATGTTGGTACTGTATTCGTACACCAAACGATTCACATGGTTATGTCACATTGTTCTCGGAATGACGATTGGTTTGGCACCACTTGGTGGCTGGGTAGCTGTAACAGGAACGATGGATTGGACAGCGATTGTGCTGTACGTTACGATTGTGTTCTGGACCGCAGGCTTTGATATTATCTATGCATGTCAGGATCTGGAATTCGATGAGGGAGAGGGTCTTCACTCCATACCTTCCCGTTTTGGCCTCGTTAAATCATTGCAGATCGCCAAGTTTTTCCATGTGATTACTGCAGTTGGTTTTCTTGCGTTATTGTTGATGACAGATCTGAGCTGGTGGTATGGCGCAGGCATGTTGGTGACGTATGGAATTCTGTTCTATCAACACTATATTGTGTCGCCTAATGATATGAGCCGTGTCCAAACGGCATTCTTTACCATGAACAGTTTGCTTAGTTTAATTGTATTTACGTTCACTCTGATTGATCTGGCGGTGAAATAAATGGTACAGCAGCCGGACAATAAACGACTGGTTGTCGGAATTACCGGAGCGAGTGGCAGTATATATGGCATCCGATTAATTGAAACGCTGCTTGATTTGGAATATAACGTTCATCTGGTCATATCCAATGCAGGGTGGCGTGTACTGAAAGAAGAATTGGACTGGGATGTGACGAATCGGGACGCGGTGCTGGAAGAAAAATTCGGCAACCGTGCCGGTTCTCTGATCTATCATCCTGTGAGTGATATAGGGGCCTCCATTGCAAGTGGTTCTTATCTGGCCGACGGCATGATTATCATGCCATGTTCGATGGGAACTCTTTCGTCCATCGCGCAGGGATCGTCGGATAATCTGATGTCTCGCGCAGCCGATGTTATGATGAAAGAGGGAAGAACATTGATCCTCGTACCACGTGAGACGCCTCTTCATGCAATCCATCTGGAGAACATGCTGAAGCTTTCTCGTCTTGGTGTACGAATGATACCGGCTATGCCTGCTTTTTATTACAAACCTCAGACTATGGATGAGTTGATTCTGTTTTTGGTGGGGAAAGTGCTGGATAGCTTGCGCATCCCACATCAACTGTTTACAAGATGGGGAGAACCGGATGAACGGGGATAACGACTGAGTTCGATACAAGGCTGTTTTTTGCCAAAGTGTTGCTCGGTTTATTTGTCCCCCGAATCCCGGGGTATTGGTGAGCACTGATGGTGAGTCTTCATGAACCACAGTCTTGACCCATGCTCCGGCAACTTCTGTATTTTGTTTCAGAACAAGTCGCAGAGTTTAATTTTCGGGTGTCGGCTATGACATTCGGAGAAGAAAAACACGTTAGATTACCTTATAGCAAAACACAAGCAAGAACGGTAAGCCGGGTTTTTCGTAATGCCTGCAGGCCCGACTTGCTGGAGGGGAAGGTAAGCATGAATTTATGGACTGACAATACGCTGATACGGGTGAACGAATGAAACTATTGGATATTTTCGGGTTGTTAAAAAAGGACATGGATTACATTGAGAAAGAGTTGTATCGCAGTGTTCGAGGAGAACAGAAGCTGCTGAGTGAAACGTCACTTCATTTGCTCAAAGCAGGAGGAAAACGGTTGCGGCCCGTTTTTGTGTTACTTGGTGGGAAATTTGGTACATACGACATTGAACGTCTGAAGTTGGTTGCGGTTCCGCTGGAACTCATTCATTCGGCATCCCTCGTTCACGATGATGTCATTGATAATGCGGAGACACGCCGAGGCAAACCCACGGTGAAGTCAAAATGGGATAATCGGATTGCCATGTACACAGGAGACTATATCTACGGTAAGGCACTTGAAATGACTGCCGGATTATCCGATCCAGCTATTCATCGTATCCTTGCCAAAGCTATGGTACAGATGTCCATTGGTGAGATGGAGCAAATTCGCGACTTTTTCAATACGGGACAAAGTGTTCGTAACTATCTGCTGCGGATTCGCCGCAAAACAGCACTTCTGATTGCGGTTAGCTGTCAGTTAGGGGCATTGGCTACACGTGCGCCTGAGCATGTATCTTCCCTGCTGTATACGTACGGATACAATGTGGGGATGGCTTTCCAGATTCAAGATGATGTACTTGATCTGGTAGGTACTGAGAAACAACTTGGCAAGCCACCTGGCAGTGACATGAAGCAAGGGAATATCACTCTTCCTGTACTTTATGCCTTGGAAGAATCTGATCTGCGGGAACCTTTGCTTAAGGAGATTTCCCGTGTCCAGCATGAAGAAGGACGGGCAAGTGCATCGGATGCAATTGGAATGATTCGACAAAGTCAAGGAATTGCTAAAGCAGAAGCCCTTGCTGACCGATATATGAAGAAAGCGCTCGATGCTCTCGATCAGCTACCTAACATCAAGACGACCAAAAACCTGCGTGATATCGCTCATTTTGTGGTTAAACGTACGCATTAAACTTTGTATGACCTTCAAATCTCGATTGCTCATACCCAAAGATGAACAGAACTGTGAGATTCCTCATTGGGAGGATTTGGACATGTATGTTACAATCAGAGGGATTGCGTTTACATAGTGATTAACTTTGAACCGTGAGTGAGGAGTGAGCTGATGGATCGTACATTTTTGATGGTGAAGCCGGATGGTGTGCAGCGTGGATTGATCGGTCGAATTATTAGCCGTCTGGAAGACAAAGGATTTAAGTTGGTGGCAGGCAAATTGGTGCAGATGTCTGAGGATCAGGCAAAACGCCATTATGCTGAACATGAGGGCAAACCGTTTTTCGATGATTTGGTTCGTTTTATCACATCTGGGCCCGTATTTGCCATGGTGTGGGAAGGCGACGATATTGTGGCACTTGCGCGCATCGTCATCGGAAAAACCAATGTGAAGGAAGCAGCTCCGGGTACCATTCGCGGAGACTTCGCCAGCCATACACCACATAATCTGATTCATGGGGCAGATTCACCGGAAAGTGCTTCCCGTGAAGCAGCAAATTTCTTTGCTTCAGATGAACTGGTGGTATACGACAAGAGCATCGCAGCCTGGTTGTAATTATTAGCCAAAAGGGTGATACACGATGCTGGAGCAAGAACAACTACTAGACCCGGATTACACCGGATTCATTCGTAAAATCAAAGAGAGCACAGGCATTGATCTTGCTCAATACAAGGAAGGCCAGATGAAAAGAAGGCTGACCACACTTCGCAACAAAAACGGGTTTCATACATTTTCTAACTTTTTTGAAGCTATGCAGAAAGATAAATCATTGTTCTACGAATTCCTTGATCGTATGACGATTAACGTGTCGGAATTCTGGCGTAATCCCAATCGTTGGGAAGTGCTGCGGGACGAGATTCTGCCTGAGCTGCTAGGATCCAAGCGTCGTGCTAAGGTTTGGAGTGCAGCCTGTTCAACAGGTGAAGAACCTTATACACTCGCCATGATTCTGGACACGATGGGCATTTTGAAGGAGAGCTCCATTACGGCAAGTGATCTGGATGAAGGTGCATTGGCCAAAGCCAAGGAAGGGCGTTATATGGAACGCTCACTTAAGGATGTGCCAAGGGAAACGGCGAACCGTTACTTCAAGCAGGATGGCTTGGTATACCGTATTGATGAGCAACTCAAAAATTCGATCAAGTTCATGAAACAAAATTTGCTGTTGGACCGTTTTGACGATGGGTACGATCTGATTGTGTGCCGAAATGTCATGATCTATTTTACTGAGGAAGCCAAAAACCTGTTGTATCACAAATTTGCAGCAAGTTTGCGTCCAGGCGGTATTTTGTTTGTGGGCAGTACGGAGCAGATCTTCTCCCCGGGACAATATGGTTTGGAGACAGCAGAGACATTCTTCTATCGGAAAAAATAATGATAATGGTTGTTGAGCCGTCTGAAGCACATGTACATGTGTTCAGGCGGTTATTTGTATACCAAGTACAAGAAAGAGCCGACTTTCTTGTCAAAGCTGGTCAGCTATACTATAATAAGCAAAGAAATTATGGGATTTTAGCAATGTGAAGTTTAACAGTTTAAAGGGGGAACGTATTATGAGTTTACGCTATTTAACCGCAGGGGAGACGCACGGACCCCAATTGACCGCTATTATTGAAGGATTGCCAAGTAATTTGACGATTGACTTTGAAGAACTGAATTTCCAGCTTCACCGCCGCCAAAAGGGATATGGCCGTGGACGCCGGATGCAGATCGAGAAGGATCAGGCGAATTTTGTTGGTGGTATCCGTCACGGATATACAACAGGTGCTCCGGTAGCGCTGGTTGTTCAAAATAACGACTGGAAACATTGGCAGAATATTATGAATATTGAGCCGATCGAAGGCAGTGACGAAGAGAAACGTCGCGTTCATCGTCCACGTCCCGGACACGCTGATCTGAACGGTGGACTCAAGTATAATCTCAAAGACTTGCGTAACGTACTGGAGCGCTCCAGTGCACGTGAGACAACGGTACGTGTGGCATGTGGTGCCATTGCACGTCAATTCCTGGCTGAATTCGGAATCAAGGTAGCTGGACGTGTACTTCGTATTGGAGAGATCGAAGCTCCTTATCAGGACCTTCCGATTGATGAACTGATCGCAGTGACAGAAGCTTCCTCTGTGCGTGTTACGGATGCTGAGACAGAGAAGAAGATGGAAGCCTACATCGACCAGATTAAACAAGAAGGCGATTCCATCGGAGGAATAGTGGAATGTATCGTTGAAGGTGTACCTATTGGTCTTGGTAGTTATGTTCAATACGATCGCAAGCTGGATGCACGAATCGCTCAAGGCGTAATGTCCATTAATGCATTCAAAGGTGTAGAGATTGGTATCGGATTCGAAGCCGGAGTCATTCGGGGATCACAGGTGCATGATGAAATCATGCATACGGACGAGCGCGGCTACCACCGGGCAACCAACCGTCTGGGTGGATTCGAAGGTGGTATGACGAACGGTATGCCAGTAGTTGTACGTGGTGTGATGAAGCCGATCCCAACGTTGTATAAGCCACTGCAAAGTGTTGATATTGATACAAAAGAAGCATTTACGGCTCAGGTTGAGCGCTCGGATGCTTGTGCTGTACCAGCAGCGAGTGTCGTTATGGAGCATGTTGTAGCGTGGGAAATTGCCAAAGCATTCCTGGAGAAATTCGGCGGGGATTCCATGGAAGAAATCCGTGCTAATGTTGCTAGTTATAACGCCCAACTGGAGAATTACTAATATGCGTCAGCTGACGGTACAGTTGGAGGAACGCTCATATCCGATTCTGATTGGCAGCGGTCTATTGGCACAAGCCCCTCAATATTTTGAGCAATATGGGTTGACCAAAAAAAGTCCGCTACTCATCATTACAGATGAAAATGTGGCTCCCAAATACTTGTCAGGTTTGGAGCAAACGCTACGTACGGCTGGTTATACAGTCGTATCGGCGGTTGTGCCCTCTGGTGAAACATCGAAATCCCTTTCGGTGTACCAGGATATGATGACCGTTGCGATCGAAGGCAGACTGGATCGGAGTTCTGCGATTCTGGCCTTAGGTGGTGGTGTCGTAGGTGATCTGGCTGGCTTTGTTGCCGCTACATATATGCGTGGAATCAAGTTTGTTCAAGTACCTACAACGATTTTGGCGCATGACAGCAGTGTAGGCGGCAAGGTGGCTGTCAATCATCCGCTGGCCAAAAATATGATCGGTGCATTCCACCAGCCCGAGCTAGTGCTCTATGATGTGGACACACTTCAATCCTTGCCGCCGCGAGATGTTTCGGCAGGGTTGTCAGAGATGTTGAAGCATGGACTAATCCGTGATGAGACTTTTGCACATTGGTGTGAGGAACATGCGGAAGAACTGCTTGCGCTTAATCCGGAAGCATTGGGATACGGCTTGGAGCGAGGGTGTGGCATTAAGGCAGAGATTGTATCCAGAGACGAACGGGAAAATGGAGAACGTGCGTTGTTGAACCTGGGACATACGATTGGTCATGCCATTGAAGCGATTGCCGGTTATGGAGAATTCCTGCACGGAGAAGCGATCTCGATCGGTATGGCTGGATCAGCATTGCTTGGAGAGAAGCTTGGTGCGCCAGCGGGGCTCTATGAAGATACGGTCCGCATGTTGCGTTCACTTCGCCTTCCAACAACGATGCCTGCACATCTCGACACGGATGCATTAATGGAAGCGATGATGCATGACAAAAAGTTCCGTGAAGGTCATATGGTGTTTATCATTCCTGATCGGATTGGGGCTGCCAGAATTGTGAAGGACGTACCTGTGTCGGCAGTTCGGGACGTCATTGAAATGCTCAGGAAGGGAGAATGACAGCAATGGTCACACGGGGAATTCGCGGGGCTACAACAGTCGCGCAGAACAACGAAGAACAGATTTTGAAGGAAACGGCTGTATTGTTGCAGGAGATCGTGGATCGCAATGAGATCCAACCGGAAGATATCTGCAGTGTGTGGATTACGTTAACTGGGGATCTGGATGCTGCTTTCCCGGCAAAAGCTATTCGTCAACTGGATGGTTGGGAACTCGTACCACTAATGTGTGCACTGGAGGTTCCTGTTAAAGGTGCCTTGGCGCAGTGCATTCGTTTCATGGTGCATGTCAATACAAACAAAGCTCAGAATGAAATCAACCATGTGTATCTGAACGGTGCACAGGCATTACGTCCGGATTTGGCAGCACCTTCCGGCTCTTAAGTAGTGGGTTGTCAAACCGATCATAATGATGTATAGTGAGAACCAGTTGAGTAGAGTTGAGATTGAGCTGAGAGCAGCTGAGCTAGTGGAGTATATAGCAGAGTCCAGTGGGTGGTAACCGGGGCAACAGAAACCGGTCAACTGATTCACGGTACGTCGTGCTACGGAATAGGTAACAGGAACAGGGAAAACAAACGTGTCATAGGACATCTTTTGTTTTGATATATTTTGGTACAAACACAATCAATGCACTCTCCTATATTTTACGAAATATTGGAATGAGTAGTTGAAGTGTTATAACTGATATATTTTCCCGATTTGGATGATGTGAGATGCATCAATTCAGCGACCTGTGAATAATCCGACAGCGAAGTATAGGGACTTGTTATTTATGAAGCATCACCCTGTTAAATACAGCTTATAACCAAACCTCTACCTGATGGTAGAGGTTTTTTCTTCGTATAATGTAACCTTTTCTTCTACCTAAATCTGAAAGGACGTGATCTGATGATAACGCCAAACGTTAATCAAGTACTGAAAATGTCGAATGAGTATAATCTGATTCCGGTAGTCAAACGGATTCTGGCAGATATGGAGACTCCGATTCGTATATTCCGCCGTTATGCTGACAACGACCGGGCATTCCTGTTGGAAAGTGTAGAGGGGGGTATCCAATGGGCGAGATACTCGTTCATCGGTACAGATCCGTTCCTGATGATTTCGGCCAAGAAGGGTCGGATCGTTGTAGAAGAAGCAGGGAAGACCCGTGAATTGCCAGGCAAACCGATTGAAGAACTGAAAGCACTGCTGCGTAAGTACCGCAGCCCAAAAGATGATGAACTGCCACCATTCACAGGTGGGGCAATTGGTTTCTTCGGATATGATCTGCTGTCCTATTATGAGAAGCTTCCAGCACACGCGCTGGATGACCTGAATATGGATGACATTCGCTTTATGTTCTGTGACCAGATTATCGTGTTTGACCATGTGAAGCAGCAGATGCTGCTCGTCGGTAATGTACACGTCAAGGACGGTGCAACGGATGACGAGATACGTCAAGCGTATGCAGTGACTTCGGAGAAGCTGGAGCAGGCCGCAGAACGTTTGCAGCAGCAAGGACCAGGGGAGAACCTGAATCCGCGTTCTATTCCGGGAGACGTGGAACTGGGGAATATTCGCTCCAACCTCACGAAGGAGCAATTTATCGGTAATGTGGAGCAAGCCAAAGATTACATTCGCGCAGGTGATATTTTTCAAGTGGTATTGTCCCAGCGTTTCCACATTGATACGGAAGTTTCTCCGCTGCACGTGTATCGTGTGCTCCGGACCCTGAATCCATCACCTTATATGTACTACCTCAAAATGGATGATGAGATTATCGTGGGTACTTCGCCTGAAGCGCTGGTCAAGGTGGACGGGAATCGTGTGGAGACACGACCGATTGCAGGTACACGTCCAAGGGGGGCAACAGAAGCGGAAGATCGTGCACTCGCTGCTGATCTGCTCCAGGATGAGAAGGAACGCGCGGAGCATCTGATGCTGGTTGATCTGGGTCGTAACGATCTGGGCCGGGTATCCAGTTTCGGCAGTGTGAAGTGTGACATGTTCATGGAGATTGAACGGTATTCTCACGTTATGCACATGGTATCCAACGTTACGGGCGAGCTTAGAGAAGACAAGGATTTCTTCGATGCGTTTCTCTCATGCTTGCCAGCGGGTACCGTATCCGGAGCACCGAAACTGCGTGCAATGGAGATTATCGCGGAACTGGAGAAAGAGGCACGTGGTGCTTATGCCGGAGCAATCGGATACCTGGGTTTCTCAGGTAACATGGACTCCTGTATTACGATTCGTACGATTATTTTCAAAAAAGGAAAAGCATATGTACAGGCCGGAGCGGGTATCGTATGGGATTCTGTGCCTGAGAATGAATATGAGGAAACAGTTAACAAAGCTAAAGCATTGCTCAAGGCGATTCGAACAGCAGAAGCAATGTTTCCTGCCAAAGAAAAGGACAGCACGTTGAGACTGGCGAATGCAGACTACTTTGTCACACCAGCGTCCGCTAAGAACTGAGAGAGGAGAGACCGGAGATGAACATAAACCCAATAATGAATGAGAACCCTGTAACCCCCATTGCTGAGATTACTCGTGAGGAAGGCATGAAGAATGGCCTGGCGAAGATTTTGGAGGGCAGCCATCTGGAGCAAGCCGAAGCAAGAGATTTGATGTACTCGATCATGAGAGGTGAGGCAACGCCGGCTCAAATCGGAGGTTTGCTGATGGCGCTGCGGATGAAGGGTGAAACGGTAGATGAGATCACCGGTTTTGCTGAAGCCATGCGTGGTCAGGGCGGACGAATTCTAACGGATGGCAGCGGCTTGCTGGACACTTGTGGAACAGGTGGATCGGGTATTCACAAATTCAACATTTCCACAGCATCCGCCATTATTGCTTCAGCCGTCTCGGTTCGGGTCGCCAAACATGGCAATCGTTCAGCTACCGGTAAAGCTGGTAGTGCAGATGTATTAGAGGCACTCGGTGTAAATATCCATCTGAACGGGGAGCAGGCCAGACAATGTCTGGATGATATCGGAATTTGTTTCTGTTTTGCCCAGGTATATCACCCTTCCATGCGACATGCGGCAGGACCAAGAAAAGAGCTGGGTGTTCGTACCATTTTCAATATGCTGGGACCATTAACCAATCCTGCGGGAGCAGATCGCCAATTGCTTGGCCTATATGATCGTTCCCGGACGCCGATGATTGCTGAAGTACTGAATCGTCTTGGTCTCAAAAGAGCGTTGGTCGTGGCCAGCCATGATGGTCTGGATGAAATCAGTATCTCGGCGCCGACTCAGGTATCTGAACTTCGTAATGGTGAAGTGCACACCTATGATATTGATCCACGTGATATGGGTTTGTCTCTTCATCCGCTCGAAGCGGTACTTGGAGGAGATGCGGCACAGAATGCCGAAATTATTAAGAGGATCTTCCAGGGTGAGCAAAGTGCCTACCGTGATGTCGTTCTGTTGAACGCCGGAGCGTGCATCTATGTGTCCGGTCTTGCAGATAGCATTGCTGAAGGGGTGACACTTGCCGCAGAAGCGGTAGATTCGGGCAAAGCTGCCGGGAAGCTTGAACAGTTAATTCATACAACGGAGGCGTACAGTCATGTATCTTGATCGAATCGTTGCAACCAAACATAAAGAAGTTGAAGTTCTGGCACAGACATTTCGCATGGATGAAGCTATCCAAAAAATTGAACAACTACCCGCAACCCGGGGGTTTGAACAAGCACTATCGAGCGGACGCAATCGCAAACTTGGCCTTATTGCTGAAGTGAAGAAAGCTTCGCCATCCAAAGGGTTAATTCGTCCGGATTTTCATCCGGTAGAGATTGCTGCTGCTTATGAGCGAGCGGGTGCAGACTGCATCTCCGTATTAACAGATGTGTCGTATTTTCAAGGCAGCAACGAGTACTTGCAGGCTATCCATCAAGCAGTGAACATTCCGCTATTGCGCAAGGATTTTATTATAGATGAACGACAGATTGCCGAGGCAAGATTACTGGGTGCGGATGCGATACTGTTGATTGCCAGCATTCTGACACCTGAACAGATTCGTCAATATCTGGAATTTGCCAAAAGTTTGGGGCTGGATGCCTTGATTGAAGTCCACGATCGAACAGAACTGGAGCAGGTATTGGAGATTCCGCAGGCAACCCTTGTGGGCATCAATAATCGTAATTTGAAAACATTCGAAACTAGTCTGAACACAACACTGGATTTGATGGAATTGATTCCAAGTGGCGTTACCTTGATTAGCGAAAGTGGTATTGACGGACCAGAATCAACAGTACCTCTGGTCCAGGCCGGTGTTCATGGTATTCTCGTAGGTGAGCATCTCATGCGCAAGGATGATGTCGAGGCGGCTGTATATGATCTGATGGGGCCCAAATGATGAATACTTCCATACACGATGGCACAGGCGACAGTATGTCAGAACTGAGAAACCCGCTGCCAGCGGCCGTAAAAATATGTGGACTTCAGGACGTTGAAGTGCTAAAATCGATGATAAACTTGCCTGTGGATTACATTGGTGTTGTTTTTGCCAAATCACGCCGCCGAATCGAACCCGAGCAGGCTGCTGCATTAAGAACGGTGTTGTTCGAATGGTCTACCTATGATCGGCCGAAGCTTGCGGGTGTATTTGTGAATCCTAAGCTCGAAGAGCTGGAACACATTATGGACGTAGCTCAACTGGATGTTATTCAGCTGCATGGACAGGAGACTGCGGAATTTTGCAAGCAGGTGAAGCAGCGGTGGAATGCCAAAGTGTTCAAAGTTTTTTCTTTTCCCAAAGATGAAACGGGACCGGAAGCTGATGATGCAGCCATAAGGGCTCTTGATACTTACGATAAATTCGTGGATGCGATATTGCTTGATACCCATGATCCTCTATATGGAGGGGGCTCCGGGAAAACGTTTGCCTGGGAGCGAATCCCTGCCTATGCTGAATGGGCGAAAAGTCGCGAAATTGCTCTGTTCGTTGCAGGAGGTTTGCAGCCGGACAATGTACAACAACTAATACAGACATATGCACCTTTCGGCGTCGATGTATCCAGCGGCGTGGAGACTGAAGGTGTGAAGGATATTTCCAAAATTACAGCATTCGTAGAAAGGGTGAAGCAGGCATGACACATCAATTGCCGGATCAACACGGGCGTTTCGGTCACTTCGGAGGCCGCTTTGTACCTGAGACACTAATGAACGCACTCATAGAGTTGGAGGAGGCATATAGCCACTTCTCTGAAGATGAGGAATTCAACAAGGAACTGAACTATCTGCTAAGCGAGTATTCTGGACGTGAAACGCCATTGTATCATGCAGAGCAATTGTCACGCCGATTGGGCGGACCGAAAATTTATCTGAAACGTGAAGATCTCAATCATACAGGCGCGCACAAAATTAACAACGCCATTGGACAAGGTTTGTTAGCCAAACGGATGGGCAAAAAGAAAGTTATTGCCGAAACAGGTGCAGGTCAACATGGCGTTGCAACGGCAACCGTAGCCGCATTACTTGGATTGGAATGCAAAGTATTTATGGGCGAAGAAGATACAGAGCGTCAGCAGTTAAACGTATTTCGGATGAAGCTGCTCGGAGCAGAAGTGATTCCGGTGACGTCCGGAACACGGACACTGAAGGATGCTGGTAATGAAGCACTTCGTTACTGGGTCAGCAATGTGGAGGATACGTTCTATGTGCTCGGATCAGTGGTTGGTCCTCATCCATATCCGATGATGGTGCGGAATTTCCAACGTGTGATCGGTGATGAGACCCGTCGTCAGATTCAGGAGATCGAAGGACGTTTGCCGGATGTAATTGTAGCAGCTGTTGGTGGAGGAAGTAATGCGATCGGGATGTTCTATCCATTTATCGGTGATCAGGATGTGAAGCTGGTTGGCGTTGAAGCCGCAGGCAAAGGGGTCGAAACTGAGTATCACGCTGCGACGATGACCAAAGGTACACATGGTGTATTCCAGGGATCTATGAGTTACCTGTTGCAGGATGAGTACGGACAGGTGCAGCCGGCGCATTCCATCTCGGCCGGACTTGATTATCCGGGTGTTGGTCCGGAGCATTCCTATCTCAAGGATATTGAACGGGCAAAATATGTACCGATCACGGATCAGGAAGCACTGGATGCCCTGCAGCTCCTATGTCGGACGGAAGGAATCATTCCTGCTCTGGAGTCTGCACATGCGGTAGCTCAAGTTGTCAAACTGGCGCCTGAACTTACAGCAGATGATATTGTAGTCATTTGTCTGTCGGGACGTGGAGACAAGGATGTTGAATCGATTATGAAATACACGGGAGGTGACTTGGGATGAATCTGATGGACCAGACCTTCCAGCAATTGAAGCAACAGAATCGTACGGCACTTATTCCATTCTTAACCGTGGGAGACCCGGATGTGGATACAACGATTGATATCATCAAGGAGCTCGAACAGGCCGGAGCGGATATTTTGGAACTGGGTGTCCCCTATTCCGATCCACTTGCAGATGGCCCAGTCATTCAGCGTGCTTCCGAACGTGCGCTGAAAAGCCAAATTACCATTCGTACTGTGATGGAAACCGCTGCAAAAGCTCGTAAGGCAGGTGTGAAACTGCCGTTTGTACTGTTCACCTATTATAATCCGGTATTACAGACAGGACTGGATGTATTCTTTGATGAATTGGTCAAACACGATATTAGTGGCATGATCATTCCGGACCTGCCAATTGAGGAAGCGGAAGAGATGCGAGAACGCGCAAATCGTGCTGGTGTGCATCTGGTACCGCTTGTTGCACCTACATCTAATGCCCGGATTGAGCGGATTGTAACGGGAGCGAGTGGCTTTATCTATTGTGTATCATCCCTTGGGGTAACCGGAGAGAGAGCTTCTTTCTTTGATGGCGTAGAGAGCTTCATTGAGACGGTGAAAAGTCTGACAGACCTCCCTGTAGCGGTAGGTTTTGGTATCTCCAGTCATGAGCAGGTGGCACATTTCTCCCGCATCTGCGATGGCGTTGTTGTAGGTAGTGCCATTGTTCGTCAGGTGGAAGATGCGATTCCTCTGCTTGAAAATCCGGATACGCGTGCAGCGGGACTGTTGCAAATTCGCAACTTTGTGGCACAATTAAAGGGATAGGGATGTCCTGAAAGGACATCTTTTGGACACGTGAGGTGCACGCTGATTCGTGTCTAACATTATTTCAATAACAGGAGGCGGTCGGGTTGAAACCGAAATCCCAGATTGTCAATCTGCCTGTGTACCAGCCGGGCAAACCGATTGAAGAAGTGAAACGTGAACTGGGGCTTGAACAAGTCATCAAGCTGGCCTCCAACGAAAACCCGTACGGCAGTTCTCCTGCCGCCCTGGAAGCCATTACGAGAGAAATGACTAATATAAGCATATACCCAGACGGTAGCTCGGTTGAGCTGACGGGAGTTCTTGCCAAGCATCTTGGCCTTGAACGGAACAACATAATATTTGGTTGTGGTTCCGATGAGATTATTGCTTTGATCACGAGAGCTTTCTTCTTGCCGGGCGACGAGACCATCATGGCAGATCAGACATTCTCCGTATATAAAAGCAATGCAGATATTGAGGGTGCCGTGTCCATCGAAGTGCCTCTGAAAGATGGCACGCATGATCTGAGCGCGATGATCGCTCAAATTAACGACAAAACCAAAGCAGTATGGGTGTGTAATCCAAATAATCCGACAGGTACGATTATCTCCGAGCAGGAACTTACAGCCTTTATGGACCGTGTGCCTGCTCATGTGATGGTCATACTGGACGAAGCTTATTATGAATTCGTAACCGATGAAGCATACCCGCAAAGTATACCATTGATCGAACGGTATCCGAACTTGGTCATCCTGCGGACATTCTCCAAAATTTACGGTTTGGCTTCGCTCCGGATCGGGTACGGCATTGCACGTCCCGAAATTATTGAATTGATTAACCGTGTACGTGAACCGTTTAACACCTCCCGTTTTGGACAGGTTGCGGCAACCGCTGCACTACTGGATCAGGATTTTGTTCAAGAGTGCTCGAAGCGGAATGCAACGGATCGGGATTACCTTCAAAATGAATTTACACGGCTCGGATTGTCTTATTTCCCTTCACAGGGTAATTTCATTATGGTTGATCTGAATATGCCTTCGGCAATTGCGTTCCAATCCTTGCTCAAACAAGGCATTATCGTTCGCTCAGGATTCCACGTATACCCAACTTACATTCGTGTGTCCGTCGGAACATCAGAACAGAACCGTGCATTTGTCACGGCACTGGAGAACACGCTGGCTGAGAAGGCGGTAGCACGCCCTTAATACTGGCGATGAAAGAGTGAGGACCCATGAAACTAAAAATTGCAATGATTGGTGTAGGACTCATCGGCGGTTCACTGGCGCTCTGCTTCAAAGGCAAGCCAGATGTAACCGTGATGGGCTACGCCCACTTGGATGAACTGAAGGACAAGTACATAGCGAGCGGTGTAGTGGATGATGCTACGCTCTCTCTGGAAGAAGCGGTAGAGGATGCCGACTTTATTTTTTTGTGCGTTCCCGTAGGTTTGCTTGAATCCTATTTCGAAAAGCTCTCCAAGCTGCCATTGAAAAAAGGATGTATCATCACGGACGTAGGAAGCACTAAAGCTTCCATTGCCGCTTGTGCCGAGCATGTGCGGTTGACTGACGCTTACTTCATTGGTGGTCACCCTATGGCGGGGTCGGAGCGTGCAGGCGTAGATGCGGCCTCAGCCGTGTTATTTGAGAATGCATACTATGTCTTAACCCCTTCAGAACATGTACCTGAGGAAGCCTACAGCAGGCTGTCTGAGCTGCTTGCGTATACGCGGGCACAGATCGTGCGTGTGGAGCCTCTGCTGCACGATGACATCGTGGGGGCGATTAGTCATCTGCCACATGTTATTGCTGTTGCGCTGGTGAATCAGGTGCGTGAATATAATGAGTCGAATCCACTGTATAAAATGCTGGCTGCAGGTGGTTTCCGGGATATTACCCGGATTGCGTCCAGTGATGCAATTGTGTGGAGAGATATCTTGCTTAGCAACCGTGATGTACTGCTGGGCTTGCTTAAGGACTGGAATAGCCAGATGACGGCCTTTACGGATATGTTGGAGCATAAGAACGGTGAAGGTATAGAGGAGGCATTCCGTCAGGCCCGCGAGTTCCGCAGTATATTACCAGAACGACGCAAAGGCATGATTTCGCCGTTATTTGATCTGTATACTGATGTCCAGGATGCACCGGGTATGATTGGTAAGATCGCAACTGAGCTTGGGGCGAATGACATCAACTTGAGCAACTTGGAGATTATCGAAAACCGGGTGGATGTGCCGGGCATTATGCGTCTGTCTTTCCGTCAGGAAGAAGATATGGAACGAGCCAAGACGTTATTGGATTCCTTAGGCTATCAAGTGTGGATATAAGACGAGAAAGAGGGCGAAAGCCCTCTTTTTTGTGAGGTTATATTGGAGTTGTCCATTTGATATTCGTCACAGATCAAAGAAGTTGATATATATTAAATATGTATATATTAACACATGAATACCTTGCTAAAGACAAAAAAAAGACCGCTTACATAAGCGGCCATTGCTCACGTGGAGCAATACAGTTATTGGATAGGAGTGGAGAGAAACCATACTGTACCCTTATTATATGTATACGTTTTCATTTTGTCAACACTTTAAGTAAATTTGTTTGAATTAATTATATCTTTCGGTAATTCAAGATAATAACTCCTTTTTTTAGGTAGCTTAGGTCAAAAAAATATAACATTTTTGTAACCTTTTCGATATGTCTTCCGTCTATATAAGCAAGGCTTACCAAAAAGCCTCAAAATGAAGTCATGAACGTGTAAATGACCGCATATGAATGACAGGTCGGGTTCTGTGGCTACCAATGGATTTGCCAGGATGATGCAGACCGTTGTACAATAAGTACTGTTAATGTAGAAACGTTGGGAAAATTGCCATTACATAGGGGAATTTGGCGGGAAGGCCAGTTATGGCGCTGAACGCTGTTTATATGCGGTGAGAACCGCAACTTTTTTGTGCCTGTTCGGTAATACATGGATAGAGTCGAACGGGGAGAAGCACATGGATGGGCGAGGAGGGGTCGCACTCAAATGACGGATTCCCAGTTGATTCGAGAGATCAAGGAAGGTAACCTGGAGTTATATTCCGAGCTGATGAGTCGTTATCAGCGTAAAATACTGGCTTTCGTATATCATATGTTGAAAAGTTCCAATATGGAGCTGCTTGCGGAAGATCTCTGTTCTGAGACTTTCTATAAGGCGTTCCGCAGTCTGCACTCTTTCCGTGAGGTGGATGCCTCATTCTCAACCTGGTTATATACCATTGCGAGAAATACGGTACTGAGTGAGCTTCGCAAACAGCGTAGCGGAAATGTCCCACTTGAAGAGAGCGGGATTGTTCCCGTTGCTCCTTCGGAGGATGCACCGGAGTATGCTGTATTGCGCAGCGAGCGGGTGATGCTGGTTAGAGATGCGATTAACAATTTGCCGGAGAAGCAGCGTTCTGCGATTATACTCCGCGAGTATGATCAACTAGACTACCAAGAGATTGCGAATATTCTTGGGCAGAGCGTCAGTTCTGTGAAATCGCTATTATTCAGAGCAAGATCAAGCGTAAAAACTCAATTGGAACCTTATTTCTTCGAACCGGTGTACGAGCCATATGAAGGGATGAAGAACCGATGAATTGCAACGAAGCCCAGGAACTGTTTGCACTGGTCTGGGACATGCCGGAAACTCATCCTCAGCGGATTGCATTTCATGCTCATCTTGCTGGTTGTGAAGAGTGCTGCGAGCAGTTTGAGGTCTGGGAAGAAGCTCAGATCTTGCTGCACAGCATTCCGGTTCCAGTGACAGAACAACAGGCAGAGAGAGTGAACCGTAACGTTATGGACCGGATCTACGCGGAGTCTCCATGGCTACTGCCGGAAGAGGCAAAGGTTAATCGTTTCTCTGCTGCGATCCGCAAGCATATGTCTTTGTGGATTGCCGCGTTCCTGGCTATTTTTTTATGCAGCTTTCTGTATATGGCAATGTTTAAGCCAGACGTATCAGAAGCTGAGCAAACCAAGGTTGTTGCTACAGGTATTTTGGAGACAGGGGTTGCCGGAAGCGGACCATCGTCCTCTGGAATGTATCAGTACAACATGACTGGAGCGGACAGAGGAAGTATCATAGAGCCTTTTGTTGTGAGCATGGGACCTGCTTATCCGCAGTATTGGATGGCCCTCTCTTTACTTGCAATAGGAATGGCGTTATTTTCTCTTGGACGTATGCATCGAACAACGAGTAAACGCAAACAAGGTGCGAGTGCATAGGTAATAACCTTTCGTTCGCCGTGTGGAGAAATGAGGGATGTAAGTGCGAATCGGGCTTATTCGTCACGGTCTTACAGACTGGAATGCGGCGGGCCGTATACAGGGTCAGACGGATATTCCTCTGAATGGAGAAGGTCGTGAACAGGCAGAGCGCCTGGGAAGACGTCTGCTGACGGAAGAATACCAATGGGACTATATCATCACAAGTGGATTATCGCGGGCACAGGAAACAGGGGAGATTATCTCTAAACTGTTGAATGTACCTTTGCTTGAGCCGGATGCACGGTTGAAAGAAAGGGCTTTTGGTCAGATTGAAGGTCTGACTTCAGAAGAACGGGTTGCCCGTTGGGGCAAATCCTGGGAGACATTGGACTTGGGACAGGAGCAGATAGCGGATATCCAGATTCGTGCACTGGATTTTCTGGAAGATCTATGGTCTGCCTATCCGGACCAAAACGTACTCATTGTCACTCACGGAGCTTTCTTAGCCAACCTGTTAACAGCCTTGTTTAAAGATCGGTATACAGAACGGATTGGAAACCTGTCACTGACGATCCTGGAAAAGGAACGTGATGACTGGAGTCCACTGTTATATAATTGCACACGACATCTGTCTTTGGACACAGCGAAACAACCTGAGTAAGCTAACTTGGGTTGTTTTTTTGCGTTTTATGGGGAAATAGAGACTGTATATGATTTCAAACCTCTCATTTTTCTTCTGATTGACCAACTTGAGGCATAGTATGATTAACGAATTAATTTCATCATTCACTAAAGATATTATGAAATTAATTCAAACATAAATTTCCAAAAAGAGGTTTAGATTATGGGAATTCCGTCAACGATGTTTACAAAACCAAACTATTTCAGGCTCCAAATCAGTAGTCGAAGTAGTTAACGGGCGAGGCGATGGACCCATGAATCTAGCGGATATGCTTACTTTTGCCGATATTGGCCAGCTTAATCGAATAGCAGACTATTACCAATGTGAATGCAAGCCCAATTCCAAACATGAACTCATCCAGAGTATTCTCACTACATTGGGCAGCAGACCCTTTTTTGAGCAGCAGGTACGTCAACTGAATCAAGCAGATCAGCGCTTTTTGAACAACTTGTTGTTTGATCCTCGCCAGTATTATGGTATGGAAGAACTCATTGCCATAGCCCGTCAATCGATGGACAAAAAGGAGAGTGAGGCTGGCGCCAGTCCACGTGATCTCATCGTTCGCTTCAATAAGAGTGGATGGTTGTTCAATGGGACAACGCAGCAGACCAGGTATTTGTATCAGGTACCCCAGGATCTGAAATTAAGATTCAGGGATGTGTTATCCACACATCTGCGAGCAGGGATTACCAAAACAACGGAACCACCCATGTATCGGGATGAGTATCATCTCTTAGCGGATGATCTCAAGTTGTTTCTGCAGTTTGTCCAGCAGCACGAAATTGCCCTTAACGCTGAAGGTATGATGTACCGTCGCTCTCAACAGCAAATTATGGAGCATCTGCACATTAGTGAGGAATTGGTGGGCAAAGGTGGATGGAGATTCGGATATGGCCGTTCCTTCAAGGATTACCCGGATCGTTTCGCACTTCTCTACGACTATGCATTTCACCATCGGCTGGTTCGTGAGGAGCAAGGTACGCTGAAGTTATCACCAGCTGGAGAAGACAAGCTGGGGGCTGAGAAAACAGCCGAAATGATACAGCTATTTAGGTTTTGGTTAAGATTGTATAAAGGTGCTATTCCCAATCTGTCCTCTATTGTGTATTGGACAGGCGAATGTGCCCTGGAATGGTCAACCGCCGAGTCGCTGTTTCGTCAGATCGGTCCATTCATTCAGCCGTTCTATTATGATATGGCCGAGGCCATCTATGATAACAGAATTGTTAAAATGATGTTGCATCTTGGCATGGTCCGTATTGGGGAACATGAGGAAGGCCGGACGATACAAATGACAGCCTGGGGCACACGTCTTGCTGCATCCTGTCGCTCCATCTCAGGAGACATTAAGCCTATTATGTTTGACAAGTGAAGGACAAGTTGCTAAAATCACTCCCAAATTAAGGAGTGATAATAATGATAATTCCATACAAAGGTCTACAACCTCAGTTACACCCTTCGGTATATATGGCTGAAGGTGCAAAACTGATCGGTGATTTGAGAATGGGAGAAGAGTCTTCCGTCTGGTTCAATGCAGTCCTGCGGGCTGATTTGGCTCCTATTATCATTGGAAAGCGCTGTAATATTCAAGATAACGTTGTCGGGCATGTCAATACTGATCAACCTTTGATTGTGGGAGATGATGTCTCAGTAGGACATACAGCGATCATTCATGGTTGTCGTATTGGAACAGGATCATTAATCGGTATGGGAGCCATTCTGCTGAATGGAGCCGATATTGGCGAATATACGCTGATTGGAGCCGGTTCTGTTGTTACTGAGAATAGTAAAATTCCGCCCTATACTCTTGCTTTGGGGACACCTGCCAAAGTGATACGTGAGCTGACAGATGCCGATCTGGAGCGGATGTCCAGAACTTCACTGGGTTATGTTACCAAAGGAAAAGAATATAGGAGCTCTTAAATCCGTTTTGGAGGTGCATCCTATTGGATAAAATGAAAGTTACGTATGAAGTCATGTTGGGGCTGGCAGCTGAGATGGTGTGGGACGAAGCGCTTCGCAAACAGCGCAGCGAGAAGCTCTATTTGGAAATCGATAAAGCGTTAGCTACCGGAGACGAAGTAGCTTTCCGGAGTCTGACGGATGAACTGAGGACCATAAACTGATGGGCAAAATATATTCTTTCTGAGATAAAAGGGAATGCGCAGATGCGTGTTTCCTTTTTTGATATGTGTAATTCCGAAATGAATGTCTGGATTTATAAGATATGGTCATATATAATATGGGAATAAAATGGATAGAGAGGGGATATAGGGAATTGAAATTCAGTGAGATGACTCAAGACAGCTGGGCTGAACTGCAACTCTATCTGGATACATGCCTTATTCCATACACAGCTCTTAGCGGTGAGCAGTCGCCAGTTGAAGCTACCGAGGCATTGGAGCGGCTGAGAGATTTTCTAGATCTGGTCGAAATTCCTTTCAAAGGGAGAATCATGACTTATCCAGCCTTTCATTATGCTAATTCGGAATTGTCAATGACATTAAATTCCTTGTCCGCACAGCTTAAATCCTCGGGATTCAAATATGTGGTTATTATGTCATCAGATGGTCATTTGGATGAGGTGGAAATTCCATCTGCTGATCTGGTTTTGAGTCGGTCCGTGTTAACTCATGAGGTCGGAGAAGAGGGGATTGCGAGATTTGTAGGGGAGAAGATACGAGACTTGTGGAAAAAATAGTTTTTGGCGACAAATGTGACAAATTTACAACATTTTTTTAATAACGCTTACAATTGAACCTTAAAAATGTGTGACAAATTCTTGACGGTGTTCTAGGGCTACTATATGATTATGTATGTTCTAGTAAGTCGTGGAATTTATGAAAATGAAAACGTTTGAGAGAGTTGGCTGAAAAAGGGGGTTGGAGACAGTATGAGCAGTGAGCATGACCACCACGAAGCTTCATTGAAATTGCCAAGCCGCATGGAGATGTCACGCAGGCAGTTTTTAACGTACACGCTTGGTGGAGCTACAGCCTACATGGCCGCCGGTGCAATCCTTCCTATGGTCCGTTTTGCGGTGGACCCGATTTTGCAACATAAGGGAGAAGGCACCTCTGTCAAAGTAGCTGAAATTAGCAAAATTACGAATGAGCCTCAAGAATTCACCTTTGAACTTAAACAACAGGATGGTTGGTATCTGAGTAATGCATCGTTAGTGGCGTGGATTCGCAAAGACGAGCAGGGTAAAATTTATGCACTCTCACCTATCTGTAAACATCTGGGATGTACAGTAGGCTGGAATAGTGACAAGCAGTACCCTGACGAGTATCATTGCCCTTGCCATGGCGCGCACTATGACAAGGAAGGGAAGAATCTTGCCGTAGCCCCCAAACCGCTGGATGAGTACGTAGTCAAGGAAGAGCAGGGTTGGGTATATCTGGGCGACATTGTTCCGAACACCCGAGTGAATTAGGAGGCGTGAACGCAGATGTTTAAAAATGTCTATGACTGGATTGACGAGCGTCTCGATATCACGCCAATCTGGCGGGACGTTGCGGATCATGAAGTTCCAGAGCATGTAAATCCGGCTCATCACTTTTCCGCATTCGTGTACTGCTTTGGTGGATTGACGTTCTTTATTACTGTTATTCAGATTCTGTCAGGCATGTTCCTGACCATGTATTACGTACCTGATATTATCAATGCCTACGCAAGTGTGGAGTACCTGCAGACCAAAGTAGCCTTCGGCCAAATTGTTCGCGGCATGCACCACTGGGGAGCCAGTCTGGTTATCGTAATGATGTTCTTACATACGATGCGTGTGTTCTTTACAGGCTCTTACAAGGCACCGCGTGAAATGAACTGGGTTGTCGGCATGTTGATCTTTTTCGTCATGTTGGGACTGGGGCTGACAGGGTACTTGTTGCCATGGGATAACAAAGCCTATTTTGCAACAAAAGTAACATTGGAGATTGCCAATACGGTTCCTTGGCTGGGACCGATTATTAAAGAATTCCTGCAAGGCGGTACGATTGTCGGTGCACAGACACTAACCCGATTCTTTGCCCTGCACGTATTCTTCCTCCCCGCTGTGCTTCTGGTGCTTCTGGTCGGACACTTTATCATGATCCGCAGACAGGGCATTTCGGGACCACTATAAACTGAGAAGGGAGGAATCGCAATGGCTCACGGACATAAGAAGGATGATGAGGAAAAGGTTATCTTTGTCGGTGATTCACGGGTCCGTAAAGGGGCGGGATTTATTACCCCTCCTGATTACACGGCTTACCCCGGCAAATCAGAAGCCTTTATTCCTAACTTCCTGCTGAAAGAATGGATGGTTGGTGTCGTTGTATTGGTGGGCATTCTGGTACTAACGATCTCAGAACCTGCACCTTTGGGCTATCCGGCCAATCCGAGCGCATCCGTAATTCCTATGCCGGACTGGTACTTCCTTTTTCTGTATCAGTACTTGAAGTATCCATACGCATCGGGTGATTACGTTCTGCTCGGGGTACTGGGGGTCAGCGGAGTCGCTTTCGGAGCTTTGCTGCTGGCACCATTCCTGGACACTGGCAAGGAGCGGCGTTTCTATAAACGCCCAATTGCTTCATCATTGATGATTTTGTCGGTCATTTCTGTATTCTACCTGACGAATGTAGCGTGGACGCACTACGAGCATGAGTTGGAAGCAAGTGGACAGAAGCCTGAACATATTCAACGTGAAGAAGAAGCACTGGAGAGGCGTGAACAGGGGCTCCCGCCAGTTTCCAATGCACCTGGTCAGCAAGAAGAAGTTGCGATCGTGGAAGAGGATGATCCTGCAATGGAAACGTACAAGAAGGCCGGTTGTATTGGTTGTCATGCGGCTGATATGAAGGGCGCAACTGGACCTTCACTTCGGGGTGTGGGTGACAAGCATAGCCAGGAAGAGATTCTGACCATTATCAAAGAAGGTTACAACGAGATGCAGCCTCAGTACAATAATGCTATTGCTCAAGGTGTAACGGATGAAGAGATCACTCATCTGACCGAATGGCTTGCGAAACAGAAAGCAGAACAGTAAAATCAAAATAACCAATGAAACCTGATCGTTTATGCGGTCAGGTTTTTTGAAGTGTTTTTTGGACAGCACGGTATCGTGCACAACTTATGATGAAGGAAGGGGCAGGGAATGTGGCTTTATCGTATTTCTGGAGTAGGGAATTTCTGACTAATCGTTATTTCCTGTGGCTATTATTTTGGTGTAATGCGGTAGGAACGGTATACGGATACATCTGGTACGGAGAGCAAATGAAAATGACGCTGGCTGAGCAGCCGGTGTGGCAGATCGTATTTGTGCCGGATAGTCCAACAGCGAGTTTGTTTTTTACTTTAGCGTTGCTATGGGTCTTGTACCCACCACGGTCCATCATTATCAAACGGATCGGACATGTGATTCAGGCGCTTGCCGTGGTCACATCTGTGAAATATGGCGTGTGGGCCGTATCCATTATTTTCGCTGGCTGGATGCAAGGTGGTACACAGCACTGGCAAGATTGGATGTTGATTGCTTCGCATAGTGCGATGGCCATTGAAGCTCTTATTTATGTACGCTTTTTCGGCTTCCGCTGGGCTTCCCTTGTCGTTGCAGGTCTCTGGACGCTGTTGAACGATACGATGGATTATACATATGATATTTACCCCTGGTTACCCGCTTCCCTCTATGATCATGTAGATGGTGTGCGTAATTTCACATTCGGACTGACACTGGTAAGCATTCTGTGCGCGTGGCTGGCCTTAAGACAGGCTAGACGTACCTGATCTTGACCTCATACTTTGGAGAAAGAATAACACGTCTCATGAAGAGTCGCTATTTTAGCGGCTTTTTTTTGTGTCCAAAATGTGTCCATATTGTGCTATTTCATGGCTTAAAAATCAAGGATATCTCCATTCTGCACCTTATAATAAAATTGAAACTATATTTTGAAATTATTTTCCATAATTACTCATTATTTAAAGGGGTGACGAGTGATCAGCTTTGTAAGATAATCCGGAAAGGGAAGGTGACATGTATGATGAAGAGAACAAGAATAATAAAACTATTAACTGTATTTTTGATAGCGCTATCCATTTCATATCAAGTTGATGAGGGGAATTCTCAAGCCACTGCCGCTCCACAAACTCCATCTCAGGCATATGCACAGAAAATGGGTAAAGGCTGGAATGTATTCAATACCTATGACAGTTTTAGAACCGACGATCTCTCCCTGTCTGACGAAACCTCCTGGGGGCAGCCAAAAGTAACGCAAGAATTAATATTATCAGCCAAAGCAAAAGGCTTTGATAGTATTCGGATTCCAATGACTGCCTATACAAGGTATACACTAGGTGCAGATGGACACTATGTAATCCATTCCGAATGGTTGGCCAAATATAAGCAAGTGGTTGATTGGGCCGTTGATGCAGACCTTTATGTGATGATCAACCTTCATCACGATTCCTGGACATGGCTTTCCAATTGGGATGGAAATAAGGCGTCAGAGGAATATAAAAGATATGTAGATCTCTGGACGCAGCTTGCTAATCATTTTAAGAATGAACCTGAGCGGGTCATGTTTGAGACAATGAATGAACCTTATTTTGAAAATGATACCGGAACCATCACCAAACAGGATAAATTGGATATGATCAATCAGGCTGCATATGATGTTATCCGCAGCTCTGGTGGAAATAATGCAACAAGAATGATTGTTCTTCCAACGTATTCTACAAGCGCAGATATGGATAAAGCCAACGCAGCCTATCATTTTATCGCGGGGCTGAACGATCCAAACTTGATCGCCACTGTGCATTTTTATAGTGACTGGGTCTTCAGCGGCAACTTGGGTAGAACGGGCTTTGATGAAAAGCTTTACGATGGAGTTCAAGACACGCCAAGAAGCAATATAGACCAGATGTTTAACACATTAAATCATGCCTTAATTTCCAAGGGGATTGGAGTTGTCATTGGTGAATATGGCTGGTTATCCCCTGATGATGGCGCAGCGAAAATGCAGTCAGGTGAAAAACGGAAATATCTTGAATATCTGAACTACAAGGCATCCCAATATGGAGTTAGCTCACTGATATGGCCAGGTGCGTTTTGGAGGGTTCCACCCTTTGACTGGCATGATGAATATGGATCTACCATTCAAGCGGCTAATATGAAACAGCGTTCTTCCTATTCCACAGGTCTAAATGAAATCTATGTTAATCAACAAGCTGCAAACGATATCCAAATTCCGCTTACTCTCAATGGAAACAGCTTTAAGCACATTATAGGAGTTAATACAAATGATTATTCGTTTAATGAAGCAACTGCAACACTTTCGATCTCCAAGGCTTTTATAAACGAGAAGTTTAATCAGGGCTCAAATGGGACCATTGCTGATTTGGTTTTTGTATTCTCGCAAGGTGCTGACTGGCATCAGTTTATCATCAAATATTCGACACCTGTTTTTGGAACGTCTACAGGCACAGTGACAGAAGGTATTCAAATTCCGGTTCAATTTAACGGCACAAACGTAAGACGTGCCTCACTCTTCGATTCATCTGGCAACCGATTAGGCAGCAATTCTTGGTTTCCATATATGATGTTTGGCGGTGAGTTTACAGCCGACTACAATGAAGGAACATTCAGCCTTCTGAAAGATGCTTTTAACGGCTCAGTTCCGGACGGGCAAATTAAGCTCAGGATCGAATTTTACGATGGCCAGAGTATGAACTATTCCATTCAAAAAAGCGGAAATAATGTAACAGGTTTAGGTATCGTTTTCTAAATGAACTGTCACAAGTCGAGTAGGGTACGGAATCGTCTTCTGCTTGTTCTAACGAACTGTCCCCCGCCATACATTGGTGGTGGGAGGGATGTCCATGAGGAGAACGTTTGGGATCAAAACTGGCTTATTGGTGGTATCGTTCATGGCTCTGCTGCTTTGGACGAACTTAGCATATCGTGTATCCGCGCAAAGTGAAGCATTGAATTCGAATTCAGATCATCAAGTGTCCACAAGTAATTCAATTGCACAACTGAATGAGGAAGCAGCCATATTGTATCGTCAAGCGCTTGCGAACAATATTGAAGAAGTACGAGGAAGCATTCTGCGTATCAGTAAAAGTCTGGAGCATATCTCCTTTGAGGGACAAACAACAGTCGAGGGCATTCACGCCTTGTCCGAAACCATAGTTGAAGTGAAACAAGCCGTTGTGAAGGTGAAAAATGACGATGCTTCTCTTCAGCAGTCCTCTGCCAAACTCAGACTTGCAGCAGATAGTCTCGCGAATCCAACCAAGCCTTTATGGCTTCAGTATTATAAAATCGTGAAAAACGATCTGGACGCTTTATCCGCTGCTACAAATCAAGGGCAAACTGCGGCCGTACTGGCAAACCGCTACACCGTTCTGGAGGAGCATTATGAGACAATTCGTGCTGCCGCATTGATTCGCCGAGAACCGTATGAGATTGCTCAGATGGACGCTTGGTTATCTCATACCAAAGGGCTTACCGCTGCCAAGCAACCTGATCTGGCTCAATTAAAGAGCATGGTGGGCCATGGGGAGGAACTGGTGAACCAGTTATTTGGTCGCGAGAAGGACGAGAGTGCCTTTGTACCATTTGTACAGGGTCCGGATCGCAGGGCAGCCGGGTTGCTCATCAGTTCGGTCATTGTGGCAACGCTTAGTTATGCCGGATACCGTAAATATCGTGCGCAGCAGCAAGATGTTTTTCCTTTTCGGCGCTAATCGCTTATGGACCTGATCTTCGTATATTTAAAAAAGACCTCTTTTCGCATAAACAGCCACGCTAACGGCTCTTCATGTGGAAAGAGGTCTTCTTGCAGTTTCTGTATAGTTACATCAACTTTCTTTGAATCCTTCGCCATGTACATCGTGAACATCGCTGATGATGACAAAAGCTCTCGGGTCAATGGAACGTACAATGGTCTGCAGTCGCCGGAACTCTTGCCTGGAGATCACGCAGTAGGCCATGTGTTTGGCCTGTTTAGAGTACGCGCCAATAGCTGGAATGAGGGTGACGCCACGATCCATATCCCGTGTGATCTGGTCCGCAATCTCGGGTGCATGGTCACTAATGATCATAAATGCCCGGGCAGAATATGCACCTTCCTGAATAAAGTCGATGACTTTGGAGGCGATGAATACAGCTACAAGCGTATACAGAATTTTTTCTTTGGGGATGTAGATGAGAGAAAGCCCGATAATGACGAAGTCGATGCCCAGTAATACTCGGCCCATACTCCATCCATACTTGCGGTTGAGAATACGGGCGATGATGTCTGAACCTCCCGTCGTTCCACCCCAACGAAATACGATGCCAAGACCGGCTCCAAGAGTGACACCTGCATATAGTGCTGCTAACAGTAAGTCATTCTCGGTATGTAATGGTTCAATCCAGCCCAGATGAATCAACTTCTCAAACAACCATAGAAAAACGGTCAATGCCCCGATTCCGATACCCGTATAGATCATCTGTCTGCCGCCCAAAATTTTGAGCCCAATCAGAAAGAGGGGAACATTAAGAATCAAGGTTGTAAGTGAAGGTGAGATGCCGAAAGCGTAATTGATCAGCACCGTAACCCCGGTAAGGCCACCTTCCATAAGCTGGTTGGGGATAATGAAATAGAGAAGCCCAAAGGCATATAAGGCTGTACCCAGCACGATGGGAAGAACCAGTTTAAATTGAATCCAGGCTTTGGCAGTGCGCATAAGATCCCTCGCTGTAGATAAATTAGAATGAAGAAGCAATCATTCCCATCTAGTATACCTGTTTATTGATTCTTTAAAAATGATTTGTCGTTGATGATGGTGGAAGTGAATCTAAATAACTGATATTATTAGGAACAAATACGACATCATTTCAAAAGGAGAATCCGTTCTCATGGAGAAAAGCATCGCAGAAATGCAGCGTGAGGTTGATCAGTATATCTCCCAGTTCAAGGAGGGGTATTTCAGTCCTCTGGCCATGTTGGCCCGGATGTCTGAAGAGGTTGGGGAGCTCGCCAGGGAAGTGAATCATGAATTCGGCGAGAAGCCGAAGAAATCTTCCGAAGCAGCCAATTCCATTGAACTTGAGCTTGGAGATATTTTATTTATCACGATTTGTTTTGCGAACTCACTGGGAATTGATCTGGCTGAGGCGCACGATAAAGTCATGCATAAATTTAACACCCGCGATGCCAATCGGTGGACTCCCAAAAACACCGATTAGGCGTAGATTACATATGCTGTACCATCACCCGATCGGGGAGGGTCAGCTTAATGATGAAACCGGAAGAATATATGCAGCAGGCTTACCGCTGTATATTGCAAAATGATTTTGAGCAGGCGATTCGTTGGTTCGAGTCAGCCATTCACGCTCATCCAAAACATGCGGAGTTATATTATCGCTGTTCCATTACACACGCCCGCAGCAAACATCTGGTTCCAGCGCTTGAATATGCGCGCAAGTCGGTTGAATTGTCGCCAGGAACAGAAGAGTATATTTTACATCTGCAGACGTTGGAAGCAAAACAATTGACCTCCAGAGCGAAGTTGCTGTTGGAGCAGGCGGGTATTGCAACACAGGAGCGCTATGTGGAAGCGTCTACGCTTCTGCAAGAAGCGGTCAAACTTGATCCGCTCTCAGTGGAAGCTCATGTTATGCTTGCGCTGGCTTACAGTGATTTGAATGAATTTGACTATGCAATTCAGGCGCTGCGTGAGGCAATTTTGCTGGACCCACAGAATGGGCAACTGCATCAGATGTTACAGGAAATCAAGCAACGTATGAAATCCATTCAATAAGAATTCATTTTGCAAAGATTTCTTTCGAGTTGAAATGGATTCTACGATATGATCCAACATAGCGAGGAGATGCAGTCAATATGAGTGAAGTAATCAGAGTTGCCGTGATCGGAGCGGCTGGCCGTATGGGCCGTGAAGTTGTGAAATTGGTACTTCAGGACCCGGAATTGGAGCTTGCAGCGGCTGTCAACCGCTCCGGAGCAGGAACGGATGCAGGAACCCTTGTTGGTTTGCCAGAGTGTGGGGTGCTGGTGACTGATGATATCGAAATGGCTTTTGCCGAGACAAAACCTCAGGTTATGGTTGATTTTACAGTGCCTCAATATGCTTTTACACATACCGAGATCGCGATCCGTCATGGAGTCAGACCTGTCATGGGTGTTACCGGCTTTACGCCGGAGCAGATTGAACAGTTGGACAAGCAATGCCAGGACAAAGGAATTGGAGGGCTTATTGCCCCTAACTTCTCGATCGGTGCCATTTTGATGATGCGATTCGCAGCACAGGCTGCCAAACATATGCCAAATGTGGAGATTATCGAATATCACGGGGATCAGAAGCTGGATGCTCCTTCCGGAACAGCGATCAAAACTGCCGAACTGATTGCTGCCAATCGTGAAGAACTTCGTCAGGGTAACCCAAATGAGGAAGAAACCATTGAAGGATCTCGCGGCGGTTATTACAACGGCTTCCGAATTCACAGTGTACGATTGCCTGGCGTATTCGCGCAGCAGGAAGTTGTTTTCGGAGACTATGGACAGTCACTCAAAATTCGGCATGACTCCTACGAGCGCGCAGGTTATATGCCTGGTGTTAAGATTGGTGTGCAAAAGGTTATGGAATATACAGGAATGATCTACGGATTTGACCACTTTATCGACTAAAGGAGATTGTCATGTTGAAAATAGCATTTATCGCCCATGATCGTAAAAAAGAAGAGATGGTTAACTTCGTGACGGCATATGAGCCTGTTTTTACGGACCATCAATTATATTCTACAGGAACAACAGGCCTTCGTATTATGGAAGGCACGTCGCTGAAGATTCATCGATTCGAATCAGGCCCACTGGGCGGAGATCAGCAGATTGGAGCTTTGGTTGCGCAAAATGAGATGGATCTGATTATTTTCCTGCGTGATCCACTGATGGCACAACCTCACGAGCCGGATATTAATGCGTTGTTGCGTCTTTGTGATGTGCAGGGAATTCCACTTGCCACCAATATCGCAACCGCTGAGATTCTGGTTAAAGCTCTGGATCGTGGTGATTTTGCCTGGAGAGAGCTGGTACATAAATACAAGCCGGAGGCTGGATTGAATTCGGGTGATTCCGAATGAGTCTGGATATTCTCATCTTTGGAGCACATGCAGACGACGCGGAGATTGGTATGGGTGGAACGATTGCCAAACATACCGCTGCTGGCTTGAAAGTAGGCGTGTGTGATCTGACTCGTGCTGAGATGTCTTCCAACGGAACAGTAGAGAGCAGAACCGAGGAAGCGGAGCAAGCCTCCCGCGTCCTCGGTCTTTCGTGTCGAACGAATCTGGGGCTTCCTGATCGTGGCTTATATCTTACTCCTGAACATGTACAGGCGGTGACGGCTGAGATACGACGTCATGCCCCTCGGATGGTGTTTGCTCCGTATTGGGAAGATCGTCATCCGGATCATGTCAATTGCAGTAAGCTTGTGCAGGAGGCTGTATTTAACGCCAAGCTTCGCAACTACATGCCGGACATGCCTGCCGTGCAGGTGAAGGAACTTTATTTTTACTTTATTAATGACATCGGGCCTACGGATTTGATTGTCGATATTACGGAACACTATGAGCAAAAAGAAGCATCATTGCTCTCTTATCGTTCCCAATTCGAAGTGGGAGACGGAGCGGTCTCGACGCCATTGAATCAAGGGTATATTGAACGTGTAAGAGCCCGTGATTCCTTGCTCGGACAACGCAGTCTCATCCCGTTTGCAGAAGGTTTTGCTACAATTACACCTTACGTGGTTCATCAATTTGGCTCAGGTGCCCAATAAACGATTTCACATTTTACGTTTAATGAAACGAAGGGTTTCATTATTCCATTGCATTATATCAACCTGCATGAAGCGGGAGATCAAAGGAGCGTCCACAGGATGGATAAAAAGCTAAAAATCGGCATCACCTGTTATCCGTCCCTCGGCGGGTCTGGCGTTGTCGCAACGGAACTGGGCAAATTACTTGCCGAACAGGGGCATCAGGTTCATTTTATTGCCAACAGTATCCCGTTCAGACTGGGTACGTTCCAGAAGAATATTTTTTATCACGAAGTTGAAGTCAATGATTATTATGTTTTTCGTTACCCTCCGTATGACCTGTCACTGGCAACAAAGATGGCTCAGGTGGCTAAGTCACAGCAGCTCGATCTACTGCATGTTCACTATGCCGTGCCACACGCAGTATGTGCCTTTCTTGCGAAACAAATGGTAGGGGATGGCCTTAAAGTAGTTACCACGTTACATGGAACGGATATTACGGTTCTGGCTCAGGATGAATCTCTGAAGGATCTGATCCGTCTAGCCATTAATGAAAGTGACGCGGTTACTGCCGTATCACAAGATTTGATTCGAGAAACAGTCGAACTGCTGGATATTCAGCGCCCAATCGATCTAACCTATAATTTTATTGACAAACGAATATATTATCCGCGGGATGCTGCCAGTCTGCGAAGAGACTTTGCTGCGCCCGACGAAAAAATATTAATGCACATCTCCAATTTCCGACCGGTGAAGAGAACTCAGGATGTGGTAGAGGTCTTCCGTCAGGTACAGGAGCAGGTTCCTGCCAAACTGTTATTTGTTGGTGAAGGACCTGATTTGCCGAAGATGCAATGGAAAATTAATGATCTCGGGTTGAATGATAAAGTTCATTTCCTTGGCAAACAGGATGACATTGCTCAGGTCATTTCCATGGCAGACGTGTTGATGCTTCCATCGGAGAAGGAAAGTTTCGGACTTGTGGCGCTCGAAGCAATGGCTTGTGGCGTACCCACAATCGGTTCACAGGCCGGAGGAATTCCGGAACTGGTCTTACATGGTAAGACGGGTTATTTATCCGCGATCGGGGATACACAATCCATGGCCGAGAACACCATCCGTTTGTTGACGGACGAACGTTTGGCGGCTGAGTTCAGGGAAGCATGTCTTCAGCGCGCGCATCACGACTTTTGCAATGATGCTATTCGGCATGAATATGAACAGATATATTACCGGGTGTTGGGAAGGGAAGTTCCGAATCTGAAGCCGGTTTGCGGTTAATCATTTCTTTGACGAAATCATACTGTGCATACCACAACTGGCAAGAAAAGAGGTGATATGTGGTGGTTCAATGGACACAGGTAGATCGTGAAATGGCAATGCAAAGTGAGAATGTACTCACAACATTAAACAAACATGGCTACAAGGCATATTGGGTGGGTGGTTGCGTTCGTGACGAATTGCTGGAACGAGTTGTAGACGATATGGATATCACGACATCTGCTTCTCCTCAGCAAGTCATGGAACGGTTTGATGATTGTATTCCTACAGGTTTGCAACACGGTACGGTTACCGTTCGTTCAGGCGGTTATTACTTTGAAGTTACCACATTTCGAACAGAATCCGAATATCAGGATAACCGCAGACCTGCTGCGGTTCAATTTGTTC
The DNA here is from genome assembly GCF_000316035.1 of Paenibacillus sp. PAMC 26794. Classification (GTDB taxonomy): domain Bacteria; phylum Bacillota; class Bacilli; order Paenibacillales; family Paenibacillaceae; genus Paenibacillus. Next base: position 62,707 of record NZ_ANHX01000009.1, read on the forward strand.
AGGATATCAAGGAAGACTTACAGCGGCGCGACTTCACGATGAACGCTCTTGCTATGGACGTCACTGGGACAATCGTTGACCCGTTCGGTGGACAGGCAGATATCAAGGAAGAGCGAGTCAGATGTGTGGGTTCTGCGATGGAACGATTTGGTGAAGATGCACTGCGGATGCTCCGCTGTGTCCGGTTTGCTTCCGTATTTGATTTCAAAATTGCCCATAACACGTGGAAGGGTCTTGTAAGGCAGAAAGACCTGCTTCAACATATAGCAATGGAACGGGTACGTACCGAGATGGTAAAAATGATGTCTGGACCGCATCCTTTAAGAGGGTTGGAGCTGTTATACAGAAGTGATTCCCTTGCGCATATCAAAGCGCCGGTAAGCTCGACCCGATTTAACAAGATGTTGTTATCCAATTTGGAACAATTGTCAGGTCAGCATGTGTTGCTTCGTTGGTCACTCATCCTGATTGCTGGCGGTTATAGCAAGGATGAAGCAGATGTATTATTACGTCAGTGGACATTCTCCAATGAACATCGTTCTCGTATAACAGGGGTCCTTCAGGTGGAACAGTTGATTCATACTTCCGTGCAGGAGCCGAAGGATACGGTCAGTCTCCGTTCCGATTGGATCGTTACTGTTCTGGCTTGTGGCGTTCAGGCGGCGGATGATTGGCTTCGAATACAGTCTACACTGCCAGCAGGATGGCGGAATCAGTCCGAACAGGCAGAAATACAGGTTGTTTTGGTTCAAGAGCTTGCAGGCGAATGGAGTCAATCGATCCCTGTGCATGACTTGAAAGAGTTGGATATTACAGGGGAACAAGTGTTACAAATGGTGCAGCGCAAAGGCGGGCCTTGGCTGGGGCAACTAATGAAACATTTGTTACGAGAAACGGCGATTGGAACGATAGCGAATCAGCATGAAGCACTAAGTGCAGAAGTGAAGCGGGTGGTTCAAGATGACCAAACATGAAGATCTGTTACATATGTTATTAAATGCAGAAGGACGATTCGTATCGGGTGAAGAGATCAGCCGTAATCTGTCCATCAGTCGGACCGCTGTGTGGAAACATGTGAACAAGTTGCGAGACATGGGTTATGAGTTTGAAGCGGTATCCCGCAAAGGATACCGTCTGGTAACGAAGCCGGATAGCATTGACGCTACTGGCCTCCAATTGGCCCTGGATACAACCGTATTTGGCCGTAAGGCTGTTTTGTTGGCTTCGACCCTGTCTACGCAAGGGGATGTTCTCAAGCTAGCTGAGCAAGGGCAGGCAGAAGGCGCTGTGGTCATTTCGGAAGAACAAACAGGAGGAAGAGGACGTTTCGGTCGACAGTGGTTCTCTCCTCCGGGTAAAGGAATCTGGATGAGTGTCCTGTTGCGCCCTGCCCTACCACTTCAGCATACGCCGCAGCTAACTTTATTAACAGGAGTGGCTGTATGTCGTGCCGTTCGAGCTTGTACAGGAGCTGATGCAGGCATCAAATGGCCAAATGATCTGTTGATTGATGGACGCAAGGTATGTGGCATATTGCTTGAATCTACCGTGGAAGATCATGAAGTCAGATACTGCATTGCAGGTATAGGTGTTGACGTGAACTTTGATCCCGAGGATTATCCGGAAGATCTGACCACAATCGCTACTTCGCTCAAGATGGAGACGGGGCAATCCGTTGATCGCACCAAACTAACGGCTGCCATTTTGACGGAGCTTGAACAGTTGTATTTTTTGTATCAAAAAGAAGGATTTGGCGTGATCTCAGCTCTATGGGAGGCCCTGTCCGTATCGATGAATCGAGAGATTACAGTGACGAATCCTCATGGTGTCATTGAAGGGAAGGCAATCGGTCTTGACCCTTCTGGAGCACTTATCGTGGAGAAGCACGATGGAGAACATACACTAATCATCTCTGGTGAGATTTCCTGGAAATCATAAACAATTTGTCGAATTTTCACTGGTAAAATGAACATAAGACGTGAAGTTTGAGCAGAACTTTGGTATACTGTGTTCGTGAGGCGATATCGGCTAATGCAGACCGAATTGCACTCCCGTAACAGTAGCCTTTGTTCTGCTTTGATGTGTTTTATACAAGCAGACCGCAGTGCAAGAATGAAATACGTTTAAGTGAGTTGTTGGATTCTGCTCTGAGCCGAAGAGGACCGAGACAGAAGGGACGATCGCAAGTGACTCTTTTTTGACTTTTCGGGACTTTTTAGTGGAAAACTAAAAGGTTTTTTTGTTGCGTTTATTTGAAAAGAAGAAAGGAGCCATGACAGAAAATGGCGAACAAACAACCGATGAATATTGTGAAAATGAAAAAATACAAGCAGGATGGCGTGCCGCTCAGTATGATTACGGCTTACGATTATCCAACAGCACTTCTTGCAGAGGAAGCAGGCATCGATCTGATCCTCGTTGGCGATTCACTTGGCAATGTAGTGCTCGGTTATAACTCGACGCTTCCGGTGACCATCGACGACATGGTGTACCACACACGTTCCGTAGTACGCGGGGCTGAGAAGACGTTTATTGTGGCTGACATGCCTTTTATGACGTATCATGGCAGCGTGGATGAGACGCTTAAGGGTGTACGTCGACTGATGCAAGAAGGGCATGCCCATGCGGTTAAAATGGAAGGCGGAGTCGAAGTAGCCGACACCGTCAGAGCAGTCGTACAAGCAGGCGTGCCTGTTCTTGGACATATCGGACTGACACCTCAATCGGTTAATCAGATTGGTGGTTACCGCATTCAGGGCAAGGATGCAGCAGATGCGAAACGTCTGATGGACGAAGCCAAAGCCTTGGAAGCTGCAGGCGCGTTTGGCATTGTGCTTGAACTGGTTACGGAAGAAGTTGCACGGGCGATCTCGGAGGAACTGTCCATCCCTACCATCGGAATTGGAGCAGGACGAGGCTGTGATGGTCAGGTACTGGTATTCCACGATGTGGTTCAATACGCCTCTCCGTATACGCCCAAACGATTTGTCAAAACCTATGGAGATGTGGGTACATTAATCAGAACGAGCATCGAAGCTTACGTGAAAGAAGTGAAAGATCGTTCGTTCCCGGCCGAAGAGCATGTATTCAATGCGGCGGATGGTGTTCTGGATCAACTGTACGGCGGACAACGCAAGGAAAAGGTGGGGAGTAACTCATGAAAGTATTACGGACAATCGCAGAGTTAAGACAGGAACTAAGTTTGAAGCGTCAAGCGATTAGGTCCAGTGCATCCGTTGTAGGTCTGGTACCGACAATGGGTTATCTTCATCAAGGTCATGCAAGCTTGATGCAGGCAGCCAGACAACAGAGCGATATCGTGGTATTAAGCATATTCGTTAATCCGATTCAATTTGGCCCTAATGAAGATTTTGACAGCTATCCGCGGGATGAAGCCAGAGATGTGGAAACAGCACGCTTACAAGGAGTGGATATCGTATTTATTCCCTCTGTGGAAGAGATGTATCCACAGGCAACGCAAACGACGGTATCTGTCTCAAAACTGACGGAGCGCTTATGTGGCGCTTCCCGTCCGGGGCATTTTGACGGGGTAACGACCGTAGTCTCCAAGCTCTTCAACATCGTACAGCCACAGTGTGCATTTTTTGGTATGAAAGACGCTCAGCAGGTTGCGGTCATTCAACAGATGGTGAATGATTTGAATATGCCTGTAGAAATTGTACCCTGTCCAATTGTTCGCGAAGAGGATGGCCTTGCCCTCAGTTCACGTAATGTCTATCTTAGCACAGAACAGCGTATACAGGCGTTGGTTCTGTCGAAGGCACTGCGCGCAGCTCAGCAAGTCGCAGATTCAGGTGTAGCTATAAACGCAGCAGATATCCGTCGTATTCTGCGCGAGCAGATTGCAACCTCACCGCTTGCCGTTATCGACTACGCCGAGATTCAGGCTTTTCCAAGTCTGGAGCCGCTCGCAGATCAGGAGGAAGTTCAAGGACGTGACGATCTGCTCATCGCACTTGCGGTAAAATTCGGAAAAACAAGATTGATTGACAATATAAGGTTGCAAAAATCGGAGGTACTGTCCCATGTTTAGAACACTGATGAAATCCAAAATTCACCGGGCCACGGTAACGGAAGCCAACTTGAACTATGTGGGTAGCATTACCATAGATGAAGACTTGATGGAAACATCGGACTTGATGGAAAACGAAAAAGTGCAAATTGTGAACAACAACAATGGTGCACGTCTGGAAACTTATGTGATTCCAGGACCACGCGGAAGTGGGGTCATATGTCTTAACGGCGCAGCTGCACGTCTGGTACAGCCTGGAGATAACGTCATTATCATTTCTTACGCCATGATGTCGCAAGAAGAGGCAAATACTCACAAACCAACCGTTGTATTTGTAGATGGACAGAATAAACCTGTACAAACGATGAAACAGGAAGTCCACGCCACAATTATGTAATCGACTGGTAAGGAGAATGAAATCGGCCCTTGAAGCAAAAAATGAGTACAGGTCACTGCACTAATCCATTTTTTCAAGGGTGGGGATGCATCGATGTTCCAGCATGTTTTCGCAGAAATGAACGACATGTTAGATGAAATTATCAAGAGCTATCCTTCCGCTGAAGGCCTGAACAAACAAGAATTGCTGCAAAAGTGGAACTTGCTTAAGCGGATGAGTGACGGAATGCTGGATGAATGGCTGATGTTTGAAGAAAAGATGAGCCAGGTGAGGGAGCGGGAGATGGATAAGCCTGCTTCCCTTGAACCGGAACAGGAAGCTGTTACCGCTCTGCCTGAACTCCATCTGGAATGTTTCAGTCGAGGTCAGGGATATTTCAAGTTACAGATGTATCCGCAGGCGATCATGCAGTTCTCCCGGGTTGTGACCGACCATCCGGAGAGTGCATTGACTCGTTTTTACCTGGCGCTCGCGTATCTGAATCTGGAACAAATGGCGGAAGCCGGGACACATTTGCAGCAGATCATGTACCTTCAGGGTTCACCTCGCTTAAAAGGGCTTGTGTGTAACGCCCTGGGCTGTATTCAAGCAAAGCTTGCGAATCCCGAAGCTGCATGTTCACTCTTTGCACAGGCCCTTCAGTATGACCCGACATTGACCGAACCACTGTACAACATGGAAGCTTGCAGGTTGAACAGGGGAAAATTGCAATATGCTAATCAGCTGACGACCCTTCATTAAGCGGGAATTCGGCGACAAAAAAACGGTGTTCCCTCCTTTGGCATAGCGGCGGGGACACCGCTTTTTTGTCAGTTAATTTTCAAATCCCCTTTTTTTTGCTATGCTGTAACATAGACTGGAATGGAAGGGACCGTACATTGCAATGAAATTTGCCGTATTGGATTTCGAAACAACCGGCACGCAGTCCGACGGTGAGATTATACAGGCCGGACTTGCCATCATAGATCATGACTACAGCATAACTCAAATATATAGTTCTTATGTGAACCCTGGTGTACCGATTCCCCCGTTTATTTCGGGGTTGACGGGTATTACCGATGAAGATGTGGCGGACGCTCCTTCACTCGAAGAGATGATGATGGAGATGGTTCCGCTGCTTAATGATGTGGTGCTTGTTGGACACAACGTCGCTTTTGATTTTCACTTTTTGCAGAATGCTCTTGACCGTTGCGGTTATTTGCCGTTCACTGGCCGCATTCTGGACACGATTGATTTTCTGAAGATTACATTCCCATCATTAGGTTCTTATCAACTCGGTTATGTGTCTTCTGAATTTGGATTTCAACATGATCGCCCTCACCAGGCAGACAGTGATGCACTGGCGACAGCCTATGTGCTGCTCAAGTGTCTGGACGAGTTAAAGGAATTACCGCTCATAACGATTCAGCGCCTCAGTGACCTGTTTGCACCAGAAGACAGTGACTTGGGTTGGTTTTTGGACGGAATGCGCGGTGAGAAGGAAGCAGAGCCGATTCAGGATCTGGACGGACATACCTATTATCGTCAGCTTGCTCTTAATGTAAGTGATTGGACCGATATAGGTGCACCACGCGATGAGCGGGAGGCTAACCCCCTCGATGGTGTAAGCTTCGAACAGTTTATGGACCAGGTTCGGGAGAACCTGAAGGATACGCTGGATCATTACGAAGAGCGTGAAGCGCAGACTCAGATGTTCAGCAGTGTAAGGCAAGCCCTGGATGAAGAGAAACATCTCTTGATTGAAGCAGGAACAGGCACTGGTAAATCTCTGGGTTATCTGTTGCCTGCTATTTACGAAAGTGTGAAGCAAGAACAGAAAGTTATGGTCAGCACGCATACGATCAACCTGCAGGAGCAATTGAGAGAGCGGGACATTCCGATGCTGACTCAAGTGGTTCCATTCCCGTTTAAGGCTGCTGTATTCAAAGGACGTGGACATTACCTGTGCCTGCGCAAATTTGAACACAAAATCAATAAACGTGAATTCGCCACACCAAAAGAGGATTATTTCACAGCCGCTCAGATGATCGTCTGGCTTACGCAGACCGAAACCGGAGATGATGAGGAACTTAACCTTAGCGGACGCGGAGGGGACTTCTGGGAGACGGTACAGAGCGAATCCGAGTCATGTTTGGGAAGATCCTGTCCATGGTTCCGTAAATGTTTCTACCATCGTGCCAAACATGAGGCCGGGTTGTCTGATATCGTAATCACCAATCACTCCAAATTATTTACGGATGTAAAAGCCGCGCATCAGCTGCTGCCAGCCTATGAGAGTCTTGTGATCGATGAGGCACATCATCTGGAGGATGTCGCTGGTAAACATCTTGGAATGCATATGAAATATTTCACCTTGGTTCACACACTGACCCGCCTGTTTAAAGACAGTCGTAATGGTCAGCTGCCTATGCTTCGTTCGCAGTTATCCGGGCATGAAAATTCGGTGCAATGGGGCTCCATGGTGGATCAGATGTTTCCGCTCGCTCTTGAAGTTAAGGAGCTGTGGGATCGTATGAGCGATGCCTTGTTCGGTCTGTTGCCTGAACGAAGTGATGCTTCACCCGGAGAGACGGGGCAATTTTCACTGCGTCTGAAAGCATCTCAGAAACCTGCAAAATGGCAGGAGTTGCAGGATCTGGAGAACCAGATCTATGTGACTCTGGGCGATTTAGTTCGCAAAGGGGACAAATTGCTGCTTGAGGTGAAAGAAGATCAGGATGATTATCAATCGGATAGTCTGATCACTGACATTACAGGACTGCTGAAAGATCTGACCACATTGAAGGAGAATCTACGTTTCTTCATGCGAATGGATGATGCCAAAACGGTGTACTGGATGGAAGCCAGCGGCCAGTTCCGCAGCAAATCTCTCCAGCTGTATGCCGTACCTGTAGATGTCAGTGCACAACTTAAGGATTTGTTTTTTGACAAAAAGAAAAGTGTTGTGCTTACATCGGCGACGCTTTCGGTAGATAAGTCATTCCAGTTCATGATTGAGCAGCTTGGCTTACAGGAAGCCTCTGAGAATAATAGGTTGTTAACATCAATGCTGCCATCACCTTTCAACTATCGCGATCAGGCACTTCTGGTGATTCCGCGTGATTTCCCGAGTGTGAAGGGAAGTGTGGGTGATGCACACTTTGTTAATATGCTGGTGCAATCACTCGCAGAGACGGCAATTGCCACGCGTGGACGCATGATGGTTCTGTTTACTTCATACAAGATGCTGCGACAGGTCTATGATCCACTGAAGGAGGCACTGTCTGGTAACGACATCTCGTTGCTTGGGCAAGGCGTTGACAGTGGAAGTCGTTCCAAATTGACTCGAAGGTTCCAAGATGCCAAAGCAACGGTACTTCTGGGCACAAGCAGCTTCTGGGAGGGTGTAGATATCCCGGGAGAGGCGCTAACCTGTCTCGCTATTGTGCGACTGCCTTTCCAGCCACCGAATCATCCGTTGGTAGAAGCCAAGAGTGAGTTGCTTCAGGAACAAAAGAAAAATCCGTTCATGAAACTGTCCGTGCCACAAGCGGTCATTCGTTTCAAGCAAGGATTTGGCCGATTGGTGCGTACAGCAAAGGACAGAGGAATTGTCATTGTTTATGATACACGGGTGATTGAAGCGTATTATGGTAAATTCTTTTTATATTCATTACCTGGTCCCAAAATGGAGCATATGCTCACGGAGCAGATGGTTCCACGAATTACCGAGTGGTTGGAAAAACCTGCTAATGAACAAAAATAATGGTTGTTTTGTTCGTTATATCATTGCATGACACTATCGTTTGGCGTTAAACTTTATTAGATATTTCCATATCCGATAAAAGCAGTTGCACGTAAGAACTTATAACCTAAATTACAAGGAGCATTCTGTATAAAATGTCACGTTTATCTTTGAGTTTATACAGAATGCTCATTTTTTCATCTATTATTTTATCGTGGCCTTGGTAAGGGGGAGCAAGAATGAAATCGGATAAAATTTCGGAAGCGGTGGTACGACGTCTGCCTGTATACTTGCGTTATTTGAACGAGTTGCATCAGCGTGAGGTGGCTACTGTTTCTTCTCAGGAGCTTGGACAGAGGCTGGATCTGAATCCGGCCCAAATTCGTAAAGACCTGGCATACTTTGGTGATTTTGGTCGTAAAGGGATCGGGTATGATGTATCCTATTTGATCGAAAAAATTCGTCACATTCTCAAAATCGATCAGCAAATTAATGTAGCTCTGGTAGGCGCGGGTAACCTCGGACAGGCCTTGTCCAACTACAACGCATATCTGAAAGACAACATGAAGATTGTAGCTGTATTTGATGCATATGGACCGAAGATTGGCAGTCAAATCAACAGTTTGACGGTAAAACCAATGGATGAATTGACGGGAGCGGTTAAAACGGAAAACATCCGCATCGGAATTATCACGGTTCCGGATACGGAAGCCCAAAATGTAGCGGATCAGCTTATTGAATCCGGAATCGAAGCGATCCTTAATTTTGCACCAACCATTCTAAAAACACCGCCGCATATCCGCATTCACCATGCTGACTTTACAACGGATCTGCTTAGTTTGGCCTATTATTTGGAGACTGGAAAGGACGACGAGGAAGATGACAACAAATAGATGGGTAATTCACAACGGCAAATTTGCCGTTAATGAAGGCGCAACATGGAACGTGGTCCAAGGATACATGGTTGTCGAGAATGACAAGATTGTGCATATTGGTGAGACATTGCCGGATGGAGACGAAAATTGTACCAAAGTGGATGGAAAAGGACTGTTCTTCCTGCCGGGTCTGATCAATACGCATGGTCATGCTGCGATGTCGTTACTCAGAGGGCACGGAGACGATCTTGCATTGCAAGTATGGTTGCAGGAAAAAATGTGGCCGATGGAAGCGAAAATGACTTCAGAAGACGTATATTGGGGAACTTCGCTATCGGTGCTTGAAATGTTGAAAGGCGGAACTACAGCGTTCCTGGACATGTATGATCACATGGATCAAGTTGCCAAAGTTGTGGAGCAATCCGGCGTTAGAGCAGCACTGGCACGTGGTGTAATCGGGCTGTGCTCGGAAGAAGAGCAATTGCGGAAGCTGGAGGAGTCGGCTGCGTTTGCGCGTGAGTGGAATGGACAGGCAGATGGTCGCATTACAACCGTAATCTCGCCACATGCACCATATACATGCCCTCCTGACTACATAGAGAAGCTTGTGCAGGTCGCCAACGACCTGAACCTTCCCCTTCATACACATATGTCGGAAACGCTTCGTGAAGTGGAGCAGAACGTGGCTGATTATGGACTGCGGCCTGTGGCACATCTGGAGAAACTGGGCTTTTTCTCCCGTCCATCCCTGGTTGCACATGCGGTACATCTGAATGACGAAGAGATTGAGATTCTGGCCCGTCATGATGTGGCTGTATCCCATAACCCGGGAAGTAACCTGAAACTCGCTTCCGGTGTTGCGCGGGTACCTGCGTTGCTGAAAGCAGGAGTTACCGTGTCGCTCGGAACAGACGGACCGGCAAGCAACAACAACCTGGATATGTTTGAGGAAATGAGACTGGCTGCATTGATCCACAAAGGTGTATCTGGTGACCCGACGGCAGTGCCAGCAGGCGAAGCGTTACTACTCGGAACGTCATATGGCGCCAAATCCATCTTCTTGAACAATACCGGAGCACTCCAGGTCGGCATGAAGGCTGATTTTATCGCCTTGGACATTGAACAGGCACATTTCTATCCACACACAGACCTGATCTCACATACGATCTACTCGGCTTCTGCGAAAGATGTAGAGCACGTATGGGTGGATGGAAAACAAGTGGTTAAAAATCGCGAATGTCTGACGCTGGATGAAGAGCGCATTTTGCGTGAGTCTCAATTGGCATTTGATGGTCTGCTTGCTCGTTAATTGCAAGATAGAGCATCATAGGGAAAGGAAGTTCGGCTTTTGAAGAAAAAAAAGAAGTGGATATGGATTTCGCTGCTTGCACTGGTTCTGATTCTGTTTGGACTTCAGCGTTATTACGTCTATGTCACACAGGACCAACGCAAGGAAGAAGCGCTCGCCATACAAGCAGCACAGGAGCAACTGGGCATTACATCTTATGATGAATTGCGTAAGTACATCTGGGGAGACAAAGAAGGCTCTGACAACATCTACTGGACCCTGATCGGCAAAAATAAGGATAACCAGGATGTTATGGTCTGGGTTAAGTTCGACGCAAACAATCAACCTGCTACGGGTGCAAACGCTGTACACAGTGAGCTGCTGCAGAATGGCATGTCCGAAGCACAGATACGCAATCGCTTCAGTTCTGAAGTTCCTGCCGGTGAGATTAAACGAATCATGCCCGGAGTTGTGAATGGAATATATGTGTGGCAAGTATATTATAAAGACGGTACGCATAACCACTATCGCTTTTACCGTTTTAGCAACGGAGAACAGGTGGACCTGGTCTACACACTTCCAAACAGTTAGAACAAATAGAGTGACATAACTAGAGAATTAAAGAAATGAAAGAACCGGCAGACGGATATCCGACTGAACCGGTTCTTTGTGTTGTCTGTAAACATTTTTGATTTAAATAGTTAAAATTAATAATTTATTCATATTTTCGCCTTCGAAATTGTATATACGATGTGATATACTCAGATATGTACTCAAAGTTACATTTAAAAACAAATAAACCTGTCGAAATTATCGCAGGAGTCAATGTGCACATATTCGTATATACCAATAAGCCAGTAGGTCGGGCCAAAATCTGGGAGGGGTAATTCACTTGAAGCTAAAAGTATTGCCTATTGCTTTAACTGCCGTCATTTCAGCCGTTGTGTTGTTTGGAGGTTGGTTTGTATATCGTCAGGTGGCCGTGCAAAATCCGATTGAAAAAATGGTTACCCAGTACGATGGAGTCAATGACGTTCAATTAACTATTAACCGCAATGACGTACAATTGAAACTGGATCTGCAACCTGATGTTGATTTGGGCAGACTGGTACAATATATTCACAAAGAAGGACAGACCCTGATTGGAACACGATCACTAAAGTTGGATGTTGTGGATCATTCCAGTGAAGCACTGGAGAGTTGGTGGGGGGATGCGATGTTTACCGTAGCTCAGGCGATGGAGAACAAGCAATATACCGAGATTACACCAACGTTGTCAAAGATGGCGACGAATGGAATTAAGGTAAATACAGCGATGGATGACAACAATGTATATGTCAGTCTCAGAGACGGAGATGCCAGCAAGTTTATTATTCTGCCGCGTGTGCCCGGTCAGATAGGAGTGTGGCCTAATGCCTAAGTGGACAAAAGAAGTTGCCATCGGATTTTTTCCCGTATTGATTATTTTCCTTGCTTTTACTGGTGTTAATATTGTTCCAATTCTGATTGCAGCGGTGTTTGTCGGAGCTTTGCTGTTCATGATGCAAATGCGTGGCGGGATTACAGTAGGCGCTGCACAGGAACGTAAACGGAAGAAAAAAGGACCTTCCAAGCTTACTTTTGAAGAAATTGGCGGACAGGACAGTGCTAAGCAGGAATTGCGTGAAGCGCTTGACTTTCTCATCAAACATGAAGAAATCCGGAAGTTTGGGATTCGCCCGTTAAAAGGGATTTTGCTGACGGGCCCTCCAGGGACAGGGAAAACGTTGATGGCCAAGGCTGCTGCCCATTACACCGATTCTATTTTTGTAGCAGCATCCGGTAGTGAGTTCGTTGAAATGTATGTTGGTGTGGGTGCCAGCAGAATTCGGGATTTGTTCAAGGACGCGAGAACCCGTGCCACCAAGGAAAATAAGGAAAACGCTATTATCTTTATCGATGAAATCGATGTCATCGGGGGAAAACGTGAGGGCGGTCAACAGCGTGAATATGATCAAACCCTGAATCAGCTCCTGACGGAAATGGATGGAATCTATTCTTCTGATACGCCAAGAATCCTTGTTATCGCTGCAACAAACCGCAAAGAGATGCTGGATAGTGCCCTGACGCGACCAGGACGTTTTGACCGCCACATTCAAGTGGACTTGCCTGACAAAAAGGGCAGAAAGCATATTCTGGAACTGCATGCGGTGAACAAACCTCTGATGAAGGAAGTTAATCTGGAGAAAATAGCGGAAGAATCATATGGTTTCTCCGGTGCACAGCTCGAAAGCGTGATGAACGAAGCAGCAATATACGCCATGAGAGACGGGCTGTTAAACATTGAACAGCGGCATCTGTCCCTGGCTATTGATAAGGTCATGATGGGTGAGAAGACAGACCGTGAGTCCAGTGTGGAAGAGAAGAAAAGGGTCGCCATTCATGAATTGGGACATGCCATTATGGCAGAACTCGTTCGTCCAGGCAGTGTTAGTCAGGTGGCACTTAGTCCGCGTGGTCAGGCGCTGGGATATGTACGTCATAACCCGCAACAGGAACAGTTCCTCTATACGAAGCGCTTTCTGGAAGAGCAGATCATGATTGCACTCGGAGGAGCAGCTGCGGAGGAGATGTACTACGGTGGTCGTTCCACAGGTTCACGCAATGACTTCGATCAGGCAACCAATGTTGTGCAGACGATGATGGCTTCGGGGTTGACTTCACTTGGCATTGTGAACATAGATATGGTAACAACCGAGGAACTGATGCGAGAGAATAAATTAATTCTGCAAGAACTGATGGAACAGACGAAAGTGTTGCTTGAAGAACAACGGACAATTTTCGACAATTCACTCGACATCTTGATTCGTGAGGAAGTTTTGTCTGGCGAACAATTTCGTTGTCAATTTCGTGACAGTGCCCTTCTACCAGCATAATTTATTTATGCTGGTTATTTTTTTTTACATTTCACTCGTGCTAAGATATTATTATATGTTGGGTCGAAATTTGTAATTTTCGGCGAACAGGGTACAATAGAGAAATAGAGAACCGAAAGGATGGAGCAGAACCATGTTTTTCAAAAAAATAGGAGTTGTCGGCGGCGGTACGATGGGACAAGGTATTTCTCAGATGCTCGCAGCCAAAGGACTTGATGTGCTTCTCGTGGAGCACACAACACAAAAGCTGGATCATGCATATGACATGATCGAAACCAATCTGGATAAACAACTGGAGAAATGGGCGATTACAAAAGCGGAGAAGAAATTGATTCTTTCCCGTATTACCAAGGTAGCTCATTTAGCTGAACTTGGAACTTGCGACATGGTCATTGAGACAATTTCAGAGGATCTGGATGCGAAAAAAGCAGTATTCAGCCAACTGGACCAAGTTTGCCCAAGCAATGTCATTCTGGCAAGTAATACATCCACGCTGAGTTTGACCGAGCTTGCAAGCTCGACCAAATACCCGGAGCGTGTTATTGGTATGCACTTTATTCACCCGGTATCCCGGGTTGATCTTGTAGAGATTATTCGTGGACTGAAAACTTCAGATACAACATTCGAAGAGACTAGACGTTTTGTTGAAGAAGTAGCGGACAAAAAAGGAGTCATGATCTATGAATCACCTGGATTCGTAACTTCCCGCTTGATCTGCCTGCTGATTAACGAAGCGTTGCATGTGTTGCAAGAAGGTGTTGCATCTGCTGAAGATATCGATGATGCAATGCGTATCGGATACAACTTCCAACATGGACCACTCGAAATGGCTGACCGTTTCGGATTGGATTCTGTTGAAGCTGCACTCGAAAGAATGTTCCGTGAATTCGGAGAATTGAAATATCGTCCTTCTACAGTCCTGAAGAAAATGGTGCGTGCAGGACACCTGGGTGCCAAAACAGGCGAAGGATTCTTCAAGTACGACAAGGATGGTGACCGACTGTGAAAGTACTCGTAATTAATGCGGGGAGTTCCTCGCTCAAATATCAACTGTATAATATGACTGACGAATCTGTACTGGCTAAAGGTTTGGTAGAACGGATCGGAATGGATTCCTCCATTCTGACACACAAACCGACAGGCCGTGAGGATGTTACAGAAGTTAGTGAAATTTTGGAACACACAACAGCGATCCGTAAAGTCATTGATATTTTGACTCACAAAGAAAATGGTGTACTGGATTCTGTAAGTGAAATTCAAGCGGTTGGACATCGTGTTGTTCACGGTGGTGAAGCATTTAAAGAATCTGCATTGGTAGATGATGCTGCCAAAGCTGAAATTCGTCGTTTGTTCGACTTGGCTCCACTTCATAACCCGGCAGCAATGATGGGTATTCGTGCGGCTGAATTAAATATGCCAGGTGTGCCTCAGGTTATGGTCTTCGATACAGCTTTCCATCAAACGATGCCTGAAAAAGCTTACCTGTATGCCATTCCGCGTGTGCTTTACAAAAAATATAAAGTACGTCGCTACGGCGCACATGGTACTTCCCATGATTTCGTAAGCAAGGCTGCTGCTGAGTATTTGGATCGTCCAGTGGAAGATATGAAAATCATCACTTGTCACGTGGGTAACGGCGGCAGTGTAACAGCAGTTAAAGGTGGCGTATCCGTGGATACTTCTATGGGTATGACTCCGCTTGAAGGACTGATGATGGGAACGCGTTCTGGTGACCTTGACCCAGCTATCGTACCTTATGTGATGAACAAGGAAGAACTGAGCGTAAGCGAAGTGAACTCCATGTTGAACAAACACAGTGGATTGCTTGCAATCTCCGGAATCAGCAGTGACATGCGTGAGATTACGGAAGGTATGGAGAATGGCGATGCCAACTCCACGCTTGCTTTTGAAATGTACGAATACCGTCTGCGTAAATACATCGGCTCATATGCAGCTGCAATGAACGGTGTAGACGTGATCGTCTTTACGGCTGGTGTAGGTGAGAATTCCGTTGTTCTTCGCCAAAAAGTATGTGAGCAGCTCACTTATCTGGGTGTTGAACTGGATGAAGCGCTGAATGCCATTCGTTCTGGCGAACCGCGCCGGATCACAACAGCGAATTCCAAAGTGGAAGTTCTCGTTGTGCCAACAAACGAAGAATTGGTAATTGCACGCGATACACATCGAATCGTATTGAATTCTCAGTAATCTAACTGTAAAGTAAATATAGAATGACAAGGAAGTGCAGAGGACAGGTATAAGCCTGCCCGCTGCATTTTCAAATTCAGGAACCAAGGGGAGATATGGGCATGAATACGAATTGTGTAATTCGTAATGTGAACGAGCATGTGGGCGAAACCGTAACAATCGGTGCCTGGATTAACAACAAACGTTCCAGCGGTAAAATTCAGTTTTTGCAGCTGCGTGATGGAACCGGATATATCCAAGGGGTTGTTGTAAAAAGTGAAGTTAGTGAAGAGATCTGGAACAATGCCAAGAGCCTGACACAAGAAAGCTCTTTGTATGTTACAGGTATTATTCGTGAAGAACCTCGCAGTGCGTCTGGTTACGAGATGACTGTTACAGGGGTTGAGATCATCCACCTGACTGAAAACTATCCAATTACGCCTAAAGAGCACGGTGTTGATTTCTTGATGGACCATCGTCATCTGTGGCTTCGTTCTACGAAGCAACGTGCTGTTATGGTGATTCGTGCAGAGATTATTCGCGCTGTTCAGCAGTTCTTTGATGGTAACGGATTCACACAAGTTGATCCTCCGATTTTGACACCATCGTCTGCGGAAGGAACAACGAACCTGTTCCACATCAAATACTTTGATGAAGATGCTTATCTGACACAAAGTGGTCAATTGTATATGGAAGCCGCAGCGATGGCGCTGGGCAAAGTATATTCCTTTGGTCCAACATTCCGAGCTGAGAAGTCCAAAACACGTCGTCACTTGATTGAGTTCTGGATGATTGAGCCGGAAATGGCATTTGTAGATCACGAGGAAAGTCTGCGTGTACAAGAGAAATTTATCGCTCATGTCGTTCAGTCCGTAGTGAAAAACTGCCGTGCAGAACTGGAATCTATCGGTCGTGACGTATCCAAACTCGAAGGCATCGTAGCGCCATTCCCACGAATTACGTATGATGAAGCAATTGAATTCCTGCATGGACAAGGCTTTGATATTCCTTGGGGAGAAGACTTTGGTGCACCGCACGAAACAGCAATTGCTGAGAAGTACAATACACCCGTCTTTATCACGCATTACCCTGCAGGAATCAAGGCATTCTATATGAAACCAGATCCGAATCGTCCTGAAGTTGTTCTCTGTGCTGATATGATTGCACCAGAAGGCTACGGAGAGATTATTGGCGGTTCGCAGCGTATCGATGATCCGGAATTGATGCAACAACGTTTTGAGGAGCACAATCTCTCGGATGAAGCTTACCAATGGTATCTGGATTTGCGTAAATACGGATCGGTTCCTCACTCCGGTTTCGGTCTGGGATTGGAGCGGACGGTAGCATGGATCTGTGGATTGGATCATGTACGTGAAACAATCGCATTCCCACGTATGCTCTATCGTCTGTACCCTTAATGCTTAACCGAGGAGCGTCTATGGAAGACACCACATCCAAAGCTTGGTTGGATGGAGCAGCTTATGGCATGACTTCGGGTACAGCCCATCTGCCGTATGCCTTGTTACGTTTTTATCACCAGCTTGGTCTATCAGATGCAGAAGTGCTTCTTCTGATTCAATTGCTAGGGTTCCGTCAGGCAGAGTTCAATGAGTTTCCCACGCTTGAAGAGCTTGCGGTGCGCATGGGACTTGCACCTGAAGGCATTGCCAGAATGTTGCAACGTCTGATGAGGGATGGGTATATTTCTATTGACGAGCACCGTGACGAAGAACGGGACATCCAGTACGAGCGATATGATTTACATGGATTATATGCCAAGCTTGCAGTGTGCACTGCCGAAGAAGTAGCCGCATTCCGTGCGGAGCAGCTGAGCAGCAATACAGCACGTCAAGATTCGAACAGTGTTCAAAAAGAAGAGGAAGAACGGAACATGTTCTCCATCTTTGAAAAAGAATTCGGACGTCCGCTCTCTCCAATGGAGTGCGAGACGATATCCAGCTGGTTGGATCAGGACCGTTATCAAGAGGAACTGATTCTAATGGCTCTGAAGGAAGCAGTTTTTGCAGGCAAAGTACATTTCCGGTATATCGATCGAATACTGCTTGAGTGGAGTCGCAATCGTGTCAAGACCGTTCAAGACGCAAAGGCGTACACGCAGCGGTTTCGTAATGGTGGACGTTAATCCCAGCGTAGGCAGGGACAAGAAACAGGCCAGAAGTCATTCTGTGCCTGTTTTTTTTGGATTAAAGATTGGATGAGTGATCAGCAACATCAACCATTCAGGCAATGATTTCATTTTGTTTTACAAAAATTTGATAGATCACGCAGGGGTTAACGCACAAGCTGTCGTCTATTGTATTGGAGAGGAGGGGAGAGTTATTGATGAAGCGCGCGTAATCGAACAAATCCGTCAAGGAGATACATCCCAGATGCGTACTCTGATTGATAAGTATAGCCAGCATGTATACCATGTGGCCTATTCCGTACTCAGGAACGATCAGGAAGCACAGGATGCAGCTCAGGAGGCGTTCATACAGATGTATAAGTCTCTCCCCGACTACCGTTCTGAAGGTTTCAAAACGTGGTTAACCCGAATTGCCTTTCACAAAGCGATTGATGCCAAACGCAAGCTGGGCAGACGAACTGCTGAGGATCTGGGTGGAGAAGAAAAAATAATCAATATGCCCGGACGGGATGAAGACGTTCTTACCCGTCTCGTTCGTGAAGAACGTCAGGATAAACTTCGCGAACGAATTAATCAGTTGCCTGCTCAGCATCGTGACATTATCACTGCGTATTATCTAAGCGAAAAAAATTATGAGCAGATTGCCAGTGATGCACAGGTGGCTGTGAAGACTGTGGAATCCCGCTTGTATCGTGCCCGGCAGTGGATTCGAAAACATTGGAAGGAGGATGAATGGCGTGAGTAAACAGGAGAAGTATACCGCTGCGCAATGGACTGATTATATTGAAGGCCATATGAATGAAATTCAAGCGAACCAAATGGAACAGCTTCTGATGGAAGATCCGGATGCGATGGACATCTATCTGGAAGCGCTTGGTATCCATGGAGAACTGCCTCCGCTACATGACCCAACAGGGTTTGCGGATTCAGTCATGCATCGGATTGAGGGCATTCAATCATCCAAGGCACAACGCAAATCCCGCGCTGGACGAAACCGGCGCTGGCTTGAACATAAAGTGTTCCATTACGCGGTAGCAGCCTGTTTGACATTGATCTTCCTCTCGTCTGGACTTTTTGACAAGGTAGCACCATATCACAAGTTCCAGGATGGCGACCACAGAGGGTCTTTTACCGAAAAATGGACGGAGGCAGCCACTTCATGGCTGGATAACTTCAAGCCTAAACCATAAATAGTTTCGCATTGCCTGAAAAGAAAGGATGACGACTGTGCACTCAGATCGTAACAAATTACTCGCATTTCTATTAAACCTGATACCCGGTCTTGGTTTTATGTATTGGGGTCGAGCCGCAAGAGCCGTGATCTATCCATTGCTTTTCTTTGGAACAGGCATTGGCTTCATCATGTTGGCGTTGTTGACTGATGAAAAGGAATTGATGATTGTCGGGTTCCTGGGAGCCATATTCTTCTGGTGTATCAGCATGCTGGATATGATTATCGTTCTACTCCGTGCCCCTTCATTGCACGAAGTTCATTACCAAGGTTATGGGACACATTACGGTGGTCTCCATCAAGGCGCCGCTTACCAGAAAGCATACGCTGGTCAGGAAGGCCATCTGGGACAGATGGAGATGGACCAGGAGGAAATACATCAACGACAGGGCGACGAGTATGGCGCGCCTGCGGGTCCTTATGGTCAACCCATGTATCGAAAAGGCAGTGAGGGTGAACGTTTCTTCACCATTTTGCTCTCATTTGTTCCGGGATTGGGACATCTTCATTTGGGATTGTTACATCGCGGATTGTCGTTTCTGATGGCGTTCTTTGGTTCATTTGCCATGATGGTCTTCGTGGCTTCGATCACCAATGAATCCGTATTTCTAATGTTCTTACTCATTCTGCCTGTAATATGGGTATACTGCATGTTTGATGCGGTGCAGCACGTCCACCGTAAGCAGGCTGGTGAGATATTACAGGATCGGACATTATTCGAAGAATTGGAGATGGGCAGAGTAGCCGGACGACGTAGCAAAGTGCTTGCAACGCTTTTATCCGCGTTTCCAGGTGCGGGTCATCTCTATCTCGGATTGCAAAAAAGAGGCATGCAATTAATGTTCCTGTTCCTTGCAAGCATCTATGTTCTGGACCTGCTTCATTTATCGGTGTTTCT
Source organism: Paenibacillus sp. PAMC 26794 (assembly GCF_000316035.1). Lineage (GTDB taxonomy): Bacteria > Bacillota > Bacilli > Paenibacillales > Paenibacillaceae > Paenibacillus. The sequence goes on from NZ_ANHX01000009.1 coordinate 82,401, forward strand.
GTTCATGATTCCGTTGATCTGGTTCTACAGCTTCTTTGACGGGCTACAGTGCTCCAGTCGCTATGGACGCGAGCCTTTGGTTGATCAACCGATCTTCAAGGACTGGGCCCGCCATCAGCGTCTGATTGGATTCGGGATTGCCGCGCTGGGTCTATATTACTTGACGATCCGTCTTGTCATTCCACAGCTGAATGAGCTCTTCCCTAATGTATTTATGACGTATGAGATCCGTTCCTATTTGAACACCGTCATTGTATCCTTGCTGCTCATTTTTGGCGGCTTGAAACTGCTGTTTGGCAAGCAGAGGGGGACGGGTATCCATAGTGCTGCTCAACGAAATGATGAGGGAGCAGACAGCCTCTTTTTATTCAAGGATCGGGATGATCGACTGTAATTTACGATCCAAGTTGAATTAAAGATTATTTACACTGACACTACGATGACAGAGCAACCTTCCAATCGCTGTTATCCCACAACAAATATCCCACAAACAAAAAAACACGCCAAGGGCTATGTATATCAGCCTCTGGCGTGTTTTTGGTTGTGCAGCTTTGATTTCGAATAAATGATTGCTATTTTTTAGCGCCATTCAACAGAAGTTGACGGTACATCACTTCGAACAAGAACTCGAATGCTTCCAGATGACGTTTCGCTGCAAAAGCATCCTTGCCCCACGCATATATACCGTGGTTACGTAGCAAGATCCCTGGTACGTTGGCATCAAGTACACCTGGTACCAATTCAGCGATAGATGGAATATCTGCAAAGTTAGGTAGGACGGGTACACGAATCTCCGCATTTTCTTCCCAAATGTTGAAAGCCTTGATCAATTCGATTCCTTGAATCGGTACGTGTCCATCTGCTCCAAAGAATTCACTGATCAGGTTGTTAAACACGGTATGCACGTGGAATACAGCGCCACATCCCGTCAAACGATAGATTTCGCAGTGAATCAACGTTTCGGCACTTGGTTTCAACGTTGTTGTTTCAATTGCTTTGCCATGCTTGTCTACAAAAAGGAAGTCTTCCGGTGTGCGAAGAGATTTGTCTTTGCCTGAGGCAGTAACCGCAAAATAAAATTGCTCCGGATCAAAATCTCCTACACGCATCGACAGATTGCCGCTTGTTCCAGGGAACCAGTTACGACTGGCGAACAACGCTTTAATATCAGCCAGTTCTTCAAGGACCTGACGTTTGTGTTCCAATGTAATCTTTTCAAAGCCCATCGTTTACAGCACTCCTTGTGTTTGCTTCTGTTTCATATCTTCGATGATATCGTAAAAGGTAGCGAATGGCACATGGTCCACACCCAGTTCAATACATTTGTCCGTTAAAATGGAGCGGGAGTAGACGAGATCGGCAATCTTTGCACCCTCAAAATCTGTCAGACTATCTCCAATGAGGATTCGGTTATATTGTTCTTCCGGGAAGGTACGAATGACTGTTGTTTTGCACATGCCGCAGCCGTTCTCACAAGGAGGCTGGCAGGGATTCGGCCATTCAATCTTAATGGTTTCACCCGAGAAGTCAGCTCCGTTGCAATAGACATGATCCTGCGGGATATGAAATGGTGCGAGTAACGGTTCGATAAAAAAGTCCATACCGCCGCTGGTCACATTAAATTCGATCCCTTCGCTGCGAACGTAGTCAAGAAACTCGCTGAATCCTTCACGGATCCCCGCTTGTCCAAGCACGAATTCCACAATTTCATCTTTCTGCGATGCAGGCAGAAGAGCGAACATGGCTCCAACACCTTCACGCAGCGAGATTTTTTGCTCAATCGTATCTTTCATAATCGCTTCAATGCCTTCAGGCTTGAAATGTTTCATGATCGCTACGATGTTGTCCGAGAGAGTAATCGTACCGTCAAAGTCACAGAAAATGACTGTTTTCTTATCACTTCTCATCGTTCGCCACCCCACAGGTCCAATGCGCTTTTCAGCTCCGGATGCTCGGTTGCATATTGCGCGAGTGGAATGGAACGCTGTGCTGCCTCAATGGCTTGAAGGAATGCACGTCCGCCTGCCTCAGTGCCCATCGGATGTCCATGAATACCGCCACCAGCATTAACGATGACATCTGTACCAAAGTCGCGCAAAATAAGTGGTACAAGGCCTGGATGGATACCGGCTGAAGGCACTGGCATACTGGTTCGTACTGGCAGATCAGCTGTCAGTAATTGCTCCGTGATCGCCATATTTTCTTCCATCGGCATCGTTACTGATCCATAAGGAGAAGGGAAGAGCACCAGATCGGCACCCGCAAGACGCATCAACTGACCAAGTACAACCGAAGCCGACATGCCGTAATGTGGTGAAGGATACAGTGCTCCTGCAAGAGCAGGATGAGCCATAATTGGCACATTGATGTCAGGATCACTGCTGAGTTCATGCAGGACATCATATCCGTAGGACAATACGTTGAACAACAAGGCATTTGCTCCAGCGCCAATGGCACGTTCAGCTTGCTCTTTCAGACGTGATGTAGGTCCTGTGAGATTGGTTGCATACAGAAGTTTCTTGCCTGTCTCCTGGCGTGCCTGTTCGGCAGCTTTCATGCAGACCTCGACTCTTTTTTCAATAGGTGTCAATTTATTCTCGAACAGAATTTCATCGTCCTTGATCAGATCAACGCCACCAAGAGCCTGACGAATAAATTGTTCACGCAGTTCATCTGCATCCAGTCCGATAACCGATTTGAAGATACTCATTAACAGTGGACGATCATGCACACCAAGCAGATCACGAACACCATTCAGTCCAAACTTGGGTCCCGGGAATGCACTGAGGAAGCCATCCGAGAAACCAAGCTTTGTTAATTTGATCCGGCCATCCATTGAGATTTTGCCAAAGACCGTCACAAGCAGGGCTGGGATATCACGGCTGAAGTTAATATCGGGATATCCGATGGTAATATCGGCGTAACGCTCACCCGCAGCCATGCCATCAGCTTCATGTACTTCTACGCTGATTACTTCACCCAGATGTTTCTGCATCGCTTCACGCTGGGCTTGCGGCAACTCCGTCCAGCTACCCACGGTCATGCCAATCGCAATGGACTGAGCTTTCTTGCGAAAGTCTGCATGATCATCATGCAGACGATATGTGGCTGTGCACATGTTATTCATTTTAAATCCCCTTCCAAAGCAGCTCCCATCTCCCGTGAGCGCTCTGCACAGCGGTTGACGGCTGCGATTACATTTTCAAAGAAATCTCCTTCGTCCAACGTTTTCAGTGCTGCCTGGGTTGCCCCTCCCGGGGATGTCACATCACTACGAAGCTTCATCGGTTCCAAACCGGTTTGTTGTACCATTCGTGATGCGCCAAGCACCGTCTGAACAGTGAGATCACGAGATTGCTGGCTGGATAAGCCACCACGAATACCTGCGGCAATCATGGCCTCCATTAAATAGTATACATAAGCAGGGCCGCTTCCGGAAATCCCAGTGAGGACTTCGAGTTTATCTTCAGGCACTATGGTCACGATACCAACCGCTTCAAACATGGTCATCACCGTACTGCGCTGTTCATCCGTAATCTCTGGAGAGAAGGCAAGCCCTGTAGCACCAAGTCCAATGGTACTGGATGTATTCGGCATGGTTCTGGCAATTGGCTGTTTACGACCAAGCAAGGATTGCATTGTGCGGATTGATAATCCGGCGATGACAGACACGATCAGTTGATCAGGTGATAGCAACGGACCAAGCTCGCGCAGCGCTGCGGAAGCATCTTTGGGTTTCATACAGAGTACAATGACCGGAGTGGAGGCAAGATGATCCAGAGATTGTGAAGCCGTTCCGGTATGTACTGCATAACGGGTACTGAGCTCCTCCTGACGTTTCTGGTTGCTGCGGTTCAGCATCGTAATATCCTGAGGACGAACGACTAGGCGGGAGATCAGTCCGCGCACGATGGCTTCAGCCATCGCGCCTGCTCCGTGGAAAGTAATCTTCTGTTGTAGTAACGTCTGTTGCTCTTGACTCATATTTATCGTTCCTCCTATATAACTGGTGCTGGGATATTATTGACGAATCTGTCCATTGCCTGTAATCCGATATTTGGTTGATGTCAGTGCTGGTAGTCCCATCGGTCCACGAGCATGCAGTTTCTGAGTACTGATTCCGATTTCGGCTCCATAGCCAAATTCAAATCCGTCGGTGAAACGTGTGGACGCATTGTGATAGACGGCTGCTGCATCCACATCATGCATGAAGCGCTCTGCATGGGCTGTATCCCGGGTTACGATACACTCGGAATGTTTGGTTCCGTAATGTGCGATGTGCTGCATCGCTTCATCCAGGTTCTCGACCACCCGGATATTTAAAATATAGTCGTTGTACTCGGTCGCATAGTCTTCCTCGGTTGCCTCAAGGGCAGAAGGAACAAGGCGGCGCACCGTGTCGCAACCTTTTAAGACCACATTGGCCTCACGGAATTGCTCGGCAAGAGCAGGCAGATGCTCTTCCGCATATGCGGCATGCAGCAGCAACGTTTCCATGGAATTACATACGGATGGACGTTGCGCCTTGGCGTTGATGGCGATTTCGGCTGCCATGACCGGATCTGCTGACTCATCCACATAGGTATGACAGATGCCTGCCCCGGTTTCAATAACAGGTACGGTTGCATTGGCAACCACATTACGAATGAGGGAGGCCCCGCCGCGTGGAATGATGACGTCCAGCAGGCCGTTCAACTTGAGCATTTCATCCACGGAAGCACGATCTGCATCTTCAACCAGTTGCAAAGCATCAGCAGGCATGTCTGTCGTTGTGAGTGCCTGATGCAGCACCTCCACAATTTTACGATTGGAGGACAGGGCAGAGGAGCCGCCGCGCAGAAGCACTGCATTACCTGTTTTGAGACATAGTCCGGCTGCGTCTACAGTTACATTAGGACGAGCTTCGTAGATGATGCCAATCAGGCCAATCGGCACTCTTAATTTTTCAACATGCAATCCGTTTGGACGGGTAAATGTCTCTAACACTTCGCCGACTGGATCAGGCAGATCTGCAATCTGACGTAACCCTTCAGCAATGCCAGCAATGCGCTCCTTATTAAGTGCGAGCCGATCCAGCATGGATTCTGGCGTACCTTGTTCTCTGCCGCGTTCCAGATCTTCGGCGTTTGCCGTAATGATGGAATCCGTCTCCTTAATCAAAGCATCTGCCATGACACGCAGGGCCGTATTTTTCTGTTCTGTATTCAATCGGTTCAGCTGTGGAACCGTGGCTTGGGCTTTGCTGGCTTTTTCTCTGACTTCACTCATCGTAATTCCTCCTCATATATATAGTTGAGTATTCCAACCACTATATAGCTTCATATTTATTTTAACGTAATCCATTCGTCTCTATGAATAACCTCAAGTCTGTGGATGCTAGCGAGTTGTTTCATCACTTCGCCACTGGGAAGTCCGGCAATGAGTCGAAGCTGGTCATCATCATAATTGACAATACCGCGACCGAGCAAGGTTTCATCTATTCCGATGACCTCTACGACGTCTCCGGCGTGGAACGTTCCCAGTACCCGCTTGACGCCTACAGGCAGAAGGCTGTGCCCCCCATGGACAAGTGCCTCTTGAGCACCATCATCCACAACAACTGTACCCAGTGGAGTAGACATGAAGCCGAGCCACTGTTTTTTACGGGATAGCGAAGCGAGTCGTGTCTCAAAGTAAGTTCCTTTGCCTGTGCCATCAACCGCCTGCTGCATATCTCCAGGTTCTTTCACGCTTCCCACGAATACAGGTACGCCTCCACGTGTAGCAACCTTGGCTGCATCGACTTTGGATCGCATTCCGCCTGTACCAACCGATGATCCTGATCCACCGGCAAAAGCATAGATCTCAGCCGTGATTTCGGGGATACGGTCGTAACGTACGGCAGAAGGATCTTTACGCGGATCTGCGGTGTACAGCCCGTTGGTATCGGTAAGAATGATCAGATGCTGTGCCTTCACCAGATTCGCAACCAGTGCGGACAACAGATCGTTATCACCAAACTTCAATTCGTCCACCGACACTGTATCATTCTCATTAAAAATCGGAATCACTCGCTGTTTGAGCAGCTCTTCTACAGTCATGCCTGCATTCCCCATGCGTTTACGACTGTGAAAGTCTGTACGAGTTAACAGAATTTGCGCCGTAGTAACGCGGTGCGCTGCAAAAGCCTGTTGATATGCCTGCATCAATAAAGCCTGCCCAACAGCGGCTGCAGCTTGTTTCTCATGCAACTGTTTGGGACGCTGAGGGTAACCGATCTCCCGGAATCCGGCAGCTACCGCTCCAGAGGTGACCAGAAGTACTTCATGACCCTGATCAGCCAATGCTGCAATTTCTCCGGCAAAAAAAGTGATCGAACTGCGATCCAGACCGCCTTCTTCCGTTGTAAGCGAGCTGCTTCCAATCTTAACTACAATACGTGAAGTCATGGTTTCACTTCCTTAAACATGATTAATAAGTGCTTCTGGAGCAGGCTTTTGCGGGTACAAAAAAAACTCCCGCCCTTTAGTTAAAAAGGACGAAAGTTCGTTACTTCCGCGGTACCACCTTTATTGATGATTAGATCATCCGGCTTCATGCCCTGTAACAGAAGGCACTGTCCTGCACGTAACAGGCCGCTCAGGGGTAGGTTTCAGAGAAGAGCCGCGGTAAATTCTTTCAGCAGGGTGGAATTTACTCTCTGGGCGCGACTGATATTCTCTTACTGGTCCCGTCATCACGTTTCGTTCAATATTTCTTATAACATACCATGGAAACTTGGCATATGCAAAGGGGTTATCGTCCTGTAAATTACTTGAATAAATTCAGCTTACCAATCCGCTCCGCAGCTTCGCGTAATCGGTTTTCATCACTTAGCAGTCCCGCGCGCACATAGCCTTCGCCATGCGAACCAAAACCAATACCTGGGGCTACGGCCACCTTGGCTTCCCGCAGTAACAAGTCTGCAAATGAAGCTGAGGTATAACCTGCAGGTACAGGCAACCAGCTGAAGAATGAACCTGCGGGTTTCGAAGCTTGCCAGCCAATGGAGGATAGAGCGTCATAAAACGTATTGCGACGCGATTCGTAACGTGAAACCAGCGAGGTCACACATTCCTGGGAGCCAGTCAGTGCTTCCGTTGCCGCAGCTTGAATTCCACCGAAAAGACTGACATAGATATGATCCTGAAGCAGATTGATTTTAGAGACAATCTCTGCATTACCTAGAGCAAATCCAACACGCCATCCAGCCATATTGTATGTTTTGGATAACGTATAGAACTCAATGCCCACTTCTTTGGCACCAGGGGCTTGCAGGAAACTTACGGGACGATGTCCATCGAATCCAATCGCACCGTAAGCAAAATCACTGGCAATGACGATTCGATTTTGAATGGCGAATTCAACCGTATCTTCGTAGAACGAAAGTGGAGCCGTTGCCGACGTTGGATTGTTGGGATAGTTGAGGAACATCAGCTTGGCCTTCTCCCGATCTTCGGCTGTAACAGCTTCGTAATCCGGCAGGAATGCGTTGGACTCCAGCAAAGGCATAAATGACATGTTTGCTTTGGCGAGTGCAATACCAGACCAGTAATCCGGGTAGCCCGGATCTGGAACGAGTACGGTGTCGCCGGGGTTAAGCAGGACCTGAGGTAACTGAACCAACCCGGTTTTGCCTCCGAACAGAATGGCTACTTCAGTCTCGGGGTCCAGATCAACATTGTAATCTTCCTTATAACGTTTGACGACAGCTTCCTTCAGGAAAGAGTACCCTCTAAAAGGGGAGTATTTGTGGTAGAGGGGATTCTCAGCCGACTCTTGCAGTGTTTTCACAATATGAGGGGGTGTAGGTGTATCCGGGTTCCCCTGACCCAGATTGATCACGTCATGTCCACTTGCGATTTCACGATTTACATTTTGAACAAGGGTAGCAAAAAATTGCGTTGGCAGCTGTTTCATCACATCAGAGGTCGGTATCGTAAAGGCTGAACGAGCAGTTGTATGGTCTGAATAGGTCATTAGATTCATCACTCCGGTTTATTAAAAATGGCAAATAGTTCTCATTAATTTATCACGCCAATCCCGAGCTGTATAGAGGGAAATACACTTGAATATACAGTACATAGGAGCAAAGAGCGGAGTATTGTACAAAACGGAAAGTGCTCATTTAGTTTTGTCCATTGAGATGAGAGATACCTTGTTTTATGATAATATCCGATAATGATAATCAATATCATTAACTTATTGCACAACGCACATGATATAGGGGGAGAAATAGAAATGAAAAAGGGCATTCGAAATACGGCAGTATTATTTACGGTTACGTGGTTATCCATTCTGCTGCTGGCTTGTGGAAATCAGGCTGCAAAACCTGCTGCTGGCGCAGATGATTCCAAAGCAGCCACAGAAACGACAGAGACCACGACTGCAATGGAAGAAACGAATGAAGGCGAGACCCGGATATTCAAAGATTGGACCGGTCATGAGGTTGAGGTCCCTGTAAATCCGAAGCGAGTCATCTATCATGGAGAAGTTACCGGGGATCTGCTTGCCCTTGGTGTTGTTCCTGTAGGTATACTGCGTCAAGAGGGAACCGTATACGATGATCAGGTTGCTCAGGCAGAGGATATAGGGTTTCCGATCAGTGTGGAAAAGGCGCTAGCCTTGAATCCCGATCTGATCATTTTCTCGAACAGTGATGAGGCACAATACGATCAGATCGCGAAGGTTGCACCCACGGTTACATTTGATTCGTTCGGTTTAATAGAAGATCGCATGCGTATCCTTGGCGATTTGTTGAATAAGAAGCAAGAAGCGGAGGACTGGATTACGGCTCATCAAAAAGCGACTGAAGAGATGTGGACGCAACTTCATGAGAACGGATTGAAAGAAGGGGAGACCGCTTCGGTATTCACCATGTATCCCGGGAATCGTCTGTTTGTCATGGCGGGTGCAGGATTGCCACAGTTGTTATACGGAAAAGACGGGCTGAAGCCAACCGCGGAAATCCAGAAAGTATTGGATGAAGACATGGGATTTGTAGAGATTTCGACTGAAAAATTATCTGAATTTGCCGGTGATCGAATATTTATTCTGGATCCTGTGACTGACGATGCGAAGCAATCCACCAAGGAATTGCTGGATAGTACAATCTGGAAGAACCTGCCTGCGGTGAAAGAAGGAAAAGTATATCGTTTTAATATCGTAAAAGCTTCTAGTGATGCTCTTTCCAGGGAGTGGCTGTTACAAGAGCTGCCAAAACAGATGATTCAATAATGGTGACGAGCTAGTGAGGCAGCAGTAACACCTTTGAGTAATGCAGATTTAAAAAGTAAAAGGAGCCTTCAACCTTTCGTTGAGCGCTCTTTTTTGCTGATTAAAGTCATATCTGGATTATTGACAATCCCTCGCTTATAATCAGACCATAAAGAATGATTGATAATTATTCTCATTTTAGAAAAACGAGGTGAACCGACATGCAGGCTTTGGATGCCGATGGGGGAGCGTTGTTCTTTTCAGCATTCATGTTTCGGCTGGATCATCTGGTACGACGAATTGAACCACCTGAACAGGTGATGCTGGAAGTTGCTTGCGAGAAACATGCCTTCCTGATCTGCGAAGAAGGAGATGGGCGTTTATATATTGGACATGAACAGTTTCCGTTTACTACGGGATGTGTCTATCCGCTTTCTCCGGGAGAGGGGTACCAGATTGAACATCGTAATAACTCGGAATTGAAATATATCGTAATGGCTTTTGATGTTATTCATGTGCTGACGGGTGATCCTGAGCTCTTTACCCGCCCTGTATTTGAGCACAGAAACCAATTGAATGGTTTTCCCTATGCTCCGTTAAGTGGGCTACTTGAGCAAATGTATGTCATTCGGAATTATAAAACAGATGCCGAGTACAGTCATTTGAATGCACAGTTCCAAAAATGGATGGAGATGATCATTACCCGGTACACTTCTCCCAAGACGGAACAGAGTATGGAAGCAAGACTACACAGTACGATTCAGTATGTTGACGACCATTATGCTGAAGAAATCACTGTACAGAAACTGGCACGCCTTGCGGAGATCAGACCTGTGCAGTTTACGACCCTGTTCAGACAACTCACGGGACATAAGCCGCTTGATTATGTGAATCATGTACGCATTAAACATGCCAAGGAATGGCTTCGCAAATCGGATGAACCGCTTCGGGATATAGCGAGCCGCGTGGGATTTAAGGATGAGTATTATTTCAGCAGGCGTTTTCGCCAAATGACCGGATTATCTCCTCGTCAATATGACAGATCTATTCAACAGCAGACGTTGGTACAAGATTGGTTGGGTCATGATGTGAATATTCCAGTTAACCCGGAGCGAATTATGTATTACGGAGATTCCGCTGGGGATCTGCTGATGCTGGGCATTCAGTTGCTGGGAGATCAGACATATGACGCGGTTGCTCCGGTTAATGTGGAAGCAGCTGTTAACATGAAGCCGGATTTGATTATTTTTGATAGCAGCAATGAACAGCAGTATGAACAACTTTACCGCATTGCACCTACGCTTGCTTACAATTCACATGCCACGTTGGAAGAACGAATGTGCAGATTGGGCAGCTGGTTTGGCAGACAACCTCAGGCTGAACAATGGTTAACCTCCTATGCGGAGCGTACTGAGCAGATGTGGGCGAAGATCCATACTGTGATTGAGAAGGGGGAAACTGCTTCCGTATTTACATACCATCGTGGTGCACGATTATTTGTTATGGGCAATATCGGTTTGGCGCCATTGTTATATCATCCGATGGGATTCAGGCCAGTTACTAAAGTGAAGGAAGCACTTGCGGCAGGCAGAGCCTATAAGGAAATTTCGGCTGAAGCGGTACGTCAGTATGCGGGAGATCATGTATTTGTTATGCTGCCTGAGGAAGTTGTGGCAAGACAGGCTACAGATATGCTGATGAAGAGTCCCAGTTGGCAGGCCCTTCCGGCTGTACAGAATGGGCGGGTATACCCTGTGGAGGAGTCAACTTGGAATGCGGGGGATGCGGTCACGAGTGATCGATTGCTGACCCTGCTCCCTGAGTTGTTGTGTGCAAGTTCATAACAAAAACAGGCTTGCAGTCCTCAAGAGGATCAAGCTATGATAGCAGGTATTACGGTTCAGAGGAGTGCTTGTCATGACAGAAAAACAACAGGGAGAAATGCGTGTAGCCCTGATTCAGGGCGATATTCAGCTCGGAGACCCTGAGGCCAATCATAAACATATGCAGACATTGCTTGAGCGTGCGGTAGAACAATATCCGGATCTGGGGCTGGCTGTGTTACCTGAGATGTGGAATACCGGATACGCTTTAGCTCAAATTCATGAACTCGCTGACCCGGAAGGCCAGAAATCTCGGGAATGGCTGTCTGCTTTTGCTCAAAAACATCAAATATCCATCGTTGGCGGTTCAATTGCTGAGAAACGGGATGGTCAAATATACAATACAATGTACGCTTATGATCGTGAAGGAAAACAGGTAACACGATACGATAAATTACATTTGTTCCGTCTGATGGACGAGGAGAAATATTTACAGCCTGGTGCGGAGCCTGAAATCTTTGAATTACAGAATGGTCTTACAGCAGGTGCTTCGATCTGTTACGACATCCGGTTTCCGGAACTTGCCCGCACCCTTGCTTTAAATGGTGCCAAGGCATTGATTGTACCGGCCGAATGGCCGAACCCTCGTCTGCACCACTGGCGTACGTTACTTACGGCACGAGCCATTGAGAATCAGATGTATGTGATCGCCTGTAACCGTGTAGGTAAAGGGGGAGAGACCGAATTTTTCGGACATTCTCTCATCATTGATCCTTGGGGTGAGATTGTGGCTGAAGGTGGCGAAGGGGAAGAGATCGTGACCGGAATTATTCGTCCATCTCTGGTAGATGAGGTTCGCGGACGTATTCCCGTATTTGAGGACCGTCGACCTGGCGTTTATTTTGGCGAAAAATAAAAATTGAAATAAAATTCTTCAGAAAAAGTGTTTATTCTTCCAGGACGCGGGTAATGATAACTATCCCGTCACCAAGGAGGATGATCAATCAATGGACAACCATGTGAAAGATACGCTCAGGAGACTGGAACAGGATAACACAAGGGAAGATCACTTAAGGGCATTCTTAGAGAATGGAGCAGGAGGGCTATCACCCCCTGATTCAACTGTTCAGGACGAAGGCCGTGTAATGAATCAGCAAAACAGGCTGACAAGCGATCGTAATTTGCGTAAATAAACCGCCAAACATGAAGTTTTCTTATGTACGTTTCTACGTTAACATTATAAATTAGCATTGTAGCTAACAACTTAACAAGCAACATTGTACTGGAACCAGTTACTATGATTGCAATGTAAGAACTCTATCCTGCGGATGCGGGAAACGAGTATATGACAAAGGCTTGGCCCATAAGGGTCAAGCTTTTGTTTTGGTTCAGTATGAAATGTCCCCATACCCATAGGAGAAATTTATTAGTCTCCCTTTGACAGTTCGGCCACGGTTTGTTGAAACGTATGGATGAATGCCTCGGCTGCTTTCGACAGTACTCTTCCTTGACGATAAGCCACAACTAGTGTTCTGCTGGGAGTAGGCTCAGCAAGTGGCACATACACAGGCACGAACTCACTGCGCGGCGCACGGGCGATAAAGCGTGGAACCAGTGTAATGCCCATACCAGTGGCGACCAGTGACTGAACAGTTTCAATATTGGTGCTTTCAAACACAACTTGGGGATCAAAACCAGCCTGCTCACAGAGATCAAATGTAAGTTTGCGGAAGCCCTGTCCTTTTTTCAATACAACAAAGGGTTCATCCCGAAGCTCTTCAATTCGCACAGGAAGCGGATGCTCCGGATCTGCCCTGCTTGCCAAAGGGTGATTCGGGGGAACTGCCAGATCAATCTTTTCCTCTCCAATGGCAACGTAGGCGAGACTTGGCTCTTGTAAAGGAAGAGATAACAGACTGAGATCTGCTTTGCCGCTTGCTGTCAATTTCTCAAGCGTAAGCCCGGAGTCTTCCAACAAGGTAACCTCAATCTCGGGATAAGCTTGTTGGAACGCTGGAAGCACGTGTGGGAGCAAGTGTGAGCCAGTGATCGGCATGCTGCCCACAACGACTTTACCTTTGCGCAGCTGGGAGATGTCTGACATTTCCTGACGCAATAGCTCTACGGCATCTACGATCTTTTGGGCTTGCTCGACAAACGTAACACCGGCATGGGTTAACTCCACGGTACTTGTATTACGCTGAAAAAGGAGTACACCCAATTCTTTTTCCAATTTGGATAATTGCTGGCTTAATGAAGGCTGGGCAATATGCAGCTTCTCGGCTGCCCGGGAGAAATTGCGTTCGGCCGCAATTTGCAGCGTATATTGAAGTTGTCTGAATTCCATCGTCATTGGTCATTCCTTTCTTTATGCCACCATTATATCATTACAGATGAAGAAATCATTAATTTCGCTTAACCGCTTGCACTCCATCAGAAGAGTTGATATACTGATTTTGAAAACGCTTAATAAGAACCACTTACCCGGGTAAAACAAAATCAACGTTTTCATATTGTGACAGCTTCAAGCTTTAGTAAGAATACATTTCAAATGTTCATATTCTTTTTCGTTCACATAATTGAATAACATTCATCCAACGATGGCGTGTTACTGTTCGGCAGGCAAGACCTAGATTGGGTGGGAAGAGTTTCTTTTTCCTACCCTTTTTAGGTCTTTTTTTGTTCCCATCAAGAAGAAATGGCGGAGGTGTCGTTATGAATTCCAAAAAGTTGGCTCAGGAAATTTTGGAGCATGTAGGTGGAAATAATAACATCAATCAAGTAATTCATTGTTCAACAAGATTACGTTTTACACTTAAGAATTCAAAGCTTGCCAATACAGAAGAGATCAAACGGTTGGATGGAGTTATAGGAGCCGTGGATAGTGGCGGGCAATATCAGGTCATCATTGGTAATGATGTAAGTTATGTATATAACGAACTGGCTCCGTTAATAAGCACGGAAACGGCCAGTGATGAGGTTAAGCCTCAGCGGGATTACAGTCCCAAGGCTCTGTTTAATGCCTTTGCCAATATCGTCGCAGGCATCTTCCAACCGATTATTCCGGCTATCGCAGCTTCTGGGATGCTCAAAGCTCTGCTGTTGCTGGCTACCGTTTTCGGGATTATGGCAAAGGAAGATCAGGCTTACGTATTTTTGAACGCGATCGCGGATGCAGGCTTTTATTTCCTGCCTATGCTGCTTGCCTTCTCAAGTGCAAACAAGTTCAAGGCCAATCCATATATAGCCGTATTACTGGGAGGCGTTTTGCTTCATCCAAACATGATTGGTCTTCTGGGTGGAGAGGAACCGGTGTATTTCCTTGGTATGAATGTACCAAATGTGGCTTATGCCACTTCCGTTATCCCAATTATTTTGACCGTTTGGTTTATGTCGTATATTGAACGCTTCGCTGATAAAGTATCACCCGGTCCTGTGAAAATATTTTTGAAGCCGCTCATTGTTATCCTGATCGTTGCCCCCATTTCATTGATTGCACTTGGTCCATTAGGCACATATATCGGAACAGGAATGTCGGAGGCTGTCTTCTGGATACAGGATAAAGTCGGCTGGGTAACTGTCGTTATTATGTCGATGTTGATGCCATTTATCGTGATGTTTGGGATGCACAAAGTGTTTTATCCTGTGATCTTTGGTGCAATTGCTTCACCAGGTTACGAGACGCTGTTCCTCGTTTCAATGCTTGCTGCCAATATGGCACAAGGGGGAGGGTCACTCGCTGTAGCTTTCAAATCGAAAGACCCAAAAATGAAACAGATCGCTCTTTCTGCCGGAATTTCCGGTATGTTCGGGATTACTGAACCAGCAATCTACGGGGTGCATCTCCGTTTGAAAAAGACATTTTTGGCATGCCTCATTGGCGCAGGTGCGGCGGGCATGTTCGCGGGAATCGTCAATCTGAAGGCGTATACAGCAGTTGGCCCTGGTCTTGCCACATTGCCGATCTTTGTCAGTGATGATCCCAACAATATTTTATATGCCCTGATTACGGTTGCGATTTCTTCCGTTATTGCCTTTGTAGGCGTGTTCCTTATCGGGTTTCAAGATACAGCAGCAAGTGCGGAGTCTGGTAAAGCGGGTAAGCCATCTGCTGAGCCCGTTTCTCCAGTCCGTATGGATTCTCAGTCGCAAACTTCGGCTTCCGGCATGAAGTCCAAAAAAGTGGTGTTTGCTCCATTGGAAGGTAAAGTTCTGCCTCTAAGAGAGGTGAAGGATGAGGCCTTCTCGCAAGAAGCCATGGGACAAGGTATGGCCATTCAGCCAAGTGTTGGGAAGGTGTTTGCTCCGTTTGATGGTACCGTTGAGACGGTGTTCCGTACCAAACATTCCATCGGTCTGAGATCGGTAGAGGGGGTAGAACTTCTGATTCATGTCGGATTGGATACGGTGAAACTGAAAGGCCAGCATTTTGATGTAAAAGTGAACGAAGGAGAACAGATCTCTCATGGTCAGCTCCTGATCGAATTTGATCTTGAAGCGATACAAGCCGCAGGTTATGACACTACGACCCCTGTAATTGTGACCAATTCATCGGATTATCTGGAGATACTGGGCAATGAAACTGCGGCGACAACAGGACCGGGGAAACCATTAATTACGGTGTTATAACTAGCTGAAATATGAATGAAAGGCAGGCAGCCTGATATGGAAGTCATAAAAATACTGAATTCGAGCATTGTTCTTGCCAGACGTAGTGAGGATGATAAGGAAATTATTGTGATGGGAAAGGGCATCGGCTACAGGAGCAAACCGGGAGATGCCGTGGGGGAGGATGAGATCGAGAAGATCTATGTCCTTGAAAATGAAACGATCTCTTCGGATCTCACCGCCCTGATGAAGGAAACGCCAAAAGAATATCTGATTCTGGCTGATGAAATCATCTCTCACGCCAAACATACATTGTCCCGCCATCTGAGTGATCATCTCTATGTTGCATTAACGGATCACCTGTATATGGCCATGAAGCGATTCAAGGACAATATGACGATCCAGAACCGAATGCTGTGGGAAGTTAAAAAGTTCTACCCGCAGGAGTTCAGCATCGGGTTGCATGGCCTGTCTCTCATTCAAAAACAGCTTGGTCTTTCCCTGCCCGAAGAGGAAGCGGCGAATATCGCCTTTCATCTCGTTAATGCGCAGCAGAATGATGACAATATGAATCAGGTCATGATGATGACCAATACAGTCAAGGATGTACTCAATATTATTAAAATTCACTATCAAGTGGAGCTGGATACACACAGCATTAACTATTCACGCTTTTTGACCCATCTGCAGTTCTTCATTCAACGGCTTTTTGAGCATAAAACCTTAAACACACAGGATCATGAGCTCTTTGAGCAGATCGCAAGCAAATATCCACAGGAAGAAGCCTGCGTACTGCTAATCAAGGATTATATTGAAGCCCGGTTTGAACATACGATCTCCAATGAAGAGATGATGTATTTGATTATTCATATCAATCGGGTCATGAGTCGCAATTGAGCAAGAATGAAAGAGTCACAGAGATAATCCAAGGAGGAATACACAATGACCAATACAACAAGAACGTTTCCAGAAGATTTTCTATGGGGAGGGGCAATAGCTGCCAATCAGGCAGAAGGAGCGTGGAATGTGGGTGGCAAAGGTCTATCTACAGCCGACATTGCTATCTATCGAAAAGGTGTAGCCAAGAGTGAGTATAAGAAACATAATGCCATTAATGAAGAACAGATCAAGGCTGCGATGACGTCTACCTCGGATAGAGAATATCCGAAACGCAGAGGCATTGATTTCTACCATCGTTACGAGGAGGATCTCGCCCTGTTTGGAGAGATGGGACTCAAAACGTTGCGACTATCCATTGCATGGACCCGAATTTTCCCTAATGGCAACGAAACAGAGCCGAATGAAGCCGGTTTACAGTTCTATGACCGTGTTATTGATGGCATGCTGAAACAAGGGATCGAACCATTGATTACGTTATCGCATTATGAAATGCCGATGTATCTGGTGAATCACCATGGTGGATGGACGGATCGGAAAGTCGTCGAGTATTTTGTTCACTTTTGCAAAACCGTGTTCACCCGTTATAAGGACAAAGTGAAGTATTGGATTACATTTAATGAAATTGACAGCATTGTTCGTCATCCGTTTACGAGTGGTGGTATTGTTCCGGAGCGTTTCGAAAATGTGGAGAAGGCTGTATATCAGGGGTTGCACCATCAATTTGTAGCGAGTGCGCTCGCAGTGAAATACTGTCATGAGATCATTCCTGACTCTCAGATTGGATGTATGCTTACCAAACTGACGACATACGCTCATACATGTAATCCCGAAGACGTACTCGTTGCTTCCCGGGATAATCAATTCAATCTTATGTTTACGGACGTACAGGTACGGGGAGCGTATCCATACTTTACGAAGAGATTTTTTGCCGAAAAAGGGATTAACCTCGATATGCTTGCGGGGGATGAGGAGATTCTGAAAGTACACACTGTGGACTTTATCTCATTCAGTTATTATATGTCCCTGGTATCCAGTGTGGATGGCGACCGATTGGAGCAGGTGAGTGGCAATACAACTGGAGGGGTGAAGAACCCGTATCTCCAAACGAATGATTGGGGCTGGCAGATTGACCCGGTAGGTCTGCGCATCTCACTGAATGAACTGTATAGCCGTTATGAGGTGCCCTTGTTTATCGTTGAAAATGGGATTGGAGCGGTAGACACGATTGAAGCTGATGGTAGCATTCAGGATGATTATCGTATTGATTATTTCCGCTCTCACATTGAACAGATGCATGAAGCGATTCTGGACGGTGTTGAACTGCTGGGCTATACCAGTTGGGGAGTGATTGATCTGATTAGTTATTCTTCTTCAGAGATGGAGAAACGATATGGCTTTATTTATGTAGATCAGGATAATGACGGCAATGGAACACTGGAGAGAAAACGCAAGAAGAGTTTCTATTGGTACAAAGATGTGATTGCGAATAACGGTTTGTAATACAGTAGTCGGACAAGTACTCTCTATAGAAGTCGTCGATATGATAATTTTCATTTTATAACAGAAACTAGCAAAGCAGCTCTGGATTCAGGGCTGTTTTTTTATGTTATAGATAAAAAGCATTGACAGCGAAGCAGCGGAAACGTAGTATAAGACTTATCTGATAATGATAATTGTTATCAATTGAAACCTCTGTGATAAGCAGTGGTTTATTTGTCTTTCTCTCATCATAGGTTAAACCTATTACATCTATAGATATTATATCTTGGAACAATGAAGGACAGGGTGATATATTTATGTCATTCAAGAGCTTCACTTTTTAAAGAAAACAGAGGCTCTTCCAAGGACCGAACTTATAATGAGGTGAAAATGATGAGTAAAAAAACGATGTTTGAGAAAATTTGGGAAAATCACGTAATTCATCAAGAAGAAGGCAAACCAAGCATTCTGTATATCGATCTGCATCTGGTGCACGAAGTAACTTCTCCACAGGCATTTGAAGGTCTTCGTCTGAGCGGACGTAAAGTTCGTCGCCCTGAACTGACATTTGCGACAATGGACCACAACGTTCCAACGAAAGACCGTTTCAACATTACAGATCCTATCTCCAAACAACAAATTGATACACTTTCGCAAAACTGCCGTGATTTCGGCGTGAAATTGTATGATCTGGACACGATTGATCAAGGCGTTGTACACGTTATGGGACCTGAACTGGGTCTGACTCACCCGGGTAAAACGATTGTATGTGGTGACAGTCATACGTCCACACACGGTGCGTTTGGCGCACTGGCATTCGGAATCGGAACAAGTGAAGTTGAGCACGTTATGGCAACTCAATGTTTGCAACAAGCAAAAGCCAAAACGATGGAAGTTCGTTTTGTTGGCAAACGTAACCGGGGTGTAACCGCTAAAGATATGATCCTCGCTGTCATCGCCAAATACGGTACAGACTTTGCAACAGGTTATGTTATTGAGTACACAGGCGAATCCATCCGTGAGTTGAGCATGGAAGAGCGTATGACGGTCTGCAACATGTCCATCGAAGGTGGAGCAAGAGCAGGATTGATCGCTCCGGATGAAACAACATTCGAATATCTGCGTGGACGTGAGTACGTACCAGCGGATGCGAAGTTTGATGAAGCTGTAGAGGGTTGGAAACAACTTGTAACAGATGAAGGTGCCGAGTTCGACCATGTGGTTGAAATTGATGTGGAGACATTGATTCCGCAAGTAACTTGGGGAACAAGCCCAGGTATGGGAACCGACATTTCTTCGAAAGTTCCTGTTCCGGCTGAATTGCCTACAGAAAACGAACGCAAAGCGGCTGAAAAAGCGCTTGAATATATGGGACTTGAACCGGGAACACCAATCGCCGAGATTCCAATTGATTATGTATTTATCGGTTCTTGCACCAATGGACGGATCGAAGATCTGCGTGCAGCAGCACAAGTGGCTAAAGGTCACACCGTATCCAGTCAGGTTACAGCAATTGTTGTACCAGGCTCAGGACGTGTTAAAATTCAGGCTGAACAAGAAGGTTTGGATAAAATCTTTACGGAAGCCGGATTTGAATGGCGTGATGCGGGATGCAGTATGTGTCTGGCGATGAACCCGGATGTATTGAAGCCAGGACAACGTTGTGCTTCGACGTCCAACCGTAACTTTGAAGGACGCCAAGGACGCGGAGGACGTACGCACCTGGTATCTCCGGCAATGGCAGCAGCAGCAGCGGTTAAGGGTCACTTTGTAGACGTACGGGATTGGAATTTCAAAACAGAAGCAGCGATCTAATCTATGACAGACAGAAGGGAGAACGTTTAATATGGAAGAATTCAAAACATTACAAGGCATCGTTGCACCGGTAGACCGGGTCAATGTAGATACAGACGCAATCATTCCGAAACAGTTTCTGAAACGGATTGAACGTACCGGATTTGGACAATTTTTGTTCTATGAATGGCGTTTTGATGAAGAGGGCAACAATATTGCTTCCTTCGAAATGAACAAACCTCGTTATGAAGGGGCATCCATCCTGATCTCACGTGCCAACTTTGGCTGTGGATCTTCCCGTGAGCATGCGCCATGGGCGATTCTGGACTATGGATTCCGTTGTGTCATCGCTCCATCTTATGCAGACATCTTCTATAATAACTGCTTTAAGAACGGAATCTTGCCAATCAAGCTGTCAGAAGAGCAAGTTGAAGACTTGTTCCAACGTACAGCGACTCATGAAGGCTATGAGATGAATGTAAGTCTGGAAAATAAAACGATTACTGATGCATACGGACTGCATATCGATTTTGATCTGGATGAGCATCGTCGTCAATTCCTGTTGCAAGGACTGGACGATATCGGTCTGACTCTTCAACATGATGATGAAATCGCTGCTTACGAACAACGCCACGCGGCAAAACTGTTCGGTTAATCGTTAAAGTATTGCATAGCAGAAAGCTTCTGCCTCGCCAAAGGGACCTTGTTCCCATCGGTGAGACAGAAGCTTTTTTTTAATATCAGAAGCTAAATTAACTTAATGAGTCATCTATACATAGAGCTCCTGATTCTTCTTGGCTGAATACTTCAATAATCCCTGTCATCTTCAGTTCTCTGGATCATTTTTTTTGCAATACTTCCTGTTCCGATATATGTATATTTTGAAGTTGCATTAATAGATGGAATATCGTCAATTTATGACATCATGGATACGGAATCCATATACATTCATGTAAAAGAGATTATGTTCTTGAATGTGATCTGCTTTTTAATCTTATTTCCGACTGAATATGACAACGTTGTAACCGGATGAAGGGACAATATCTGATAAACTGATTAGTAGATTATGGAAGGTTACATAGCGTCTTTGATGTTACGCTGCAGAGAATCAGGTCGGATGTTCAAAAGACAAAAAGAATGGTGGATGAGGTATGAAAAAATGGTCGGCAGCAGTCGTTTTTCTTCTGTTCCTGTGTTTATTCCCAGTCATGGCCCATGCAGACACCACTCCCTCGATTGTACTCGACGGTGTAACCATTAACCAGCAGACGGGTGCACCTGCAGAGAATATCGGGAAAACGGTCATGGTTCCAATTCGAATTGTATCCGAGAACCTGGGTTATAAGGTGAAGTGGGAGAAGGAAACTCAGTCAGTCCAGGTTCAAAAAGGAAACAGCATGATCCAAATGACGGCTGGTAAAGATGCAGCTACAGTGAATGGAAACGTGGTGAATCTGGATTCGCCCCCACTCATCAAACAGGGAACGACGCTTGTTCCGTTACGCTTTGTCGGGGAAGGCATGGGTCTGCGTGTTGGTTGGGACAATGGAACCAAGACAGTAAGCCTATTTAGTATTCCTCCAGTAGTTGGAACGGAAGGTGACAGTGACCCCGTCGAGACGCCTGTCCCGGACGGTCTGACAGAACTTCAAGGCATCAGCTTCAGCGGAGATCGCTTGATTGTAGTGACAAACGGTAATATTAGCCCCAAAGTATCCAGAATTAGTGGGCCAGACCGTATTATTGTTGATCTGCCTGCAGCGACATTCTCTCAGGAATTCATTCAGGGACAAGCATCTAATCCGGATGGCAGTGGACAGATTCTCGTTACGGATTCATCGATAGTTTCCAAAGTCCGGTATGCCATGTTCAGTAAATCGCCTTCTACCGTGCGTGTCGTTCTGGATCTGAATCAGACGGCTACAGCCAAATGGTCTGTTGGAGATAACAATGTCTTGCTCGTTGACCTGACAGCCACGAGTGGAGAACCGACAAGCCAACCGGCAGCACCTACCAATGATGGTAAAACGATTGTGGTCATTGATCCGGGACATGGTGGTCGTCAATCGGGTGCAGTGAGTTTGTCAGGAGCTTATGAGAAGGATTTCAATCTGGCTGTAGGGCTTAAGGTACAGGCAGTCCTTCAACAATACCCAAATATTCAAACGGTCATTACACGCCAGGATGATACAGAACTTTCGCTCAAACAGCGTGTGGATATTGCTGAATTGAATCAGGCAGATGTTTTTGTATCCATTCATGGAAACAAATTCACTACACCGGTACCAAACGGCATTGAAACGCTCTACAGTCGTAAAGAAAGCAAGACATTGGCTGATACTCTTCACAAATATGTGTTGCCGGTAACAGGACTCAAGGATCGGGGAGTCAAAACGGCAAGTCTGCATGTGACCCGGGAAACAACTATGCCTGCAGTCCTCCTTGAACTAGGATTTCTTAGTAATCCTACGGATGAAGCGCTGATGCTTACTGAGGATTATCAGAATAAATGTGCACAGGCGATTGTGGACGGAATCGTTGAATTTTTGGGACTGTAAATTGAATTGTGCGCAAATATGAAGGTTAGGATAGTACGTTGTTTAGAGATGTATATTTGATAAATAAGGAAAAAAGAAGGCATTAAAATGTAAAAAAAGCTTGATCTGACAACGTTTTTTTTCTGTTATGTTGGAATATATTCGCAACTTTTGAGAGCGAGGGGCGTCTAATAGGTGTCTGGTAATGCCCAAGCGGTCAGTCGGAGTTGGAAAATGACAACATGCGGCAAAAAAATATGAGAATGGTAGGGGTGAAGGATGAAGAAGTTCGGTTTTTTGGTACTGTTATTTGTCTTTGGGCTCGTATTCCCGGGCTATAGTCACGCAGCAACAGACACGAAAATTATCCTAGACGGAAAAGAAATCGTACAGCCATCGGATACAAAAGCGGAAATTATCAACAGCAAGGTGATGGTTCCGATCCGGGTTGTGTCCGAAAATCTTGGATATAGCGTGGAGTGGAAGCAGCAAACGCAAACGGTGACTATCAGCAAAGACAACACTGCCATGCAGATGATTGTTGGACAGAAGACGGCAACGGTGAACGGCAGTAACGTAAACCTGGATGCCCCGCCACTCGTTAAAAACGGTACTACACTCGTGCCTCTCCGATTTATTGGTGAGGAAATGGGTCTTAAGGTGGGTTGGAACAACACCACGAAGACGGTAACATTAGTTACCCAGAATTCAGGTTCCGGAAACGGGACAACCACTCCTCCGAACTCTGGCAATAATGGCGGGGGATCGGATCAGGAAGGTCTTGTACTGGTGAACGGCATCAGCTTCAGCGACAACCGCCTCATGATCGCAACAAGCGGAAGTACGAAGCCGAACGTCTTCACGATGACAGGACCAGATCGAATCGTTATAGACTTGCCGAATACCGCATTTGCTGATTCATTCAGTGAAGGACAGGCTCTAGACAGCAACCAGAATGGACAACTCGTCGTTAGCGGCTATCCGGATGTGTCTAAGATTCGTTACTCGTTATACAGCAACAGTCCATCTACAATTCGTTTTGTGATCGATCTGTCCAGTTCAAAAGGGTACAGTGTGCAAAATGATTCCGGACTGGTCATGATTAACCTCGACAATCAAAGTGGTACACCTGCTCCTCCAGTTGGTAATAATGGCAACAAAGTTGTCGTTATCGATGCAGGTCACGGAGATCAGGATCCTGGGGCAATCGGTGTAACTGGTAAACGCGAAAAAGACTTCAATCTGGCAATGGCTCTGAAAGTGGAAGCCTTGTTGAAAAAAGAATCCAAAATTGACGTTGTGTTAACGCGCAGCGATGATACATTTTTGGCATTGAAAGAACGTGTGAAGATTGCACAAGACATAAAAGCGGATATTTTCATCTCCATTCATGCTAACAGTGGCCCTACTGCTGCGAACGGTGTAGAGACATTCTATACACGCTCCAACAGCAAAGCACTTGCTACAGTGATGCACAAGTATCTTTTGCAGTCTTCCGGACTGAAAGATCGTGGAGTGAAAACGGCAAGTCTCCATGTGACCCGTGAAACGACAATGCCAGCAGTTCTGCTGGAAGGTGGATTCCTTAGCAATAAGAGCGACGAAGCAGCCCTGTTCACTGAGAGTTTCCAGAACAGTGTTGCCAAAGGCATTGTTGCAGGAATCAAGGAGTATCTGGGAATTAAATAAGGGACAAGCCCTTATGTTGAGGAGGCGGAGTTAGAATGAACAAGAAAATATGGATTGCAGCCTTGCTGGTAACGGTTATGGCAGTTGCTGCTGGATGTGGAAGCAAGCCAACAGCTGCTCCGAATCAGACGCAAGGCGCAGGAACTGAAAACAATGTGACCGAGGTTGAAGGCGAAACAATTACCGAACCGGTAACTGCTGATCCTGAAGAGAACACAACACCTACAGAATCGACGGAAGGCAGTTCGGAGGAAACGACTACAACTACTCCGCCAAGCGAAACGTCTACGGAGAAGCCGGCAACTTCCGAAAGTAATGAAAAGAAAACGATCACTGTATTCTATACGGATGAAGAAGAACTGGAGTTGCACAAAGCTTCGGCAGAGATTTCATACGCATCGGATGATGCCAAATATAAAGCTGCCTTTGAATCACTGCAACAGAGCAAAGATGCTAAACTTGTTCCGCTGTGGTCTAAAGAAATTGAATTGAAGTCTGTTCAGTTCAAGGATGGAGCTCTTACGCTGGATATTCATATGCCAGATACGGCACGTCTTGGAGCAGGTGGAGAATCTTATGCGCTGGATGCTCTAAAACAAACGTTCTTCCAGTTTGATGAAGTGAAATCACTTGATTTACTGGTGGATGGTCAGCAGATTGAGAGTCTGATGGGCCATGTGGATCTTGAACATCCAATGACAAGATCCGAATAGGCTGTACAGCATGCTCTTGTACCGTGAATCCACGGAATATGGGTCGTTTTACATGAGAGAGGGGAATCATAGGTGACTTTTAAATATAACCATACATCACACTCTAAAAAAGTAGTATCAGCCGTGCTTGCAGGCATGATGGCCCTTAGCGCCGGCGGAGCTGCCATGGCAGCAGAATCAACAGAAACGGGGCAGGATCAGACTGCTGCAATAACAAATACGGCTGCACCAACTGGTTTGTTCAGTGACATCAAGGTCGGATACTGGGCTGAAAAACATGTGTACAAACTGGCATATCAAGGTATTCTTCTCGGTAACAACGGCCTGTTCCGTCCAGGAGACGCGGTAACACAGCAAGAAGCTGTAACGATGGCAATCCGTTTTATGAATCAAGAGGGCCAGTTGAAAACCGACACGGCTGCGGCATTACCGACAAACATGGAAGTGGGAAATTATTTCAAGCCATATGTCGCGCTGGCACTTCAACTGGGACTGATTGACAAAACGGAAGAATCAACGGTGGATGTATCCAAGACCTCCTGGGGTCAAAAGCCGGCTTCACGGGAATGGATTACGAAATTGTTAATCCGTTCATTGGACAAGGAAGCTGAAGCGAAGGCACAAAATAATCAATCTACCGGATTTGCTGATAATGCAAGTATTTCCGAAAGCGGTAAAGGTTATGTCAATCTGGCTGTTAGCCTGGATCTGGCCAAAGGTGTGGAAGGCAACAAATTCAATCCAACCGGTTCCGTAACCCGTGCTCAACTGGCTACCTTCTTCAGTCGTGGTGAATCGTTAACGGATACAACGTACCCGAACACATCCACGGGTTATGTGACAGGATTGAAAGATGGGCAGATCACGCTGGTTGTGGACGGCAAAGCCGTTAACTTCGCAGTGAACAGCAGTACGCCTTACTTTACGAAAGACAGTGAGACTCGTGCTTCCGCCACAGATGTGAAACTATATACGAAAGTTATGGTTGTAGGTTCGGCAGGTGGGGCTTCCTATGTGGAAGTCGTTGATGCTACACCGCAGGTGGAAAGTGTTGAAGGTACATTTGCACGTTCATTGTCTGGTAATAAAATTGGTATCTTTGTGGGCGAGAATTACGAAACGTACAGTTATGATGAGGCAACTGCATTCATCGATCAGAATGGTAATGCAATCAAGCTGTCCGATATTACGGCAGATAGCATCATTGAAGTACAGCGTGAGACGTTCTCGGCTGACAAAAAAACAGTCGCTATTCGTGTGAAATCCGGCATTGTTAACAAGAGTGACAATGGCGTAATTGCTGAAGTATCCACTTCTGGAAAAACGATCAAACTTGTCAATGCAGCGGGTGCTACAGAGCAGTTTGCATACAATGACAATCTGCTTATCACATATCAAAACCGCATCATGTCAGTGGCTGATCTCAAAGCCGGCAGTGCCGTGAAATACACCGTAAAGGACAGTGTTTTGCAAACTATCACATTGTCTCAAGGTGTGGAGCAATCTGTGCGCGGAACATTGGTTGAGATCGGTGGCAACCAGTCCACGTTAACGTTCAAACGTGAAGGGGGTTCCCTTGAGGCGAAACTGCTGACTGAAAAGCCGGAAGTTATTATTAATGGTATTCAGGATGCGACGCTCAATGATCTCATCACAGATGCAACGAACGGTGATCAGGTGGAGTTGTCATTGAACTCTGACGATCAGGTAACACGTATTCAGGTGATTGGACGTCAAATGGAACCTATGAGCGGAGTAACGGTTGTATCTTACAACAGCAAAACAAAGGTACTTACCGTACTGGACAACAACAAAAAACCGTTTGTATTTACATTGGACGAAAAAACCAAACTGGACTACAATACGACCAAACCTACACTCGCTGGTCTGGAGTCGATTTTAAATGATGGTCGCAAATTGGATCTGACCTATGTGGGAACACGTGCGTTGTCCGTTAAAGTGATTTACAAGTACGAAGGTACGATCAGCAATATTGACACATCGGGCAGAAAAATCAGTTTGTTGTCTGGTAATCAGACGATTACAGTGCCTTACACTACCTTACCTACGGTTGAGATCTATAACAAATCGGGCGCAAGTCTGGGAGATTTGAAGATTGGTGACAAAGTGACCCTAACGCTTGGAGCAAATCAGGATGTAGTGCAGAAGGTTGCACTGAACACTGTGGCTCAATTCGAAGTGGTTGCCTTGGAAGCAAATAGTCGTATTCGAGTAAAATCCGATCTGTTGACAAGTCAGTTCTACGTGGATCAAGCGGTACTGACAGGAGAGAGTGGTCAGACGATCACACCTTCACAACTGACAGCAGGCAACCTGATTAATGTAACGTTTGAAGGGGCTACGCCAAAAGCGGTTCAAGTCGTGAAGCGTACGCTGGCTGAAGTTACAGCGGTGGATGCTTCATCCGTGACGCTCAAGCAGTTTAACGGCCAGACTGAAACCGTGCCTGTTAGCGGTTCTGTTAAAGTCGTAAAATCTGGCTCCACATTAACTTCACTGACGAGTCTTACGGTCGGGGATCGTGTGGAAATGACAAAAGATACGGATAATTCCACACGCTTCAGAGTACTAACTGTCATGAGCAAACAATTCTGGTCTTATGATGGCGTTGGTAACCAGATTTTGGTTAAACGTGAAACGACAGCAGACACCAACTATCGTTTTGCACTCGGATCAAGTGTATTTGTTCACCAGGGTGACAATACTTTAAGCGTGCAATCTCTCAGAGATAATGATAATATTGTATTGTATCTCCTGAACAATGTTATTCTGGAGATTCAAAAACAGTAATCGTTTCTTTTCGAGGATCAAAAGAATGACCGTCTTGATACGGGATCTTTCCCGCATCAAGACGTTTTTTTTGCAAGCTTTTTGAGGTCCCCGCAAAGTACTCGGATGAAGCTTCGAAGTAAGGCTCCGTAGAGTGGAGTCATTTTGTGGGAGGTAGCTCTTCATGAATGCAGCGACGGTTAGACATATACTCGAAACTATGGAAGCAATGTTTCCTGATGCACATTGCGAATTAAATCACAGCAATGCATTTGAATTGACGGTAGCTGTCCTTTTGTCTGCCCAGTGCACCGATGAAACGGTTAACAAGGTAACCGCAGATTTGTTCCAGAAGTACAGAAGCCCAGCAGATTATCTGGAGGTTCCTCTCGAAGAGTTGGAACAGGATATTCGGCGAATCGGTTTGTATCGGAACAAGGCCAAGCATATTCAGAACATGTGCCGAATTTTAATAGAGCAGTATGGCGGTGATGTACCGCAGGAACATGATCAGCTTGTGACGCTACCAGGTGTCGGGCGGAAAACCGCGAATGTAGTTGTTTCCAATGCGTTTGGAGTACCAGCAATTGCGGTAGATACTCATGTTGAACGTGTATCCAAGCGGCTGGCGCTTGCAGGTTGGGATGACTCCGTACTTGAAGTCGAAAAGAAACTAATGAAGCGCGTACCCCGGGACGAGTGGACTTTAACTCACCACCGGTTTATATTTTTTGGACGCTACCATTGCAAGGCACAGAACCCTGCGTGTCATATCTGTCCATTGCTGGACATATGCAGGGAAGGAAAAAAACGTATGAAAACGTCCCAAATCAGGAAAGATAAGGAACGTGTCACCACCCGAAAACGAAAAATAAATTAATGAGCAGAAAAGGATGAATAATCATGAAATGCATTTCCGTGTACACTGACAATTTTGAGGCCTTCTCCGATATCTTTGAACAAATCGTTGAACAGGAAATGGCTGAAAATGAAGAAAAAGAAGTAGAAGGCATCACAGTAAGCCACTCTGGCGACGTGCCTGAACATTATCTGGAGCGTATGTCCGTTAAACCAGAAGTTGTTGTTATGAGAGACAAAGGCAGAGACATTACAATTCTGCAACATGGACAAGTATTTGAAATCTTGCTGCCTTCTATGGAGAACGCAGTTTCATAAGAAGTGATTACACTATTGGTTCTGTTGTATTAATGTCATGAGGATCGTTGTGGTAAAAGTGATCGCATCGCATTCATGCAACAGACACTTGGCGTAAGCATTTTGTTAAATACCGAGTATAGAACGTACTTAGAGATAAAACCGACTTGTTCGGTTTTATTTTTTTTATGGCTTTAGCCAGTTGAGTGCGTGAAACGCGCGAAACAAAAAACCACCCGCTATGCGGGTGGAG
>NZ_ANHX01000010.1 GCF_000316035.1 Paenibacillus sp. PAMC 26794
TAGATTATAGAATTTATATGTTCATGTATGTATATTCAATTCCAACCGTTCAAATTCAAACTTGATAATGTTAAAATAAATGTTGTAAAAGAGATAGACGTCGAAACGGATGTCAAATTAGAGGAGCCAGGGGGAAGGCCAGTCATGTCCAGAACAGATTACCCAAAAGAAATGGCCAAACCTCTGCTTCCGCTGCGTGAAGCGATGGAGCAGACAGGGGACCATACGGCTGTACAGGCTATAACGGATTTAATCAGCAAGGCGGAAATGAAACATCTGACGATTGCGTTCTGTGGTCATTTCTCTGCAGGCAAATCGAGTCTCATCAACAGTTTATGCGGTAAACGGGTGCTGCCTTCAAGTCCCGTGCCAACAAGTGCAAATGTGGTATCCATACGTAATGGTAAGCCGAGAGCGCTTATTTATACTACTCCAAACGTAAGCGCTGACAATGGAACAGGAACACTTGAAGTTTCTCCAGAGGAATTGGAGGCGTATTGCAAAAATGGTGGAGCTTACAGCTCGATTGAGGTATGGGATGATATTCCTCTGCTGAAAGATGATGCTGTCCTGCTGGATACACCAGGTGTGGATTCAACAGATCGGGGGCACAGTCTCGCGACCCATTCCGCGCTTCATCTGGCGGATGTGGTGTTCTATGTCATGGACTATAACCATGTCCAGTCAGAGACAAACCTTACATTTGCCAAGAGTCTGTCGGATTGGGGCAAACCGTTGTTTTTGATCGTGAACCAGATCGACAAGCATCGGGAGCGTGAGCTCTCTTTTGACGAATATACCGAAGGTGTCGAAGCTATATTTGCGGCCTGGGAAGTCAGATATGACGGACTGCTGTTTACTTCCCTACGCGACAAGCAGCATCGCTACAACCAGTGGGATGTGCTTCCGGAACTCATTGGACACATGATGCAAGAGAAGGAAGCGTTAATTACGCACAGTTTGGCAAGTTCGGCTAGTCATGTAACGGAGCAACACCTGACGAGAGAAGCGGAGAAACGCGAGGATGAAGAGAATTCCCTGCTAGATGAGATCGGTGGCAAGGAAGGAATTGAACGTTTGGAACGAGAGCTGGAGCTTCTTGATCAACAAGAAGCAGAGATTCGTACCGGACCTTCGCGAGTGCGCGAGAAATTCCGGGCAGAGCTGGAGCCTCTTCTGGCAAATGCAAATCTTACTCCTGCGGATATTCGTGCGTCTGCTGCCGCCTATTTGGAGAGCCGCAAACCAGGTTTCAGAGTAGGTTTATTGTTCTCAGGTGGCAAAACCGAGCAGGAGAAACAACGGCGTGCTTCTGAACTGGTAAGACTGTTACAGGATCAGGCTTCCGGACAAGTTGAGGTACATATTCGTACGATGCTTAGACAGCTGGGTGAATCCCATCAGCTATGGGGAGCGGAGTGGGAGCAGGCACTTAATACAGAGCTGCCTGCTGTAGATGAAGCACTATTGGATATGAAACGCAGTGCCAGTGCAGAGGTATCTCCAGAGTATGTGATTCAATTCAGTAAAGATGTGCGGGGCGAGATTGAGGCCCGCTATCGCAGGTCGGCCATGATGCTGGCCGACCGCATGCTGGAAGCGCTGGCAGCGCGAGGCGAAGCCGCGCTCCAGGCGCTGGACGCCAGCCGCGCAGCGCTGCTGGCGCAATCCGCGGCGGCGGCGCGCTACACGGCGCTCCAGCGCAGCGCCGCCGCAGAGGCAGCAGGGCTGCGCAGCCTGCTGCCCCATGCGGGCCCCCTCCCCTCCGGGCTATTGCCGGGGGGGAGGGGCCCGCCCGTGCCCCCGGGGC
>NZ_ANHX01000011.1 GCF_000316035.1 Paenibacillus sp. PAMC 26794
AGCAGCGGCACGGCTCGAAGCCGCTGCTGCGCTGGTGGAGCCGTACCCCGCCATGGGGTCGGCGGTACGGGATCTGCGTGCACGCGCGGCTTCGCTTGCGGGCGGCACGTTCACTCTGGCGCTGTTCGGAGCATTCAGCGCCGGCAAATCCTCCTTCGCCAACGCGTTGCTGGGCGAAGCTGTGTTACCCGTCTCGCCGCATCCAACGACAGCGGCGATTAACCGGATCATGGCTCCTGCCGGGGGCGCGGAGCATGGAACAGCCCGGGTCCGCATGAAGACCCGGGACGCCTTCCAGGAAGATCTCGGCTATTCCTTCCGATTGCTCGGACTGGGTGAGCCTGGAGCGGAGTGGCAGAAGCGAGTACGTTCTCTCTCACCACAGGATGTACACCCCGCTGGGCGCCCGCATTACAGCTTTTTGCAGGCGGCAGCAGCCGGCTGGGAAGAAACAGCGGACCAGTTAGGTCAGGATGTGCTGGTGGATCTGGACGGTTATCGTAACTTTGTCGCAAACGAGAAGAAGTCCTGTTTTGTAGACAGTATCGATCTGTATTACAGTTGCGATGTGACTGAACAAGGCATTGTATTGGTGGACACACCAGGAGCGGACTCCGTGAATGCTCGTCATACGGGTGTAACCTTCAATTATATGAAGAATGCGGATGCACTCATTTTTGTAACGTATTACAACCATGCGTTCTCACAAGGAGATCGCCAGTTCCTGAATCAGTTGGGACGTGTTAAGGATAGTTCTGCCATGGATCAGATGTTCTTTGTCGTGAATGCCAGCGACTTGTCTTCCTCTGAGGAAGAACTGGAACAGGTTCTCGATCATGTGAGCACCCAACTGCGCAGTAATGGAATTCGGGCACCACGACTCTTCCCGGTATCCAGCATACTGGCGATGGAAGGCAAGATGGCAGGTGATTCGAAGCTGCTTGAGCAATCCGGTTTTATCCGTTTTGAGGAAGAGTTCAACCAATTTGCAGGCAGAGAATTAGCTGATCTTGCCGTAGGTGGAGCTTCCGAAGAGATGGCACGTGTCATTCAGCGGCTGAAGAAGCGTGCGGAAGATGCGGCTCAGGGCGAGGAAGTATTGCAGCAACGGCGGGATGAACTGGAGACCATCCAGGGACAGTCCCGCCAGCGCATACAGCAACTTGCAGCACGATCCATGAAGGAAGAACTGTCTCAGGAAACAGCAGAATTACTCTTCCATGTGCGGCAGCGACTTGCCTATCGCCTTGGCCTATTCATGGCAGAAGCCTTCCATCCATCGGTACTTCGGGAGGATCGAGGCAATCTGAAGATGGCTTTTGCAGCCTGTGGACGTGAACTGTTACGCATGATTGCCATTGAACTGGAGCAGGAACTGCTTGCTACCACCCTCAGACTTGAACAGGCAGGTCAGACCTGGCTGATGAAGCAAGTTACGGATTGTATAGATGAGGTGAGACAGTTATCAGGGGGCGTGGATGTGTCACTGCCACTGAACGAACGCTGGAGTACACCTGTGCTTGAAGAAGTTCGTCTGGAAGAACCGTCTGGATGGAAAAGCTATTTGAATTATTTCCGCAATCCAAAACAGTTCTTCGAAGGAGATGGACGTCAGCGATTACAAGAGGCACTTGATCCTGTCCTCAAACAGATGATCATTGAAGTTCTTCCTGCTGCGCAAGACAAGCTAATTCAGTTTTATGACAACCAGATTAGTCAATCATTGCAACACCAATCCCGTCAGTTAGAAGAACGTCTGGACGAGGCGGTGAGTGGAATTCAAGATACACTGGAGAGCGGAATTCCGGCGGAGCAATGGACCAGCTTGTCTAACCAACTGGAACAGATTGAACGCAGTTAAAATCACGGCATAACGCGTATTCTCTGGAAGTCTTTGTAAAACAAAATGAATGATACAGCAACACATTGAAAATGTTGCGAAAATCAACCCAAAAAGGCCCCTGCCGAAAAGGCATATAGGGAGCCTTTTTTTGGTACGAACAACCCGAAATAAAGAGAATATTCAAACATTTGATTGAAAGGTGGGTATTTACCTTCGTTAATGCGTCAATAAGCTGAAAGCAGGCAGAATATGGTCTGTTATTCGCTTTGCCGCGAATGGGGTACGGTGATAAACTTCATAAATGTTCATAGTATTTTTGAACGACATAAGAGGAGGAGAAACATGGATGTTCTTAGGCAACTGCAAACCTTTTTTTGGGAAAAGCGAACGTATTTATTTGTATCAATCTTGTTCCTCGCCTTAGCGACCGCACTTGGGTTAGTGTATCCGTACATGCTGAGGATATTGATTGATGACATCATTGTTCCGCGAACTTTTGAAGACGTTCCCATAATTGCCCTGACTGTGTTAGGTGTAGTTATTTTGAAAGCGGGAATGCAGTTTTTACATGGTTTTTTTGGAGGGCGCTTGGGTAACTTCCTGGCGTACAGACTTCGTAATGCATGTTACGAAAAGCTTCAATTTTTATCCTTCCGTTATTATGATACGGCCAAGACAGGTGATCTGATGTCCCGCCTCACGGGAGATTTGGAAGCCATCCGTAACTTTATCGGATTTGGTTTCGCCCAGATTCTAAACATGGTTTTCATGGTCGTATTCGGCGCAATCATGATGATGACCATGAGTTGGCAGCTGACGCTGTTCACACTCATATGCATCCCATTACTTGCCTTCGTTGCGCTGAGATTCGAATCGAAAATTCACCCTGCGTTTCAGGAGATGCGGCTGGCGCTTAGTTCACTGACAACAGCGGTACAGGAGAATATCACTGGCGTACGTACGGTAAAATCCTTTGCACGTGAGCCATATGAAGTGGAGAAATTCTCCATACGTAATGAGCGTTACAAGACAAATCAGATTCATGCTGCAACATTGTGGAGTCGCTATTTTCCGATCATGGAGATTCTTGCTTCGGTGAGTATCGTTCTGTTGCTGGTGATCGGTGGAAGAATGGTTATACAGAAGACGCTGACACTCGGTGAACTCGTTGCCTTTTTCAGTTTGATCTGGTACATAATCGGTCCAATGTGGAACCTTGGGTTCCATATCAACAACTATACGCAATCCAAAGCTTCAGGTGAACGGGTGCTCGAACTGCTCAATACGCCAGTGGACGTGGAAGAAACGCAAGATCCGGTCATTGTGGAGGCAGACCAGGTGAACGGCCATGTGACGTTTGAATCCGTTACCTTTGCCTACGGCAACAAAATGCCAGCGGTAACCGATATTAACTTTGATGCTACACCCGGTTCTGTAATCGGTTTCCTCGGGGGAACAGGGTCAGGTAAATCGACCATCATTCAGCTTCTGATGCGTGCCTATAACGTGAACTCGGGAACGATCAAGCTGGATGGAAAAAACATCAAAGACATAGGCATCCGCAGTTTGCGGAGTCAAATCGCTTCTGTTTTCCAGGAAACATTCCTGTTCTCATCCAGTATTCGCAATAATATTTCCTACGGACTTAAGAACGTCACCACGGATGAGATTATCCGTGCAGCCAAGCTGGCCAAAGCTCATGACTTCATTATGGAGTTCCCGGACGGATATGACACGGTGGTTGGTGAACGCGGCATGGGATTATCGGGTGGACAGAAACAGCGGATTGCGATCGCAAGGGCTTTGCTGAAAAATCCGAAAATCCTGGTACTTGATGATGCAACCAGCGCCGTGGATATGGAGACGGAACATGAGATTCAATCCGGTTTCCAGGAAGTCATGCGCGGCAGAACGACATTTATTATTGCACACCGGATATCTTCACTAAGACATGCAGATGAGATACTGGTGCTCGATGAAGGCCGCGTCGTACAACGTGGAAAACATACCGAACTCATTGAAGTGCCTGGACCATACCAGGATGTTTATAAAATTCAATATGCAGATTATATTGCCCGCGGTAAGCGGGAGGCTGGGGAGCAGGTGAATTCATGAGTGCCGAAACGATAGCAGACAGGCGCGAGGCAAAAGTGGCCTCTGAGAAGAAACTGAATGAACGCTTTGTGTATCAGGATGATGAAATTATTGAAAAACCGTTTAACTGGAAAGAATTTGGACGTTTATTTGCATACATGAAACCTTATGCGAAACAACTGTTGCCACTCGTGATTCTAATGATGATTCTGGGTACCATTACGAAATTATCCGTACCTTTTCTGATCAGTCTGGCGATTGACCGGGCCATCGCACCGGCCACAGGGTTACCAAGTATGACTATGCTTTATTGGATTGCTGGCTCTATATTATTCTTGTATCTCGTTCAATGGGCTGCCAACACGTACCGGATCAAACTGACCAATATTATTGGACAGCGCGTTATTTATGATCTACGCTCGGATCTGTTCAAGCATATCCAGAAGCTGTCCTTTAACTTTTTTGACAAAAGACCGGCAGGTTCGGTACTGGTGCGTGTTACGAATGATATTAACTCCCTTCAGGATCTTTTCACCAATGGTGCAGTTAACGTCATGATCGACTGCGTACAGCTGCTCGGGATCATTGTGATCTTGCTGTTGATTAACTGGAAACTGGGTCTTGCCGTGATCATTACGGTGCCAATCATGTTTATTATCTCGACCAAACTGCGGGTGCTGATCCGCCGTGCTTGGCAGGATGTGCGCATGAAGAACTCTCGTATTAACTCCCACTTGAATGAATCCATTCAAGGGATTCGAGTGACTCAGGCTTACACACAGGAAAAAGAGAACATGAAGTATTTTGACAACATGAATCTGTCCAGCAAAAAGTCATGGGATAGAGCATCAGCGATGAACCAGGGCTTCGGACCGCTGATTGAGATTACAGGCGGTTTTGGTACATTGATTCTCTTCTGGTTCGGTGCCTATCTGATTCAACAGGATCAGTTGACCGTGGGATTACTTGTTGCCTTTGCCAACTATGTCGGTAACTTCTGGGACCCAATCAACCGTCTGGGACAGATGTACAATCAGTTGCTGGTTGCAATGGCATCATCGGAGCGTATCTTCGAATTCATGGATGAAAAACCAAGTATTGCGGATAAACCAGGTGCCAAGCCGCTTCCTTCTATTAAAGGAGATATCGCATTCGAAAATGTTGTGTTCGAATACGAGAAGGGCAGACAGGCGCTGAAAGGAATCAGCTTCTCGGCGGCAGCGGGACAATCGATTGCACTTGTTGGTCATACGGGCTCAGGTAAAAGTACGATCATTAATCTGATCAGTCGTTTCTATGATATATCCGGCGGACGTCTCACCATTGACGGACAGGATGTGCGGGATGTAACGGTAGAGAGTTTACGCAGCCAGATCAGCATTGTATTACAGGATACCTTCATCTTCTCGGGTACGATTCGTGACAATATTCGATTTGGACGACTGGATGCAACGAATGAAGAGGTGGAGGATGCGGCAAAAGCAGTCAATGCACATGAGTTCATCATGAAGCTTCCTGGCGGATATGATACCGAAGTTGAGGAACGCGGGAACGTATTATCCATGGGACAGCGACAATTGTTATCCTTTGCCCGTGCGCTCCTTGCTAATCCACGCATATTGATTCTGGATGAAGCTACAGCCAGCATCGATACGGAGACAGAGCTTAAAATTCAGGAAGCGTTGAAGGTACTGTTGCAGGGAAGAACATCCTTTATGGTCGCTCATCGTCTCTCAACCATCCGGAACGCAGATAACATTATCGTCCTGGATCATGGTGAAATTAAAGAAGAGGGCAACCATGAGCAGCTTATCCAAAAACAAGGCGTCTATAATGGGCTCATTGAAGCTCAATACAAATTTTTGTGATGAAACCTTCGGACGCCTGTGAAGCGTCTGAACACATATGAACTCCTAACACTCTGGTGTTCTTTAGCCTGATCTTTCAATAATAAGTGCATCTTATTCATTGAAGACAGGTTAGAAGATAGCCGGAGTGTTTTTTTTATTCGTTAGTGTGGTATGTTATATTTTTGAAGACTGAAATCAATACAATCGTTCATGGCTGGAGGGAGATCAATGCAGATGGACAACAACGAAATAAAATCAGAGCATTTTGATCACCTGGATCATATGAACTTTAGGCTCATTAATGTCAATTATGCGAGTGATCCTGCGACGGAGTGGTTTCTGAGGAAACACTTCATTGAAACATACATGTTATTATTTGTAGCCAGTGGACAAGGGTGGTTAAAGATAGATGGCAGTTTCATTGAATTAAAGGCGGGAGGACTGTATGTAGGCTTCCCGGGGCAGCTGGTTGAGGCAAATGTGCATTCGTTGGATGAACGAGGCGTGTATCACATGAGTTTTGATGTCATGTACGCACTGGAGCAGGAGGGTGAAAGAGCCCTGGATATGATGAAACAACTTTTGCGTAATGAAGTGAATGGTGAGGTCACCTCATCTTCACCCGTTGCTGTTGGCGTGATCTGTCAGATGATTTACCACCATACATTGAAGAAGGATGGCTTGCAACGGTACTATGGTCAGATCCGTTTTCAGGAACTGCTGTATACCATGTTTTACGACGGAGCCTATGCAGAAAAGACGGATCTGACTTCACCGATTGAACATGTTAAGGCCTATATGGAGCAGAATTACGCGAAGAGATTAACCATCGAGAAATTAGCAAATGTGGCACGAGTGAGCCCTCGACACTTCATGCGTTTATTCAAAAAAAGATATGGCTACAGTCCAGTGGATTATTTGACCTTTTATCGAATCAAACAAGCCCAGATCTTAATGAGAAATGATCACAGTTATCGACTCAAGGATGTGGCATCGTACGTGGGTTATCAGGATGAGACGTATTTCCGTCGTAAATTCAAGCAAATCTCTGGCATTCCACCAGCAGCGTTTATACGTAATAGCAAACAAAAAATTGCTGCAGTTCATTCTTTGAGCATTGGTATACTGCTTGCATTGCAGATCATTCCCTGTGCTGCGCCAGCAAGTCATCCATGGACATACTATTACAGACGTAAATATGAAACGGACAAAGTTATGCCACTCGCAGAGAGTGAGACCACCTGGCTGGAACAGCTTCGATTAGTTAAACCTGATTATATTATTACGATTGGGAGAGAGTCTGAGGCTTTGCAAAGTCAGCTTCAATCCATTGCTCCTGTGTGTGACTTCCCTTGGGAAAAAGGTGATTGGAGAGAACATTTGAGATATGTTGCAAGCTTTTTGGACAGGTCGGATATTGCAGAGGTGTGGCTTCAAAGATATGAAGAGAAGGCAAAGATCATTAAGAATCAGCTTACAGATTTCATACGAAAAGACAGGCTGGTTGTACTCAAAGTTCATGGTGAAGCGTTGCAGATGTTAGGCCCAAGGAGCATTGCTTCCGTTTTTTACGTTGATATGCAAATGGAGGGTCCCGAAGGAGTTGAGACTTATTGGGAACGGGGCACAGTGACCATTAAGGAGCTATCTGTTCTCAACGTGGAAAGAATATTACTGATTGTGGGTGATGATGAGACATCCAGGCAGACATGGTCTGCTGTGCGTAAGTCTGAAGAATGGCTTGAGTTGTTAGCGGTACAGAATGGCAGAATGGATATCCTTTTGTCGAGCGTCCTGCTGGACTACACTGCGTTTACTCATGAGCTTATGTTGGATGAAATATTAAAGTTATGGCAAGATCGTCCATAGCAAAAAGTCTGAATAGTCAATATCATACCTGAACATATTTTAATATACTTACTCCTATATCAAATGATAATGATAATTATTATTAATTAGACGTTGTCATAACTACATGCCATATAGGGGGTACATAAAGAATGAGATTCAGATGGTTAACGGTACTATGCACCATGATGTTGGTGCTCATTATTTCGGCTTGCGGTGCAGCGGGGCAAGATGAGGCTACGAGCGAAGGTCAAAAGACTGGTTCTGCCAATACATCCACAACAGAAACAAGTCAGGTAAAAAAAGTGACTACAAAGATGGGAGAAATTGAAATCCCGGTTGAACCACAAAGAGTAGTGGGGCTGTCCCTTGTATATCCGGAGTTTTTGTATGCACTTGGCATCGTACCTGTTGCTGTGCAGAACTATCACGAGGATCATCCTTCTTATTTGGAAGAGCCCTTCGCGAATACCATGAAAATGGGCATCGCACGGACGCCGAATTTTGAAGCGGTTATGGAGACAATGCCTGATTTGATTATAGCTCCTGACTGGTGGTCCGAAAAGGATTATGATCAGCTTTCTCTGATTGCACCGACTGTACTTCTTCCACAACGTGATGATTGGCGGGACGAATTGCGTGATATTGCCAAAATTCTGGACAAAGAAGAACAGGCAGAAAAGGTTATTGAAGATTTGGTAGCGAAGGAAAAAGTTGCAGCCGACAAATTAAACGAGATGATCGGAGAAGAAACAGTTCTCTATATTCGA
This sequence comes from Paenibacillus sp. PAMC 26794, assembly GCF_000316035.1. Lineage (GTDB taxonomy): Bacteria > Bacillota > Bacilli > Paenibacillales > Paenibacillaceae > Paenibacillus. The sequence continues at coordinate 8,406 of NZ_ANHX01000011.1, forward strand.
GTCATGGAAAAAGAAATCGTCCTTCACGGGGAGAACCTTGACCGTGGAAACTTCGTGCACAAGCGTCTGGGTATGAATCCGCTCCCGAATTTCCCGAAAGATCAAGTTGCCATGTCCGTATCCATGGAAGTGTTGCCTGAATACGATGCAGATCACTTGATCGTTCAACTGGATGACGATAAGAATCCTGAAATTCAGAAGAAATTTGAAGAGATGTTGGCAACTTCACTATGGAAAAATCTGAAAGCAGTCAAAAATGATCATGTGTACATGGTTGGTGGTAAGGAATGGCTCAATCTGGGGATGTCTCCACTGGCTGACGAGTATGTTATTGATGACATTGTAGCTGTTTTTGAAGAGAAAAATAAATAAGGCAAACGGTTCATGATACACATATCTCTAAATTAACTACTAAATAACAGGATGTGTCCAAAATGAATAAGGAAGATATCTATGACTTGACCATCGTCGGAGGCGGACCGGCAGGATTATATGCGGCCTTTTATGCCGGGATGCGTGATATGAGAGTTAAGATCATTGACGGCAAAGACCAACTTGGTGGTTTTCTGCATACCTATTCCGAAAAACCTATTTGGGATGTGGGTGGCCTGCCACCAATGAAGTGTTCAAAGTTGATTGAGTATCTGGTTCAGCAGGCGAATACCTTTAATCCAACGGTTGAATTGAATTGCAAAGTAGATCGGTTCGCTCGACTGGACAACGAGATTTTGGCTCTGTATACTGCTGAAGGCAACATACACTATACGCGTACAATCATTGTCGCAGTAGGCCGCGGTATCGCAGAAATTCAGAAATTGGAGCTTCAGGAGCCGATTCAATATGAACATGAGAATCTTCATTACACCGTGCAAAATCCAGAACATTTTTCCGGGAAGCGTGTGCTCATTTCAGGAGGAGGCAACAGTGCAGTAGATTGGGCAATTGAACTTGCTCAATTTGCACGGAGCGTAGTGGTCGTCCACCGAAAAAATGAGTTTCGTGCAATGGAACGCAATGTTAGCGAGATGAACAATGTAACGGATGTCAGAACACCATATAGCATCACACGGCTTCATAATCATGGTGAACGTATCCATCAGGTTGTAATTACGCATATGGAGAGTCAGGACAATGTATTGTTAGATGTGGATGAAGTCGTAGTTAGTCATGGGTATAAAAGCAATTTGAGTAACCTTGCCAGTTGCGGACTGACTATGGATGACGGAATGGTTTTAATGAGCCAACATGCGCAGACGAACCTCCCAGGTATTTTTGCTGCAGGGGATTGTGCAACTCACGATAGCAAAGTCAGACTTATTGCCGGAGCCTTCAACGATGCGGTTTTAGCTGTAAATAGTGCGAAAAAATACTTGACTCCAGATGCTCCCATGATGGCGTACGTCTCCTCCCATAATGAAATTTTCAGAGAAAAAAACAAGCAAATCCCAAGGTTCTAAACTTGGGGTTTGTTTGTTTATTCATGTTCACTGGAATATTAAAATCTGCTGTTTCAACATATCCTTATTTCTGGGAAGAATGGAAAGGTTGACGAATCTGTAAGCGATAATTGTAAAATTTGATCGAAAAAACACAAAAAATCTTGTAAAATTCACAAGAAAAATAGGGAGCACTCTTGCATTCTTTAACCAAAACCCCGAAAATAGAGAGATAGATATAGAAGATTTCTCTTTGGGAGGATTGGAAAGAACATGTGGGGTGCTCCTTTTACGGCTCAAGCCAAAAAAATGCTGCTACTAGGCAGTGGAGAATTGGGAAAAGAGGTCGTTATTGAGGCCCAACGACTGGGAGTAGAGACGATCGCTGTTGATCGTTATGAGAACGCACCTGCAATGCAGGTCGCGCACCGGTCTTACTGCATCGACATGCTGGATGCCGAAGCTTTGAAACAATTGATCCGTAAAGAAAAACCTCATTACATCGTACCTGAGATTGAAGCTATTGCAACAGAAGCTTTACTGGAGCTTGAGGAAGAGGGATTTTGTGTAGTACCTACTGCCCGAGCTGCGCGTCTAACGATGGATCGCGAAGGCATCCGTCGACTTGCAGCCGAACAATTGAAACTTCCGACAGCTGCCTACCTTTTTGCGGACAACCTGGAACAACTTCAGGAAGCCGTACGTGAGCTTGGCACACCTTGTGTCATTAAACCATTAATGAGTTCTTCCGGCAAAGGGCAGAGTGTATGCCGAACACCGGGCGACGTGGAGGATTGCTGGAACATTGCTCTTTCGGGGGCTCGTGGCAAATCCGCTCGTGTCATTGTGGAGAGCTTTGTGCAATTTGACAGTGAGATTACATTACTTACCGTTAGGTCTGTATCAGGCACCGTATTTTGTCCTCCGATTGGTCATATTCAGAAAGATGGGGATTATGTCGAATCCTGGCAGCCTCATGCAATGACTTCTGAGCAATGGCAGCAAGCTTGTCATATTGCCAAATCCGTCACGGATGAACTTGGCGGGTATGGACTGTTTGGAGTGGAATTGTTCCTCACATCGGATGGTGTTGTGTTCAGCGAGGTATCTCCTCGTCCACATGATACAGGTATGGTTACAATGGTGACGCAAGACAGTTCCGAGTTTGCGCTGCATGTACGTGCAATTCTTGGTTTTCCGGTCACAGATGTACATCTGTTGACACCGGGAGCTTCAGCAACGCTGAAGGCTAATGATGAAACATCTGACTTTACTGTAGGCGGGATTGAAGAAGCACTGGCTCTTCCTCGTACTCAGGTTCGTGTATTTGGCAAACCTGAGACCAAGGTTGGACGCCGTATGGCTGTAGCGCTTAGTGCTGGCCAAGATGTGGAAGAAGCTCGTAAAACAGCGGTGCAAGCCGCTAATATGCTGAAAGTGGAGGTAAATCATGTCCAATAATGTTGAGGCCCCTGTACTGATGATCCGAGAGTGTGAGCTACGAGATGCTGAAGCGGTAACGGGACTGATGCGAGAGGTCAGCTATCCGACAACAACCAATGTCATGAAAGAACGTATTGAATGTTTGGAAACCAATCCAAACGCATGCATGCTTGTTGCCGAAGTGGATGAACAAATTATTGGTGTGATTGGCTTGCAATGTGTGCAAAGTCATGCCTATCCAGAACCTGCCGCACAAATTACTTCCCTGATTGTAGGTCAAGAACATCGTGGTGGTGGGATTGGCCGTCGTCTGATGGCTCGTGCCGAAGATTGGGGCAGACAGCAAGGTGGTAAACAACTGTTTGTCACGGGTGCAAACCGTGAAGTGACTTCAACAACGTACTCTTTTTATGAGCACATTGGTTTTCAGAAGAGAGGCTATCGGTTCAGTAAAGTTCTTCTATAGTATAAATAAAGTTTCTTCTATTGCATGGAAATTCTCATTGATATCCTGATCTGCACATTCTAGTGTGGTGAATGATAAATAGATGGTGAAGCGACATTCGACTAGCATTTTTAGTCCGAATGTCTTTTTTTTACGGCTAAAAAATGACAAAAAAGTTACTTTTCCATATTTTATAGGTTCACAATCTCCTGTTGAATTGGTATACTGCTAGAGTATTAATTACAAAGTTGTAATAACTAATCTTAAGGAGATGAATGAATTTGAAAAAGAAATGGATGAAAACTGTCGTAACGAGTAGTCTGACAGCCGTACTGGCCGTAGGGGTAATGCTTCCTGCTTCCGCGTCTGCTGCAGATTCAACATATAAGACTATCACAACGTACAAAATTACAAGTACAGACAGCTTGAAAGCTTATATTGAGAAATGGCTCAAACAAAATGGGTACACCGTATCCGAGGGGCAAATTGTAGAGAAGCCTACTACGCAGCCTGATCAAACGACGAAACCTGCTGAGCCGACAACAAAACCAACTCAACCAACAACAAAACCTGTTGAGCCTACAACTAAGCCTGAGCAACCGACTAAACCAGCACAACCAGCTCAAGAAGAAAAACCGGCAACTACACCGGCAAAAGATCCTTCAAACACAGGTAACACAGGTAATACAGGTAACAATACAAGTAATAATGGTAGCGAAAGCACACAATCCGACTTTGCTACTCAAGTTGTAAAACTTGTGAACGCTGAGCGTGCTAAAGCAGGTCTGAACGCTCTGACCTCAGATGCACTTCTGGACAAAGTAGCTGTTGCTAAAGTAAAAGATATGAGTAACAATAACTATTTTGATCACCAGTCACCTACGTATGGTTCTCCGTTTGATATGATGAAACAATTCGGAGTAACTTACAGCTATGCAGGTGAGAACATTGCCAAAGGTCAAAAAACACCTCAGGAAGTTGTTACAGCTTGGATGAATAGTGAAGGTCACCGTGCCAATATCCTGAGCAAAAACTTTACACATATCGGTGTAGGTTACTACAATGGATACTGGGCTCAAGAGTTTATCGGTAAGTAATCGATTTATAATGAAGAAAGTATGATTTTCTTTTCCACAAGGTTATGCCAGCACAGTTGAAATCTGTGTGTGGCATAACCTTTTTTCCGTAAAATGACATATAAAAAATGAATTCTGCGAATGCAGCGCCAAAGTTTGCAAATTAACGACAGAACATTTATGTTATTTAGGAATAGCATCATCTGAATGTAAAGTCATTATAAATTATAAAGCACCCGGACTGGTGTATATGAGCGGAGATGTGATGATGAAAAAGAAAAAAAGCCTTGATTCAGCACCATGGATCTGGAGAACTGTCAGTACAGTATCCATCTTGGCAACTTTGTTGTTGTTATTTGGATTTGGATACGCCATAAAAGATGTGATTTTCCCCAAGGGAGATTCCGCGTTAACTACAGGCCAGGAGACTACTTCACCACCTAAGAATAACGAGGGTGAAACGGCTGTCGTGGAAGATGGCAAGATTCGAATGGCGGTCATCGGCGATTCCCTGGCAAGAGGTACTGGGGATGATGAAGGACTTGGCTTCGTGAGACGTGCAGGGAACCTGCTTAAAGATAAAGGATATGACGTTCAGGTTCTTAATAATCTGGGTGTTAACGGTTTGAGAACAGATGCTTTATTGGAAAAACTGAATGAGCAAGGTGTGCGTTATGTCCTGCAGCAGTCCAATTTTATTTTGCTCTCGATCGGCGCGAATGATCTGTTCCAGGGAGGACAAGTTCTACAGGGGGAAGACCCGCCAACAGCAGAGCAGCTGGCAGCGGCTTTGCCGGAAACGTCCAAACGCCTTCAAGAGATATTGAAGAAAGTAAAAGAAATTAATCCCGATGCACAGATTGCGTACATAGGGTTGTACAATCCATTTGGCGATGTGAAGGAACTGGAGAAGCCGGGTAATGCAGTGGTTGCTGCATGGAACGATGCTGCACTGGCTATTTTGAACAATAAGGACAAGATGACCCTGGTCCCTACATTCGATTTATTTGAGAATCATCTGGGGGAGTATCTCTCGTCAGATCATTTTCATCCTAACGGACAAGGTTATGAGCAAATTGCAGTTCGAATTGCACAGGAATACCAGGCAGATACATCGGCAGAAGGGAGCGCAAATTAAATGGCAGAGCAGCAGTATGATTCCGTCTTGTCTGTACAGCATTTGAAGAAGCGGATCGGACGCAAGTGGATCATTAAGGACGTTACATTTGACGTAAAGCCTGGTGAAATCTTTGGATTTCTCGGTCCCAACGGTGCCGGAAAAACAACAACGATACGGATGCTGGTGGATCTGATCAAACCAACAGAAGGAAAAATTAAAGTCTGTGGTTATGATGTGAATCGGGACCCTGAGCGTGCTTTGAAGTATGTAGGCTCCATTGTTGAAAATCCGGAGGTATATACATATCTGACAGGGTGGGAGAACCTGGAGCATTTTGCCCGCATGCAACCAGGTGTGGACAACGAGCGAATTCAGGAAGTTGTGGATATTGTGCGTCTGGATCAGCGGATTCACGATAAAGTCAGAACATACTCATTGGGTATGCGTCAACGGATCGGTATTGCACAAGCGCTGCTTGGGCGACCGCGTCTGCTCATTCTGGATGAACCGACAAATGGCCTTGATCCAAAAGGCATTAAGGAACTTCGTGTCTTTATTAAGCAACTCGCCAGTGAAGGTATGGCTGTATTTGTCAGCAGTCACTTGTTAAGTGAGATCCAGCTTCTCTGTGACAGAGTGGCTATTATCAGTGCTGGACGTGTGCTTGCAGTTGGAGGCGTTAGCGAACTGATTGAAGATCATTCCAAATTGGCGATATGGCATGTTTCACCACTGGAGCAAGGCAAAAAGATGTTGCTGGATGCAGGTATTGCTCTGGTAGGTCGACCTGCGGATGTGATGGATGATACCATTGTTGCGGGCCTTGGTCCCAACGCTGTGGTTGCTGAGATGCATGAAGATCGAATTCCTGATCTGGTGCAACAGATGGTTCAAGCAGGTATTCAGGTTGAAGGGGTACAGCGGATTCAGCCTACGCTCGAACAACTATTCTTAAAAATGACAGAAGGTGAATCCATTGAATAACATCATGCCGTTGATTCGCAATGAAACGATCAAAATGGTGAAGAAAAAACGGCTTTATATTATATTTATTGTACTTGCAGTCCTCGTACCGATGTTTACGTATGCCCAGATGAAATCTGCGGAGAATAATCGCGACAAGTTTGGCGGCGATTGGCGTCTTGAACTGCAACAGGCCATTACAGACAATCAAAACTCGCTCGGTAGCGATCGGGTACCTGAAGAATACAAAAAATATAGAACAGTATATATCCAACAGATGCAGTATTATCTTGAAAATGACATCAATCCCAAAGAACCGGGTGGTGTTACCTTTACGCGGGAGTTCATGAACAACGCGGTTGGTTTGTTTATTCCACTGTTAATCATGGCTATTGCTTCAGATCTTGTTTCAGGTGAACGTACGACAGGTACAATTAAAATGCTTTTAACGCGTCCTGTTAGACGCTGGAAAGTGCTTCTGAGTAAATTAATTACGCTGATTATGTTTGTTTCGATCATAGTGGTATCAGCCTATATTATATGTTATGTCATATCGGGTGCGGTCTTTGGTTATAAAGGCTTCAACATGCCAATCTTCACAGGATTCAAAGTTGTGGGAACAGATGTCGATATGTCGGCAGTACATGCTGTAGACCAGTGGCTTTATATGCTTATGCAGGCAGGACTGATCTGGTTTGTGAGTGTAATTGTGGCTATGCTTGCATTTATGGTATCCGTGCTTGTGCGTAGTACTGCTGCAAGTATCGTTATCATGATGGCCGCACTGATTGCAGGAACAATCTTGACCAGTATGGCAGCATCTTGGCAGACAGCGAAGTATCTGTTCATGGTTAATCTCGAACTTCCTGATTATTTGTCAGGCGGATTACCACCAATCGAGGGTATGAATTTAGGTTTTTCCCTTATTGTGCTTAGTGTTTGGGGCGTTGCTTCACTCATTGTGTCATTCCTTGTCTTTACGAAACGGGATATCTTGAATTAAAATGGACAAGGATAAGAAAACATCTGTTTGCATTTTAGGCATTTTTTTAGTTGCAAGTTAAGAAGGGGGAGCATGAATGGTCGAGCAAATCGATATGTCGGCAGGTTCGACAGGCGGAGGACAGGGGTCTTCAGGCTACGACGCGGACGACATTCAAGTACTTGAAGGGTTGGTAGCGGTACGGAAACGGCCGGGGATGTACATCGGCAGCACCAGCGCTTCGGGTCTGCATCATTTGGTATGGGAAATTGTCGACAACGCTGTCGACGAACATCTCGCCAAATTCTGCTCCAAAATCGATATCACACTGCATAAGGACGGTTCTATTACGGTTCAGGATAACGGAAGGGGAATTCCGACAGGTATACATAAAACAGGGATTCCTACTCCCCAGGTCGTGTTTACGATTTTGCACGCAGGCGGAAAGTTCGGTGGATCAGGATACAAAAAATCAGGCGGTTTGCACGGTGTAGGTGCGTCAGTTACAAACGCATTGTCCGAGTGGCTTGAAGTCGAGATTTTCCGTGATGGCAAGATTCATCGTCAGCGATTCGAGTATTGGAAGGACAAAAAAGGGATTGAACATGTCGGTGAACCGGTCTCCGGTCTCGAAGTGTTGGGCAATACCAATCGGACAGGTACAAAAGTTACATTTAAACCGGATATTCGGGTGTTCCAGAGCGGTATTCAATTTAATTATGATACATTGGCAGAACGCCTACAGGAGATTGCTTTTCTGAATTCGGGTCTGAGAATTGTGCTCAAGGACGAACGTTCGGGCAATCAGGATGAATACATGTATGAAGGCGGAGCAAGCCAGTTTGTTGCTTTTCTTAACGAAAATAAAGATGTGTTGCATGATGTTATTCACTTCTATGCGGAGAAGGATGACATTGAAGTCGAAGTGGCGATCCAGTATAACGCAGGTTATACCGAAACGCTGGCTTCGTTCGTGAACTCGATCTCTACTCGGGGTGGCGGTACACATGAGACCGGATTCAGGGCTGCGTATACTCGTGTAATGAATGACTACGCGCGGCGTACCAGCATGATTAAGGAAAAAGACAAAAACCTCGAAGGTAATGATTTGCGTGAAGGTATGATGGCCGTCATCAGTGTCAAGATGTCAGAGGTTGAGTTCGTAGGTCAGACCAAGGATCAGCTCGGCAGCGCTTCCGCTCGAAGTGCAGTGGATTCGGTCGTGTCCGAGAATATTCAGCGGTTCCTGGAAGAAAACCCGCAGGTAGCTCAAACGTTAATTCGCAAAGCGGTTCAAGCCTCCAGAGCCAGAGAAGCAGCCCGCAAAGCACGTGATGATATGCGCACAGGCAAGAAACGTAGCGAAAGTTCCAACCTGAACGGCAAGCTGACACCGGCGCAATCAAAGGATTTTACCCGGAATGAGTTGTTTATTGTCGAAGGTGATTCCGCAGGTGGTTCTGCCAAACAGGGGCGCGACTCGAAGATTCAGGCTATTCTGCCCCTCAAGGGAAAACCGCTCAATCCGGAAAAATCGAAGCTGGCCGATATTCTCAAAAATGAAGAATACCGCGCCATTACAGCGGCGATCGGGGCGGGCATTGGGACCGAATTTGCAGTTGAAGACAGCAATTATTCCAAAATTATCATTATGACCGATGCGGATACGGACGGCGCACATATTCAGGTGTTGCTGTTAACCTTTTTTTATCGTTATATGAAGCCTTTAATTGATGCAGGCAAAGTATATATAGCTCAGCCGCCATTGTACAAACTTACTCGTAAGTCTGGTAAGCTTGCGAGTGTTCGATATGCATGGACGGATGAAGAACTTGCGAATTATATGAAGGAATTCGGTAATAATGTTGAGCTTCAACGTTATAAAGGTCTTGGTGAGATGAATCCGGATCAACTGTGGGAGACCACAATGAATCCAGAAACTCGTGCGATGCTGAAGGTACAGATTGTTGATGCAGCAAAAGCAGAACGTCGTGTATCTACGCTCATGGGTGATAAGGTTGATCCGCGGAAACGCTGGATTGTAGAGAACGTCGACTTTACAGAGTACGAAGAATAGAAGGTGCTTGGAATGAGTCCATCAGAACAATTTATGCCGGCCTTTCTCGAAGAGGTCGTTGGGGACCGTTTCGGTCGCTACTCCAAATATATTATTCAGGATCGAGCCATTCCGGATGTCCGGGATGGGTTGAAGCCAGTACAACGGCGTATTCTGTACGCCATGTACGATTCAGGTAATACGCCTGACAAGACTTACCGCAAGTCTGCCAAAACCGTTGGGGACGTAATGGGTAATTATCATCCACATGGTGACTCCTCCATCTATGAGGGCATGGTGCGGATGGCTCAGCCATGGAAAATGGGCCATATGCTCGTGGACGGTCATGGTAACTGGGGATCACAGGATGATGACCCGGCAGCGGCGATGCGGTATACGGAGGCTCGTTTGTCGCCCATCGCGATGGAGATGCTTCGCGATATCGAGAAACGGACGGTTCTGTTTAAGGATAATTTTGATAATACGGCCAAAGAACCGGTTGTATTGCCATCCCGTTATCCGAACTTGCTGGTTAATGGTGTCAGCGGTATTTCCTCCGGATTTGCAACGGAGATTCCTCCACACAATTTGCGTGAAGTCATTGATGCTTCGATCGCTGTGATGGAGAAACCGTCAATTGAGCTGGACGAAATCATGATGTTTATGAAGGGTCCTGACTTTCCAACAGGCGGATTGATTATGGGCGGTGACGGCATTCTGGATGCCTATCGCACAGGTAAAGGGCGGATCTATATCCGGTCCAAAACCGAGATTGAAAACATGCGCGGTGGCAAACAGCAGATCGTCATTACCGAAATTCCTTATCAGGTCGTGAAGTCTCGCCTGGTTACAGCGATGGAGAACATCCGACTTGAGAAGAAGGTTGAAGGTATTGCCGAAGTGCGTGATGAGAGCGGACGTGAAGGTCTGCGAATCGTGGTTGAGTTGAAAAAAGAAGCGGACGCACAAGGTATCTTGGCTTATTTGCTGAAGAAAACCGACCTGCAGGTCACCTATAATTTCAACATGGTTGCGATTGTGAGTAAAGCACCTCACCAATTAGGGTTGAAATCGATCCTCGAGGCTTACATTGCCCATCAGCGGGAGGTTGTAACATTCCGTACCCGGTTTGAGCTGGAGAAGGCGCAAGACCGTGCGCATGTGCTCGAGGGCTTGGTAAAAGCACTTAACATCCTTGATGAGGTCATTGCTGCCATCAAAGCGTCGAAGAACCGTCAAGATGCTCAAAATAACCTGATGTGGATGTTTGGATTCACGGAACGCCAAGCGGATTCCATCCTTACGTTGCAATTGTACCGTTTGACGAATCTGGAGATCAATTCTCTGGAGAAGGAACTCGGTGAACTGATGAAAAAGATTGCACAACTACAATCCATTCTGGATAGTGACCGCAAGCTCATCGGAGTCATCCGCAAGGAATTAATGGAGATTCGTGAGAAATACGGCATAGACCGTCGTTCTGCGATCCAGGGTGAAGTGGAAGAACTTAAGGTTAATCTCGAAGTACTTGTGAATGCGGAAGATGTATTTGTTACGTTATCCAAAGAGGGGTACGTGAAACGTACAGGCATGCAGTCCTTTACACGTTCTGGTGGTGAACGGAGCGGAAGTGGTGTAAAAGACGGCGATTATATCGCTCAGGTTCTGGAAGTAAATACACTTGAGAATCTGCTTGTCTTTACGAGGAAAGGTCAGTATTTCCTGTTACCTGTTCACCAGGTACCTGAATTCAAGTGGAAAGATCCAGGCACAGCCATTGTGAATGTCATTCCCCTTGCGAAAGATGACCGTATTGCAAGTGTGCTTGCTGTGAAATCCTTTGAAGAGCCAAATCACAGTCTGGTCTTCGTTACGCGAAGAGGACAGGTGAAACGAACGGAGCTGAAGGATTACGTTACCAAGCGTTCCGGTGCAGTTGCGGCTTGTAAAGTGGGCAAGGACGATGAAGTGTTATCTGTACATCTAAGTACAGGTGGTCAAGATATTATGTTGATTACAAAAGAAGCCATGGCGATTCGTTTCCGAGAAGATGAGGTTAATCCAATGGGACGTGTATCCGGTGGTGTTCGTGGTATTCAGTTAAGAGATATAGATGAAGTTGTATCAGCTCTATGGGTAGAAGGAGATGAAGGTGAAGTTGCCGTGTTGTCCGATCTGGGATATGGTAAACGATCATTACTTCTGGATTACGCTATACAGAGCCGTGGAGGCAAGGGGCTTGCCACATTCGAGTTCAAAGAAGGCAAACGTGTGAAACCGAATGGCAGCCGTATTGTTGGAGCGTTTTATTGCAAAGAGCAACGTAAGATCACTGTAATGACCAAAGAAGGCCAAGTGTTCCCGATCTCTTCGGGAGGTGTTCCGATTACAGAGCGCAAACATATTGGCAAGCTGATCGTTCATGTGGACAAACAGGACGAGATCGTTGAACTTCTAAGGGACTTCAATGAGAATCAACCAGCAGCATCTTCATAAAAACGAGCAAACGAGACTTTTCGCAGAACAGCTAATCCTGTCATGCGAGGAGTCTTTTTTTGTTGTTCGAAGGCGGATTAGAAGAGGGCATTCATGCGAAGTTTAACAACCTTCGTCGATTACGGTCGATCGCTGGGAAATTGAAAAAAGGCAGCAGGAATGCGGCTTTGGAGCGCGAAAACTTAAGCAGGTGAAGTGATAACCGGTTGCAGAGAGGAGCGATGGAAGATGTATAATTCCGATTTTGCCAAGTGCTGGTCCAGGTTGACCAAAGATTATAAATTGCATATGGATCAAGAGCTGGCACCCTCATTAACGGAGGCTCAGCTGGCTGTTCTGGAGGTACTTGAAGATCATCAGAAAATGAAACCTTCGGATCTGATTCCTTATCTGTCGACTACGCCAGCTGCTGTAACCATGCTGCTCGATCGAATGGAGAAGAATGATCTGATTCGCAGGAATCGGGATAATCAGGATCGACGCATTGTATGGGTATCTCTGTCAGAGAAAGGAAGAATGGAGACCAAGCGGGGGATCACCATCCGTAATGAATTCATGAACTCTGTTCTCAGTAACATATCGATGCACAATCAACAATTGCTGGTATATCTGTTAGGCAAAATGACAACACCCAAGACCAAAGAGCCTGCCTTATCTACTTCGGTATGATACCATGCTGATTCTTCTGAATAACCATAGGAGTGCCTGCTCGTTTCATGCAGGAGCCCTATGGTTATTTTATTTACAAATTACATATGATACACACTGTGTCCAGGTTAGTTGAATAAAGGCATGGATGTAACACAGTTAGTATGTCCTAATATTATTTTTGTGAATTCATATGTAAAGAGTTGACTATGTAAATATTTTTGTTATAATAAATAATTGTTCCCCTGATATTTCGTGTACGAAATATTATATTCCAAAAGTAAAAGGGTGAAACAATGACTGATACGTATGAAGTATTCTATATTATTAATTCGTTCCGCCAAGTGAATCAAATGCTTTTTCGAGCATTTTGGAATGAAAACAAGGAGATCGAGCTGACTTCGATCCAGTTTATGGTGTTATCCATTCTGAGGGAGCGTCCTTCGATCGGTATCAACGAAGTGGCTGAGCTATGCCATATGGGTAGCAGTTCCATGAGCGCTGTTGTGGAGCGACTGGTCAAAGGCGAGTATATCGTTCGGACACGTTCAGATGCTGACCGCCGATCCGTTAAGCTTCAGATTACGGATAAAGGGGAACAGGTCCAACAGGAAACGCACTATTTGTGGATGGAAAGAGTGTCACCCATTCTGGACATATTGAAGGAAGACCTTGAGCACCTACTTAGAATTCATAGTCAAATGATTGAAAAGTTAGAAGGAAGAGAGATGAACAACATATGAGTACGACTACTGCTGCAGCTCCATCTTCCGCGATGGACAACATCAAGAAAGGCCCGATTGTAGCGGCATTGTTAATTGGTGCCTTTGTGGCATTCCTGAACCAAACCCTGATGAACGTAGCGCTTCCTAAAATCATGGAAGACCTCGCGATCAATGCAAACAAAGCCCAATGGTTAACCACGGGTTACATGCTTGTGAACGGTGTACTGATTCCAGTTACGGCATATCTGATTGCCAAATTTTCAACGCGTCAAATTTTCATTACAGCCATGACTCTATTTACCATAGGAACGTTAGTCTGTGGTCTTAGTCCAACCTTCACCATTCTGATGGTAGGTCGTGTTATTCAAGCGGCAGGTGCAGGTATCCTGATGCCTCTGATGACCGTTGTATTCCTGACCATCTTCCCGATTGAGAAACGCGGTCAGGCCATGGGAACCATGGGGATCGCGATGATTCTGGCTCCTGCGATTGGGCCTACACTTTCAGGTTATGTGGTTGAGCATTATTCTTGGAGATTGTTGTTCTACATCATCTTGCCATTTTCTATTATTGCAACGGCAATTGGTATTGCTTTTGTCAAAAACGTAACACGTCAGTCCAGACCTAAACTGGATTATCCAGGCGTTATTTTATCTACACTTGGTTTTGGTAGTTTACTTTACGGATTTAGTGATGCGGGTACCGATGGATGGGGCAGCGCAATTGTCATTGGATGTCTCGTCGTAGGTGCGATATCCCTGATTCTGTTCGTTATTCGTCAACTGACAACAGATCATCCGCTCCTTGAGTTCCGTATTTTTAAATACAACATGTATACATTAACAACGATTATCAACATGCTCGTGACAATGGCGATGTTTGCAGGTATGATCCTGCTCCCTATTTTCCTGCAAAACATTCGTGGATTCTCACCGATTGAATCAGGACTTCTGATGATGCCCGGTGCGATATTGATGGGGATTATGTCTCCAATTACAGGTCGCATATTTGATAAAGTGGGCGCACGCTGGCTTTCGGTTGCAGGTCTTGCCATTACGGCGATTACAACTTTTGGACTGAGTCGTCTGGCAATCGATACTACCTACGGCTACATGATGTTTATCTACACGGCTCGTATGTTCGGTATGTCGATGCTGATGATGCCAATCCAGACAGCAGGTCTGAATCAACTGCCTCAACGTCTGAACGCGCATGGTACTGCGATGTCCAATACATTGCGTACAGTTGCCGGGGCGATCGGTACAGCCATTCTGGTTACCATCATGAGTAGTAAGCTCAAAACACATCTGGCGGATGCAGTGGCTGCGGGTCAGGTTAATCCAAATGATAAGACCGCAATGATAGCTGCTACAGCAGATGCAACGATTTACGGTGTTAACTATGCATTCATCGTGGCTACCGGAATGACCGTGGTTGCTTTTATCATGGCGTTCTTTATTCGGAAAACAAAACCAGCTGTTGAACCTGTTACTGTAGAACAGGAAAAAGTGACGGCTACAGCATAACGAATATCAAATAAATAGTAAAAAAGAGAATTCTAGCAGTTGAAAAGGGGTACCCCCTAACTGCCTGAGTTCTCTTTTTTTGTGTGCGCGATATGAGGAGAGTAGTCTTATTCGGGCTGAATAGATGGATCGAGAAGAAATACAGGATCGGGCTCATGTCCGAATCGTTTGAGGTTGATGGTTCCGTTCGGTTGAAACTCGACACCTTCGCTAATCAGTTCTGTTTCCTGCATCATGCGCGAGTGTTCGTCCGGTATGGAGATTTCGCCTTTTGCGTTGACGACACGGTGCCAGGGCAGACGTTCCTTGCGGCTCATAGAGTGCAGAATACGTACGACTTGTCTCGCGGCTCTTGGACTTCCGGCATGGGCTGCAATCTGACCGTAAGTCATCACTTTACCTTCAGGAATCGCAGCGATAATCGCAACGACTTGTTTGGTAAACGGGGTCATCATGATGTCTCCTCTCTGTATCTTAGGTATATAGCTGAAAATATGAAAAAACGTGTCGTTCAGATACAGAATCTGAACGACACGTGATATGGACATATGTGACCTGATCCTGTGTACTTATTATTAAATTACGATGGACTCGCTGAGAAAGCTTTTTGGTACACAGCGTCTGGCCATTCTGCCCAAGGAAACTCTCTTGCAGGCAAGGACTGCAAAACAACTTCTTCCTTGGTAACCGGATGGGGAAAAGCTGCAATTACAGACCACAGAGCAATCTGTTGTCCGGATTTATTCACGCTTGCACCGTACTTCTGATCCCCGTACAGAGGGCAGCCGATTTCTTTCATTTGCACCCGAATCTGATGAGATCTGCCGGTGTGCAGTTCGATATGGACGAGGCTGTAACGGTCTGTCTCGCCGATAACACGGTAATCCAGAACGGCATCCTTACCGCCAGCCGTACCTTTAGGTACAACAGTAACGGTATTTGTGCGTGCATCTTTCAGGAGCGTGTGTTTTAACGTACCCTGCTGTGCAGGCAACTTGCCATGTACAACAGCCGCATATATTTTACGGAAATGACGTCCCCGCACAGTCTCGGACAATCTCGAAGCTGCTTTAGAAGTTTTGGCAAAAATCATTGCCCCTCCAACAGGACGATCAAGTCGGTGTACTAACCCGAGATAAACATTACCAGGTTTGTTGTATCGTTCTTTCAGATCCTGCTTCAGCAATGTAAGCAAATCCGGATCACCTGATGAATCTTCCTGTGTAGGTACATTGACTGGCTTCGTAATACCTAACAGATGGTTGTCTTCAAACAGAATCGGAATCGCATCGTGGTCATGCCGATGTTCTGACATGATTAAGACTCCCAACGGCCCAGAATACCACAAGGCAGATCAAGACCACTACGTGTGATCGGCAGACCAATTTCACCTGCAGTAATGTCACCACCGTACTGAGCAGACATCGTCATGGTCAACATGTTGCGCAGAACCGTGGAGGAGATGCCCGTAGTGTAGGAGTTAACCAGCATGAATAATGGATTATCCGACAAGATCGTCATACATGACTTCAAGAAAGGATATAGGTTCTCTTCCAGTTTCCATGTCTCTCCATTAGGGCCTCGGCCATAAGAAGGAGGGTCCATAATAATGGCGTCGTAACGATTTCCGCGACGTTGTTCCCGTTGTACGAATTTGAATACATCATCCGTAATAAAACGAACAGGGCGATCAGCCAGTCCGGATAATTGAACATTTTCCTTGGCCCATTGAACCATGCCTTTAGCTGCATCCACATGCACAACAGAAGCGCCTGCGTAAGCTGCGGCTACCGTTGCTCCTCCTGTATAGGCAAACAGGTTCAAGACAGAAATAGGGCGTCCTGCATTGGAGATTTTATCCATCATCCAGCTCCAGTTGGCAGCTTGTTCAGGGAACAGGCCAGTGTGCTTAAAGCTGGTAGGTTTAATGTGGAATTTCAGGTTTTCGTATCCGATTGTCCAACGCTCGGGAATGGGCTTTTTCATATCCCAGTTACCGCCACCGGAAGAGCTGCGATGATAGTGACCATGCACCTGACGCCATTCATTGGTTTCTTGCTCAAGGGGCCAGATAATCTGTGGATCGGGTCTGCGTAAAATCACATCTCCCCAACGCTCCAGTTTCTCGCCGCCTCCTGTATCGATTACTTCATAGTCCTTCCAATTCTTAGCTACGTACATAATGATTTATCCATCCTTCAAAAGTCATTTGGATACTATTGTACAATAAAAAAGGGCTTGGACGCCAGTTGGGGGACGGGATCATTGGAGGAAGGTATTACATCTGACCTTAAAGGATGAAGTATTTTAGCTGTGTTGAAATCCAAGGTGCGCCATATACTGAAAAACAAAGATAACCAAAAATTTAATTTGACAATGATAATCATTATCACATATGATTTTGTTAATTCAAAATTCATTCTTTCTTCATAGTGTGAATATAACATGATCAAACTAAAGTGAGGGAAAATAGATGGCTAAATTATTAGTGGCTTATGCGAGCATGACAGGAAATACAGAAGAAATTGCAGAACTGATTGTGGAAGGAATTACACAGGGAGGCCACGAGGCAGACCTGAAATCCGTAACGGATTGTAATGCATCTGATGTATTGGACTATGATGGATTCATGATCGGTGTGTACACCTGGGGAGACGGGGAGTTGCCAGATGAATTCCTTGATTTCTATGAGGAGCTAGATGAGCTTGACCTGAGTGGTAAGAGAGCTGCGGTGTTTGGTAGTGGTGACACCTCATATGAGCAGTTCTGCGGTGCAGTTGATCTGGCGGCTGCCAAGCTGCAAGAGCGTGGGGCGGAGGTATCTCCAGAGATGTTGAAAATTGAATACAGTCCGCTTGAGCAGGAGAAAGAAACATGCCGTGACTTTGGCAAACGCTTCGCTGCTGCCGGATTACAGGTATCCTAGAGATCATGTTAAGACATAATGTTCAGGCAGCGATGCCAGTCGGAAGGAATGACCTTCCTGGACGTCTGCTTGAAGATTACAGATTGGAAGAAATGCTGCGCAGCCCACACCGATTAATCCGCCCTGAACCAGTGTCTGAGCAGCGTCTTCCACTGCAATGGAGGCACCGTGTACAATATGCGGTGAGCCATGCGGTCAATGCCTTTTACAGTCTCGACCCCGATGTTCGCAAAGAGGTACCCGTACAGTATTTACTTGAGAAGTGGTGGCCCAGAAAGACGGATGGTTTCGAATCTGTTCTCCATTACTGGGATGTGAAGAACAAGATTACGGATGAATTGTCACTCGCCATTGCAATGAACGATGATCTGAAGCATCCAGCCATTCTTTTTGAACAGTGGAGAACGGAGTTACCTTCATTATCCATGCATTTATCGATGATATTTCAGGCGGCCTGGCAACCGGAAGGCTGGGATTCGTTGCTTATTCAGAAATATATGGTTGTCCATGATCCAAACGTAGTTGAGGCGTTTCAGCATATGGTCAGTGCATTCTGCTGGGAAGTCTTTGGAAAATTACCGGGTATGATCGAGATATACTGCTTGTTGGAAGGACGCAAAATTAGGTACATCCCTGGACGCCAGTCTCTGATACGTTCCATGGACTACATTCGCTTGATACGTGACAGCATGCCGCAAGCAGAAGTGGTGGAGTCAGAACAGTTTACGACGCGTGATAAAGCGCGCATACACGAAGAGGTAGATCGCTGGAGAACGGAAGCCATTGAACCGAAGAAAACATGGTTAATGTGAAGACAGTTGAAGGATAACGATATATCATGCAGATAGAGGAGGGGAAGTTGCCATGTCTACCGGTCTAAGTCAAGATATAAGCAGCGGCAAGAGACGTGCAGGAACTTGCGAATTCAGTCCGTTGCCAGTACCCCAGTCGGTTATACGAGAGTTGCTTGATGAAGCAGATCCTTCATTATATGTAATGAGTTCAGAACCTTGGAGGTTTATGTTGTTTGCAGGCGAAGGACGACAGCTGTATCTGGAAGCGGTCAGACAGAGCTATCCCCCCCATCTGGCTGATCGCTACGGCGATTGGGCTACATATCAATACACGGAAGCAATCCCTACCCATCTGGTTGTCGTGGCGCCTAGAAATGCCCGTGAGGATGATCTTCTGCCGGCCAAAGCCTGGAGCAAACGTTTTAGTATTCTGGCTGCGGAACAGGGTTTGAATGCGGTCTGGAAGATCAATGATTATCAACAACATCCTGTGTTTATGAATTTGATGGGTTTGACTAGTGAAGAGAAGGTACTGGGGGTATTCCATATCGGTTACGGAGACCAGCCTGCATTGCGGGATATGGATGCAAGCAGACCAGCCTCTGAACTGATGACGGTCTATGATCATCTGGTCTAAAAAAATGATTCGTTAATTCTCTTATTTGCTGGTGTTGGATAGAAAATCACGAACGAGCTGACGATTCGTCTGATCTTTGTTGTAGACGGAGAACAACCGATTGGATACCGTAAGGACATTGCCAAAAAAGAATCGTTCGAATTGGGTCTGTCTGCCCCCGAATGATCCAGCCCCAAGCTCCCAGATCAGGCGGAACAGAGCGTTGCGTTCGTGAGAAGCCATGTCGTTCCCTTTCAAATATATATTCAGTGAAGGAGCGATATCAGATTGAAACTCTTCTTCCTGAGGGATCATAATCACCCCGCTCGAACCCAAGAGTTGCAGAATTTCAATCATCTCAGGATAAAGTTTCGGAAAGAGGAGATTGGCTGCCATCAATGGTTTGGGTGCTGGTAATACAAATCCTCGTCCATCTGGTATGGCACCTGCCTCCGCGGCCAAGGCCAATGCTTTTAACGATTCAAGACCTGCGAACACACGTGCAGATTTCTCTATAACATGTGCTTCCGTATTCAGATTCAGCGTATCCGTGAGAAGCTGGAGTGTACCGAGAACAAATTCCGTTTTGGCAATATAACGACACAATACCTGATGACCTGCGTGAATATGAAAGTTGCTACCACTGAAGAGACGCGAGGACATTTCCTCACTTCCTGCAAAAAATATTCGTTCATGCGGAACGAGTACCCGGTCAAAGATGACGATATTATCCATTTCTTCATATCTGGAACTCAGGGGATAATTAGTGTGAGATTCGGCTGCGTAGGTATCCCTGCATACCAGACTGATTCCCGGAAGATCATTGGGGACAGCAAAAGAGAATGCAAATGGATTTTCGTCATCAAATGGGGCGGGAGAAGGTGACGGATAGACAAAAATCTCATCCGAAGTGGCAGCTTGTGTAGCCATCATGAATGCTCCGCTAATAATGAGGCCTTCCTCGGTGCGATCTACGACCTTTGCGGCAATAGCATCCTCAGTAGCATCCAATTGCCCTGAGATTTTGCTGGCATAGGGCTGAATGAAGGCATGGGATAGCGTGATATCATGATCACGGCAGTACGCATAATAATTCTTGAGATTTTCTGCATACTGGGGAGATAATTCGTTCAGGAGATCGGCACCTGTGTAAAAGGACATTAAGGCTGTATTCATGTAATCGGGTGAGCGACCAAGAAAGCCATGATGCACATCTGCCCAGATATTAATCCCTTCCCGTCGTTTACGGAGGTCGTCGGCACTGGTTGGAGGCAGGAAGGATATACCGACAGGTTTGCCGTCTGCCGGGGAGGCATACGTCATCGTTTCTGCAAATTTAGGATCAGATTGCAGATCATACATGTACTTCTGAGTCTCCATTAAACCAGCAAATGCTACATGTTCAGAGCGTTTTCCAGTAATAAGGTTACCTTTGTACCAGCAAGGGACGGACTGTGCATCAATTCGTTCGCGATACTGTGTGCCACTTTTAACAGGCATTGTTATTCACCTCTTGGTTCTAATCGTTCATGGGCATACTGACTTCTTACCTAGTATACGTAGGTCATCTGTCCAATGTGCATTTAAGAGGTGAGAAGGATTTTTACAGAATAGGGCTTGATAATAATTATCATTCTTGTTACAATAGACAAAGAAAAAAGGAACCGGTAAGGGCTCCTTTAAGTGCATCACATGAAATTACTTATTTTACTTCAAAAGTCTTACAGTCTGTTTCAGCAGACTGACTTGCTTCTTTGGAACTGTGACTCACGATGTAGATCGAAGAAGCGTTACATTTGTTCTCTTGAGCCCAGTGACGACAGGAATTAACTTCACACAATACGTCTTTTGCCATGATTGTTAACCTCACTTTAATTGGATTACAGTCGTTGGTATAAAGAATCCGGATATAACAAGTTGCCGCTTGCAAATCTGGAAAATTTTGTTGCTCTCACGAAATTCAGAGGGCTTTTTTGCGTTATACACAACGATGCACTCTTAGAATAGCAAATTTTATTGAAGCTTGCAACCAAATGCCCCCATCTGTGGCAAAATAGTGGACGTGCTGTGGTTATATTTGCAAAAAGGCAGTAATATGTTATTCTTTAATAGTAATAATTACGATTAATTGACTGGAACTATAAATGAAGGAGCATGATGTATCAATCCCCAACAAAATGGTCATGTTTGGACCTCCCGGTACGGGAAAAACATTAACGGCATCACATCTGGCGGAGCGCCTTGATCTGCCATTGGTTCTCGTGAGATTAGATGCGATCATTCATAGCCATCTTGGGGAGACGGGGAGTAACGTACGTAAGTTATTCGAATATGCACGAATGAATCCCTGTGTGTTATTTCTGGATGAATTTGATGCCATAGGCCGGACACGTGAGAGCAATGATGAAGTGAAAGAGATGGCTCGTGTCGTCAATACGTTATTGCAGTGTTTGGACGAATTCGATGGGGACAGCATTCTGGTGGCTGCGACGAATCTGGAAACCCAACTGGATCCTGCCATCTGGCGGCGTTTTGATACGAAGATGACCTACGGTATGCCTGATGATGCAAGTCGCAGATTGTATATCAGCAAGTTGGTGGGATCATTTGAACAGGAGACCCGGCTGGAAGATTACATATGTGAACGCTTGACCGGGTGCAGTTATGCGGATATAGAGCAGATCGTTTTGAAAGCAAAGCGGAAAGCAATCATTGCCAGTAGTGTACTTCATAAGCAACTGATCTCGGATGCTTACGATGAATACAGACCACGTGTATTAGAGTGTTGATTGCTTCCATTCTGGATAGAGCAACAAGGAACAACGTTGAACTAGCCCAGTCTCCTGAATGGAGTTCTGGGCTAGTTGGCATGTTAGCGTGGTGCGTTACACCTTAACGGCTGCTCCGTATGCTTTTTCTGTATTCATAGCTTCTTGTGTTGCAGTCCAGCGTGGCAGGCTTAATCTGAACATGCTGCCTTCCGGGCTGCTGGAGACAAGTGTCAGTTCACCGCCCTGTTCCTGAGCGAGTAGGCGGCTATATGTTAATCCTAGACCCAGACCGCGGTTACGACGTTTTTTGAGTTCTCCACGATAGAACCGTTCGAAGATTTTGGGTTGTTCCTCGGCTGCGATGCCTGTGCCGTGGTCCTTAACATCAACGTACAGCATCTGCTCTTCTGCACGTAGATAAATATCGAAGACAGCCTTCTGTTCAGGAGCTGTGGCATGAAGTGCGTTATTGAGCAAATTGACAATGATCTGCTGAATGCGGAGAGCATCCCCCATGGTAAAGAAGTTAATTGGAGGGGCGTGCAGCTGAACCTCTGGCATTTTGTCCTCGTATGCAATCTTCCACTGATAGATGATCTCACCGACCAACAGCTTCAGATCCGTCCGTTCCTTGCGAACGGCAACACTTCCTGCAGCCATGGCATTATAGTCAAGCAAATCTGCGACCATTCGCTCCATGCGTTCAGATTCCTTCAAAGCGATATCCAAAAATTCTTTTCCTTCCTGTGGACTCACGACATCGTCACGTACTGCCATAACGAGCCCCTTGATGGAAGTTACCGGTGTCTTGAGTTCATGACTTACCCCTGCCAGCGAAAGTGTACGCCATTCTTCAAGTTGTTGGAGACGAGTGGCCATATCGCGAAATGAATTTACAAGTTCATTAATCTCACGTTCTCGTGTATTCAAGTCAAGACTCACATCATAATTGCCACCTCGAATCTGTTCAGCGGCATAGGCGACCTGACGAATCGGTCTGGATAACTTATTGGACAGGAGATAGATTGTAAACCATCCACAGAGGATTAGTCCTCCGAGGATTAGAGCCACGAGCCATATGGTCTCTGGACCAAATGTAATGGATTGTTTGGACTGCATGACCCACACTTTACCCAAGGTTTGATCGCCCTCGGATATGTTGACCGTTACACCTGCATATTTGTTGTTTCGAGGTTCAAGATAGTCGTCTGACAGTCGATAATGCACATCTTTTTGCTCCATTTTAGGCTGGGAAAAGATCAATTGATTGTTGCTGTCCAAGATCATGACACAAAAATAATTATCTGTGTTGAATAGTTTCTCTCGCTTGGTTACCAGTCTGTCAAGATCGGGTGGAACCCGAAGCATATTATTTTCACTGGTCACTCGATCGGCAATCTCCAGACCAAGCAGTTCTGCGGTTTTGAGGCTTTTCTCAATGGAAGTTGTTCGAATCCAGTAGAGTGCCCCTGCCACAATAATCGTGAAACCAATGCACAAAATGAGAAAATATCGCAGTGTCCAGTGTGACAGAATGGATATGGTTCGTTTGGGTTTCTTCTGTTTCAGTTGGCGATCCAAAATTGATACCCCATTCCTCGCAACGTCCGAATTTCTCCCGTTTCTGGCGACCAATGGGAGAGGGCTTGACGTAGTCGTTTAATCGATAGATCCACAGCACGGTCACTGCCATCATAGTCCATCCCCCATACCTGTTCAATAAGATGATCTCTGGTAAATGTACGATTCGGATAATCGGACAGGAAGAACAGTAACGACAGGTCACGAGGTGTAAGTGCAACCTCTGCACCGTTCAGCAGCACCTGCTTGGCAGCAAGATCAATGACGAGATTTCCAAAGGAACGCTTCTCTTCGCCACCAGAGGTCCAATGTGGATTACGGCGCAATACCGCATTAACTCTGGCGACCACTTCTTCCGGTACAAAAGGTTTGCTCATATAATCGTCAGCACCGGCATTTAGTCCGTTGAGACGGTCTGAAATGTCATCCAGTGCGGTTAGCATGATCACGGGACAAGCACTTTTTTCACGAATAATCCGCAGCAGATCCCATCCGTCCATTCCTGGTAGCATCACATCAAGTAATACAAGGGAAGGTGTTACGGAATCGAAAAGGGTAAGTGCAGTCGGTCCATCTGCTGCATGATGAACTTCAAATTCTGCTTTTCTCAGATAAGCAGCCAATACTCGTGCAATAGCTTGCTCATCCTCGACGATAAGTATGGATTTCAAGAAAAGCGTTCTCCTTTCGCTTTGTAAACTTGTACTGATTTTACATGAGCTAGAGCGTAAAGCCAATCCTGTATTACGGATTTCAAAAAAATATGGGACTTGTCTTATCTTGACTTCTTCCTGACACATTCAATTGATATGATTCACTCCAATAAGCAACCTAAACAATCATGTACTGGAGGAAACATAGAGATGAACAAGAAAGCAAAAGCATGGCTTATTACAGGTGTAGCGGCGGTTGCCGTAATCGGTGGCGGTGGTTACTATCTCGCAAATAGCTACTTGGGGAACAACGTGGAGATTGAGCAGGTGCTTCCTGCGAGCACAGCGACTTCCACAACAGCTGTAGATAGCACAGGAACGGTTGTGGCCAATGAAACTGCAGGAGCAGAGCAATTGAACGGAGACTGGAGCATCAGCGAAGGTTCCAAAGTATATTTCTCCGTAACCACATCACAGGAGACCGTTAACTTTGTGAACGAGCAGGTAACAGGCAATTGGACAATTAATGTAGACGATGCTGCTCAGATGAAGGCAGAAGGACAGATCAAGATGGACGGAATTGATTCCGGGAATGGACAACGTGATGGTCACGTGAAGCAAGCCGATTTCTTCGACGTCGCTACATATCCACAAGCTACATTTACAGCGACTTCATTTGAAGGGGTGCCTGCGGAATGGCCTGTCGGTCAAACGGTTGATGTCAAAATGAATGGTACCATTACGGTTAAAGGTATTGAAAAAGAAGTAACTTTTGATGCAAAAGCTGCTTATGAGAATAATGCAGTATTGTTGTCGGCAACATCCATGGTAACGTTCGAAGATTTCGGAATGGAAAATCCACACTCCGTTGTGCTCTCGACTGAAAATGATATCCAGGTACAACTTGAATTGAAACTTACTAAATAAGTGTAACAATGATCATATACCTGAAAATCTGTTCTGTTCTGCCTTACGGTAGACGGACAGATTTTTTTGTTTTTCTTGCAAAATAGTGTGATTAATATAGCTCAAATGTAACTGTCACAGGATCATATTGTTAAAATAACTGCTGTTTCCTTTGGAAAATGCCGTGTTACCCATCACTATTAAGCGCTTACAATGAGGAGGAATCATAACATTCATTGATCCATGCACAATCAAACACAAAAAGGGGGAGATCAAGAGTGAACAAAAGGTACATAAGCGGGTGTCTGGTATTACTGATGCTATTCTGTGATCTGGGGTTGATGGTTCGTCCAGCGGCTGCAGAAGATGCAAAAGTGAACGTGGCACTTAACAAGGTGGTTACGGTAAGCACAGAATATTTGGAGTGGGGTAGTAACAAAGACCATTTGGTTGATGGCAAAAGTGATACGCATTGGACTGCTACGGCGGGAGTTACCTCCGAACAACCACAGTGGGTAATGATTGATCTGGGTGAAGACTACAATCTGTCCGGAGCGGAAATAACGTGGAGAGAAAACACGGTTGTGAAATATATGGTAGAAACGTCTGCTGACCAGCAGGAATGGACCAAAGTTGTTGATCAAAGTGAAAATGCCGATCCCAAACAGATCGCTGATCTGACGTTTCAGCAGAATGATGTACGATACATCAGATTGAACATATCTTTTTACAAGGGTGAGGGAGTCTGGCCGGAAATATTGGAGTTCAAAGTGTGGGGAGAAGCAGAAGGAACTGAACCAGCCAATATTAAAGGATATGATGAGATCGAAGTGAGAACGGTGACCAGAAGTGCGCCAATTCTGCCCAACGAGGTAAAGGCACAGTTTCAGAATGAAAAATCGGGAATGGTACCTGTGACTTGGGATCATATCGACCCTATGCAATACGCCTCTGCAGGCGAATTTACGGTAACAGGAGTTGTATATGGTGCGCCTCCAGAACCTCAGCTTAAAGCTAAGGTGATCGTTGAGGGATATCGTGCAGACTATGTTAGAGGTGTTGATATTTCCACGTTGACTGCCATTGAGGACAAAGGCGGCAAATACTTAGATAGTAATGGCACAGAAAGGGACTTGCTCGATATACTCAAGGACCGCGGTGTCAATTATGTGCGTCTTCGTCTGTGGAATGATCCACAAAAATCCGGTGGCTATAACGACAAGGACGATGTCATTCGTTTGGCCAAGCGAGTGAAGAAAAAAGGTATGAAGATCCTGCTGGATTTCCATTACTCCGATGAGTGGGCGCACCCGGGCCAGCAGCTTCGTCCCAAAGCTTGGGAAGGTCTTTCCCCTGAAGAGCTGAAGCAGGCCGTATACAACTATACGTATGAAGTTGTGGGAGACATGAAAGCAGAGGGCGCCATGCCTGATATGGTGCAGATCGGTAACGAGATCAACAGTGGTGTTCTGAACGGCTTGAGCAGCGACGTGGATTTTAAGCAAAATGTTGCATTGCTGAAAAGCGGAATTGATGCTGTACGTGCAGTAGAAGGAGAGATCACCGATAACGCGGATAAGGTTCAAATAATGATTCATCTCGCAGAAGGCGGCAAGGCGGATACGTTCAAATGGTACTTTAAAGAGTTAAGTGATGGCGGACTGGAATATGACATTATCGGACTGTCGTATTACCCGTTCTGGCATGGGACGTTTGCGGATGTACAGAAAACGATGAATGAAGTGTCAGTCGAGTTTGGCAAAGATGTCATTATCGCTGAAACGTCCTATCCGTTTTCCTACAAAAACGGGGACGCTCATGGAAATATCATCGGATCGGACGAAGCGCTTCATGTTGGGGGAGCAGACTTCCCCGCAACCGTTCAAGGTCAATATGATGCCATCGCCGGCATTATGGACATGATTGCGAACGTGCCAGGAAATCATGGTGCAGGTTTCTTCTACTGGGAGCCAGCGTGGATTCCGGCGGGTGTAGGCTGGATTGCATCCGAAGGTAATGCATGGGAGAACCAAGCGATGTTTGACTATGATGAATTTCCGGCCAACGGCGGGCATTCGTATGAAGGCAGAGCGTTATGGTCCCTTGATGTGTACAAACGTGGATTGGGACTTCTGCCCGCAGACCGCCAGCAACTTGATGCGGCACTTACACGAGCCAAATCATTGGTACAGACTGATTTTACTCGGGAAAGCTGGGTGACTCTGG
Organism: Paenibacillus sp. PAMC 26794; assembly: GCF_000316035.1. Lineage (GTDB taxonomy): Bacteria > Bacillota > Bacilli > Paenibacillales > Paenibacillaceae > Paenibacillus. Next base: position 35,795 of record NZ_ANHX01000011.1, read on the forward strand.
CTCCGGCAATCTCGGCAGCGAATGATGTGTACCAACAGGCATACACGCCGGGTGGGGTAACTCAAGCAGATACAGATGCAGCGACAACAGCATTGGAACATGTGATGCAGCAGATGCAGGTTATCGCCCCCCAGCTTGACGAGCTCAGAGCTAAAATAGCGGAAGCGCGTACGTATCAGCAGGCTGACTGGTCTGCGGCCACTTGGGCGGTATTGACCAAAGCGCTGGAAGGCGCTGATCAGGTCTTGAATGATCCAAGAGCAACACAGACGGATGCGAATACAGCGGTTAAACGTTTGCATGATGCCATTCAAGGTCTATCCAATGTGGACAAAACACAACTGCACCAGTACATTCAACAAATGCAGCAGCAGACTAAATCTTCCTATACACGCCGGAGCTGGTCTGTATTGGAACAGTCTTTGCAGGCAGCGATCCAGGTCCGAGATAACAATGCTGTTGTCCAGTCTGAGGTGAATTCAGCACTGAGTACGTTGAAACAAGCCTTTACTAATCTGGTCTCTCTAGAGGCTTTAACAACGGGAAAAACGGCAACGGCTTCAAGCAGTGCAGGGACAGGAGGTAATCAAGCCAACTCTCCTGAAGGTGCAATTGACAACAATCCGAACACTTCATGGGGAACAGACCAGAATAAGGATAGCTGGTGGCAAGTGGATTTGGGTCAGGTTGCTAACCTCCGCAAAATCGAAATGTCGATGTGGAGTGGCGGCATCAAATATACGATCGAAGTGTCCAATGATAACAAAAATTTTGTGAAAGTAGTGGACACCACAAGTGATGTTGTTGTATCGACCGCACCTAGCCATGTACTTCCAGAAGGCACGGAGGGACGTTATATTCGGGTAACGATTAAAACAGGTCCCACATGGGTAGGATTCATGGAATTTGAAGCATACGGTACGTTCCCGGCGGACAAATCGGCACTGCAAGCTACTGTAGATACCGCTGAGAAATTAAAACAAGCCGAATACACGACATCAAGCTGGAATGTATTTAGTAAGGCACTTTCTGAAGCGAAGGCATTCATTCTGGATGTTGAATCTTCAATGCAAGATGTGAGCAATGCGGATCGTGCGTTACAAGATGCTGTGAGTAAGCTTGTACGTCAAGATGTAACACCTGGCCCTGGCCAGCCATCACAACCAAGTGTACCATCACAACCTTCCAACCCGGGAACAGCTCCAACGCCAGGGAATCCGGATGTAACCCCACCCGTTGGAGCGGGTACTGCACCGGTGAAGGGTTCAATAACGGTAAAAGGAACAGCAACCGGGGATGACAAGTATTCTATTCGTCCGGATGCATCCCTATTAACTCAGGCACTGCAATCCATGGATACAGGAAATCGTACGTTGAAGCTGATTGCAGATGTGCCTGATACAGCCAAGAAAGTCACATTCCAATTGGCTGCAAGTCAACTGGCGGCATGGATTCGTTCCGAGGAAGTGAAATCCCTGGATGTAGTTGTTGGACAGACTACCGTTCGTGTTCCTCTAAAAACACTCCCGCTAACTATTGCGGAGACTGCGGGAACGTTCGACATCGTAGTGGCAAAAGGATCGACAGATACACTGTCCACATCGCAAAAAGCAGCGATCGGTAATCATGCGATTGTTGATGTGAATTTGTTAATGAACAATAAGCCATTGCAATGGACAAACAGAGCGGTTGAAGTTGCTCTATCCAATGTGGAGCAACCTAAAAAGAATGATGTAGTTATGGTTGTACATTCCATATCCACAAGTGGAGAAATGAAACCTGTTACGTATTCCAAGTACGATGACAAGACCAAAACGATGACGTTCAAACCTCTGGAATCTGGCAGTTATGTCATTGCAGAAGTTGAAGTGCCATTACATGATCTGCAAAATCACAATTGGGCAATCCAAGAGGTACAGAACCTCTACGGTAAAGGGATTATTTCGGGGATGAGCGCAACTCGTTTTGCCCCGCAAGGTGAACTGACCAGAGCACAATTTTTGCAAATGATTATTAAAGGTATTGGTGATGCACGCCAGCCGGATCCATCTATTTCAACACCAACGGATGTGAAGGAAGGGCAGTGGTATGCCGATTCAGTACGACTCGGAATTGAAATGAACATTATTCAAGGCCGGGCGGATGGAAGCTTTGGAGCCAATGAACGTATTTCACGAGAAGATATGGCCGTTATACTGAACAGAGCACTGAAGGTTGTGCAACGTGAGGATGCGACCCATTCTGTACAAGAAAATATGGTGTTTGTAGACAACGCCGAGATCTCGGCATACGCCAAAGAAGCTGTAGCCTCGATGCAACAACTTGGACTGCTAAATGGCATGCCTGATGGCACGTTTGCTCCGAAAGAAACAGCGAACCGTGCACAGGGAGCTGTTGCAGTCGCCAGACTGATGGAACAACTGTATTAGAAAATAACAAAGCAGGTAAAGAGATCGGATCATATGATTCGGTCTCTTTATTTTTTGCGGAAAAAATGAGGTTCAGACTTCATCCCTTTCTCTAAATAGGCATATAAACAATTTGTTAATGTCGTATTGACAATATCGAATTCATTTGTTATCATTTCGATAATATCAAAACGACAATATTAAAGAAATGGGGAATGAGCTATGTTTGGATTCCGATTTGCGAAATTTCAACCCAGTGAGTATGTCATGAAAGTGAAAAATGGTGAGGTACAGCGTCAAGGTGTAGGATTGTCCTTCTATTATTATGAGCCGACCACATCGGTAGTGGTTCTACCCGTATCCTCAGTGGATGTACCGTTCATGTTCGAAGAGATTACGGCGGATTATCAGACGGTTACTGTGCAGGGGCAATTAAGTTATCGCATTGTGGATTATTTGAAAATAACCCAGAGCCTGAATTACACGTACAATTTGCGCAAAAATCGGTATATCTCCGACGACCCCGGCAAGCTGGATCAACGGGTGATCACCACAGCGAAAGTACTAACCAAGAAACATCTGGAGCAAATGCCGCTGAAAGAAGCTATTCAATCCAGTGAACGGCTGGCAAGCAGCATGAAACGCGAGGTTGTGCAAAGTGAAGAGTTGGAGAAATTGGGCGTTGAGTTGATGAGTCTATCGATTCTGGCCATTCTGCCTAATAAAGAGACGATGCGTGCATTGGAAGCACAGGCGCGGGAAGAGATTTTGCGTCAGGCAGATGAAGCGCTCTATGTACGTCGGAATGCATCGATTGAACAGGAAAGACGAGTGAAAGAGAACGAACTGAACACCGAAATTGCCGTAGAGACAAAGAAACAGCAGATTCGTGAGACCCAATTGCAGACAGAACGCTCGGTGAAACAGAAACAAAACGAGATGGAGCAGGAGCAGCTTCAGTTTAATACAGCGATGGAGGAACGTAAGCAGCAACTGATTGAGTTAACTATTGCCAATCACAATGCTGAAGCGGATGCCAAAGCGTATGAGATTGCTGCCGTGATGAACTCATTGCAAAATGTACAGCCGAATGTACTGCAAGCAATGGCAAACATGGGCATGAATTCCGATAAGCTGATCGCACTCGCGTTCCAGGAACTGGCTGAAAACGCGGGCAAGATCGGACAGCTTAATATCTCGCCAGATCTGTTGCAGGGATTGATGTCTCCTGTGCAGGGCAGAGATCAGGGAGGTCGAGCGAGATGAGATTAGGAAGAAGAGAGCAAGCAGAGCAGGCAGGGAAATCTGTACGTCAGCAGCCTGCGGCGGATGATCGAATGAGCGAACACAAGCTGATTCTGGTGAAGCGCCGGACCCGACTGGAGGAACTGGTGGTTCGATATAACACGGTGCAGCAAGCTCAGTTCTATATTGAACGTCTGGGCGCAGACTTCAGTGATTATATGGAGGAAGACCGTCGTTATCGGCTATCTGTGCAACAGGCACAGCAGCAACTGGGTCAATTGGGACGGGTTCAGACGATTGATCGGGAACATGTGCCCAATTTTATCTTTGGAGAACAGGATATCGTGGTCGTAGTGGGACAGGATGGGCTTGTAGCCAATACCCTCAAATATGTCACCGAGCAACCGCTCATTGGTGTGAACCCGGACCCGATGCGGTGGGACGGGGTGTTATTACCTTTTACCGTGGAGGATCTGAGCTTTATTGTCCCTGATGTCATTCGAAAGCAACGAACCTTGAAAGAAGTCACTCTCGCCAAAGTGGAACTCAATGATGGACAGTATCTATATGGTGTGAATGATCTGTTCATCGGACGGAAGACGCATGTATCGGCACGTTATGAAGTGCGTTTGGGTTCATCCGCAGAACAACAATCCTCCAGTGGTATCATTGTATCGACAGGCATGGGATCGACAGGCTGGTTCAAAAGTGTGCTGGCCGGAGCCACAGGAATTGTAGGATCAGCGGCATGGCAGAACATGAATTCTGAAGCTGAGGTTGCTGCAGCATCCGCATCCATTCATGGGAGCAGGCAGGAGCTGAATCATTTTAACTGGGATGCGCCTTATTTATATTTTTCAGTACGTGAGCCGTTCCCGAGTCGGACGACTGCGGCCAATCTCGTGTTTGGACAGATCCATTCAAAGCAACCACTGCACATTGTATCCCAGATGCCAGAGGATGGTGTTATTTTCAGCGATGGGGTCGAGCAGGACTTTCTTGAGTTTAACTCAGGGGTGGAAGCTATCATTGGGTTGGCAGAGAAGAGGGGGCGTCTCGTGGTCTGACCCTTTATTTTCAAGCCGTTTCCGACTAGAATGGGTAACTAGATGTGATACACTGACGTCAGGAAACGGAAAGAGGGTTAACGATGCAGTCGATATTGTTGGTTGAAGATGATGCCAAGCTAGCAGGATTGCTGGCGGCTTATCTGACCCGAAATGGATTCCAGGTACAGGTCACAGATGATTTTCGTCATGTACTGGATGAATTTGTGGAAGTGAAGCCGGACCTTGTGCTGATGGATGTGAATTTGCCTCAATATGATGGATACTACTGGTGCAGGCAGATACGCACACATTCCATATGTCCCATTTTATTCATATCGGCTCGTGATAGTGGTATGGATCAGATTATGGCGTTGGAACATGGAGCGGATGATTATATTACGAAACCTTTTCAATATGAAGTCGTTCTTGCCAAAGTCCGCAGTCAGCTGCGCAGAGCCTATGGTTCTTACGCTGCTGTTCAACAGGAAGTAACAGTGACGAATGGTCCCATGATCCTTTATCCTGAGCGATTTGTATTGGAATATGATGAGCGTTCTACCGAGCTAACACAGAAGGAAGCGATACTGGTGGAAGCGCTGATGGCGAAGGCAGGGCGAGTTGTCAGCCGAGAAAAATTGTTAGAACAGATGTGGGAAGATCAGCATTTTATTGATGATAATACGTTGAATGTCTATATTACACGTGTTCGCCGGAAGTTGAAGGAGCTGGGTGCAGAAGAGATTTTGGAGACGGTTCGCGGAGCGGGTTATCGTGTGTTGGATCTGGATTCGTCCTCACAGGGGAAAGGGAAATGAGACTTTTCTTGAAAGACCACCAGATGTTAGTTGGATTTTATGTGTTACAGATGCTGCTGGTTCCGTGTGTCTACTGGCTCTCTGGTGAGGGCCGTCCGATGAAGATTGTCCTCTATGGCATGCTGATCAGTACTGTTGTGCTGTTGGTCTATCTGGTCATACGTTACCTCCAGCTACGAGCGTATTATCGTCTACTTCAACAACCACGTAAACTGGTAAACGAGCCTTTCCAAACGCTTGGAAATTCGGTCGTGGCGGAAGCCATCCAGGAATTGTTACATGAACTGGAGCGTAATCGGCAGAATGAGATGGGTCAATTACGTACTAGCAAGGAACAGCACGTGGTATTCATGAATCGCTGGGTTCATCAGATGAAGACCCCGTTGTCCATTATCCAATTGACATTGGAAGATGTGGACGATGAGACGGCTGGCAGTATTCAGGATGAGCTGGATAAAATGCGCAAAGGACTTGAGATGGTCTTGCATTCATCAAGGCTTGAACAGTTTGAAGGGGATTTTCGTGTAGAGCTGCTGTCTCTACATGAAGTGCTTCGGAGCAGTATAGCGGAGAACCGACGTTTGTTTATACGCAGAGGCATTACGCCGGATATTCGTATGGAGGGCGACCTTCAGATATATAGTGACTCCAAATGGCTGCGGTTCATGTTCACCCAGATCCTGACCAATGCCGTGAACTATTCCGATAGCAAATCAGGCAAAAAAGTGATCATTACAGGCTATAAACAGGAAGAGCGTACAATCCTGGACATTCAGGATGAGGGAATCGGCATCTCGTCCGAGGATATTCATCGCGTGTTTAATCCCTATTTTACAGGTGAACGGGGCAGACAATACCACGAATCTACAGGAATGGGATTATATCTGGTTCGTGAGATCAGTGCCCGCCTGGATAACCGTGTGGAGTTGTTTTCGGAGCCAAATGAGGGAACGTTGGTTAGATTCAGCTGGGTTCATACGAAATATCCGAAGTAAAGAGCGCTTTGCCCATGGGCGAGGTGCTTTTTTTAATGTACAGAAGTGTGATAGAGAAGGCAGGGGAACAGAACCTTAAACGCGTTGTAAGGGAAGTTTAAGGTAATTCGATAGCACCGTTACGGGAGGTCGGTTAGGATAAGAATAGAAATAACGTATATAGAATGATGGATCAGGAGGGAATTATGTATGGAAATGTTACAGGTATCGGGACTGAACAAAGTATATCAGGGCAAAGTGCAGACTCAAGCCCTTAGTGATATTCATCTGACAATCAAGCAAGGTGAGTTTGTGGGCATTATGGGCCCGTCTGGCAGTGGCAAAACCACATTGTTAAACATGGTCTCCACCATTGATGAACCCAGCTCAGGCAAGGTGCTGATTAATGGCATGAACCCGTTTGATATGAAAAAGAAAGAACTTGCCATGTTCCGACGTCGGGAACTCGGGTTTGTTTTTCAGGATTTCAATCTGCTGGACACGCTGACGGTTGCTGAGAATATTGTACTCCCATTGACACTGGACAAGGTCAAACTGAAGGAGATGGAGAGCAGACTCCATCGTATTACAGCCAAGCTTGGTATTGATCACATTCTGGATAAAAGAGTTTACGAGATCTCGGGCGGACAGCGACAGCGAACCGCCATTGCGAGATCTATGATCAATATGCCTTCAATTGTATTGGCGGATGAACCAACCGGTGCCCTGGATTCTACGTCATCCCAGGCGGTCATGGAGTCACTTGAACAGATTAATCAGCAGGAGAAAACGACCATTATGCTGGTTACACATGATCCCCTTGCTGCAAGTTATTGCAACCGAATCGTGTTCATCAAGGATGGGAAACTGGCAGCCGAGGTACACCGTGGAGATAATCGACAGACGTTTTTCCAGCGGATCATTGATACTTTATCCTTCTGGGGAGGGAATTCACATGAGCTTTCCTCAGTTCGCGTTTAACAATATTCGCCGAAATGGGCGAGCGTATATTGCTTTTTTTCTAAGTAGTGTGTTTATGGTCATGATATTCTTCGCTTATGCGGTGTTCATCTATCATCCATATGTGACAGAGTTGCCGATGGGTGACACAACTGCTACTGGAATGCAGATCGCTTCGATTATCGTGTATGTGTTTGCATTTTTCTTTGTTATGTATTCCATCAGTGCTTTTCTCAAATCAAGGAACAAGGAGTTTGGCATTCTGACCATACTTGGTGCAGAGCCGGCACAGATTCGGAGATTGGTCATTCTGGAGAATATGTTGATCGGCTGTCTGTCCATTATTGCCGGTATCGGCGGAGGCATGTTGTTGTCGAAGTTGTTCCTGATGTTAACTACTCGTTTTATCGGGATGGATGATCTGCCCTTTTATTTTCCCATGAAAGCGATTCTGATTACGATCGGGGCCTTTCTGTTATTATTTTTCTGCATTTCACTCTTCACATTGGTTTTTATCGGAAACAAACGGACGTTAGAACTTTTGACGGGAACCAACAAACCTAAAAAAGAGCCCAAAGCTTCATGGTTCTTCTCACTTCTGGGTTTTGCATTACTTACAGTCGGTTTTGTGGCACTCCGCAGCGATTTGAATGGCGGAACAATCATGCTTGCAGCAGTAACAGGGATAGCCGGGACGTATTTTTTCTACTCACAACTTTCCGTGCTCATCATTCGTTTATTGAAGCGTAATCGCAAAACGGTATGGCATGGTACACGTCTGTTGTGGATCTCAGAGATGAGTTACAAAATGAAGGATAATGCCCGCATGCTCTTCATGGTGACCGTGGTGATTGCGATTGCTTCAATGAGTGCAGTTGTAATTTTGTCACTGGATCAGGAGAACCGGGAGCAGTTTACCAATAACGATTTTGCAATTCAATATAATGTGTACACACCTTCGGATCAAATGGATATGAGCACTATTGATTCGAGACTCGAAGCCGCGGGCTTGGATTATCAGCAAATGTATCTGGAGTACTTCTGGTCTGATGCGGATCAGAGTGCTGTCTCGGTCATGCCGCTCAGTCATTACAACCGATTCAATACAATCCTAGGAAAAAAGACATTCCAATTGGATTCAGACTCAGCATTGTTCGTAGATTCACGTAATGAGAAGGATCAGGCTCAGATTGATCGAAACAGGTTTCGCAATTATGCGGAAGGAGACACTTTGACTCTGAATCTGGAGGAAGGTTCATTGCAAACAAGAGTTACAGCTACGGATGTAGAGCCAAGGTTCGCAACTCTGATCTATTCTACAGGTGTAGTCGTTCTAGCGGATGAGAAGTTTGAAGAGGTCACACAACAGATTAAAGGAAACAGGTTATCTGGCAAAGTTCTGTATCAGATTCCGGCATGGGGTCATGCTGTACCTGACCGGCACTCCTCGGAAGCCATGGTTAGCGATCAGCTACTGTCGTCCGCAGATACCATTCGAAGCGATAATGCTTCTTCGGATGAGAATTACTCCGGATTTCTGACCACTCGATATGGAGATTTTGAGAGATACAGACAGGGCACAGCACTCTTTACCTTTCTAGGCATATTTATCGGATTAATCTTCTCGATCTCTTCTGCAAGCTTTCTGTATTTTAGACTGCATACTGATCTTGAAGCGGATGGAAAAATGGTGCATTCTCTTTCGAAAATGGGTCTCAGTTTCCAGGAGATGAAACGATCATCCACCGTTCAGATTGCTATCCTGTTCTTTTTACCAATCGGGGTAGCTATCATTGAAACTTTGGTCGTAGTTAAGCCATTTCTTACTGAATTCGGTATTACCAATTATACGATGCCGGTGTTGACTGTATTTGGTGCCTTTGTACTTGCACAGACGTTTTATTTCATCATTATACGTTCGAGATATATCGCTTCTCTGCGCAAAATGATGGTGTAACCATCTTAGAAACAAACGGTCATTAGGACCGACCCATGATTTGTTCATTGCCCGCATTTCTTGATTCAGATCAAGGAAACGCGGGCTTTCTTGCGATAATATGAATGTATTCACAGATTATATTATCGAGGAGGACGATTAACATGAGTATCACGTCATTGCAAGAAGTCAAAACATTCAGTGAGGACCGTTTCACGAAACGGGTTTTATTCCAACAGGGTGGTGGAGTGACCTTTGTACTTCATTTTTTGCCAGGCCAGCAGCTTCCCGTTCATAAACATCCGGGCACAGACGTTATTTTGCTGGTAGTCGAAGGCACAGGTACACTTATTCTGGATGGAAAAGAACAAGCGGTGAAACAAGAGGATGTGATCCATTGTGGCGGTGAGGTGGAGTTCGCATTCCATAATACAGGAGCTCAGGAGGTTCGTTTGTTCGTGGTGTTAAACAAAGTGCCAGCAGCATCCTATGCAAAGGACATCTAACATCTAATATAAGGAATCGATAAAATGATTCACTGATCGGCACTAATATAAGGGGAACTCTATTCTGGAGTTTCCTTATTTATTTTTTATTCAAGAATACTCTTCTCCAAACAAAACAAAAAGCATACCTGGGTAAAAGGTGGTCATGCATCCCTTTGTTGCTTCAAAGCTTGCAAATTATGAATGATAATCCGGTTGCGATCCACTTCGAGCAAATTCTCTTTTGTAAGCTGGTTTAAAAGCCGATTCGCTGTTTCCCTTGTTGTACCAATGGAGTTGGCAAACTCCTGATGTGTCATGGGTAAGTTGATGATAATTTGGTCTTCATGTGTCTGTCCATGCTGCTCTGCGAGCATGAGAAGGAAGGAAAGCACACGATTGCGTACATCCTGACCAGAGAGCACCTGCAATTTATCCTGTAATTCTCTTATTTTGTCACCGAGTACACGCATAATTTTGATCGCAATTGAAGGTGTACTCAGCATTAATCGTTCGAAAAGTCGGACAGGTATGGCTAGTAGTTCGGTAGGGGTAATTGCTTCTGCGGTAGCCGGGTAAGGGTGCGGATTAAAAAAGCCGGTGTGTGGGAACATATCTCCTGTTTTGAGGAAAGAGACAATCTGTTCATGCCCGTTCTCATCGGTTTTATAAGCCTTTACAATGCCGGTACGGATAAAAAAGACAGCTTCTTTTTCGCTTCCTTCGCTGAAAATAACCGATTTCTTCTGAATGCTTCTGGAAATGGCGATTTCTTCGACTTGCTTTAATTCCTCAGGGCTAAGATCCTGGAAGATGGGGAACTGTTGTAGAAACTCTGCTGTTGTATCTTTGTTTACCCTACTCATGAGAATCTCTCCTCTCTGTGTTCATATTTCTGAACGACGACATCATTTCATCATAGCGTGATTTTTGAACACATCAGGTGATATAGATCACCGTATAGCAACATCACTGTTTTTGATTGCTCAACCAGGGTTAATGGAATGATAGAATATGATTGAACAAGAGAGGGGTCGGCCCGGATGTGGACTGCATTCATGTGGGGCGGCATCTCTGCCTCAGCGGTAGTCATTGGCGCACTCGCAGCATTGTTTCTGAAGATTCCCAAACGAGTCATTGGCTGGATCATGGCTTTTGGGACAGGAACATTAATTGGTGCAGCGACCTTTGAACTTCTCGGAGATGCGCTGAATGATGGAGGAATTATACCTACCGCCATTGGATTTACGGCGGGTGCCGTCGTATATACCTTGTTTGACCTGCTCGTTTCTGCAAAGGGAGGGGCAGGGCGTAAACGTTCGGCAAAGTCGGGAGACTCGAATCAAAGCGGGCTCGGGATCTTTGCAGGCACGGTAATGGATGCTATCCCGGAATCCATCATGCTTGGAGCCAGCTTGCTTGCCGGAAACGGTGTCAGTGTGGTCCTGGTGGTATCGATCTTTGTCAGCAACATCCCTGAAGGTCTGTCCAGTACGGTTGGACTACAGGGCAAGTACAGTCGTGGCAAAATCATATTAATGTGGCTGAGTGTACTGTTGATCTCCGCGATTGCAGCACTGGGTGGATATCTGTTTCTGGAACAGCTTCCAGAGGAGATGGGTGCAGCGATTGGTGCATTTGCAGGTGGCGGAATCATTGCCATGATCTGCTCGACGATGATGCCGGAAGCCTTTGAAGAAGGTGGACCAGTTGTGGGGTTGATCGCATCCATGGGATTGCTTGTGTCGCTGTTGCTGGATCTGTAGAGAATATAGGTTATATAAATTGAACTAAAGAGTATCCGAACAGAGTGATTTCTAATCGGATACTTTTTTTTGCCGAAACAGCTTCCTCTGCACCCGCAAGCTTCCTTACCTAGTTCATTGGCCTCGGCCAGGCGGTTGAATTCTGTCCCTGAGCTGCTCCAGTTGAAGAATAAGGATGCAGTTTCCTGTAACCTGAAGTAGTCCCTGAGTCTGCATCATGGCGAGTTTACGACTAAGTGTTTCGGGTGTGATCCCGAGCAGCAGAGCCATCTCTTTTTTAAAAACAGGCAAGCGGATCTCATGTTTTGCATGATTTCGGGTATGGAAATACAAAAGCAACTTGGCAATCTTCTGTTCCGTTGTCATCGCACTGAGCGAGCTGTTCCATTCATCGGTTTCACGGAGAAGATTGGTAATGGCAAGCAGGAAATGATAAGCAAGCTTCGGATCATGTTCAAGTAACTGGTCAAAGTCATGTTTGTTGATGGAGCAGATGGCCGAAGGCTCCAGAACTTCGGCGTTTGCAGCATGTGGTTTTTGGTGTAACAGAGAATCTTGTCCGAAGAAATCGCTGGGAAACAGAAACCGGATAATATGTTCCTTGCCATTTTCATTGTATTTGGATAACTTCACACATCCCTGATGAACCACGTAAAGCGTATCGGAGCGTTCGCCCTCCTGAACGACAACTTCGCCTTTGTTATATTTGCGGGTATGCAGAAGGGAGGTCAGCAATGCAGCTTCAGATGGATCAAGATGCTGGAACAGAGATACTTTGGAGAAACAGGCATCCTTCGCTTCGTGCGCACAGATCATCGTTCAATCACCTCGAATTATTCAGGATGGGTATATCCATTATCTATTGTCATGTCTCAGTGAGACATCGCGGGTCCACCATGATCAGTACCATCCTTGGTCACACGCAGAACAGCGGAAGCTCCTTTGGCTACATGGTTGAACTGATGGGTTACAATCGCATAATCACCTTCTTCGGTTACGGTGGACTCTACGACAGCTCCACCACTTGCGGGAAGCATAACCGTCTGTATTCCATACTGGATGTTGCGTGGATTCCCATCGGTATACACACGGTCCATAATTGTACCTACAACGTGGAAGGATGAGACTTCATTGGGTCCAGCATTACTGACATATATCCGCACTGTATCTCCTACTTTGGCAAGCAGGAGATGTTCGGTCAATCCATAATCATTGCCGTTAGATACGACATAATCCGGTTCTCCGTTCAAAAAAGCTTCGTAATCATGCTCTTCATACCATTCACTCTGAACAAGGGTATACTCACGATCAACCAAGTGATTGGAAGGGTATCCAGCCTTGGGTTCCACAATAATCATGCCGTACATCCCGTTTGCGATATGGGCAAGGACCGGTTTGGTTCCACAGTGATACATGAATACACCGGGTGAGGAGGTTGGGTAAGTGAAGGTGCCTTCCTCGCCTGGCATAACATCAATAAATTTGCTGCTTGGAGCAGCATGTACAGCGTGAAAATCCATGGAGTGAGGCAGGCTGGAATCTTTATTTTTTAACGTGAACACCAAGGTATCTCCCTCGGTCACTCGTAGGACGGGTCCGGGGACGGTACCATTAAATGTCCAAGCGTTGTAGATCACTCCTTCGGAGATTTCGATATCTGTAACCTGGGCCGTCATTTCAATATATACCGTAGTACCTTCTCTGCGAATGATCGGGTCCACCGGGAGTTCACTAATCGCAGAGGAGGAGGAGACTTCATCGTGGTGAACAGGTTTAACCGTATCAGTTGAACTACAGTGAGAGAGCGTTGCTGTGAATATAGCGAATACGAGAGACCATTTATATACATTCAGTAAGGAGAACATAGTTGCACAACCTTTACTCAAGTGATGTTTTTCACAATCTAAAAAACAGGTTTTCTTTCAATTTAGTAGTTATTTAGTTATAGATTAAGGTATGGAAGCAGGAACGGGTGTGATGAGGCACACACTTGGGTATGTCGTATTAGAGGCATTTCCAACAATCTGTCTTCAATTCTTGTGCTGAGGAACGGAGTTTCATATAATTTTAGAGAGATGGATTGGTAAATGTTGAGTATTCTGACGCGGTGTGTGTCATAGTTTCAGAAGAAGGGTGGATACAGGATGAAACGTTTCGAAGATGAAGGTGCGTATAAGTACAGTTTCTATTCGGTTCTTCAACGGGGCGAGCGGATTGATGTGAAATGTCCCAAATGCGGTGGGCACGCTTCGATTGAACAACGGAATGATCAACTGGGATGGAAGTGTTACGAATGTTACGCTCAAGCTTTTGAAGAACCAGTATATCAATATAAAGCCAAGGGGAATTGTGCTGTATGTGAACGCTGGTTCAACGTAGAAGTCACAGACGAGAAGAAGACGTCTCATCGATCAACGCATGTGGAATGTCCGCATTGTGTTTCTGTGAATCGGGAGCATCTGAATTATCTCATCGCTTATGTCTCCGCAGATCTGCGTGTAAAATACGGAAATATGCCTATACGAACGGCTTCACACAGTATCCCGGCTTATATTAAGGATGTGAAGAACAGGGATGTGGTTGTTCGTACACTGTCGAAGCTTCAGCACAAGACTGGACGAGACTGAAAGCGAAGATAAAACGTTAAAGCTGCACGGAGAGAAGATATGAAACTACGCGTGAAATTGACTATTTTTGCAATTATTCTGAGTGTGTTGATGATTCCGGCTTATTTTATTTTACAGACATTCGGTGTATTTCAAAAAGAGACAGTATTATCTGACTATGCTCTGGCCGTTGATGTTAATGGCAAGTCCTACGGAGCCGGGCTGCTTATTAACAGTTATGCAGCGATGGACAAAGAGGAAGATAACCGTCAGTTTTATTACCGGATCGACATGAGTCATATCCAATACCTGTTTAATCTGGCCTATCAGGAGTATGAAGTGAAGCCGGGTGGGGACAATCCGTATCTGGCTGGTACTGTAAACTATCAACACACAGATCACAACTATGTGCAGACCGAGAGAAAGTATGAGAACGCCAATGATTTCACAACGGTCTTAAATCTGTATGATCAGGATGGGCAGGTGATCTACACCTACGATAATACCGGCAAAGCGGATAACGAATTGGTGAAGTCTATAATTCATCAGGGAATGAGCCGTAACAGTGGGAGTGGCAGCGAAGCTGCTCGCGATCCTTATATCAATATTACGGTGCTATTCCGTGACAAGCTGAACATCGATGTGAAACTGACGGTGGATGAGGAACACAAAGTGGTTACCATTCTAATGAACAAATCGGAGGCGAGATGATGAATGAGTATGGTGTGCAACACGGACCTGCTTATCTGGAAGGTTTAACAAGGAAGGAAGAGGACATAAAGTCCGATGCAGTGGAGTGGAAAGGCAAACTTCAAACGAGTGATGGACATGATAAATTCCATATTTTTTATTATGGTGACTTGACGGAAGATGATCTGATTACCTGGCATGATTCGACACCACTTCTTGTATATGCGGAGCACACCGTCACGGGTGAGCGCTATCTGCTCATTGATGCCGCCAAGCACGGATATGATGCCATGTTATGTGAGACCTATCCGGAAGAAGCACTACATGACAGACCTCTTCGTCCTTATCTGGATGTTGAAGGAGAGGATATCTTTGAGGTAGAGTTGACGGCCTACTACAATGTGCCTTGGGATGATGAGTTTGGCAAAGAAGTAGATGAGCGTGGTACGTATGAACTGATCACGGGAGAACGCATGGGGTTTGATCAGGTCAAGCGTGATGGATATGATGCCTTTGCCATTCGCATTCTGAATCGTAAAGGGGTATGGACTGACATTGTACAGGAAGAACTGGCTTAGATCCTGAAAACGAATGAACCAAACTGAGATGGGAGATGTCGACAAATGTATATCGTATCCCGTGTACTTAAGCCGGTTCCAACAGAGGAACTGGATCACTTTGAACAACAGCACGCCATCTCGCTACCTTTGTCATACCGTACCTGGATTGAACAATATGGAGAGGGTACATACACGGGATGGATGAATGTGCAGAGACCAGACCCAGAAGTGTTGAAGCCTTTTGTGGAATATGATTTTTGGATACATACGGATGATTCGCCTATAAGTCAGCATCAACTTGAGCAGTGCATCTCTATCGGCAGTTCTGTAGATGGAGATTTCCTTGCTGTTCATCCGGAAGTTGAGGGGCTGTTGTGGCTACCGCGTCATGATGAGAATATCACCTTATGGACATGCTCGGAGACTGAATTTGGGGAAACGCTGGACCGGATCTATTGTGGGTATTACCATCAGGATAAACCAATAACGCCACTATACTTTGAACCGTGGAATGAGTTGCGGAAACATACGTTTTACCATTTTTCAGGGACGGAACAGGGAAGCTCCATGAAGGAAATCGCCGATACATGCAAAACAGAATTTAAGTGGGATACTGTGTTGGAGAATGAGTACATGTGCAAGCTGTTTATGGTGTCGATGGGAGGATATTTACGATTTAACTATGCAACGGGGAGAGAGGTTGCCCTGTTCTATGAAGAAAAGAATGGTGCGGAGGAGGCGACGGATAACGAAATCAGTATGTTCTTGCAGGCACATCATTGTACGGCATATGAATAGGGGCAGAGTGGAGGGACACCTATGAGTTGGTTAAAGGAAGACATTGCGGAACAATGGCGCAATGAAGGCAAGCGTTATGCAAGGGATGTCAATGCATTTGTCCGGAGAAGTATGCAGGGAGAGCAACCGGATGAATCCGAGTTGGAGGGAGACTCCAGAAGCGGAATGAGTACTGAAGTATTCCATATGGTGAGACAGGCCAATCTCCACGGTGATGTGGAGGTGCTTCGACATGAGCTACCCGCAGCGACGTGGCCATTGAACGAGGCGTTTCAGGCTTCCATGCAAGCGGTCAAAGTTGTAGGTTATCTGAACGAGGAAACGGTTGTATGTAATACGGGAATTTTCACGGAGAATAGTCACATATATACGATGGATCAGCACGGATGGCAGTTGATCTCTCCATATACTTTTGCAGGTTGCTCATCGGATGGACTTGACTTTGCGCTTGCAGGACCGGATGGGATTCGTGTCATTCGTCAGCCAGATCGCAGGTTGGAAGGACAGGAGATAGCGACATATCGATGGGAAGATATCCAATCCCGGATACAGTCGTCCTTACCTCGGATTGAATCACTTGCGGACTGTGAGCATCCCGAACGGACACTAGAGGGACTTATACCTATGGATGAAGGCAGAGCACTACTCATACATTCAAGATACGGGATATATCTCGTCACACAAGCCCAGGTGACCTTGCTTCATCCCGATCTGGATGAGATCGAAGAGTATGAGCTAGAGGATACACAGATAGATATGGGACATGCAGCGGTATCACGGGATGGTCGATGGATTGTATATGGTAGCCAAGGGAGCAATCATATGGTGATGGACCGCCAGCTGAACAAGACATACTCTCTCTATCCAGAATCCAGCTACCCTCATTATGCAGCATTCACCAGTGATAACCAGAATGTCTGGTTTAACGCATGTCATTTCTATAATGGAGTCACAATACAGGTTCCGCTGGAGTTAATTGCAGGCAACGAAACGAAGGAAGATTGGCCAGTGATGGATGAGAATGCACGTGTGTATGCAGCGGTGGAAATAGAGGCAGGCATGGTGCTTGGAGATGCATATGGTTATCTATACTGCGTGAATAACGAGGGCAAGGAAGTATGGCGTCATTTTGTGAGCAGTACGATCTATTCTCTCGCCGTATCACCAGAGCGATCCAAACTTGCAGTTGGCACTTATGGTGGCATGCTGCATGTGCTCGATCTTCGTTCCAAAGAAATGGATGAGTACGGGATCGGTACAGGCAATCTTCGTGAGTTGGAGCGGTATGTGTTGTGGCGTGGAGAAGAACCTCTGCGTTGGTGAGTTCGTATTACAACCTGCAAAGGGGTGAAGGAATGGAACGTGAAGAGACTGTAACGTTATTGAAATGTCACTCCTTTTCCTATGATGATCTGAGTCATCCCAAGATGGAGAACGGTTTCATTGGCAGTCTGCGGCCCTTCCGTGGACATTTGATTGAGGAGAACTTTCATGAGTTGATGGGGATACTGCGTGTTCTGGCACCCGAATTTGCACGGCCTTCACTTGATCGGGAAGTCATGTCATGTCTATGGGGAATTACTCACATGGCCCGTGCTTGGGCTGTTGAACCTGAGGGGATGCTTCGCAGCAACAACCTCATTTCGGACGAACAGGTGGCGTTGATGGAACAATGGCTTAATTTGTTATCTTACGCAGTAATGATTCTGATTGAAGGCGGCGGAGAGGAAGAAGCGTTTTGGGGATATCATCAATATCTACAAGAAGAGAAGAATTGAGATAGGGAAGGTGCATCCGAGGAAAGTCTGGATATATTCGAAAAGGAGTATGGAGTACGGCTGTGGATGAGATCACGTATTAAATCCTGCACGATTAGACAATTCCTTCAATAATAAAGAAGCCGCCGAAGCAGCTCCTTTATCTGATCTGAACCAATACTTTGAATAAGTCTAATGATTACGGATTACCACTGGAAGAAACGATGTCCGTGAAATCCGCCGCCTGGAGGTCCTCCGTGTCCACCCGGACCGCCAGGTCCACCTCCGTGAGGTCCACCGGGATAGCCACCTCCTGGGAAATGACCAGGGTGTCCACCGGGGTAACCACCGCCGGGATATCCACCATGCCACCAAGGACCACCGATCGGATATGGTAGTGGAACAGGAACGATAGGTGGGTATGGATACGGATAAGGGTAAGGATACGGTGAGGGTGGCGGAGGTGGTGGATAATAAGGGTAAGGATAACCCGCAGGTTGCGGGGATGACACTGAACCAGGGCCGTATGCCATGTAACAAGCCTCCAATAACTGCATTGATGATATCAGCCTATGCCACAGTGTAATCAGATGATACAGCAGATTGAAGATTAATGATTAATGAATAATGAGTAATGAGGGGGAACCTATGGTAGCCGTAGCTTTTCACACTGATCCAAGAGGAACTGCCTATGAACTGTTGATTGACGAATTGATTGAGAAGACAGATCGTTTTATGCTGGTAGACAGAAAATATGCTGAGGAAGCTACACCTGAAAGAGTTACCAAAGTGTTACGGAGATTGGATCCGTATCTGATTGAAAGCAGTACGATGGAAGAAATGATGATGAAAAGTGGCGCTATGTATTCTGAGGGAATTTATTACATATATCGTTGCACGCCGGAAACAGGGCAGATCCTTAAGGAGGAAGCCAACCGTTTTCATGACTGGTTATATCCCTCAATGCCAGATGATCTTTGTTTTTTGAACGAGGATGGAAGTGACTACTTCTACTCTGTTGCTCATGAGAATATGTATGGCATGCATATTACACAAGAAGCAGCAATTGAGCTAATGGATCGAATCACAGGGTTGTTTTTTAGGTTAGATCGACATCAGGACATTCATTCTTTACTGGACGATGCAATCAGGCATCAAACCGATGTGCTGAATATTAGTTCACATTACTTGAAAGAGATTCCGGAACGTATTCGGGAATTAAAGCACTTGAAACGTTTGACGATTTTTGAGCAGGATGTTTATACGCTTCCTCCAGCCCTTTTTGAACTGTCATCACTGGAAGAATTGGAGATCATGACGGCGGATTTGGAAGGTATTCACCAAGAAATTGGAAAATTGAAACAACTTCGAGAGCTTAGAATTTATTGCGGCAGTTCTTATCATGTTCCTACCGGGTGGAAGCCGAAGGAGAAGTCGGATCTTGGTCTGAAACATATTCCAGCCGAGATTGGTGAATTGAATGAACTCGTAACTCTGGATATAGGGTACTCTGGTATTCGTGAGCTTCCGTCTGAACTGGAGAAATTGAAGAAACTACGTTATTTGAGTGTAACTAATGGTTTAATTGAGGGAACGCCAGACATGTTGAAGCGAATGACCTGGCTTCAGAGTGTAAATTTGAACAGTACTCCATTAGGGATTAGTTGGGAGGACATCTCCGACGAAGAAGAATTTTAATAGCCAATGAGCCCTGCTCGGGATGTCCGAGTCAGGGATATTTGTTATTGGATGATAACTTGGCGGAAATGGGCTCACGTATCTGGGCGCTGGGCATAAGCTGGCATATAGGTTATGACCTAAACCGAGAGCGAAGGGCAGGCGTTTTATTTTGGCAACCTCATACATGGATTACACTTTACCAACCACCGAATTTACTTACGATTTGAGCAATAACCCGTTATTCAAGAAGGATGAGAACAACTATATTAACTCTCTTTCCATCAAACAGTTAAACACACTGGGCAATACTTCTTTATTGGATATTTTCCTTAACACAGGCAATGTGGTTGAACCACATACACATCCGAATGCAACCGAGTTGGTATACTGTATCAGCGGTTCGGCAGTTGTTTCCCTCATTAATCCGTTTACCAACGAGCTTCTTCATTTCCCGATTACTCCGGGCCAGGTGGCTAACGTTCCTCAAGGCTGGTGGCACTATGAAGTGGCTACTGCAGATCACACACACTTACTCGCAATCTTTGATGCTCCTGTTCCTGAGGCGATATTTGGCTCAGACACCTTACGTCTTACACCTGCAAAACTTTTGGCTTATACGTACTGTCTGGATGAGAAAAAAGTTAAAGAAGCGCTGGCTCCCATTCAAAAAACAGTAATTATTGGTCCGCCGGCAGATTGCCAGCCTTCAACTGCTCCTGCCTCTAACAGTGCTCCAAATATGAATCATCAGCCTTACGTAATGCCTAATGTACAACCCAATGTACAGCCCAATGTACAGCCAAACATGCAACCAAACACACAACCCAATGTACAACCAAACATGCAGCCCAACTCACAGCCGAACAACCAACCAAACATGCAACCTTACGTAAACCGTCTTCCGTACTGGGGCACTTGGGTTGATCCACGTATTATTCATGAGCCGGGCTGTCCGTATTATAGAGAGCTTCCTGTGAATACGAATAATCAAGAGGAAAGATGACGTTCCTGAGGCGAGGTTTATCTAATACACATAAGTATTTCAGTTAAATTAGGTATAGCAAAAGAAGCGTCCGCAAAGGAACGCTTCTTTTTTGGATTAAAGGTGTCTTCAAACCTGTTGAAAGCCGATGCATACCTGAACGTATCCAGAGCATGGAGTGCTAACGAATCGTAGGCGTCTTAATCAAGGATTTGAAGCGTGCCCAGAAATCTAAAGAATCTGAGACACGTTATATTAGAATAAACAGCCGTATGAAGTGTTTTTATCGGGGGATTTTGGGAAATAAAGTGTCTGATGTTCCTTACAATTTAAAAAGAGAACATGACGGCCAAATAAGACGTCCTGTGTTCCTTAGAATATGGTCTAACCTTCCCCAGAGTCCGCAGGATGGTACTTCAAGACTTTATAAGCGCTGGTATCCATCATCGATAGCTTGCCTGAGGTTAAAGAAGAACAGCTATATAATTTACGATGTGTAATTTCGTCCCAAGCCAAGCTCCGTTAATAATTGACGATAAGCAATCGAAGTACGGTCTGCGGGAATATGGGCCTCGGCATGCAGATCAAGGGGCAGATCCTCCGGTTTCTGAGACTCGACCATCTCGCGGTCTTCTTCAAATACCTGCAAGTTGAACTTGATTGTGTCTTCAATCGGAGCGTCTTTGTCAAAGTTGCGTGTGATTGGACAGAATAAACGTGTATAACGGGCAGAGATCGGCGAAGCACAATTCAGAATGTTCAGCTTGTCGTCTCCTGGGAAATGTACCGTCAGAGAAGCCGCAAAAGGTGGGAACACTCGAAACTCGCGCAACCATTGGAAACCTTCTGGCGCAACAAGATCTTGCCCTTTGCCATAGTTACTCACCGTACTCCAATACTCGGCCAGTAACTCATTACCTTCGCGTTTCACTTTGTATTGGGGGACTTCTGTGTTGTTTCGGTCACCAAACGTTTCGGTATGCACATAGGCAAAATGGGATACATCCAGAAAACCCTCCATTTGTCGTCCAGAGGAACCAGCAATATCAAAGTTGGGTATTAAAATATTGATATAATCGGGATCATCCCATCCAGGGAAGGAGGGGATCTGTTCTTCCGTTCCCGCTAAAGTGGTCCAGATCAAGCCATAACGTTCAACTGCCGGGTACACGATAAGTTTGAGCTTAGGCGAGATCTTGGAGCTTGGGTGCGCAGGAACTACGGTACATTTTCCTTCACAATTATAACGGAAACCGTGATAAGGGCAGACAATCTCACCATTTTCTACCCAGCCTTTGCTAAGTGGGGCCCCGCGGTGAAAACAAAGATCCTTGGCTACGACAACCTGATCATTACTGCGATAGAGAACCAGCTTCACATCGAGTAATTGAGCAGCTAGTGGTTTGTCAGTTACTTCGGTTGCTTGGACTACCGGATACCAGTATTGGGATAATACATGCCAGTCTTCAGCGGTGAACGTACAGCCTCTAGGCAATTCGGACGTCCCATTACGGTTTGCGTTGGAAGTTATCATAGGAAACACTCCTTGCCGATATGAATAAACGATTCTCTTTTTTATGTCAGAAAAGTTAACTTGATTAGCCGTATGTTACTACTCTTTTGGTCAAAGTATCAATATATCCAACCTATTTTTGGTTGAAATCACAAACGCTACAGCAAAAACCGTACATGAATACGGAAATTTTCGGGTTTTCATTACGTCAGATGTTAATTATAGAAAAGAGAACAATCTTTCAGTATGTTTTTCCATTACTGATTATTAACTCCATGGAGGTTGTCCTGCCATCAGAATCTCAGTGTGAATATTCGTTAGTTGAGCAACCGTTCTTGTGGGCATAAAAAGATTTTCGCAAAGAATGTCACAGATTCCGGCCGTCATTTGTCTACAGTATGTAAACCAAATGACGGAGGCGAATGAGAAATGAATTTAAGAACAAATTACAGAGTAGCAAGTCCAGGTGCTTTTAAAGCGATGATGGCAATGGAGCAATATATATCCGGGCAATTTGAAAATAAAGTATTGTATGAGTTGTTAAAAATCCGGGTGTCCCAGATTAATGGCTGCGCCTTTTGTCTTGATATGCATGCCAAAGATCTGATGAAACTTGGAGATTATGCGGATCATATTCTCCTGCTGAGTGTGTGGCGTGAAGTGGCTTTCTTCACGGATCAAGAACGTGTTATGCTGGAGCTGGCTGAAGCGGTGACCCGAATCTCGGAACACGGTGTACCCCTTGCGTTGTACGATAAGGTTCGTGAACATTTCAGTGAATCCGAACTGGTGGATCTGATCCTGGCCATTAACACGATTAATAACTGGAACCGGATTGCGATTACAACTGGGATGTATCCGGGTTGCTTTAACTAAAAATACACGCACCATGCCAGAGGAGGCTTCTTATGAATTCTAATTTCCACGCTAATGAGCCAGAAGTGTCTTCTCTGGATGTTGGTGAGTTGTATATTCGTTATAAAAATTATGCATTTTCAATAGCTTACCGCATACTGGGCAGTGTGGTAGAAGCTGAAGATATTGTGCAGGATTGCTTTGCGGGGATTCAGAGTGCGTCTGCTCAGGATATTCGTAATCCCAAGTCCTACATCGCCAGACTGGTTGTGAACCGAAGCTTGAATCTGTTAAATTCCGCCCGTAATCAGCGGGAAAGTTATGTTGGTGAGTGGTTGCCAGAGCCGATGGGTGACAGTGAAGTGGCGAACATGCCAGAGGAAACGATGGAGAAAAAAGAGCTGATCTCCTACGCCTATCTGGTCATGTTGGAGCGTCTATCGCCCATGGAACGGGCTGTTTTTGTCCTTCGTGAAGCGTTCCGATATGATTATTCCGAAATAGCGGATTGGCTGGGCAAAACGGAGAGTAACTGCCGTCAAATCTTTAGCCGCGCCAGACGAAATCTGCCCGAAAGACTTCCGCCGATCGAGCAGAGTGATGCGGATATGATAGCCAAAGGTGAATTGCTGAGCCGTTTTACAACGGCTTTCCTTCGTTATGACGTCTCTGCCATGCTTGAGTTACTGGCGGATCAGCCTGTATTTACAGCAGATGGCGGTGGCGTTGTGCATACGGTTATGAGAACAATGAACGTTCACAAAGGTGTGCTTGCACTCCTGACCTCACGGCGAGTCCTTACGCGATTGCGTGAGAGAGAATGGGTACCGATGTGGATCAATGGCGAACTTCAACTCGCGTTGATGAAAGAAGGGCAGTTGTCCGAGGTACTCTGTTTGGAGTTGGACGCTTCCGGAGAGCGGATTGAGGGAGTATATCTCGTCGTAAATCCGAATAAACTTACATCAATAGACACTTCAACTCTTTGATTCGAAACGTAAGGACTTGATATGTAAACTTCAAAGCGGCACCCTCTGTCACGAGGATTGCCGCTTTTTTGGCATTCACATTTTGCTATTCAGCATCCGATTATTCACGGGAAAATTGTTGTTGAACAGGTTCAATGATTGCTCTGACTTCAGGTGTAAGCTCATCATTGTTCTGATTGAGAACCAGTAAAATCTTTGCCATAGTGTCCAGAAGAACACTCTCCGTATTGGGCTCCCGCTTAGCCAAAGCTTTTTCGTAAGCCTGTTTCACCTCAGGGTCCATGGTGCGGATTTCTTCGTTCGTGTACCAATCATATACAGGCGTGTTGTCACTTCCGTAAAACAGGTAATCCACAAATATCCACTGCTTCACTGCTGATGTGCGATTGGAATTCGGGAAGTTGTTCAAGAAGGCTTCTTTCTCCAATGCACGCTGGATTAATTCGTTCCAAGAGATGATAATGCCACCATCTGAAGTCGTCATTTGGTTGGACTCAGTAGCCATAATATTAATGTACGCAGCAATATCAGCCTTAACAAAAGATTTGAACTTTTGATATATCTCATAATTGATGATGGGGTAATACAAGCCTTCACTGGTTTCCAGTTTGAACCCAAGCTCTGATGCTTCCTGCAGAAGCTTCTTCACTGTCGGATCTTTAATTTCTTTGAGCAGACGACTATATGTAAGCTTCTGTTCGTAACCAAGTTGTTCATGGGCTTGAGATATGGCCTGTTGAAATTGTTCCGTATACATTTGGTAATCCATATCAGCCAGCTTCACGTTCAGCATGTTCTCCAATTGCAGCGTCATTAGTGTGGCCTGCCAAGGGCCGACTTTATCGATATGATTCATCAAGTATTTACGCGCTTTAACCAGACTTTCTGTGGACTTCACTGCTTCTGTTCGATAGGTTTGGAACTGATGATACACCGCTTTGGAAGCGGGAACAGGTGCAGCCAGTGTTGTTGAAGGTGTAATTATTGCGCCAATGGCAGTACAGCCGAGAGCCATAGCCAGTAAACCAAGTTTAGCAGGTTGCTTCCATCTCATTTGTATACCTCCCCATAATGAAGAAAAAGCCATTTAAATTTTCTTATAACAGCATTTCACCGTATTTTATATGTATGATCCGTATGTTGAATATGTAAGTTCTGTCTTTGATTAAACCAGTTTCTGGTAAGCGAATCAAGTGTCTTCAGTATGAAAATGATTTCAAATAATGAAAGAACAGCCCCTAAAACCCGAAAGGGTTAAAGAGACTGTTCTAGGTATTCGGATTCTATTTTCTAATTAATGGAGTGGTTTATTGTTAATAGGCATCTGAGGTGCCCCGCTTGCTAGAATGTATGCCTGAAGCATCTGTTGTGTATCACTTGCAGTGAGTTGAGGTACTTGATAATAGGCGTTTTTATTCTGGAACATGAAAATTTCATAGGCCATCTCGATAAAATGCTGGATCTGAGAAGCGATGACTCGGCGAACCGTTCCATTTGTGATCTCGCTACAGGACATGCCGAGCAGACTCGCATGTGACTTGATCAGTCCCAGCATATGACCGCTAATCCCGGCATCTTTTACATCGGCCAAGCTCTCTGGTTTGGCTTTTTCGGTGCTGAGGGCTTAAGACCATATACCGGTGGTACGATGTTGGGGATCATATAGGTTGCCGTCTCTTGATGAGGCTTCTGTCCGGATGCAAAACACTCTGCTGTCAGATTGTACTGGGATAAAATGAAGTTGTACTGCCGGTCCAGAATGCCTATCAGTTCCTGGCTCTGCACAAATGTACGAAAGATCATATATTGATCCAGCACGTTAATGGTGGAGGACAGAATCTCATGGACATCGAACATCTCATGACCGCCATGATTCATGTTAGGGGTGATATTTGGATTTGCATTCAATGTGGGTTGTACTAAATTCTGAGGGTGCATCGAATTCCGATTCATTGTAAATTTGATTCTCCTTTGGTAAATGGTATGATTCTAGTATGCTTGGAGAGTAGTAAACTTATGTAATATGTTAGGAGTATACGCACAAATAGGAATAGGCATGGTGGTGGTTAAGATGGAAGAGACCGATTGGAGTGTAGCAAAGGATTTGTTCGTCAAACATTACGGGAGCGCTATACAGATGCATCGAGAAGGCGTGTATGCCGACTATAAGCAATGGGACGTACCCCAAGAGTTAGAGGAACAATGGATAGGAGAGCGAATTCAACAATTAAGTTCCGAGCTGTCTATCATGAATTGGGATGCGGTGGACGAACTTGCATTGATTGCCAAACATCGGACAGAACCCAGTATTATTACGGCAATTACAGCATTTGCTTCAAGACAATTGAAGAGTGCGGACAGTATGGTTCGACTCGTGTATGCTGAACGTTTGATTGAGCTGATTAAACGGTATGAATCCTCTCTGCCGATGGACAAGCTACGGGAAACCTATCAATTGACGATGGACTTGCTGGTTGATGTGGCGACGAAACCGTTGGTGCTTGATCCAGGGCATGAATTACAGCAGTATGGATTAAAGGATAAACGTGGATTGAATTTGCGTGTTGAAAAGAATAAGGAAGAAATCATCCGATATTTTCGAAACTAATTGAATTTTATCAAGTGAGGTCAGAATCATTGAGAAAACTGAATTATATTCGCATATTTATTTTCCTTAGTGTGGTTACTGTAGTAACGCTTGGGTTGTACTATGTAGCCGCAGATTGGCTGGATCAGCGTTATTTCCGCTTCCTGATCTGGAATCTGTTCTTGGGCTGGATTCCCTTTGTGTTCTCATATGCAGCATATCTTCTAAGTGATGTGAAATGGAAAGGTGCCGCATGGCTTGCAGTCGCAAGTGGTCTGCTGTGGTTGTTATTTTTCCCGAACTCTTCTTATATTGTTACGGATTTGATTCATCTGACAGCTAGAAGTTCCCGGTATTATGGTGGCAATGGAGTGGACTACACGTATTGGTACGACTTAAGTGTTGTATTAATGTTTGTCTGGACTGGACTCCTGCTTGGATTCCTGTCGATGTATCAGCTTCAGGAAGTGATCTATTACCGAATTGGACGCTGGGCATCCTGGATCTTTGTATTGGCAGGTTGTGCTTTGGGAAGTTATGGAGTATTGCTTGGACGTGTATATCGACTGAATAGCTGGGATGCACTGACGAATCGCGAGACGCTGATTGAGCTGATGCACGAAAGTGTAAGCCGCCCGTCTCTTGCGTTTTGCCTGTTTTTTGGCACGTTTATCACTACAATCTATACCACATTGTATTATCTGATCAATACAAGATCTCCCCGTGAAATGAAGAAGAGTGCAGGAAGTCCCGAAGTGGATCTGCAAGCGTTACGCTAACGTATGTTTTCTTAAGGCCGAACTCATTAGATCTAATCTTAATGTATATTGCTTAAAGGGCTGTTCCAAGTCATATACATGGCTATTGGAACAGCCCTTTAACATGGGATCGAGCGCAGGATATTCTGAAGAATGATACCTCTACTTATCAGAGATTAGCTCAAGGATTGTTTTCACAACCAGTTCAGGTTCATCGTGAATAATCATATGACCACTGCGTGTTGCCATGATGAGTTGACTATCCTTTGATATATTCAACATGTTACGCTGACCCGATTGCCATATGGATTCGAGCTTCTGCCCAATTTCAACCGGAATCCCCGCACTAGCATAGTCTTGAGGACGTCCGCGTGCAATGATACGTACAGGGATTGATCCAAGACGTTGGCCACGAATGGCATCTTCTGTTGAATGGGCGTGGAGGGCTTCTTCTTCTTTGGCGTGAAAATAGGAGGGGGTAGCAATCACATTAACAAAAGTATCCCGATCTTGCTTGGCAACCAGACCATCAAGCATAAAGTCTGGAAATAATCTGAAAGCTCCAGATACCTTCAGTAAAGATAACAAGGAGGCAGGAGGGTTTCCCTGAAACTGAGCCTGTTCCAACAAAGCCTTTGTATTCTGCTCATCATCCTCAGGTCTCGCATCAATGAGGACAAGGCTCTGAACCTCATTTGAATAGGTCTGTGCAAAGAGTCTAGCATACATACCCCCAAGAGAATGACCTACCATAACGTAAGGACCACGGATATTCCCTTTCTCCAGAGCTGCATGTAAATCTTTGACGATATTCGCACCTGTACGTTCTGTAGATGCAGATTCACTCCAGGCATATCCTGCGCGATCATACGTGACCACCGTTGCATGTTGGGCTAGTTCCACAGGAATGTCTCTCCACGACAAACTGGTCTCACCACTTCCAGCCTCCATAAGTATGGTCGGTGAACCATTGCCTTGTTTATGAATGTGTAGTTGGTAACCGCCGACTTGAACTAACGTACCGGGAGGTGGAAAGTCCTTTTTGGCCTGCGACGAAGCAAACCACTCATAGAGGATTGCGGCACCTATCAGTAGTAACATTGTGCAGAATAGCCTTACTATGAAGGTGAAAACTCTGAATTTCTTGCGTTTTGAGGCGGGGGTAGTTGTATGCATGATCGTATGAATTCCTCTCCTACAGCTGTTTTTATATTTTAGTACAATGTATTAAAAAGATTATAGCACAGTGTATTACAAAAAGAGAAGCTTGGTGTATAATGTTGTCATGCCAAAAATCGTAGATCATGAAGCTCAAAGGAAAATCGTTGCTGATGCAGCAATCCGGGTCATTCAAGTGCACGGACTGGAGCATGCTACAGTTCGGAATATAGCGAAGGAAGCGGGACTATCTGTAGGTTCCATGCGTCATTATTTCGCCACACAGGCTGAATTGTTCACCTTTTGCATGAATCTTTTTGCAGAACGGGTACAGAAAAGGGTGGAGGCGTTACAGATGAGTGAATCTGTACTGCAGGATATGAAGAATCTGCTCTTGCAATTTCTACCGTTGGACGAAGACAGAATGATGGAAATGGAGGTCTGGTTTTCGTTTACAGCCAAATTATTGGTGTACCCCGAATTAAAAAAGTTAAGTGATCAGATGCATCAAGGGATGTATCGATCGGTTCAATGGGTGATAGAGGAGTTGCAGAAGCAGGGGATGACACATCCTGAACTGGATGCCGAGATGGAAACAGAGAAGTTATATGCTCTTGTGGATGGACTCGCCATTCATATGTTAATGCAGCCAGATAGACTTACGGTAAAACGAGTGGAACAAGTGATTGAACAGCATTTGAGCATGCTTTGTCAAACTTAATTTTACGTTGTCCGAAGAAGGGTTATTTCCTTTTATAAGGGAGTAATCCTTCTTTTTATGAAAATTTGGCAGGTAAGCAGGATATGACGAAGAATTAAGAATGAGAATGTAATGAATACATAGACAAGTAGGTGAACAACAAAATGTTGAATGCAGTAGAGCTGACAACAAAAGTAGAAGAAGTCATGGAACGCGTGAATTTTTCGGGTGTTGTATTACTTCAGCAAGCCGGGAAAACCCTTTTGAATATGAAACGTGGTTATGCGAATCGCAGTGAAGAACTTGCCAATCAGGTGGACACACGCTTTGGAATTGCATCAGGATGTAAGATCTTCACGGCAGTGAGTGTATGCCAACTAATTGAAGCAGGCAAGTTGTCTGCGGATTCCAAGCTGAACGATGTGTTGGATGTGGAGTTTCCACTGTGGGACGAAGAAATCACCATCCAGCAGTTGTTAACACACACGTCAGGCATTCCAGATTATTTTGATGAAGAAGTGATGGAAGACTTTTCAGAATTATGGAAAGATAGACCCGTCTACGCGATGCGGCGATTAAGTGACTTTCTGCCCATGTTTCAGCATCTGCCAATAAAGTCTGCTCCGGGTGAACGTTTTCATTACAATAATGCGGGATTCATTGTGCTGGGGCTTATCGTGGAACAACATTCAGGACTGTCGTTTACAGATGTTGTGGAAGAGCACATTTTCAAAAGGTGTGGCATGAAGGACTCCGGTTATTTCTTAACAGATCAGCTTCCGCGCAACACAGCTTTAGGGTATATCGATCATGAAAATGGCTCTTGGAACACCAATATGTTCTCTATTCCTGTCAAAGGTGGATCAGATGGTGGAGCCTATGTTACGGCACCGAATATGATTCGATTTTGGGGTGCTTTAGTGGGTCACCAATTGTTGAATGAAGAGACGACACAGCAGTTATTAAATCCACATGCTCATAAAGAGGGTGAAGAGTATTATGGGCAGGGTATCTGGATTGACCGCAAGGAGGAAGATATTTTCAAGTTCCATGTCATGGGGTTTGATCCAGGGGTGTCGTTCATGTCTTCCGTGTATCCGGACTATGATCTACAACTGGTTGTGATCTCTAATCAAGAGTCTGGTCCATATCCAATAACCATTGCCATCGAAGAAGCTTTGGCATGACCAATAAACCCTCAACCTATGGGCTGGTTAATGCCTACATAAGGTTGGGGGTTCATTGGTCGAACAGGATAGAAGGACTGCCTACGTTTATAACATTTTCCATAGATCAGGGGCGATTAAACGAGGGAAAACATCGAGCGGAGGTTTCTCTTTCTTTCGTTTGTCATTGGTTAACACCGTAACAAGTTCGAGCTCTGGGACAATATATACATACTGACCACCAAATCCTCGCGCGTAATAATAATGGAGATTGGGTTTGTCGTCTTCAGCAGCAATATTTTCGGAGTCAGACCTTTCGTTCGGATAGACATCCACCCACCAATGCCAAGCATAACTGCTGTGATTCGGTGGAGTGACTGTAATGAAAGGCTGCGTCGAACGGGATACGAGATCACTTGAAATGAGAGACTCACCCTCCCACATACCTTGCTGTAGAAACAGCTGACCGAATTTCAACAGATCTACGGGTAACATTTTAAGGCCGAATCCGCCAGTATGTACACCGTGAGGGTCACTTTCCCATTCGTAATCCGTAATTCCGAGCGGGCCAAAAAGATAACGTTCTGCGAACTCGGCTACGTTCATACCTGCATTTTGCATCAGGATGGCGGATAGGACCTGTGATACTCCTGAGTTGTACTCCATATATGTACCCGGTACATGGCTTAAGCGTTGTTCCAATGCAAAATTCACCCAATGATCGGTGCGGGTCATGCGAGGGAATGAATTCTGCCCGCCGAACTCGTCCCAGTTGAATCCGGCTGTCATGGTGAGCAGTTGTTCCAGCGTGATCGAAGGTTTACGCGGATCAGGATCGGATGTCAACTGTGGGAAAAAGGTGGAGATTGGGGTTGATGCCTCTGGCAACAAGCCTTTATCCATCGCTATACAGATGAGTGCGGATAGCACACTCTTGGTACATGAATTGACTTTTGCAATATCTGTCGCAGCCTCTTGGTTGCGGTAGTGTTCGAACATGATCTCACCGCGTACGCTGACGAGGCAGCTTCGCAGATCCAGCGGCGGAATGATCTGTTGTAATTTGGATGACAGTGATGAAGGATTCATAGTGTCCTTTCTGTGCGGTTGATTTGTTATAGGATTTTGTAGAAATAGGTGTCCATTATCTTAGCATACTCCCGAGGTAGGGCTCAACAAGCGCTACATTATTATGTCAAAGCAAGCATGTAAAATACGATTTTCGATGAAAGCGATAAGAATCACATGCGAATATTGCATAAAAGCCTATCATTTTCTATCAATCTTATATAATTGTCATGAGAAGAGCACCAGACATGTATAAGAGAAAGGGGGCTGTGATGTGGGAAATATAATAGAAGAATTATATTACGGTAACCTGAGACCAGAGGAGAATATTGTTCCTCAAGATTCGGAGTATCGATCTATTAATAAGGTGATTACAGCGAGGCTTTTGCGAGTGGTTTCAAAATTGGGACGTTGATTATGATCGAGAGTGGATACTCAAGCTAATATATTGATTTTTCGCAACATGTAGTTATATAGTTAACCTCTTTCCTATGAACATATGGAAGAGGTTTTTTACCATTATGAATATGCCAATATAGGAAAAATATCATATGAAAAATGAACTATGTTAGTGCGTATTAAGGTTAGAAATGGTAAAATAGCAATGCCTAAACATGGAACAAGTAGATGAAAGATAATTAAACATAGGAAATATTGTAGAATCAGTGTTTTAGCAAAAGAACTCTTTAATAAATTATAGTAATCTAATACTGAATTGAGGAATTAAACATGGCGATTATTGACGTAATTAAGTATGATGGCTCACCTGATGTGTTTGCTTGGAAACATCCCGAGACTGAACTGGGAACATGGACTCAGTTAATTGTGAATCAATCTCAACAAGCAATTCTTTTCAAGGATGGAAGAGCGCTTGATATGTTTGGACCCGGAAGGCATACGTTGAGTACTGCGAATATCCCAATCTTGAACCGACTCGTTAACCTTCCGTTCGGGGGAAAGTCACCTTTTGCAGCAGAAGTATGGTATGTCAATCAAGTAAGCGCATTGGACGTTAAGTGGGGAACGGCGAATCCAATTCAGATCCAGGATCCCAAGTATAATATTATTGTTCCCGTAAGAACATTTGGACAAATGGGAATTAAAATTTCGGATTCACGAAAATTTTTGGTCAAGCTTGTGGGAACACTGCCTGAGTTTAACCAAGCTAATATGATTAATTACTTCCGCGGGCTGATTATCATGAATATTAACTCCATGTTGTCATCATATCTAATACATAGAAAAGTAAGTGTTTTGGAGATCAATGCATATATCGCCGAGATATCACGACATTTTGCAGATACGATAGCTTCTACTTTTGAAGAATTTGGTATTGAGTTAATCAACCTGTATATTCACAATGTCAATCTGCCCGAAGAAGACCCTTCCGTCATTCGATTAAGAGAAGCGTTGGCCCGCAAAGCTGAGATGGATATCATTGGGTACACATATCAGCAAGAACGTTCGTTTGATACGCTTGAAGGTGCAGCAAAAAATGAAGGAAGCATGCAGTCAGACATCATGGGCGCAGGGCTTGGTATGGGCATGGGGGTTGGTCTGGGTGGTTCTTTCAGTAGCGAGATGTCCCAGATGTCTAAAGTGATGTCTACGAAGGAAACGCCTGCAGTAAGTATATGTAAGCAGTGTCATCATCCGAACCAGGAGAACAGTGCTTTTTGCAGCAAATGTGGCAATTCATTAGCCGAAAAATCGGCAGAAACAACAGACTGTAACAATTGCGGACATGCCTTACCAAAGGGAACCAAATTCTGTCCTAACTGTGGTGACAAATACCATGCATGTCCTTCATGTGGGGCTGATAATGCGGAGAACGCATTGGAATGTATTCAATGTCATCAACCGATGCCTAGCCCATGCCCAAATTGTAGCCATATGAATTCCGGTCATACAAAATTCTGTGGCAACTGTGGCACAGGTTTAAGCTTGAAATGTAGTCGGTGCCAACATGAAGTAAAACCCGGCCAGAAGTTCTGTCTTGATTGCGGAAACAATCTGCAAGAAGGAGGACAGGCATAGTGATGGTAAAACGAAGCAATCTCTTGATTTTGGATGTCGTCTATTTCATATGCATGTTAGTATCCTCAATCGTTTCTTTTACGCTGTTTAATCATGCGCTACTATCGTTTTCTTTTTGGATGAATCTCGTTGCTTCTTATGTAGCGATTACGGCTATTTGGATCTACGCACGGTTCATCATGCAAAATATGGATGGGTTTAAACGGTTTGTTCCAGGTTACACAGCGTTAGGTGTAGTATTGGTTATTTATCTGATTTGTGTGATGATCTACACGTTGTTAACAGGTTCAGCAGATCATGCGCTTCGCTGGTTCGTATTGTTACATACGGTAACGATTGCGATCGCAATTATTTTGTGCGGAATCATTATGATCTATATTCAGAGTGCGCGCAGTCATGAAGCAGATGAACATACAAAAAACGCAAACTTACAATTAATCGAAAAAGCTTTACAGCAATTGCTTCATACCATGGTGCAACAACCCGTCCTAACTGTGGAAGAGGAGCGTAAAACCGTTCAATCATTAATTGAACTTGTAAAGTATAGTGACCCAATCACTCCGGATACCCTTGAGAAAAATGACCGCCAGATCTTGCTGGACATTGAATTGATGAACAGTGAGCTTGCAAATCAGTACGAAGCAGGGGAATTGGTAAATAGTGAACGTCTTGCTTCGCAACTATCCAAGTTAAAGTTCCGTTTGAAAGAGCGCAATCAACAGATCATGACAAGCAAATCATAAATTGCAGGAGGAAACGCGATGAAAAGATTTTTTGGAATTATATTCATTATCCTTTCGTCTCTGACGATCTTGTTATCTTTAATATTAATATCCGAGGGAACAGAAACGGCCATTATCAGTACGATAATTCTTTTTATCCCTGGGGTTATCGTACTTGTTACGGGCATTAAAATGTGTGGTCGACCTAAATCTCGTTCTAACACTGATCAATACCATCATTACGATTCTAATGATAAGCAATATTACGAAGATCAGCATCATGAGAAATATGACGAGGCACCTCAAGAATCTGTAGCCGTGAATTGTTCAGGGTGTGGAGCCAAGGTAAAGGTATATCCTACTTTGTCTGCGGATTGTGAGTATTGCGGAACAACGATGAGGATCTCGTAGTCGTAGCTTGCTAAAGATACTGTATAAATTTTGTGAAAACTTGTATTATGCATAGCTATGTATAGAGTGTTGTTTTTTGGGAGGAATCAAATTGAGGAAGTTTTTCGGGCTCATTTTTATGGTGTATGCAATTGGCATACCCATTGCTTTTTTCAATGCAGACAATCACAAAAGTGGGGATCTATTTGGCATAATTGGAGTTATTATCATTGAATTTTTATTTTTGTTTTTTGGTATTAAATTGCTTAGGAAAAAACGTGTTCCGGAACGAAAATTTTATGGGGGAGACTATGGAGGTTCTCTTGATCGCGAAAATGCGAATCCACATACTTATTCAAGTTACAATAGCAACACCGTGAGTTACAGTAGTCATAATACAATTAACTATACAGAGATCAATTTTTCAGATAAGGAAAACGTTGAAGAGAAAGCCGAACAAAAAGTTGAAGAGCCACAAAGGCCTATATCAGTGAGTTGCCCGGGATGTGGGGCGAAGGCAAAGGTGCTTCCTAAGCAATCAACGGACTGCGAGTATTGCGGAACAACAGTTGTAGCAACTTAGAACGGTTCAGAATGGATATGAGAAAGGATTGAGCCTGATTCCTATGGAGTCAGGCTTTTATCTTCTTAATTTAGAAGCTAAAAGTCCCTTAAAAGATCAAATACGTCATATAATTCCGCGTGAGCCGCCTTGATGTGGTCCCGTTAATGAAACGTTTCGAATGTATATTTATAAATGATCCATAATAAAATCAATATTTGTAAGCGTTTTATTTTAATGTTTACGAAAATGGGAAATTTATGATAACATATACACGAAACGTTTCGAATCCATTTGAAGGGAGAAAATCATGAAAAAAGCAAAACAATTCAGCTTCATTTTAACTTTTTGTCTGTTAGCTAATCTAGCTTTAACTCCTATGGCTTCAGCAGGTGACTCAAACCATTTAATTGGATTTCGAGCAGAATTGAAAGCGATTGCATATAAGACCTATACGTTTTTTGAGGACTATACGGATCAGAATACCGGCTTGACTTACGATGAAGTACGGCACACTGAAAACGGGACAGAAGAAGCTAAACGTACCTCGCCCACGAACATCGCAATGTATATGATGAGTACTGTTTCAGCGCAACAATTAGGCATTATTTCAAAGAAAGAAGCTGTACATCGCCTGCAAACGACTATAAATTCCCTCGAAAAGTTAGAAAAGTGGAACGGCCTATTTTATAACTGGTATAAAACAGATGACGGGTCAGTGAAGAAAGATTGGGGACAATTTATTTCCCAAGTCGATAATGGCTGGTTATCCGCTGGTTTAATAGTCGTTGGGCAAGCCTATGAAGAACTTCATGGAGAAACAAGCAAGTTGGTTAAAAATATGAATTATACTCCGCTATATGATCCTGAAGTCGGCCAATTCCGCGGAGGCTATGATGTGGCTAAAGGCGCGCTGACGGACCACCATTATGGGATGTTTTATACGGAACCACGTGTAGGCAGCTATATTGCTATTGGGAAAGGTGACGTTCCCCAAGAACATTGGTGGAAGATGTATCGCACATTACCTCAAGAATGGGATTGGCAAGCTCAGATTCCTCAAGGCAAATCCATTAAGTACGATGGAGTGGATGTGTTTGAAGGAAGTTATGTATACAAGGATAAAAAGTTCGTGCCAAGCTGGGGAGGCAGTATGTTTGAAGCTCTTATGCCCGGTATGGTCATAAAGGAAAAAGAGTTGGGTACTCAAGCTTTGGGATTGAACAACCAGCGTCATGTCGAATTGCAGATCGAATATGCCAAAGAAAAAGGGTATGCCGCATGGGGCTTCTCACCTTCTGCAACTCCGACAGGTTACAGTGAGTTTGCAGCAACGCCGTTGGGTACCTCAGGTTATAAAGACGGAGCAACGGTAACAGCACACGCAACATTCCTGGCCTTGGATTATGCCCCTGAAGCTGTTCGAAAGAACATTAAAGCTTTAAAGAACTTCAAAATGTTTGGCAAATATGGGTTCTATGATTCAGTCAATGTTGAAACGGGAGAACTTGCAAAAGCTCATCTGGCACTGGATCAAGGAATGATTATGGTATCGATTGCCAACTACCTTCAAGATGGCGTTATCCGCGATTATTTTCACAGTGATGTGATAGGGCAGACGCCAGAAGAATTATTGAAAAAAGAAGTGTTTTCCATCCAATGATGGAGAGGAGAATTTGCCATACCGATTGTTCAAATGGAACGAAGCAGAGTGTTCTCTGCTTCGTTCCATTTGCGTTTATCGACCTTCGCGCCTTTTAGCGCTACATTCTTAACGGACAACCTTATATTTATCTGATACACTTCTTGGCTGCAGATGCATTGCCCGGCGGAGACATGGAAGAAATGAATGGAGACATCCAATCGCTGTATGACTCACTGGAGGAGAATGACATTTTGCTGGAGAACTTCAAAGACCGTTTCTTTGTAGAGCCGGCAGCTCCTGAGGTATGTCAACTACTGAAGCCCCCCGGGGACGCATGTGCTCAAGCGCCTTCGTAACTCCTTCGACGGAGAAGGCAGATTAATCGAGCACAGTATTGGCTGTTATAACACGGAACTTCATCATTATCTGGTTAGTTACGACACTTGAGGTCGGCGGTGCAAAAAGAGGGTCCTGCCATTTTCATAACAGGACCCTTTTTGTGTAAACTAAAAATCCCTTAAACGATCAAATACCTCATATAATTCCTCGTGATTAACCTTAATCAAATCATCTTGACGCAGTTCCAAATTCTCTTGTAACTGATTCAGTAACTCCGTTAGCACAACATAAATCTCTTCACGCTCAACAGTTTCAATAAAGCCGGTCTTGGCATCCATCTTGTTGAAGGTCTGTGTGTAGTTCTCAACCATGGAGACGAGCTGTTTGTGCATAGCTTCCTGATTGTTAAAATCTTGACTTAATTGACGGATTTCCTTCAAGCACTGCTTGTACAATTGAGCTGCTTTTTTGGCGTGCACTGCCTTGATGTGGTCCCGCCCATCCCAGTCCCGAAATGGATTGTTCAGGTTCTCCGCAAGCCATTCCGGTTTGCGTGCTTTGGTGATTTCCATATCAAGTCCGGCAGCAGCGGATTTTTTATATCTTGTTTTGATCGATTTGACTGCATCGGCAGGCAGGCTGGTTAGCCACAGCGTAGCCAATTT
Organism: Paenibacillus sp. PAMC 26794; assembly: GCF_000316035.1. Classification (GTDB taxonomy): domain Bacteria; phylum Bacillota; class Bacilli; order Paenibacillales; family Paenibacillaceae; genus Paenibacillus. The sequence continues at coordinate 73,660 of NZ_ANHX01000011.1, forward strand.
TGGAAGTTGATCTGGATCAGGGAATTCTTCACCATTGAAGCCGAACAGGTCATATGTAGTGAAGGTTTGCAGATTCGCCAAATGCTGAATCGATTCTATATGGGATACATTGCCGGGTTTACCCCACAATCGCAACTCTGAAAGCTCAGGATAATACTGCACAAGTGGCTCCAGATTGAGTTCCGTAATATCTCTGATATACAGACCTTCAAGTCGTGAGATACCCGTAACCTGTGGCAGGCACGATGGAACATTGAGAGTGATGCATTTACCGTCTTCATAAGCCAAGATACGCAGATCAGAAGACAACTCTCCTGTAAAATTCAGACTTTTCATCTTAGTGTTCAAAATTAACTCCTTCAACCCACTGACATCCACAATAAGTTTGGTTAGGTGACTCTTACTGATATCCAGCATCGTTTGACCATGATCTATGATATGAAGTTCATTAATGAACGGGTTGTCCTCTATAAATGGAAAGATCGATTCCGTATATCCATCCAATTCAATATGTGTCAGACAAGGTAGCTTTGCGAGTTCGGCTACATCTTCAGAAGATTTAGGGCTGAAATCGCGGAGTGTACTCGTACTGCGCCGCATTACACGATCGCCAACCATCACTTCTTTGTCATCATCCGCAGCTTGTTTGAACTGCGCTCTTCGGATCGCATCGATACCTTCCCATTCACGCTGGAGATAGAGACTTTCTCCGATCGGCCAGCCTCCGCCATACGTATTTGTTTCCTCGGTGTAGAGAGGAGGGATATTGCCTGCAAGCACATACTGTGAAGGAACATTAGCACTCACGAAACTATGGGCAAGTCGATCATTCCAGAAATAGAAGTTACAGATCAGCGGTTTCATCTGATGAAGCTGCATTTCATTAGGCAGTTGATCACCAGTCCAATCCAACTGAAGAACGGAGGCAAGCGTGTCGGAAGTTTTACCCTCCGTTTCTTTCAGTCCAATGACCTGGCAGGCGGTATATTGTTGTAATTTTTCGACGTACACGCAGTACACATCTCCAACATTGGGGATCATGTTATGCTCCTTTCGTTCTGCATCAATCGATGCTAAGCTACTTGTAAATCAAGTACTCTGCAGAAGTAATAATAGATAAATTATATCAAAGTCATTCAGAGACTACCATTTTGGGATAGAGTCAAATAGGCTTGAATACTTTTATAAAAAGGAACGATGTCTATGGATACAAGTATAAGCCGCATTTCCTCGGCATACAGTACAACAATGAGATGTATGCCCAAGGAGGAGAAATGACCGTATGATTGATCCGATTTTGCAAGCTCCGAATGTTCCGTTAGCTGCCGATTCTAATGCGGTTGTCAATTATCAGAGGGATTCACGCAACTATATAACTCAGTTGTTTGGAGAACAGCTGCCGACCATTGCGAATGGTTTCTTCAACGTGTACTTAAGCAAAGGAATCATTGTGCAGCCGCACTGGCACACCAATGTTACGGAGATGGTTGTGGTCATCACCGGTGAAATTACAGCGTCAGTCTTCAATCCGTTTACGCGTGAACGATTGACATATCGTCTGAAACCAGGTCAGGTTGTGGTATTTCCGAAAGGCTGGTTTCACTGGTTTGTCGCTGAGACAGATGATGTATATGTATTAACTATCTTTGATCAACCAACGCCTGATATTGTGTTTGGAGCGGATTTCTTGGCAGCTACACCACCGGAGGTGGCTCACCGCGCTTACTGTTTGGATGAAGAGGCATATGCGAGAGCTGTTGCTTCCATTAAAAATGATGCGATTCTGGGCCCTCCAATAGGGTGTGATACGCAGGTTTCTGATCAATCGACTTCACCCTCCAAGACGTCCGTGTCACCATCCAATAAGCTGAAATCTTAATTCAAGATTCCTTATTCATTATCAAAGTACACAACCTGTAACTGGAGAATAACAGTTGCAGGCTTTTTGATGTGTCTATGTAATAATCGTATGAAGTCCACGGAGGGGGTTGGTATTATATTGGAGAAAATTCAAAATGCCTGAGTCAGTGTGTTACGATCTCTGTTAGTATAGTATGAACATCCAACAAAAACGGAGGACTCATGAATGAACATGTCAGAAATGAAACCGCTTGAAACTGCAATGAGTTATGCACCTGTCTTGATGTTTGACCGAAACGAACCCTTTTATCCGGATTTTGTTGGCATTTCTGTGTTGCATCAATCTGGGCCTTCACCATCGTTCAGAAGGGACATTAAGTTTCCGACCGAGGCAGTACAATATGTAATTGAATATGCAATCTGGTGGGATTATGAGATTGGACATCTGTATGAAATGGAGCATGTATGGGTTTATGTGGGTCATGACGGAGAGGTAGTAGACTGTGAAGCCAGCTTTCATGGGAAGGTGCTGCGCGGATTGTTGAAGGAACGGGTCAATGTGGTTGGACATCATGTATGTCTGTACTCGCAGCCTGGCAAACATGCCTTCTCACCACTTCCGGTTGTATTTGAGTTATTGCCAAACCTGTATAGTGCAGCAGGTGCCGAAGCTGGATGTGATGGGCTACTTGTCAATGAGTTGTTTCAAGATTATTTTGAAACGAATGAACAGATCGATGCTCAGGTGGAGCGTTATCTGCAGACCAAAGCGTTTGTACCTACCATGGAGTTCGAAGAATTACTACTAAAACCGGAGATGTTTATGACGTGGGATAATCTGTTTGGTATTATTCCGCACAGAATTAAGGACCGTTTAATTGAACTGGAGCAACTATATAACACATAAGTAATTAATTTTAAACGGGTTTTATGTAAATTTAAAGTGTGTTTTATCGCTTCAAAACCAAACTTTGTTGATTCGAGTTTGGTTTTTTTTATGGGAAAATGGACTCAGTATGAGTAAGTATTTATTAGACTTAAGTCTTGAAATGTGGAGTGTGTACAGCAAAATACATAATTTTTTTGCATGATAAATGATATTTGTTAGACGGAAGAACTATACAACTTCTTATGTAAATATAAGAAGATCATGTCACATGAAATTTTGTATGGAGGTGCATGTGAAAGTCAATGCAAATTGTTGAATATACGTATATATGTAAGTAAAAATAACAATTAAATAGGTAAAAAGTATAAATTATATTAAAAAGAAGATTCTTTATATCTGAAATAAAAATTCATAATAGTGCAAATTTATAGAAATATAAAACTCCTATTCAGTTTTGGTATATTTATGTCGAAATAGATCGTAAGTTGTCTGGAACGCGATCTAGAGAAGGGTTTACCAAGCGTTATATACATAACTGGACACTAAGATGCCTAGGAGGAGATTACATGAAGTGGTTTGGAAATTTGAAAACAGCAACAAAGATTATCTCAGCATTTTTAATTGTGTCGATAATCCTAGCGGGGCTTGGCGTCTACTCTGTAGTAACATTGAGAAGTACGAATGAACGAATGCAAGAGATGTATAACAACAATCTAATCTCTGTAAAAGAATTATCCTCTGCTCAGATTGATTATCAAAGAATGCGTGTGAATGTGCGTGATTTGAACTTCGAAACCGTTGAAACTGAAAAAACTCGGATCACGGAAAACATTGCTTCGATTCGTCAGAGTGTGAATGATCGCCTGACTATCTATCGTCCACTTGCAACAACCCCTGAAGAAATAGAATTACTCCGTAATTTTGATGCGGAATATCCAGGATATTTAACAATGTTTGAACGAGCAACTAATCTGGCTGTCGCAGATGATCAAAGTGCCTTTAATACCTACCTTAAATCTGAACTTAAACCACAAGGGGACAAGATTGTTGAGCTCCTTACCAATTTGATCGACCTTAATGAAAGTTTGACTGAACAGGCGAATATACAATCTCAGGCTGCCTATTCACAAGCATTCAAAGTAACGATAATTCTTGTGGTTCTGTCCGTACTCTTCAGTATTTTCATTGGATATATCATCTCTCGCTCCATTTCGAAGCCACTCGTGGCTATGTTGGGTCTAGCCACGGAAGTTGCCAACGGAAATCTAACCCTTAAGTCAGACATCTCCAGCAAAGATGAGGTGGGTCAACTGGCTGCGGCATTGAATCGTATGGTAGACAATCTGAGAGAGTTAATTAATAACATTGTGATGAACTCCCAAAGTGTTGCTGCTTCTTCGGAACAGATCTCAGCCAGCACCCAGGAAATTGCAAGCACCAGCACCAGCCAATCCAGCGAGGCAGGAAATATCTCCGAATTGTTCAAGGAGCTTTCACTTGCCATTAACTCCGTCGCTGCAAGTGCGGAAGAAGCGGCTGAACTGTCCAACGATACGGTGAAGACTGCCCGTGAAGGTGGGCTTGTTGTACAGACTTCATTGGAAGGTATGCAAGCCGTTAATACAAAAATGACCAAGCTTGAAGATGATTCTCGTAAAATCGGTGACATCATTGAAGTGATTGACGATATTGCTGAACAGACCAATCTGCTCGCGCTGAATGCTGCGATTGAAGCGGCACGTGCGGGAGAACAAGGACGAGGATTCGCCGTAGTAGCAGATGAAGTCCGGAAGCTCGCCGAACGAAGCGGTGAGGCAACCAAGGAAATTACAGCTATCATCAAAGCGATGCAGGAAAATACGAGACAAAGTGTACAGGCCGTAGTAGCAAGTGTTGAGCAGTCTTCCATGACTGGACAGGCTTTTGATCAGATCATTGATATGGTCAATAACTCCTCACAGAAAGTAAACGAAATCGCAGCTGCATGTGAAGAAGAAGCAGCACAAGCCGCAGAGGTGATGAGTTCTGTTGAATCCATCTCGGCGTCCAGTGAGGAATCAGCTGCTGCATCAGAAGAGACAGCGGCGACATGCCAGTCTCTGGCACATCTGGCGGAAGAGCTGGCGAATTCGGCAGCTGCCTTCAAAACAAATTAATAAAATTGAATTGAGGGTGAATCGATGTCTTCACTTCAGAAGGAACAATATATTGAACTGTCTGTAGGTGCAGAGACTTGCGCCATTCGAATCGAAGAAATTCACGAAATTATTAAAATGCTCAGCATTACAGATATCCCATTCAGCCGCCCAGAGATCAAAGGGGTAGTTAATCTGCGTGGCAAGGTTGTATGTGTGATGAGTCTACGGAACCTGCTGGGTATGCCGGACGAACCGGACACCAGAGCAACTCGGATTATCGTAGTGCGACATCAGGAAGAATATATTGGCTTGATTGTGGATCGCGTGAACAAGGTAACCACATATTCGGAAATACATCCGCCAACCGGCGGATATGGTCGTAACCGTGAAGGTTTATTCCATGGTGTGGGTCAACAGGAAGACAAGCTTGTGGGCATTTTGAAACTGGACGAAATATTGGGCGGTTAGGGAGGTATATACGAATGATGGATTTGTCTGCCTACCGTGACATCTTTATCGAAGAACTGAATGATCAACTGGAACGTATGGATCAGTCTTTACTGGCATTGGAGCTTTCGCCTTCTGTAGAACTGGTTCAGACGCTGTTTCGGGCAGCCCATACGATCAAGGGATCGGCATCCACAATGGATTTCCGTGAATTAAGCGACCTCACGCATGAAGTGGAGTATGCTCTTGAATGGGTCCGGGAGAAAAAACCGGAGATGACTTCGGAGCTAATTGATACGTTGTTCCGCTCTTTGGACGCCATGAAGGTGCTTCGTGATCAGTACATCCGTGGGGAAGCCTATGCAGACTTTCGAGCTGTAGTACGAGAAATAAAGGATTTAATTCAAACCCCGGCAGTAGTCGGAAAACTTATAACACCTCAATTGCAACCAGCAGAATCGATTATGGCACAGGTGGCTATAGTGTCAGGCAAACAGTTATTGTCCATTCACATTGTGCTGGAGCAGAAGTGCATGATGAAAGCGGCCAGATATCATATTTTACGACAACGTATTGAGGACATCTGTGGTACGGTTGTCGCTACTTCGCTCATGGAGAGTCAACCGGGCGCGCAGAATGAAGATGACCATTATGGTCAGTTCATCATCATCGTAGCAACGTCGAAGGACCCACAGCAGCTTAAGGCAGAGCTGTCTTCAAACTCGGATATTCATATGCTGGAGATTGATCCATATCTGCTGGAATCCAATGAGGTTGCAGCGACTTCTGCACCACTTGAATTAATCTCTGAAACAGAGCAAACGAAACAAAGCTTGCCTACCGTGAATACAACTGGCTCGGATGAGAAAGTGAAAGCTGCTCAACCTACAGTTCGTGTGAGTGTTGAACGTCTGGACCATTTGATGAATTTGGTCGGTGAACTGTTAATTGATCAGACATCCCTTGCAGATCTGAGTGGATCGGGTGCGCGTAAGGAGTCTTCACCACTCATCCGGAGTATTAGTGGTGTATCCGATCATATGGGCAGGGTGATCAAGGAACTCCAAGAAGGTGTAATGAAGACACGGATGTTACCCATTGATCAACTATTCAGTCGCTTCCCGAGATTGGTTCGTGACCTGTCGCAGAAGCTGGGTAAGGATCTGGAACTAGTTATTCAAGGTGGAGAGACGGAGCTTGACCGGATGATTATTGAAGAATTGAGTGACCCGCTGATCCATCTCATCCGTAACAGTGCAGATCATGGCATTGAAAGTGCAGAGGTTCGGGCGGAGAACGGTAAGCCGTCCAAAGGGCGTATTACATTAACTTCGTTTCATGAAGAAAATCATGTTGTCATTCGTTATTCAGACGATGGCAAAGGTATCGATGGTGAGAAGATCAAAGCTTCCGCCTTGGGCAAGGGCATCATTAGTGAGGAACAGGCTGAACGACTAACAACACAGGAAGCTGTCCATCTCATATTTGAGCCTGGTTTCTCCACAGCATCTTCTGTCAGTGAAGTATCGGGGCGGGGCGTTGGAATGGACATCGTGCGTAGCCAGATCGGGCGGCTCAACGGTATTATTGATATTGATACGGAGGTTGGTGTTGGCACCACGTTTACGATTCGTCTACCGCTTACTTTGGCGATTATTAAAGGTCTGTTAGTCAAAGTATCCGGTCGTGTTCTGATATTACCGATGTATAATGTTGCTGAGATTGTTCGAATTTCACCTGAAGATATTCATATGATCCAGGGGCAACAAGCGATCCTGAATCATGGACGAATTGTACCTTTTCACCGACTGTGCGACAGGCTCAACTATCCACGAACGGACCGCAAATCCAAAACCATTCCGCTGGTGATCGTACGTTCCGTTGATAAAATTGAAGCTTACGCAGTAGATGAGATTATAGGAAATCAGGAAGTCGTCATTAAGACGCTTGGTACGTATCTGGGAGCGATGAACCATCTATCTGGCGCAACGATCCTTGGTAATGGTAAGGTTGCCCTTATATTGGACGCGTCCTATCTGGTGAGTCTTTAATCGTTAGATAAACAAAAACATTATGCAGGCCAAAGAGCCTCATTATCCATAACTGGATGGTGGGGCTCTTCATTGTACCTTTTGACATTATGGCCACTCAGGATTTGAAAATAAGATCCATAAATCGGTTGGCAGCCAGAGAAATCGGCATATTGCGTTTGGTCATAATCCCCACATGGGAAGGGGGGAGCGGGACATCAAGCTGAATTTCGAAGAGCGAACCTTCCTCTAGCTCTTTGGATATAAATTCACGTGTGACATAGGAAATACCCAGTCCTCGACGCGCAAACTCAATCAACAGATCAACGCTACCGACCTCAATCTCAGGTTTCAACGTGTAATTATAGCTGTTAAACAATTCGGTTATAGCCATCCGAACCCGGCTGTTCCGGGAGAAGAGGATCAGTTGATGCTCCAGAAGCATCTCAAGTGTCATGACTTTACCCTTCAACTGAGCATAACGTTCCCCAGCTACAAAACAGTCCTTCAACTGAATACTTTCCCTGACTTCTAGCTGTGGATCAACAATGGGCATCCTAACAACACCAAGATCAATCTTGCCTTCTTTCAGAAAGGTAATCACTTCCGGCGTGGTTCCATGACTCAGATGTAGCTTGATGTTAGGGTACAAGATGTGGAATTCCTCTAGATACGCCAGCATGTAATGCTTGAACAGGGAGTCACTGCCACCAATTCTCAATTCACCATTGTCGAGACTCTTCAGTGCGGCCATTTTTTCTTCCGCAAGGGAGATCAGAATCTGGGATTGTTCAATATAGGAGTATAGACTGGCACCTTCCTGTGTCAACGCTACACCCTTGGAATTTCGATAAAACAAGGTGAGACCAAAACTCTCTTCCAATTGCTTAATGGCATGACTAACGCTGGGTTGAGTGATATACAGTGCTTTCGCAGCCTGTGTCAAACTTCCCGTTTTGGCGGCCCAATAAAAGACTTTATATAGTTCGTAATTTGTAGTCATAGATGTGGTCTATAGCTCCTGTGAAATATATTAATTACTTGTATAGCTATAAAACGTATTATAGTGTAACTACAACAAAGAAACCAGAGTTACTTGGAAGGAGAACGGTAAGATGGAACCAACTACCATTGTTTTATTTGGTGCAACTGGCGATTTAGCCAAAAGAAAAATATATCCTGCCTTATATAACTTATATCTTGAGCAGAAGCTTCCGGAAACCTTCTCATTGATTGGTCTGGGCCGTAGAGAGTGGTCTGATGAATTCTTTCAGGCACAAGTGGAAAAATCATTAAATGAATTTTCCAGACGCCAGGCTGATCCTGAAGTTGTGAAGTCATTTGTGAAAGCTTTCCGCTACAGTGTATTGAATATAAGCCATAAGGAAGATTATATAAAGCTGTTGGGATTAGTTGAACAAAGAGAAGCTGAGCTTGGCATTCCGTCCAATCGCTTGTTCTATCTCTCGGTTGGTCCCGAATTTTTCGAACCGATTGCCGAGAACATTCAAGAAAGTGGACTGGGTTCCACAGAGGGCTGGAAACGCCTCGTCATAGAGAAGCCATTTGGTCACGACCTGCAGTCCGCCAGAGACCTTAATCGCAAATTAAGCGAATCGTTCACGGAGGAAGAGATTTATCGGATTGACCACTATTTGGGCAAACCGATGGTACAGCGTCTGGAGACGTTGCATCAGAGTAACCCAATCATGAAGGCGTTATGGAACAACCGTTACATCTCCAATGTGCAAATTACGGCGAATGAGACTGTAGGTGTCGAAGAACGTGCATCCTATTATGATCATGTTGGTGCAGTGCGAGACATGTTCCAGAATCATATGTTGCAATTGCTCATGATGATGGCGATTCAGCTTCCATACAACAGTACTTCCGAAAAAGTTGGATTGAAGAAAAAACACATTATGGAATCGATCCAGCCGTTACAAAAACAAACTGTTGGCGCAAACATCATCCGTGGACAGTATGCAGCAGGCAATATTCAAGGTAAACCGGTAAATGCTTATACTGCTGAACCGGGTGTAGCCGAGAATACGATGAATGACACATTCATTGCTGCCAAATTGCAAATTGATGATTTCTTCTGGCGTGGTGTTCCGTTTTACATTCGCACGGGTAAAAGAATGAAGGAGAAATCAACACGTATCGTGATTGAATTCAAAGAACCTTCAGGACAGACAAATGTGCTGAAAAACAAGGGTTCCAAGCCAAACCTGCTCGTCATTGAGATGAGTCCGGATCAGAGCATGACATTGCAACTGAATGCAAGTGATCCTGAGAATAAAGGTGAATTCAAACCGGTTCACATCGATCTTTCTCCGGATAAAGGTGACCTCGCGGAAGCTTACGAGAATTTGATTCGTGATGCTTTGCTGGGTGATCCAACATTCTTTGCCCACTGGGATGAAGTAGAATTGTCATGGGCGTGGGTGCAGCCAATTCTGGATGCATTCCAGGAAAATCTGTTACCACTTCACCTGTATCCTGCGGGTAGCTATGGACCGGCTGAGTCGGATACTATGCTTGAAGAAGAAGGTCACCACTGGTGGTTTGATGAGCCGGCGGATCAGGAGTCTGTAGTTACAACTAGCATACCCTTGGCGGTTAATGCGAATCTCTAAACCATAATAAAAAAATATATCTGGAGGTAATTAAATCATGAAATTTTTTATCGATACAGCTAATGTGGAAGATATCCAAAAAGCATACAAAATCGGCGTATTGTCTGGCGTAACAACAAACCCATCTTTGGTAGCCAAAGAAGGCGTGAAATTCGAAGATCGTATTGAAGAAATCTTGCGTTTGGTACCTGAAGTGGAGTCCGTTTCTGCAGAAGTGACACCGGATGCCCTTACTGCTGAAGAAATGATCGCGCAAGCAGACGAATTGATCAAAATTAACAACAGCGACAAAAACATTACCATTAAACTGCCAATGACACTTGCAGGACTTGAAGCTTGTCGTTACTTGACCAAAAAAGGTGTGAAAACCAACGTAACGTTGATCTTCACGGTCAATCAGGCGCTTCTGGCTGCACGTGCTGGTGCGACGTATGTATCCCCGTTCCTGGGACGTCTCGATGATATCTCCGAGGATGGCGTACAATTGGTTACCAAAATTGCTGAATTGTTCCGTACACATAACCTGGATGCTCAGATTATTGCGGCTTCCGTAAGACATCCGGATCACGTTACACGTGTAGCGATGGCTGGAGCACATATTGCTACGGTTCCATTCTCCGTTATTGAACAGATCTCCAAACACCCGCTGACAGATCAAGGTATAGACAAATTTGCAGCGGATTGGAAAAAAACAGTACAATAATCTATAACCATTCATTCGTTTCAACTTACTATATAAATAATGGAGTATTGGGAGGACATAATGAGTAAACAACAGATTGGTGTTATTGGATTGGCAGTAATGGGTAAAAACCTGGCTTTGAATATTGAAAGCAAAGGTTTCTCGGTATCGGTATTTAACCGTTCCCCGGAGAAAACGAACGATCTTTTGAAAGAAGCTGAAGGTAAAAACCTGACAGGTGCGTTCACCATTGAAGAATTCGTGGAATCCCTGGAGTCTCCGCGTAAAATTCTGATCATGGTGCAAGCAGGTAAAGCAACAGATGCAACGATCGAGCAACTGCTTCCTCATCTGGATCAAGGCGACATTATTATTGATGGAGGTAATGCTTACTTCCCTGACACACAACGTCGCAGCAAAGATCTGGAAGAAAAAGGTTTCCGCTTCATCGGAGCAGGTGTATCCGGTGGTGAAGAAGGCGCACTGAAAGGCCCGGCAATCATGCCAGGTGGTCAGGAAAGTGCTTACCAGTTGGTAGAACCGATCCTTACAGCGATCTCCGCTAAAGTTGGCGATGACGCTTGCAGCACATATATCGGACCAGACGGTGCCGGACACTATGTGAAAATGGTGCATAACGGTATCGAGTACGGAGATATGCAGTTGATTGGTGAAGCTTACCACTTGCTCAAATCCGTATTGAACGTTTCCGTTGAAGAGTTGCATGAGATCTTCACCGAGTGGAATCAAGGGGAGCTGGACAGCTACCTGATCGAAATCACGGCAGATATCTTCTCCAAATATGATCCAGAAACCGGCAAACCAATGGTTGACGTCATTCTGGACGCGGCTGGACAAAAAGGAACAGGTAAATGGACAAGCCAAAGCGCGCTGGATCTCGGCGTACCATTGTCCATGATTACGGAATCCGTATTCTCCCGTTTCCTGTCTGCCATGAAGGACGAGCGCGTAGCAGCTAGCAAAATCCTGAATGGACCAGCGACTGAAGCGTTCTCCGGCGACAAAAAAGCGTTCATCGAGAACGTGCGTAAAGCGTTGTTTGCAAGTAAAATCGTATCCTATGCACAAGGATTTGCACAAATGCGTGCAGCTTCCGATGAATACGGCTGGGATCTGAAATACGGTAACATTGCCATGATCTTCCGTGGTGGTTGCATCATCCGTTCGCAGTTCTTGCAAAACATTAAAGAAGCATACGACAAAGATGCAGAACTCAAAAACCTGCTGCTTGATCCATACTTCCAAAACATCATTGAGTCTTATCAAGGCGCATGGCGTGAAGTTGTAGCGGCTGCTGTAAAACAAGGTGTGCCGGTACCTGGCTTCTCCAGTGCTCTGTCATACTACGACAGCTATCGTACTGAGCGTTTGCCAGCGAACTTGCTGCAAGCTCAACGTGACTACTTCGGTGCTCACACATTCCAACGTTTAGACAAAGAAGGTTCATTCCACTTCCAGTGGATGGACACGAACGAGTAATTTTAATTCCGAAATATAGCATTCCTGCAGTGGTCCTTGAATTTAACTATTCAGGGCTGCTGCGGGAATGCTTTTTCTCGTTAATGGTTCGAATTTGAATATCATCAAATTGTAATAAAATGTACGAATCTGGGTTTGGCAAACAGATGATCTGACTCATCAACTACGTTATACTTGTTCAGACGGACCTGCATCCGTGATGAAAATTCAGAATACAACTTATTGACGTGGAGGTTAGACTGGGCATGTTCGTATTAGCAGGACTATTATTTGTGGTAGTATATGGTTTATTAGTATTCTACATAGGCAGGAGCGGCTGGAGTTGGATGAAACCTGTCGTGTCAGCCAGATTTCGGTGGTTTTATATTATAGCGCTTGTATTTCTTGCTGTTTCTTTCATTTTGGCACGATTGTTTAGCAGCATCTCTTTTCTAAGTATCATCGGTTCCTACTGGCTTGCGATTTTCTCGTTATTATTGCTAATTCTGCCTGTAGTTCATTTGACACTGTGGTTACTAAGATTAACCCGAATTCCAAGACATCATGCACACAAGTGGGCAGGTGTCGTTACGCTGGTGTTGTTAGTGTCTACAATGGCTTATGGGATTTTCAATGCTTACAGCCCGGTAGTGAGAATATATAATATCCAGATTGATAAAAAAGTAGAAGGTGTAGACAAGCTCAACATTGTTATGGCTGCCGATATGCACTTTGGACTTCTATCTGGCCCTGCACATGCCAAACGCATGGTGGAGGAGATTAATGCACTGAAGCCGGATCTGGTGCTGTATCCTGGAGATATTATTGATGACAATCTGGAGATGTACCTTAATAGCGGAATTGCAGATATTATCAGTGACATTCAGGCCCCATACGGTGTCTATGCTTCTCTCGGGAATCACGACAAGTTCGATGGTCCGATTGAAGATCTGATTGCTGCGCTGGAGAAGAGCAACATGCAAGTTCTGTACGATGACAAAATCGTTTTGGATGACAAGATCACTCTGATTGGACGGAAAGACCGGACAGAGAAGGATCGTGCAGAAGTAGCTACTTTAATGCAAGGTACTGACTTGAGCCAACCGGTACTTATGATGGATCACCAGCCGTATGATCTGGATATTGCGGAGCAAAACAATGTAGATCTGGTCGTATCCGGTCACACCCACCGTGGACAGATTGCGCCGGCTCAGTTCATTACACAAGCGATCTACGAGAATGATTGGGGTTATCTGCAAAAGGGCTCTATGCACTCCATCGTAACCTCAGGATTTGGCTTCTGGGGACCACCAATTCGCACAAGCAGTCGTTCGGAGATTGTACAGATTAATATTACATTTCAACAATGATGATAGGCTCTTCGAGAGAAGGGTCTTTGGTTTGTTTGAAGCAAGAGATAGTTGTTGGATGACGCCGTTTGAATCTGCATCAAAATGTGAATATTAAAACATATGCACCCTTAAACGTGGAAGCATAGGGAAATGACTTAAGTAAGGGATGAAGTGGAATAGAGCGTTAGCATTTTTGGGTTGACACCGTTTTCAGGTTATGATAAATTAGATCCGAGGCTTGTTACCGGTAATGCGGGCAAAACCACTATGGAAATGATTTTATTATTTCTGTTTTGGTTTTGCCTTTTTTATTCCTCAAAAAAAACCAGGTGGGTCCATAATGATTATTAAACAGATATTTAATAACAATATTGTCAGTACCGTGGATGACAAAAATCAGGAACTACTGATCCTCGGCCGGGGTATCGGATTTAAGTTCAAAGCAGGCGATGAGATTGATGAAGAGCGGATTGAGAAGATATTTCGTCTTCAGGATACATCGATCTATGAGAAATTTAAATCCATCGTAGCTGAAGTGCCGATTGAGATTCTGCAGGCAACAGATGATATTGTGACACTGGCACGAACACAACTGAACAAAACCATCAGTGACGGGATCTATGTCTCGCTGTCTGATCACATTCATTTTGCTGTTCAACGCTTGGAAAAAGGAATGATTACTCGTAATCCACTTTCTTGGGAAGTTCAGCATTTCTATAAGGCGGAGTACGATGTGGCCAGAGAAGCACTGACCTTGCTGAAGGAAAGACTGGATATTGAGTTCCCCAAAGATGAAGTCTGTAATATTGCATTGCATTTCATCAATGCGGAAGTCAATGATTCCATGAACGATGTCACCCATCTGATGCAGCTGTTGCAGGAGATTATGAATATCATCAAATATCACTTCAACGTCGAATTGGATGAAGATAGCGTCAATTATTTCCGCTTCATCACCCATTTGAAATATTTCTGTCAGCGTGTCATTACCCATTCTTCACATGATGATGCTGAGGAGTATTTATATGAAGTGGTTCGGAAAAACTATCCGGAGACATTCAAATGTATTGGCAAGATCGAGACTTTTATCCATAAAAACTATCAGTATGACATGACTCACTCTGAGCAGTTATATCTAACGCTCCATCTGGAACGTTTGATGAAAACCAAGCGGGACGAAAAGTCCACGCAATAGAATCAAATCACAACTGGATATCCTATGGGCTTGTTACTGTTCAATCAGGCAATACCCGAATGAGATGGCGCCATCAATATGCGCTAGATTCGTTCGGGTATTTTTTATTGGAAAAATGAGGAGGAAAACATCATGAAACATCAGGAAACGGCGCAGGAAATCATCAAAGCCGTTGGGGGAACTAACAATATTAACTCAGTTTATCACTGCGTCACACGTTTGCGCTTTGATCTGAAAGACAACGAGAAAGTTGATAACGGCTCACTCAAGAAATTGGATAAGGTCATGGGAACGAATATTTCGGGCGATCAATTCCAAGTCATTATCGGTAATGATGTGGCAAAAGTGTTCGATGCTATGGTGAAGGAAAATCCGGCAATCCAGCAAAGTACAGAAAATAAAGAGCCAAAGTCGGATAAAAAACAAAATGTCGTGCTGAAAATTTTTGAAACAATCGCAGGTGTCTTTGCTCCGATGCTCCCAGCGATTACAGCGGCAGGTATGCTCAAAGGATTACTTGCTCTGTTCGTATCCTTAGGTTGGATGTCTGCTGGAACGGATACGTACCGGATTCTTTCAGCCATTGGTGACGGCGTATTCCACTACCTGCCCTTACTGATTGCAGTCAGCGCTGCTCGTAAATTCGGCAGTAACCCGTTTGTTGCGATTGCACTAGGTACGGCACTGATGTATCCAGACATGACAACATTGCTATCTAGCGGTGAATCGGTTGGCTTTTTGGGAATCCCGGTTACAGCAGTAAGTTATGCTTCATCGGTAATTCCGATTCTTCTTGCAGTGTGGTTGATGTCCTATGTTGAGAAATGGGTTGACCGCGTTATCCCTGCTGCACTCAAGCTATTGCTTGTGCCGCTGATTACCTTACTTGTTATGGTTCCGGTAACGCTGATTGCGATCGGTCCATTGGGTACATTTGTAGGTAGCGGATTGTCTGGCGGCATCAACTGGCTGCTGAATGAAGGCGGATTGATTGCAGGTATTGTTCTGGGCGGCGCGATGGCGCTCATTATTATGACAGGAATGCACTATGCACTTGTGCCGATCATCCTGAGTAATATCGCTACACTGGGCTTTGATAAATTCTTGCCATTAACCTTTATCTCCAATATGGGTCAGGCTGGTGCAACACTCGGCGTATTCTTCCGGGCAAAAGATAAAAAACTCAAAACCGTGGCATTGTCAACGAGCTTCACCGCACTAATGGGTGTAACGGAGCCGGCTATGTACGGGGTTAACATGAAGTATAAAAAACCATTTGCCGCAGCCATGATTGGTAGTGCAGTGGGTGGCGGATTCGCCCTTGCTTTTGGCGCGAAAGCGTATGTACTTGCGGGTAACGGGGGTCTCCCGGGACTTCCTTCCCTGATCGGACAAACCTTCTGGTATTCCTTTGGGGGTATGATTTTGGCCTTTGTCGTGGGTACGATTATGTCTACGATATTTGGTATTAAAGAAGAAGAAGGAGACGCTGAGGCGTTGGCTCAATTCTCACCAGGCGCTTCTTCTGCAACAGCGACAGCACCTTCCAACGATGCTGCAAGCGTGAATGTGGACGATATGGGCGCTCCAACACCAACAAGTAATGCGGTAGCCGTTGCACCGATGACGGGTAAATCGATTCCGCTCAAAGAAGTCAATGATCCAACATTTGGTGATGAATTGATGGGTAAAGGTGTGGCATTTGTTCCAACGGTGGGCGAATTGGTATCTCCAGTGACAGGTACGATCATGAATGTGTTCAAAACAAAACATGCGATTGTTGTCCGCAGTGATAACGGAATGGAATTGTTAATTCATGTTGGAATTAACACGGTGAAGCTGCGTGGACAGTACTTCGATGCACATGTTGTTACAGGAGCACGTGTACAGGCTGGAGACAAGTTACTCTCATTTGAACTGGCCGAGATTGCAAAAGAATACGACATTACAACGGCTATGGTTGTTACCAATACGGCTGATTACAAGCAGGTTCTACCTGTGAAATTGGGTGAAATCACGATGGGTGAAGACGTATTGAAAGCAGAAATCTAAACAGCCTGTCTTAGGACTAATAATATCAACAAAAGAAGGAGAGATACGGATGATTAATCGACAAGGGTTTCCGGAAGGTTTTCTATGGGGCGGCGCTATTGCCGCCAATCAGGCTGAAGGTGGATTCGACGCTGGCGGCAAAGGATGGTCGACGGCCGATATGGTTCCTTATTTTGAGAAAAAGGACTACACCAACCTTAGAGAACTGATGCATGTTACCAGTGCAACGGTTGAGAAAGCAATGGCACATCACAGTGCAGAAGGTTATCCCAAGCGTTACGGGATTGATTTTTACCATCGTTTCAAAGAGGATATTGCGCTCTTCGCAGAGCTGGGCTTCAAGACATTCCGTCTGTCCATTAACTGGCCGCGTATTTTCCCAAATGGTTATGATGCCGAGCCTAATGAAGAGGGACTGCGTTTCTATGACGAAGTGTTCGATGAACTCCGGAAATACGATATCGAACCACTGGTAACCCTCTCGCATTACGAGATGCCTATGGCACTTGTCCTGAAATATAACGGCTGGGCTGGCCGCGAAGTGATTGGACATTTTGTAAGATATGCGGAAACCGTTATGAACCGATACAAGGACAAAGTCAAATACTGGTTGACGTTTAATGAGATTAACACAACCATTATTGAACCGTTCACAGGCGGCGGTATTATTGAAGACCGGGTTGAAAACACGATGCAGGCTTCATATCAGGCACTTCATCATCAATTTGTAGCCAGTAGCCTGGTGACAGAGAAAGCACGTCAGATTAACCCGAACTTCCAGATCGGATGTATGCTTGCGCGTATGATTCACTACCCGGCGACGTCGAAGCCAGAGGATGTGCTGCAAGCACAGATCGATAATCAGCTGAACCTGCTGCATACAGATGTACAAGTTCGTGGTAGTTATCCAACGTTTATGGCTCGGTATTGGGCAGAGAACGGAATTACCATTGCCATGGAACCGGGGGACGAGCAGATCCTGCGTGAGCACACGGTTGATTTCATATCGTTCAGTTATTACACATCCTTGGTGTCCGCAGTGAACCCAGAGGAATATGGAGTAACTGGTGGCAACCTGTACAGTACGATCAAGAACCCGAACCTGGAGCGCACGGAATGGGGCTGGCAGCTTGATCCGATCGGTCTGCGCGTTGCATTGAAAGAGCTGTATGACCGTTATCAACTGCCATTGTTTGTGGTGGAGAACGGCCTTGGTGCCAAAGATACCGTTGAAGCAGACGGTTCCATCAACGATGATTACCGTATTGATTATCTGAGAAAACATATTACACAAATGAAAGAAGCCGTTATGGATGGTGTGGACCTTATGGGATATACCAACTGGGGAGCGATTGATATCATCAGTGCATCCACTTCGGAAATGTCCAAGCGTTATGGCGTGATCTACGTAGATCAGGATGACAACGGACAAGGCACATTGAATCGTTATAAGAAAAAGAGCTTTGGCTGGTACCAAAAAGTCATTGCCTCGAATGGTGAGAACTTGGAATAGATCAACCTATATAGGCACCCCGGGCGTAGCTGGTATTATGGCGCCGGGGCGCCTTTTTAATATAATCAGGTAGAATTCTCATCAACGCTATTGGCATTTTCAAGGTAAAAAAGATGACTTCATAACATACTGGATGGTATACTGTGATCGTATTGGGGGAGGGATAACCATGAAGAAGCCTATCATTGCTATAGATATGGATGACACGATATGTCATCTGGTCAAGCGGGCTATATATCACAACAACCTCAACTTCCCGACCCATCCGTTGCGCTATGAGGATATGATTCATTGGGATACATCCCATTTGCGTCATCCAGAGAGCACGCATGATGTATTTTATGGTCGGCCGGGTCTGTTCGAGGAATTGGAGTTATACGACGAATATGTTGTAGATGAGATGCGAAAGCTGAACGATGCTTATGATGTTATTGTTGTGACGGCAGCAGAACCAAGAACAGTCGTTGAGAAGTGGAATTGGCTTCAGCAGCATATGCCTTTTATAACCGCAGAACAGTTTATTACATGCAAAAGAAAAAACTTGCTCGGTTTCGATCTGCTCATTGATGATGGAGCACATAATCTGATTCCCGCGCATGAGGACGGCAAAAAGGTCATCTGTATCCCGCATCCGTGGAATATACAGGAGCGTGAGCGATACAACTTTCCGTTGATGTCTTCATGGAAAGAGGCCAAGGCATACATAGATGAAGTGTTACAGGTTGTTGGTGTCTGAGAGTAAATCTTATTGTCCAGAGTGCTGTGCTCTGGATTTTTTGCGATAGGCGAGAGGTGTTTCGCCTGTTATTTTTTTGAATGCAGCATAGAATGAATCCATATCCCGATATCCAACCAGCTCTGCAATCAGACTGACTTTGTGCTGTGAACTCTTTAGAAGTTCGCAGCTTTTTTGTATACGGAGGTGTTGCAGGTAGCTGCTAAAGGTCTGTCCGGTATGTCGCAGAAACATTCGCCCAATTTGCTTCTCGCTCCAGCCGGATGCACGGACCAGATCAGACATCCGAATACGATTGCTTACGTGTTGCTTGAGATAGTGAAGAATGTACTCAAAATCGGTGGAATGAACCGCTTCATCATGATCCTCTTGATAAAGTTGTCTGTAGGTCATCAATACCAACTGGCTCACCAAGGTGTATAACATGGTAGACGAACCGATTCCCGGAACAGAGGATTCACGGTACAGCTTCACCATTAGTTCTTCAATCCGATCGTTGTGATCCACAACGGATATATAAGGAACCTGATTTTGTGCCAGATCCATCAGATGATGAATGATTTCTTTTTCCTGAATGACGGATGTCAGGGTGTTGATCAGTTCAGCATTAAATAGGCAATTATATAGAATTAACGGATGCTCGGATACGTTGGTGCTCACAGGACGGAAAACATGAGGAACACCGACAGGAATAACAAACAGCATCCCTTTCGTCACCGGAATGACATCTTCACCGATATGATGAAAGCCCTTTCCTTCAGCAACATAGCTATACTCAATAAAATCATGTGCGTGAAAAGGAAGGACAAAATCTTCAGAGCAACGATTGACAAAAAGTTGCAGATGATTATGCAGAAAGTATTCACTTTTCATGAGTTGTACAGATGAATTCACAAGCAACCTCCTCGCACAGATGGCTGAAACCCCGGATGAAATAGTCCTGATAACCGGGTATTTAGGGCAACAGGATCGATATAATTATATCGTAACCCCGAATGGGAAGCCAAGATGGAAAGGACGATCTGCTAATGTTCAACGTTAGTCACCTTCGCTGTGAGTATAGAATCAATCCGATAGGCCTTGATGTCCAATCACCGAGATTAAGCTGGCAGTTGCAGTCAGACCGTCGGAACTGTATGCAATCAGCGTACCAGATCCAACTGTCATTGACGGAAGATTTTGATGAGATTGCATGGGATTCTGGCGAGATAAGTACGGATCAATCCATACATGTGGAATTAAACCATTTTCAGCCTTCTCCGCGAACGCGATACTATTACCGGATTCAGGCATGGGATGATGAAGGAAGTGATTCGGGCTGGTCCGAAACGGCTTATTTCGAGATGGGACTTATGGATCGTCATAACAAGTGGCAAGCAGAATGGATCACAGCTCAACCATCAGATGATGGAGATACGTCATGCCCGCGTATGCGCAGGCATTTTAATGTGAAACAAACTGTTAAGTCTGCCCGCATATATGTTACAGCACTTGGATTATACGAGTTGCATATGAACAACACAAGAGTAGGAGAAGATTATTTTACACCTGGCTGGACCTCTTATCGTAAGCGATTACAATATCAAACTTATGATGTTACCCACCTGCTTCAGGATGGACAGAATATTTTAGGTGCTAATCTGGGAGATGGTTGGTACCGAGGGTATCTTGGCTGGAACAAAGAACGGGAGATATTTGGTTCAACGTCCGCATTGCTGCTGGAACTGCATATGAAATACGCAGATGGATCAGAGGAATGTATTCTATCCAATGGGGAGTGGACGGCTGCTCCAAGTGCCATTCGTATGTCGGACATCTATATGGGGGAGACGTATGATGCACGAATGGAGTCCGATTGGTCGGCTTCATCTCAGGCGAATTGGTCACCCGTGAACGTACTGGATCATCCCAAAGATATCATCGTTGCGCAGGAGAACGTACCCGTCACCCAAGTGGAACAGCTACAGCCAATCGCTTTGTTAACAACACCACAGGGAGATCGTGTAATAGACATGGGGCAGAATATGGTGGGATGGATGAGATTCAGCATTCAAGGTGAGGCAGGTCAGACGGTTGAGTTGCATCATGCAGAGATATTGGATCATCAAGGCAACTTCTACACCGATAATCTTCGCGCCGCCAAGCAGTGTATTCGCTACACCTGCAAGGGGGATGGCGTGGAAACATTTGAACCGCATTTTACGTTCCAAGGGTTTCGCTATGTGAAGCTGGTTAACTTTCCGGAACACGTTCGTCTGGATGAATTCACCGGAATAGTGTTGCACTCGAATATGGAGCCAACAGGTCAGTTTTCATGCTCCAGTCCACTGGTGAACCAACTGCATCACAATATATTGTGGGGGCAAAAGGGGAATTTTCTTGATGTGCCGACAGACTGTCCACAGAGGGATGAACGGCTCGGGTGGACTGGCGATGCACAGATGTTTGTTCGCACGTCTTCCTACCTGATGAATACGGCTCCCTTCTTCACCAAATGGCTACGGGATCTGGAAGCGGATCAGGGAGAAGATGGCGGTATTCCATTCTTCGTTCCGGATCTGAGAAGTTCCACGTCAGAAGGATGGGGAGACACCAGTCATTCCTCCGCCGCTTGGGGTGATGCAGCAGTTATCTGTCCTTGGACCATCTATGAGATGTATGGGGATGCCAGATTACTGGCCGAACAATATGAGAGTATGAAGCAGTGGATCGAGTATATTCACGTGCAGGGTGACAATCCGTACCTGTGGAACACGGGATTCCACTTTGGCGATTGGCTGGGACTGGACTCCAAGCCTGATAGTTATGTCGGCGCAACGGACACGGATTATGTGGCAACAGCATTCTATGCCTATTCGGTGTCGTTAACTCAAAAGGCAGCTGAGGCACTTGGAAAGACAGACGATGCTGAATATTACAAGCAGTTGCATACAAACATTGTTCATGCGTTTCGAAATGAATTCGTGACTCCAGCCGGCAAAATTGCTGTTCCAACGCAGACAGCGCATGTTCTTGCGCTTCAATTTGACCTGCTGGACGCCACTGCTCGAACTCGTGCTGTTGAACAATTGGCAAAACTCGTGAAAGAGGCGGGGAATCATCTTACTACAGGTTTCGTGGGCACACCTTATCTGAATCCGGCATTGAGTGATGCAGGTCTTCACGACCTGGCTTATACATTACTTTTTCAAGAGGATTATCCGTCCTGGCTGTATCAGGTGACTCAAGGCGCAACGACCGTCTGGGAACATTGGGATGGGATCAAAGAGGATGGCAGTCTCTGGAGTGCCGGTATGAACTCATTTAACCATTATGCGTACGGGGCGATTGGAGAATGGTTGTATCGTTACGTTGCAGGCATTCGGTCCGATGAACATCAGCCAGGATTCCGAATGGTGCATATCGAGCCGCAACCCGGACCCGGACTGGATTGGGTGGAAGCGAGTCTGGAGACGATGTATGGTCAAGTTGCTTCAAGCTGGCACCGGTTGGCGGATGGTGAAATGGAGATACGGGTGCATATTCCTGTCAATACGAGAGGTACGGTACGTCTTCCTGGAGCAGGTGCACAGATCGTTCTGGAACAAGGGAAACCGTTGGATCAGGTGAGTGAAGTTCAGGTTATTCGCAGTATTGGAGAAGATGTTGAAGTCACACTTGGATCTGGGAGTTACCAATTCACGTACACAGACACGAATGTTAAGAAGGATGGGGATGTTCAGGAGGCTACATTGACAGAGTCCGTATAATGATAGAATATGCGGTAAGAGGTACACTTGAAGAGGATCTGCACACACGCAGGTCCTTTTTCGAACTTGTCTGATGGAAGAGCAAGAACGTCGTGTCCTGGAAGAGAGAACGTGGCAATATCAATATCTGTTGGGAGGATGTAATGATCATGGGAAAAAAACACGTTAGATTAATTAAACCATCAAAAGCCTATAAGGATGCGTATTTGGCATTTTATGAAGACTGGGTCAGAAGTGGAGAATTGATGGTACCTTGGGTCATTTCCAAAGATCCTTATGCGTTCGATGAGATGTTGGCGTTTTTGCAGCGCAATGAACAAGGGATCGACATCCCGGAAGGCTGGGTCAAAGACAGTACATACTGGCTGGTCACGGAGAGTCAACAAATCGTGGGTGCCGTGAATATAAGGCATGAGCTTAACGACAAATTGTCCAACAGCGGAGGACATATTGGTTATGGCATTCGTCCGGGGGAACGGCACAATGGCTATGGTTCCGAAATTCTCAGGCTATCTTTGGAGAAAACGAGAGAGCTTGGAATCTCCAAAGTATTGGTCGTATGCGATGCGGTTAATGAGCCTTCGAGAAGGGTTATCCTTCGAAATGGTGGCATTCGGGATGAAGACTATGTGGAGTCCAATGGCAACGTTGTTGAACGATTCTGGATAGAAAATGTCGAATAATGCAGAATAATGATGTAATATCACGAAAATAATATGGATTATGATTGTATTACCCTCGTGTGCTGATTAAAATGAAGCATAGAATCTGGATTGCGGCCGGAAACTATCATCCCATATCAGGCACAAGTGAGGTTATCTTTATGAATCAACCGGTTAATCGGCCCCGGCGTATTGAGTATCTGGATCTCTATCGTGCTTTTGCCATCATGGCAGTGGTAGCTATTCATGCGACTTCAACAGCAGTTGCGCATTACCCCAAGAACACTTTAGATCATGATGTGTATTACTTCTGGAACACGTTTTTGCAATTTGCCGTTCCAGCGTTTCTGTTCCTGTCATCTCTGGTCTTGTTCTACAACTACAGCTCCAAGGTGAATGAGAAGGGTTGGATGCTCGCTTTTTATAAGAAGCGTTTATTTAATGTATTTGTACCTTATGTGGTGTGGTCCCTTATCTATTTTTCCATTAAACAGTTGCTTGCGGGCAAAGAACCTTTGACCCATGGTGTTCAATTTGCAAAACAATTAGTGATGGGAACCGCTCATACGCACTTGTACTTTTTTTTGATTATTCTTCAATTCTATATCGTTTTTCCGTGGCTTCTGTCCCTTACTCGCCATCGTTTGTTTAATCGTTATTTGCCATTATTTTTTATTGCGGGCCAAGCGATCTTTTATGCAGTACATTTGCAGTTTCATTTCGAACGAACAGGCAGTTTATTACCCAGTTATCTGATCGTCATCGGATTTGGCGCATGGGTTGGGTTGAACTTTGAGTGGGCATTAAAGAAACTGTATACTCACCGTTATGTACTTATAGCTGCATTGTTGAGCGGAGGTGCCATTTTTATATATGGTAATGCTTATATCAAAACCGCTTTTGCTGTATATCCGGTTATTACCTATACCGTGCTGTTCCTGTTCCGAAATTTGTTTACCTTGTCAGCCTGCCTGCTCCTACTGATCTTTAGCGAACGAATCGGCACAGGAAAACATACCGAGGTTCGAAAAGCTACGCGTATTCTGGACTCCTTGGGTACAGTTGCGTTCGGTGTGTTTTTAATGCACCCACTTGTACTGCTCTTCTGGAGACGTGAATTCACAGATGACCTGGCTCGTCACTTCAGCGTGGGCATCATTCTATCTTATGTTGCGGCGCTCCTGATCTCATGGATCTGCGCGATGGGATTGCGCCGGATGAAGTGGGGATGGGTACTGATCGGACGTTAATCCAAAATAAATATATTTAATTAAAGATAAGAGTTTTCAAGCCCTCACGCGTGGAGGGAATCACTTGAAAACTCTTTTTTATTTGCCTTAAAGAAGGTATTATAGAGTTTAATGTCCATAAAATTGAATTAATGGAATGTGATAAAGGAGGCATCGGATGCACTTATTTCGAACAGTTAATAGTCATAAATTAAGTGAGCCTGTCGTTCCGAAAATCCAGACACCATTTGGTCAGTTAATAACAAACATTCAATGGAGGCAAGAGAATATCCAGGAATTTGCTGTAAATACAAGATCGTTGAAGAACGATTCATATATTATCCTATTCGAGACAAGGGATATCACAGCAGAGCTACTGGTTACAAAACCTGAGCCAAACCTGCCGGATGGAGCTACAATTGACGATTGTCGTTCATTGATGTGGCGGTGCCAAACTAAGAAATCTTTGGAGCAAATCCTCTTTACGCTAAAATGGGAAGTACCTTTCAATTGGAATCAAAGTGCACCCGATAGTGGTGAGAACCTCGACGCCATTAGTTTCTATGATGATTCTTATGTCCTCACGGTAGGTACGGAAGATGGGGAGACCCTGGTCCGCAGAGCAAAAAAGAATCATTGGATGACAAAAAGCATAGCAGATCTAAAAGAAGCTTTTCATTTAATTCGATATCTTGAGGATGGTTTACAAGTTGAAATTCCGATGATACAAGTGGGAGAGCAGCTACAGATCCATTTTAATGTGGCCTGGGGTGAATCAACTGATTACAATGCGGGCCCATGGTTTGCAGTGGATATGCTGCCTGAACAAATTATGGCGAAGTCAGGAGTGATCGAAAATGAAATTAGTGATTATTTTTGGCCCACAGGCTGTGGGCAAGATGACGGTGGGGCAAGAACTGGAGAAGATAACAAAACTTAAATTGTTTCATAACCACATGACCATTGAATTGGTGTCTCCTTTCTTCAGCTATGGAACACCACAAGGCAAAAGACTGGTGAGTCTGTTCCGGCAGGAGATTTTTGAGGAAGTGGCAAAGAGTGATTTGCCGGGTCTGATTTTTACATTTGTGTGGGCTTTGGACGCGGAGTCAGATGGTGAATACATCCGTAAGATCAGCGAGTTATTCGAATCTAATGGAGGACAGGTCTGTTATGTGGAACTGGAGGCTGCTCCATCGGAAAGATTGGAGCGCAATAAAAGTCCGCATCGTCTGTTACATAAACCAACAAAGCGTGACATCGCGTGGTCTGAGCGAGATTTGCTTGATACGATGAAGCATTATCGATTGAACTCGGAACCGGGAGAAATCAAGCATGAGCACTACATAAGGATTGATAACACACAAAAGAGCCCGGATGAAGTGGCACAGTTAATCCAGGAACGCTTTAATTTGTAATCTATGAAACGTTTATCTTCGCAGAGTAGATATTTTATATGAGAGGGGCACTACACATGTATTTTGTTATATTTTTGCTCATTGGACTTGTTTTATGTTATCTGATCCCATTTGGTCCAATAGTGGCCGGGGGCATTATTTTTGCACTTGTTGTAGATCAATACCGTCAGACGATACATATGCGTGAAGATATCCGAGACATTAAGAATCATCTGGGGTTAATGAACAAAGGCGAGGCGCAAGAGTACGAGTTGGATAAGCAATTTAAAGATGTCGATCGTTTGAGCTCAGAAGAAATGGACAGTATTAATCGAAAAATTGAAGCAGAGCTGGAGAAAGACAACAAAAACAATAAACCGTGAATCCCTGTAAAATAATTCTTGATTTGCTCACTCCTGTGAGTATATTTACCTAGATCAGGAGTCATGCTAATTCGATACTAACTTTTTGTTGCACTGTGTAGAAATTTGTAATATTATGAGGGAAGCGCGTACAACATATCGGGTTGTAACTGTTGAATCAGGCAAAGCCGTATACCTTGAGAAAAGGGATTGGTTTGTCTTTTTCTGTATATTGGAGTGATAAAGTGAAAATCGAGAAGGTGCTGAACAATAATGCTGTAGTTGCGATGAATGACGAACAACAGGAAGTTATTATCATTGGCCGGGGGATTGCTTATCAGAAGCGGGCGGGTGATATGGTTTCCGAGCAGCATATCGACAAGATATTTACTTTACAGAATGAAGATATTCAGGAAAACTTCAAGGCATTAATCTCAAGCATTCCTCTGGAATACATGAAAGTATCCGAGGAAATCATCGCTTACGCCAAACTGAAACTTGGCAAGAAATTAAATGAGAGCATTTACTTACATCTCACAGACCATATTCACTTTGCCATTGAGCGGTATCGCAAGAATCTGCCCATACGCAACGGCTTAATCTGGGAGACAAAGCAGTTATACAAAGAGGAATATGAAGTCGGAATGGAAGCGCTCAATATGATCTGTGATCAGTTTGGTGTGATCTTGCCCGAGGACGAAGCCGGTTTTATGGCACTTCACTTTGTCAATGCAGCTTTGAATGAGGAAATGCCCAACATCAAGAGTATGACGCAGGTCATGCAAGAAATCTTGACAATCATCAAGTATCATTTCAAGATTGATTTTGATGAGAACTCACTGACATTTTATCGCTTTGTGACGCATTTGAAGTTTTTCGCCCAACGTTTGGTGAAGGGAAAACATTACAAGAGCAACAACGATGATGAACTGTTCCTGATGATTCAGAAAAAGTATCCGGCAGCACACAAGTGCTCGGAGAAAATTAAGAAATTCATTGAAAGCAACTACACGTATCAACTAACTGACGAAGAAATGATGTACTTAACGATCCATATTGAGAGAGTTGTGAATGCAACTTCTGAATAATCCCATAGATCAGCTTGCAGGGTTGCAACCACTAGGGCAAAACCTGAACGCTTGAATGACAGAACATACCGTTAACCGGATGTTCCATACATTCAGATGTTCAGGTTTTTTTATTCTCTCCAATATGCTTCGAATCCGTGTCTAGCCAGAAAGGAAGAAAAGACTTCATGAAACACGAGCAATTAGCCAAAGACATTCTGTCTGGCGTTGGCGGTAAACAGAATATTAACAGCGTGGTGCACTGCGCGACCAGACTTCGTTTCAAATTAAAAAATGACAATAATGCCAAAACAGACGAACTCAAAAATTTACCTGGAGTTATAACGGTAATGCAAAGCGGGGGGCAATACCAGGTAGTTGTGGGTAACGAAGTGTCTGATGTGTATAAAGCCTTGTTACAGGTGGGTAATATGAATGCGGATGAACCGGTCTCAAGTGATGATTCAGAATCTTCCGGTAAAAAAGAGAGTCTCTTGGGTCAGTTTATCGACTTGATCTCAGGTGTATTTACACCCATTCTCGGCTTGCTTGCTGCAACAGGGATGATCAAAGGTTTCCTGTCCATGTTTACTTCTCTCGAATGGTTGGACCCGGCTTCAGGAACATATCAATTGTTGAATGCTGCAGGAGACTGTCTGTTCTACTTCTTCCCAATCTTCCTGGGTTACACAGCTATGAAAAAATTCGGTGGATCTCCATTCCTCGGGATGGCCATCGGAGCATCACTTGTATATCCGACCTTATCAGGCTTTAGTGGTGGGGAACCGCTCTATACGCTGTTTGCAGGCACATTGTTTGAATCACCGATTCATATCACGTTCCTGGGTATTCCCGTTATCTTGATGAGTTATTCCTCATCCGTCATTCCGATTATTATTGCTGCTTATTTTGGGGCAAAGGTAGAAGCGTTCTTCAAAAAGATCATTCCGTCTGTTGTGAGAACGTTCCTCACGCCATTCTTTACGATTTTGATTGTTGTTCCAGTAACATTCCTCTTGATTGGTCCAATCGCAACATGGGCAAGTCAACTGATTGGTGCGGGCGTATCGGGCATCTATGACTTGAGTCCGTTGGTAACAGGTATTGTTGTTGGTGGGTTGTGGCAAGTATTGGTGATCTTCGGGTTACACTGGGGTATCGTACCAATCATGCTGCTGAATCTGTCCACACTGAAAGCAGATCCGATTCTGGCGATGATGTTTGCTGCTTCTTTTGCTCAGATTGGTGCTGTTCTTGGCGTTATGCTAAAAACGAAAAATACTAAACTCAAATCACTGGGTGTTCCTGCCTTTGTATCAGGGATTTTCGGTGTAACTGAGCCTGCTATTTACGGTCTTACTTTGCCATTGAAAAAACCATTTATTATGAGTTGTATTGCTTCTGCAACCGCTGGTGGTATTATTGGATTCGCAGGTTCCAAAATGTTTGTATTTGCTTCAGGAATCTTCGGTGTTCCTGCGCTGATTAGTCCCACAGAAGGGATCAACTACGAATTCTGGATGGCTATGATTGCTACTATCATTGCTTTTGTGCTAGGCTTTGTTCTCGTTTATTTTGTAGGATTCAAAGATCCTGCTAATCCGGAGGCTGCAAATCAGGCTCCAGAGCCAGTAAAAGAAGAGAAGGCTGCACTTGAGCCTAATCCAAACAATCGCTACGAAATTGCCAGCCCGATGACGGGTGATGTGGTTCCTTTGCAAGAAATTAATGATGCTACATTTGCTGGTGAACATATGGGTAAAGGGATTGCTATTCGTCCAACCAGTGGACGAGTTGTATCCCCGATTAATGGTGTGGTTCAGACGATTTATCGTACCAAACATGCGATTGGACTGGTAGATGATCAAGGTGTAGAGATTCTGATCCATATCGGTCAGGATACGGTACAGCTCAAAGGTCAACATTTCACTGCACATGTGAAAGACGGAGATCGTGTGAGTGTTGGCGATCTGATCGTTGAATTCGATCTGCAGGCCATTATTGAGGCGGGATATGAGACCGTAACACCTATTATTGTAACCAATACAGCTGATTATTTGGACGTGGTTGCTACAACAAATCGTGAAGTGCAAGAAAAGGATAAATTGATTACGGTTATTGGTTAATTCTGCTTTAGTGCGTATTTATAAATGTGAATATTATACAATACAGAGACCACTTCGATGCTTTCGAAGTAGTCTCTTTTTTTATTTTCGCTCAATCAAGTGTATTTGTGAATTTAATAAAAATAAGTGTTGCAAACGTAGTTCAGATGTACTATGATGAGTTCAAGAAGTAAGCGCATACATCAATCGGGTTGTAACTGTTCAATCAGGCAATGCCGACCATCCTCAGTTCAGAGGATATGGAATGCAACTTACTTTCGTTATCCAAAAAATTAAATACCAATGTGTACAGCCTTACAGGGTTGCAACCGTTAAGGGCAAAACCTGAATTGCTGAATAACACGACTGATTTCCGGACGATCCGGTATGTTGTGTATGTTCAGTGGTTCAGGTTTTATTTGTTTCAAAAGTCATGGGGAGTCTACTTAGAGAGGGAGAATTACAATGAGCAACTACGATCAATTGGCTAAGGACATTCTGTCACGTGTAGGTGGTCGCGAGAATGTAAACAGTGTATTCCATTGCGTAACAAGACTGCGGTTTAAATTGAAAAATGAAAGCGTAGCCAAAACGGAAGAACTTAAAAATCTGCCAGGTGTTATTACTGTCATGCAAAGTGGTGGACAATATCAGGTCGTTATCGGCAACGAAGTGCCGGATGTATATAAAGCAGTTGTTAAGGCGGGGAATTTCCCAAGCGAAGGTCAGTTTGAAGAGGAAGCAGACAACTCAGGTAAAAAGGTAGGGTTGTTTAGCCGATTTATCGACATGATCTCCGGTGTGTTCACACCGTTACTCGGTTTGCTGGCTGCAACAGGTATGATCAAAGGTTTTACAGCCATGTTTTTATCATTTGGATGGATTACAGATACTTCTGGAACGTACCAACTGTTGAATGCAACGGGTGACTGTCTGTTCTACTTCTTCCCGATCTTCCTTGGTTATACTGCAATCAAGAAATTTGGCGGTTCACCGTTCCTGGGTATGGCGATAGGTGCTTCGTTAGTTTATCCTACCCTGTCCGGTCTGACTACCGGAGATCCACTGTACACCTTGTTTGCAGGGACGTTGTTTGAATCACCGATTCACATTACGTTCCTGGGTATTCCGGTTATTCTGATGAGTTATTCAACATCGGTTATTCCGATCATTGTTGCTACATTCTTCGCTGTTAAAATTGAAAGATTCTTCAAAAATATTATTCCTAAAGTCGTTAGCACGTTCCTTGTTCCATTCTTTACTTTGCTCGTTATCGTTCCGGCAACGTTCATTCTGATTGGTCCAGTATCCACTTGGGCAGGCCAGTTGATTGGTGCAGGAGCAACAGGCATCTATGATTTAAGTCCAGTTGTTACAGGTTTGATTATCGGTGGATTGTGGCAAGTGTTTGTATTGTTTGGTCTTCACTGGGGACTCGTGCCAGTCATGCTTCTTAACTTGAGTACTTCTGGGGCTGATCCGGTAATTGCCATGTCATTCGCCGCCTCCTTTGCCCAAATCGGTGCCGTACTTGCCGTTACACTGAAAACCAAAAATACGAAATTGAAATCTTTAGGTATTCCGGCCTTCATCTCTGGGATCTTCGGTGTAACCGAGCCAGCAATTTACGGTGTGACACTTCCACTGAAAAAGCCGTTCATCATGAGCTGTATTGCAGGTGGTATCGGTGGAGGTATCTTGGGATTAGCGGGTTCGAAGCTTTACATGTTTGGCGGACTTGGCGTATTTGGTTATCCAACCTTCATTAACCCAGCTACAGGCGTTGATTCTGGATTCTACATGGCAATAGTAGCTACAGCGGTTGCGTTCATCCTTGGCTTTGTTCTGACGTACGTAGTTGGATTCAAAGACAAAGTGGAAGCTACACCAGCTCCAGCACCTGTACTTGATCCAAATCCGAACAGCAGATACGAAATTGTAAGCCCAATGGCTGGTGAAGTTGTTGCACTGAACGAAATTAATGATGTAACGTTTGCAGGAGAGCACATGGGTAAAGGGATTGCAATTCGTCCAACCAGTGGCAGAGTGGTATCTCCAATCACAGGTGTCGTTCAAACTGTATATCGTACCAAACACGCCATTGGTCTAGTAAGCGATGATGGTGTAGAGATGCTGATCCATATTGGACAGGATACGGTCAAGCTGAAAGGTGAACATTTTACAACCCATGTGAAAGATGGAGACCGTGTTAACGCAGGTGACCTGATTGTTGAGTTTGATCTGCAAGCGATTAAGGATGCAGGATATGAGACGGTTACACCCATCATTGTTACTAATACTTCAAATTATCTGGACGTTGTAGGAACGAAAGATGCATCCGTTCATGAGAAAGATAAATTGATCACGGTATTAAGCTAATTCAAACTAAGGATGGTTAAGGAGGAACTCCTCAATGATTGAAAAGTTTACAGCCTTCCCGGAGAATTTTCTCTGGGGAGGAGCAACCGCAGCGAATCAATTGGAAGGTGCTTATCTGGAAGGTGGCAAAGGTTTAACAACGGTAGATCTGATTCCGATTGGTGCCAATCGATGGAATATTGCTCTGGGTAACCTGGATTCGTATGAGCCAAAAGCAGGGGAATTCTATCCTTCACATGAAGCCATTGACTTCTATCATCGATATAAGGAAGATATTGCGTTATTTGCAGAAATGGGATTCAAGTGCCTCAGACTTTCCATAGCCTGGGCACGGATTTTCCCTAATGGTGATGAAGCGGAGCCAAACGAAGCAGGCTTGCAATTTTATGATGATGTCTTTGATGAGTTATTAAAATACAACATTGAACCTGTGGTAACGATCTGCCATTTCGATGTACCTGTACATCTGGTCGAGACGTACGACGGTTGGAAGAATCG
The DNA here is from genome assembly GCF_000316035.1 of Paenibacillus sp. PAMC 26794. Taxonomy (GTDB): domain Bacteria; phylum Bacillota; class Bacilli; order Paenibacillales; family Paenibacillaceae; genus Paenibacillus. Next base: position 106,120 of record NZ_ANHX01000011.1, read on the forward strand.
CAAGATGATTGGTTTCTTTGAGAAATATGCGACGACGCTATTTAATCGATACAAGAATAAAGTGAAATACTGGATGACGTTTAATGAGATCAACATGTTGCTGCATCTCCCGTACATTGGAGCGGGTATTGTTCTGCAGGATGGTGAAAACAAAGATCAGGTCCTGTATCAGGCAGCACATCATGAATTGGTAGCGAGTGCACTTGCTGTTAAGGCTTGTCATGAGATCATTCCTGGTGCACAGATCGGGTGTATGTTAGCCGCTGGAATGGTCTACCCATACAGCTCTAACCCCGATGACGTTTGGAAGGCTATGGAGAAAGATCGTGAGTCATTCTTCTTCATTGACGTGCAGTCCAAGGGAGCATATCCGGGTTATACGAAAAGATTTTTCAGGGAAAATGACATTCGGATTGACATGCAACCGGAAGATGCGGAGATTTTGATACAGAATACGGTTGATTATATCGGTTTTAGCTACTATGCAAGCCGCTGTACAAGTACGGACCCTGAGATTTTGAAAGATTCGACAGAAGGCAATGTGTTTGGTTCGGTGAAGAATCCATATCTTCAAGCATCCGAATGGGGATGGACCATTGATCCAAAGGGTCTTCGAATTACATGTAATCAACTGCATGACCGCTATGGCAAACCTTTGTTTATCGTTGAAAATGGACTTGGGGCAACCGATGTGTTGTTAGACAATGACTCCGTTGAAGATGACTATCGCATCGAATATTTGAATAGTCATTTTGCCGAGATGGCTGAAGCGATTCAAGACGGTGTAGAGCTCATAGGTTACACAAGCTGGGGACCGATTGACCTCGTCAGTGCGGGTACCGGAGAGATGAAGAAACGGTATGGCTATATCTATGTAGACAGAAATAATGATGGCACGGGCACACTTCGCAGAGTGAAAAAGAAAAGTTTTCACTGGTACAAAGATGTCATTGCGAGTAATGGCGCACAATATTTCTGATACAAGGTGTCCGACGCTATAGAATAGACACAGAGCAGTCTCGTTATTACGGGATTGCTCTGTGTTTATAAGGGGATGAATTTGACCCTTGATGTGGCTTTCAGATATAATAAAGAAATGAAGAGAATCTTGTCACTTAAGAAGGGAGGAGCATCCACTCATGAAGAAAAAATCACTTGCATTTATATCTTCGGGATATGGATACTCCACTGCTGTCTTTTTCTAGAATCTATTCCAAGGGTGAGGTCTGCCCAAAATCGGAAGAAATTAGGAAATAACGCAGAAAAATCTTAAGAATGACGAGGTAATCCAAATGAATATGGACAAAATTACTAGAACAAATCCAGAAAATATGCCAGCTCCTGTAGGTCAGTACACGCATATTACAAGAATCCCGAGGAATGCAGAGTTATTTGTGACTTCGGGTCAAATTGGAGCAGATCAAAATGGACTCTTTCCAGAGAGTCTGAATGAGCAAGTCACTAATACATTTAATAATATTAAAACAGTGCTCGAATCTGAGCGTTTAGATGCTGAACATATTATCAAAGTGAACGTATGGGCAACCGAGAAAATCGATTGGGATTTCTTATATGCCGAGTGGGGACAATTATTTAGTACGGATTATCCTGCAATGACGATTGGATATATTACGGCGTTAGGTCTACCAGAGATTAAAATTGAAATAGAGCTTTGGGCAGCAAAAGTGTAACATCGAATACTTTTTAACCAAACGAAGGAGCATCTCACTTACAGATGCCCCTTCGTTTTTTAATTTGTGAAAAATGGAAAGGATATGCCCTGTGTGCAATCATGAGCGATAGTAGGTGTATTATGGCACCTGCAAGCTCTGATAAGCATTCAGTCGACCATATGTCCAGTAGATCCCGGAGCCTGATACCGGATCAGAAGCGAAACACAGCGCATCCCGAATCTGAGCATTTGTTTTCCCTTGTGCAGCGAGAAGTGCAGCCACTCCAGCCACATGAGGGGCAGCCATGGACGTCCCGCTAAGGTAGGCATAGGAACCACCCAGGTATGTGGATAGAATGGTATCACCCGGTGCAGCCATATCCACCCAAGAGCCATAGTTGGAGAAATTGGATTTGAGATCGGAGGGATTGGTTGACGCGACAGCAATCACGTTTGGATACGATGCGGGTACGATTGGGAATGAAGTGTTGTCGTTACCGGCTGCAGCAATAATTACAGCTCCACGATCCCAAGCATACTGTACGGCAGCTTGAAGGAAAGCATTTCCCATCGGCCCACCAAGGCTTAGGTTAACAACCTGTACACCGTTATTAGCAGCAAAGACAAGCCCATTACCAACATTACCTACCGTTCCTTGCCCGTTGTTATCCAGTACCCGGAGCGGAACGATGGAGGCGAGTGGTGCAACGCCTGCGATGCCCACACCATTGTTGGTAACGGAGGCAGCGATCCCGGCTACATGGGTGCCGTGACCGTTCCCGTCCTCAGGGATGTTATCATAATCAACATAATCATAACCGGGGAGGAGCTTGGAGGCCAATTCTGGATGGTTCAGCTGTACACCGGTATCGATAATGGCGATTTTGACAGAGCTGTTACTCTGAGTAATGTTCCAAGCAGCGGGTGCATTGATTTTGGACAGGTTATACTGATAAGGAAAGAATGGATCATTAGGGGTGAAGGATGCCTCAACGAGGTAATTCGGCTCTGCATGTTCAATAAGTTCATGATCTTTGTAATGTTTTAGCATCCGGTGCATTTTTTTGCGGGATTCCATGCGGTACCATCCTAAATCTGCATAGGTCTCAGCAACTTTACATCTCCCTTTTTTGTGAAGGGTGTGCATCTCATCCTCGGTTGTACCTTCCTTGAATTTGACTAAGAGCTGCTGGGGAGCGTGAGGGTGAAACTTGCTCTCGGCACGTTGGTCCAGATAACGGTACACGAACCCGATTACTAGCAAAATGAAAGCAAAAACACCTAACCATAACCACATGAGCGTTTCTCCCTCCAATATGGATTGTGACACGCCTTATCGTATGCAAACTCTATCGGACTGCGTGGGCACTCTTTCAATTTGGTTAGTAGTGTAGATAGGTTGATAGGAAGGGATAAGTTCGGTAAGATGAGATGAAGAGAGCCGATTTGGCATGAACAAGATTCAAGGAAGGGCCAAGAAGTAGCTCTTAATACAGAGGATAAGGAATGTGGTTTTATTGACACAACTTCAGAGTATACCGACAGTCACACCAGTTCAGGCACACCAGATTCATGATGCCATTGATTTTGCCATGCGTGTACGCAGAGAGGTATTTCCGATGATGAATCATACGAAATTGCCTGTAGACTTCGAGCAGTTCAGAGAACATTATCTGGACTCCGATGGTTCGATCTTTCTTGTTGCAATGATGGAGGATGCGGGCATCGTCGGGTCTATTGGGATATTACCATATGATGGACGTATCGAAGCTGTGGAAGGTCGATATGCAGCTCAATCGGCTGCCGAAATAGTAAAATGTTATGTAGATCCCGCGTATCGTAGGTTCGGCATTGGTTCGATGTTGATGAACGAACTGGAGAACGTGGTAAAGGATATGCACTATACGACGCTGTATCTGCATACACATCGCTTCTTGCCAGGAGCCGTAGATTTCTGGAAACGCCAAGGGTTTACAGTTATTGCTGAGCAGGATGATGACTGGCAAACCGTACATATGGACAAGTTGGATTGTATGTGACCATTGGAAACGGAACCGAAATTCTGACCACATTTTTGGAAAAATTGATTGATGATACTATAACTCTTGTATACAACAACATAGACATATACGAGATACATGATGGGGGCATAAGAAGATGCAAGAAACGAAGCGAAAAATTGTTTTTATTGATATTGATGGCACATTGGTCGACGATGACGGAAACATTCCGTTGTCAGCACAGAAGGCTTGTAAACAGGCCAGAGAGAACGGACATCTGCTCTATTTATGTACAGGCCGATCCAAAGCAGAAATTTATGATTCCATCTGGGATGTCGGATTCGATGGTCTGATTGGTGCAGGTGGGGGTTATGTGGAGTTTGGCAAGGACGTGTTATATCACAAAAGGGTAACAGCGGAAGATGTTCGACATATGGTCGATTTCTTTAATGAAAATGGCATTGACTTTTACCTTGAATCCAATTCGGCATTGTATGCGAGTAGCAATCTTCAACCTCACCTGGAACGCCGTATCTATGGTGATGTGGAGAATGACCCTGTAGCCAGAGAGAAGAAGGAGCTGAAACCGCACCCGTTTATTGCCGGATTAACGTATGGTGAGGCCGACCTGTACAAGGATGATGTGAACAAAGTATGTTTCTTGGAGAGCTCAGCTATCCCGTTTGAGCGGATCAAGCAAGAGTTTGAAGGGAAATTCGAAGTCATTCAGTGCACCGTGCCGATTTTTGGTGAAGGAAGTGGTGAGCTAATGATCCCTGGCATTCACAAAGCCATTGCGATAGCCGATCTGCTGAAGCATCTGGGCATGTCCCAAGAAGATACATTTGCCATCGGTGATGGCATGAATGATGCGGAGATGTTGGAATTTTGTAACATCGGAATTGCCATGGGTAATGCAAAGCCAGGTCTGAAAGCCATTGCAGATGATATTACTGGAACAGTAGAGGAAGATGGATTGTATCATAGTTTTGTGAAGTATGGATTGATTGAGGGATAAGATAATCCGATTCACACGAAAAAGATGGTAACACACATATCTGAAAGAATTGTCGTTGAACTTGAAATTAGTGTATTCAGATACTTAAGATAATGAGGAATAATAAGCATCGAATGATCAGATCAGAACAAAACAGGCATCTCCGTATTGGAGATGTCTATTTGTCATGTTCAGGCTTCAGTTAATATCCAGTATAGAACTACACTAAATGCCACGACACAGAGTCCAAAAAGGAGTCCAAAAATGATCACGAATTTCTTCCCATTCATAGGAATTGATAACCCTCCTCTTGACTTTATTATTGCATAACTCCTAATGAAAGCTTATTATAAATTTTGCAAACAAGGAATTTATTGGTTTTCGGTTGTAAAAGTGCATGAAATATAAAGTTGATACATGGGAGGATGCTGGATGAGTAATGTAGCTCTGTTGTTTCCTGGACAAGGTTCTCAGATGATTGGCATGGGTAGAGACTTTTGGAATAACTTCGATGTAGCCAAAAAGTTATTTGAAGAAGCCAGTGATGCTATTTCTTTCGATTTAAGAAAACTGTGTTTTGAAGGCAGTATGAATGAGTTGACAATGACGATGAACGCTCAGCCTGCACTTTTAACCGTTAGTGTGATTGCTTTTCAGGTTTATATGCAAGAAATCGGATTGGAACCTGCTTATTTGGCTGGACATAGTCTGGGAGAATATTCGGCTCTGGTATGCGCGGGTGTTCTTTCTTTTCATGACGCTATTAAACTGGTAAGACAACGAGGTATCATTATGCATAATGCAGACCCATATCAGGAAGGTACCATGGCTGCCATTTCAGGCATTCATTTAGATACACTTCAAAAAATATGCGAACAAGTTTCCACGATCGAATGCCCTGCCTGTGTGGCATGTATTAACGCTGACCAGCAGTTTGTCATTTCAGGACATCGTCAAGCCATACAAGAAATTATAAAAAGGACAGAATCTATGGGAACAAAACACTCGTATATTAATGTAAGTGGTCCCTATCATTCGCCCCTGATGCAACATGCAGCAGAACAATTTGAAATAGAACTCGGTCAATATCCATATGCTCTTGCAAAGTACCCGGTTATATCCAATGTTACAGCAGCACCCTATGAGTCTGATCGATCTGTCACGGATTACTTAAACATGCAGATGACGATGCCTGTAAGATGGCTAGAGTCGATGCACTATTTGATTGACCAGAAAGTTACTGAAGTTATAGAGTTGGGTTCAAAACATGTGTTAGTTAGTCTTATGAGTAAAATAACGAAAGGTATTGTACCTTATTCCCTAAGTCAGCCTTCGGATTTACTAATGCTAACGAATACACATGAAAGAAAAAATAAGTTGTTAACGATTCGCAAAAATTGGTTGTCCGAGTTGATGGTAACCGCGTTTATTTCAAGAAATTATAATCCAGATTCAATATCATATACCCAAACGGTAGTGCCCTTATTTCATCAATTACAACGGGTACAGGAACAAATGCACAAGAATGGATACGAACTCAGCGAAGAAGAGATAAATGATGCTCTGCAGGTATGTCATTCCATTTTTACAGCAAAACAAATTCCATTCGATGGAACCGCGTTGATTGATGCAATCTAGTAATCCTGTATATTCTCTCGCAGGATCTGTAATAGAGCGCCAGACTGCCTTATTATAAGGTGGTCTTTTTTGTCGTTTGATACGTCCGGACTTGTTGAAATTCCAGAGATTAGGTAATAAATACGTCAATAACTCACGAATTCATATCTATTTTTTACCAAAAAGTAACAATAAATTGATTGATTTAACATATATTTCTATGGTAAAATTTTGCTTGAAAATATGTGTAAATAATTAGATAAGCATACTAGAGATGATCCATTTGGAGGAGAGATATGTATACTAATCAGTTTCAAACATTAGTGGATGTTATCCACGACAGAAGTAAAATAATGGACCGTGGTATTCGTTTTATCGACGCGGACAAACGTGAAACCTTTATATCATACCATCAATTATTCAATGAAGCAGAAGGATACTTGGGTCATTTGCAGAACATCGGCATGAAACCAAAGCAAGAGATTATTTTTCAAATCCAAGAAAACAAACGGTTTTTAGTCGCATTCTGGGCTTGTATACTCGGTGGAATGATCCCTATCCCTGTAAGTATTGGTGAAGATGAAGAACAAAACTTGAAAGTATGTCGTATTTGGAATTTGTTAAATAACCCTTTCATGATTGCATCTGAAAAGGTACTGGATAAAATGAAAAAATTTGCTTTGGAACATGACATGTTTGATTTCCATCATCAATTAGAGTCTAGAACGGAAATAATACAAGACCATGTATATGATCATACATTTGTAAAATATGATGAGCCTAAACCGGATGACTTGGCATTTATTCAATTTTCTTCCGGATCAACCGGTGACCCCAAAGGCGTTATGCTCACCCATCGAAACCTCATTTATAATACTTGTGGTGCTATCAATGGTACAAAAATCAGTCCAAATGATAGCTTTCTCTCCTGGATGCCGCTTACCCATGATATGGGTCTGATTGGGTTTCACCTCATACCCATCGTGGCAGGGATTCATCAATATTTGATTCCAACGGAATTATTTATTCGAAAACCGATTCTATGGATGAAAAAAGTAAATGAACATAAAGCAACTATATTGTCCTCTCCTAACTTTGGTTATAAATATTTCTTGAATTTCTTTCGCGAAGACAAAGCGGAGGGATGGGATCTGTCATGTGTCAGAGTTATCTATAATGGTGCGGAACCTATATTACCCGAAGTGTGTCATGAGTTTCTAAATGTATTGTCAGCATATCACTTAAAGAAAACAGCCATGTTTACCGTATATGGACTAGCAGAGGCCTCTGTTGCCGTCTCCTTTCCCAAGGTAGAAGAAGAATTTACTGCGGTGTACGTTCACCGGGATCATCTGAACTTAGGGGAGCGTGTCATCGAAGTCGAGAAACATGCTGAACATGTGGCATCATTTGTTGCCGTTGGCGAAGCAATTGATTATTGCCATGTTAGAATTTGCGATGAGGAAATGAACCGTGTTCCCGATTTGGTTATTGGAAAAATTCAAATCAAGGGGGATAACGTCACCCAAGGTTATTATAATAATTCACTAGCAACGGAGAAGTTATTAACGCACGACGGATGGGTGAATACAGGAGATCTGGGTTTCATCATGAACGGAAAACTGGTTGTAACAGGACGGGCAAAAGACATTATCTTTATCAATGGTAAAAATGTATATCCCCATGACATTGAACGTGTCGCCATACAATTAGATGATATTGAACTCGGAAGAGTTGCTGCTTGTGGTGTGTATGATTCGAATAGTCAAAGTGAAGAAATTATTGTGTTTGTCGTGTACAAAAAAAAGATCGAACACTTCTTGCCGCTTGTTAAAGAAATCAAAAGACATCTATATAAACATGGGGGATGGAGTGTCAAAGAGGTACTGCCCATCAAAAAATTACCCAAAACAACAAGTGGGAAAATCCAGCGGTATCAGTTAGCCAAGCAGTATGAAGCAGGCAAATTCTCAACAGAGTCTGCTTTCATCCAAGACTGGGTCAAGAATGACAATGACAAGGCGAAAGAAAAGGCTCCTGTTTCGGTTCAAGTCCTGGAACGTGAATTAATTTCACTATTTTCTGAAGTGCTTGTAGGGAAGAAGATTGCACTTGAGGATAGCTATTTTGATATGGGTGCAACTTCATTACAGCTGGCGCAAATCGCTGAACGTATAGAGCAAAAATATGGAGAAGAGCTTGCCGTTACGGACCTCTTTACATATCCCTCAATCACTGAATTAGCAGCATATCTGGCTAGAGGCTACAGCGAGACCATGCAAGTCAACAAAACTCAAGAGGATCATACGCCATCCAAAGATATTGCAATTATCGGTATGTCTTTGAACCTGCCTGGAGCCTCGAATGCAAGCGATTTTTGGCGTGTTTTGGAAAATGGAACGCATAACATTCGGGACTACCCGGAAAGTCGGATAAAAGACGCAGCGGATTATATACAATCCATGCGAAGCGAAATGAGCGAAGTTCAATGGATCAAGGGTGGTTACTTGGATCAAATTGATCAATTCGACTATTCTTTCTTTGGCATAACCCCAAAAACTGCACAATTTATGGACCCGAATCAAAGGATGTTCTTGCAAACGGCATGGCATACGATTGAAGATGCTGGGTATGCAGGAGAAGGAATCAATGGAAAAAATGTGGGCGTGTACGTGGGGTATTCCAAAGTTGGGTATGATTACGAACGGCTCGTGACGGCGAGTTACCCCGCAGAACTCAAAAATTATATCATTGGAAATTTACCATCTGTACTGGCGAGCAGAATTGCATATTTCTTGAATTTAAAAGGCCCGGCCTTAACGATTGATACCGCTTGTTCCTCCTCACTTGTTGCTGTTCACATGGCATGTAAAGGAATGCTCGCTGGAGACTGTGAAATGGCAATCGCAGGAGGCATTCGAACGGCATTATTACCGATAAGTATCGGACTGGATATGGAATCTCCAGATGCATTGACGAGAACGTTTAGCGAAGATGCCAACGGCACGGGATTTGGCGAAGGTGTTGGGTCGGTCATGTTGAAGCCAATGCAGCTAGCGATTAAGGACGGGGATCATATCTATGGTGTGATTAAGGGAAGTGCGATTAATCAGGATGGCAAGACGGTAGGAATCACAGCACCTAATCCGGAGTCACAGACCAATGTGATCGAACAAGCATGGAAAGAAGCCGGCATTTCTCCTGATACGCTTAACTTTATTGAAGCACATGGAACAGGGACAAAATTAGGTGATCCGGTTGAGTTCAATGCTTTGCGTAAAGCTTTTGAGAAATATACGGATCGGAAACAATTTTGTGCAATCGGATCTGCCAAAGCTAACATTGGACATGGCTTTGAAGCGGCGGGGATCGCTGGATTAATTAAATCTATTCTTATGTTTCAACATAGAAAGATTCCACCATTGGTTCACTTTGACAAGCCTAATCCCCTGCTTAAGTTTGAAGCTTCACCTTTTTATGTGAATCAGGAATTAATGGCTTTTGGTGAAAAAGAGGGTCCATTACGATGCGGGGTTAGTTCTTTTGGTTTCAGTGGCACAAATGCGCATGTGGTTCTCGAAGAATATGTTCCTTCCCCAACCGTAGATAAAAGAATGTCCCAAGAGCCTCATTTATTTGTTCTGTCTGCTGCCACGGAACGGGCGCTGGATGAATTGGTCAGAACGTATCATGAATATCTAACCGATCACACGGATGTTTCCATTGAACAAGTCTGTTATACAGCCAGTACGGGAAGGGCTAATCTGGATTATCGGCTTGCCATCGTAGTCACGAGTACACAAGAATTACATGAAAAATTACAACGACTTGCAAGCGGCGAGGGTAAACTGCCAAATGTTTATTTTGGTTATGCCAAAAAAGACAAAACGCTTGTTAGCGATCATCTCTATGTTCAGGGAAAGGCAGAATCTTTAAATGAACTCGGTCAGTTATTTACACTGGGGGCAGTGATTGATTGGGAAAGGTTCTATAATCATGATGTCATTCGGAAAATTCCATTGCCTCTATATCCATTTGAGCAGAAGCGGTGTTGGATTGAAGTCAAACATACGATACCAGCGGGACATAGGCCAGAGAGGAATGAGGTTCAAATGGAGATGAATACAAACGATATTGAATTAAAGATTAAAACAAGCATCAGTCGTGCATCTGGTTTGAAGTTGGAAGAGCTGGATCATCAAGCTCATTTTCTCCAAATGGGATTGGATTCCATCATTCTTGTGCAAATTCAGAAGGAGATCTCAGAGCTGTTCCGTTTGAATATCCCGATGGAAATGTTTTTTGAAACCCTTACAAATATTAATTCCTTAGTTAAATATGTGTCAGAGAATATAAAGCATCATGATGTATCTGAAAATATAAACAATCAAACAGTTCAGGAGCATACTGAACAACGAAATCTGGCATCTGTCAACAATATAAACACGGCAAAATCATCAGGGAATGTGTCGGAACAAATTGTGATGTCTGCCATTCAGCTCATGGAGTCCCAATTAAAAAGTTTGAATGTGCTGTTAGGCGAGCAAATGAATGCTGTTCAATCGCCTCTTTTGGAGATGAAACAGCATGAAACCAAACCAACCAAAGAGATCCAACCCAATTCGGAATCGAAGGAAGCCAAACCTTTTATACCGTATCAATCGTTGAAGATTCATGAAGAGAGCGGATTATCACCGCTTCAGAACCAGTATGTTGAACAATTTATAGCCAAGTATACCGCAAGAACCAAAGGCTCCAAATTAAAAACAGGCCAAACTCGTTATGCCCATGCGAATAATCGCAATGTGTCCGGATTTCGCTCGTATTGGAAGGAAATGGTTTATCCCATTATCTCAACGCGTGCAGAGGGAGCAAAGTTATGGGATCTGGATGGGAACGAGTATCTGGATCTGACGATGGGATTTGGTGTAAATCTATTTGGCCATAATCCAGCGTTTATTCAAAATGTTATAGCAGACAGCCTCCAGGAACAATTGCCTCCATTGGGCCCTATGTCAGACTTGGCAGGAGATGTCGCAGCTAAAATTTCCGAGCTAACGGGTGTAGAGCGTGTCGCATTTTATAATTCAGGAACAGAAGCTGTCATGGTTGCACTTCGTTTAGCGAGGGCAGCAACAGGGCGTTCCAAAGTTGTATTATTTTCAGGATCTTACCACGGTACACATGATGGCGTGTTGGGTGTAGCGAATCCTGGGGATGCTTTATCGTCGGCGCTGCCTATGGCTCCTGGTATTGTAAATAGCGCTATGGAAGATTTGATTATTCTTAATTATAACCATCCGCAATCCCTGGATATGATTCAGAACCTGGGTGATGAATTGGCTGCTGTGCTTGTAGAGCCGGTACAAAGTCGAAGACCTGATATGCAGCCAACACAATTCTTACGGGAACTTAGAGAGATCACGAAACAGTTTGGCATTGCACTTATTTTCGATGAGGTCATCACTGGATTCAGAATTGGATTGGGTGGAGCGCAGGATTGGTTTGGCGTTCAAGCAGATTTGGTTACGTATGGGAAAGTGGTCGGTGGCGGGCTGCCTATTGGCATAGTCGCCGGTAAGGCTGAATTTATGAATCCGGTAGATGGTGGAACCTGGAACTTTGGTGATGTTTCTTACCCTTCCGATGCAGATAAGAAAACGTTTGTCGGTGGAACCTTCTGTACACACCCTCTTACGATGAGAGTAACGTTAACGGTACTGCAGTATCTTCAATCCGAAGCAGGAACTTTATATAAGGAACTAAATGAAAAAACAGATTATCTTGTTAAAGAATTAAATACGTTTTTCAAAACAGCGAATGTACCGATGCAAATGGTGAACTATGGATCTTTATTTCGATTTATTTCCTTTGGGGATATGGAATTATTCTTCTACCATTTAATTTATAAAGGTTTATATATTTGGGAAGGTCGTAACTGTTTTATATCGACTGTGCATTCCATGGGTGACATGGATACGATAATCAGAATGGTGAAAGAGACGATCCATGAACTACGCGAGTGGGGGTTTATCCCTGGTGAATCGCCTGTTTCGGAATATCCGCTCTCTTTAGAGCAAAAACAATTATTGTTAACTTCATTACATGGGGAAGATGCGAATGCTGCATTAAATCAGAGTGTTATTTTAAAAATGACAGGCGAACTAAAGCCTTCCACACTGGATCAGGCCGTGAATCAGATCGCACAGCGTCATGAAGCCCTGAGAACAGTCATTCATGCCGATCGTGAAACACAACAAATCAGATCCGTAATGGAATTTCAATGTACATGGTTGGATTTCTCGTCATATGCGGGTGAGGATCAAGAACGGGAAATTTCCAATTGGTTATCTGCCGATGCAAATGAAGCCTTCGATTTACAGTCTGGGGAACCTCTATTTAGAATCACCTTGCTTAAAAAGGCAGTCGATCAATACCTTATGGTGCTGACATTTCATCATATTGTTGCAGATGGCTGGTCTATTGCTGTATTCATTCAAGAGTTGGAACATACCTATTCTGCTCTGGTCCGAGGAGTTTCGGTTCAATTACCTGAAGCTACTCCATTCCGTGAGTATTTAAGATGGCAACGCCTTGAACATGAAAAAGGCTCATTTACCGAAGGAGTCCAGTTCTGGAAAGAACAATTTTCCTTATCCTATCCCAACATTACACTTCCAACGGTACCGTCCGATGATGTGCCCAAGGGATATGACGGTGAAAGATATTCTATCAAGCTGGATCATCAATTAACAGAGTCATTGCGAACGTTAAGCATCAATAATAAGAGCAGTTTATTTGTAACGATGTTTGCAGCGTTTCATTTATATTTGCATCAACTAACAGGGCAGTCTCACCTTGTCATCGGCGTGCCTACAGCGGGTCAGTCTCATATGCGAAAAAATGCACTGATTGGCAACTGTGTCAACATTGTACCTGTTCATCATGCCTTGTTAACGAAGCAATCCGTTGTAGACCATGTTCTTCAGCTCAAGGAAACGCTGGCTCTTGTCATGAAACATCAGCATGTTCCATTGACCCTCGTATCTGAACAGCTTGCTCATATGACTGCACCGGATACCCGGATTTTATTCAATATGGACAGAACGATTCATCATCTCCAATTTGAAAATATCAAGACTGAATTCATGTCGTATCCGATCAAACATATTTCTTACGATTTGTTTCTTAATATTACGGATGTTAGCCATGAATTGTACCTGGATTTTGATTACAATACCGAGCTTATTGGACCTGAGATGATGAAATTATGGTCTGAAGGATTTAAAGGTTTGCTGCAACAAATGGTGAGTCATCCAGAGGCTGAAATTTCGTCTTTGACGTTGTTCTCATCCGAGCAACAGGACCAATTACAGGGAATGTACAATCGGTTTGTTACGGAGCGTCTTCCTCACGTTAATCATGCAGCCATATTCGAGTCTCCAGTCAATGACGTGGAGAAAAAGCTGGCTTTGATCTGGGAGGACGTATTATCCCTGAATCAAGTGGGGAGACATGATCACTTTTTTGATCTCGGAGGTAACTCGCTCAAGGCGACTGTAATGCTATCCAAGGTACATGAGCAGTTTCAACACAAAATTTCAATCGTTCAATTCTTCCAAAACCAACGTCTGAAGCAGCTTGCCAGTCTGATTACAGGCGAGAACGAGGAAACATTCATTCCGATTAAGGCATTGGACGTGAAGGAGTTCTATGAGACGTCAGCTGCACAACAGCGAATCTACTTTTTGGATCAATTTGAGCCGAATAGTGTGTTTCAGAACATGTGCGGCCATATCACGGTCACAGGAAAAATCGATGAAGCTAAATTGATTTTGTCATTGGAACAAATCGTGCAACGTCACGAAGCTTTTCGCTCCAGTTTCCAACTAATAGATGGAGAGCTGTACCAGAGTATCGCCCCAACAATTGATTTTGAAGTGAAACGAACTCAGAAAAGCCCTGATTCATTCGAACAACATGTTAAGACGTTTGCCAAACCATTTGATTGCTCCAAAGCGCCATTAATACGTGCCGAATTCATTCGTATAGACGATAATCATGCAGAGATTCTCATCGAGATGCATCATATTATATCGGACGGATATTCCGTTGGCATTCTTGCGAATGAACTGATCGATGTGTATGACGGAAGAAGCATGTCGGACATTGAGGTTGAATACAAAGACTTTACAGCTTGGCAGAAAGAATTTCTGGCGGGGGAGTCTTATAAGCAGCAAGAAAAATATTGGCTGGATCAATTCAAAGGCGAACTCCCGAACCTTAATCTGCCTACTGATTTTGTTCGGACACCTCATTTGACTTCGGCAGGTTCAAGATTGTCATTCGTGTTGGACGCACACTTGAAGCAGTCGCTGGAGAAGCTTGCGAAACAAACGGGAACTACGATGTTTATGGTGTTATTCGCAGCGTATAATGTGCTGCTTCATCAATATACGGATCAAGAAGATATGATTGTAGGCACGCCAACATCAGGAAGAAACCATCCGGATGTTGAGAATATGATAGGTGTCTTTATCCAGACGGTAGCGATTCGATCACAGCCGGTGGGGAATAAGTCGTTTCGATCTTATCTCGAAGAAATTAAAAAACAATCCCTGGATGCATTGGATAACCAGGACTATCTTTTTGACAATCTTGTAGAGAATTTAAACACGCATCGGGATACAACCGGGACAGCACTTTTCAATACGATGTATATCTTCTTAAATACCGCGTTGAATCAACGGCAAGAACAGGATTGCAGCTTTAAAGTTAGAGAATTAAATGTCGGTGTATCGTTGTATGATCTGATGTTCATCGTTGAGGATGATAACGAGTGTCTGGAAATGCACTTTAATTACAAGACGGAGCTGTTTGAACGGGATACCATCGACAGAATGAAAACACATCTGTTCAACATCCTCAGAGACATTGTGATCGAACCGGATATTGCCTTGTCCGATATTCAAATGCTCTCTGAACATGAGCAGCACGTTCTTTTACATGAGTTTAATGATACCAACATAGCGTATTCCCGGGATCAGACCATTCAGGAGTTATTCAAAGCACAGGTGGAACGGACACCTGATCAATTGGCTGTTAGTTTTGGAAATGAGCGATGGACGTATCGTCAATTGAATGAACGGGCGAATCAGTTGGCATATACGCTTAGAGCTGAGGGAGTGCAGCAGGATCAATTTGTAGGTATTCTGACAGATCGTTCGATTGAGATGATCGTTGGCATCTTTGGCATTCTAAAAGCAGGCGGGGCGTATGTACCGATTGATCCGGATTCTCCTGAAGAGCGGATCCGGTACATCCTGCATGATTCGGGGGCAACACTATTAGTCACGCAAACCCATCTCAAGCAGTTGGTATCATTCAACGGCCAAATCATTGATTTGAACGATGAAGAAACCTATGCAGCTAATCTGTCGAATCTGGAACCCGCAGGGAATTCCGAGCAGTTGGCTTATGTGATCTATACTTCAGGCACAACAGGCATGCCAAAAGGTGTAATGATCGAACATCGTCAGGTTCATCACTTGGTTAAAGCGTTGTACAGTCAAGTTATAGATGATCAGCATAGCGGTTTGCATGTCGCTTTACTTGCGCCTTACTATTTCGATGCATCTGTGAAGCAGATTTTTGGCGCACTGCTGTCAGGACATGCCTTGTTTATTGTAGACAAGGACACGGTAATGGATGGACAAGATTTAATGAATTATTATCAGCAACACCAAATTGATTTGACGGACGGAACACCTGCGCACCTGAAATTGCTTTCGAAGGCAAAAAATGTTCAAGGCATATCGCTAAAATATATGCTCATTGGCGGTGAAGCTCTTTCTCAGCAAAGTGTCAATGAAATCACATCATTATTTGCTCTCAATCACATAACGCCTCCAGCCATAATTAATGTGTACGGTCCAACAGAATGTTGTGTGGATGTTGCGACATACCGTGTACTTCCAGAACACCTGGATACAGCGAATCAACGAACTCACCTACCGATTGGTCGAACATTAGGAAATAATCGCCTGTATGTATTGAACAAACATGGCAAAGTTCAGCCTGTAGGCGTCGTAGGGGAATTATGTATCTCTGGCGATGGGGTTGGTAGAGGATACTTGAATTTACCTGAGCTGACAGCGGAGAAATTTGTACGTGATCTGTTTGTCCAGGGAGCCACAATGTACAAAACGGGAGATTTGGTGAAATGGCTTCCAGATGGTCATATCGAGTATTTGGGAAGAATGGATCACCAGATTAAAATTCGCGGATATCGGATCGAAGTAGGAGAAGTCGAAGCGGCGCTGTTAGATCTAGAGTGTGTGAAAGAAGTTATCGTCATTGCACATGAGGATGATCACGGGGACAAATCGTTATGTGCATACTTTACAGCGGATTCCACGCTGACGGTGGGAGAGTTAAAACAAAGCCTTTCTAAGGTGTTGCCGAATTACATGGTTCCAGCCTACTTTATACAATTGCATCACATGCCTCTGACATCGAACGGGAAAATCGATCGCAAATCGCTTCCGAGTCCAGAAGAGAACATACAAACGGGAAGTGAATATATAGAACCCCAAACTGGGGTGGAAAAACAGTTGCTGCCTATTTGGCAGGATGTGCTTGCCGTGAAAAAAATCAGTGTAAAAGACAGTTTTTTTGATGTAGGAGGCAACTCTTTACGTGCGACCAAGCTGGCCGCCAAAATCAATCAAAAGCTGAATATCCGCATATCGGTAAGAAACGTCTTTGAATGGCAGACCATTGAACAGATGGCTCAATCTATTGAACAAATGGAACAGGAAGTATCAGTGTCCATTCCTCAAGTGGAGGAAAAAGAATATTATCCTATTTCTTCAGCGCAAATGAGAATGTACATTATGAGCATAAAAGCCGGCAAGGAACTCATGTACAACATGTCAGGTATGTTTATGTTGGAAGGATCGCTTGATCGGATCAGATTGGAAGAAGCATTCCAACAATTGATTCATCGTCATGAATCGCTTCGGACTGGATTCAAAGTCATACACGGAGAACCGAAACAGATCGTATACCCTAAAGTTAACTTTGGAATTGAATTGATCGAGTCAACGGAAGTAGAGATCGAAGATCGAATTGAACAGTTTGTTCGCACATTTGATCTCGGGCAAGCACCTCTTATGAGGGTGGGACTTATTGAACTTCAGCAGGAGCGTCATGTATTGCTGGTAGATCTGCACCATATCATTGCAGACGGACTATCCGTGCATCTTCTGATGACTGAACTTAGCCAGTTCTATAAGGGAGAGGAGCTGTCTCCTCTTCGAATTCAATATAAGGACTATGCTGAATGGCAGCAAATGCAACTTCATAGTGAGCGGATGAAAAAGCAGGAGAAGTATTGGCTTACTGTGTTTGGTGAAAGTATCCCGCTATTGGATATGCCAACAGACTACGAAAGACCTGAAACCCTAAGCTATGCGGGAGATGTATTGGACATTGTTTTGCAGGAAGACACCCTTCCAAGCTTAAGGAACATGGAAGCACGGACAGGAACAACGTTATATATGATTCTATTAGCCGCCTATACGATTCTATTATCTAAGTACAGCGGACAAGAAGATATCATCGTGGGCACGCCGATTGCAGGAAGGACACATGCTGAGCTGGAGCCGGTTATGGGGATGTTTGTGAATACACTGGCTATTCGAAATTATCCTGCGGGGGATAAAACTTTTACGCAGTATCTGCTGGAAGTGAAAGAAAATATGTTGAACGCATATGAAAATCAGGATTATCCGTTTGAGGAATTGATCGAGAAAGTCAATATAACCAAAGATGTCCGGCGGAATCCGTTGTTTGACACCATGTTTGTATTGCAGAATACAGATGCTTCAGAGATTCAGATGGATGGAGTAACCTGTAAGCCTTATGCTCCAAATACGAGAGTATCCAAATTCGATTTAACGCTGTATGTTACCGAATTGCCAGACAAGTTAGAAGTGGCCTTTGAATACAGTACGATTTTATTTGAGAAAACAACGATTGAAGCGATGTCACAAAATCTGTTGGTCATATTAACAACCATTGTCAACGACCCTCATATTGAAATCAACAAGATTCAATTGGTTGAAGAATTAATAGATGGGGATACGCTGGCTGATCTAATTGAAGTAGATTTCTTCTAAGCTAACTTAAAAATACAAGTGATCGGGGTGCCGTATGTCTATTTTTAAGAAACAGGAATCGTATTGGGCAAGCCGATTTGAAGATGATGATCATCTTGTTCATTTGCCTTATTGCAAGACAACCTCCAAACACCCAGACGATACGCAACACCAGAATGATATATATAAGTCTTTGTCAGCCGATGTTTCACATAAAATCAAGTCCATGTCGCGAAATGCTCCTATGGCGATATATACGATCTTATTAACAGGAGTTCAGTGTATGTTATATAAATACACGAATGAAACCAAGATGATTATTGGTATACCAACGATGGAAGAAAAGAACAATGATCTATCGCTCTCGAATAAGGTTCTTGTATTAAAAAATAATATTAAACATGTGATGTCATTCAAATCCTTATTTAATCAAGTGAAGACCAGTTTAACCGAAGCCATTCAGCATCAACGAATCCCTTTCAGAAAAATGGTTGAACGTTTAAATGTTCAGTATGATTCGAACCATGTACCTCTAATTCATACCTTGGTTTCGTTAAATGAAATTCATCCTGCCCTTGATCAAAATAACGTAAAAGCGGCGACGATGTTCCACTTTGATCTGGAGAACGACTCCATTCAGTTAAGATTAGTTTATGATGATGATCGTTATGATCGCGATTATATGGTCCAAGTTGTAGAACATCTTGACCAATTGTTATCCGTTGTGCTGAACCAACCTGAACTGGAGTTAAGTCAAGTTGATATGCTATCAGGGTTTCATCGAAACAAGCTGTTATATGACTTTAACGATACAAGGGTTGGGTATCCACAGAACAAGACGGTGCATCAATTATTTGAAGAACAGGTGGAACGAACACCGGACCATCCGGCAGTCGTATTTGAGAATAGACAGTTAACGTACAGAGAGTTAAATCAAAAATCCAACCAATTGGCCCGATTGCTTCAAGCTAAGGGGGTGCAGGCGGGTCAGTTCGTTGGCATTATGGCAGAACGCTCACTTGAGATGATCATAGGTTTATTCGGTATTCTAAAAGCTGGTGGGGCATATGTCCCAATCGATCCGGAATATCCGGCAGATCGTATTCGCTATATCCTTGAGGATTCAAAAGTGTCTTGGTTGCTGCATCAAAGTCATATACAGGAACCTGAACATTTTGCAGGGACATGTGTCATTCTGGATTCTGAAATAAATCACTATGAGGATCATTTAAATTTGGTGGATGGAGCGATCTCCAGTGATTTGGCATACATGATCTACACGTCTGGAACAACAGGTCATCCCAAAGGCGTAATGATTGAACATGCCAGCATCGTGAATTCTCTGCAATGGAAATCGGATTTTTATCATTTTACCGGAGATGATCGGGTATTAATGCTGAATCCTTTCGTTTTTGATTCATTTATTACTCATTTCTTTGGTCCGATGATATCTGGCTCGACAGTGTATTTGTTAAACCAGCAACAGTGTAAAGATGCTATAGCCATCAATACGATGGTCAAAAAACAGCAAATCACGCACATCCAAAGTCCACCCAGTTTCTTGATGACCCTATTGGAACAAGTGAACGCAGAAGATTGGGCATCCATGAAAAATGTGGTGGCTGCAGGAGAGAAGATTGTTCCTGCCTTAATACACAAATTGCAGCGCATCAATCCACGCATCGAAGTGTGTAATGAATACGGTCCAACCGAAAATAGTGTTGTATCCACAATTCTGTCGATCAAGTCAGCAGATCAAAATATCTCAATCGGGAAGCCTATTGCGAACAATAGAGTCTACATTTTAGGAGAACGGAATGAATTGCAGCCTATTGGAGTTCAGGGAGAGTTATGTGTTGCCGGAGCAGGGCTATCCAGAGGTTACTTGAACCGTCCAGATCTGACTGCGGAGAAATTCGTGGATGATCCATTTGTTTCGGGAGCAAAAATGTACAAGACAGGTGACTTCGCAAGATGGCTGTCCGATGGGAACATAGAGTATATAGGAAGGGTAGATCATCAAGAGAAAATTCGTGGACACCGGATTGAACTTGGTGAAGTGGAGACGGCTCTTCTAAATAGTACCCAGATAAAAGCGGCCATCGTCATAGCCAGAGAAGATGAAACAGGAACCAAACAATTATGTGCGTACCTGGTAGGAGAGGACGCAATCACGATCGGGGAACTGCGGGAGGCGCTGTCCCAGCAGCTGCCAAACTACATGATTCCGTCCTATTTTGTACAGCTGGATCAGATGCCGCTCACGTCAAACGGGAAAATCGATCGCAAAGCTTTGCCTGCTCCCAAAGAACATATGTTGAAGGGTATGGAGTACGAAGCACCCCGAACGATGGTGGAACAACAACTTGTATCGATCTGGGAAGAGGTACTTGGGGTAGAGAACATTGGGATTTTGGATAATTTCTTCGAGCTTGGAGGAGATTCGATTAAATCCATTCAAGTTTCTTCGAGGTTATATCAAGCAGGTTACCAGGTGCAGATGGATCATCTGTTTAAAAATCCAACCATAGCAAGCTTGATTCCCTATGTTCAACCCATAAGTACCATGTCAGAACAGGGAATCATCACTGGAAAAGTGATGCTGACTCCAATCCAGCATTGGTTTTTTGAGCAATACAAGGTGGACGCCCATCATTATAATCAGTCCGTGATGTTGTATCGGAAAGAAGGTTTTCACGAAGCCACACTTCGCGGTGTATTCAATAAAATGAGTGAGCATCATGATGCACTTCGTACAGTATATCGCCTTACAGAACAGGGTTATGAAGCGTGGAATGAAGGGTTGGCAAGGGAATCCTTATATACACTTGAAGTGATGGACTTCAAGTCATTAGCAGATCCGTCTCAAGAAATCGAGAAGAAGGCAAATGAAATGCAAAGCACGTTCACTTTGGAACGTGGACCTTTGATGAAGCTGGGCGTGTTTCAATGTGCAGACGGAGATCATTTACTCATCGTTATTCATCACCTCGTCATCGACGGGGTTTCATGGCGAATTTTGATCGAAGACCTATCGAGAGGATATGAACAATTAAGTGAGGGAGAATCGATTCAACTACCGCAAAAAACGGCTTCATTCCAATTATGGGCAGAACAGCTTCAGTTGTATGCGAACAGTGATGCGATAACGCAAGAAATTGCATATTGGAATGAAATTGAAAAAGCAACCTATAAGCCGTTACCTACAGATTTCGAAGCGGATCATGCACTGGAAAAAGACAGCGAAGAAATCACGATGGAATGGTCAGCGGCAGAAACGGAGCAATTATTGAAACAAGCGAATCGTGCTTATAAAACGGAAATTAACGATTTGCTGCTCAATGCACTAGGCATGTCTATTCACCAATGGACGGGCATGGATAAAGTGCTGGTCAATCTGGAGGCACATGGAAGAGAACAAATTTTACCGGATCTCGATATTACACGAACGATCGGATGGTTTACGAGCCAGTATCCGGTTGTACTTGATATGGAAGCAAGTTCAAATAAGTCTCTTCTCATCAAGACAAACAAAGAAATGATTCGTCAAATCCCTAAAAAAGGGATTGGTTATGGTATTTTAAGATATTTAAGTGCACATCAGCAAGAAGCGCCCTTTACCTTAAATCCTGAAATTAGTTTTAACTATTTGGGACAATTTGATCAGGATCTCCAGAACAGTGGGATGCAGATTTCTCCCTATCCAGGCGGAGCAACAGCAAGTGACAATCACAGAAGAAATGTTCTTATTGATATGAATGCCTTAATTGTGGAAGGCAAATTGACGTTGTCACTTAGGTATAGTCGCACCCAATATCAAAAAGAAACGATGGAGCGAGTGGCAACATATTTTAGAGATCATCTGCAAGAAATCATGATGCATTGTGTGACAAAAGAGAAGCCGGAATGTACACCAAGTGATCTAACGTTAAAAGGAATTACCATTCAAGAATTAGAAGGATTTGTTCAAGAATCGGAACACATTGGTGAAATCGAAGATATATATGCTTTGTCACCGATGCAAAATGGAATGTTCTTTCATCATTTGCTTCATTCAAAGTCTGAAGCGTATTTCCTTCAAACGACGCTCGATCTTCATGGCTCGTTAGACGTGGAGGCTTTTACGAAAAGTCTGGATCAGTTGATGCAACGTAATTCGATTCTCAGAACGAATTTCCACAGCAAATGGAAGAATGGACCTCTGCAAGTGGTATATCGTCATAAACGGAATGGGCTTATATACGAAGATTTGCGTGAGATGAATGAAGAAGATCGTGAAGCATACGTGGCAGACTATACAAGAGCAGATAAAATAAAAGGTTTCGACCTGTCTCAGGATGTGTTAATGCGTATCTCGATCTTGCAAACGCATGACCAAACCTATCGTTTCATTTGGAATTATCATCATATTTTGATGGATGGCTGGTGCCTGTCTCTTGTAATCCAGGAGTTGTTTGATGGATACTTTGCTATTCAGGAACAACGAAAACTGGAGGCAAAGAGTACGATTCCATACAAACACTATATTGAATGGCTGGACAACCAAGATCATGAAAAGTCTCTGAAATACTGGCGTGACTATTTGCAAGGTTATGATGAGCAGACCACTTTGCCAAAAGAACATTCAATTACGAAGAGTGATGAATATCATTCAGAGCATATGATTTGTACACTTAGTCAGGAATTAACCGGACAAATCGCACAAGTTGCCAGTCAGAATCAGGTGACGCTAAATACGTTCATGCAGACAGCCTGGGGAATGTTGCTACAGATATATAACGGCAGTGAGGATGTTGTATTCGGAAGCGTGGTGTCGGGCAGACCTGCGGCGATTGTTGGAGTTGAGCGAATCATTGGTTTATTCATCAATACCATTCCTGTACGTATTCAGACTCAAGGTAACGAGACATTTGCAGCGATTATGAAGCGGAATCAGGAACATGCTGTCGCTTCGCATCCACATGACACGTATCCGTTATACGAGATTCAAGCGGAAACATCGCAAAAGCAAAATTTGATTGATCATATTCTAATATTTGAAAATTATCCTGTACAAGGCATTATGGAACAGTTTGGGGATCAGGAGGAGACAGCTCTTCGGATTACGAATGTAGAAGCAGATGAACAAACGAACTATGACTTTAACCTGATTATTAAACCAGGCCAATCCATGAAATGTATGTTCTATTACAATGCTAACGTCTATGAACGGGCAAGCGTAGAACGCATTCAAGGTCACTTGATTCAGATGTTGGAGCAAGTGGTCAACAATCCGAATATTCCGATCCATGACATTGACTTGACTACAACACAGGAGAAAACACAAATTTTGGAACAGTTTAATGATTCTATGGCTGAATACCCAATGGACAAGACGATTCATGGACTTTTTGAGGAACAGGCGGCAAGGACTCCTGAACACGTTGCGGTTGTATTTGAGGCTCAACATTTGACCTATCAAGCGCTGAACGAGAAAGCAAACCAATTGGCAAGAACGCTGAAGGCTATAGGCATTCAAAATGATCAGTTAATCGGGATCATCGCTGATCGTTCGCTAGACATGGTTGTAGGAATCCTTGCGATTTTGAAAGCGGGTGGCGCATACGTGCCGATTGATCCTGAATATCCGGAGGATCGTGTCAACTACATGCTTGAGGATTCGGGTTTACATGTATTATTAATGCAAAGTCATTTGCAAGAACGCATCTCTTTTGCAGGAGAGGTCGTTTGCCTGGATCAACCTGAGTGCTATCATGTAGATCATTCCAACTTGGGAATGACTGCTGCACCAACAGGCCTGGCATATGTAATTTATACCTCAGGAACGACAGGTAAACCAAAAGGGACATGTATTGAACATAAAAATGTGGTGCGATTGTTGTTCAACAGTAAAAATTTGTTTGATTTTAATGCATCAGATACATGGACATTATTCCATTCCTTTTGTTTTGATTTTTCGGTATGGGAAATGTACGGAGCACTGCTTTATGGCGGAAAACTGGTTATCGTACCTCAAATGACGGCAAAAAGTCCGGAACAATTTCTACAATTGTTAAAAAACGAGCAAGTGACGATATTGAATCAAACGCCAACGTATTTCTATCATCTTCTTCAGGAAGAACTGGCAGGTCATGCAGCAGATCTGAAATTAAGAAAAGTGATTTTTGGAGGAGAAGCCCTCAATCCCGTGTTATTGAAGGAATGGAAGTTGAAATACCCATTTATCCAGTTAATTAATATGTATGGGATAACCGAAACAACGGTTCATGTAACTTATAAGGAAATAACCGACATTGAAATACATGCTGGAAAGAGCAATATTGGCAAACCAATCCCGACGTTGCAGACCTATATTTTGGATAAACATCAACGCATTCAACCGATCGGTGTTCAGGGAGAATTAGTTGTAGCAGGTGAGGGGCTTGCCAGAGGATATCTGAACCGGCCTGATTTAACCGCAGAGAAATTTGTTAATCATCCCTGGATTACAGAAGGGAAAATGTATCGCACAGGAGATGCCGCAAGATGGCTGCCGGATGGAAATATTGAATATCTGGGACGAATCGATCATCAAGTGAAAATTCGCGGTTACCGAATTGAGCTTGGCGAAGTGGAAACAGCGCTTTTGCAAATAGACTCCATTCAGGAAGCAGTCGTTATTGCACGTGAAAATGAAGATGGTTCGAAGCAGTTGTGTGCATATTGGAAAGGCGACAGCTCACTGACAGCGAAGAAAATCAGAATGGCATTATCTCATGAAATTCCGGATTATATGATCCCGTCTTATTTTGTTCGATTAGAGCATATACCGTTAACATCCAATGGAAAGGTTGACCGAAAGGCATTGCCTTCTCCACAAGAACGTATGCAAAAAGGCACCGAGTATATGGCGCCACAAAACGTCGTAGAACAAGCGATCGTCGCTGCCTGGGAAGCTGTGCTTGGTGTTCAGAAGGTTAGCACATCAGATCATTTCTTTGAACTCGGGGGCGATTCGATTAAATGTATTCAAGTTTCCTCACGACTGCTTCAAGCAGGGTATAAAGTGGAAATGAAGCATTTCTTCACCTATCCAACAGTAGCAGAGTTGAGTGAACACGTTACATCCGTGAGCACTATTTCTGACCAAGGGGAAGTTACGGGACAAGTGATGCTGACACCTGTTCAGCGCTGGTTCTTTGATCAAAATATGGTCAACGCACATCATTACAATCAGGAAATGATGTTCTTTCGTGAAAAAGGGTTTGATGTCCGCTTTATTCACAGCATCATGGATAAGATCGTTAAACAGCATGATGCTCTCCGCATCCTTTATCGTCAAACGCCTGAAGGCGGATATGAAGCGTGGAATCGAGGGGCAGACGAAGATGGATTATACAGCCTTGAAATCGTTGACCTCAAAACAGAAGCAGATCCTGCATCGTTCATTGAAAATAAAGCAAAAGAAATTCAGAGTGGTATGGATCTGTCTCACGGACCTTTGATCAAACTTGGGTTGTTCCAATGTGCTGAAGGGGATCACCTGCTTATTGTAATTCATCATTTGTTGGTAGACGGGGTATCATGGCGTATTTTATATGAAGATATTCAGACAGGGCAAGACCAGTTCTTAAGAGGTGAAGAAATTCGGCTTCCTCAAAAAACGACCTCGTTTAAACAATGGGCAGAACAATTGTCTACGTTTGCAGACAGCCCGGCGATGAAGCAAGAGAATCCATACTGGAGTCGTGTGGAGCAGGCCCAGCTAAGCCCGCTGCCTAAAGATATGGATTGTGATGAGACGATTGGCAAAGATAGTGAAACGATCACCCTTCATTGGACCGCTGCGGAAACCGAGCAATTATTAAAGCAAACACATCATGCGTACCATACGGAAATTAATGATATATTGCTAACGGCATTGGGAATGGCTGTTCATGATTGGACAGGCATGGGAGAAATCCTTGTGAATCTGGAAGGGCATGGTAGAGAAGACATCCTGCCAGAGCTGGACATTACGCGTACAGTGGGATGGTTTACGAGTATGTACCCCGTTATGATTACGATGGAGTCCGGGGCTGACTTATCAAGGAAGGTTAAGACCGTCAAGGAAGGACTGCGCCAGATCCCAACCAAAGGCATTGGTTACGGGATTTCGAGGTATTTGTCACATGGAAATGAAGGATTCGAGTTAGAGAAAAATCCCGAAATTAGTTTCAACTATATGGGACAGGTGAATCAGGATTCGGGCCAAGATGGTATTAAATTCTCGCATTATTCCAGCGGGCCATCCGTAAGTGAAAACAACAAGAGACCATTTGTGCTTAATATCAATGGCATCGTTACAGAGGGTCGGTTGTCGCTGTCCATTAATTATAGTTCAAAACAATATCGCCGGGAAACGATGGAGCAATTGGCTTGTCTCTATAAGGAAGGTCTTAATAGAGTCGTTGAACATTGTGTAACGAAGGAACAAACCGAGTTGACGCCAAGTGATATTTCATGCAAGTCATTAACCATTGATCAATTGGATCAAATCGTGGAACAAACTGGGCACATCGGTCGAATCGAAAATGTGTACCCACTTACACCATTACAGAAGGAAATGTTGTACGAAAGTGAACGGAATCCAATTTCGGGCGCTTACTTTGTACAAATCATGTTTGACATGCGTGGAGATTTGGATGTTACCTCTTTTGCGCAAAGTTTGGATCAATTAATGCAAAGGCATGCGATATTAAGAACTAATTTTTACAGTGATTTCGTGGATATCCCTCTTCAAATCGTGTATCAAGAGAAGAAATTTGAATTTAATTATGAAGTTGTAGCTGGCACAAGTGAACTGAAACGTAAAACGTATGTTGACGAGTATATCGAGCAAGACAAGGCAAGAGGATTTGACTTACAACGAGATTCGCTAATACGTATGTCTGTTTTACGAACAAAGCCTGAGGAATACCGCGTCATATGGAGTTTTCACCATATTTTGATGGATGGCTGGTGTATGTCTCTGGTAAGCAAAGAGATATTTGAGAATTACTTTGCAATTCGGGAGAATCGAAAGCCTCAAGTGACTCTGTTAACCCCATATAGTCAATTCATCGAATGGTTGGAACAGCAAGATCATCAAGGTGCAATAACCTATTGGAGTCATTACCTGGAAGGTTATGAAGGACAAACGAAATTGCCCGGAGAAAAAATCAAACCGAAGCATGAAAGACAGGACTCCAGAACGTTAAACTGTTATTTGGATGATGTACTGGTCGAGCAAATGAAACAGATTGCAGAACAGCAGCATGTAACTCTCCATACGTTAGTGCAGACGGCCTGGGGTGTATTGTTGCAGCAATACAATGAAAGCAATGATGTTGTATTCGGAAGTGTTGTATCGGGCAGACCACCTGTCATTCCTGGGATCGAAAGCATGATTGGATTATTCATTAATGCAATTCCTGTTCGTATCCAGACTCAGGCCGATGAGTCATTTATATCTCTAATGAAAAGGAATCAGGCAAAAGCTGTGGAGTCACATGCATATGATACGTATTCGTTATATGATATTCAAAATCTGACCAAGCAAAAACAATCTCTGATTAACCATGTTGTTGTATATCAGAACTTCCCGGTAGATCATCGGATGGAGAGTTTGGGTGAAAAAGGCGAAATACCGCTTGAGATTATGAATGTGGGGGGTACAGAACACAATAGTTTTGATTTTACTTTGATCGTCAAGCCCCATGAAAACATGAAGATCATATTGATGTACAATGCCAATGTGTATGACCTATCTACCGTTGAACAGATTCAAAAACACTTCATTTCCATGATTCAACAAGTGGTAAGTAAACCGGAAGTTAAAATAAATGAACTTGCATCGATTGCGTCGAACAGTTATTAATGCACAAGTAAGGTGCCGCTCCAAAAGTGATTTTCCTCCTCACTCAAAGCGCTAACGAATCTGACGCGTCTTAAGAGGTAGATTCGATGTGAACGGCAAACTTTAACGAACCTCGGTAACGTTATTTCATCATATCAGGGTGTCAGGACCTAAAAAACGATTCAATCGACGAAATAACGTCTCTGTGATTCGTTACATCACAGACTTGTGCAAATCAAAGCGAATAGGGTGTGCCAGGTTCATTAGATTAAAATAACGTTAATAAGGGGTGTCCTCAGTCATGCTCATGACTTATGGCATCCCCTTTTTATGCTCCGTTTGTGTGGATAAGCCCCCGGCTGAGCAACAATGGATTCCCGTATACATTTTGATCGACCTTTTAACAATTCCTCCCTTCTGACCGATATATAATAAGTACATCTATGTAGTCAGAAAGTGAAAGGAGTGCAGAACATGGATATTGCAGCATTATCAATGGCGATGAGCCAAGCTTCAGTAGTTCAGTCGGCAAGCTTGCAAGTGATGTCAATTACGAAAGACATGGCACAGCAGCAAGGCCAGCAGATGGCGGAAATGTTGAAGTCAGTGCCTGCTCCTCATCCCAATCTGGGTGGAAGTCTCGATCTTTCGGTTTAGTTAAAATTACAGCATGTGTCCTCATGTAACACCCATTGCAGCAAGCAAAGCCCAAACAGCTCCAATTCGAATGAATTGAAGCCGTTTGGGTTGTTTTTTTTCAAAATACTCATTCTGAAATTACGATCTTTTTATTACGATCTTCTCAGCGAAACTTTGACAAACTTGGCAATCTGCCTTCAAAGGGCAGTGTATCCTTCAATGTCCATAACTCATCGTAACTGGAAATCTGAAGATCGGCTTTGGACAAGTCCTGATTGCCTGATCCCGGATTACGATATCCGATGCAGCGCATGCCTGCACTTTTGGCGGCCTGAACACCATTGCGTGAGTCCTCGATCACCAGACAATTCGAAGGGGATGCACCAATCATTTCAGCGGTGGTCAGGAAAATATCTGGGTAATGCGAAGCCAGGTCTGAAAGCCATTGCGGATGATATTACTGGAACAGTAGAGGAGATGGATTGTATCATAGTTTTGTGAAGTATGGATTGATTGAGGGGTAAGTGCTTAAAGGATTCACTAACGAACAGCTAATAAAAAGAGAGCAACCTAGTTGCTCTCGAAGCTTTAGTAATCAGACCATGAATATATTTGTCCATTGTAAAAGGTAACGTAGGTATTCCCATAGACCCAAATATCAATAGAACCTAATGAACTAGTTGAGTTACTGGTTCTATTTGGACTCCCCCAAGAAAGTAACACTTGATTAAACGTCATCCCTAATTTGATCTTATGTTGACTAATAAGTTTCCAGACGTTCGAAGACCAGTCTGGGTAATCTTTTTTAGGATCACTGTCATAGAACAACCCTTTGATAAAATCGTTTGGCTGGTCTGTCACAGGCAACTTGAACGTAACCGACTTTCCACTAGCTCTTTTGGCTTTCACAATAACATTATTTTTTTTTATATCAACGGAAAGAATTTTTATTTTTTCTAGATGATAAAGTGGATTTGAAGAAGGTAAGTTATTTTTGTTAGCCCAGTATTCGCCCCCCTTAAAACCTATATGTATGAAATGTTCGTATTCAAAATAATAACAAAAATTCGAAAATCCAATGTCTCCATATATGTATTCTGTAACGGTCTTTCCATTTGCTGATTGTATAGTGACTTCTGTGAGTTGATAAAGTTGCGTCATGCCGACGATCCAGCCAGGTTGATCTAGCGCATAAGAATAAACTTTCTCTCCAAAAACTGAACGAAATGCTTTGGGAACACTAAGGACTCCGTTCATTAATTTCTTAGTCCGTGTTGCTCCATCCTCGTCTCCCCACATAAATGCGACCATTATATAATCTTCATTCCTACCTGAGTAACCGGAAACCTTTAGAAACTTTTCGAATGTTATGTAGGTTATTCCTTTGTACAAAATGGTGTCTTTCTTACTTACTTGTTCTTTTTTTAGTTTGGTTTTGACTTCAAATCCATTTCCTACAGCAATAAGTGAACCGATTTGTTTGAACATTTTGATGGGAATGTAGACGGTATCGTTATCCGCTAGGAATGCTTGATCTTTGGCACTCGCAAGCTTTCCATCAATGAATATAGTGTATTCAATATCACGGTAAGACTCAGCTAAAGGATTACCAGCCGCAAACATGTGAGGCGGAAGTAATACGAACAGTAAACTAAAACTAATAAAAATACAGATTAATCTCTTAAGACTTTTCATTACAGATTCTCCTTTTATTTTTTCACCTTAAAACTATAGCATGAAGCTAACAGCCGTAACAGGTAATTATTTGCTTGATCCGAGTTGTTCAACATTTCCTCCCTTCTGACGGAGATATAATAAGTACATCTATGTAATCAGAAAGTGAAAGGAGTGCAGAACATGGATATTGCAGCATTATCAATGGCGATGAGCCAAGCTTCAGTAGTGCAGTCGGCAAGCTTGCAAGTGATGTCGATTACGAAAGACATGGCACAGCAGCAAGGCCAGCAGATGGCGGAAATGTTGAAGTCAATGCCTGCTCCTCATCCCAATCTGGGTGGAAGTCTCGATCTTTCGGTTTAGTTAAAATTACAGCATGTGTCCTCATGTAACACCCATTGCAGCAAGCAAAGCCCAAACAGCTCCAATTCGAATGAATTGAAGCCGTTTGGGTTGTTTTTTTTCAAAATACTCATTCTGAAATTACGATCTTTTTATTACGATCTTCTCAGCGAAACTTTGACAAGCTTGGCAATCTGCCTTCAAAGGGCAGCGTATCCTTCAATGTCCATAACTCATCGTAACTGGAAATCTGAAGATCGGCTTTGGACAAGTCCTGGTTGCCTGATCCCGGATTGCGATATCCGATGCAGCGCATGCCTGCACTTTTGGCGGCCTGGACACCATTGCGCGAGTCCTCGATCACCAGACAATTCGAAGGAGATGCACCAATCATCTCAGCTGTGGTCAGGAAAATATCGGGTGCCGGCTTGCCGTTTGTAACTTCCTCACCTGTCATTCGCACCTCAAAGTATTGTCCAAGACCGGTCTTGTCCATGATCAAATCAATCAGTGCACGTGGAGAGGAAGAAGCTACAGCTATGGGTACGTGCTGCTCATGCAGCCAGCTTAACCAGCGTTCCACGGAAGGCATTGCCGTTAGATTCGGATGGGCAAGCATGGTTTGCATCACATTATGCTGATGATAAGCAAATATTTCTTCCAGTGTAGCTGTCAGCTGATGTCTGTCCAATACTTGCTGCCACATGGATTCCAGCGTAACTCCTACATAGTTATGATGTTCTTCATCAGTCACCCTGGCTCCAAAATGGGCAAAAGAGCTGCGCTCAATCTCGAAATAAATTGGTTCGCTGTCAATTAGTACACCATCCATGTCAAAAATGACCGCTTGAATGATGTCATCATTGGGCGCTCCCAGTCCGTTAGATTCTTTGTTTGCTGCCATGTTGTATTCCTCCTCCAGGATTTTCATCGTTAACCTTCCGCTTTAGAAACTTGAACCGGTGGATTGCAGTACAACTTTAATGGCATGTGAAGAGGCTTGAAGTGTGCGTCCCTGAATATCGCAGCCAAGTGTGCGGAATGCTTCTTCGTAATCCTCCAACGGGAAGGAGTGGGTGATGATTTTTTTGGCCGGAATAATCCCTTGTTCAATCATATAATGTGCGGTAGCAAATGTCCCCAGAGAATCGATGGAACCAATAATTTTCAGACTACGGTCCACAACTTCCTTGGGATTGAAGGATGTGTTTCCATCTCTCAGACCAACCAGCATCAGGTAACCGCCACTGGCGAGCTGGGAGAGTACTTGTGTACCTACGACACCTGTTGTATCCACAATCATATCGACCTGATGGGTTGCGGGTGACAGTGATTCTATTGCATTTTCGAAGGATGAATGAACTTCCCAACGATCTGGTGCAATGGAACCGGCAATGGCTAAGCGTTCTTCGGAGATGTCGACCAGACAGCCGGTAACACCTTTGGAAGCGAGCGCGTAGCTGTACAGAATGCCAATCGGGCCTGCGCCGAGGATGATCGTTCTGAAATTCGGCAGTAAATGAATCTGATTAATCCCCGTCAGCATGCAGCTGAGCGGTTCCGTCAAAGTTGCTTCTTCATAGCTCACATGATCCTTCAATTTGTACAAAAAACGATCCTCGGTCACATAATAATCTGTAAATGTTCCGTCAGCACTCACACCTGTCTCGGTAACAGACTTGTGTGTGCAATGATTTTGTCTGCCTGTTCTGCACATGTCACATTGTCCGCAATAGTAGGTAGGGTCGATCACAACACGGTCGCCCGGTTGTAATGTCGTTACCGCAGAGCCAATAGCCATGACTTCCCCGGCAGACTCATGACCTAGAATGACAGAAGGAACCGCATGATATTTGCCGCTGACAATACCGAGATCGGTACCACATACACCTGTCGCCCGAATACGAACCAACACCTGATTATCTCTTGTAATTTCCGGGACAGGCCGTTCCTCAAGCGCCACATCCCAAGCCGATTTGTATACCAATGCAAGCATGATATAACCTCCTTGTAATTATATAAAATATAAAAATAGCGATTCATCTTAAAATAGTTTCAGACGAGATAAGAAGTTATTGAAGGGACGAAATCGATTCTGGAGAAGCGAAGCGTTCGCCTCAAAGCTTTCTGAAAGAAAGCTACTTCGGAAGCATATGATATCAATGGATTTTTCCCTTGGGAAAGGGAAATCAAGAAAATCCGTGGATAACAGCGATCATAAGAACGATTCGTAACCGAAACGACCACTTCGAACAGTAGCATTGAAATGTTTTAATGAACGCTGGCGAGCACTGAATCCAGCCGCTCTACAATCTCAACCAGTTCGTCTTCGGTTGTGGTAAGGGAAGGCCGGACCTTAACAACGTTGCCGAAGCCATATCTTGAACTTCTCAAGATCAGATGTTCATCTGTAAAAGCGCGGTCAACAATGGCATTGGTTTTGAGCGTATCCGGTTCATTGCCGTCACCTACGATCTCCAACCCCCACATTAACCCGACACCACGAGATTCACCGATACTTGGGTATTTCATAGTCAATTCATGCAGCAATTCACCCAAAATTTCACCTTTGCGTTTCACCGCATCCAGAAACCCGGGTTCGGATACCACTTCCAAGGTGGATTTGGCAGCGGTTACGGAGATCAGATTACTTCCTGAGGTGAAGGAGTGTTCGTGCTTTTCGAGCACATTCAGCTGGGACTGCATTAATACCGCAGCAACAGGTACGCCGATCCCGCCAAGACCTTTCGCAAGGGTAATCATATCAGGCTGGATATCAAACAGTTCGCTAGCGAACATGGTTCCGGTACGACCGATTCCTGTCTGTACTTCGTCGGCAATAAGAATAATATTGTATTCATCACACAGTTTTCGCAGTCGTTTGAAATATCCGGCAGGAGGGATGATATTGCCGCCATTCCCGAGAATGGGTTCGATAATCATGCAGGCGACTGAGCCGGAACTTGCATATTCTATTGCATCAGAGATGGCTTCAACACATTGATAGGCGCAGTCTCCGCTTGAAGATTTGAAGGGGCAGCGATAACAGTATGGGGCAGGTACATGGACAGCGTTAGCCACAGCCGAATTGGGGAACCGTTTCCGCCGGAAGGCATTTCCCGAAATTCCGGTGGCAAATTGGGTCTGCCCATGATGGGATAGATACAGGCTGATGATGTCTGTCGATTCGGTATACTTCTGTGCAATTTTGGTTGCACATTCGTTGGCAGTTGAACCAGTGATATCCCGCATCCATCCGGCATTAATGTCGTTTGGAGCATATTCGATTAAGTGATCAAGTACTTCATTTACGTACGGTTCGGTGAAGGAGGAAGACATATGCGTCAGATTGCCGACTTGTTCCTGAATTTTGCTGACAACATGTGGGTGATTATAGCCCAGTGACAGATTAAACGTGCCCGACACGCCATCCAGGTATTCAACACCTGAATCGTCAATCAACTTAATCCCTTTTCCGGCTATGAAGCGGTTGTTGGTTAAAGTTTGCATACGATTTCCTCCAATATAATGGTGTACTAGCTCGAACGAAGCTCAACAATCCCGGATGATGCGGGCATCACCTCCCTTAAGAAACGATGTTTACATTTCCTTGCTATGTTGTGCGAGAGCAGTACTTACTGCATTATTTTTTACAGTCCATAGATGAGAGACCATCAATGTGAGCAGCAGGATCAGACAGAATCCGGCCAAGATCCAGATCGTATTCACGACAGGCCATGTGCTCATACTCCATCCAGTCACATACTGCAAGATGGCACCTCCAATACCACCCGATGCAATCAGGATACTGGTTGTCCGCTCGGTCATACCGGGAATCAGAACATTTGCGTAGACCAGTGCGATACAGAACAGCCCCGACATGAACAGACCGGTTCCGAAAATGAGTACATACGTTGCCCACTGTCCAGTTACAAATACCATAGCGGATGTGAACAAAAACGTACCGACTGTACTCCAGATCAGGAAAGGCATATAGTTGACGGCTTCCGCTATTTTCCCGGAGAAAAGACGACCGATGATCATCGCAATCCACAGGATGGAGACACTCAGCGATGCGACAGATTCCTGAAGGTGCAATCGTTCTACGAGAATGGAGGGCAGGAAGTTCATCAATCCTAGTTCCAATCCCATGTAGATGAAAAAGAAGATGACGAAGATCGTCAGCAGACCCAGATGTTTTCTCGAATATTGGGCTTTACCTGCTGTATGTGCCACTGTATTCTCGCCAGCCTGTTCCAGATACAGTGCGGCTGGCCGCGGCATAGTGATCCACAGCAACATGAGAATCAGTGACAACACGGCCACCGTATAAAAAGTAAGATGCCACAGATCCATCCAGATGAATAAAGCAGCGATAGCCGGGATGAGAAGTGCTCCAAGAGCAAAGAAGACATCCAGCTTGGACATGGCTACAGCTTTCTGATTCTCAGTGAATTCGATCGTGAATGCACCTACAGAGGGTTCGATAATACCTGAACCGAAACCTACAATAATCGTGAGAAGAAGAACTACAGTCCAGGATGGCAAAAAACCGAGTAATGTATAGGCGGCTACAATACAGATTAGAGCAAGGGTCAGCATAGCTTTTCTTCCGATACGGGCTGTCAGGGCAGGAGCTACGATTACACCGACAAGAAATCCAAGAAACTGCAGAAATAACAAAAATCCGCCATCACTGTAACCGCGCTCATAATGTGACAATAAAACAGGGAGAAGTGCACCGAGCACAACGCTGGTTATGCCGATTAACAGATAAAAACCGCAGCTTAGAGCGAATATTCTTTTCAAAAGCCCGCCTCCTAGTTGGATAAAAATTTTATATTATGTAATTAATGTTTATTTCATATATAACTTATACCATAAATGCGCAAATGTACATGCTTTTTATTGTAAAATAATGTTAAGTTTTGAAGGTTGAAAATATTTTTCGTGTTATTTTTTTTCTAAAACGATTTCGTGTCGAAAGGATAGATATGATCCAATCCATATGACCTTTTAACAGTGTTTGGCATCTGTATTGATCGAAGATAGTGAAACGTGCATATAAAAAACGTTCCCTGTCTGAGTAGACGGGAAACGTTCTGATTAGCCGTTTTATATGATGATACCTGACCTCAACGTATCGCCTTTAAGCAGTCTGTACAAAGAAAATTCCATCGAATGGTGCGTGCGCAGACGCGGGACCACTTCGCAAAAATAAATAACCGTTTGCATCGGGAAGACCCAATATATCCCTATAAGGCTCAGGAAAATCTCCGGAATATATTTGACACACCAGTTGATGTTCCTCTAGCAAATGGTCAATTCCTTTCACACCGTTTGGTAAAGTGGGAGAGAAAAATGAAAATGCAGGGAACTCTTGATCGTCTAACTCCACTTCAATTAAACGTACGCCGCTTAGCGGAATGGGTGGAACGGGACATACGGAAGTGAGGGGATGCGAAGATACCGAGACATAAGTGCATCCGGCAAGAATATTCTCGTTCCATTCCAGTTCATCTCCCGTATAGGTTACCTGATCCAGAAAGTATTCGGAGGCGGAGTAGGTCGAGAAGACCGATATATATTTATTCGACGGCAAAGAAGGGATATGGATCTGTTGTAAAAGTGTATTGCAATCGATGGAGTACAGATGCAACAAAGGCTGCCCCTCAGGATTGAGCGGCCAGTCGGAAACGTATGCAGTTTCTCCACCAATCCACATGCCAGAGTGTTGGTATGGATCATTGGGGTCAACTGTAAATCGAGTAACTTTGTACATGAGAGACTCCTTTCAGAGTGTATTTTGGCATTCATATATAGCGTTGTATGTGTTTTTATATAACCATTCATTGCTTCGTTTCAGTATAAATGAGATGATGTAGAATGAGAATCAGTACAAGGTACTAACTCTTACATGAAGTAAATGAATGTATCATTAATTCAATGAATCAGCAGATATATTATAGATGAGAAGCGGTGACACATGTTAATTAACAAATACATAAGTGAAACGGGATTCTGCTCCCGCAGGGAAACGAACCGTTTAATTGCGGCCGGACGCATAACGATCAATGGCAGGGTATGTGAAAAAGGGGCGGAAGTTGAACCTCATGATGTGGTACTCATTGATGGCAAGGAAATTCCTCGTAATGACAGCGAACCTGTCTACATTGCTCTGAATAAACCCATTGGTATTGTCTGCACAGCAGCAGAACATGTGGAG
Source organism: Paenibacillus sp. PAMC 26794 (assembly GCF_000316035.1). Lineage (GTDB taxonomy): Bacteria > Bacillota > Bacilli > Paenibacillales > Paenibacillaceae > Paenibacillus. Next base: position 143,307 of record NZ_ANHX01000011.1, read on the forward strand.
GGGAACATCATTCAATATATGAATTATCCTTCTCGCATATTTGCGATAGGCAGGCTGGATAAGGCATCTGAGGGGTTAATTCTGCTTACGAATGACGGAGGCATTGTGAACCAGATGATGCGTTCAGAGCATAATCATGATAAAGAATATGTAGTGACTGTAGACAAACCCGTAACCGACGAATTCGTAAAGTCCATGTCTGAAGGTGTTGAAATTCTGGACGTGGTGACCAAGCCCTGCGAAGTGTATAGGCAAAGTGACAATGTATTTCGTATTATTCTGACACAGGGTCTCAACCTGCAGATCCGCAGAATGTGCAAAGCCTTGGGGTACCGAGTCCTGAAGCTGGAGCGCGTGCGAATTATGAATATTACGCTGGATCAACTGGAGCGGGGGCAATGGCGTCATCTGGAGCAAGAGGAACTGGAGATTCTGCTGTCTCAATTAAATGAGATAAAATGAATGACTTCTGCGCATGTCAACGGTGGTGACACACGATGTCCAGTTATATCAGTGAAAAATGAAGCAAACAACACTAACCCCTATGCGGATTAGTGTTTTTGTTGTTAAGCTTATGTCCTTTTCGCTCTGAAATGTAAGAGCCAAATAGGGTTAAGAACGCACCGAGCACAATCACCCAGGTTATCTGCTCTTGAAGAATCAGTGCAGATGACACAACAGTAATGACAGGCACCAGATAGATATATACACTCGTTTGGATAGCTCCGAGAAGATTCACAGCCCGGTTCCAGGTCACGAAACATAGCGCGGAGGCACCTAGACCGAGGTAGAGAATATTGGAGAGATTGGTCATATTCGTGAAGCGTCCGAGATCCCAATGGAATTCAAACAGGAACAGAGCTGGTATCATGAAGATCAGGCCATAGAAGAATACTTTGCGAGTCGCGCCAATGGTGTGATAACGAAGCTCGCCAATTTTCCGCATTAACACAGAGTAGATCGCCCATACCGCAGGTGCTATGAAAGCAAGCAGATCACCTATCGGATTCAGTTGCAGAATGAAACTGCCGTTTAGTGCGATGAGTAGGATGCCGCTCAAGGCAATCCCGAATCCGATAATAAAGCGGCGAGTTAACTTCTCGCCATCTAAGAAGAAGTGTGCGAGCACGGCAGTGAAGAACGGGGCAATGGAGACAATAACACCCACGTTGGAAGCTGTTGTGTACACCAGAGCAATATTTTCAATGAGAAAATATAACGTCACCCCACATAGTCCTGCTCCGATAAATAACCATTCTTCTTTGAATGAGGCGATCCGCAGTGAACGTGGATAGATCAATAACAGTACCAAATACCCGATCAGGAAACGAAAAAATAGAATCTCCACTGGAGTAAAGTCAATCAGTAGAACCTTCGTCGAGACAAAGGTAGTTCCCCAGATTAGTATAGTAAACAAAGCGAGTAAATGTCCGGTAGAAGCTTTAGTGTTTTGATGACCAAGATGACTTGTCATACGATGTTAGTGGTGGTTCGTTTCAACTCCGAATCATGATTGAAGATACGTCTATATTGCTTGGGTGTCAGGCCAATCAGTTTTTTGAAAAAATTCGTAAAATGGCTCTGGTCACTGAATCCTGTCTGTGCAGCTACTTCAATCGGCAGCAGACCTTGTTCCAGCAGACGTTTGGCTTGATTAATGCGAATTGTTTCCAGGTAACGGTAAGGTGATATCCCTTTCTGGCGAGTGAATAAACGCAGCAGGTGGTACTTGCTCATCTCCGTCAAATCGGCTAACTCATTCAGCGAGATGCTCTCCATGTAATGAGCTTCTATGTAATCACATATGCGTCTGATCTCCAAGGTCACATCCTGTGTGGATACAGGTGGTTCAGCATCCGAATAATCTCGCAGCAATTGATCCAGCAGAAAGAGTAACAATTCTTCTTTGCAGAAATCGGATTGCTCTTCCAGAATCATCTGATGCAGCTCGTGCAGGGAACCCACAAGTTCACTCTGGTAGAGAACGGGGGATGTAAACCGTGGCAAGTAAGCTTGTCCAGTAATCTCTCTCGCATACTCTCGCATAACCTCAGGCTGGACGTTGATACAACGATAATCAAGGGTTCTGCCATCGACTTGTTCGCAGGCATGAGGATCATGTGGATTAAAGACAATCATATCTCCGCTATTCAGAATGTATTCTTCGTTGTTGCAGACGAGGTGTCGTTTGCCTTGCTCAATGAATCCAATGACATAATAGTCATGAAAATGATTGGGAAACTTCTGCATAATGCCTTCAAATTGATAAGCTTCTAGCTGTAAGTCGGTATCAAAAACCACAGTCCGGACTTCCCGAGTCATGATGCACCTTCTTTCTGGTATGTTAAGGTCATTATAGGTTGCAAAGAAGGGATTTTCTTGAACGATATTGCTATTGTTCGAAGTGTTTGATCAGACAGATATCTCTAAAAACAAAATACCCGCAATCCTGGAGGGAAAGCGAGCCCTTTGCTTAGTATAGTTGATTCATGAGTTCAAACCTATATATAGGGGAGAAAAAATCTCTGGGAACAATAAGTAATTGTTCTTAGTGTAACGTAGCGAGTGCTTCAGGTGTAAAAGCTTGAATCTCGGATACGCGTCCTTCACGTATTTTGGCAGCCCATGCCGGATCACCAAGGAGTGCACGTCCCACAGCTACCAGATCAAATTCCTGTTGCTCATATCGCTTCATGAGTTCGCTCATACCTGGATGTGTTGCTTCATCTGCTCCTGCTTCGTTATCGGATGCTTTTATGGAATATGTAACGAAAAGGGTGGACCCGGATGCCCGGTTATCAGCCGAAACCATACAACAGCTTATATATTCATTATGTGATTATCACGTCTCAAGTAATGGATACATCAAAAAATATGAGACAGTTGCACCAATTATTGAAGAGAATATCAAGACACAACTGGAGCAATTCCTTCATGAATTAATGAGTAAAGTAGCGGGGGATGTAGATCCCAAAACGCTGAAAATTACTGCAACCATGCTAAGTTGGTCGATCTATGGAATGACGTATCAATGGAATATTGAAGGCGGGCAGGAATCCCCGGCTGAATTAGCCAACAGAGTGGTCCCCTATATGATGGGTGGATTGGAATTGTTGAATTAACTTTATTTAACGAAATTGCATTAATATTCGAATGGACATAGGAGGAATAACAAGATGTTTGAACATTTGGTTGTTTTTAAATTTAACGATAAAACCACACTAGCCCAACAGCAGGAATGGGTGGATCAATTACTCGCGTTACAGGAACAAATACCGGGGATTGTCGGGCTGACCGCAGGGATCAATGCAACGGAAGAAACGGACCGTATTCAAGGTTATACGATTGGATTGAGAGTGACGTTTGAAGATCAGGAGGCATTACGCGCCTATGGTCCACATCCTGCTCATCAGGCATTTGTAGCTTCCCTGGATGGTTGGGTGGAAGATGTAATTGTAGTTGATTATGCTACTTAAAGGCGCGAAATCAGAGGTTTACGAATATAGGAGTTGAAGATTCCCATGTGTTTGATTTTATTTGCTTACAACATGCATCCAAAATATCCGCTTATATTGGGATCAAATAGGGATGAATTCTATCACAGACCTACGGCTCAAGCGCATTATTGGGAAGACCATCCTCATATATTGGCTGGCCGGGATTTGTCGAAAATGGGAACCTGGATGGGCGTAACCACAGAGGGGCGTCTGGCTGCTGTCACGAATTATCGTGATCCAAATGAAGATGTACATGCCAAAGGCTCAAGAGGCGATCTGGTTGCTGACTTTTTAAAGGGAACGTGCACACCTGAGCAATATATACAACATGCGGAGCAAAGCCGAAATGATTATCCAGGATACAATTTGTTAGTGGGTGATCTTGACGACCTCTATTATTATTCTAATGTGGGTAATGTTGTGATGAAATTGAAACCGGGAATATACGGGATTAGTAATCACTTGATTAATACGGATTGGCCGAAGGTGAAACGTGGAAAAGAAGGGCTGGAGAAAATCGTCCAAGGGGAGGGCGAAGTTACCCTTACAGAAGAAATATTAGGTTTGCTGCAAATGGCAGATCCTTCAGCGGATGAGCTTCTCCCTCATACAGGCATTCCATTGGAGTGGGAACGTTTGTTATCACCCATCTTCGTTAGAAGTGAGAAATTCGACTATGGGACCAGAGCTTCATCCGTTGTTCTGATGAACAGAAAAGAAGTGTTTTTTACGGAGATGGTTCACCAGAACGGAGAGGTAATGGAGCAGCATTTTAACATCAAACCTCTTAACTCGACAAGCTGAGAATATGAAAGAATTCATGTTCTGACATTATGCATTAACATGAATTTACATGAATCACTGAAGTTAAATCCAAAGTTCATGTTCCATTGCTTCTGAGTGTAAAGAGTACTTTTGTTTTTCTGTGTCAACTAATATAACGCGACATCAACGGTTTAAGAGTACCTTTTGTATAACACGCCCAATTTTAGTTGGGCTCTTTATCTCTTATCACAATTCTATGTTATGAATCATGGAACTTCCCTGAATAGTTTATATAATGTGAATCAACATAACATGATTTTGCAGCGGTTCGGTTGATTCTAATTTCAGGGGGGGCAACGTGGGATGAAAGAAACCAAAAAGATGAGAATTTTTTCACTGGGGATTCAGCACGTACTCGCGATGTATGCGGGAGCAATTCTGGTGCCTTTGCTTGTGGGCAGAGCACTAAATCTGACTGCAGAGCAATTGGCATATCTTGTATCCATTGACCTGTTAACGTGTGGGATTGCAACATGGCTTCAGGCTCGGAAAGGGAAGTACTTGGGTATTGGTTTGCCAGCGGTGCTCGGAAGTTCTTTTGTAGCGGTGACACCCATGATTGCGATTGGATCGCAATATGGAATTCCTGCCATATATGGGTCGATCATCGCAGCGGGGTTATTTATCGTCATCTTTGCCGTATTTTTCAGCAAAATCGTCAAATTGTTTCCGCCAGTTGTGATCGGTACAGTGGTAACCATCATCGGTCTTGCGCTGATTCCAACCGGCATTAAAAACATGGCGGGTGGAGCAAACAGCGAGAATTTCGGAAGTTTGGACAATTTGGCGCTTTCCTTTGGTGTATTACTGTTCATTCTAATCCTGAATCGATATGCTCGCGGGTTTGTTAGATCCCTGGCTGTTCTCCTTGGTATTATCGTGGGAACCCTCATCGCAGCCATCATGGGAAAAGTGAATTTAGCCTCTGTACAGGAAGCCTCCTGGTTCCATTTACCTCAACCCTTTTACTTCGGATGGCCTACCTTCGAAATCGGCCCCATTATTACAATGATTATTGTAGGTACGGTGGTTATCATCGAATCAACAGGTGTATTTATGGCTTTGAGCAAAATCTGTGATCAACCGATCAACGAAAACGATCTGGCACGGGGATATCGCGCAGAAGGTCTTGCGTTTGTCCTTGGCGGCATCTTTAATGCTTTTCCATACAATACATTTGCACAGAATGTTGGTTTGGTTCAGCTCTCCAAAGTGAAGACGACCAATGTTGTTGTTGCAGCCGGAGGTATTCTGGTCTTTCTGGGGCTCATTCCGAAAGTAGCTGCTTTTGCAACCATTATTCCAAGTGCTGTCCTCGGAGGAGCGACTGTTGTCCTGTTTGGAATGGTCGTCTCATCCGGGATCAAAATGCTGCAAAACGTCGACTTTGGCAAACAATCCAATCTATTGATCGTGGCTTGCTCCGTTTCACTTGGGCTCGGTGTTACTGCTGTACCCGACCTGTTTGCCCAGCTTCCTCAAAGTATTTGGATTATTGTTAGCGATGGTATTATCACGGGAAGCCTGTCAGCTATCCTGCTTAGTGTCTTCTTTAACCTCGCTTTGAAAAAAAGAGAGCTTGCCAGTACAACCTGTACAGGCTCAGGAAGCACACACTTAATCCTTGTAATAACAGACATGTATTATGGTAGTAAGCGGAATAGATCCAAGATGGTTTTCTGGGAAGTGGAATGTAAGACAATGATTCCACTTGGCAAAGAAACTTCTTGGATTTTTTGGTGCTTACGATTCATGAGGAATGCAAAAGGCATGCAAATATGCTAAAGTTTCATCAAGAACATTTTATATGTTCGTTTAAGTCAACAACCTCTTGAATTGAATTTCCATGCGACTACATAAATGAGCAATGGTTCACAAGGCTAAAATAAAACCAGGGGATACCCCTTGGGTACAGAAAAGGAGTTGTGATCACCATGCAACAAGAAACGTTGAACAAAGGCTGGAATTTGGAGAATAGTTATGCGAAGTTACCGCAACCCTTTTTTACAAGTCAGGGCGCAGTGCCCGTTGAATCACCAAAGCTAATCATTTTTAATAGACTGCTTGCATCCAGCTTGGGACTGGATGTGGAGTCTCTTGACAGTGATGAAGGAGCGGAAATTTTTGTAGGTAACCTGATTCCGGAAGGGGCCGAGCCTTTGGCTCAAGCCTACGCAGGACATCAATTCGGCAATTTTAACATGCTTGGTGATGGACGGGCTTTGCTGCTGGGAGAACAGATTACGCCCCAGGGCGAGCGAGTGGATATCCAGCTGAAAGGTTCAGGAAGAACACCCTACTCTCGTGGAGGGGATGGACGAGCTGCTGTTGGACCCATGTTGCGTGAATATATCATTAGTGAAGCGATGTATGCTCTAGGGATTCCAACGACACGCAGTCTGGCGGTGGTGTCAACAGGAGAAAACATTATCCGCGAAACAGAGCGGCCTGGTGCCGTATTGACCCGGGCGGCTTCCAGTCATATCCGAGTAGCAACCTTCCAGTATGCAGCCAGATGGGGGTCTATCGACGATCTTCGGGCGTTGGCTGATTATACGTTGCATCGACATTTTCCTGATGTTGCTCAAGCTGAGAATCGCTATCTTCTGCTCCTTCAGGAAGTGATTAAACGGCAGGCGGCACTCGTTGCCCAGTGGCAGCGTGTTGGTTTCATTCATGGCGTGATGAACACGGATAACATGGCCATTAGTGGTGAGACCATCGATTATGGTCCGTGCGCCTTTATGGATGTTTACAATCCTTCGACCGTATTCAGCTCCATTGACAGACAAGGTCGCTATGCGTATGGCAATCAACCGTATATTGCTGGGTGGAATTTGGCTCGATTTGCCGAGACACTTCTGCCGTTGTTGCATGAAGATGAAGAACAGGCCGTGCAACTCGCTCAGGATGCCATCGCACAATTTTCTGAATTGTACCATCATCATTGGCTCAAGGGAATGCGTGCCAAACTGGGCTTGTTGGATGAAGAGGCCGAAGATGAAGCCCTGATTAAGGATCTTCTTGAACTCATGGAGAAGCATAGTGCAGATTACACCAATACGTTCCTGGCATTGACCTTTGATATGTTGGAAGAGAAAGCTTTGTTTGGCACGACAGAATTTGCTGAATGGCATGAGCGGTGGCAAGCAAGATTGGACAGACAGCAAGGGGCGAAGGAAGTCTCTCAGGAGTTGATGAGAACGAACAATCCAGCGGTCATCCCCCGCAATCATCGGGTCGAGGAAGCTCTTGAGCGAGCGGAGAACCACGGAGATCTTAGCGTGATGCAGAAGCTTTTGGCAGTTCTTTCAGATCCATTTGAGCACTCACCTGAGCAGGCTGAATATGCCGAACTACCAGCACAATGCAATACTTCGTATCAGACTTTTTGTGGAACCTGATTGAACAGTATGGAATGAAGAGGCTGCCTTCGGCAGCTTTTTCATTTTTTCATTCTGTCATCGATGTTAGTACATCTTTCCCTAGGGAACAGATGCAGAACTATGTTAACCGCTTGTATGAGACTTTTAAATGGGATGGGGTGCCCTATGTAGAGACTGGAGAAGATGCGTATATCGTTCGAATATACGAACGTGGTCTCGTCTCATTGGAGAAACGGGTGAAACAGCCGGATGGAGACATCTATTGGCTGCTGGAAGATATTATTTTCACCGCGACGCATGTAGGGTTGTTGGAAAGACATGGCGTGGATAATAAACAAACGCATTTGAACTATACAAATGAAGTGATGAAGGACCTGAGCATATAGAAAAGTGAGGTGTGTTACGTGAGTGAGCAAGATATTAATGATGTATGGTATGACTATGCTGTGTTATTTGTCGAAAAAAAGAATGAATCTGAACAGGGCTGGACTTCGTTGACTTCGAACGAGCAGGACATTGCAGCTTTATGGTTATTAGAGGCGGATATCTTTAATGGCGGTTTTATACAGTTTTTCTGTAACTGGGGGGAAGAGGTATACCGTTACGCGTTGCGGGCATTACATATCATTGGTGCGACTCAAGTCGTGGAGATTATAACGTCAGCATACGGCTGTATTGAGCACTTGAAAGAGGATGAAAGGCTTACCGAACTGTGGGATATTCCTAAATTCCTGACAAAGGAACAAGAGCAGCAGTTAGATGCGCTGGATCAGCAGTTTTGGAACAATGAGGATCAGATCGCGGAGAAAGCGTATGGTTATTATCACGGAAAATTGAACATGATGATCATATAATCTGGTTTCAACTATGCATCCGTTGTTCTGTTCGAAGATTAATACTTGGTCTTGCAATGACTGAAACGTTCGGCTATACTTGCTATAAATTGAATACATGAATCACGTTGATAGAGCGCAGTAGCGGCTTTGTCCCTGTTACAGAAAGTCAGGGGTTGATGGAACCTGATACATACAAGGGCTGCGAATTACACTCTGGAGTACTTGGGTAATGCCAAGCGGATGGGCAAACGATATATTGCCAAAAGTGGTATGGATAACGTGTTAAGGTCACGTGTTGTCCATGCAATTTGGGTGGTACCACGGTTATAATAATCGTCCCTGTGTCTAATGAAGACAAGGAGGCGATTTTTTTGTGTCCAAAAAAGCCGATCCAGCGTGTAATTTCGTAATTCAACGTAGAATCATGACTGAATCTTGAGGATAGAAAAGGGGTTATACAAATGAATATTATTGATGAATTACAGTGGCGTGACGCCATTAACCAGCAGACGGATGCAGAGGGATTACGTGAATTGACTGAAACGAAGTCCGTTTCTTTGTACTGCGGCGTTGACCCTACGGGGGATAGCATGCATATCGGACATCTCATTCCATTCATGATGCTGAAACGTTTTCAACTGGCAGGACACCGTCCGGTTATTTTGATTGGTGGGGCTACAGGCACGATTGGTGATCCAAGTGGTCGTCAGGCAGAACGTTCTTTGCAAACGATGGAGCAAGTGCAGGAGAATGTCGATGCACTGACAGCGCAGATGAAGAAGTTGTTTGTAACAGACGGTGATAATCAGGTTCGCATGGTGAACAACTACGATTGGACGCACAAAATCAATGTCATTGAATTCTTGCGTGACTACGGCAAAAACTTTAACCTCAATACAATGTTGGCTAAGGATGTAGTTGCGAGCAGACTGGAAGGCGGAATCTCGTTCACCGAGTTTTCCTACCAAATCCTTCAATCACTCGACTACCTGCACCTGTTCCAGAACGAAGATGTACAGCTTCAAATCGGTGGTTCCGATCAATGGGGGAATATCACGAGTGGTCTTGATCTGATTCGTAAAAAAGAAGGATCTGAAGCGAAGGCGTACGGTCTGACCATTCCGCTCATGCTCAAATCCGACGGAACCAAATTCGGTAAAACAGCTGGCGGCGCAATCTGGCTTGATCCAAACAAAACGACACCATTTGAATTCTACCAGTTCTGGGCGAATACAGATGACCGTGATGTGATCAAATACTTGAAATACTTTACCTTCCTGAGCAAAGAAGAAATTGAAGCTTTGGCTGTAAAGGTAGAGACAGAGCCACACAAACGTGAAGCACAGAAAGCACTCGCGGAAGAAATGACAAAATTCGTTCACGGCGAAGAAATGCTCGAACAGGCTAAGCGGATTACAGCAGCGCTGTTTAGTGGAGATATCCGTTCCCTGACGGCGGATGAAATCGAGCAGGGTTTCAAGGAAATGCCAACATTCGAGACGGACGGCGAAGCGAAAAATATCGTCGACTGGCTCGTAGATCTGGGTCTGGAGCCATCCAAGCGCCAGGCGCGTGAGGATGTCACCAAAGGTGCGATATCCATGAATGGCGAGAAAATCACGGAGCTTGAATTCACGGTGTCGGCAGAGCACGCTATTGGCGGTAAATTCATCATTATCCGTAAAGGTAAAAAGAATTACAGCTTGGTTAAACTCCAATCGTAGTGTCTGAGTATTAGAACGTAACACAGAGACGTATAGAGACTGCAATAGACACACAAATAAAACCACAAATACAGAAACAAAAAGACCGCCTTCCATCTCTGTCAGGCGACAGAGGGGAGGCGGTCTTTCGTATAACAGGTCATTGCTTGACGTAGTTTATTGATTAACGATCGCTGTGATCTCTTCATCCAGATCAAGTCGTACATTCTCACGGTACGCCCGGATGTTGTATTCACTGTGCAGGTAACGAAGAATCGCTTCAATCATATTGGACTCCACCAGATATTGACTACGGCCTTGAATCCAAACTTCAGCGGAATAACCTGTATCTTCTTCCCAGCTCAGTTCTACATTCACATCGGTTGGACGTACACCCTTACGTTCTGCCATATGAATACAGATTGCATTCACAATTTCATCCATGCTCAGAACCATAGAGATTAGTACCGTCCGTTTCTGTTACGGTCATCATCACGATCATTGCGACGGTCATAACGACCATCTGCTGCAGGTTTGCGACGATTGGAGATGGCTCTGAAGAGTGCCATAGCCAGCATAACAATCAACATAATTGCTGCAACGTTCACGAGCAATCCAAGGATGTTACCCAGAGCGCCCATGCCACCGAACAATCCGCCGAACATCATACCAGCAAGACCACCAAGCATCATGCCTTTCATGAATCCGCCGCCACCGCCGAAGAATCCACCACCACGAGTTGCAGCTGCACCAGTACCGGATTTATTACCGGAATTGGATTGATTCACGTTACTGTTGGAGTCGGATTTCTTAGGTGTATTGCTATAACTTTTCGTACCAGATTTGAATCCGCCACCACGTCTTGCATCCGCAGAATCCGGATTCGTTACTCCCACTGTTGCGAACAATAATGTAAAGGCCATAAATACCATCATTAGATGTTTAACTCCAAATTTTTTCTTCATTGTAAAGATCGTAACCCCCCGATTAATTTGTTGGAATCACCCAAAAATGGGCTTTACTCATGTAATACGGTCAACTTGCAGGAACGTTTCAAATTTTGATTAAATTTCTGAAACGCTTGGACTTGGGTCTTGAATTGCAGCTTGGCCATCAAGCAATTGGGTAACCCAGTTACACCATTCGAGGCCTGTTTGCGCATGCATTAACCCTTTTTGTACCAGGATGTAGCTTCCAAAATCTCGGTTGCCTACACGAAGATTATCCAGAGGTATACGTGACTTCAAATCCTCGAAATAACGTATGCGTTCCATAAACCAGCTTTTACGCTCATTTAGAATGCGTCTCATGCTTCCGTCTTCCGCTATGCCAACGCACAAAATACGCAAATTAAATTCATCGCGTGTAACCGGTGCGGTAACAGGAGTAATCATCCATTCCAAGAGTTTTTCAATGCCTTTTTCCGTAACTGCGTACATTTTCTTGTCCGGTTTGTCAGACTGTTGTACCCAGCGGGAGGCCAATAACTCATCGTTTTCCATCTTGGACAGGAGTGGGTAGATCTGGCTGTGTTTCGCCTGCCAATGTGGCTGGATTTTCAGCATCAGATCATAGCCCGATGACTCCTCGCGGGTAAGCAGCCCGAGCAATCCGTAGGAAAGTATGTTCATGCACATGTCTCCTTAATATTAGGGCTGGGCCAGAGAAAACAATCAGATAACAATCGATTTCGCTTTCTTTGACCGCTTTCATAAAAGTGTACACTGAAACTGTATGGTTTGACAACCTGACAGAACAACTGCCTTAATTTAGACAAAAAAAGTGCGAACCATAAGGTCCGCACTCCAAACCATTTAGAGAGATTACTGTTGTCCATAGCCCTCAGCGACAAGATCAAGCTGACCTGTGGCAGAATCAATGACCATGCCGTGGACGGGTACATTGGGAGGAAGTAAAGGATGTTTCTTGATCACTTCCACAGTATGCTTTACGCCTTCTTCGACGCTGTCAAACCCACGCAACCACTTTTGCAAACGGATGCCCGAATTCTCCAGGGTAGTCATGACTTCCTCAGATACACCACGCTCAACCATATGTCCAATCATGGTTTCGGCGTGCAGGGAAGCCATACCGCATTCCGTATGCCCCACAACCAGGACTTCATCAGCCTCCAGCTCATAGATGGCGACAAGTACACTACGCATGACAGATCCAAAAGGCTGAGAAATAATTGCGCCAGCGTTTTTAATAATTTTTACATCGCCATTTTTCAAGTTCATGGCCTTGGGCAGCATTTCCACCAGTCGGGTGTCCATACAGGTGATGATGACCATCTTTCTGGTTGGATACTTGCCTGCCGTATACTTTTCGTATTCTTTGGTCTCGACAAATGTTTTGTTGTAAGCCAAAATCTCTTGAATGTTGTTCATGTCCATTGCCTCCTGTTATCCAATACGACGAGCACGGCCACTTGCATTTGATGCAGCTTGTCCTACGCGCCTTTGCGTTAATAGTATTTCACGGTCAGCAGATGGCATTAATCCAACCCTTTTAGAGGTTGTTCAAAAAGTCCACTTTTGATTACGAATCATGCCTGAGGGCATCATCAGCATCGAATTTGAACTCCATTTCTATCTTCTCGGTAATGAAAACCAGACTTTTTGAACACGTATCTTTAGGAGAATAATGCAATTTTCATCTGTTAAAAGTTGATTATACGCAATGCAAAAAGTATCATCAATAGGGTATAACATTTTTTTTGAAGAGGTGAACGATAACAATGGATAAACAAACACAGGAACATTTGGAATCCTTCCGCAATCTGGCTCGTAAAATTAAGAGCTATCATGAAGCCATTGGTTTGCTTCACTGGGATCTGCGCACAGGTGCGCCGAAAAAAGGCGTTCCGACCCGTTCGGAGACGCTGGGTATGTTGTCCACCGAAGCATTCAAGCTGCAAACCTCGGCTGACATGAAGACTTACCTGGATGCATTAACTACTCCAGCGGTATTGGAACAGCTCGAAGATATAGATCGTCGTCTGGTTGAAGATTGCAAGAAAGAATATGATCGCAGTCAATCTGTACCGCCTGAGAAAGTACAAGCATATACCGTGCTCACGGCCAAGTCCGAAACCGCATGGGAAGATGCCAAGCATAACAGTGATTTTGCAGGATTCTCACCTTATCTGACAGATATCGTTAAGCTCAAACAAGAGTTTATTGATTATTGGGGTGTGAAGGATACGCGTTATGATACGTTGCTTGATATGTACGAGCCGGATCTGACTGTGGAGAAAGTGGATGCTGTATTTGCCCGCCTCAAAGCACGTTTGGTGCCCCTGCAAGAGAAGATCAATGCTTCGGAAAACAAGCCAAATACAGAGTTCTTGAATCAGTTATTTGACACCGAACAGCAGGAAAAGTTCAGTCTGTTCATCTTGGAACAAATGGGTTATGACTTTGAAGCTGGACGATTGGACGAGAGTGTTCATCCTTTTGCAACGGGCCTTAACCCGGGTGATGTGCGGATCACAACACATTATCTGCAAGATGATGTAGCAAGCGCAGTCTTCAGTTCACTGCATGAGGGCGGACATGCCCTGTACGAGCAAAATATTGATGACAGTCTGGAGGGTACCCTGCTTGCCGAAGGAACGTCCATGGGGATTCATGAGTCCCAGTCTCGTCTTTGGGAGAACATGATTGGTCGCAGCCTACCATTCTGGACACGTTATTACAAAGATTTGCAGCAGCATTTCCCACAACTGAGTGAGGTTGAACTGGAAGATTTCTATCGTGCAATCAACCGGGTGGAGAGTTCACTCATTCGGATTGAAGCGGATGAACTGACCTATAACCTGCACATTATTATCCGATATGAGATTGAGAAAATGTTATTCAACGATGGCTTAGAAGTGAAAGACCTGCCAGAGACCTGGAATGCAAAATACAAGGAATACCTCGGTATTATGCCAACGAATGATGGAGACGGCGTTCTTCAGGATGTTCACTGGTCTGGTGGTGACTTTGGTTACTTTGCTTCGTATTCTCTGGGTAATATGTATGCAGCTCAAATTCTACATACATTGCGCAAGGAAATGCCGGAGTTTGATACCCTTATTGCCGAAGGTAATCTGATTCCAATTAAGGAATGGCTTACAGACAAGATCTATCGATATGGCAAAAGTCGTACACCTTCGGAATTGATTGTTGCCGTAACGGGTGAAGAATTGAACCCGGATTATCTGGCCGATTATCTGGAAGCCAAATACGCCGAGATTTACAAGCTGTAGGTATCCCATAAATAACATATTGAATAACATTTCGAAGAGCTGAAGAGTCGGGCATCATTGCCCGGCTCTTTTTTGCATTCAAGTTCTTAACCTTTTGTTGGGCATCGGCATATCCATAATAGAGAGAAACTGCTGAAACCAGTGAAGGAGGGAAACAACATGAAATACACGCCATGGTTCGTCCGGGGCATCGTTATTCTGCTGATTATCATTGTGGCGCTCACCAGCTGTAATAAGGAAGAGAATGAAGCCAAGATTACGATTGGCGAAGTGACTCGTTCGGTATTTTACGCACCGGAGTATGTGGCTGTGGCTCAAGGTTTTTTTGAAGAGCAGGGACTGGAGGTGGATATTCAAACGACTGCTGGTGGTGACAAAACGATGGCGGCATTGCTCGCAGGTTCGGTGGATATCGCACTGGTAGGAGCGGAGACGTCCATATACGTCTATCAGCAGGGAGCGGAAGATCCGGTCATTAACTTTGCCCAACTCACCCAGACAGATGGTACTTTTCTGTTCGCTCGTAACCCGGAAGGTAGCTTCGATTGGGAGCAACTGAGGGATTCCACATTTCTCGGTCAGCGCAAAGGCGGCATGCCACAAATGGCAGGAGAGTTCGCGCTCAACAAACATGGCATCGATCCGCAAAGTGATCTGGAGCTGATACAGAATGTGGACTTTGCCAACATTGCGTCTGCTTTCGCCTCAGGCACGGGAGATTATGTTCAACTGTTTGAACCCCAGGCATCCATCTTTGAACAAGAAGGTCGGGGTAAGGTTGTTGCATCGTTTGGAGCAGAAGGCGGTCATCTGCCTTACACCGTCTTTATGACGAAGCAGAGCTATCTTAATGACAATAAGGATATCGTGCAGAAGTTTACGAACGGTCTGCACAAAGCGCAAGCATGGGTAGATTCCCATACGGCTGAAGAGATTGCAGAAGTCATAACTCCTTTTTTCAAAGATATCGATCCAGCCATTCTGGTTAGCAGTGTGAACCGTTATAAGGAACAGGGCACCTATGCAACGGACCCAATCATTGATGAAGAAGAGTGGAACAATCTGCTGGATGTCATGAGTGCCGCCGGAGAGTTGAAAGAACGCGTGAATTTGAATGCAATTGTGGATAATGCCTATGCGGAAGAAGCTACGAAATCGAAGTAATGGGGTATTCAGGAAAGGAAGTGAGCCGAATGCCTGAATCCGAAAGTGTGATCCGACTGGAGGGGATCTCTCAAGTATACGTCAGCGTGCGGGAAGCTTCATTGGTGATTGAAGACTTGAGTCTTGAGATCCAAAAAGGAGAGTTCGTCAGTCTGGTTGGACCGAGCGGATGTGGTAAAACGACATTGTTGTCGATCATCGCCGGGCTGCTCACACCCACTCAAGGAGAGGTTAAGGTTAAAGGCAAGCTCGTAGGCGGCCCTTCAGCGCAGATTGGTTATATGCTGCAACAGGACTATCTGTTTCCATGGCGGACGATTCTGGATAATGCTTTGATCGGACTTGAGTTGACAGGCAGATTGGATGAACGAGGCCGTGAGCGTGTACGGGAACTGCTGATAAGTATGGGGTTGGCCGGAACGGAGAATCAGTACCCTTCAGAGCTTTCAGGGGGCATGAGACAGCGAGTAGCGCTGGTGCGCACGTTGGCAACCGATCCGGGAATTTTATTGTTGGATGAACCATTCTCAGCACTCGATTATCAAACCAAGCTGCAACTGGAGGATTTGGTCTCGGACACGTTAAAACAGTTTGGCAAAACGTCCGTTCTCGTTACCCATGATTTGTCTGAAGCCATTGCCGTCAGTGACCGCGTCATTGTGCTTGATCGCAATCCAGGCCGCATCCGTCGTGAGTTTATCATCCCCGATGGAATTCGGAAGGCTCAGCCGTTCCGTGCCAGAGAGCAAGAAGGATTCAATGCGTTGTTTCAGGCGTTATGGAGTGAACTGGATCAGTCCGGGGGAGGTGAGAAAGACGCGTGAATCCAATGACTCCGAAGCAGGAAAAGCGTGACGAATGGATGGGGCAGCTGCATCGGAATCATATTCAGCAGGTTGCCAGATGGCGACATCAAGTGCTTGCCGTACAGTTATCTATGCTCGTATGTATGTTTTTGCTATGGGAAGTGGCAGGCAGACTTCGCTGGATTGATGTATTGTTATTCAGTTATCCGAGTAAGATTTTTGCTCAGATTGGCAAGGACATCGCTAGTGGCGAATTATGGGCACATGTTGGGGTAACTGTAGGGGAAACGGCAGTTGGTTTTTCACTGGGAACACTCGTTGGAACCTTGCTTGCGGTTTTAATTTGGTGGTCTCCTTTTTTGTCCAAAGTGTTGGACCCCTATATGGTTGTGTTCAACAGTATGCCAAAGGTAGCACTTGGCCCGATCTTTATTGTTATGTTCGGCGCGGGTTTTACAGCCATTGTTATGACCACATTGTCCATCACGGTTATTATCACAACATTGGTCGTGTATAACAGCTTCAATGAAGTGGATCCCAATTATATTAAAGTCATTCGTACGTTTGGTGGAGTCCGTTCCGAGATTTTTACGAAAGTTGTATTACCTGCTTCTTTTCCGGCGATTGTTTCCACCTTGAAAGTGAACGTGGGCATGGCTTGGGTGGGTGTAATTGTGGGTGAGTTTCTGGTCGCCAAACAAGGGCTCGGTTATCTGATTATCTACGGATTCCAAGTATTTAACTTCACACTTGTATTATCGAGTCTGTTAATTATTGCTGCAGTTGCAACAGCCATGTACCAACTTGTTGTCTATGCAGAACGCAAAATGCTGGCTGGCCGCAGGTGATTCGGAAGTGTTTTACTCGTAATGTGACCGGGTATGATATGTATACAATTTCACAAGGGGTGTCACGTTGCCCGATACCGTAAAATCAAGTACCATATTTAGTATGATTATTCCGCGCAGATCCGGAATGAATGCGATGATTGGAGAAGAGGGCCTTGAGGTTCTGTCGCAACGATCTAACTTGCCAGCGTCCCTCATTCGGGGCGTGTTGCTGTGACCGGCATGCATGCGCATGTCGGTTGATGTCGTCTAGTTTACATTTGGATGAGACATACTAGTCATGATAAATGAATGAGGCGACGAGCTGGCTAGAATTTTTTTTGCAGCTTAGAGGAGATGGAATGTTAAATGGGTTTTAGGGTAATTAAAACTGCAATCGCCGCATTAATGGCTGTATTGATTGCAGACTGGTGTCGCTTGCCAGGACCAACATCAGCGGGATTGCTTGCCATTCTTGGCGTGGATGTAACGAGAAAACGAAGTATTCGCACCATATCGGCGCGGTTCTTTGCTTCCGTCGTTGGACTTTTATTTGCAAGTGTACTTTTTCACTTTCTAGGCTTCCATTATTGGGTGCTGGCCGTATACATATTGATCGCATTCCCGGCTATTGTCCGGGTAGGCTTCAAAGAAGGTATTGTTACAGGTTCTGTTGTGGTGTTTCGGGTGTTCGGCGGCGGGGAGATGGACGTGCATGTCGTCCTCGTACAAATTGCTTTGCTGTTAATTGGTCTTGGTTCCGCAATGGCGGTTAACTTGGCCTATATGCCGGCAGCAGATCCACAGATGCTGCGCATTCGCAAACGAATCGATGAACTCTTCTCGAAGATTTTCAAGGAATTTGCGGCCACGCTGCGTAATCCCAATGAAGCATGGGCGGGGAGAGAGCTGATTGAAGCAGATAAAGCGATACTTGGCGGTATTGATGCTGCTAAGCGTTCTCTGGAGAATCAGGTGATTCATCCGAATGAGGAATGGAGTGTCTACTTCTATATGCGCAAAACGCAACTGGACTCCATCCAGCACATGATGCATCTGGTGTCCCAGATCTATCAGAAGATGCCACATGCAGAAATGGTCTCGGAGCTGTTCGATCAACTTAGTCAGGATGTACTTACTGAATCCTACACCGGACGAACTGAAAAACTTCTTGCAGATGTGCAGGAAGAATTCAAACGTATGGAGCTGCCGGATACAAGGGAAGAATTCGAGATTCGTTCTGCAATTCTCCAGCTGTGCCGGGAACTCGCGCTGTATCTGAAAGTTGCGAAGAAGGACAAAGCGCCGTCCCCAATCTCGGACCGGTTCCAATCTACAAACGAATAATAGAAAATAGTTGTCACCCTAGACGAATGCCCTGCATACACTTGTAGTGAATGATTGTATGGAGGAGGTTTAAAGATGTCATTGAGTCATAAACATCAATGTAGAGAGATTATCACGAAGGCGATCTGCGGCAAAGGTCGTAAGTTCTCTACCGTAACACATACCGTGACTCCGCCAAATGGTCCGACAAGTATTTTGGGGGCTTGGATTATCAACCACCAATATGAAGCCGTATCAGCGGGTGACGGAATTGAAGTTATTGGTACTTACGATATCAACATTTGGTATTCCTACGACAAGAATTCGCAGACGGATGTAGCCAAAGAAACGGTCTCGTATGTAGAACATGTGCCTTTGTCCTATCTGGACCCGAAACACCGGACTTCCACAGTGGAGGTATCTGCGGATGCAACGCAGGAACCTAGCTGTGTGGAAGCCACAGTATCAGCAGGTGGAAGCAGTGTAATTATCCGGGTAGAACGGGAATTCGCTGTGGAACTCGTTGCCGAGACTAAAGTTTGTGTGAAGGTCTGCACAGATGGTTGCGGTGATTACGAAGACAAGGACTATGACTTTGGTAGTGCCGATGGAGATTATGACGATCTCGATCCCGATCTGCTCGACGATGAGCTGTGAGTTTGACGCCTGTATTTGATAACCTAAGGTATCATATGCGCCAGAAGGCGCGGTGAAGAGGGCGTAAGCCCTCTTTCTTCTTAAATATTGAAAAATGGGTGGTAACGAGCCTCGCAATGTGCCTGGAATACCTTTCACGGGAAGGCTCCGCATTGCGGGGTTATTTTTATTTTAGTTGCATGATCCGGGAGGGGGGACGTAATGAATGTGATGGAACAAGCGGAGGAAGCGCTGCGCCGATATGAAAGGATGACTTCTGGAGAACGTGCAGAACGGTTGAAACAGGCAGGCATTGAAGTATTATCATTGCAAGATCGGCGCAAACGTGAACCAGGCTTGCGTGTACGCTATGATGTAGAGATAAGTTGTCTGCAGGCGATCCGGATCAAGCGCAAGGATACTAGTGGCATGGGAGGGGCACAGGAGACTCTGTTGGAGCGTGAAGCGAGTTCGACCTTATTCAAGCGCATAGAACGACTTGCGATCAAAACGCTGTATACGCTAGGGCTGGATCATGGAGCTGTTCGAATGGAATCCTCAGGGAACGGCGGTTGTGCAGTCATTTCGATCGATCCGTGTCCCTGGAAAGGGGTGACCAACCTTGCTGCTACCTATAGGGAAAGCTGGAAGCAGCATCAGGAACTGTTGGATGATGAGGCGAGTCACAGACCCACTCCGATACTCGGCATGGACCCGGAGTTTCTTCTGGTGCAGATGCCGGAATCCAAAATCGTACCCGCCTCCAAATTTCTTGAACGTACAGGAATGGCAGGCTGTGATTCCGTGACGATTGGTGGACGGCGCATATATCCGGTTGCCGAACTGAGACCTGCTCCCAGCTCCGAACCACGAGAACTGCTGGCTCATCTGATGAGGGCATTCGCAGCCGCTTCCCGTAGCATCAGTGATCACTCGCTCATCTGGCAGGCAGGAGGGATGCCACAACGGGGGTTACCTTTGGGTGGTCATATTCATTTTAGCGGGGTGAATCTTACCGGGGAACTGCTTCGTGCACTGGACAATTATCTGGCATTGCCACTGGCATTTCTACAAGACCCCCGTGGATCGGGAAGACGGCCCCGTTATGGAGCACTTGGTGATTTTCGTCTGAAATCCTATGGTGGGTTTGAGTATCGTACGTTACCCAGCTTTCTTGTGTCGCCTCTTGTTGCGAAAGGTGTTGTGGCCTTGGCAGGTCTGATCGCGAGTGGGTATACTCAATTACGGCAGCGTCCGTTGGCGAAAGCTGAGGTTCATACTGCTTTTTATGAAGGAAAACGCGAAGTGATCAAGGAACACATTCCAACTCTGGTAGATGATCTGAAGAGGTTGGATGGATATGCACGTTATGAACGGTATGCGTCTCCGTTAATCCTTCAATTAAAACTGGGAAGAACTTGGGATGAGAGCCGCGATATTCGCAAACTCTGGAATATTCGGGCAGGTTCATGAAGTACGGACGTTTTTTTGATATAATAAGAAACAAGTCTTTTATGAGTAATAAGCTACTACGGAAGATATGGAGCAGCAACCCTTGAAGGAAGTGGCGATTAGCCAACACATAAGGCGGAGGCGCAAACACAGTGCCTGACCGTCTTATTGTCCTTCCAGGACGCGTTTCTTCTTGACATTATAGGAACGGGATGGAGGATATTCATCATGGCTCAGTATACGCCAATGATTCAACAATATTTGCAAGTGAAGGCCGAAGCACAAGATGCTTTTCTATTTTTTAGACTGGGTGACTTCTATGAATTGTTCTTCGAGGATGCGATTAATGCTTCCCGTGAACTTGAGATCACGCTGACCGCACGCAACGGAGGCACGGATGACAAAATTCCGATGTGCGGTGTACCTTATCATTCGGCTGACAATTACATACAGCGTCTGATTGAAAAAGGATATAAAGTTGCGATATGTGAACAGATGGAAGATGCGAGTGTAACCAAAGGCATGGTACGCCGTGAAATTGTACGTGTGGTTACACCCGGAACGGTGATGGAAGGCAAAACGTTGGGGGACAAATCCAACAACTACATGGTGTGTCTTACAGGTAATCAAAATACGCTGGCGCTCGCGGCCTGTGATCTGTCAACGGGTGAGTTGTATGTGACATCCGTACCTTATTCCAAGGAATGGCTCAAGGATGAAATCGGCATCTACGAACCATCGGAGCTGGTGGGGGATGCAGCGCTGCTTGAAACGGTAGAAGCCGAGGCATCTCCAATCGGACGCCCGGTGGTCTACACGTCCTGGACAAAGAATAAGGAAGATCTGGTCCGTCAGCAGTTTGGCGAGGCTGTGTGGGCAAGATTAGAGCCTGAACGTCAAGCGTGCATTGCACGTCTTTTCTCCTATCTGAGTGAGACACAGAAACGTTCTCTGGGACAATTAACACAAATCTCAACGTATGAGCCGGATCATTATATGATTTTAGACCCGTTTACCCGCCGAAACCTGGAATTGGTGGAAACTGTGCGTGAACGCTCCAAAAAAGGTTCATTACTCTGGTTGCTTGATCGGACGGAGACGTCCATGGGTGCAAGAATGCTGCGTCGCTGGGTCGATAAGCCATTATTGCAAAAAGGGAAGATTAATGAGCGTCTTGAAGCAGTGGATACGTTGTACAACCAGTTTATATTGCGTGAGGACCTGCGGGCAGAACTCAAAGACATCTATGATCTGGAGCGCTTGGTTGGCCGGATTGCGTTTGGTAATGCCAATGGTCGTGACCTGAATGCGCTCAAGTCATCACTGGAGAAAATTCCAGGGCTACGGCAGCATTGCGCAGGATCATCTTCTGCAACGCTGCAGCATATTGCCGAAACGATGGATGATTGCAATGATCTGCGTGAAGCCATCGGGCAAGCCATTGTGGACGAGCCGCCGGTATCGGTAAGGGACGGAGGCTTGATTCGTGAAGGGTACCATGAACGTCTGGATGAATTGCGTGAGGCTTCGGTTAACGGGAAACAGTGGATTGCGGAGCTGGAAGCGCGAGAGCGTGAGGCGACAGGCATTCGATCGCTGAAGATTGGATATAACAAAGTGTTTGGTTACTATATCGAGATCACCAAGTCCAATCTGTCCGCGTTGCCTGAGGGACGTTATGAACGTAAACAGACACTTGCCAATGCAGAACGTTACATTACGCCGGAGTTGAAGGAAAAAGAGACGTTGATTCTCGAAGCTCAGGACAAAATGGTTGATATTGAGTATGGGCTGTTCGCAGAACTGCGCGAGCGGCTGAACAAAGAGATTGCAAGATTGCAGAAGCTGGCTGAACAGGTAGCGGAAATTGATGTGTATCAATCTTTTGCGGTGATCAGTGCTGAGCGCAACTTTGTACGGCCTACGTTGACCGACGGTTATGATCTGGTTGTGGAAGAAGGACGCCATCCAGTGGTTGAGGCGGTCATGCGAGATGGCGCATTTATTGCCAATCACACGGCAATGACCAAGGAAGAGGCACGTATTCTGCTGATTACCGGTCCGAATATGGCTGGTAAGAGTACGTATATGCGACAGGTTGCTTTAATCTCCATTTTGGCGCAAGTGGGTTGTTTTGTGCCTGCGGGTCAGGCGGAATTGCCGATCATGGATCGCATTTTCACACGGATCGGTGCCGCGGATGATCTCATTGGTGGACAAAGCACATTCATGGTGGAGATGGCCGACATTCAGGTTATGACGGACAAAGCCACACCACGTAGTCTGATTATTATCGATGAATTGGGACGGGGAACGTCAACCAGCGAAGGTATGGCTATCGCACAGTCTGTTATTGAATATGTACACGATATTATCGGCTGTAAAGCTCTTGTATCAACTCATTTCCATGAGCTTGCTCATCTGGAGGAGAGTCTGGACAAGCTGGCCAACTACTCTATGGCGGTACAGGAGAGCGGTGACAAAGTTAATTTCCTGCGCAAATTGATTGCCGGGGCAGCCAGCAGCAGTTATGGTATCTATTGTGCACGCCTTGCAGGTCTGCCTGATAGCATTATTGAGCGGGCTAATGGACTGTTGCATGGGTTTGAACATGCTGCTGCTCAGGTAGCGGTGGGCAGTGAATACATCGGAAAAGAAAAGCAGGAAGCGAGCCTGAATGTAAAAGGTGTAGAATTCCAACACACGGATTCAGCACCATTGATTCGGGAGCATGAGACTGTGGAAAGTTCAGACTACACAGTTTCTATTGAAGATTCGGTCGGGAAGCAACATGCCAAGAAATCAAACAGCAAAGGACAGTCCGGCGCAAACCATTCGGATGTGGTTCAACTGTCTATCTTTGGGGATGATGAGCCGAATGTGGCAACGAAACCGGATGTAGTTGTGGTGGATAAACCAGCGCGAGAATTCATCCGTACGATGAAAGATATCGATGTCATGAATATGACGCCTCTTCAGGCGATGCAGATATTGAATGATCTTAAATTAAAGGCACAGCAATTATCCTGAGTATAAGGGAGGGGAAAAACTGTGGCGAAAATACATGTGCTTGATGAACATATTGCCAACCAGATCGCGGCGGGTGAAGTGGTCGAACGGCCTGCTTCAGTTGTCAAAGAGTTGCTCGAAAACTCGGTGGATGCAGGCGCCACCAAGATTGAAGTGACGGTGGAAGAGGGAGGACTCCTCAGTATTCGTGTCAAAGACAATGGTACAGGTATTGAGCCAGAGGACATGGAAACCGCCTTTTATCGTCATGCGACCAGCAAAATAGCCCATGGCCGAGATCTGTTCCAGATCACAAGTCTTGGATTCCGTGGAGAAGCCTTGGCGAGTATTGCTGCAGTATCCAAGGTAGAGGTATTGTCGGCAAGTGACAATGATGGGCGGGGGCGCCGCATCGTGATTGAAGGCGGTAACCTTGTCTCTCATGAAGATGCAACCTCACCCCAAGGTACAGATTTTGCAGTGAGAGAACTATTTTACAATACACCTGCCAGACTCAAATATATGAAAACGATCCAGACGGAACTGGGACATATATCAGATGTCCTTTACCGAATGGCGATGTCTCATCCAAACATTTCGTTCAGACTGCGCCATAATGAGAATGTGTTGCTTCAGACGTTGGGTAATGGCGATCTGCTGCAAGTGGTTGCAGCGATCTATGGGACAAGTGCTGCCAAAGCGATGCTTCCCATCCAGGCTGAAAGTCTGGATTACCGGGTGAGTGGGCTGATCAGCCTGCCAGAATGGACACGAGCGAATCGTAATGGTATGTCAACGATTGTTAATGGGCGATTTGTTCGCAATTACGGTCTCAATCAGGCTATTCTCAAAGCCTACCATACCTTGCTGCCCATTAATCGCTTCCCGCTTGTCGTGGTGCAGTTGGAGATGCACCCATCTCTTGTGGATGTGAACGTGCATCCGGCCAAGTTGGAGGTTCGCTTTAGCAAGGAACCAGAACTGTATGAATTCATAGAGACGACGTTGCGGGGGATACTCCGGCAGGAGGTACTGATTCCACAGGTCAAAAAACAGCAGATTCGACGTGGAGACGATAGTTCCTTTATCCAGGAACAATTCCTCTTTCCACGTGGTCCGCTGAAAGATGCATCTGATGCAGAAGGATATGGTCAACAAGGTCCACTTGGGAAACCTGTTGCTGCACCGCTGAAGTTGACTGCCGAAGATGATGATCTGGATTTGGATGCTCCGGCGGATGTGTCCACAGCACAACCGGTATCTGAACAGGGACAGACAGTGCCGTTGCCCGAAGCTCCACCTGAGATTACACACCCCCCAGAGCAGTTAGAAAGTTGGAACGGGGATATTTTGCAGAAGATTGCTAGTCATGATGGGGGGCAGACAACCGCTAACGTGCAGGAAGGTACTAAGAATGTAAGTACAAGTTCTTCCGAAGCTTTTCCCAAAACGGACCTGTCTTCTCAAGATGGTGGAGGTCGTGGAGCAACAGAGAAACCGCTGGCTGAAGGCAAACCAGCTACGTATCGCTCCGATTCCGTATATTCACCGGTTAGAGAAGCTCGGTCAACCTACAACCCGTCTTCGATTGCAAGAGGTGAACGGACGTGGAAAACCTCAGGTCTGCCTGATGCCACTAAACTTGCTGCTGCCATTAAATCGGATGCATCCATGCCCGTATTTCCGGAGCTGAGTCTGATCGGGCAGCATCATGGTACGTATCTGATCGCGCAAAATGACCAAGGTTTATATTTGATTGATCAGCATGCCGCTCATGAACGCGTGAATTATGAGTACTATTACGAGAAATTTGGCAATCCTGCCCAGGCCTCACAAGAGTTACTGCTGCCTATTACGCTGGAGTTCACACCTTCGGAGACGGAAAAGCTGAAAACAAGGCTGGCCTGGTTCGAGCAGGCAGGTGTATATTTGGAGCATTTCGGTGGACAGACGTTCCGCGTGCGTTCCCACCCGTTCTGGTTCCCCAAAGGGGACGAGAAAGACATTATCGAAGAAATGTCCGAATGGGTACTAAGCGAACGCAGCATAGATGTGGCCAAGATGCGAGAAGCTGCATCCATTATGTGCTCCTGCAAGGCGTCCATCAAAGCGAATCAAAAGCTGACGGATCAGGAAGCGGAAGTGCTGATTCAGCGTCTGGGTTCATGTCGTCAGCCCTACACTTGTCCTCATGGGCGGCCGATTGTGATTTCATTTTCAACATATGATCTGGAAAAATTGTTCAAACGTGTTATGTAGCTATTTAGGAGGAATCTATGTATATTACAACCGGTGAAAAGGAAGCGGCTTTACTTGTGGAGCGGGCCCGAAACCTTGCTGAAACAACAGGGGGTACTTACGTGCGCCGTAATAAAATGTCTCTGCCCATGATGATTGAACACTATGAGGCGGAGGAGGTTCTGGTTGTACTCCAGGGTAAAGTGCGTCTATTTCGGAAGGATTCACCGTTGCTGGAGTTCCACCCCAGCATGGGATTTGTTCGTGCCAAACGTATATTGCGAGGAGAACCTGATCCACTGCTGGAGGCGGGGGCGGTGAATGAAGGGGATACCATCATCGATTGTACAGCCGGACTGGGCACGGATGCACTGGTGTTCTCGGTTGCAGTGGGCAAAAGTGGACGGGTGATTGCATGTGAGAGCTCTCTTCCACTATATACACTCTTAGTGGAGGGGATGTCTCAATATGAGACGATCAAGCCAGCGGTAAATGAAGCTTTCCGGCGTATTGAGCTGCATCATGCGAATCATCTCGATTTGCTTCGATCGTTGCCAGATCAAAGCTGTGACACCGTATATTTTGACCCCATGTTCCGTGAACCAATGATGGATTCAAGTGCTATACAGCCCTTGCGAGATTATGCGAATGATCACGCGCTGGATGAACAGAGTATTATGGAAGCGAAACGGGTTGCCCGTAAACGGGTAGTAATGAAAGAAAAGCGCGGCAGCGCGGAGTTTGACAGGCTCGGATTTGAAATACTTGATCGGGCGAATGCAAAAACCCTGTACGGAGTGATTAATGTTGAAAGTGGAAGTTAAACAAAAACCTAAACTGCTTGTGCTGGTTGGACCAACAGCAGTAGGCAAAACAAGAATGAGCATCGAGCTTGCCCAAGCTTTCAATTGTGAGATAATCTCAGGGGATTCGATGCAGGTATATCGTGAAATGGATATCGGAACAGCCAAGATTACCTCTGAAGAAATGAAGGGTGTACCCCATCATCTCATTGATATCCATGAACCGGAGTATCCGTATTCTGTGGCCGAGTTTCAGGAGAGTTGTACACGATTGATTAGTGAAATTCACGAACGCGGTAAAATGCCTTTTATTGTAGGTGGCACCGGTCTGTATGTGGAATCGGTATGTTACGGCTTCCAATTTTCGGATAGCGGTTCGGACGAGGCGTTCAGAGAGGAACAATTCAGCTATGCTGAGTTAAATGGAGCTCAGGCCCTTCATGATCGATTGAGGGAGGTTGACCCCGTTAGTGCGGATCGTCTGCATCCGAATGACCAGCGGCGAATTGTACGTGCGCTTGAGATCCATCATCTCACAGGCGAGAAGTGGTCTGATCAGCTGGCAGTACAGAAGAAAGAGTCGCCTTATGACCTTCTTATTGTTGGTTTGACAATGGATCGGCAGAAGTTGTACGCCCGGGTAGAAGAGCGGATTGATCTGATGATCGAACAAGGTCTGGTGGATGAAGTGAAGTCTCTGTTGGAACGCGGAGTGGCCAGAGGTCATATTTCCATGCAAGGACTGGGGTATAAGGAGATTGCAGCGTTCCTGCAAGGGGAAGTGAGTTGGGAAGCTGCGGTTGAGTGGTTGAAGAGGGATACACGTCGGTTTGCCAAACGGCAGCTTTCCTGGTTCCGCCATATGAAGGATATTGAATGGGTGGACATGACGGATACCCAGGATTTTGAAGGGAAATACAAGCAGATAAGTGAATTGATTACACGGAAATTTGATTGATTTGAGCGATTGTTAGTATTCTTCTGACAGGCATCGATTAGATCAAGATATGTAAACCTCTACCTTTTAGTCATCAAAAGGATAGAGGTTTTTACTTATCACTAGAACAGATGGTAGAGATTAAGCATTCGCCAAACAACGAATAAATGTGCTTTAAACTGAAAAAATTGTCCCTCTTTTGCAAAACGGACAAGCGGTGTATAATGGATAAGTCTTCTATTTGTTCTCCTCGCCAAGAATGG
Source organism: Paenibacillus sp. PAMC 26794 (assembly GCF_000316035.1). GTDB lineage: Bacteria > Bacillota > Bacilli > Paenibacillales > Paenibacillaceae > Paenibacillus. The sequence continues at coordinate 171,270 of NZ_ANHX01000011.1, forward strand.
GTGTAAAATAGCAGACAAGGGGTTTTTGTGGATTATATGAAACTGTTCATGATATAATAGCACGAAAGCTACTCAGCGATATTGAATATTACTTGAACACGAATTCAAATGAACCAATGGGGGTACGGCTAATGAACAAGTCCATCAACATCCAAGATACGTTCTTGAACCAACTGCGGAAAGAAAATATTCCTGCTACGGTCTATCTGACCAACGGGTTCCAAATCCGCGGGACGATCAAGGCATTTGACAATTTTACGATCGTCATTGACAGCGACGGACGCCAGCAAATGGTCTACAAGCATGCCATCTCCACGTTCACGCCGCAACGCAGCGTATCGCTGATGCAGCAAGATAACAGCGGCGAAGCTTAAAAAAATTACGAAACCTTTTCACCAACCATTTCGTCTACAAGTATAGGTATTGAAACAGAGCAACCTGAATATAAAGGGTTGTTCTTTTCATTCCGGGCAAAATATGTTTATTATATGCCTAAGCCTACAGACGATTAGAAATTATGCAACCGAAAGGGAGTCAGGAGGTAACATGCCAAACGATCCGTTGTCGAGGTCTAACAATCGCAACAACAATAATAAGTCACCCAAAAAAGCGAAGCCAAAGACCTCTAAAAATAAAAAAATTACGGGTAAACGCGTTGGATGGACACTGTTTTTCACAATGGCAATCGCCATATTCTGTGCACTAGGCGGATATTTATTTATTATGGTGAGTGGTGAAAATCTGCTCAAAGCCAACAAGGACAAAACTACAATTAATGAAACTTCAAAAGTATATGATCGCAATGGCCAATTAATGGGGGAACTGTCCATTCAGAAGCTGGACCCCGTCAAAGAAGATGATATTCCTGAGCTAGTGAAGCAAGCCTTTGTTGCAACGGAGGATAAACGCTTCTACGATCATCAGGGCGTGGATATCTGGTCCATTGGGCGTGCGGCGGTTAAGGACGTCATGGCTCGTTCCATGGTGGAAGGTGGTAGTACACTAACCCAACAGCTTGCCAAGAACATGTTCTTGTCCCGTGACAAAACGTTCTTCCGTAAAGCAACGGAAGTATCGATTGCCATGGCATTAGAGCGCAAATACACAAAAGACGAAATCCTGACGATGTATCTGAACCGGATTTTCTTCGGTCATCAGCGTTACGGGATTAAAGCAGCATCTGAATTTTATTTTGGTAAAAAAAATCTGAATGATCTGGATTTGTGGGAAATTGCCACACTCGCCGCGATGCCCAAGGGGCCTTCTGCCTACAATCCGGTGAGCAATCCGAACGATTCCAAGGCACGTCGTGGTGTTGTTCTCCAACTAATGTATGAACAAGGCTACATCACGAAGGAAGAGATGGATAAAGCAAAAGATGTAGATTATAACTACAAGCGACCAGAGAAAGACAAGAAGTATCAAGGTTTTATCGATTATGTGCTCCGTGAAGCTGAACGTGTAACAGGTAAAACGGAAGATGATCTGAATATCGGCGGATACAAAATCTATACAACTATGGATGCTCAGGCTCAAACAGCCATGGAAACTGCCTTCACAGATGATAGTCTGTTCGAGGCAAGTAAAGACGATCAACAGGTCCAAGGCTCCATGGTTATCATGAACCATGAGAATGGCAGCCTCGTTGCCCTCCTGGGTGGACGGGATTATCAGACTAAAGGTTATAGCCGTGTAACGCAGAGCCGAAGACAACCAGGTTCAGCTTTTAAACCGATAGTGTCTTATGCACCTGCGCTTGAATCAGGAAATTACAGTGCCAATTCGTCGCTGAGTAATGCGAAGCAATGTTTTGGTAACTACTGTCCTGGTAACTTGCATGGATATTCTTCAACGATCAGTATGACGGAAGCCATTACGAAGTCGGAAAATATTCCTGCGGTTTGGCTGCTTGATAAAATAGGCGTTAACACAGGCATTAATTTTGCCAAGAGTGTAGGTATACAGCTGACAGATGAAGACAAAAACTTGGCAATTGCCCTCGGTGGTCTAAGTAAAGGTACAAATACACTGGAAATGGCGCAAGCCTATAGTGCATTTGCCAACCTCGGAGAATACCGTCAAGCCTATTCGATTAAGGAAATTAAGGATAGCGCAGGCAAAACCACGTACAAACACGATAACTCGGACACAACGCGTGTCATGAGTGAGCAAAATGCGTATCAGCTTACACAGATGCTGCAGAACGTTGTTAATGACGGTACGGGGCGTTCAGCACGTCTGGATCGTCCGGTAGCGGGTAAAACAGGAACAGTTCAAAGTGGTATCTCTGGCAACAGTGCCAACCGTGATGTATGGTTTGTTGGATACACCCCGGAATGGACTGCCGCAGTCTGGATGGGCTATGACAATCCGGATGGCAATCATATGCTTAAGAACAGCAGTAAGCTGTCAGCAGCTTTCTTTGCCAAAGTCATGGGAGATGCTTTAAAAGGCGTTCCAGTGAAGCAATTCAAAGCACCAGCTGGAGGGCAGGCACCTCCGCCAGTAGAAGAACCAGAAAAGCCGGCTCTGTCCGTTAGTGGGCTGAGTGGATCATACGATCCAAATGCACAAACTGTCTCCCTGAGTTGGACTGGAACGGGTGACGCGAGTACGCAATATCGGATTTATCGGAAAGAAACATCTGAAGCCCAGTTCACTCATCTCATTGATGCAATAGGAGCGACCAATGCACAAGATTTAAGTGCGTTGCCTGGTCTAACCTATGAGTACTATGTGACAGCTTACGACTTGGCATCAGGACTTGAGACGGATCCTTCCAACACTATTTCCTTGATGATTGAAGCGCAGGAAATACTGCCGGAGGAACCTGATCCTGGTATAGACCCTGGAACAGAGATAGATCCTGAGCAGCCAGGTACGGAGAATCCGGACAATGGTTCACCGGATAATGGCAATTCGAACGGTAATAACGGTAATGGAAATGAAAATGGCAACAACGGAAATGGTAATGGTAATAACGGAAACAATGGCAACGGCGGTAATAACGGCGGAAACGGTCAACCTGGGGAAGGAAATACGACCCCACCTGGTCAGGGAACAACAGATCCAGGCGGAAATGGTGAAGGTCCCGATGATGGGGCCGTAACAACGCCAGGCGAGGTTGTAACCCCGGACAGCGGAACAAGTGGGGATACTGGAGGGACAGATGCACCTGCAGATTCTCAAGCTGGAACCGCCGGCTAAGCCAACGAATCACTAAATAGCTACATTATAGCTACATTGAAAAAAAATTGCTTCCCGGGAAACCGGTGAAGCAGTTTTTTGTGTTATACAGAACCAACTGTAATGGAAGCTGATTTGATGAATAGGTGGGACAAAGCTTGATTTTGAGTGTAAACCTTAAATATGGTAAGCTGTAACTATTCGTAATATGTTGTGCAAGGGCGGGCCCAGAGCGCTGGAATCCATCATGCGGACGTTATTACATTGTTCACCAATAACATCAGAGCAGGTCACGGACCTGTAGTCGGCAAAGAGGGGTTCGTATGAAACGGAAATTCGGGGACCGCGCGAACTGGCGCCGGATTACGAACCGACAATTCACATGCCGGTTCGTTCAATCCAAAATTTTCACAGGTTATATTACGTTGTACACCATACAGGATTTGAAAGAACCTCTGTGGAAAACTTATGGAGGCAGTACCTTCTGTATCGCAGATAAAGGTTATTCTTGGCTGCAATACTATCCGAAGGGAGAACATTTTGTAGTTACGGCGATGTTTGACGATCAGAAACGGATTGTGGAATGGTATATTGATACATGTCGCAGTCAGGGGATAACCGATCAGGGTGTTCCTTGGTTTGATGACCTGTATCTGGATGTCGTTGTACTGAAAGATGGAGAAGTATTTTTGCTGGATGAAGATGAGCTTGAAGATGCATTGTCACGGAAGCATATTACGACAGGTGATTATGACTTGGCGAACAAGACGGCCAAGGAACTGCTGCATGCCATTGATGCACATGTATTCCCATACTTTCAGTTATCGCTGAAGCACAGGCAGAGTTTGTTTGAGAACGGAGAGTTTCGAAAAAACATTCAGATTTGAGACATGTACCTATCCGTAGAATTCTTCATGATCCTTCTAATATTGGAGCACCTGATAGAATACATTAATAATCAGGAGAGTTCAGCCCGATAAAATAGAGGTGATGGCGAATGAACGGACGGGTCATGGCTGCAGGAGAGCAACCAGGAGGCAGACCATCCAGACAAATTAATATTGTGTTGCGTAACCAGGAACCTCAGATGTTGGTCAAAGATGAAGCAGCGGCAGTACAGGCAGCCAAGAGTATAACCAAACATGCGCACTTCCAGGAGATACAGGGTGAATTGGAGCAACTGGTTGGACTTGAAAATATCAAAGACTTGGTATTTGAGATTTATGCTTTCCTACAGATTGCTCAGATGCGCACTGAAGCAGGCCTACTTAGTGGTGCGCACGTGTATCATATGATCTTCAAAGGCAATCCGGGGACTGGTAAGACCACAGTGGCGAGGATCGTTGCCAAACTCTTTCAGAAGATGGGTGTGTTGAGTAAAGGTCATCTTATTGAAGTAGAGCGTGCGGATCTGGTTGGAGAATATATCGGTCACACGGCACAGAAAACAAGAGATCTGGTTAAGAAGGCACTCGGTGGGATATTGTTCATTGATGAAGCTTACAGTTTGGCCCGCGGTGGAGAGAAGGATTTTGGGAAGGAAGCTATTGATACGCTTGTAAAATCAATGGAAGACAATAAAAACCAATTCATCCTTATATTAGCTGGTTATTCAGATGAGATTGATTTTTTTCTCCAGACGAACCCTGGATTACCTTCCCGCTTCCCCATTCAAGTGGAGTTTCCAGACTATAGCATTGATCAGTTGATTCAAATCTCTGAGATTATGGCCAAAGAGCGTGATTATATTCTAATGCCTCAGACCATACTCAAGCTAAAGCAACATTTGCTTCAGGAAAAAAATGATTCGCTGCATGCGTTCAGTAACGCCAGATACGTTCGTAATGCCATTGAGCGTTCGATCAGGCATCAGGCGGTTCGTTTGTTGGAACATTACTCGGAAGGCAGTCCAGGAAAACTGGAGCTGATGACAATCCGTACAGAGGATTTGAACTTTGAGCGAAAGTAAGCGATAATATAGTTTTTACACTAGCCGGCCGGGCCAACCGGTTCGGCTTAAGGCATGCCATGGCATATTCGTGGCAATGTATATCAACGGATTAATTTAGTAATTAGAGGGAGTGAACATATACATGACAAATGGCACGCATGATACAGATATGGTCAAAAAAGATCGCGCCGTCTTGGTGAGTCTTGTTACGGATGATGTAAAACGTACAGGTATCAACCCTGAGTACTCTTTAGAGGAACTGGTGAAACTTGCCGAGACAGCTGGAGTGGAAGTGCTAAGTGTACTTTCTCAGAACAGGGAAAAACGTGATACTAAATGGTTCATTGGTAAAGGTAAGGTGGAAGAACTCCGTGCAATCGCGGAGGAGCTCGGAGCAACTACGGCTATTTTTGATCAGGAATTGTCAGGTGCACAGGTTCGTAATCTGGAAGAAACCCTCGATCTCAAAATTATTGACCGTACCCAATTGATTTTGGACATCTTTGCACAACGTGCCAACACTAGAGAAGGTATTATTCAAGTGGAATTGGCTCAACATAGCTATTTGCTGCCACGGTTGTCGGGTCATGGCAAGAACCTGTCCAGACTCGGGGGCGGAATCGGAACAAGAGGCCCGGGTGAAAGCAAACTGGAGACAGACCGCCGTCACATCCGTGGTCGCATCGATGATCTGAAGCGTCATCTAGAAGAATTGACTCGTCATCGCAAGTTGCATCGTGAACGCCGTAAAAAGACAGGTATTGTTCAGGTGGCTCTTATTGGTTATACCAATGCTGGCAAATCAACCTTGCTCAAGCAGTTGACGGCTGCAGATGTGTATATTCAAGATCAGCTATTCGCTACATTGGATCCCACATCACGCACGATGGAACTTCCAAGTGGAAAAGAAATCGTCCTTACCGACACGGTTGGATTTATTCAAAATCTACCGCATGATCTGATTGCAGCATTCCGGGCAACGCTGGAGGAAGTGAATGAAGCAGACCTGATCCTGCATGTTGTGGATGCCTCATCAGCTATGCGTGAAGATCAGATGCGGACGGTTAATACAATTTTGCAAGAACTTGGTTCAGGGGACAAGCCGCAGTTAGTCCTGTATAACAAAAAAGATGCGTGCACACCAGAGCAGCTTGAGATGCTTCCATTGGATAAAGGCCATATTAAAGTAAGCGCATTAGACTCGGAGGATCTGCTTAAAATCCGTGAATTCATTCAGGCAGAGCTGACAGGTGATACGAAGCGCTTCCGTATTCCGGCAGAACGTGGTGATCTTACGTCGGTACTCTACAAAATTGGTGACGTAGTGGATACCAGCTTTGAAGAGAATGATGTAATTTATGAAGTTGAATTGCAAAAAGGTGAATATGAGAAATTTGGTTATATACTTGAAGAATTCATTGAATTGTAATATTCATGACATATTGATGGGATACGTTACACGATAATGGATATTCGACGTCAGATTCGTGCTATGAAGGAGAATGAAGTAAGATGGTAAGTTTTGATTCAGGAATATCTGAACTTCAACGTCAAGTGGAGCGTCAGATTGAAGGACAACTGCAACAGATTGATCGGATCACAGATCACAATCAATGGAAGGTGATTAATGCTTTCCAACAGCGAAAAGTAAGTGATTTTCACTTTGCAGGTTCAACAGGTTATGCCTATAACGATCGTGGGCGTGAAGTGCTTGATGAAGTATATGCTGATGTTTTCGGCGCGGAAGCCGCGTTGGTGCGTCCTCATTTTGCTTCAGGTACTCATACGATTAGTACAGCTCTCTTTGGAGTTTTGCGTCCAGGTGACGAATTATTGTACATCACGGGTAAGCCTTATGACACATTACATAAAGTTATTGGCAAACCCGGTGATGGCACAGGTTCATTACGCGATTTTGGCATCGGTTACCGTGAGACGGCCTTAACTGATGAAGGTGGAGTGGACTGGGCAGCAGTTGAGAAAAGCATCACACCGGCTACAAAAGTCATTGGGATTCAACGTTCACGTGGTTATGACTGGCGCTCGTCCTTCTGTGTTGCTGAGATTGCTGACATGGTTAAGCGTGTTAAAGCGCTGAAGGAAGATGTTATCGTATTCGTAGATAATTGTTACGGTGAATTCACGGAGGAACGTGAACCGACAGAAGTCGGAGTTGATCTGATGGCCGGGTCACTGATCAAGAATCCTGGTGGAGGCATTGCGGAAACCGGTGGATACATATGTGGGAAGGAACAGTACGTACAGCTGGCGGCTTATCGTCTGACAGCCCCTGGAATTGGGGGAGAGGTGGGAGCAATGCTGGGGACAACACGTGGCATCTACCAAGGACTTTACATGGCACCGACAATTGTAGGACAAGCTATCAAAGGAAGTACGTTTGCTGCTGCGATGTTTGCTGAATCCGGATTTGTAACCAAACCCGCCTGGAATGAAGCTCGCACAGATCTGATCCAGGCTGTTAAGTTTAGCTCTGCCGAGCATCTGATCGCCTTCGTGCAGGGGATTCAGCGTGCAGCAGCTGTGGATAGCCATGTGGTTCCTGAACCGTGGGATATGCCTGGTTATGAGCACCCTGTCATTATGGCGGCAGGTACGTTCATTCAGGGTGGAAGTCTGGAATTATCAGCCGACGCGCCTATTCGGGAGCCGTATATCGGGTATATGCAAGGCGGATTAACGTACTCTCATGTTAAATATGGCGTTTTGATGGCGTTACAGACTATGAAAGATCGTAAATTATTGTGAGTTTATCTAACACGTCATTGACACTTGGTAATAACTAAATGTACAATAGGGTGAAGAATAGATGACTGGAAGGTTGATGAACATGGGTGATGAAATCCGCAGAAATATGGCCTTATTCCCAATTGGTATTGTAATGAAACTTACGGATCTGTCTGCACGTCAGATTCGTTACTATGAGCAGCACAGCTTGATCGTTCCTGCGAGAACGTCAGGTAATCAACGGTTATTCTCTTTTAATGACGTAGAGAGATTGCTAGAGATCAAGGCTTTGATTGAAAAAGGAGTTAACATCGCGGGGATCAAACAAGTGATGAATCCTGTTTCAAAAGAATCCGAGGAAGCTACAGTTATCACGCCAGATACTGAAGTTAAACGCAGAGAGCTGTCCGATACGCAGTTGCACCGCTTGCTGAAGCAGCAGCTTGTATCAGGTAAGAGACCAGGACAAGTATCTCTCATTCAGGGAGAGCTTTCCCGATTCTTTAATAAAAATTAAATTCGCATAACTTGGCGAGTGAGGGGAAAACATGCACTTTTGGTGTGAGACTCCTTGACCCATGGAACTTTCTAATGTACAAATATAACAGGCAAGCCAAATACGCAGATAAGAAAGGGAGAGGTTATAGTGAGTTATACAAAAGAAGACATTCTCCGCATTTCGAAAGAAGAAAACGTACGATTCATTCGATTGCAATTTACTGATTTGCTTGGAGCTATCAAAAACGTTGAGATTCCTGTGAGTCAGTTGACTAAGGCTCTGGATAACAAAATGATGTTCGATGGATCTTCCATTGAAGGTTATGTACGTATTGAAGAGTCCGACATGTACCTCTATCCAGATCTAGATTCTTGGCTTATTTTCCCATGGGTTGCAGAGAACCGTGTTGCACGGCTGATTTGCGACGTATATCTTCCAGATGGTAATCCGTTCCCGGGAGATCCACGTGGCATCTTGAAACGAAACCTGAAGGAAGCCGAAGAAATGGGATTCACTTCCTTCAACGTTGGTCCTGAACCCGAGTTCTTCTTGTTCAAAACAGACGAAAAGGGAAACCCGACTACCGAACTGAATGACCAAGGTGGTTATTTCGACCTTGCGCCTACGGATCTTGGTGAAAACTGTCGTCGTGACATCGTTATCACACTTGAAGAAATGGGCTTTGAGATCGAAGCTTCCCACCATGAGGTAGCTCCAGGTCAGCATGAGATTGACTTCAAATATGCTGATGCTCTGAAAGCAGCTGACCAGATCCAAACGTTCAAACTCGTTGTTAAAACGATTGCACGTCAGCATGGTTTACATGCTACATTCATGCCGAAACCGCTGTTTGGTATGAACGGATCCGGTATGCACTGTAACCAATCCTTGTTCAAAGGCAATGAGAACGCATTCGTTGATGAGTCGGACGAGCTGGGTCTGAGCAAAACTGCTCGTCACTTCATGGCTGGAACTCTGAAGCACGCACGTGCGTTTGCAGCAATTACTAACCCAACTGTGAACTCATACAAACGTCTTGTACCAGGTTATGAAGCACCTTGTTATGTAGCATGGTCTGCTAGTAACCGTAGCCCAATGATTCGTATTCCAGCTTCCCGTGGTCTGAGTACACGTGTTGAGGTTCGTAACCCGGATCCGGCTGCTAACCCTTACCTGGCTTTGTCTGTTTTGTTGAAAGCAGGTCTGGACGGAATCAAACGTGAGCTTTCCTTACCAACTCCAATTGACCGTAACATCTACATCATGTCAGAAGAAGAGCGTGTGGAAGAAGGCATTCCAAGCTTGCCAGCTGACCTGAAAGAAGCATTGAATGAATTGATCCGTAGCGAAGTCATCTGTGATGCTCTCGGCGACCACGCCTTGGCTCACTTCTATGAGCTGAAAGAAATTGAGTGGGATATGTATAGAACACAAGTCCACCAATGGGAACGCGATCAATATATCACGTTGTACTAGGGATATCTAAACCTTGGTAGTGCTGGATTTTCAGCGTTCCAAGGTTTTTCTCTTTTTAGAGAAATATCGGTGGGATATTTGTTATGACCGCGGTTTTGACCGCGACTATTAAATCAATCTATTCTTCTGGATAGTCCATGTAAGAAGAGTATTTATCTATGCTTCTAACTTCTATCACTTCTGTAATATGTGCGTAAATATCAGACGTGACTTCAATAGAAGCGTGTCCTAATCTTTCCTGGACTTCTTTCATACTTGCCCCGGATTCTAACATCATAACAGCATGTGTGTGTCTGAGTCCGTGAACAGTGATATCTTTATCTATTCCAGCATTTTTACAGATCCTTTTGAGCGCTCGTTGTAACGTTGATTTTGCAAAAGGGCGACCATCACCTCGATTAAAAACCAATTTCAAGCTTGTTTCCTCGGTAATTCCAATTTGTTTCTCGAACTCCTTTTGTATGAGGATTTGCTCGTTTAATTCTTTAGCTAAACTTTCAGTTATCATAATGGATCTTTTTGAAGCCGCGGTTTTGGGAGGCGCAAATAATTTTTCTATATCAAACTGATTGTACACAATTGTTTTATTGATTGAAATTCGCCTTTCCGCCGTGTCTATATCATCTCTTTGAAGCGAAAGTGCTTCGCCTTTTCTTAATCCAGTTTCAATAAGAGTTTTGAAAAAATAGTAATACTTAGGATTATCTTTTAATGCCGCTGACAAAAAAACAAACACTTCCTGTTTAGTAAGAAAGTTAGCTGGGTCTGAAGTATTCAGTTTATTTAAATTCGGATCCGGGATAATTATTTTAGAACAAGGATTTTTCTTAATGATTTCAAGATCTAATGCTTTGTACATAGCACTCTGCATTGTAGTATGGATAATTTCAACTGTACGTTTGCTGAGATGTGTGATTAGCCCGTTAACGAAAGTTTGATATTGAGCGTTTGTGAGCTTCGAAACCTTAATAAAGCCTAGGTTTGGTACCAAGTATTTTTCCACTCCATATTTGTGTTGCTTGAAAGTGTTCTCTCTAACAGTATTCCTTTTGTAAATCTCTAGCCAATCCATAAGAAAATCCTTAATCAATATGTCCTTGCTTTGATTTGCGAGATTTCCGCTTTCAATTTGGATTTCTAATTCTTCTGCAGCCAATTTAGCTTCTGTTTTAGAGTTGAATCCTCTGCGTGTTGTATTTATCCTCTTCCCTGTTTTAGGGTCAACTCCTGTATCAATCTTGAACATCCAGAGTGTTCCTTTTTTCTTTGTTTTATATTTGATGTAAGATGCCATTTTACAATCTCCCCTCGAAATGATTGTTTTTTGCCAACCCTCCTTATAAGAATATACGTTCTATTTTTACATATAGGAAATAGCCTTACGGCTATGAAACCTAAAAGTGAGAAGATTTTAATCTTAGTGTTATGAAGTTATTTGTCTTGGTCAGTCAATGCTTCGGCATATCCCAAAATACGCTGTTTAAGTTCTTGAGAAATTGGTTTTCCGTTAAAACTAATTTCAGGTTGATTAAGAAATTCTTCTAAATCTTTAATGTCATTTTCATCTTCTTTGTAAAGTTCATGTTTTTTAGCTATTGAAGTTAACTCTTTTAACAAAATTTCTTTTTCCTCATAACTTAACTTTTCAAGTATGATTTCTGACAAAACCTCGAAATTACAAACTAAGTTAAAAGAACCTTCAGTAATTTCATTTAGAGTTAAAGGATCATCCTTAAATTCATTTACTCCTCTTTCGTATATTTCAAAAAAGGCTGTGGACTCCTCATTAATTTGAATATTTTTAAAAATCTCAATTGCATCTTCTTGTAGATATGAGAAAAATAATCCTTTCTCGTCAGTAAGCATGGCTGCTACATGCTTTATTTTCTCGTCAAGATCAGAATTCAAGTTAAAATGATCGATTCTTTTCAAGGGTTCATTATCATCTTCATTTATGTGACCTGCCATAATCATCAATTCATTAAAAGATATATCTAGAGCTAGTGATATCTTTTTCAAAGTATCTGGTTTTGGAGCGCCGCGTTTTCCAGTCTCGATTCTTGAGAGTTGAGCAATACTTATTCCTGATTTTTTTGAGACGTCTATCAAAGTGAATCCTTTTAAATCGCGGGCATTCTTAATCAATGTACCAAGTTCATTAGACACGACGATTCCACCTTTTTTCTTATTGGTAATTATAATACCATCTTTTTACCTCGGGGTAAACAGGAAATCTAGAATACAGAAGGTATCTGATGAAAAACAGCGTAATCAATGAGCCAGATGCAGAATTTGGCGAAATATAGCATTTTACCAAAATGAAAAATACTGATATTGTTTTACCCAGAGGGAAAAAGGTGGTGAAAAAATGGCTAATATGTTTGGGATATATCTAAAAAAACAACGTAAAAAAAAAGGGTTGAATTTGATCGAATTATCTGAATTATCGGGAGTAAGTTGCGCACAGATTTCAAGAATCGAAACAGGTAAGCGGGGGATGCCCAAACCCGATACATTAAAAAAATTCTCGGTTGCCTTAAATCTAAATTATGAGGATTTAATGATGAGAGCTGGGTATCTGGAAAAGGTGACCAACTGCTAAGGAGGAACGAGATGGAAACTAACATGACAATTCATATTCCTGACGTAGATAAGTATGTCCAAGAACTTGTGAAAAAAGCATATGAAATCGGAGTCGAAGAGGGGAGAGTCAAGTACGACTATCCTCTTGTACTCACTAAAAACGATCTGAAGGATATATTTCAAGTAGAAGCGTCAGCAGTAAATAAACTTGTGGAAAATACTTCTTTTCCTAAATTCAAATTAATTCGAGCGAGGTACCCGAGAGATCTAGTTTTCAATTGGATAAGTGAAAACTCCTCTAATCAAACAGTTGGATTCTCCAGAAGGAAGAATAACAATTAATCTGTAAAGGAGAATTAAAAAATTGCAAATTACTATTGAAAAAATAAAGGTTAATGACCGCATTCGAAAGGACTTTAGTGGCATTGAAGAACTGGCGCAAGACATTGAACGGAACGGACTTATCAATCCTATATTAATAACTCCTGATTTTCAATTAGTAGCTGGAGAACGCCGATTACGCGCTCACCAACACCTTGGTCGAAAAGAAGTGATGGTTAGGGTTATGGAAATTGAAGATTACGAGCACCAACTCCGGTTAGAAATTTCAGAGAACGAGCACCGGAAAGAATTTACCTTCTCGGAGCGTGTGGAATGGGCTAAACGCCTTGAGGAAGTCGAACGAATTAAGGCCAAAGAACGGATGGCAGGAGGCAAGGAAAATGTTCCTGAGCAGCCGACCGGACAAGTTCGAGATATCGTTGCAGAACAAGCAGGATTTGGTTCTGGTAAAACGTATGATAAAGCCAAATTTATCATGGAGAACGCCACTCCGGAAATCATTCAGCAACTCGACGCAGGAATCATTTCAACACATAAGGCTTTTACGGAAACAAAAGAACGTCTTGAAGCCGCAGTCCGAGAAGCAGAAACGCGGGCAGCTCAAGCTGAACAAGAGAAAGAAGAACTTCAACGGCGATACAAGGATGCGATCCCAGCCAATCAGGTGGATGAAGCAGTAGCGGCGGCAGTAGAACGCCGAGATGAAGAGACAGAAGTTCTTCTCGAACAGAAATCTCAAGAAGCTGCTAAGAAGATCAAAGAGCGTGATCAATACTGGAAGGACAAGCTTCAGGACGATGTTGAGGCTGAGCGTCTGAAGGTAGAAGAACTGAAAGCCGGTTATCAGCGGACGAAAGAAGAATTGGAGACTATAAAGCTCCAGCAGTCAGATGACTTCGATGAACAACAGGCGACCGCTCAAATGAAGAAACTTCGCTTCGAAGCTGATAGCAACACCATACAGGTCAGCATCCATGTGAAGCAGTTTCTCCAGAAGGTTGGGATTACATCGTTCATGCTAGGTGCAGTATCCGGCGCAAGTACGAGTGAGAAGAAACGACTATCAGAAGGTCTTGATATGCTCCAATCCTTCATAGACCAACTTCGTCCGGCAATTAATTCAAGAAAGGTGGTAGACAGACATGACATTGATTCCTAATCAGCCTGACTATCTGACAATCGTTGAAAGACAGTTGCAGCTTACAGAGGCACAGGGAGTTGCTATCCGAGGATTATGGGATGGCATGAAACAAATGCAAGATGACGTTGCTGAAAAGGTCGGAGAGGTTCAGATGATGGTGCAGGAGGTTCGAGACAGCGTAACGCTGACGGATGCGGAGTGCTACCAACTCCAGTCTCTTGTCCGCAAGAAGTCGAACTCGTTAACAAAGGACAGGTACAAAGAGTCTGACGAGAAATTCAAGGTCCTGGTTGGTCGTTATCGTAGGATGGTCTGGAGTAAACTGAAAGATCGGTTTGAGGTAGCGAAATACAGCCATGTACGGCGTATCGACTTTGATGATGCGGTTGAATTCATTAAGGAGTTTCGTCCAGAAGACTACATCTGATCTGATAGGAGTTGAAACCGATGGGATACAAATTTATGACTCTGGATGAATTGGCACTTATCTGGTCACACAAGCCATTGCAGCATGCCATAATCACTCGGAACATTGCTAAAAAGAAATGATGATACGTTCTCACGATTTGTTGCAAACCAGAGTATTGCGAAGACAAATTAGGGATTTATGTGATACTGCGATTGATGCATTAGCAATGGAACGCAGCATCAAACCCATCAAACAACAAATTAAGATGCTCCGTAACGATCTTGAGGAATTAGAACGCTCAATCGATAAGAACGCAGAATATGAAGGACTAATCTGGAAAGAACCATCAGGTTATAAGGTTGAAGGGACAGTGATTGGATTGTGTAAACACTGTGATAGAGATGTGTTCTCCGGCCAGAGATTTCCTGATCCAAAAGAAGAAGGACTCTTTTGTAACTACTATTGCAGAAGAGTCTACCGCAACAACAGTATCAAATGAGTCCTTAGGTTAATCGTGCTACCAACACGATCATTAAAAAAAGAATTCAACGGCAGTATACCATGCAATTCCAAATTTGAAAATAGGGGATGAAAATATGAATTTAAATAACCTGGTAAGTGACGCTATGGAGACAATCCAAAAGGATGGGTTTGTGGAAGGAGTTATTAAAAAGCAATTGGAGACTACTATCAAAAAAGTCGTTGAAGATTACTTTGGCTCCTATGGAGATTTCCGTAAAGAGTTGGAAAACCAAGTAAAAGAACAACTCGAAATTGATATGAGCAAACTTGGAATTGGCGGATACAATCTCATGGTTCTGAATGAAGTGAAGTCTCAATTGGAAACTGCACTGCATATTCAGGGCGTCCAAAAAATCAAAGAAAATATGGAAAGGATGCTCGTTGGTGTCAAGTCAGAATACAAGTTATCTGAATTAGTTGAGGCTATGAAAAAGGACGAAAACGAGGATCGCGATAAAGATGGCGAAAAAATAGGGTTCATTATTGAAGAGAGCGATTACGGTTACAAGCATATTTACTTTGATCCTGAAAGTGACGGGACAGAATCATGGCGCTCTAGCAGATCAAAATACAATTACAAGTATCAACTTCACTTAGATAAAGAGGGTCATGTCTATAATTCTAAAATTGATAGTCATGATTTATCTAAAAACAACGAGATCATGACATCATTTTATGACTTTGATAAATTAATGTTCCAAATTTTCGCGACAGGAGCGAAAGTTGTTGTCGATGAAGATGATGTAGATACCTATTACGGTGATGATTATTAAAGATTAATTTAGGAGTGACTGCATTGTCTCTACAAAAACAATATACATTAGGTGAGTTATACAGCCTAGCAGAACAGTGCAGTCACGATTATCCGGCTACACTGGCTCGGAAGATCGAGTTTTTGACCGAGGTACAGGTTATTTTGGGCCGTAGAGCTGCTGAAGCAGTGAGAGACTATAAACGTATCTACGCCCAGAGAAAGCGTGAGTATGCAGAAGCATACCTTGCTGCTGGCAAAGACAAAGCTCAGCGTGCGGAGCTGGCAATCATTGAGATTCGTCTTAAGGAAGCTGATGCTGAGGCAGACAAGGTTCGCTGGCATAACGCAGTGGAAAGTAATGATCAGGTTATCAATTCGTTGAAATATAGCTTGAAGGTTCTTCTGGCGGAATTCAACAATCCAGCCAGTGGAAAGAGATAGTAATCAGAATTTTCCGGGGTGAGGAGAGTGGCAAGTCCCCAGTTAAAGAATGGATTCATCGGGATTGCTAATGAAATATGGGATGAGATAATCAGCCGGAAGTTCACAGAAAGGCAACAAAAGATTCTCAAGCTGATTCTAAGGCTGTCGTATGGCTGCCAGAAGAAAGAGGCAGTTATCCCTCTCTTGAAGCATTTCGAACTATGTGGAGTACGCATACAGGACGCTAAAAAAGAGATCACTTACTTGGGACAATGTAAGGTAATTTATTGGGATGGCAAACAGGTCTATTCTCTCAACAAAAACTATGATGAATGGCGTGTCAGTCTTGTGAAAGAGTGGGATCGTGAAAAATTTTCAGAACTTATCTCTTTAAATATAGGCAGTAAAAAAGTTACGAAAAGTGTAACTCCAGAAAGTGAAGAACAAGATGAAAGTTACGAAAAGTGTAACTCCGAAGTTACGAAAAGTGTAACTGATGAGTTACGAAAAGTGGAAGTCGAAGAGAGTCCAATCCCTTGTGGGAGTAAGGCTGAAGGCACCTCTAAAGACATGTTTAAAGACATTATTAAAGTTGGTTGTTGTTTAACTGATCCCGATTCGGTATTTGAACCGTACACGGGAAACCCGGATTCTGTTCCTAAACCCGAAGCAGATACTGACTCTGATCGGGAGGTTTCCCAAACGGAATATCGTAATCAAGTGGCAGCTCGTTATCTCCAGAGAAGAGGCAAGGGACTGGAGATAACCTTAAACGATGAAGATGCGGTTAAACAATTCATAGCTGAGAGGATTCCGCTCCAAACAGTTATCGATGGTATTGACCAATCGTTTGACAATTTTAAACCCAAGAACAAATGGGATCAGATACGAAACCTGAGTTACTGCGCAACAGTTGTATATTCACTGCATGCCAAACGTGAGGTTTCAGACACAGCAGAAATTCAAATAACGACTCCCGTACCAAATGCGCCGATTGAACCGGTATCTAACGTGACCGCAGATGATTTAAAACAAATGCTGGCTGATCTAAGGTCGAAGCAAGGAGAGTGAGTACATGGGCAGCTTTCAGGAGGAACTCAAGGCACTAATTCCCCCAAGGTTTGCAGAAAGAAGGCAGGCAGCTATTCAGCAGATTGACAGGCATCCGGAAATCAAACGGCTCAGACAAGCCTATCCTGATCGATCGGGAGACCTTACAAGCCCTAGAAGATACAGGGATGTATCCGAACATTTGGCTCAATGTGATGCATGCGAGACGTGCCCCGGTCTAATAGGATGTCAGAACGTCCAGAAGGGTCATAGGAGCGTTGAAGAACCGAGCCCAGATAAACAGGACGAGTTGGTGTTCAGGCTTAAAAAATGCGAGCTGTTGAAGTCTTACGAGCGGCAACAGGGCATAGGAGAACGAATTAAGAGTCACTTCATTCCTGAGCATATTTTGAACGCCACCTTTGACGACATTGAACCTGATCCTCCGAGGATGGCAGCTATTGCGGGAGCAGTGAAGTTTTGTAGTGAATTTGTTCCCAAAGAAACGGTACAAGGATTGTATTTGTACGGCCCAATGGGAGTGGGCAAGAGCTGTTTTGCCGGAGCTATCGCACGGGAGTTAGCTAAATGTGAAGTGGATGTCCTCATGGTGTACGTACCTGACTTTATCGAAGAGGTTAAGGATGCCATTGGCTCCAAAGAGAGCGTAGCAAAGAAACTGGATGCTCTCAGAACGGTACCAGTGCTTATCATGGATGATATTGGGGCAGAGTCGATGAGTGGTTGGGTAAGGGATGAAGTTATTGGTCCGGTTCTCCAGAGACGTATGGAGCGGTTGCCGACCATCTACACATCCAATCTAACGATACAAGAGTTGTTCAAACATTTTGCCAATGCCAAGGGATCTCAGGATGAGAAGAAGGCAGCTCGGATCATTGAGCGGATCGAACCATTTGTAAAGTTGCTGCCAGTAGGTGGAAGAAATAGACGGAGGGGATAACCGAATGTGCAAAACATGTAACGGTCAAAAGGTAACGTACCAGTTCAATGGTGCAATGATGATGTTGGGTCCGTGTCCAGCATGCAATCCTAATGCTAAAAGTGCTGTGAAGGAGGGAATCCGACCTTATGAAAATAGTCGTGGATAGTGAGCTGCTGGCAGAAGCCTTGGAAGATGCAAGCAAGGCCATTGCAAGCAAGAACATTATGCCTATTCTGGATTGCTTCTTAATCGAGGCTGGTACAGAAGGTGTTAAGGTCACTGGAACGGATACACGTACAACGATACAGTCATACATTTTCAGTGAACACGTTCAAGTTGAATCGCCTGGTCAGATCGCACTCCCTAAGCTATCCCTTGAAGTAATCAAGAAACTAAATGGTGATGTGAGCATTGAGAAAAAAGGCAACAACGCGATTATCATTTCTAGGAAGAAGGAAATTGACATGGGTGTATTTGATCCAGAAGAGTTTCCGAGGGTGCCTGACATTGATGACAGCGAGTTATTTGAGACTACAGGCAGAGAACTTAAACGGCTATTCAGAAAAGCGACTTATGCTGCTGATCCAACAGGGAAGAATGCGGCAATCCTGGCCGGAGCACATGTATACATCAATGACGGAGTATTTGGCATTGAAGCGACAGACCGGCACAGACTTGCAAAAACGGAGCAGCACACAGAAGTAGGTAACTTGGGTGGAGCTGTCATTGAGGCCAAGGCATTGGGTGAGTTGCAGAAGATAATCTTGGATAAAGACAATCTTGAATTCGGATTCTCTAAATCTTCTACCGGGGCCGTGGTACATGTATTTGCGAGAACAGATCGTTTTACCTTTTACTCCCGAGTGTTGGAGGGGGCGTTCCCGGATGTGAGCCGGATGTCGATTGTGCCAGATGGTGTTACCGAGGTGATCGTAGATAAAGGAGAGATAATGAGTTGTCTTGACCTCGTATACACACTTGCCAAGGAAGAAAAGCATAACCAGATCGTCATCAGTATCACAGAGAATGAAGTGAGCATTCGCGGCAAAGGGAGAGAATCTGGAAAGGCAATTGAGAGTATAGTTCCAGTTTCGTTTAAAGGCGAAAATTTTGCCGTTGCCCTGAATTCCAAGTACTTCATAGATGCTATCAAAGCATTAGAAGGAGATAAGGTGACACTGGTTTTCCCTGGCAAGTTGAAGCCAATTTATATCTTGGATGAAAGTGACGAGAGATCACTCCACATTGTACTTCCTTATAGGACGGAAGAAGTGTAATGAACAAATACAATGCAACCAAAGTGATCGTCACTGAAGACGGGACATTGTTCTCGGAATGGATCGTTAAAAAGCACAGTCTGGATATAACCGGTATACGATTCGATAGCATAGCTGAGGGAGAGTATTATCAGCTCCTTCTCCAGCAAAAGAGGTTTGGGGAGATTAAAGCCTTCGAATGTCATCCTAAATTTGTTCTTCAAGAGAAACCGAAGGTCACTTACACTGCTGACTTCCTAGTAACAGAATTAGATAACAGTCAACGGGTGGTGGATATTAAAGGAGTGGAGACCTCCACATTCCGAGTCAAACTGAAACTATTCCAAGCTAAATATCCGACTTTACCAATAGATATACTTGTTAAAAAGCGAGGAGAATTCATTCCTCTTGCACAATACAAGAAGGAAAAATCAGCGCGTAAACGGGCGGCGAATGCACTTAAAAAACGAGTAGATGAAGGGAGAAATCAAAATGAAAATCAAACATACCGTAATCAAAAACGAGGACATTAATAAGCATCTTAACCAACAGGAGAAAGAAGACTTGCTGCGCTTGTTTCATAAAATTCAGTATGGTCGAGTTTCGGAGGGGAAAGTTGGGTTCAACATGTACCTGGTTGTAAATACAGACGAAACTTACGCTGAAGACGTTGTGCAGATCTTACAGGAAAACGGTCATTGGGGTCCAACACACGATCCAAATCAAATCGAGTTTCGGCAAGAGGGAGATACGATGGAGCTTCCAGAAGTTAAGAATCCCGTCTGAATGGAAATTAAAAAGGAGCACAGAGGTTTACTTATCCTCTTGCTCCTGCACTATAAACAAATCTTCCACACCTATACCTAATGCTCTTGCAATAGTGAACAAATGTGTAGATTCATGACGAGTATTTCTATCAAATCGACTTAAGGTTCCCTGAGGAATACCGGTCATTTCTGATAATTGTTGTTGAGTAATCCCCTTTTCTTTTAAAAGAGGCATTAAATTAGGTTTCACGTTAATCATAGCAGCCACCCTTTCAAAGAGATTATACGATAACGAATATTTATTAGCAAGATGGATTGACTGAATATTCGATATCGTATATGATTGAGTCAAGAACAAATATACGTAATACGATAACGAATATAATAATGGGGGCTGAATCACTTTGAGAAGAACTTACAAAGAAACACCATACTGGACCGATGGATATTGGGAATTTGAATACGACCTCACTTTACTTACCATCTGGATTAGAGAGTTGAAAGTTCGTCTGAGCGAACGGAAACAGGCCATTAGGCTCAGAGCGTTCACTGGATATGTCCAGTGAGGTTGGCACCACTCAGAGGTAAAGGAAATATTTCCTTACCTCATCTAAGAAACGCTTTACTGGAACGATCAACATTGTACTGGAACTTAATAGTCAATTGGGAGGTGTGCTATGTGACTGAAGCTGAGAAAGATGAATTCTCCGCAGCTTTATCTGAAAGGTATGCGCAGGTTAAACAATTAAGTTCTTCTAACAAAAAATTGATAAGCACTTGGGATGCAGTGATTAGTGACTTGCCTCTCGATATAAAATCAAAGTTTGAAGAAAAACAGAGTCAACTTTCGGCTTTGTAAAGGAGGTTTGGATATGAGTGCCCTAAACTTGAACAATTTCGATGAACAACCCACTGAAGTGCAACAAGCCGTTGCTTTTTATGTTGGATACACAGTAAACGGAGTACAGGCCACTTCTCAGGAAAGACAGGCTCATTACGCTGTTTTAGAGCGTGTTGGATTGTTGGAACCTATAAAATCCGTAGTGGGTATGTAGTGAATTAGGTTCAAAATATAAGCATAAGGACAGGGAAAGCGAAGGAAAGGTGGATGAAGAAATGGCCCATCAGACATTCTGGAAACCTGAGAAAAAAGTGAAAGAAAAGAAAATGAGCAGCTTCGGGCGGAGTAAGAAAGACAAAAAGCCTGTACCGGAATGGAAGAAGGACATTTTAGCCCATCACCAATCCAGACCAGGCTCGAAAGAGCGCGGCGATTTTCCAAAAGAAGTCATAGCTGAACTTATCGAAGAATCAAACGGAATTTGTGAATGCTGCAAGATCGCGGAAGGGACGACTACTCACCATGTATATCCGCGAGGAAGGAAAGGGCGCGGAGTTAAAACCAACGGGCTGCGGCTCTGCTGGCCCTGTCATGATCGGATACAAACGAATGAGGAATTACTCCAGTTTTGGATATCTGCCTTCCGCGATAAGTATGGGGATCGATTCTGGTTCGATGAACAGGATTGGGGCGAGTACAACCTGAAACAAGAGGTACAGCAGAAAGCAGATCAGGAGAAACAGAACCGCCAGCAAACTTTAAACCCGGTAAAAGAACTTATCTCTTCTGCGGCAGGACGTTCGTTGAAAGCGAAAGAGGTTCGGCTTATTGAAATGATGGATGATAAACAAATCGCAATATTCGAGACTTTGATTAACGATATCGTAAGAGTTGAAGAGAAGCATCAAGTTCCGTTTGGATACGGACACTTCGATGATTAATATGAAAATAATTCATATAACAACGAATGTATAACGTTATCTGGGGTTGTAGTTCCCCGGATAACAGAGGAAGGGAGACAAGACACACATGAAGGAAATCATAGTCGATAATTTCGCAGGCGGTGGCGGTGCCAGTACGGGAATTGAGTTGGCAACCGGTCGCAGCGTAGATATAGCAATCAATCACGATCCGGCAGCTATCGCGATGCACGAGGTCAATCACCCTGAGACGGTCCATTATCAAGAGGATGTGTGGGAAGTTGATCCACGCGAGGTGTGCGCCGGCAGGCCGGTTGCATTGAATTGGCTCAGTCCTTCATGCACTCATCACAGTAATGCTGCTGCTGGAAAGCCGAAGAACAAGCAACTCAGGGGCCAAGCATGGCTTGCTGTTAAATGGGCAGCTACTGTAAGGCCAAGGGTTCAAATATTGGAGAACGTCAAAGAGTTTCAATCATGGGGTCCATTGCTTGAAAACGGACAGCCTGATCCAAAACGGAAGGCACTTACCTATAACACTTTCGTCAATGCGATGAAGCGGCAAGGATACCAGGTTGAAACCAAATTATTAAAAGCATGTGATTACGGGGCGCCAACCAGCCGAGAGAGATTTTTCATGGTAATGCGATCAGATGGCAAGCGGATTATGTGGCCTGAACCGACCCATGGCGATCCAAAATCACCAGAAGTTAAAAGTGGTTTGCTGAAACCTTGGAGGAACGCAGGAGAATGTATCGATTGGTCCATTGAATGCCCATCTATTTTCACTAGGGAAAAGCCTTTGGTGGAGAAGACATTAAAACGCATAGCAAGAGGGTTGCAGCGGTTCGTGATAGAAAACGAGAATCCCTATATCGTGCCTGATCATGCAGCTGTGAGCAATCTTGGAAACAGGGATGAATTGGTTATGGCTTTTCTCTCCAAGTATTACGGCGAGGTATCACCTACTGAGGCACGGGGACAGCGCTTGGATGAGCCAATGCACACAATCAGTACGGCGAATCGTTTTGCGCTTGTCACAAGTCATCTGGTTAAGTTTCGCGGTGATAATTACGGCAGTGGTACAGACCAACCCTTGCCAACGATCACAGCAGGCGGCATACACGCTGGAGAGGTTCGGGCGCTGCTCATTAAATACTACGGTGCCGGAGTGGGCCAGAGCCTTCACGATCCGATGCACACCATACCAACTAAAGACCGATTCGGGTTGGTGCTTATCAAAGGAACGCCGTATCAAATCGTTGATATAGGGTTCCGAATGCTGAAGGCCCGTGAGTTGTACCCGGCACAAGGATTCCCATCCAGTTACATTATTGACCGAGATGCACGAGGCAATAAATATCCTGCATCAGCTCAGGTAGCCCGTTGCGGCAACGCAGTTCCACCGCCATTTGCAGAGGCGATGTTCCGGGCGAATCTGCCGGAGCTTTGCACAGGATCGGGAAACAACCTGACGCTGGAACGTTACGCAGAACAGGAGCAAGGACAAATGGCATTCAGCATGTAGCACCCCATAACAGAGGAAGGAGCGGAGATATGAAGATGCCCAGGATTCTACACTACCCAGGGAGCAAATGGAGCATGACGGATTGGATTATCAGCCAGTTCCCTGATCACACCACATACTTGGAACCCTTCTTCGGTAGCGGAGCCATACTTTTTAATAAAAGCAGATCTATTCTCGAAACGGTGAACGACCTGGACGGTGAGGTATCTAACCTGTTTCAGATCATTCGGGATCAGCCCGAAGAACTGGCCAGACTTATTCATTGGACTCCATATGCCCGAGAAGAGTATTACAAGGGCTATGAAACCGAAGGGGACGATATCGAACGGGCACGCAGATTCTTGGTCCGTTGCTGGATGGCCCGAGGCGGAAAAACAAGTGATCGGACAGGATGGAGGCACATCATTGATTTGAACGCACCTCATCCAGCTCGTGACTGGCAGAAGCTACCGGACAAAATCATGCAAGTGACGGACCGCCTAAGGGATGTGCAGATAGAATGTCAGCCTGCTGTGAAGCTGATTGAACGATATAAACGCCCCGAAGTCCTTATATATGCAGATCCACCATATATCCTATCAACTCGCAGTAAGCGGATGTATAAGAACGAAATGAATGAGGATGATCACACGGAACTACTTGACGCTTTAATGGATCATCCTGGACCGGTTGTACTTTCAGGATACGCGCATCCGATGTATGACGAGCGATTGGCAGAGTGGCGCAGGGAAACGAAGTCGGTCAAAGCAGAAGCTGGTCGGATCCGGACCGAGGTTTTATGGATTAATCCGATAGCTGCTGGAAAAGTCGGACAGATGGCACTTTTTTAACAGAGGAAGGGAATACCCTCCCTTCCCACCACACACTACAAAGTTAATAAAATTGGGAGGGTACCGCTCGATTTACATTTATTAGATAAATTATTGGGTTTAGGCCCACCAAAGGAGAGATAACACTTGCCTGAAATTAAAAATGACATTGTATACGTTGTGAGAAATGAATCAACAGGTGATATCGAAATGGCGACCACCAATGACTTTGAAGCCTGGTGTTACTACCGTGATGTTCCAACGGTGTCGCTAAGTGTGTTCATCAAGAAAAACATGATTTCTTATTCACCGCCTTCAAACAAATAGCTGTGAGGCTCGGGCCTCTAACCAAGGAGGGATACAGATGGGCTTCAAAGTTTTAGCGCCACATGAGGTTAAGTGCATGCAATGCCCTCGCAGGGTGAGAGTCTTCGGAAACAAGTCATATGTGGTATGTGACAAGTGCCTTCGTAAACAGTTTAGTAAAAAGTAATTTTGGAGGGATATACAGATGGACTATACAAAATTCACCGAAGATCTGAAAGCAGCACACAAGGCCGCAAAGGAAGCAACAGAAGGCATGCAGGACGGAGGCACAGCCAATCTAGATAAGTTGTTCATCCGGTTGCCAAGAGCGCGGGAAACCAAGGTTCTGGAAGCGATAAAGGAAGCTGGTTTGTATTGCAGAGCTAAGAGCCGTTGGATCGGAGACGGATACATGATCACGGTTAGCGGAGCGCAGGGCAATGTCAGGGAGAAATCAGTCACCGTATTTGCAACAGAAATGCACGAAAGAGGATATGAGATTATGCCGTATCGCCAAATGGATTAGCAAGATGGCAGGCATACCGATCAAGAGACGTCTGGCACGATTCTACAGGCACCTTGAAGACGGAGACGAGGTGTTTGCCATCGCTGAGTGCCGGGACGGATACGTTTACTACAACCCAATAGACGGACGTGGAGAGTTGGAGAAGATGCTATCCCAGCAGTTCTTTATGGAGTATGAGTGGATTCAAGATTAGGGAGGAAGCAGCATGAAACGGATCGTGTTCAGCCGGAACAAAGGCGTTGGGTATCAGACTTACAAGGAAACATTTGAATTTGATGATGATGTTACGGAAGAAGAAATAAACGAGGCCTATAAAGAATGGGTTTGGGAAGAAGTCGGGGACGAATTCACTTGGTATGAAGAAGGGGAGGAAGAACAGTCATGACAGAGGAACGCCTTCAAGAAATTAGAGCAATGGTTAACACGGGATTTATACCAGCTCCAGGTAATGCTACGGTGGCTCAACTGCTGGAATACTCAGATAGTTTGGATGTAGAGAACATCAGACTACGCAAGGCGCTCACGGATGCACTCAAGCTAATGGACAAAAAGTTTTACGGGATGGCACACAAGAACATTGTGGAGGCTTTGGGTCAGGAAGGAGAGGGGAACCAATGAAGGGCATCAAGACGATTCATATTAACGATCTTCGCGCCGGACAGTACATTAACTTGAACGGTGAGGTGACGTCCTTGGAAAAAGTTAAGGTACTCATCGCATCAGGCGAAACACCTGTAATCTACACAGTATCTGATCAGTATATCGAGAGAGCGTTGGATTCCCTGAGCACAACCCGTAAGGAGGGCTTGGAGTACCGGGACTTCCAGGAGGACGATCCCGAAGCACTGCGCATCCTGTACTGAAAAAAGAGGGATGAGGTCCTTTGGGCCTCTCCCTACTAAGGAGGATATAACACATGACATTCTTTGAATGGATGGACGGAAATCCTGGAACAGCACTGCTGATGTGGCTGATTATGTTCCTTTCAATAGCAAGCTTCAGTTTCAAACGAAAATAAGGGTGGGGAGGATATATAGATGACAAAAACAGCGTTGACCCGGGAGCAAGTGTTGGAGATGGAGCCTGGCGAGGAAATTGATACATTGGTTGCGGAAAAGGTCATGTGTTGGAAAAGGCATAAACCTGAGTCATGGGAAAATGAATACTGGGTTGATAAAGATGGATCGTTGATGTATGAGGTAAAAAAGTTTCAACCATCAAGGAATAAGCTCGATGCGTGGAAAGTCGCTGAAAGTTATCCTATTTGCAGGATTGAGCGACATGAAATATTCGTTGGGAACGTAAACCACGAAATCGAAATGTGGTCAGGATTCGACTATATTGATCCCGTAAAAATTGAGGACAAAATCATGGAATTAGGTATTAGCAAGTGCGCATTAATCAATTCACTGAATTTCAATAACTAATCCGCGTTATTGGCTGTACTGGACTTATAACATAGGAGGGATAGACGTGAAATTACTACACATCGACAACGGGCAAGCAAAAAAGCTTGGTCAAATTATAGAGATGCTATCTGAAAAGGGATTTGAATCTATCAACCGCAGTGAAGCAATTGGGCACTGCATTGATTTCACTTACGAAATGATGAAAAAGCATGGGTCAAAATTAGACCGTAAATAATTGGCCGGAGGCGTCCGATTCGACCGAAATACTAAGCGAAGCGAGGCCGGATAAGGGTTTCTGGTCTCCCCAAATAGGAGGATATACAAACCATGAGTAAAACAATCGACTTCCACAAAACCAGCAACATGGCAATTGAGATTAACGAAATGTATTGCTTCGCATGCGAGAGTGTTTTCTATGAACTGGATGGTCATGAGCTTGATGATTGCCCTAAATGCGGACAAAACTTTGAGAATTACCAGCCAGATTGTAACGATGGAGACGATGACACCTACCTGTTAATTGTAGACCCGGTAACAGGCGTTCCAGCCGTTGTGAGACGTGATGGAGAGCCAGTGTTGGCTCCCAAGGAAGGAGCGGAACAATGAGTAAAGAGGTAATCACATATGCGTGCATGGACTGCGATGGGTTTTTCAGTCTAGTCGAACCGTCCTCCAGAGCTAACTTTTGTCCTTATTGTGGAGCGGACGAAACAAGCCAGTATTCATTTTCGAAGGTCGAGGAAGGAGCGGAACAATGAAAGACTTGAATTTCGGAAAACCATTTGAGTGGCAAGAACTGAACGGCAAGACTCTTCAGATACTTGCTGGCACAGAGAATGGAACATTGATCGTAGTAGGAAGAGATGTAGAATCGCATGATTTGTACGTCCTTCACACCAAAAGCGAAAAAGAAATGATCAAAGAAGATATCCAAGCATACATGAAGCAACGAGAAAAACGATTGCAGGAAAAGAACCCGGGGCGCTTCCCTTCTAAGCTAAGAGCATTGTTTATTGATACAGATGAAAGTTTGTCTATATATCCAAAGGTTGAGGAAGGAGCGGATAAGCATGAGCCTGTATGAATTCAAAGCAAGAGCGTGGGATACAGAAACGAAAGAAATGTCATACGAGTTCTTGGAACGGAACTGGTTGAAGGTATGCATATGGTCACCGTACATGGTGTTAATGCTCTATTCCGGAATAAAGGACAGCAAAGGTAAGGATTACTACGATGGCGATATCGTTAAAGTAAGTAAGTTGAATTTTGAGAGTAGCGGCCCTTTGCCTGAAAATCTGGTAGTGAGGTTATACGGAGGCATGTTCCAGTTATTCAGAGGCAAGGAGCCTTTAATGGGCTTACATTTGGGATACATCGCTGACGGAGAAGTGATCGGAAATATCTACGAAAACCCTGAACTTTTGGGTGGGGAAGGAGTGGATACAGAATGAGACAGTTTGGATTAACTTACGACGATGCCGTTGCAATACAATCCTGCCTGGTAATCGGGCTTGAGGCTCAGAAGATTAGATATGATGAACACTGTCATGAAATGACTTTCCCTGATCGGATGGCAGCGCAATTGGACTCTTCACGAACCATGAAAAAGATTGCATACCTCAATAGCTTCACCGGGGTCCATAGCAGACGGAGCCTGAAAAAGTTAGGGAAGCTGGTGGTGGAATGAACAACCGAGTAGCTGGTTTGATAAATGAGTGGGAAGGCGTAGCTCCAGAGGATTTGATTGAAGCTATAAACGAACGTGATCAAGCAATGGAAGATCTGACTCAAATCAATGCCAAGATTGCATCCGACCGGGATCAGCTTAAGAGGGAACTTGAGTGGTTCGAAGATCGGTGCTTGGAATTGATGAGAGAAAAATGTAAACGGGAGATCCGGGAGGGAACGGCATGAGCACAGAAGAAGTAGTAGTTATCACACCTAAGCAGGAAGACGTTGATGATACCAAAAAGATCATTCAATTAAACTTTTTTTCGGATGTGGATGAAGAAGATATCCGTAAAACCAAATGGCTTCTTTGTAAATATGTGGACATGATTGACATCATTCAAAATTATGAGTACGCACTCAAGCAGATCGAGAATGGTATGTCAGCTTATGAGTTGTTGTCTGCGGAGGGAACGGTTGCGAAACGCGAATCAGGCCATGAACTGACTGCAGATGTCACGGCAAATGCAGTTATCATGAAAGACAAGCGTCACGCCAACTACAAACTATATGTGTTCATTTCTAACAATGTCCGATTTGCTATAAACAATTTAAAAGATGTCCACGAGGGTGTGGTAGCAAAATTACTGTTCCTAGATGGTAAGAAGTATTTGAAAGCTCAAGAATACATGGAAAAAGGATATCGCAAGGACGTTCCTGGTATCGCAGCGACTACGTTTGCGGACAAAAGACGCAGAGCTATAGCTAATATAGCTAACAGTCTGAAATTCAATCGAACGTTAGATTTTGTAACAATCGACTATGGAAGAGGTCGTAATAACGAAGGTGAGATTGGTTTAATTATGCCAAGTTAGTCGTAAACAATAAAACAAAGAGCAGTGATGGTATCCATCCTGCTCTTTGTTTTATTTCAGATAGTTCTGGATGGATACAAACACATCCATCCAAAGCATCTAGCAAAGTCTTTTGTCCATTCCATGGTGTCCAAATGGGGCATTGCTCCAATCTCAATACGTTATGTAAATATATTAGTATTTAGGAGGGGTTATATGTTGTTTGCGAGAGGGATCGTTGAATTGTCATGCATGATCTTCCACAGTCGGGGACCGTCTGCCAGGGTACTTAACATAGTGAGTATAGGAGCGCCGACATTCGATGCGTATATTATACTAATTGCCATATCGCCATAACCATGAACTTTTGAGTACATAACCGTCCAGTAAAGGCGTACCTCAAGACGCGACTGGTGGAATTTAAGTATTAGTCCCCAAGAGTGCTACACTATCTACAAGTCTAACACAAAAAAATGTATTATATGTGACAATGAGTTTCCACGCTCCAGCGCTGATACTGATATGTGCAGCACGAATTGTTCCAATGAAAATAGAAGATGTAAAGGTAGCGAACTACAATAAGGGGTGTGTGTAAAAGGTTTATTAAGGTTGCGGGGAGATCCCAGAGTAAATTCTGGGGAAAAAGATAAACAAAGGCACATGCTCTATCAGCATGTGCCTTTGTTTACTGTCCTTCAATTGTTACGTTATCTTTTTTAGTATCCGGACCGTCTGCTCTAAAACCAATAAATGAATCTTCAACCCTTGTTAATATACTTCGATCATCGCGCCAGATTAATCCTGAGTATGTTTTATCTAATAATTTCTGTGTAAGCATGCCTGGTCCTATGTCTGATATAAGTGAGTGCGGCTCCTCACCTACAGTAGCAAAAACTATGTAATCATCACCAACTTCTTGAACTTTACCGTTTTGCCCATTTGATTCTAATTCTTTTGCATATTCCTCTAGGGTTGAAAACCCTTTATCTTTATACCTGTCAGGGGTGTAGTTTTTTGATTTGTGTACCATTGTATAACCAGGTTCTAAAACAACTGCTAATGATTCAGTATTTTGTCCTACTCCATCTAAAGTGATGTCCAGCTTATACTTCCCTGTATATGTAACGCTTGCTTTTTCTTTTACCAACTGAATAATTTCATCATCTGTAAGATTGATAATATCCCTCATATAAAGGTTTGCCCAGTTCGTATAAGCAGTTACTTCTCCGTTTGCAAAAACATAAACACCGTCAAAATAAGTCCTTCTTTCAGGATAAATATCCGTTGTAATCCAAACTGAATAATTTTCCAGTCCTTCACTTAGTGGCATGAAATCCTCTAGTGAATGGTCTTGAGGACCGTCTTGTCCCACTACATCGGCATCACTTTCTTTTCCTCCACA
The DNA here is from genome assembly GCF_000316035.1 of Paenibacillus sp. PAMC 26794. Lineage (GTDB taxonomy): Bacteria > Bacillota > Bacilli > Paenibacillales > Paenibacillaceae > Paenibacillus. Next base: position 201,580 of record NZ_ANHX01000011.1, read on the forward strand.
AGCTGCTAATAGCAATACAACAGCCATTATTAGCGTTAGTAACATCCATTTCTTACGCAAAATCATTTCTTTACTCCTCCTTGAGTTTCTAAACCTGTTGTAAACAAGTATTGTAACAACACTAATATATCGGAAACTTTAATGGGAATTATTAGCTTTCGAAACATAAAAATTAAAAGTAGCCGCGTTGAAACATTATTCCCACAAATATTTGGGGTGGATATAAGATCATTAACGCAATAAAATGATCCATCAGTTTAAAAGCGTATGACCGACCAATCTAAGAGCAGAGCAATATACGTAATGAAAATAGGAGCTTCGGCCCTTTTTACATTACGTATATTATGGAAAGGATGGCGCTTGCGGAGTGGGGGCGATTAACACATCTAGAAAATATGAAGTAAATACGCAATTATAGCATGTTATCTTAAATACATATAAATAACGTAAATAAAAGGTCGCTCTCAGGAGCGGCCTTTTTGTATTGGAGGGAAGAGTATGGATGGTCATTTTTACAGCAGAAATGAACCGGCTATTCCAAGAGTATCGGACAAGCAGCCGGAACAGTGTCGTGGGTGTGGATGGGGAACTTGGACAGGTGTAAATCAATTATGCATTATGCCACGGTGTTGGAAAGGATCAGAAGAGTCAAAGAAGGTGATTGAATGAGAAAGGTACAACCAATTCGCGACGAACGTATTATAGATGGGATGAAGGAATACTTCTATATACGAAGCATGCGTAATTACTTATTTTTTTGTATGGGTATATACAGCGGACTTCGTGTTTCTGACTTACTTAGTCTTAGAGTGTGGCAAACTAAGGGAACTCACATAAGCATGGTTGAGCAAAAGAACAAGCATGCTAAAACATTTATAATTCATCCAAGTATTCGATCAGATTTGGATGACTACACTGCGCACATGTTCCCGAATGATTGTCTATTTCCAAGCCGCCAAGTTAAAACAGTAAGTCGAATGCGGAAACAGCCGATTGATCGAACCACTGCATATCGTTTTCTGAGTGAAGCAGCTCGTGAATTCAGATTGAAAGACATCGGTGTTCACTCGCTGCGGAAGACTTGGGCATACCGCCTTTATATGGACGATCCAGAGAATTTAGCGTTACTAATGGAGATGTTCGGACACATCGATCCAAGAGAGACTTTGGACTATATTGGGTTAACTCAGGACATGATGGACAGAGCAATTCTGAAATTAAGGTGATATGAGTGAAACATAAATCACCGTTTAGTGCACTCATTTAAATAATATGAGTACATTAGATGAAGAAACACGTTTTTTTATGCCTGAAATGAGTGAAACAGAATTACCTTTATGTTTCAGTCAACTTACATTATTTAGTGAATATGAGTACAGAACAACAGCCTACGATTCAGACGGAGGCTTATTTTGATTCGTAACGTTTGACTATTACTGACCTTAAATAGGAATTCCAACTCAATTACATGAAAGTGGTGATAATTTTGTGAGCAGAAAACAGAATCCGAATCGGAAGAAAGCGTTCAAGATATGGAAAGATAGCGGCGCTGTGATGAAGCCGAAAGAGATTGCGGAAAAGTTGGGCATTACACCTGAATCAGTCCGAAAGTGGAAATCGCTTGATCAATGGGAAGGGAAGATGGCTAACGCTAAACCAGGTGCTCCTCGTGGCAATCAGAATGCTAAAGGTAACAGAGGGGGTAAAGGGGGGCCGCTGGGCAATCAGAAAGCTGTAACACATGGATTGTTCCGTAAGTTCGAGCCGCAAGATCCTGAGTACCTAGAACTCATAGATATTGTTCAGCAAATGGAACCGATAGATATGATCTGGCATAACATCACCCAGGGTTTCCGTAAAATCATTTGGGCGCAGCGTATTTTCTTCATCAAAGACAAAGAAGATATGACCAAAGAGTTGAAAAGAGAGAAACCAGGTGAGTATGGAGATGAATACGAATGGGAAATTCAATTCGCTTGGGATAAATACGCTAGTTTCATCAAGGCAGAGGCTACGGTCATGCGTGAGATCAGGGGAGCTATCAAACAATTCCTTGATATCGCGCCGCAGGAAGATGAGCGAAGATTGAAACTGGATCAGATGCAGGCCAAAGTTGATAAAACCCGCCTTGAGATTGAGAAACTTAAGAACGGCGATGGAGATACCGAGGATGATCTGATCGAAGATTGGGTAAAGGCGGTGGAAACTGGTGAGTAAAGAGTCTCCGCAAACAAAACGCCGCTTTGCTGCATTCAAAAAACGCATTCCAGAGTACCGGAAGAACCCGGTTCTTTTTTGCGTGGAGCTACTGAAATTCACTCCTGATGAGTGGCAAGCAGAAGTGTTAATGGATATAGCGGGAAGCCCACGGGTGTCGGTGCGATCTGGACAAGGTGTTGGTAAGACCGGCCTTGAGGCTGCGGTGGCATTATGGTTCCTGTCGTGCTTCCCGTTTCCGAAGGTTATCTGTACTGCACCGACTCGTCAGCAGTTGCACGATGTCTTGTGGGCAGAGATTAGCAAGTGGCAAGAGAAAAGCCCTTTGCTCAAACGGATACTCAAGTGGACGAAGACTAAGATTTACATGAGAAATTACGAGGAGCGCTGGTTTGCTACAGCCCGGACAGCAACTAAGCCAGAAAACATGCAGGGTTTCCATGAAGACTACATGCTTTTCATTGTGGACGAAGCTTCCGGGGTTGAAGATCGTATCATGGAGGCTATCCTGGGAACGCTCTCAGGTGAATTCAATAAGCTGCTCATGTGTGGGAACCCAACTCGGACCAGTGGTGTATTCTATGACTCTCACAACCGAGACCGTGCGGATTACAATACACATAAAGTGTCCTGCTTAAACAGTCCTCGAACAAGCAAAGAGAACATAGCTATGCTTGAACGAAAGTATGGAAAAGGTTCTGATGTATGGCGTGTACGGGTGGAAGGGGAATTCCCTCGTGGAGAATCTGAAACTTTCATTGCTTTAGAAGTGGCTGAATTTGCTGCCAAAGATGTAACCCTAGAACCGATAGGAGATATCCTGACCATCGGCTGTGACGTTGCCCGTTTTGGTGATGACGAGACGTCAATGTACGCGGGGATAGGTCCTGTAACAGTTGGGCATCATCATCATTTCAAGAAAGATACAATGGTTACTGCTGGCTGGGTGTTGAATTTGATAAGAGAATTGTTGCCACAGTACCCAGAAGTCGTTCATACGAGAATCAGAATAGATGATACCGGTGTAGGTGGTGGTGTCACGGATCGTTTGAATGAGGTTATAGCAGAAGAAGGACTCCCGTATGAAGTCATTCCAATTAACAATGGATCATCATCTTTGGATGAACATTATGGAAACCTGGGCGCTGAAATGTGGGCTTATATAAAGGGGCAACTGGAACAAAATATGAGCAATTATATGAACAATGAGCAGGCAGTCCTACAACTTCCTGATGATGATATACTCACTTCTCAATTGACTACAAGAAAATGGTCAATGACCAGTAAGGGGAAGATACTCCTTGAAAGCAAGAAGGACATGAAAAAACGTGGTCTCAAGTCACCAGATAGAGCGGACGCATATGTTCTCACCTTCGGTGAATATATGCTGGGAGCACATCAATCTATAATGCTTCCGTCAATAAGTAGTGTGTCAATAAAAAGATAAACTGAAGATTAAATCTCCCAATCATATAGTGGGGATAATAAAAAAGAGCATAGCATCACCTTCAAGGATTGTGGGATGCTATGGCCCACGAAAGTGACGTTAAATTGACGATATGTTTGCAATCGAATGACCCTGAAACAGCAATAAATTAGGCACATAGAGAAGTTAAGCCCTCTCCAGTGTGCCTAGTGCTCGTTACAGTACTAGGCACACTGGAGAGGGCCCGACAAGAATCTTTTGAAATCTTGAAGATGTGGCGTTGTGGATGTGGGGAAAGCGGGTAAGATCACCGTTAAAAATATATATCATAAGTAAACTGAAAAACAATTTGAAAACGACGCAAAAACGTGTTTTTTTGTAACTCATGAGTTTTATTTATGTATCTCTAGGTATATTGATCTGTATTAGGATTACGTTTATAGGAAAAATGTGCTATTATATTCTCGTAAATTGTCTTATTTACTATTTTTAAACCTTGGGGGAAAAATGATGCAATTACTAACCGAAAGTTATGCGATTACTGGGGCATGGGTTGTTAACACGTATAAGTCTATTCAAAGTTTCAATCTAAATGAAGCAGTCTTCGATCCATACGAATCAGTTATTATTTCTGCAAAGGTTAGTATGCTGTTGTCTCCTATGCGAAGATTGGGTAGAGTAAATGCTACTCAATTTGATATTTACAGGAAAATGGCAGGATTAAAACCTAGAGAATGCACTGATGTATTAAAAATTCTTGAACAGATGGAAGCAGTACAAATAAGCTGGAGTGGTTCTGCTTTAGATGATGTTCCTCTGACTTCTATAACAGTGAGAAAAACCGATAAAGTGGACATCCTTTCAGTAACAGGAGAGCTATTCGAAAAGCTAAATCCTAGTGTCCAAGCTAAGTTGACCATTCATATGTTGCAAGAAACTTTAAAAATTCCGATACCAAAAGATTTATTGATTGATTTGCTAACCCATAAAGGATATCCAGAGCAACTGATTAAAATAACGTTAAAACATATGCTTGTTTTAAATATTTTATCGGAGACAAAGGATACAATCCAGGGCAACGCATTAATTTATAATCCTAATGCTTTTCAAGCAAACGCAAGTGATGTGTTTGTGACAATAAATGATTTGAATCCTAATGAAAAACAAGAAGCACTTGATATTTTGGAGCATGTAAGATCTAATCCTGGTACTCCTCTACGCAGTGATTTCAATCAAAATACGGTGGGACTACTTATTAAGTGTGGATTAATTGATTCATCTCGTATTGTAACAAGTAGAGGGAAAATGAAGCAAGACTTTGTTACAGCGCCATATATTTGGGGAGCTTTAGGAGCAAACGAATTAAGCAGTGATGTATTAGATGATGCTAAATTGTTCCTAAATTGTTTGAGGTTTGGCCAACTGTTTTCACAAACTGGTAGAGGGAGAATAAATGATCCTTCAGTTTTGATTAATGCTCTCCTTGAAAAAGGGACAGTTGGTCCTGCAACGGCAATCGGTGAGGACTACCCGATGCCTTTAGCACGAGGTATAGTTAGTGTAGTAGAATCTAGACTGCAGCCAGGTAGATACTTCATGGAATTAAAAAAAGAAGATGTTGTTCAAACAGTGTATGAGGTTCTTGATACAAAAGGCGTCTTACCTACTCCAATTAATGATGCAGAAATTGCTACAAAATTGAAGCAGCAAGGAAATTTCATTTCATCGGAACAAGTTCGAATTACAAGTCCGCTGCCAGCCCAATTGGAACAAGAACGAGATAGTCTTGTGTTTTGTTTACGTACACATCGTAAGGGGCGATAACATGAAAAAGGATTTTAAACCTAAAAGTCTTAGAAAAAAGCAAGATAAAATAAATGTGTCAGAAAATGATAATCAAAATAGTAAAAAAGCAACTAAAACAGTAAGTGTACTCCCTGTAAAGGAGAGCCATGTAGAGGACACACCTTTAGAGAAAGAGAGCCATGTAGAGGACACACCTTTAGAGAAAGAGAGTCATGTAGAGGACACACCTTTAGAGAAAGAGAGCCATGTAGAGGACACACCTTTAGAGAAAGAGAGTCATGTAGAGGACACACCTTTAGAGAAAGAGAGCCATGTAGAGGACACACCTTTAGAGAAAGAGAGTCATGTAGAGGACACACCTTTAGAGAAAGAGAGTCATGTAGAGGACACACCTTTAGAGAAAGAGAGCCATGTAGAGGACACACCTTTAGAGAAAGAGAGTCATGTAGAGGACGCCTCTACAGGGAGGGAGAGCTCTGTAGAAGACAGTATTTTAGCGAATTCCCCCCCTTTTGAGGATGCTTCGACAAAAAGATCAACTCTTGAGAGTAACAGCGGTAAAAGATATGAAGCTGAGAAAGTGGAAACTAAGCAAGTGGGAGCTAAGTCTAGTGAAAGTTCTGTGACTATCGGTACAAGAATTCCACGAGTTCAGCTAGTAATTGGAGACCCACTGGAATACAGAGTTGCTAGAATGTTTATGATGCAAGGATATTTTGTTAGACGAGGAATCAATATCTACACTACAGGATACATTGATACTGCAACTGATGTAGATGTTCTAGCAATTAAATATTCGGATTCATTTGGTAGAGTTATGGCGATTTCTGAATGTAAGTCCGGTGAAAGTAAACCTCTAGATAGAATCTTCTGGTTATCTGGATTGAAGAATTATTTAAATGCCAACAGGGCCTTGTTAGTAAGAAAGCCAACACGTTGGAATATCAAAGACTTTGCGAAAGAGACAGGCGTTGAAGTTATTGACAATGATTATATAGATAAGCTAGAAGAAATCTTAGAAATAAACAAGGATAAATGGTTAGGTTATACAGATAGAGAATTTTTTGTTCAAAGAAAGAATGCATGGAATGAAATTTTAAGAAAAGATCCTCTACTTAGTGAACTGTTCCATACATTAAGTGGAGAAGCAAGATTTAATGAGCCATTTGGTGCAATAAATTATTATGTACACCACATGAGATCATTAACAAAACTTTATCACCGTACAGGCTATGGTGATAAAAAATCATTGATTAAGTATTTACTAGCAGATGCATCGTCACAATTAATTATATTTTTTATGGAGATATGCAAATCAACGTTTGATTTGACATCTACCGATAGGAAGGGATTTGTTTCTAAAAAATTAACTCATGGTGAAATGGATCCAAGTCTAACTCAAAGAATATTCGATCATGCATACTACCTTTCAAAACAAGCTGCATCATATTATTCAGGGGAACCAGTAGAAATGGATCGGAGCATGTTTAGTATGCCTGAGCCTGATTATTCTGATGATTTGATCGCGTTTATAGAATATCTTATTTCTAGAATGTCTTTTGTGTCGCATCTACCTTACAGTTGTGATCTACTATTAGCAGAATCTTTTGTGAAGGATAATTATCATTTTAAGCTTAAGGACAATATTGACAGCACCTTGCTTGTTAGAACTTTACAGGGGTTAGACCAGTATATAAAAATGTTAGTGAAGTTAGACTGTTTGCCTATTCAAGTTCTGGATATTATAGGAAAGCAGTTAAATAAGTAAAACAAAAGAGAGACGTCACATTAAGGCGTCTTTTTTGTATCCAAAAGGAGGCTGCATCATATGGAAGATACATTCGTCTAGGGTAATTCTACAAAATAGATTCATCAAAGACTTATAAAACGAAGCATCCGCGGAGAGGAAACACATTCAAAATGTCGAAATATGAATATCTAAGGAGAGTGATTATGTGAATCCAAATCAAGAGAAAGATCAATTAATCAATACACTATATCATTTCAAACGGATCATGCATTTTTCTTATTCTGATGCATGTGAGGCTTATAATACATTGGAGAAGCATGATGAAACGACGATTTATATCGTTGCTCAAGGTTACTTGTCCATGTCTCAACAATGCCATATAGAGTTGTTAAGAATTTATCGGGAGAAGGAATTGGACCGAGGAGAAATAGAAAGTTATATTAAAGCTTATGAAAGTTATATCTTTGAGTTAAAACAAGTCATTACTGACAAGGATACAAACACATCTTGGTTAAGCAGCACGCATGACAGTTTAATTGAAGCATGGAAATCAACTGATGCGTTCATTCAACAGTGGATCAATAATACGATTTAGTATCACTAGCACCCATCGTGGTGCTTTTTCTTTTGCCTTCATATGACAGAATGTGAGCCGTTCTGAGCTCGTTTATATGAGAACGTTCGGTTTGCAAGGGATCAGTCGATTGAAGAGCGGAAGACAGCGTCTGAGCGAGCGTACGCATGCATATGATGGTCACTTAACATTGAAACCAACTCAACAAAAATAAGGTTCTTGACTTCATTCTTTTAATTGTATGATACTGGAAATATAATTTGGAAATGGGGTGATGGTGATGTCGAAAAAAGTACATGAAGAAACAAATCAAGATTTTATTTCTATGGTATCCAAACAATTTGAATACAATGATTCAGCATCTTATGAACTCTTACAAGCTTTAAGGGATTATGAAATACCGGGTGATCTAACTGCGTTCGAAATATCAGAACATATCTATAATCTTAATTGGGATAATTATGATGTTATTTCCCTTTCTACTAAATCAGGGCTCATCGGAAAATACCATGGAGAAAGCAAAGAGAACCTTAGAAGTAGGAGTCATTTACCACCATATACAAGAAGCTATGGAATTAAAGCTGGAATTTACTTAGTATCCATTTTAGAAAAGAATGATGATGATTATCGTAGTATTGATTTAATTCGAGAGCATAGAGTAAATTCTCTGTGACATGCCTTAAAACTATTAATCAAGGAGGAATTTCAATGCCAAAGTTTGTAGTTGGAGATCAGATCCATTTTTACGAAGGGCCAATGAAAATCGCCGAGTTATCAGTTGAAGAGGTTGATAGCGAATCTTACAATTGGCTTTATCATCTGGAACCTGGTGATGAAATCTTTGGAAAGATTCGTCCAAAGCGAACTGTGGCTTCTGTCACGAAAGTCAAAGATGGCCTATCGGAAGAAGAAAATAGGTATTCCGATGGTATTTACCATGTACATCTAAGAAAATAACTATTGCGTAAGCACCTTAGGGTGCTTTTTTTGTTGCCCCTTATATCAACTTGACCAACCTCACTTATTGTCTGATACTGGAAGATGTATTAGAAATAGATTGGGAGTGGTCGGATGAAGAAGAAGTATATTGCAATAATTGCTATAGGGATTTTTCTAATATGGGCTGGTTCAGCAGCGGCGATTTATAGATGGGTAGGGGATGATGATCGCGGAACATTTGGGGATATGTTTGGGGCGGTCAACGCATTATTTTCGGGTTTCGCATTTGCCGGGTTGATTTACACCATTGCAGTGCAGCGACAAGAGTTGTCACTACAACGAGAAGCTACGGAGATGCAGACCGAAGAATTGAAGTTACAGCGAGAAGAAACGGCTCGATCTGCTGACCAATTGGAGGATCAGAAAAACTTACTGAATCTCCAAACAGCAATGGGAATTGTTAATGATCTCATCCAAACTAAAAATAGACGAGCTGAAGAAATTCAGTACTATTTAAACGGAGAATATTATACGGGATATAACGGAATTTTTAGGATGCTGACACATGATCAATATCTAGGAGGAGTGAAGCCTACAGAGAACTCCTATTTCATACAAAGTTACCTTAATACATTCTTTTTTATATTAGATTTTATTGCAGGATATAAACTTCAAAATGATCAAAAGGACCTCTTGGATAATCTTTTAAACATGAATATGACAGACGATGAAGTTATGCTGATTTATATGGCAGTAGAACAAAACCAACAGAGATTAATAATGCTTAAGGTTCATGGATTCTATCCGCGGCACCAGAAAATAACTGGGCAAACAGTGAAGCTATCCTAGTAAAAGGATGGCTTTTTAATGGTATAAATTTATGGAGGTAATTGATATGAACATCAGAATCGTGCTAATCGATCAGATTAATGCAGCAGCATACAACCCCTTGGTTGACTTTCAGCCAGACGACCTCGAATATGAGAAGCTTCGCCGCAGCATAGAGGAACGAACGTACTGGGCATATGGCCGCGGTCATCAGCGATACAAGAAAATGGTCAATGACCAGCAAAGGTAAGATGCTCCTTGAAAGTAAGAAGGACATGAAGAAGCGCGGATTAAAATCACCAGACAGAGCTGACGCTTATGTTCTCACCTTCGGTGAATATTTGCTGGGGGTACCTCAGTCTATAATACTTCCGACAATAAGTAGTGTAACCGTAAAAATATGAACAGAGTGATTTTTTCTAGGTTAATATAAGATGATAAATGGGGAATTGACTTGGTAGTTTACTTTTTAACAGACTAGCGATTAATCAACACCCGCAATAATAACTCCACCGAGCAAATTGATTTAAAATGTTGTGAGGAGGATGGGAACGAGAGGAACGGTAGTCTCACGATGAAGAAAATATTCTCTAATCAAACTGAAGTAATTAGCCAATCTGTTTGAGGAACTAGTCCAAAGCGCTCAGTAATACATATTAAAAAGAATCCGTCAGTAATATTCCCAATGAAAGAATCTATACTTTTTTGTGAACATTTCCGATATATAAATTAAGGGAGTGATTACAATAAATAAGAAGTATACTGAATATCCAAGTGCTTCAAAATACTTGAGTAAAGAATATGAGTTGAAAACGAAGTGGTATAAGCCAAAAAGTAAAATAAACTTAGAAAAAATAGAAACTCTTAAAGATAAATTAAAAGAAGATCTTTCATTAAGTGAATTAATGATTTTGAAAATTGATTTAGATACTGATCTAGAACAATCTAAAGGATTTGCTCCTGTGGTATCTACATTTGCAGTAGTAGTTACAATTATGAGCCTTGTTTTTAATAACTCTACCAACTCTAGTAACAGGCTGAATGACCAACTTAGCAATTTAACTGAAAAATTGAACAATATGCAGTTTGAGTCACTTCCACTCAAAGAAAAGATAGTTAAATTTTCTGATTATGCTCTTGAACAAATAGATAGTTTATCATTAATTTCAATGAAAACGACAATTAATTCCATTTCTATGGGAATGTTGGCTGTTTGCCTGATTATAATGGGGCTTTACTATTATGACTCGATCAAAACAGCTGCACTATTAAGCTCCATTGTTTCTCAATCTTATGACGAAAAAGAAAAAGAGGAAGAGCAAGAAAAAGAACTCCATAAAATAGAGGAACTGAATAAAGAAAGATTTGAATTGAATCATGTAATTCTAAAAAAGGAGGAATTTGAACGAAAAAAAATAAGACTTCCTAATAATAAAGGAAAATATTGATTGTCGATTATTTGGAGTAACGTTGAATGATGAGCCTTTACTAAAATTTAGAAATGATAGTTTTGTATTTTGAATATCAGGGCGAGAATGAAACATCTCTGAGGTGGACCTTTTCTCGCTTCTCTAATTGATTCAGTGAATTTAATAATGATTGTCGGAACGTGCTTAGGTTAATCTACTCATTTAAAGAAATGATAATGGCAAGACGGAAAAGCAAGGATAAGCAGGAAGCAGAAGTGTTCCAAGGATTGACTGGAATGGGATGTTGGGAGTTATTGTATTAATGATCAGCATTCAACTTAAACGAGCTGAATGTCTTATGTGGTCCAGGATAGTAGAAATTGATAATATGGACGGAGTACGGTTTGAGCATCATCTTAATCATTTGTTTCGATCTTAGGGATACAAAGTAGAAGTTAAAAAGCATCCGGTTATTTTGGGGCGGATCTTATTATGTTAAAGAAGAACAACGAATTGTGCAGTAATAGCCAAGCGTTATAAAAATGTAGGTTTGAGAGTTGTGCAGGAAGTCCAAGGGGCTAAGGCACACTATAAGCTATGGTCATTACTAACAGTAGTTTAATTCAGTAGGATTATGTGCTTGCAAAATCAATCGGAGTCAGACTGATCAAGATCAACAGAAATAAACTTTGAAGATGATCTTGGCAATGAAATAGAGAGTAACTGGTATAAAAAACTTTGAAGCGTAAAGACGAGGGCATGATTGAGCGCAGCATTTTTTGCTGCAGACTGTACGGCCGCCGATCTTTAAATTTTTGAAGGAGGTACACATGGACGTTATAAACGATTCAATAGAAAAGTCATTTACAGACGTTTCGATGGCAATGATTGAAGCATTAGGAATTTATTTGGTTTTACCAATCATAGTAGCAGCTGTTTTAGTTAGGTTTGTTTTTAGATTGAGAGGCCCAGCTTTTAAACTTGTATATGGAATTATAGCATTTGGTTGCTTGTACCTCTTTGTTTATAAGGGCATTCCTCATTTTCAGATCGCGTATGAAAGCAGATTATCTAAATAATACATATCACAGCCAAAGTCGTTCCTTCACTGGATCGGCTTTTTTTATTTTAGGAATTGAAGTGATCAGCAGCAGAAGACGGAAGAAGCATTGTGTTCGTCCCAAAAAGTAGCCAAAAAAGGAATGCAAAGGTTGTGCATGGGTAGATGGTATGTAGTAAAGCAGTTCTGTAGTAGGCCTGAATGCCCGAAGGAAGGAATTTCCTCTTGATTGTCGAATTAGCTTATTTAGATATTATTTTTTTATTTAGGAGGAATTATTATGGAACTGCATTCAGAACAAGTGAGATCCGGCATGATTAATGGCAAAATGTACTCAGGATTTTTTACACTTTTGCCTGATGGTCAATACATGGCAACTGTTGTTGGACATGAAACAAGCGAAAACGGATTTGGCGAGCACCACACTGAAATGTGCAACAGTAAAGAAGAAGCAGTTGCTACGATCAATGAGATTTGGGGGAAGATTGGGCGAGCTAATTAAATAAAATAATTCTTAAGTCGACCAAAATTTAAATATCAGAGAAAGACTATTTTAACAAGGAGTAGTGAAGGGATTATGGAGCGAAAAGAAATTTTGATTGGAAATAAAAAGTATGAGTTGTTGTCTTTTGAAAATATCCAACATATAGATTTTGATGGTCAGGAAATGGATGCGGTATCTGTCTTTTTCAAAGTAGAGACACAAGAAGAATGTATGGATACAGCAAATTTGTACAGTTCTCGTAAGCATTATTCTGTCAAGCTCCCAGATGAGGATACATTTTACGGACTTTCTGTTTCTGCTTCTTCTGGAAGTGAAAATGATAGAGTATATTCAGTCCATGTTGTTTTCGGGATATAACTCAAGATTAAGTATCTTTCTTGGTTGTGCTGTTTGTTTGCGAATTTATTAAAAGTAATGGAAACAAAATATCACAACGCCCTTTTTATGTTTTAATTTGAGTATAGAAATTGGAGTTACAAGTTATACCGATCAATCAAATTAATGAAATCAGCTTAGAACGATCGCCTGGAACGAATGTACCGGTAAATGCTAGGAGTCATCAACGGCATAAGATTATATTGAAATAACTGGTTTATATTAAACTGTAGGTATCTATAACGGAAGTAGGTATCTTAAGTCGAGTTTTATTAGTCTATTTTAGGGAGCTGATTTGATGGGGAAATTCATTGCATTAAAAGTTGGTCAAGGAGATTCATTCTATCTTGAACATGAGGAAACATCTATTTTAGTAGATGGCGGAAGAGCACAAGAATATTTTCCTGATCTTTTTGAAGCTACAACTAGCAAGGATAAAGTTGATATTATTGTCTGTACACATAGTGATGCTGATCATGCATATGGTATACTGGGATTTTTAAAAAGTCATCTTACTTGTAAAGAGGTTTGGTTACCAGGAATTTGGACAGACAGACTTCAAGATTTGCTTGAAAGTGAAAATAAATTTATTGAAGAATTAGTTAGTAGGATTGATTCTTTAGGTAATGATGACACTGAGTTTAAATTAGAAGAGTATGGTGATATCCATTCAGAAAAAATACATACTAAATTGAAAGAAACCAATGGTATGGATGAAAAACCAATATCCTTAATAATGGACAGAATAGAGGAATCTTATTCTGATGTTGATTTCAAATTAGAATTAACACTTAATCATTACTCTTATCTTCCAATTATTTGGAAAGATAGGGGCTCATTTAAATGGGACTTATTTGTAGAAGCGATTGATACGGCTAAAATCATAAAGGAAATTGCTTCTCAAGCTTATCATAAAGGAGCCTTAATTAGATGGTTTCAGTATGATGATAGAAGAAGTGAGGGTGGGGAAAAAGGGACTTTAGTGCCAATAAACTCTATTGAAATTATTAAAGTCTCACCACGAAAATTAGATGCGCTAGAATATCTCTCTCTTTCCCGTGCCAACAAGCTTAGCCTTGTATTTCACTCTGAAGGAAATGATAATACCCCTGCAGTATTATTTTCGGCAGATTCAGATTTGTCGTTTAATCAAGAAATACCTTGGACGAATGGAATGATAATAACTGCAGCACACCATGGGGCTGAGAGCAATAAAGGGTTTTACGATAGATATGAACTTGATAAAGGGACTAAGTATATTAAACCAATATGGGTTCGAAGTGATGGGAAATATGCAAAGAGACCTGGGAATTGGTTTACCTCTATTACATCTGACTCTAAATTCTGTACCTTATGTCGTGGTGGTGGAAAAATAAAGCAAAATGTCCATTTAGGCATTGTTAACTCTAATTGGTCGGCAATATCTACAAATCTCTGTAGTTGTAAATGAATGAGATAGTTGAACTTGATGTTGTTTACAGAATGTATGATGAAAAGAAATGCTTTGTAGTGAAATAAGGCATAAAGGTGAAAGTGGCCAAAACCACTCTACTAACAAAGCAGTGTTAAGAATGAAAACAAGATGCTAGACACATTGTTACGAAATATGATGTGGTTGAAAAGGTACTGTGAAGGGTGACTGTCTCGTTCCTTCTTTGTTGGGGGGATTAATAAGAGGTTGTCCATTAAATCCGTAGTAACACTATAGTAACTCGATGATATTATAAATCCATAGAAGTATGAAGAACTTTAGAAGGTAAGGAAACTTTTCCTGCCTTCTATTTTTATGTCTGGAGGTGAAACATTGAAATGGTATCATAAAGCCATTTATTCATTTGCGAATTCAGTTCTTCCGGCTGCCGTAAAGCGGCAGATGATGGGTATTGGTAGAATGACCTCGCCAAGGTCATCAAACGGATGGGATATATTCAATTGGCTCCCGAAAAAGTACCAGAGAGCTCATAACATTGATCTGACTAAACTCCAAAACCATACAGCCGAGGAATTGCTTGAGATTCTTGTGTCTGTTCATCCCGATATTTCGCATGCGCTCTACAACTTTCTGCGTATGGGAGACACGCCACTTACATTTACAGCAAAGAAGCAGAGTGGCAGTGACGATAAGAATGGGCAGAGATCGTTAGATGCAATCAAGAACTTACTGGATTCTCCACTTCCCTCACCTGGTTATCAGCATGGAAGGTCGTTGGACAAGCTTGATACGATTCAGCGGATGATGATCATGGTACGTGGGGCTTGTGCTGGTGAAGTAGTTCTTAACGATCGTTGTAACGATGTGATTGATATCATACCTGTTGACCCTGCGACGATTTGGTTTAGGAGAGAAGAGGGGACGAATCGACTTGTGCCTTGGCAATACATCAAGAATCCACGACCTCGTACTGGCGAAGAATGGTATGGTCAGTATAAGAAGATCGATACGCCGACATTCATTTATGAAGAGTTCGATCCGATGATAGATGATCCGTATGGGCGAACACCGATATTACCTGTTCTTCAAGCGGTGTTTTTTCATTTACAGGTTTTGCAGGATTTGAAGGCAGTTGTTCACAATCAGGGATACCCAAGATTGGATATTTCCGTGGTTGAGGAAGTCTTATTAAAAAACATGCCAAATCAATATAAGAATAATCCTGCTGGTCAACAAAAGTGGTTGACTGAACGTATGAGTGAAATTATGGGGCATTTTAATTCGCTAAATCCAGATGACGCTATGATTCATTGGGATAGTGTGAAAGTTGAATATCTCAAGGGTGGCAATTCAGGACCGATGATCGACATCAAAAAATTGATTGATATTATTGATACTCAGATGGCAACCGGATTGAAGACTTTGCTCACATTACTGTCTAGGCATCAAGGTTCCACTGAGACATACAGCTCCGTGGATACTCAAATATATATCAAGTCTGTAGAGTCCGCACGGAACGTAACCAAGCGTTTCTGGAAGCGGGCTTTTTCTATGGCTGCTAGAGTACGTGGTATTCAAACGCTTGTTCAAGCAGATTATGCTCCGATTGATTTGCGTTCCGAGATGGAACGAGAACGAGATTTAAGAGCGAAGCTGAACAACTATGTGCTTGCAGAAAAGGAACGTTACATCACGTCTAGGGAAGCTGCTACAGAGGCTAGATGGATAATAGGTCTTGATCCTAACATTCCGCTTGAGTTAATTACAGAACTGGAGAACAAACGCTCTACTGCTCAAACACAGCCTCTTGTCACTCCGCAGAATGAGTGAGTTGGCAAGTTTACTATATCAAGGAGGTGAAAAACCAAATGGCAAAACCGTCTGTGGAGCAACTGTCAAAAATTAATCAAAAGGCACTTGTCCCTCTTACCGAAGAACAAGTCCATGTTTTCCAGGCAAGGATCATCGGAACGAAGAGGATTGATAAGTACAAAATGAAAATAACTCCAAACTTTCTTCGTAAGATGGCTGATCAAGTCAAAGAAGGTGTGGCCCTGCTAGTGGACCATCCATGGCAAAAGTGGGAATCACTCTCTTTCCCATATGGCAGGACCTTCGACAGCCGTATTGTTGAGGAGAATGGGGAACTGGAGCTATACGGTGACCATTACATGGCTAAGGGTCTTGAAGCAAATGGGATATCCACGGACCAATTGGCTACTGGTATTGATGCGGGTACGATCTTCGACACATCAGCTGGCTTTATATCCACGAAGCATACCTGTTGCATATGCGGTGGGGATTACTACCGAAATCCTGATTGTACGCATATCAGGGGATTTGAATACGATGGCAAAGAATGTCTTGTTCTTGCTGATGACGGTTACATCATGGAAAACTCAATTGTATTCGATGGAGGCTATGAGGGAGCTGGCATCACGCGTGGTTCCCTTTCGTCAAAAATTCAAGAAGATAATGAGGTCCAGCAGCAAACTGAATATGAACCACTCCCCTTAGATGCGAAGTCGCTGGATGGCGATGGACGCGTCTTTTATTTTTTCAGCAACAAAGGCGGCATGAACGCTTTTGTATCCAAACAGCACCAAACATTAGAACAGGCCAAAATACAGGCCGAAGGAGATGACACTGTGACAGAAGAACAAAAGGCTGCTTTGGCAGTATCACAAACTCAAACAATCGCGCTGACTGCTGCGAATAGTGTACTCGGACAAGTCCGGGCTGTGCTGGGTGTTGAAAATGATGCGGACATTACCTCAAAGTTGGCTACACTTAGCGCTCAGGCTGCTGATGGTGCAGTCTACAAGACAAAGGTTACGGAGCAAGCTTGCGGCGCTGGTGTACGTGCGTTGGGAGAAGCGTTTAATACGGAAACCATGAAAGCTATGCTGTCCCACTTGCCAGTATCTGAGATTGAAAAAATTGGCGCGACTTACGAAGCTCAGGCTCAAGCTGCATTGGGTGGTGGTGGTCGTCATACCGAAGGTGATAACCCTGATCTTCCTGCAGGAGCTGCCAATGGAACAGCGCCAACTAACGCGCAGGCTGCTGGTCAAAAGTCACCAGAACAACTCCAAACAGAGGCGAAGGAAATGGCTAGAGCTGATGCTATAGCTGCCCTCAAAAATACCGGCAGAAGTAATCTGCTGAAGGAGGATAAGTAATATGATTGGATCTCAATACAACGGTGCTCCGGGACCTGGTCAGATTAACACACAGGAATTTGTTGAAGTTCTTGCTTCCACGGACTTGCAAGCGCGGATTCCTGGTGGCGTGTTGCTTGCAAAAGGGAACGGAGTAATTAAGAAAGGTACTGTCCTTGGAAGGGTAACAGCTACTAATAAATTCGTTCCCTATCTCTCTTCAGCATCCGATGGTTCGCAAGACGCTGTTTGCATTTTGGACAATGATCAGGATACTACGCTTACCGATATGGGCGCTTCAGCGTGGATTGCTGGTATTTTCACTGAATCTAAAATTACAGGCATTGATGCAGCGGCTAAAACAGCGCTGAAGCTTTGCTACTTTGTATAAGGGGGAACAACATAAATGGCAAACGTACTCGACCCGTACTTCCTTACGGAAGTCGTTCAGAACATTCGGACAGATATTAACAGTTTTCGAGGTGCTCAAATCCTGACAAATGGTGTGGATTTCAAACCAGAACTCGGGCTGACAATTAAATATGACGTTACTTACGACGATACCGGCATGACTCCACCTACTGGACTCAATGATCCCTCACCGATCCATGCCGCTCCTGTTGTGAAACAAATGGAATTCACCAACCAGGAATGGCGTGAGAAGGCAATCATTGATCGAGAAAAGATTGCTACTCTTCGTAAGCCGGGCACGAGCCTTGAGCAAACTTGGGGCGAAGAATACATGATTGAAAAAATGGTGAATCTCAACCAACGTCTTGAAACTCGATTCGAGTGGATGCGTTGGCAATCACTTACAGGCAGCCTTGTTGTTCCAGCAACTGCGAATAAACCTTCTCGGACAATCGACTACGGCGTTCCGGCAAATAACAAGCCTACAGCTGATGTCCTTTGGAACAATATCGCAACTGCTGATCCTTTGAAAAATCTTGATGAATGGCTTCTTAGATTCCGGGGGAGTGGCGCAAGAGGTGTTAAAGTTGTAGCTAATAAAAAAGTAGACAGTTACCTGAAGCAAAACGAAAAAATCCGCGATCTGATCAAATTCACTTACGGCAAAGATATTGTAACGGATGGTTCGCTTTCAGAAATCGTCAGCCAAAACCTGAATGGTCTTCAATACGAAGTGTATGATGGTGGATACATTGACGATACAGGAACGTTCTACCCGTTTATCCCTGACAACGCTGTAATCATCATTGGTCAAGGCATGACAGGTTCTATCATGGACCTAGTGACGAGCCCGAACAACTACGAAGACATCTTTACTGGTCACACAGGAAAATTCGCACTCGCTAAACTTATTCAAGGCGACCCTGACCAATGGCAAGTAATTAACGGGGCAACTGTGCTGCCACGTTTGAAATACGTCAACTGGCACATTTTTGCTACAGTGGCGTGAGGGAGGAATGACCTATGACGATTGTAAAAGTTTTGGTTGATGCTGTTGGGGAATACAACGCAGGGGACATCGTAAAAGATGCCCCTGATGGACTTATTGAGATTGCTAAAAAGCAAGTTCGCAATGCGGCAACCGGAAAGTTGTTAGCCGAGATTATTGTGGGAGATGTGGGTTCTACAGACACACCCTCCGAACGAGAACAAAAACTCCAGGAAGAATTGGACGAATCGAAGAAGCGGGAAGAGGACCTGTTGGCTCAGATTGCCGAACTGCAATCTGTTATGCATGATGGAGATTCGGACGATGTATTGAAAGATCTGAAATCAACAGCAAAGGACCTGAAGATCCAAGGCTATACCAAGATGGATGCCGACGAGTTGAAGAAAGCTATCGATTCGGTTGGTGGTGATAATGATGGCAAATAAGATCCTCACTACGGAAACGTATCATGAGGAAATTAGAGGGCGTCTAGGTATCGGTGAAGATGTAATAACCGACTCCAACATAGACGCTTTTTCTGTTTTGCCAATTGGTGAGGCACGGATTGTAAAGTTAGTTCCAGACTACGCTGATTTGACTGGAGATGACCAAGCCTATGTATATGCAGCAGCTATTTGTATGGTTGCTGCTATACTGGCTCCATCTATGGCTGCGAGAATCAAAAAAACGATGAAAGATTTCGATTTCTCTTTCGAAAATCAGGCAGTCAATTGGGATAGACGTGCCTCACAACTGGTTGATGAGGCAAATGAGTTCATTGGCTTGATCTCAAGTTTTCAAGAGACCTTGGATGCTCCATTATTTTTGTTGTCTGGTCCCACGAGGAGAAGGAAAGGCGGAGTTTCTAATGTTTAAAGATTTCGCTCATAGACATTCTCCCTGTACTGTAAATGGGGAACCGGATAAAGTCATTCTGTCCAGAGAAACAAAGGCGACTACGGTTCTTGGTAAAGAGTACATGTACAATGGCCTTTTTGCTCCTAAGTCGTCTGTATTACCTGGGGATGTCGTACAGAATGACATGACTCTCTTGGTTCAAACTCTCCGTTTCACCGCAACCAAAGACAAATACTGCTCCTTGATCAAAACAAACGTTACCACGGAAGTACAACGGTACATGCAGGAATATGATGAGAATGACAATCCAAAGGGCAAACCGGAGTTTACACCTGTTGCCGATGAAGTTGTTGGGTTTGCTCAACACGTCACTGCGCAGCTCAAGCAAGAAGAACCTGGTCTTTTATCAACAACATCACTGGTTCTACTTTTGCAGACCAATGTGGATGTCAGAGAACCAAGCGACCCGGCGCTGATGAGTCCAGACCGCATTTTGATTACTGGAAAGAAATATCAAGTGGATGTAGTAGATCGGATCAAGTATCCGAATCTTCTGCACATTCAGTTATGCGAGGACCGGCGATGATTACCGGTTATGATGCTGAACGTGCAGCAAGAGACTTGGAAAACAAGTTGGCGGTTGAAATCACAGGTCTAACGAAAATCGTATTACTTACTGCGAAGACCGGCATTCGGTACTATCCTGCTGTCCGTGAGCGGTTGGAGATGAAAATGATCGTGCTAGCGAACCAAATGATTTCAGGAGACATCACTGCTGATTACTGGCAAGCCTGGCTGGAACAGTTCGGTAAAGGATCACTTATGGCTGGACCGAGTCAAAACCCCGGCTTAGTCAGCTACATTAACAGTGAGGCGTGGAACAAGCTGAGATCAAAGGGTAGCCGGGTAGTCGTAGGCCGGGGTAGAGGTACTTACAGAGCTATCGATGGCACAATTAAAAAGTCCAAAGGCGGATACGCAGGTGTAGATTTGGAGGAGTTGGCAGAACGTGGGGATCTTGATCCTTCGTTCAAAGCCACTCCTCCTACTTATTTTATGCGTATAGCTCTTGAATCCAATCGTGATCGAATATTAAACGGGATTAGTCGTGTCATTACCGAGTTTCCATATCATCGTTACTTCAGGGAGGTGAGAGATTGAGTCTTCAATTGTTGGATGCAGTTCAGCATGCGCTTAAAGGTGATGCCGAACTCATGGAGTTACTTGAGCTTGACTCATCTTCACCTTCCGAGGAGGTAGTGAAGAGGTTAACGAAGGGAATGGAGCCTGAAATCACTGTAAGTCATGAAACTGTTCCTCATATCTGCCAATATGTGATGCCAGGGCGCTTTTCTCCGAATCAATTAGTCTTCGAAGGAAAGTTTTGCTTAGATTTTTATGCTGGGAATGGTTATGCCGCGAAGCTGCTGTTTGAAAGAGCGTTTTGTATTTTACACGATAAACGGATTACGATGCCAGGTTGGGCGACATACCTCTGCGTATTAACGTATGATGCTGATTTTGCAACTGGAATACAAGGTGTCAAAGGATATAAGGCCATATTTGATGTGGACTATCTCCGGATGAATTGAGGTGAGGATATGTCTGAAAAACAAACTGAAGTAACAGATAACAAGCCGGAACTTAAGGAAGAATTTCCTGAGCTAGAGAAGTTGATTCGAGAAAAGATTCGTCTTGCACAAAAACTCGGATTGATGGATGGCAAGGAACCGGTTGAAGGATATGAAAAATCGAAGGAATACAAAAGAATTGAAGAGATTGATGCACGGCTCTGGGAGCTAGTGTAATCAACTTTATACCCAAGGAGGATAAATATGAGACCACTCGTTTTTGATGGCGTAGGAACAATCGTAGCCCGTAATTTGGATAACACAATTAAGTACGTTGAGGACAAGGTAACAAAGGTTACGTTACAACTGCAATTTGACTGGCAGGCGGTTATGGGCGGCGACAGTGGTTATGCTTTTCACTACACCGCAGGGGACCTTCAAGACAAAGTAAGTATTGAAGTTCCGCGTTATTCAGCAGCTATTGCCGATATGTCTCAAGGGGGTAAAACAGAGAAAGGGTCTATTACCTTTGATGAAACAGAGACAGCATTCCTGAAATCAGGTGGTTATAAGCTTGCTTTTGGTAATACGCTCGTCGAGGATAGTGACGAAATATATCTGAAAGACCCTGATACAGATGCGTTGACACCACTTACCCGAGTAGCATCAACACCTACAGATCAACAGTACACCATTACTGCAGAAGGATTAATTGAATCAACGGCTGCAAATAACGGAAAAGAACTGCTTGTGACTTATGTTTGGACTGAACAAGGAACGGAGACTTCTTTCAGCGGAACTCGCCGTCCTACTGCATTCAAATTCACACATCGTTTTAAACTGATTGACGATAAAACAAACAGCGAAATTCAATGCCAACTTACAATCTTCAAGGCTTTGGGCGGCGGTACGCTTGACGTTTCTCAGGAGCGTAAGAAAGCTAATACGTCTACCATGGATTTGCAAGTTATGGAGCCGGATCGTACACCGGAAAATCCGAACGGTTATGCAATGACAATCAAGTTCGGAATTTAAACCATCACACTCAACCCTGCCGGTAATCGGTGGGGTTCTTTTTTTGGTAAAAAATATATTTCAATTCAAAGGAGAATGAACATGAGCGAAATTGAACAAGCAGTTGAAACCCAAGAAGAGAAAACGTTGGACCAGACTTTAAACATTGGCAGCACCGTACGTTTGGCTGAAGGTATCCAAAAGACAATCAAGGTCGGGACAATAAAGTTGATCCGGGAAGTTCGGCAGCATGCGAAGAACCTCAAAGGTATTCGTTTTAGTTATGTAATTGGACGTGATCCCATTGAAGCAACGCAAGTTGGTGAGCAGGATATTCCAGCCATTGATTGTCCATCTATTGAGCAGGCGTATCAAAAAGCGTTCGATCTGATCTTTGTTGAGGGTCTAACGGATGAAGAATATGAGCAAGTGGACATGGAGGGCATCCAGGCATTGGATGATGTTTTGGACCGATTTCTATAAGGAGTCTTTTCCTCCTGATTACGATGACGATGATGAGGATTCGGATGAAGGTGAAGTAGATCAACCAGGAACAGACTGGATGGGTCTATGGGCACTCTGTATCAGCAACGGAATATCTGATACAGAGTGGCCTAATATGACCATACCTAAAATACGAGCACTTATGAATGAAAAACAGCGGTCTCGTGAATTCGAAATCACTCTTCATGGCGGTTCGGTTGAAAATAAAAAGCCGAAGAAAGCAAAATACTTATCCGATCTTGGTTTCTTCCAGCCAAGGTAGGAAGGAGGCAATATGGCAGAGGGTACGAACAGGGATGTTGTTGCTGCGCGGATAAAATTAGACACCGGTACAGTGCTACAATCATTTAAAAACATTGATACGGGTGCTAAAGGTAATGCTGATGCGTTCAAGGCGCTGAATGCTGAGTTATCATCCGCTGAGAAGTCATACAAGAATATATCATCAGCAATGGATAAGATGGCCTTAACTGCGGATCAACGCCGCCAAAAGATACTCGCTGAAGTTGAAGCTCAACATAAGCAAAAACTTGCTCAAACTGCCTTGCTTGGTGCGAGGGCTCAACAGTTGGAGCAAACCAATCGCTTGATTGATGCTAAAATGCAGGCTCAGCAAGCCTTGATCAAAAGGCGTAATCAACAGATTGAGCAATCCGAACGTGAACATCAACAAAAGATGCAGATTCTTCAGAATCGTTCTGTTAAGACCGGGCAGGAGGCAGCAAAGGCAACGGGGACAGGAACGGATGACCGGACTAGAGAGCGCGTACTACAAGAGGAACAGAAGATTCGCATGGCCTTGACTGAGCGACAACGTCAAGAGGAAGCTCTCAGGGAAAAAGTGTTACAAGAGGAACAACGGATCAGACAAGCCTTGTCACAAACTGAACAGCAAACCAAACGGATGGGGTCCACAATGGATGCTGTCTCTAAAAGTTGGATTGGTAGAATAGGAGACATGGCTTCACATGCCGTTGTCTTCCATACGATGTACAAAGCGATGCACGAAGTCACCCAGGCCATGAAAGAGGGCTTGGTGGATATTGAATCCAACATGGCGGGGTACGTCCAGACCAACGAACACTATTTTGTTCATTTTGAAGATGGAACGAACAAGATGGTTATGGATACACAAAAGCTCAACCGTGAGACGAAAGCTTTCATTCAAACGGCCCATGAACTTGGATCAAACATTCTGGATGTTACGGAATCAGCTCGTCTCTGGGGCCGGATGTACAAAGATGTTAACGTTGTTCAAGAGCTTGTGCGTCAATCTACCAAGTTGTCCACGGTGGACATGGTTGAGCTTGAGGACGCTACCAAGTCCATGGAATCTGTAATGTCTCAATATGGAGTCCATATCACCAATGCCAATGAAGCCATGGTTATCGGTAACCGGGTTCTGGATTCCTGGTCTAAGGTAGCACACGATACGATGGCTCCTGCTCGTGACTTGGGAGCTGCTTTTCAGAGAACCGGTAAGATTGCTGCTGAGACTGGCGTATCCTTTGACGTAATGAACGGGCTGATCTCCTCCGGTGTGCGGAATACAGCCTTATCCGGGGAGAACTTGGGTAACATGTGGAAAACGGTTCTCGGTACAATCCGGACGGATAAAGCTGTGGATGAGATTGAACGTCTTGGTGTCAAAACCAAAGAGGTTGTCGATGGCGTTGAACAATGGCGTAAAGCCGAAGATATTCTATTGGATTTGTCCATCCAGGTGACAGACAAAAACTATGACCTCACACAATCCTATGCGGATATCTCTCGGGGTGTCTATCAGTATGCGAAACTGGCTGCCTCTCTTAATGTAGGGGATATTTTGCTTGGTACGGCTGCATCTGTAGGTTCTACAGGCTCTACAATGCAATACCTTACGGTTCAGATGGATACAATCCAGCGGAAGGCTGCACAGACCAAGACATCTCTCCTAGAGATTTTTAACACGGCTGGAGAAGACGGCCTTCGTCAGATGATTAAAGACGTACTAGACAGTATAGATCAACTCCTGATCGGATTAACTAAAATACCAACAGGTATTTATGCTGCAACTGCGGGTTTGACTGGTCTATTACTTGCGTATAAAGCGTTGCGCGGCCCTGTTATGGCTGTAGTCGCTGCAATTGAAGTGCTAAATGCGGCTAAAGCGAAAGAAGCTGCTACAACGGTTGCTGGTACAGCGGCTACGGCTGCAAACAGTGCTGCGAATACAGTCAATATCGTTTCCAGTGAAGGAGTCATCGTCTCTACTGTACAACAGACTGCTGCAAGGGAAGCGCAAGTAGTCGCTACAGGAGCAGCTACTGTGGCTACTAGTGCCCTGAGTAAAGCGCAAGCGACAGCAACAATAACGATGGCCGCAGCAACTGCTGGATTATCTTTACTCGTAGGGGCAATTGCAATATTTGCATTTAAGAGTGGAGAGGCTGAAAAAGCAGAACGAGAAAGAATACAGAGTTTGAAAGATAGCGATTCTGCTAGTCAACAAATGATTAGTCAATACCAGCGGCAGATTGATTTACTCCCTAAAATGGTGAAAGCGCATAGCTCGCTAAAACAGATGATAGATAGCGGTACGATGTCTTCAAGTAAACAAGAGCAAGCTACACGACAACTTGACGAAGTACACAAAGCACTCGTGATGACGATCGGAGAAGAGGGTGTGGCTCAACTCGAAGCAGCTGGGTACACCGAAGAGGCAACTCAAAAGCAAATCGACATTTTGAAAGGAAGAACAAGCGAGCAAATAGATTTGCGTAAAAAGAACTTGGAAGATCAAAAAAAGTCTTTTGAATCTCAATTAGTTGCAAATGAACAGGCGATAGCGGAAACTCAAAAGAAAATTGATGGTGTAAAGAATAGCATCAATACTATTGGCCCAAGCTTCAATAGAAATCGTATTTTAGATGAGTTGGAATCACAAATGAATTCACTTGTTTCAAAACAAATGGAATTGAATTCATCTTCAAACGAGACTACTTCACAATTAAGCGAAATGTCATTAGAGACAATAGAAGCAACCAAGGCGAATGATGCGTTAGCAGGAATCAATGGAAAAGTATCTGATACCATAGATGAGTTGAAAGAAAAATTAATAGAACAAACGAAAATATTACGAGAGTCCGTGCAGACAAGTATTTCTTCGGTATCCGAACTAAATCAAGTGGCAGATACACTCTCCAAGGGTCAGTCTTTAAGTGCATCTTCTGTGGCGGATTTGATAATGAAATATCCAGAACTTGCTTCTCAAATACGAAAAACAACAGATGGATGGATATTTGAGGGTCAAATCATCGAGAAGTTAAGACAAGCTAAAATCAAAAAGTCCATCGATGATTTAAGAACCGAACGAGATGCAACTAGATCGGTTGCTTTGGAAAGTATGAGGCGTATCTCGATTTACGGATCTGAGTTTTCGGCTATCACGAGTTTTGCGGAAGCTAGACAAAAACTTGCAGAGATTGAAAGTGGAATAGCGTCAGAGGAAAAAAAGGCCGCTGATATTGGGAAAACGAACTTAATGACACAAGGAATGGCTAATCTTCTTCAGCAGAAATCAAACGAAATTACTCAAGAGAAACGAGATAAGCTAAATCAGTTGAATGAAATAATAAAAGAATATGCTGGTCAACTTCAGTTGAGTAACGATCAGATTGAGGCTATGACTAAACTCCTGAATGACGATACGCTTGGGGTTGAGGATAACAACAAAGTTCGCAAAGAAACCGTAGAAATCATGACGGAATTGCAGAAAGCGATCGAAGGGTATAACAAAGCACTTGAAAAATTGGATTCCCAGCAGAAGCGTGTTGCGAAGTCATCCAAAGAATACCTTGATATACTGGCTGAGAAGCGTAAAGCGTTGCTGGAGGAGCAGAAACTTTACGAACAAGGATACAATGATCCCTCTCAACTCGTGTCCTCTCAAACGGAGATTACGACAAGCGGTGGGCCTTCTTCAGACATCACACGAATGTTGTCCACTGCCGTCGACCTGGCTAACTCCGGTGTGATGAGATACAAGCAAATAGGCGGTGAATTTACAGGCTCATTTGATGACTTCAAACAAAGAGCATATTCAGACTGTTCTCAGTTTGTGCAGGAGATGTTTGAAACGATCGGAGTACAGGTACCACGTACAGCAGCTCAACAAGCTAAAGCTGGAACTGCGGTATCAAAGAAAAACTTACAAGTTGGAGACCTCGTCTTCTTTAATACGAATGGTAAGGACAACTCTCACGTTGGGATTTACATGGGAGACAGTAAGTTTATTCAGATGGGTGAATCCGGATTAAAGGTTTCGGATTTAAATAATAGCTATTGGGGACCAAAGTACAATGGCGCAACTCGTATTCCGGGGCTTTCGACAGACACTGCCTACCCGACATCCACTAGTACGCAAACGACCTCTAGCGGAGTGGCATATGTAGGCAAGTACGCTGCCGAGATTAATGCTGCTGCTAATCAATTTAATGTTGACCCCTACCTTGTCGCTGCTGTGATCCAACGCGAATCAACTTTTGGAGCCAAGGGTGTAACAAATGTCATGCAAGTTAATGGCATGACTAATGCGACAGTAAAACAGAGTATTGACGCAGGTACTAAGATGCTCTCCGAATTACTGAAGAAATCAGGTGGAGATGTCGCCATGGCTCTGGGCGGATACAACATGGGATCGGGAATTATTGATTGGTTCAAAAAGTCTGGTGGGTACAATAAAGCTGATATGGCCGCGTATTCAGAGAAATACAAGAAAGTTTATAAAAGCAATGTATACGGAGATGTAGGGTATGTTGATAAAGTATTGGCTGATTATTCTCCACAAAAGTCCAGTACAACTACACAACCTACACAGAAGCAATTAAAGGATGCAAAAAACACTGCTGATAGCGAACTGCTTCGGATTAGTGATGAACTTTATAATATTGATGTTTCAGAACTTGAGAGTAAACTCGGAATCAAAGATATGAAAATCTCTGACAAAGAGTTGTCTTTAAAACAATCGGAAGCACGGCAGAAGAACATGAAGAAAGACTCCCAAGAGTACAAAGCCGAATACGAGCTTCAATTGAAACTCAAAACTGAAATACAGAAACTGATGCAGGAGCAGCGTCAGATGATCGAACAATCCGGGCTGAAATCAGATGAGTTGACTAATAAGCGGCGAAGCCTGACTGAGAAAATTGGGGATGTGCAGTCCGAGAAAGAAGACATGAAGGATCAGTATGCCAGCGACCAATTTGATACCGCACAGGCCAATATGGAAGCGCGTGTTGAACGCATGCGTCAACAAGGCCGTTCCGAGATGGAAATGACCAAGACGCAACTTCAGTTTTATCAGGGACAACTCAAAAATACTGCCCTAACTGAGGAACAGCGTGTTGAATCAGCTAAACAAGTGTATGACTTGACGAACAAGGTTACGGATCTGAAATTTAAAAATTCAACGAATTGGATTGATAAACAAACAGATCAGATGGAACGTCAAGGTAAGTCTGAGGTTGAGATTTATCAAATGCAGGCCGAGGCTTACAACAGGATGCGAAACGATACCACTCTAAAAGCAGAACAACGAGCTGAAGCAGAGAAAATGTATCAAGATACTTCCAATAAACTGATTTCGTCTAGGTACGAGTACTCGGAAAAGTGGATTAACAAAGAAGCTACGAAGATGGAAATGTCCGGTGCTCAAAAAGTTGACATCATGAAGTGGGAGCTTCAAGAGTTTCTGAAGATGCAAGCTGATAAGACGATGTCTTCTGAACAGCTATGGGATCTAGAACAGAAAATATATAAGCAGCGTAATGATCTGGATAAGGAGTACTATTCTGCTGCTGAGAAACGAATTAATCACTTGAAGGCGATCGGTGAAATGACTACCGAACAAGAACTTGCCGAGTATATGAAACTTCAAGCTTCTTACCTGGTAGGAAGCGATCAACGGATGGATGCAGATGAGAAGGTCTACGATCTAAAGAAAAAACTCATGGACGAAATGACCAAAGCTGTATCCGAATCGGTAACCAAGCAGAAAAAGTTACTGGACAATGCGAGAGATGAGGAGATTAAACGTATCCAGGCAGAGAAGGATGCTTTCACCTCGGCTCAAGAGGCCAAAATCAAAGCCATTGATGATCTGATTCAAGCCATGGAGCGAAGTAACGATCAGGATGACTATGAGAGATTACGTGCGGAGAAAGTAGCACGTCTGGAAAAACTTCAGTCCGCTGTTGGACCAGAAGGTATTGAAGAGCGGAAACAGGTTCAGAAGGATATTGAGGATATGGATCGTGAACACGGGCGTAAGCTTGCGAAACAAGCGCTTGAAGATCAGAAAACGGCGTTGCAAGAGGAAAAAACAACTCGCGAAAAGGATTTTGACGATAAAATCCAAGATGCTAAATCTCATTATGATAATCTTTCTTCCGCTTTTGATGAATTTTCTTCGAATACTGAGCTGTCTGCTGAGAATTTGAAAAACATTCAGATTTTGAAGGAGAGCGAGAAAAACGAAACGATACTGGGAATGCTTGATGCATTTGTTTTGGAATATCAGAGCCGTCTTGATCAGATTGCTGCAGCAAGTGCTTCACTTGGAGTGACTGATGTCTCTGGGGGAGCTTTGGCTCCAGGAACCGCTTCGAAGGACTCTGCATATCAAAAGGAAATTGATCTTTACACCTATAACGCTAATAAGGATGCTTGGGATGCAGCTAAAGCTCGTGGCGATGCTGAAACCATGCGACTCCTTCAAGAACAAAACGATGCCATTCGTAAGAAATATGGAATCGATAAAGATACAGGTAAACTCCAACATTTTAGTGAAGGGGGAGTAGTCAAAGGTCCTCGTGGGGCAGCGGTACCAGTAATCGCACACGCTGGAGAAGCTATCCTCAATGACCGACAACAGGATTCGTTGTTTAATCTCCTAAACCTACGAATGCACAGACTAGACTTCACAATGCCTGAATTCTCAGTTCCTCAAGGTTCAAACGGAGTAAATCCGGAGAGAACCAGTAATCAATTCGTAATTAAATCAGGAGATACTTATATCGCGGACGAATCGGCTGCGAAGGTCTTCTGGAGTGAACGCGATAATTTGATGCGGAGGATGCAGGCAAGGGGAGGTAAAGGCTGATGATTGACGCTACAGCGGACGGTAAGTCTTTCCGATCAATTGGTCTTGGTTTAAAAAAACACAACATCCCGGTTTTGCCGCCAACGAGGGACTACAGTCTCGAAATTGCAGGACGGGATGGAGAGATCGATTTTGGTAGCACCTATGGTCCAAGATTAATTAACCTAGAGTGTATCGTCATGGCTGATGATACTACCCTTGACTATCAAAGAAGAGTCGCCCAAGTGGCGGCTCTTTTTAATGCAAAAAAAGGGGATATCGTATTCACTTTCGATGATTTACCAGGAAGGAGATACATCGGAAGATATGCTGGCACTCTTGATATTGAAAAGATTCTTTTTGATGGAGAACTGACAATCCCGATCAAGATGGGAGAACATCCTTTTCCGGAAAGTGATGAAAACATGCTGGAGGAGACAATCGTTAATTCACCTGAGACTATAAAAGTTGTGTCATTGGGGGACGAACGTGCCAGTCCTGTAATTGTTCTAACTAACACAGGCTCCAATACGATTCAAAGTTTCAGGCTTCAGAATGAATATTTATTAGAGGGGTGAACATCTTGGCGAATATCGGCAAATATTTAGCAAACAAAATCCTTAACGCCACAGCTCGCGGCGAACAATTTGTGTTTCCTGAGAAACTGTACGTGGCTTTGTATACATCTAACCCGACATGGAATGACACAGGGCAGGAAGTGAGCGGGGGCGCATATGCGCGGAAAGATATTTTATTTGACGCACCGGCTCAGGCGACTGTTAGAGAATACCACCCTAAAACCGGAGCCCTGAGCGATATTCAGAAGATGGTCATTAAGTCTTCCGCAGATGTCGCCTTTGATGTGGCTTCAGGCGATTGGGGCGTGGTTACGCACTTCGCTTTGCGGGATGCAGCAACTGGCGGGAATTTATATTACTTCGGTGAGCTGGAGTCACCTCGCAGTATTCTGAGTAACGACATATTTAAATTTTTGGCAAGCCAAGTTGAAATCCGTTTGAATTAAGGAGGAATGACCTTTGCTTGGAAGCATGTACCCAGCAGCGGCCAATAGCAGGCAAACCGAATTGGCTGCTGCAATCAATGACACACAAACCAGCTTTACAGTATTGGATGGATCTGTTTTGCCTCCTGCACCGAACCAACTGACGCTAGGGACGGATGAATCTGCTGAAACGATACTTTACACCGGAAAGAGCGGAAACGAGATTACAGGCGTAACACGAGGGTTTGAGGGCGTGGCTAAATCGTGGGTTGCCGGAACTAAACTGGCAAGGTATTTCACGGCTTACGATCATGATACATTCCGAGACAACATAGAGGATCTTGACGAGCGACTGAACAATATCCCTGCGCCTCAGGATGCTTCATTGACTGAAAAAGGGATTGTACAGCTCTCCAGCGCTACTGGATTGGATATCGAGGACCAGGCGGCCACACCGAAAGCGATTAAGACGGTGAATGACTCTCTTGCCACACATACGTCTGGCACATCAGTTCATGGAGCTGTAAGTGCAGCAACAGCTAATCGCCTGATTATTCGAGACGCTTCTGGTAGAGCTCAGATCGCTACTCCAAGCGCAGCGGCAGATATAGCTAGGCTGGATACGGTAACCGGACAGGTAGGCACGTTGGCGGATTTGCAAACAACCGTTAAAGGAAATGCAGTCGCCGCTATCAATGAGCTTTTTCAGTCTGGCGTTAATGCAAAGCAAGGCGTCGTGGATGCCATTAACGCTATGGGAGGTAGTGCATCCACATCTGATACATGGGCAACGCTTGCAACTAAAATTCAATCAATAAACACAGGTAAAAAGTTCGCTAGCGGTACGACTACATCGACAACGAGTACTTTCAGAAACTTCACAGACAGTGCTGGTAATACCGCTAGTGGTAGATACGTTCAGGTTTCTGGAATCTCATTCAGGCCCCGGTCCATATTACTTACAAAAAATACAGACAATTATACTGAATTTGGGTATTACCGAACGATTGCCGCGGGTAGCAGTGCATATGGAATTGGTATAGATGTGTTACGGGGACCTATAAGAGTATATGAACGTCCCGGTACTGTTACAGCAACCAATGACGCATACATTAATGATTCTGGATTCTTGTTGCCTGCACAACTAAGCGGTGGCGCATACACTTGGTATGCCTACGGAGATTAAAGGAGGAGCATTATGTTCATTGGAATGAAAATATACTATGAGATGTCGACAGGTAACGTCATCTTGAACACTGGCGAACGTTTGGGTGATGTTGCACCAACAACTAAAGAGCAAGACTTCTCCACTTACATCCCATTGAATGATCGCGTACCTAATACGGTCGGTGTGCTCGAACTCGAGTACGGAGAGTGCCGCTCAGATTATGAATCGGGCGGTTACATTAGCAGGGTTGATCTTGAAACACTCCAACCGCTATTCACCTATCCTGATCCAATCGATCCAGAGACACCACAAGAGCCACGTCCGGCACTCAGTAAACAGGTGGATCAGTTAGCTGCAGAAAGCAATGCAAACCAATTGGCACTCATGGAGCTTCACATGATGTTGCTTGGCGAGATGACAGATGCGGAATAATCTAGCCAGACTGCTGATACGTTGGGCTGTAGCACTCATGAGAGGGGGTGACACTATGTTAGTTGTATACGTAATGATGATTCATAAAGGCTTGATTAAGCTGGAGCAAGTACCAGCAGGCAGCCGGGATAAAGTAGCCGCAGCATTGGCTGATGGAGACATGGACCAAAACGGTAATATTGTGTAACAGGCGCTCCGATATAGGAGCGCTATTTTTTATGGAGAGGTGAGGGCCATGTTTAACAGAGGGGCTTTTAACCGCATGGCCTTTAACCGCCAAATATCCGTATTCGTCTTTGGCCGGGCAGTTGCTGACATATCAGGATCTGCTGTAGCTGCTGCAACGATGGAAATGACGGGTTCGGCGGTTATGGATGTCAATGTGGGAGCGGCGGGGGATTTTGTCCGTGAAATCTCATTTGCGGCTGTTATGGATGTAGCTGCTGGAGCTAAGGCGGATTTCATTCGAGAGATTACCAAACGGGCGATTATGAATGTTGGTTTCGGTGCAGTTGCCAAAGGGAGTCGGTACCATGTGGAGTTTTTGGAATTCGCGGGACCATTTAAACCTGGTGATCAAGTTGTTATCGATGCCAATTCGTACAAGATAACTCAAAATGGAGTTAATGCTTCACATTTACTTGAAGGTGATTTTTTTGATTTAAACCTTGGAGAAAACAATCTCACATGGACAGATCCTGAAACAGGCAGAAACGTACTGATCCGTGTTACACATAGAGACAAATTCCTGTATTAATTGAGGTGTGATATGCCTAACCCAACAATGAAAGTATTTGATAAGAACATCCGGCGTGTAGGTACGTTGATTGATAGTTCAGATATACAACGAAGAAGACGTATTAACAGTGACTATGAGGTAACATTTATGGTCCCAATGACCTCAGATGATTACCGCGAAAAAATAGCAATCAAAGGCCACGTTCAAGACGAACGGGGCCAATTTTATGTTATTCAGTCTAGAAGCCGGTCCCGTGAAGGTCGTAAGCTCATGGCTTCAATTTATTGCAACCACATTATGTTCAAACTGAATGATTTTAAGTTTCCTTATGCCTCATATATTGACGAAGCTTATGGAGTACATCTCAACGAACTGACGGAGTTAATTACAAAAGCTACAGGCGGGAGATTTACATTCGTTATTCACGATACGTTTGATCTACATGACGTTAAGGATTTTGGGCGAGGTACATGTCTTGAAGCTCTGAACCGGATTGTAGAGATGTACGAATGTGAGGTTGAACCTGACAATTTCGTTATTAACCTCAAAAAGAGAATTGGATCAGACCACGGCTTACAGTACCGGCTTAAAAAGAATATCGTATCCAGTTCCTTCAAGGACAAAGGCGAATCCCTCGTTACCCGGATGTTTGCTCAAATGAAGGATGGCCGGACATTCATCGGTATGGATGCTTCCTTGCTGACGGATCTGGAGAGAAGTCTATTGTCGAGCATACCAGGAACAATTGTGAATGGTAAACTGGCGGTCAACTATCTAATATCACCATTTGCTCAATATTGGGCGAGTGATTCGGTTCCATTTTACGATGGAGAAATTATTGAACAAGATATCGAAGAAGCAGAGGACTTGCTGAAGGCTACACGTAAGGCGCTGCTTGAGCAGGAGGTTGTTTCTCTGGAGGCAACCATATCCACGGCAGACTTGTTCAAAATCGATCACACCGAACCTAAACCTCATTTAGGTGATGATGTCATGTGTATCGACCCGGACATGGGGATGAACCGGATGAAGGCTCGTATTACAGAACTTACCGAGTATCCATATAGTATGGATAAGCATGCTGAACCAACAATCTCCAATTTGAACTTGAGGGACTATGATGACATCATAAGTGACCTGGAACGAAATAAGAATATTACCAACAACCTGTTTTCAAACGGGAAGATCCGGACGGATGTTTTTGAATCTTTTGCCAAGCAAGCGGTCATTGACATCAACAACAGCAAAACCGAGCTGATCTACCCACCAGAAGGCGGGATACTGGCTCAAGAAAAGACGAATCCTCTGGAACAAGTCAGATTCACTTCTAAAGGTGTAGGCATATCCACTGATGGATGGAAGTCAATAAGAGCAGCAATCACAGCGCGGGGTGTTGTTGCGGAGCAAGTAATAGGCCAACTAGGTAACTTTGTCTCCATGCTGATCGGTAATGGTGAGGACATTGTACAGATCAACACGAATGGTATTGCAGCAGGGGCCTCGTCATTTAATAGCGCACCTTTCAGACTAAATATGAAAGGTGACTTGATAGCGAATAGCTTAACAGCGAACTATGCCAATATCGAATATTCCAACTTTAAAAACGGGGCCATCGTCGGTTCCTCAATAAACGTAGGCAATGGGATGTTCACAGTTACTTCAGGCGGGATAATGTCGGCTGTAGGAGCAAACTTCTCTGGCTCTATAACAGCCTCTACTGTAACAGGAACAAATATCAATGGCGGTACAATTACCGGTGCTTTAATTCGTACAGCAGCAAGTGGTAGGAGAATAGAACAAGACTCTCAAGGATTCCGTTCATATGATGCCGGTAATCGAATACGTATTCAAATCGCAACAACAGATGACGCTGCTGCTGCGGCAATTATCTGGAGAGATACAAACGGATCTTCAGTAGGCGAGATAAATTCATATCAATCTAGTGGACAACTCACGATATTTAGTAATAACTTGTTTCTTGGATCAAATAATACTGGTAATCCTATTCGTTTACAGGGGGCGACTACATTTGGTGGTGCGGCTTATTTAAGAAGTGGAGCAGTTTATGGTTTAAACATCACAGATGTATCCGGCCTTCAAACAATGCTGAATTCTCTTCAAACAAAGATTGATTCTTTGCAGGCGGCCTACAACAACCACAGACATAACGTAACTACTGCTCATCACAATCATGGTAATAATGCAAACAATCCAAATACTGGTGGTGGAACCTTCACAACATCTACTCCGTAATGTATCATAATAGGAAAATAGAACCAATTGCGGAGGTATAGACATGAAGAAGTTTGCACACAAAGTTGCGTATATTGCTGGTGGTTTCATCATCGGCATAGTTTTTTCGACACCAGCAGGATCATTTGCTGATGCGGTTAAAAGTATGGTCGGCAAAAAGGTAACTGGCGAATATACAATTGTAGTTGATGGCAAAAAATTATCGGACAAGGGAGCTGTCATTGACAATAAAGCGAACGTTCCAGCGCGTGCCCTGTCTGAAGCATTAGGAGCTGATGTTTCAGTGAGCGGAAAGACTATAAACATTACATCTGAAGGTGAAGGATCGAACGTGTCTGGTTCGGGTATTACGACCATTGATACTTCACCCTCAAGTAACAAGTATATTGGCTATTCGAAATCAAGTTTGCAAGATTTAAGGAAAAGTACAGTGGATAATATTCTCACGCCAACTACAGCGGGTAGAGAACAATTAGGAAAAGGATTAGAAGAGGCTAAAAAGACAGGAGATCCATCAATTATAGAACAAGCTGAGAAAAGAGTTGCTGAATATGATGCTGAGATAGCGAAATATGAAGCAGAATTAAAACTAATTGATGAAGCATTACTTACTGCTAAATAGATTAAGTCTCTGAGGGTTCGTTATCGACGGACTCTTTTTTTTGTTTGTGTGACTATAAATACGTAGCCACTCCGTAACAAAGATAAAAGATAATAAATACATGAAGCCCTATTCCTTAATTGGAAGGGGCTTATTTTCGTATAGAGAGGAGGAAAGGTCTTGGCAAAGATGACACATACACTCCAAGTTGAAATGGATTTGAATAAACCGGTTGAAGAATTGACACAGGTGATTACTACTGTTCTTAGCTCGCATCCACTTAATCAAAAAGAGATTCTGACAGCTTTAGATTTGGAGATCGGGAATGCACTAGCAGCAATTGAGATTCAAGAACAAAAAGATAAACAAGAAGTTGTTGAATAGGTCAGGAAATTTATCCTGAACAGAGAGATGGGGGATTAATTTGACTGACACAACTATAAGTGAGGTGAACAGTGTTGTGGAAGAGACTACAAAAGTTCTTATGGGTATCCAGGTTCAATTGGCCCGGATGGAAAAGACACTTGAAGGAGTACCGGCAATGGCTGCCACGTTGGAAGCTACACGGGATCTGGCAAAGGAAGCTATGCAATCCACCAAATCAGCCCATCACAGGCTCGATAAGATTGAGAATGCTCAAACCTGGTTGTGGAGGACTATTGCAACAACACTGATTGGTATAGCTATCGGAGCAATTGTTCTAATTTTGAAGACAGGAGGAGTGTAGAAAATGGATTGGAGTACTGTATTTTCACTTATTGATCCTAAGTTATTTATTGTATTGGCTGCATGCTGGGTACTTGGTATTGGCATAAAGCGCATCCCGAAGATTCCGGACTGGACCATTGTTTTCATCGTGACTGCATTCGCTATTGTTATTACAAGTTGGACGCTTGGCTGGTCTCCTGAATCGCTTATCCAGGGAATATTGGTTGGAGCATTTGCGGTGTTCGGTAACCAGGTGATTAAGCAAGCGAAGAAAGGAACAGAACAGTCATGATCTCAAAGGGGAATTTCTTGCTACTTGAGCCATCCGAATTTAAAGGGTGGCTCGACAAACAGACAATCACCAGAAGCATAGACAAACTTCAAGTCCATCATACTGCTGCGCCTAACTATTCCACTCGTCAAATAGTCAATGGAGTAGCTAAACAAGATGTCTGGAAATGTCTTGAGGGAATGAGAGCGTACCATCTGTCACAGGGATGGTCTGGTACAGGTCAAAACATAACTGTACTTGAGGATGGACGTATTGCTATCAGTTTAGATCGGAATCTCAATAAAACGCCTGCGGGAATCAAGGGAGCAAATACAGGCGCTTTGTGTATAGAAATTATAGGTAACTTTGATCAAGGTGGAGACACAATGACTGTTGCGCAGAAACAAGCTGTAGTCCACCTATACGCTTGTCTCGCACTAAAACTAAACATACCTGTTGATACATCTCATATCGTATATCATGCCTGGTATACAGCTTCTGGAGCGTGGCTGGGAGATTATAAAAAGGGTCAATCAAGGAAGACATGTCCAGGAACCAAATTCTTCGGTGACGGGAATACACGATCTGCTGCTGAGCGAGGATTTATTCCGGCTATCAAAGTAAAACTTAAGCGAATTAAAGAAGGGAATGGAAATCCAATGACATCAGAAGAAAAGAAACAAATCGAGGAATTGAAGGCTACTGTTGAATCTCAGTCCAAGTGGATCAACGCTCAGAAAGCCAAGGAGAACATGGAGTGTCCAAAATGGGCAGAATCAGCATATGAGTATTACAAGGACTATTTGTCGGATAAAACTGGAAGTTACGACTTTTGGAGACAACTTGTGATTAGTTATCGAAAAGAAAATAAAGTGAAAATTATTCTATGATGAATGCTCAATCCCCTATCGGTCTCATGACGGTAGGGGGATTTTTTTGTTTCAAGAATATAATTCGGAATATTTAACGGAATAATTTACGTGAATTTTGACAAATGAATAAGTATAAAATATAATATCCTTATATAAGGAGGTGGGTTGCTTGGAGGCGCTTTTAAAAGCAGATGCTATCGAAATTCTTGAACCATATATAGTTAGAATCAAAGAAGCAGTTTCCATTGCTGTAATGGAATATTTTTTAGGAAATGAGTATGCCTTAACTAGGCATAAGCATAGCGCTAGAACAGCAGCTTCTATATGTCATGATAATATTAAAGATCAAATAAAAATGAAATTTGAAGATCTCCCCAAGACTAGAATTAAGGAGAGAAGCGGTCTTTTCATGTTGATTATCGAGGAAAAGATAATACTTCGCTTCAAAAAGTTCGATGGGAATTTGATGTCATCAGGTATAGCAACTAATCAAGCGATGGCATACGATTTACATGACACGGTTCAGTTAGAACTAGACGGCATGCCTGCAAATGGACTCCTTTACGTAGGTTATACACTAAACAGCCTCCAATCAAATATCGACGGAGTATTTATTACAAGTCGGTATGGAAATGTTAACATATGGGACTGGGAAGTCACCAACGAAGGTGAAATTCCAACTATACAACCAGTATTGTTTCCGCAACCTACAACCACAGAAACTACAACTAAGAAAAGAAGAGTTCGGGCAAAAGACAAATCTATTAGCGCTGGTGATATGAATGCAATTAACGAATAGTGTTGATTATAACAATCAATTGGTTGTTTTAGCGAGGGAGTCAAGATTCATTAGCCAAAGTGAATTGGCTAATAAACTCGGGTTTTCGCAGGGGAAATTATCCAAAATTGAAAATGGGCTAATTTCCATAACGCAAGATGAACTGAACAAAATATCTGAGGCGTTAAACTACCCTAACAACTTTTTTCAAAGAGAAGAAAAGGTATATGGCGTGGGATTGAGTGAGTTTTTTCACAGAAAAAAACAAGCTGTTCCTCAAAAAGTTTTAAGTACAATTTATGCAAAATTGGAATTACGCAGAATGGAAATTCAAACTTTGCTCAAATCGGTGGATACGGATGATCCAGCATTTTTTCATATGGACCCTGAGAAATATGACGGTGATATTGAGATGATAGCACAAACGGTTCGAGCGGCTTTAAAAGTTCCGAACGGTCCTATTCACAATGTGGTGGATATCTTAGAGGATGCAGGAGCTGTGGTTATTCCTTTTGATTACGGTGGTGCCAATATAGATGCCATTTGTTTATCTAATCCTGGCGTTCCCCCTCTAATTTTCACAAATTTCGATCGTCCAATGGATAGGATCAGATTCACTCTATGTCATGAATTAGGTCACATCATTATGCACAGGAAACCTCCTACAGAAGATGTGGATATCGAAGAACAAGCTGATCGTTTTTCTTCGGAGTTTCTTATGCCTAGAAAGGAAATATCACATTATTTAAGCGGAGTTAATATCCAAAAATTAGCTGCACTTAAACCCTACTGGAAGGTGTCAATGAATGCTCTTTTGAAAAGAGCGGTTGACTTAAATAAAATAACGGAAAGACAATCACGTTATTTATGGACTCAAATGGGGAAATCAGGGTACCGTGTAAAAGAGCCTGCTGAACTCGATTTGCCTTACGAAAAGCCATCTATGCTGGAAGAGATTATTCAAGTACATCAGAAAGATCTACGCTATACTCCAAAAGATCTGAGTTCAGCTACTTTCCTAAGTCAATCTGAATTTGAAGAATTATATCCAGTTGAAGCTCCACGAATTAGGCTTATAAAATAATTTGTCCATTGAAAACAAGGTCAGCAGAGAGACCTTGTTTTCAATGTAGATAGGGGATATCCGATGAAACAAGAACAATTAGATGAATTTCAAAATAAAATGACGTTACTTTTTGATTTATTAGAGGCAAACGAAAAGTTTAAGAAACCCGAAAATGGTAAGGTGGACAGTTTGGTGTTCCATCTATACTCTAAGGCTAGAAGATTGTTTATGACTTGCCATTTTATATTAAAATCGCCAATGGAATGTAACTATTTAGAAGCCATGCCTTTAATTCGGATTTTATGCGAGACCTATCTACACATTGCATACATAGAAAAAAATATAAAGAGTGAATCAATCTATAATGAGTATGAAAACTTAGGTAAATTAAACAGGTGGAAGATGGGATACTACCTTAAAAAATGGGGAGATGATAGACTGGGTGGTTTGCATCCTGACTACGAAGGTTATGTACAAGAGCATTATTCAAGAAAGCAAAAACCAGCGGTTCCTGATAACCTATTAAAATTTTATAAGTTAGCCCAGGCTGTTGGAAGATATGACTTCTATATCGAAATTTATTCTGTCCTAAGCAGTTATATCCACTATGATCCCACTACACTATCCAATTACGGAAGCACATTAAATGGATCATTTGTGTTCAACAAAATGACCTACGATGAACATCTTGATAAAGCAACTAGAAAACATTTAATTATGATAATGCTACTACTGATTCAGTCAATTATAAATATATTTAAGTTAGACGAATTCGAAAGAAAAGAATTTAATACTCTAGCGAAAGAATGGGAAAAAGTAAAAGTAATTTAAAAGAGGGCAGTCTCTATGCTACCCCCCTAACAGATGAAATCCAATCGTAATCATTTTAAATAGTTTTAATATACAACTTTAATCGTTACGAGTTATCCTTAAATCGCAAGCAAGTTAAGCAAAAAGAGCAGTAGGGTCCAACCTCACCGCTCTTTTTGCTTAACTTATCTCATAAATCAATTCTTCATTGTTATTCCGCACATTACCGACTTCCTTTTGTACCTCGTAAGCTCGCATCTCAGACGCTTGATATGGCTTCAAAAGGCCAAGCAAAGACTGAACATTGTCATTATCTCTCCCAAGCCATTCCAACTCATCCTCGGGTCTTAAGATAACCGGCATACGATTATGAATGTTTTCCATAAGACTATTTGGTTCAGTGGTGATAATGGTGCAAGTACT
The DNA here is from genome assembly GCF_000316035.1 of Paenibacillus sp. PAMC 26794. Taxonomy (GTDB): domain Bacteria; phylum Bacillota; class Bacilli; order Paenibacillales; family Paenibacillaceae; genus Paenibacillus. The sequence continues at coordinate 242,652 of NZ_ANHX01000011.1, forward strand.
CAGTTTGTTACCGTCCGGATCTGTCCAAGTATCATACAAGCCGGCAAGAGAGAATAAGCTGTCATCTTTCATCAGAATACGCATTGGTTGCTTTTCCGTTCCTTCCTTACGCCACTCATAAAATCCGTTCGTGGGGATGATGCAGCGTTTGGAGCTGATTAGACGTTTGAAGGAAGTCTTCTCGGTTAACGTCTCAGCACGGGCATTAATCATCTTGTTACCGATCTTGTCATCCTTGGCCCATGAAGGAACGAGTCCCCATCGGAGCGCACCCAATCGATTACCGTCTTTGCTGCCAATAATTGTAGGAATGTACTGCATGGGCGCTGCATTGTAATTAGGCTTGTAGTCAAAGCCATCAGCTATAGATGCATAGTACCTGTCCATTATCGCGTCTAAGGGGTCAGTGATCGTAAATCTACCACACATACAAAGCACCTCCTGTATTGTCTTTACAATATATAATCACACGATAAATTGATCAAACACAGGGATACGCAGCAAGCCTGATTTGGTCCAGTTGCGCATTTTAACTCTGGCCTGAATACGAGGTTCAAGGTAAACGTTGTTCTTGTCTTCACCTGTTATCAGCTGCTGGCAAACTCCACGAAATGCTTGCTTATGTTTTGGACTCGGGCCATGCTCAATAATCCCTACCGGGCGCATCTTGCCTGACGGATCTGGAACAGCAGCGAGCCATCCAAACTCAGATTTCTTGTATCCTGTGATGAACACATCAGCGTAGGACCAGTTAATAACCTTCAACCAATCCTTGGACCGTCTGCTGACGTACTGGCTGTCTTTGCGCTTGCCAACCACACCTTCCATACCCATAGTCTCTATCTGAGCATATAGATCTTCTCCAGCCCCTTCTATATGGGGCACTACTCCAAAGTTAGGGGAAGGAAGAGGTAGGTTGTGTAGGATCATCTTGCGTTCCATAAGAGATAGCTTACGTAGATCCCGGCCTTGGTAGAAAAGAATATCAAATATAGCAAATGTGGCAGGCAGTTTATGAGTGAGCTGCGTTATCTTGCTGGTCTGCTTTGTACTGAATCTACTCATAACTGCTTCAAAGTCGTTAAGCCCTGTCTCTGGATCAGTGCAAGCGACCTCGCCGTCCAAGATAACATCAGAGTCAAACGGCAGAAGTAATTCCGGGTACTGACGGGTACAGTCGTTGTTGTGACGAGTGAATAGCCGGACTTCTCCGGCTTGTAGCGAATATATCAACCGGTGACCGTCAACTTTAGGTTCAAAAATGAATTCTGAATGTGAGAAGGGACCCGGTGCTGTTCCTAATAACATAGGACTGATAAACATAAAAACACCTCAACCCAATTATAGCGGTTTGCCATAAAGGATAGAGGCGGTAAGTTGTGGAACTGTGATTTTAATGCTGTAATGATTTTTCAATGATCTGTTCTAAAGTTAAATCTTTGTTATTAATCCACCAAGCTGCAGAAGTCTTTTCTTGGAGTGGACCTAAACTCACCAGAGTAAGATCTTTGTCATAAGCCTGATTGAAAAATCTGATTCTTATATCTCTCGCCCATTTAATTTGAGCTACAGAACCTTTGAGGTCTGGTATGTTATAGTGACTCTCAATTTCACTTGCTAAGTTATTTAAATAATCTTCCATCTCTTTGGAGTGTACAATCTTAACCAAGGTAATCACCTCGTTTTTAGTTTATAAGGATTATTTGTATCGTTTAGAAGAGTTTCTTCATACTGATTAGCCAATTTTTATAGAATATCTTTTTCATTCTTCTTTCTCCTGATATAGTAATAATTAACAATATGACTAGTCTATCAGAACTAGGTATATTTTTCTATTAAATTGTATGGGTGTGAAAAAGTGAATACATATAGAGTATTGCAAACAGACACAGAATTCCTAGTGGCAGCATTATCCCAGACACGCGTATCAGTCTGGTTTGTCTTACCTGACCGAGAACGTATTATGGACTATGGTGGGTTATTGGAAGCGTACAGTGATGTGTCCGTAAAAATCGCTGGAAATCGATACTTTAGAGACAAGTTTGAATTTAGAGCGGAGAGAGGTAGGTAAATGGTTAATCTTAAGAGCATTATTGATGAGGAATTGAGGAAGAGGTTTAGTGAAGCAAGAGCGGCCGGTAGCGAATACCTGGATGTTATTTCAGGGGATATACATAAGGAACTTGGTTTCAAAAACCGAATGCCTTCTTGTTGTCATGCTATGAGAGAAATGATGAAGATGGGCGATGCCATTTTAGAAGCACCACCTAAAGGTGATGGAGCAAAGTTTAAAGTCCGCTATTTCTTGTAAACCTTAACACAAAAAAGAGCAGGAGGGGGAACCTCACTGCTTTTTATTCACTATGAACTGCACAGATACAGTCAAACATACTTACTATTTTATTATTATCTACAAAAAATTACTCCACCTTCATTACAGTACCTTTATAGTTTCCGTAATATAATCCGTTTGAATAGGTAGTTGATAATAGTGGTAGCTCTCCATACCAACCGTTTTGATAATAACTGTATGTTGGTGGAACAAACTCTGGTTTTCCGTATTTATTATTTTCATCATGAAAAATCACAGTTTTATACGTCGACTGAATTGTAATACTTTGTGTAGCTACAGAATCTTGAGCTGAGGATTGGGCAGCAGCAAATGATGCTGGAACAGCAATACTTGCTACAATAGCAGTAAGTGCTCCGAGTGTGATCAGTTTCTTTTTCATGTAAATACCTCCTAAGTTTTATGAAGATAATCGTGATACTTTACTTTCTAAAAATACCATATAATACAATGTAAAAATATGACATGTATCACGTCGTATTTAGTCTTTAGCACCTCTTGAGATTTACTAAAGTTAATTCGGTTAAGATGTTACTACTCTCTCTCCCATGAGTGCTACTATAAAAATACCTAGTCTGTGTGACTGGGTATTTTTGTTGTTGATTAAAGAACGTATGTTCGCATATAATATTCATGAGGTGATTTACATGCTAACGGATTATCAACGAAAGGTCCTTCGGATCTTATATAACTACAAAGGTGGACGGCGTAGGTTTCCTACAATCCATGAACTTACAGTTAAAACGGGTAAGCATAAGCCGGAGGTCTTGGCTGCTCTGGACGCTCTTGTGGCTGCGGAATACATACATTGGGAAGACAGGTCTGACACGGCCAACATAGTGATCTTGGAAGGCTGGGAACGTGAGGGAGAACGTCCCAAGGTGGACCACACACCATCGTCTGGGAACATTGACTATTGGACTCAATATTAAGGGGGGCTTATCATGCGTAGCAGACTGAAGGAAAACGGGTTGTATGAGACATCCAGGATGATTATGCCTGAACATAGAGAGGCATGGTTGGCTCAATGTGAACAACAGAAGAGACGCGGTAAGCCAGATCTGGACGATCAAGAGATACAACAGATCAGTGAAGTTTTAGTGGAGTCCTATAGTAGTAGCCGCACAGTTGATCTGGTGTTATTCAGCCCATTCGATGATGAGGATGTTTCCGGGATAGTTGTTGGACTAAATACGTCTCATCATAGAGTTAAGTTGATGTTAGAAGAAGAATATAGATGGATTCAGCTTGCGGAAATTATATCTGCATCTGTATAGCATTTGTATGAATTTGGCTATGGAATTGCCACGTTGTCCTTTATAATAACTTTAAAAGTTATTTTAATTAGGATGGTGCCAAGTGGGGGTAATTGCTTATATCTTGATAGGTGCATTTGATGTATTTGCTGTCCTGGCACTGATGTTGAGGCTTTATCGTTTGCCAGTAAGGGATAGATTTTGGGAAAAAATCATCTTTTCTGTTCTGGCCGCAGTAGCATCATATTTCATAAGGATTGTAATTGGAATACCTATGATAGATACTGCTGTGTTAATGCTCCTAGTTATACTATTTATGCGTTATGTACTGGAGATCAAACTATTTTACGCGGCTCTCATGTCTAGCGCAGGTATGAGCGCGTATGTTGCTATTCAATTAGCGTTAGCTATGGGTTACATGGCTATCGGTGGCAATGCGCAGGCCGTTATAGTTGAGACGCATGGATACAAAGTTCAATTGCTTCAAATTACAGCGATATGTATTGCGTACATTGTCTCGTCGATAATGACGCTGTTCCGTTGGGGATTCTCATTTGTACCTCTACCACCGCACGATTTCAATATTGAATTGGACTACTCTAAGAACAAGGGTCTTTTGATTACAACTATCGGTGTTCTAATCTTCATTTCATTCGCTATGGTGTTATTGCTGAATTACATGATTGTGTTGTTGGTTCCAGCAGCCTTGCTGAGCTTCGGTATATCATATTATTTTTCAAACCGGAGGGATCTCCAAATTGATTGAATTGGTATCACGTAAGTTTGCAATGTCAGTTAAACGTGCATATCCGCCGGCCAATGAGGAAGTAATAGCTTATGAGGTGGGACGGCAACTAAATCTTTATTCTATTGTTATATTGACAATAGTTTTTTCATTGTTAATAGGTCAATTAATTGGGTCGATTGTTGCCATGTGCACCTTTGCATTTGCCAGAAAAATTACTGGTGGGTTACACCTTAAGTTGACTCTGTGTACAATAGTTACTGTGTCATTATTCATAATAGCACCTGTAATTCCCATGAGCACATTTAGTGTGGTAATATTAAGCGTGCTAGTATCCTTTTTTTACATGGGACTTAGAAGAGAACAGTCACGTTGGTTGATAGTGATCGTCAGCCTGGCTAACGTGAACATTCTTTCTTCAGAAATTACACTTGTGCTTATGGCGCAATTATTGTTGGTATGGGCGGCCAAGATAAAAGGAGGTGAAAACGTACATGAATGAAAAAATTGCCAAAATGTTATCTCTTAAAATCGAGCAAGATGCAGCCGATAAAGTAGATAGCAAGAAAGTGTTCATCGGATCACAACCAGTTCCGGAGGCGCTTAAAAAGAAGAAGCAAAAGTAGAGTGAATTATGGATGAATTAAAGCATCATGTGGCTGGATCAAGAACGGTTGATGGCAAAGAAATTGGAGAGTATGATTTCTATAGTTTAGCGGAACTTTGTTACATAGATATGTTCTCTCCTAAAAAGAACTACCTTGTCCCTCACTATCATACGAAGCAATTATCCTTCAGTGATATTCGCACGTTTGAAGCATCTAAAAAGCTTTATCCGAATCTGGTGCAATTAGATAGTGGTTTACTAGTTAACATGGATCAAGTAGAGAAGATAGAGGAAACGAGGTTCGGCCTAATGGCTCACTTTTACGGTGGACTTCAACGAGAAATAGCGAAGAACAAGATCCACTTGGATTTTGTTAAAGACAAGCTGAAATGAACCCGAGTTCTTCGAGAATCGGGTTTTTTTGTACCATGAATTAACAAAAGTGTCAAGAAATTTCGATACTAGGTACGAAATACTGAAAGCATCAGGGGATAGACGACACTCTTCGACATATTCCACTATTTTCATGTGCTATGCTTTATTTGGAAGTAGAGGGGAGGGGTTGAAAGAAGTTGTTAGATGATTTTCACTATAAAAAGTATCTACCCGTCGATACTTTTTCCCGGGGGGGCGCCTGCTTATAGGCGTTAGGGTTCGATATGCCAGATATACAAATCCTCAGCGTGGCAGTCGAGGATTTTCGATATAAGAACAGCGGCTTCGTAAGGCATTGGCTCACGATTATTGGCCCAGTTAGAGATACGTTGTGGCGTATACCTGGTTCTCCGAGATAACTGTGCTTGAGTCGTACGAGCCTCCTTAATCCTAACTTTAAGCAGACATCTGCCCCGGGAGATTTTACTCACTTCTTATTCTCCTTATATGGGGTAAGACTATTTAGTTTCGAGAGACATTATAACATGGTGGTAATATCAGGTAAACCCTATACTATGACAGCACATCACATACATCGTGGGAGAGATAATTATGCAAAGTCCGGAGAGAGATTTTTTCCAAATAAAAGATACTGACAAATTCAAATTTATTCTTGAAGGAGGAACCGTAGAAGAGTTGAAAGTAGGGAACATGTTGGAGAAAGAGTGGGAGTATGATGGGAAGAAAATATCCAATAAAAACTTAGTGAAAATTCTCAATTTTATTAAGAACATAACCTTAGCGGATTGAGGCCAATAAAATGCTTTGGATCAAAGTTTCCTAAGCTATTTATTGACCGCATTTTGACCGCGCATTCTGAAGAAATAGGAATAATTAAAAGAATATATAGTTTATGATTTTTATGAAAACCGTAGTGAATACTATATAAAAGTATTTAAAAATACGTAGAAAATGATACTGGCTTTGTATAGAACACAAGTCCACCAATGGGAACGCGATCAATATATTACGTTGTACTAATTGAAAAAACCTTGTAACTACGGGGTTTTGAAGAAATGAACCGGGGGACGTTTTGGGAAGATTGCACTTCTATTGAGGTTGCGTCCCCCAAACGTCCCCCGGTTTTTGATTTTCTGATCCAAAAATACGGGAAGTGTACTCTTCATACTTATCAATGTTCCGCTTTTCTAGCTTTTTAGAAATATGAGCATACACATCTGATGTAATTTGCACACTGCCATGCCCAAGCCGCTCTTGTACAAATTTTATATCAGCCCCAGCTTCAAGCATCATCACAGCATAGGTATGTCTCAAGGAATGAATTGTTAATTCCTCACTCAAACCAGCCTTTCTCAAAATCCTCTTTGAAGCATTAAAGAGACTGGATTTAGGCATCGGACTACCATCATTCCTGCACAAGACCAGATTTAAATCGTGTCTGTACATGGACTCCCCTAAATTGATCTTATTTTGATTCTGCCATGAAGCATGGTACCTCAAATCATTTATGATGCCGTTACTTATACTAATGGTGCGTGTAGATTTTTTGGTTTTTGTATCTCCGAAAAGTTCATCCTCGTTTGCGGCTTGAAAATCGAGTGTTTCATCCACGCGGATCGTCTTTTCTTTGAAATTGATATCCGACCACTTGAGAGCGGCAGCTTCACCTTTTCGTAAACCCGTTTCAATGAGCACTTTGAAGAAAATCCAATAAATGTACGCATCACCTCGAGCCGTATGAAGAAATTGGGGAATGTCCTCTGAATCAATGAATTGGATCGTCTTCTTTTTGTACTCTCCTTTAATAATTGAACCTTTACATGGATTTCGTAATATTTCCCCTTGAATCAAAGCATGCTCTATGGCTGAGTATACAGTGGAGTTGATGATCTCGATCGTGCGCTTGCTGAGTCCCTTTTTAAATAAAGAGTCCAAAAAGACTTGATACATATCTGGTTTCAAATCCTGAAGCATAAGACGCTTAAAGTAAGGTTGGATATGGGTGTTTAAGTTATTCTCATGTTGTTTGATCGTATTCTTTCGTACAACTCCTTTTTTGTAGTTATCTATCCAATTTCGAATGTAATCGACCAAAGGAATGTCTGTCTGTTCAAACCCTTGCTTTAGCTGCCTTAAAAATTCAGCAGCAGCTAGTTCAGCCTCTGGTTTAGTTCGAAAACCAGCCTCGGATTTCTCTTTTTGTTGTTGAGTGAACGGATCGGTGTACTTTAACCGATACCTCCAGCCACTTTTCAATTTCTTGAAACTTGCCAATTTCATTCCTCCTACTAGAACGTTAGTTTTTTTGTATGTAAAACCGCCTCACAGCGGTGTAAGCGTAAGTTAATCAATTTTGAGCAGAGTAGTGAAATGTTCTGGGTTAAAGATGAAAAAGGAGAAAGAGCTTCGAATTAGAGTCGGAAAAGATATTTTAAAAAAATCATCAAAAAACGAGCCTTCGGTAACTAAGGCTCGTTTGTGCAGGAGTCATATTTGGCTCCAATAACTATGTTTGGATTAGTGCAGAAGTTTCTTGCGGAAAAGTAACTAAAACAATTCTACCCTATTTCACAGGATTTGACCATACTTTAGCTTTAAAGTTCGAGACCAGAAATTGTACCGATTGCCGAAAAGGACAAGGAAATGATCTGATTACCGATTAGATAAGTATTTAACTACTTGTCACTGCTCTAATTCATTAAGCTAGCGGGCAGTTTAGTTTAAGATTAAACTGCGGTGAACCATATCATCGCTAGTGATAAAGCAGAGAATTGAACTGGATATCGCATCGGCAACGCTGAGTTTGCAGGAAGAGCTTAAAGTATTCACGTACTCGATACATGTGGAGTGTCTTATATTGATGGTCCGTAAGGAATAGATGAGATGTGACAGTTTAGCTCAAACGACTTAATTGTATAGTGTTGACACTTCGCCCACTTGGAGTAATATGTTACTATTGAGATAGTATTCTATTTCCGATGAAGACATATTTTAGTTTGAATGTTATTTAGGAAGGAGAGACACTATGACAAGGTTCGAGATATGTTCTATGCAAAGTCTATTTTATGAACAACGGCGGGTGTTTGTATAGAGCTAATAATATAAGTAACCGCTTAAATCGGGATAGTGATAATTGTTATAGTGTAGACTTTGCTACCTTAAAATTCAACTATTTTTAGGAGCGGCTATCATGAGATATGTAAATGCCGAAATCATCTTTCCGGAAGAATTATTAAATGAAATACAAAAGTATATGAACGGTGGATTGGTTTACGTCCCTAAATCAAAAGGTTTGCGTTAAAAATCGGGGTGAAAATTCAGGCAGCAGAAAAATTATAATCTTAGAAATGATGAAATCCGGCGAAAGTTTCTCGATGGTGACACTATCGAGAAACTTTCAGATCGATTTTTCCTTTCAAGCGATACTATTAAAAAGATCGTTTATACAAAATATAGCTTAACAAAAGTCGCATTGGAAGAAATCCTAATGTGACTTTTTTGTGTATAGTATAGTTTAAATTGTTTATTACATATTTTCAAGCTTTTACTATCGTTATAATAACATATAAGAGAAGTAGTTGATTTACTTCATAAAAACTGCAGGGGGGTAACAAATGAATGATTTTTTTAGATTTGATACTGATGAAGAACGGCGGGCGTTATTAATTAGAGCAAGGAAAGTCGCTTTATCTGCAATTCGAAAGTATGACTTAGAGTGGGATAACATCCAGTTTATTCAACTATCCGATACGATCACGTATAAAATTGAAACCAGTACAGATAACAATTATTTACTTCGCATTCATTCGGACCGATTAAGCAGAGAGGAAATTCGTTCGGAACTCCTACTGTTACAAGCACTGAACAATTCGAAAGATCTAACTGTACCAGAAGGGATGGCAAGTTGTGATGGTACTTATGTATTGGACATCGAAACAGAGATAGGATATAGGCGCCCTAATGTAACGATGATGCGATGGATAGAGGGTGAAAAAGCAACAGGTGACTTTACGGATAGTCATGCATATAATATGGGTGTATTGATGAGCAGGCTCCATGCAGCGGCAAAGGATTTCAATCCTCCTTCTGATTTTGTAAGACCTACTTGGGGAGTAGAAAGTTTTAAACGTGAAATGGCTAAGTTGGAACGTTATTATGAACGTTTTTTATCCGAAGAGGGGTGGAAGCTGTATCAAGATGCAGCTGAGAAGGTTGTATCCCAACTTACCACTATGCATCCAAGTGAACATAACTATGGGCTCATTCATGCTGATTTACATACCGGTAATATGGTTTTTGAGGATAATCAACCCTATCCGATTGATTTTGGAAGATGTGGGTACGGATATTATCTCTACGATATGGCAGGCACCATATCGGAGCTTTGGCCAAAGCATCGATGGATGCTTATCCAAGGTTATGAGAGTATTAGGAAGTTGGAAACGGACTATATTCGGGATCTGGAATGTTTTTTTGTCATGTTCATGATCGAGAACTCCTGCCATCACTCCTCTGATCCAAGAGAAACAACCAGTTTAATCGATGAACAAAAGTATGCCCAAGCATACATAAGAGAATATTTAAATGGTAATCCATTTTTATTCGAAGTGATCGAGCCTGTAAATGTGGATTAATACTAACCGATACCGGGCTAAAATAATGATATCTTATGGTGATGATTTACAATAGGTCGCTGTTTAAAGTGTTTGTTCATATCATCAAGTTTAAAAACGTGAGCTATGACTTCGAGTTTATATAAGATCTACTTGTGTACTTAGCGCTGAAACTTTTCTGTTTATTATGAAGATTTATGCTTATTCATGAAGTTTGTCCGATCCAGTTGTTCTTCAGCTTCTCTAGTTCCCCTTCATTTTCGGGGTATATTTTGACGGAGCTGTTTGGGTCGTTTCGTGATTTTTTAAACTGGCATTGAGTTGGAATGAAGGCGACTCGAATTGGTGGGTCGTCTTTTTTCTTTTCTAGGGGCTTGATGGTTTGCGCCGGATGTTCAGGTCAGCGAGATGCCAAATACGGTTGAGGCATTATGGAAGATCGAGCTTTTATATGGAAAGCATCCGTCCTATACGGAGCGTCCAGAATGGGTGGCTGTAGGAATGATGGGAAAACTTCTGATAAGAGATGATGGCACATGTCGAGAGAACGGGTACTGTATAGAACGTTATTTCTTTTTTTGTGTATGTAAAACCGCCTTACAGCGGTGTAAGCGCAAGTTAATCAAAGTATCGAACAGAGCAGTAAAATGTTGTTGTTGAAAGATGTAAAAAGGAAAATCTTCGAATTAGTAACAGAAAAGATATTTTACAAGATACATCAAAAAACGAGCCTTTGTATATAAGGCTCGTTTGTGCAGGAGTCATATTTGGCTCCGAAAGTTATGTTTAGTCTACTACATTTGTTTTATCGCTGAGAAAGTAACTATAACAATTCTACCCTATTTCAGAGAATTTGACCATACTTTAGCTTTATAGTTCATGTCCTTAGTTCGAGACCAGAACTTGTACCTTGTATCAAGTGTCGGAATAGAGATGTGTCTAATAATTGTGCGTTTAACTGAAAATATCATTTAGTATCCTAGCGCATGAGAAGTTACATATTATTATATAGCAACTGAAACGCTGAGATAGGGAGTCAGATATTAAAAAACGAAATATAGTACTGAAAATAGCTGTTGAGCAAAGGGAATTATACTGGTTAAAGCTATCATCATAAATATTATTTAAAAACTTTAAGGTATATAAGAGAAATTATACCAAATTTATGTTATAATATTTTTGAGTTGGAAATACAATACTTGATTCTGTGAACAAGAGGTGAGAGTAACTATGAAAAATAGAAACATAACAGGTATTGTATTGGCTATAATCTATTGCATTGTTCTTTACTTTATTTTAACAGATTCTCCGCCTGGTGAAGCTCCAAATAATCCGTTCTGGGTTTATTTGTTTATTCCAATTGGGGCTATTGTGATTACATCTTTGTTTGATTACGTAATCAAATTCGATTTTTTTAGAAAAAAGAAAGATTAGAATTGAATGGAGGACTAAAATGATACAAACAATGAAAATTGCTAAAACATTTTTAGCCGGAGTCATGCTTTCTACATCTATCTCAATTCCAGCATTCGCTCAAGATCAGGCAAATTCTTTACCAGCACTTCAAGTGGAAAATAGCCTTTTAGAACTAGTCGAAAGTACAACCGATAATTCCATCACTTTTAAAGACGGTTCTACATTAATTCAATATGACAGCTATTATATTGCAACAGATTTAAATGGTAAAGATGAGTTAAAAATTACAAAAGTTGATGAGACTAAAGTAAAGTATGAAAATCTTCAAACTGGCGAAGTGAATTATGCTACAAACGAAATAAAACCTATTCACGAAGATCTCAGTTTCTCGCCACAAGCATTAGCAGACGGTTATGTATATAAAGGCAAAGTAGAAAATTCCACAGAGATAATATATGCAACTGCTTCTGCAATAGCAGGTATACTTGCTTCCTTTATAGGAGGACCTGTAGGTGGTAGAATAGCGGGCATACTTGTAAGCATCGGTGGTTATTATCTTTCTAAGGATGCTCCTAGAGCCTATTGGGTAACAAAAACATATACTAGAGATGTTAGGCATAGTGATTTTAGTGCGACATTATTCATCAGGAAGGACCATCACTATTATAAATATCATGATTATACAGGTTTCATTGAAACAGCATCGACAATCCAGACTTGCCAACCTTTTGGTTGTGGTCCAGTAAACGAGTATTAATTCTTTTATGTTGTGGGATAGAAAATATCCCATTAAAGTGGTCATACCCCTGTCAAGTAGACAGATGAAAAAAGCTATGCTGCCAGTGCGCATCGATATTCAATCGGTGCGCGCTGTTTGAGTTTGGCTTGAAAACGTCGGTAGTTGTAATTGTACATGTAATCTTCCACGGCTTGTCGAATCTCTGCTTCTGAATTACACTGGTTAAGGTACAGCTTATCTGTCTTGAGATGCGAAAAGAAAGATTCGATGCATGCGTTATCCAGGCAGGTTGCTTTGCGAGAGTGGCTGCCCTTAATGCCGAATGCTTCTAATCGTGTGTTGTACGCCTGAGACGTGTATTGGAAGCCCTGATCCGAATGGAGCACGGCTTCTGAAACGTCTCTTTTTTGTGTCCATTGTTCCACCGTATCCAATACGAGCTGAACATCGTTCCGTTTAGATAACTGCCAAGCTACGATCTCGTTGTTGAACAAGTCTTGAATCACGGACAGGTAAACAAATGAATTCCCATCCGAAATATAGGTAATATCCGTCAACATTTTTTGCTGGGGTGCTGTAGCGTGAAATTTGCGTTTCAGGCGATTAGGATAGATCACAGATGGCGTATAGCTGGACTTCTTCCGCTTCTTACGAATTACCGATTGGATCGATAGTTCCCGCATGATTCGCCTACTTTCTTGTGATTCACGTTCAGACCAGCCTCCCACAACGCCGTTGTCATGCGAGGATAACCAAACTCTTTGTTTTCAAAATGAATAGCCATCATGTGTTCTTTGATCTCACGGTCACGTTCTTGTCTTGCGTCTCGCTGCGGCTGGGTTGCTCGCCATTTATAGTAACTGGATCGGGGTATTCCTGTAATCGATAGTAGGCGTGTAATGCCATGCGAGCAGCGCAATTCATCGATGATATCGTAGTTCTCCCGTTGGCTCAGCGCTTCTCCTTTACTAGATTTGGATATCGCTTTTTTAAATAATCCACCTGTGCTTGAAGATAGTCTCGTTCTTCCTCCACGCTGCCAAAGGCTGTACGGGGACGTCCCTTCAGTGGATTGGGCACACTGTTTTTTCGTTGATCGAACGCTTCCCCGTTTTTCCACTTTTTCACCCACACCTTCAGTTGTGAACAGTTGCGAATTCCTTCGCGTTCAGCGACTACTTTGTAACTTGAAGAACCTTCGACATAGGATCTAACTGCATTCAATTTGAATTCTTCCGTATACGTCTGAAATGTTCGCCCTTTTTTCGCCATAAAAATATCCCCTCCAAGTATCACTTGAACCCCCATGATAACATGAAGGTTTTTTCAAGTGTCTACTTAAAGGGGATAATACCAAAAGTCGCTATTATAGCGGCTTTTTTGTTTTATTCGTACAAGTTCATTTTTCGATTACCGATTAGATAAATATTTAACTACTCAGCAGAAACTAAATAAATTGATAGAGTGGTCTTACGAAAAAGCAAAGCTCAACCGATAAAGCAATTGATGCTTTAATCCGTTGGCAAAATATTAAAGGAGTAACAAGCAGGTTTCTAACTGGCGTAGGTGGTGTTGTCACTCTTCCAGTAGCTAAACCAGCTGATTAATGTACGTGCAAATACGAGTGATAGTTGCCATTGCTCACATGTGTGGTTATAATCCAAAAGATGATGAAGTTAAAACGTTGGTTTTTTCGTGTCTTACCAGACAAGCTGCTACAGATATTTTGAAGGCTGGTATAAAACCGGGCAGTATACCTGTAAAGAATGCGATTAAAAAGATTCCAAACGTAGCAATTAAGACTATAAATCAAGTTTGGTGAAAAAGGTATTATGTTTTCTTTCCGATTAAGTGTAGCCCAGCTGAATTAGACTTAAAAATAGTTTTAAGATAACGGACAGGATAGTGTAATTATTACGCGAATTATCCTAGGGAGTTGCATAAAGAAGGAAAAACGTATCTAGAAAAAATAAAAAAACTTCTTGGTGAGACTGGTGGAAAGTGTGCAAACCCGGGATGTTTAAGAATAGAGCCTGTTGATTACCCTCAAATCAAGGTATGGGCAATTCATAAAAAACACGAAACTAGGCACATGATTGCGTGGAAAACTTAAAATAACTGATGATGAGTTATATAGATGGAAGCAGATAAAAGGGTCACCAAAGAAGCCTATGTTTGTCTGTAACCATGGCTTACTTTTAACATGATGCATTCGTTCACCGATAAATAATCGTAAAGCTCTCTTTTCATTAATGAAAGGGGAGTTTTTTATATGTGGTAACTAAACATTTCTATTTTGAAGAAATGTATCAATTCATGTTAGTAACAGCGCAAATACCATTATCATTTATCTACTAACCTATTAAAGAGAAACTGAAATTAAAATTCTTTCTACAGTGCATTAAACTGTCTGAAACAAAAGATTTAAATCAAACTTCCTTAGAAATTCTGATAGCCACGAAATAGAAAGGAATACTAACATTCACTCTTTTAAAATTCAAACCATCATTCAAATACATACAATGTGAATGTTTCATTTGTATGTTGAAAGTTTCATATAGAAGAGGTATACTTTAATTAAATTTTGAACAATTTAATTTTAAATAATTAATTGGAGATGTTAATATGAATCAGGCAAAACAACTGGTGACAGAACAACGTACATTTTTTTATACAGGACAAACTAAAAATATTGAGTATCGGATTAATGCGCTTCAACAGCTTAGAAAGGGAATTGAAAAGTATCAGCAACGGATTCAAGACGCACTTCGGGCGGATCTGAACAAATCTGAGGCGGAAGCTTACGGTTCCGAGATTCGCATTGTTTTGGGTGAACTGGATTTTGCATTAGAACACCTGCAGGAATGGGCTGCACCAAAACATGTCCCAACCAATTCGGCTATGCCGGATGGGGTGAGCACCATTTACCCTGAACCATACGGGGTGGCTCTTATAATTGCACCTTGGAACTATCCTTTCCAACTGGCCTTTGGTCCACTGATTGGAGCAATTGCAGCCGGTAACTGTGCAGTTATCAAGCCTTCTGAATTAACACCAGCCGTATCTCGTCTGACGTATGATCTGATTCAAGAGATCTTCCCTCAGGAGTATATTGCGGTTATGGAAGGGGAAGTCGAGGCTAGCACAGCATTGTTGAAAGAGAAGTTTGATTATATTTTCTTCACAGGCAGTACGGGGGTTGGTCGCATTGTTATGAAGGCAGCAGCGGAGCATTTGACTCCTGTAACCCTGGAGCTAGGGGGCAAGAGTCCTGCTATTGTGCACAGTGATGCAGATCTGAAGCTGGTGGCCCAGCGTATTGTTCGTGGTAAGTTCCTGAATGCGGGGCAAACATGCGTTGCTCCGGATTACTTGCTTGTGCATGAACAAGTTCATGATGAACTGATCAATCTGATTGGCGCAGAGATCAAAGATAAATTTGGGGATGATGTGTTACAGAACGCTGATTTCCCGCATATTGTTAACGCGCGTAACTTTGATCGGTTGTCGAAATTCCTCACAGATGGCAAAACGCTGATAGGTGGGCGTTCTGTACGTGAGCAGTTGCTTATTGAGCCGACGGTAATTGGTGATTTGAACTGGGAATCAGCTGTCATGCAAGAAGAGATCTTCGGTCCGATTCTTCCTGTATTTACGTACAGTGACCTGAACCCTATGCTGGATGAGATTGTCCGCCGGCCAAAACCATTGGCGCTATATCTCTTCACACAGGATGAGCAATTGCAGGATCAGGTTCTGAATCAAGTATCCTTCGGTGGCGGATGTATTAATGACACACTTTCTCATATGACTTCACACTATCTCCCGTTTGGTGGTGTAGGAGAGAGCGGTATGGGCTCATATCACGGACAACAGAGCTTTGATGTGTTCTCGCATCACAAGAGTGTTCTGAAACGCAGTGAGTAATTAGCCGCTAAAATAACATAAACATGAAAAAGAGGTTGTCCTGTTCATCAGGACAACCTCTTTCGTATTTCATTGCATCTAGTTTTGTTACTCAAGTTAAATATTAATGAATATCTCGGAAAAGGCCAATGACTTTACCCAGAATACTAACGTGTTTCAAACGTAAAGGTTCGAAGGTCGCATTCTCCGGTTGAAGGCGAATATGATCTTTCTCTTTATAGAACGTTTTCACTGTAGCTTCATCGTCTTCAGTCATTGCAACGACAATATCACCGTTATCAGCAGTTTGCTGTTGACGGACAATAACGTAATCTCCGTTAACGATTCCAGCTTCCACCATACTATCTCCGACTACCGAAAGCATAAACACTTTCTGTTCGCCTACATAATGTGTAGGAAGAGGGAAGTAGTCTTCAATGTTCTCGGTTGCAGTGATCGGAACCCCGGCTGTAACCTTACCAACGACAGGAATACGTGCGACGCTATGAGCAAATTGATGAGAATGCTCAGATTCTTCCTGGCTCAAAAGCTCAATGGCTCTTGGCTTGGTAGGGTCGCGTCGGATCAAACCTTTTTTCTCCAAACGATCCAAATGTCCATGTACTGTTGAGCTGGAAGCTAGTCCAACAGCTTCACCAATTTCCCGTACGGAAGGAGGATACCCCTTCAACCGGACTTCATTTCGTATAAACTCCAGAATAGCCTGCTGCCTGCTGGATATCTTCGACATACCGTATCAACCCCATTTTAGTAACGTTTGGGAAAATTATAACATAGAACCTCCGTTCGTACAAACATAAGTTCTAAATAAAATGGCATTAAATCAGTGTTTTTTACCTTTCAGAACAGAATTTGTCCAAAAGTCAGAGCATAATACTGCAAATGCTTTGCAAAAGGACATCAATTCAGATACCTCTGTTTCAAAAAAGAAGCGAACAATTGTTCTGAAAATCTATTGAACAAAACAAGTGTTCGTGTTATATTGATTTCAACAGATAGGAACAAACGTTTGGAGGCGGGTATTTAATGAGATATTCTACTTATCAAAGCATTTATGAACCAATGAATTCGGAACTGGTGAAGTCTAACATAGGGAACTACAAGAAGGTTTTAGCGCGTTTCAAGATTTCTTCATGGATGTTAAAGGTAGCCATTACCTCTATGATTATATTTATTGGATGCAGCACCGTTTTAACTGTATTTGCCGGCAATGAGAATGATGTTCTGCCTGGAGGAAAGATAGCTGTTTCACAAGGGGAAACACTATGGAGTATTTCTTTGGAACATAAACCGACGAATATGGATACACGTATTTATATAGAAGCAATTAAGAAAGTGAATCAACTTCATACGACTTCCATCCGAGTGGGACAAGTACTAGCTCTACCGCAATTTGCAGAATAAAATGCACATCAATGAGTGTTAGCGCGTGTCAGCTTGACAAGCAGCCTTTATCATGGCAAAGTTAATATGACTTTGTATTTTTGGAGGGGACAAGCTTGGATATAGATAGTCTGGTAGCGCGCATTAACGAATTGGCTCGTAAGCAAAAGTCCACTGGATTGTCGGAGGAAGAACTTGCTGAACGTGCCGAGCTAAGAGAGATTTATTTGAGCAATATTCGCAGTAATTTCAGACAACAACTGGATACCATTGAGATTGTTGATGATGAGAATGACAAAGGCCACCAAGGCAAACTCAAACACTAACGAAACCTAATGATATCATTATGATATTTAGGTTTCTTCCTGTTATTTTGAGTGTGCAATTTATAGGGGGAAATGTTGGTTTACAGTTATGTAAGCCGATACAAAGACACATAAGGGGGATTCTCATGTCGCGTTCGTTCGAGAGAACGGTTAAGAAAAATTCCAAGCAGTTAAATCAGCAACGCAAAAAAAGTGGTCAACCAATCACAGGTACACCAGGTGAAGAAGTCTTTAAGGGACGCAGCCTGTTGTTCCCTATATTTTTGATCGGTCTCGCCTTTTTGTACCTGTTTATGAGCACGTTCCTTGTGCAAGCTCCGATGACAACCTGGGACTGGGTGACGATGCTGCTTTACGTATTTTTGGCAGTCATCTTCATGCTTCGCCGTCCATACATCAAGATTAGCAGTAATCGGATTATAACGACGAAGGGTAATCGTGAACGTTCAATCGGGGTTGACGATATTGTTAAATTCAGAATTGAACCAGGTACAGTTGTTATCGAACATAACAGTCGCGGGAAAAGATGGGTGTTCACCAAGTTATTGAATCGTTACGATACAGATGCGATTGCAGAACGTTTGCTGAAGTTTGCAAAAGCACACCAGATCACCGTGGAAACCGTCGAAAAGTAATTATTGCATAAAGGGGTAGATGATCGGAATGGCGTTAAAAGCGATTTTGTTCGACCTAGATGATACTTTATTGTGGGATGAGCGTAGTGTTCGAGAAGCTTTTCATGAGACTTGTCTCATTGCGGCTACAGAGACTGGTGTTAAACCAGAAGAACTTGAAGAAGCTGTTCGTAATGAGGCACGTGGGCTGTATGAATCTTATGAAACCTTTCCTTTTACCAAAATGATTGGAATCAATCCATTTGAAGGCCTATGGGCCAATTTCACAGGGGGAGAACAACCGGAATTTCGTCAGCTTGAACAGTTGGCTCCAATCTATCGCAAAGAGTCCTGGCGCCGCGGCTTGCTAAAGCTGGGTGTTGATCAGGAAGAGCTTGCGGAACGTTTGGCCTCGCAGTTTGGGACAGAACGCCGATCGAGACCTCATATTTATGAGGAAACGATGGATACGCTGCGTCATTTGCAAGGGAAGTACAAATTACTGCTTTTGACTAATGGATGTCCTGCGTTACAGCAAGAGAAGCTTGATGGTGTGCCTGAGTTATCTCCATTCTTTGATGAGATTATTATCTCGGGCAGCTTCGGTAAAGGCAAACCAGACCCGTCCATTTTCGAACATGCTATATGTAGACTGGGTGTTAAACCGGAAGAAAGCATGATGGTTGGGGACAAATTAACAACGGATATTCGTGGTGCGCTGTCTTCAGGTATTCTTGCAGTTTGGATTAACCGGGAAAACAAAATTAACAATGAAACCTATTCGCCAGATCATGAAATTAAGCACCTGACTGAATTAGAGGGCCTGATCGCTAATTTCTAAATTTTTTTGATAACATTAGGTTTTAATATCTATCTTTAGCACTCTCTATTATCTTAACGGATACTTATCGTTAAATAGCTAGGGATTGCTTTTTTTTTGCAGCACAAAAAAGATTATTTCACTGAATTATATGTTTTTTTGATACTGAAATATTTGTATTGAGCATTTTGCATTAATCTAAGCCCTTGTTACACAAAGGTTTTTCGAGCATAAAAAAGGACTTCACCCCAACTTGGAGAAGTTTTTTGGTAACGACACCAAAACACTCAAGAGGAGGAACTCCCCTTTGTACATTCTTCAAGAAAGTATATTTTCTTTGAGGAACTTTTTTTAAAAAAAATCTAAAGAATGGTGAGAGCATTTTCAAATGTATTCAAATAATTAAAGGCATACACGAAAAAGAACTGGAGTTTACCGAGCGCTTATTTAATTTACTCACAGAGGCAGCTGACTAAGATATGATAACTATAAGCTCAAAAGAAGGGTTAGCACCTTCATGAACTTCTATACTGATTTCAGAGCCGAAGCAAAATCGGTAAACACTTCTGAAGTGCACTCTTTAAAAAACACATTCGGATAAATCTCTGGTATACCATGGAAATTTAGGAGGTGTATTTTTATGCCAGCAATGGGATATGCCCAATTTAGGGACGTAAGACTGTTCTTGGCGAAGGAAAAAGTGTTTTGGTACAGGAATATATTTAACTGGTTAAGTAGCATAGAATAGTGTGTTAGAAATGTGGGGAAAGCTTTACAATCAAGATAGAAAATTCATCATTACATAACGGTCTCTCGTTAAAATGTAGAAGAAAGATGTAAATTTAAAAGATTGAGACAGGCATTGGGGCAACAAAGGGAATGTTTAGTGAAATATAGAAAACAAACGGAACGAAGAAAGCTGTAGCTTTGTTCGTTCCGTTTTGCATACTAAAATTTTATAGAGTCATGTCAGGCTTGTTTGATAAATGTAGGATCAGGGTATGGATCTGCAATCCAGCCATCTTTTTCGATGAACAGACGTACAGCAATAATTTGTTTGTTCTCCATTAAGGTGAAGAAGTGCGGTGTATTCTCAGGTACAGAGATAACGTCTCCAGGAGACAGTTCTACATTAAAGTAGCCCACATCATCTGTAGCTTTGATAACAAAGATTCCTTTACCAGCGACAATGGCGCGAATCTCATCTTCAGCGTGGGTGTGGATCTCTTCGAACTTGGCCAGCTTTTCTTCGATATCTGGTGTTTGTTCGGACAGTGTGATGACATCCCAGATCTGGTATCCGCGACGTGCAGCCAAATCTCTGATTTCAACATCGTAAGTTTCCAAAACCTCGGTTTTCTGTTCATCCGTTAATCCAAAGTTATTTTGCAGATCAGTGTTCAGTTTGGATGCGTCCCACTTCTCATATAATACTTCGTATTTGTTTAAGAAATTTCGAACATTTTCGTCACCAGTGATGCGTTCGTTCGTATTTCGGATAACAATTTCAGCCATGTTCTTTCCCTCTTTTCCACTTGGTTTAATTGAATTATATCGGATTGCTCTGTTTTTGTCGATTCTCAAATTTCCGTTCATATTCGTGCAAACTCGCCATCTTTCGGGACTAAACCCGATCTTTCACATTAAGTTAGTTTCTGTTAAACTAATATTTAACGTTTTGCGGGGGTGAAGATATTGGATAAGATTAGTCTACACGATGCATTAAAACAACGAATATTAATCCTCGACGGTGCAATGGGGACCATGATTCAACAAGTTGATCTGACTGGCGAAGATTTTGGCGGCGAAGATTTGGATGGATGTAATGAAATGTTAGTGCTTACTCGTCCAGAGATAATCCAGCGCATTCATGAAGAATATCTGGAGGCCGGCGCCGATTTAATTGAAACCAATACATTTGGTGCGACATCTGTCGTGCTTGCTGAATACGATATTCAGGATCGGGCACGCGAGATCAACTTGGAAGCAGCCAGAATTGCGAAAGCTGCGGTTGATCGTTTCTCTACACCTGAATCTCCACGTTATGTGGTAGGTGCGATGGGACCAACAACCAAAACACTGTCTGTAACTGGGGGAGTGACGTTCCAGGAACTTATCGACAGTTATTTGGAGCAAGCGCTTGCTTTAATAGAGGGAGGCGTTGATGCGCTACTACTCGAAACCTCACAGGATACCCTCAATGTAAAAGCAGGCAGCATTGGAATTCAGCAGGCCTTCGAACAGAGTGGCGTTATACTGCCCCTGATGATATCAGGAACGATAGAACCGATGGGAACGACCCTTGCAGGTCAGAATATCGAATCCTTTTATATATCCTTAGAACACCTTAACCCAATTTCGGTAGGACTAAACTGTGCTACGGGTCCGGAGTTCATGCGTGATCACATTCGCTCACTTTCCGCTATGGCATCGGTTGCTGTTAGTTGTTACCCGAACGCGGGTCTTCCGGATGAGAATGGTAATTACCATGAGTCACCAGACTCGCTTGCTCAGAAGATTGGTGCTTTTGCCGAACAGGGCTGGTTGAATATCGCTGGTGGATGTTGCGGGACAACCCCTGCACATATTCGGGCGATGCGCGACACACTTGCCCAGTACCCCCCAAGAGAAATGAACGGAACACATCCACCGGCATTGTCTGGTATAGAACCAATTTATATTGAACAGGACAATCGTCCATACATGGTTGGTGAGCGTACGAATGTGCTAGGATCACGGAAATTCAAACGACTCATTGTAGAAGGCAAATATGAAGAAGCTTCGGAAATTGCCCGTGCTCAAGTGAAAAATGGAGCGCACATTGTTGATGTGTGTGTACAAGACCCAGACCGCGAAGAGTCTGAAGACATGGTGAAGTTCCTTGAATTGGTTGTGAAAAAAGTTAAGGTTCCTCTCATGATTGATACGACAGATGCTTCCGTAATTGATCTGGCCCTCCAGTACTGTCAAGGTAAAGCGATAATTAACTCCATTAACCTTGAGGATGGCGAAGAGAAATTTGAGCTGATTACGCCGTTGCTTCATAAATATGGTGGTGCTGTTGTTGTCGGAACGATCGATGAACGGGGTCAGGCGATTAGTCGGGAGGACAAGCTTGACGTAGCCAAGCGCTCTTACGATCTGCTGGTGAACAAATATGGACTCAAACCAGAAGACCTCATTTTCGATACGTTGGTGTTCCCGGTAGGTACGGGAGATGAACAGTACATTGGTTCAGCCAAAGAAACCATTGAAGGTATAAGAGTTATTAAGGAAGCGATGCCTGAATGTCATACGATACTCGGAATCAGTAACATTTCATTCGGACTGCCAGAAGCAGGCCGTGAAGTGCTGAACTCTGTATTTTTGTATGAATGTACCAAAGCAGGTCTCGACTATGCCATCGTAAACACAGAGAAACTGGAGCGTTATGCGTCCATTCCGGCAGAAGAACGCAGACTCTCGGAAGAACTCTTATATAATACGAATGATGCTACACTGGCGGCGTTCGTAGCGGCGTTTCGTAACAAGAAGGTTGAGAAGAAGGAGAAAATCTCGAACCTTTCATTAGAAGAGCGTCTCGCTTCATATGTTGTGGAAGGAAGCAAAGAAGGATTGCTGCCGGATCTCGAACAGGCACTTGCCAAATACACAGCACTTCAAGTGATTAACGGTCCACTGATGCGGGGGATGGAGGAAGTCGGTCGTCTCTTTAACAACAATGAATTGATTGTAGCTGAGGTGTTGCAGAGTGCTGAAGTCATGAAGGCTTCTGTAGCATATCTGGAGCAGTTCATGGAGAAGAACGAGACTTCGGTTAAAGGCAAGATCATTCTCGCCACGGTTAAGGGTGATGTGCATGACATCGGTAAGAACCTGGTTGAGATCATCCTGTCCAATAACGGTTACCGGATCATTAATTTGGGTATAAAAGTACCACCAGAACGTATCATTGAGGCCTACCGAGAAGAAAAAGTCGATGCGATCGGCCTCTCGGGTCTATTGGTAAAATCAGCGCAACAGATGATTCTTACCGCTCAGGATTTGCGAACAGCAGGTATTGATGTGCCTATTATGGTTGGTGGAGCGGCGCTAACACGTAAATTCACCAAAAATCGTATCCGTCCTGAATATAACGGAATGGTTGTATACGCTAAAGACGCGATGGACGGTCTGGATCTGGCGAACAAATTGATGAATCCCGTTTCACGTGAAGTGATGCAACTGGAGATGGAAGCTGAAAAAGAAGCTGACGCTTCAGGTGCTGTAGCTGTTCAGGCTCTTCCAGAGCTTACACGAGTGGAGCGTTCGGATATTGCTGTAGATAATCCAGTTCTTGTCCCGCCTGATCTGGAGCGGCATACGATGCGCAATTATCCGTTATCACACATCCTGCCATACGTGAACATGCAGATGTTGCTTGGACACCATCTGGGTCTGCGCGGTTCAGTAGAACAACTGCTTGCTTCAGGTGATAAGAAGGCTACCGACCTGAAAGCAGTCGTGGATGATATCATGCAAGAGGCTGTTCGTGACGGGATTATTCAGGCTCATGCCATGTATCGTTTCTTCCCGGCTCAGTCCAGTGGTAACAGCGTCATTATCTATGATCCAAAGGACACCAGTAATATTTTGCATACATTTACGTTCCCACGTCAAAAAGTCGAGCCGTTCTTGTGTCTGTCCGACTTCCTGAAGCCTGTTGAATCCGGTCAAATGGATTACGTTGGTTTCATGGTAGTCACTGCCGGACACGGGGTACGTGAACTATCCACTGCGTGGAAAGATCAAGGGGATTATCTTCGCTCGCATGCTCTGCAATCCGTAGCGCTCGAGGTAGCAGAGGGGTTAGCTGAACGTGTGCATCACATGATGAGAGATATCTGGGGATTCCCTGATTCTGCTCAGATGACCATGAAGCAACGTCACGGTGCACGCTATCAGGGGATCAGGGTATCCTTCGGATATCCGGCTTGTCCGGATCTGGAAGACCAAGGGCCGCTATTCAAGTTGCTGCAGCCTGAGGATATCGGGGTGGAATTGACGGAAGGTTTCATGATGGAACCTGAAGCATCCGTATCAGCGATGGTATTCAGCCATCCGCAAGCCAAGTATTTTAACGTAGAAAAGGCATAAATCAGTTGAGTGTCAGGCAAAGCCCTCCGCAATGTCGGAGGTTTTTTGCTGGCAACAGAAAGAGGTGCGATCCAGAATGGAACTATATTTCCTGGGAACTAATGCTGGTGTACCTACGCTTCAACGGAATGTAACTTCCATTGGGCTACGCATGTTGGATGAGCGCAGAGCTTTGTGGTTGTTTGACTGCGGGGAAGGAACGCAGCACCAGATTTTAAGTTCTCCGCTTAAACTAAGCAAATTGGAGAAAATATTCATTACTCACCTGCATGGTGATCATGTATTTGGGCTTCCGGGACTGCTTTCAAGCAGAGCCTATCAAGGTGGCACAACACCATTAACGGTATATGGTCCGCCAGGTACAGAACGAATGATCAGTACAACAATGGAGCTTAGCCAATCCCGGGTGAACTATGATTTGAATATCGTGGAACATACGGGCGGCGTCCTGTTCGAGGATGACAGTTTTATCGTGGAAGCTGCTTTGCTTGAGCATCGGATTGACAGTTATGGATACCGGATCACAGAAAAAGATCGTCCAGGAAGCCTGGACCCAGCCAAACTGGCGGAATATGGTCTGAAACCAGGCCCATTGTTCGGCCGACTGAAACGTGGAGAAACCATTACGCTGGATAACGGTGATTCGCTTCGTCCAGAAGATGTATTGGGAGCACCAAAACGAGGCATGGTGATCACCATATTGGGTGATACACGTCCATGTGACAATGTACAGCCTCTTTCCATCAATGCGGATGTACTTGTGCATGAAGCTACATTCATGCATGATCTGGCCGATACAGCGCATGAGTACTATCATAGTACTTCTAAACAAGCGGCAGAAGCGGCTAGAGCAGCCAATGTAGGGCAACTAATCATGACTCACTTCAGTTCACGCTATAAGGATGAGGATCAACTTCAGCCACTTTTGGAAGAGGCGCAGTCCGTATTCCCGAATACCAGACTTGCAAACGAACACCAGCTTATTCCTGTCGTGCATCGCAAGCAAGAATCTTAACCCTGATTGCGAACCAGTGCACGGCTAAACACGTCATATAAAGATCCGGGTAATTGCACGGGACTGAGGGAGAGGAACTCCCGCGGTCCCTTTTGCAATCTGGTCAGAAAGCGTGTAGGATGGGCAATATGAAGAGGGAAATGATTCGAATTATTTTCCGGGAAAGCGCAGGAAATGACAAGCTTGTACAGAAGACGCGCGAGTTAAACCGTCGGTGTTCGATCCGGTTCGACTTGTTGCGTGCTCATGTCAGCAAGCCATTATTTTTTGCTTGAATACATATGTTCGCGGTCAAGTTCGAGGTAAATTGATTAAGGACATGAAACGTTAATGGAATAAAGAAAGGAAGTGCTGTGTGTGATTAAGGCCTATCTGATTGACTTGGATGGTACGCTCTATCATGGCAGACATCGTATCGAAGGAGCCGATCAGCTTATTCGAACACTGCAGGAGCTAGGAAAGCCGTATTTATTCGTAACCAATAATTCTTCCCGTACACCACAAGGTGTGGCAGATCATCTGAACGGGATGGGCATACCTGCCGACGCGTCTCAAGTATGTACTTCTGCTGTGGCGGCTGCCGAATATGTTGCTGAAGAGTCCCCGGGTGCAAAAGTGGCATGTATTGGAGAAGCAGGACTGCTGCAAACCATAGAAGAAGCAGGACTACAGCTGACGGAAGATGCACCAGACTATGTAATACAGGGGATTGATCGTGAATTTTCCTATCATAAACTGACCAAGGCGCTAAGGTGGATTAATGCGGGATCAAAATTCATTATGACCAACCCGGATTTGCAGCTTCCTTCCGATGATGGACTGACACCTGGAGCGGGGACTATTGGAGCAGCAATTGAAGCAGCGACCGGAGTTCATCCTACCGTTATTGGTAAGCCATCGAGTGTTATAATGAAGTCAGCCATTAGCCGGCTAAATCTGGCGTCTCATGAAGTGGCAGTGATCGGAGATAATATGCGAACCGATATTGCAGCTGGAGTGGCAGCAGGGTGTGAGACGCTGTTGGTACTTACCGGTGTGACAACACGGGATAATATGGATGGACACATTCAAGCAGCCAAGGCTCGACCTGATCATGTGTTTGAAGATTTGCATAAATTGATGGAGTGGCTGTCGCAAGAGACAGACCAAGCTTCCAAAAAGGGGTAATGTATGATGCCGGAACTGCCGGAAATGGAAAATTACCGGACCTTGCTGTCCGAGAAAATACTTGATCTACTGATTACAGGTGTTGTAATTAATCGCGATAAAACGATAAATACGGAGCCTGATCTGTTCATCAGTGAACTTACAGGCAATCACATCATATTTGTTGAGCGCCGAGCGAAGCATCTGATTTTCCACTTGGCTAATGGCAAACGTCTGGTGCTGCACCTCATGTTGGGCGGTATGATTTTCTGGGGCACGGAAGAAGAACGCCCTGATCGTTCCACGCAAGTGGAAATCCAGTTTGGGGATCACATTTTATTCTTTATCGGACTGCGCTTGGGTTATTTACATCTGCTTACTTCGAAAGAAACAGAAGAGGCGATGTCTGATCTTGGACCTGAACCACTGGATCGACGGATGAACGTGGAACGTTTTGCTTCCCTGTTGAAAGGCCGTCGGGGTACACTCAAGACAACGTTGGTGAACCAGCATATTATTGCGGGGATCGGCAACTGTTATTCGGATGAGATTGCGTTTGCTGCCGGTCTGAGACCAAGCTCCAAAACGCAGAACATCGCGACTTCACCAGAGCTGACGGAGCGCTTGTTCCATTCGATGCAGTCCGTGTTGCGCGAAGCAGCTTCTGAGGGTGGTTATATGGAAATGCCACTGATGCAAGGGGATACGAAGACAGGAAGCTTTGACGAGCAATGTCGCGTATACGACCGGGAAGGTGAGACTTGTCCGCGCTGCGGGGGAACGATTGAACGAGTGGAAATTACGGGCAAGAAGGCATTCTTCTGTCCGAAATGCCAGAATGAGGCCTAAAACCGGTATCGGGGCACATGTCAGCACTAGAGGTGGATTTCTTCAGGCAGCCAAGAGAGCACATGCGATGGGGGCAACGGCGTTTCAGTATTTTCCGAAGAACCCGCGTAGTCTTGGTCTGAAAAGTCTGGATCTCAAGGATGCTGAGCAGTGCAGGGATTGGTGTGAACAGCAGGGACTTGCTTCGATTGCACATTCACCCTATCCTACGAATCCGGCGTTGGGCATGACCCGTGGAGAGGCGGGGTTTCATGCTACAATAGCCTCTATTCGCAATGATCTTGAAATTTCAAATGCTTGCGGTTCTGTTGGGACGGTGGTCCATTTTGGACATATCAAAACCAGCGATCCGCTGGAGGGCTATCAGAACCTCATTCATTGTCTGGATACCGCCTTGGAGAATTGGAATGGACATTCGAAGGTGCTGATTGAAAATCAGGCAGGTGATCATGGCCCCATGGGCACGACAATGGAAGAAATGATACAGATTCGCAAATTGAGTCGATATCCGGAGCATATTGCTTTTTGTTTTGACACATGCCATGCTTTTGCTTCAGGTTTGTGGTCGTCAGGCAACGAAGCGGCGATGCTTGATAAGGGTAGGATGCTAGGATACTGGGATAATGTTGCTGCTGTACATTTTAATGATTCCAAATATGCGTCTGGTTCGTGTAAGGATAGACATGCGAGGATCGGACAGGGATATATCGGAAATGAATCAATGAAAGCATTGTTAACTGCGCCTGAGTTCCAAAAAGCGGTTGTTGTGCTCGAGACAGAAACGGGCGAAGATGGAACGCACCGTGATGATATAGCGCTCATGCGTTCCTGGCTATAATGGGGAGAGGAGCGATTGTATGCATGTTTTTTTGGATGACTATCGGGCCTGTCCGAAAGGATTTGTTCTGGCAACGAATGCAGAAGAGTGCCTGATGCTGCTAAGAGAAGGTGACGTGGACATTTTGTCTCTGGATTATGAGCTTGGTCCGGATTCGCCTAATGGCGGTGAGGTCGCGGCATCCATTGTACGAGAAGGTTTATTTCCGCGTGAGATCTATTTGCATACGTCCAGTATGTTTGGGAAACGCCAGATGTACGAGATGTTATATAGCAATAAACCGGATTCGGTAACCATTCATAATGGACCAATGACGGGTGAGGTCATGCTGCGTGTTGCCGCGGGAGAAGAAAGTTAATGAAGCCAATTACATCCAAAATGTTAATGCGCAGTGTATGGGAAGGCATGCCACAGGCTGTATTTATATATACCCCTTTATGTGGGACATGTGCGGCAGCACGGCGTATGTTGGAAGTAGTAGAGCACATGCTGCCAGAAGGTATTTTATTCGAAATGAACATCCATGACATTCCTGAACTTGTACAACAATTTAAAATTTCAAGTGTGCCAGCAGTGATGCTGTTTGACGGCCAGCAAGATGTTCCGAAAATGGTTTATCGGATGAGCTCTGTGGAGCATTTGCTCTCGGAGATCCGGAAGGCGGTGCTGAAATGAGTATAATTTCGATGGAACATGTCTCACTTAGACGAGAAGAGAATCAAATCTTGGATGATGTACATTTGCGCATCGAACAAGGCGAACATTGGGTTATTCTGGGTCGGAATGGTTCTGGCAAAACAACGTTGCTGGAAATGATGAACGGATATATGTTTCCAAGCCAGGGACGCATTGAAGTACTCGGTAATCTGTATGGACAATGTGACGTCAGGGAAGTTCGTAAGGAAATCGGTTATATCAGCCAAACGTTGATTGAGAAACTCACACCCAGAGATCCGGTATGGGAGGTCGTCGCTACAGGAGCTTATGCTTTTTTGCGTTTTTATCAGACAATTCCTGATGAAGTAAAAGCAAAGGCCATGAGTTTGCTGCATGACATGGGTTTTGCCAACCTGGCTAACAACCCGCTAGGAACGTTATCCCAAGGGGAGCGCAAAAAAGTCATGCTTGCTCGTTCATTAATGGCTGAGCCGAAATTGCTGATTATGGACGAGCCTTGTGCCGGACTAGACTTATATGAACGTGAGAAAATGCTGGCTGAGATTGATCGTCTGCGCCAGCGTAATATTACAGTTGTGTATGTAACACATCATGTTGAAGAGATCGTACCTTTATTTACACATGTGGCCTTGATCCGCGATGGACGTATTGCAGCAGCTGGCCCCAAACATGAAGTTTTGACACAAGATACAATTAAGCATACGTACGATGTTCCGGTCGATATCCAGTGGGATAATGGTCGTCCGTGGATACGCGTACGTTCTGGAGGGTAACACAATTTGAGTACACAATCGTCTTGGGAAGAAGGCAACTTCTCCCGTTTTATCTGCACGGCCAATCATGGCTTTGCCCCTTATGCTCAGGAAGAGTTGCGCCGTACGTTTGGTGCGGTGAAGAGCACGGTACTCGTACCAGGAGAAATATTGCTTGCGGGTCTGCCTGTAGCGGAGGAAGAAGTTGCAGATAAGCTGTGGGCAGAGTATCCAACGTTTTTACGTCATATCCAACCTGTTCAGTTTCAGGAGAATACAGAAGATTCGGAGCAGTCTATTGAAAAATTGATTGCATTTGTGTTGAATCATAAGGAATTGAACGGTGCCTCTGTCGTGCTACAGGTACGGAAGGCAGAAGGGGCTTTTTGGCAAGAAAATGCAGCCTCATTGAAGCAACTGCTAACTGAAAAGCTGGATGAGCTAGGCTGTGAATGGGTTGTACGTGATGCTGAATATGTCATTTCTGTATTTGCTGCCAATGATATGTTGTATGCTGGCATATCCAGACCTGAACAGAACCTGTCAGACTGGAGTGGGGGAGCTGTACGTTTTCAAAAAGAAGACGGACAGATCTCGCGGGCCAAATTCAAATTGCTTGAAGCCGAGCAAACGTTTGGCATTGACTTTACTTCATTTCATAAAGCACTTGATATCGGTGCAGCACCAGGTGGATGGACCTCCTTCCTGCTTGAACGCGGGCTTGAAGTAACGGCGGTAGATCCGGCGAAGATGGATGCGACCCTACTGGCATCGCCTAAACTGACATTTTTGAAAAAAAATGCAGGGGATGTTCGTTTCCGCGAAGGAGAATTCGATCTGCTCGTATGTGATATGAGTTGGAGTCCGAAGCTGATGAGCCGACTTGTATCGGATCTTCTATACAGCCTTCAGCCGGGGGGGACAGCGGTCGTTACCGTGAAGTTATTGCACAAAAAACCGTTGGCAATGATTAAAGATGTCATCGATACGTTTGAGCGTTCGCGTATGCAGATTCAACGTTCCAAGCAGTTGTTCCATAACCGGGAAGAGATTACACTCTATATGGTCAAATATTAAGAGATCTAGCCTTGATTAAAGCAGTTAAAGGTATTATGAAATTGATTCGATTAAGCTCATTAAATTTTGTGCTTTACAATCTATTCCTGCCTGTACTATAATGATACCAATATTAACCATAACAAACCTGAGGGAAAGCATCCCGAAGCGAACAAAACCGGATATCCGGTCTGTTCTTCTTCGGTGAAGCTTTCCCTTTTTTGTTGTGTATTGAAGGAGGAATTGATATGAGACATCCGGCCAGGCTGGAACGCGGAAGCCTGCTGGGAGGTAGATATCGTATCGTATCCATTCTGGGAACAGGCGGAATGAGCCATGTATACGAGGCGGAGGATCTGAAGTTGCCGGGCAAGATATGGGCAATTAAAGAAAGCGTAACGATTATGCCATATGAAGGCAGTATGGAGACGGAGGCCGCTCTCCTGACGTCACTTCGCCATCCAAGATTGCCGCAAATTGTTGATTTTTTTGTACCAGATGAAGATGGGTATACGTACTTGGTGATGGAATACATCGAAGGGTTAACGCTCAGTGAGTATTTCAAGCAGTGCCGCGGGAAGATCCCGATGGAGCAGTTGACGGAGCTGGTGCTTCAATTGCTGGATGTGTTGAGTTATCTGCATAATCTGAATCCACCTGTCATCTATAGGGATCTGAAACCATCAAATATCATGATCACCCCGGAACATGAAGTACGATTAATCGATTTTGGTATCGCCAGAAGTTACAAACCGCAAAGTGCCGAAGATACCGTCAAGTTGGGAACAGCTGGCTTCGCCGCTCCAGAACAATATGGCTCGGGTCAGACCGACGCCCGTTCAGATCTATATGGACTCGGGGCATTGCTGCTGTATCTTATGACAAGTGGGGCCTATACGGAATGGATTCAAGGTGTGGAAAGCTCTATCCGGAGTGATGTTCCACGGACGTACATCCCTGTGGCAAGAAGGCTGTTGAGATATAATGCCGAGGAGCGATTCCAATCTGCCGATGAGGTGCGGAAGGAACTGCTCCGCATACCCGGTGGAATATCGCCTGGTGGAGATGCAACCCTGACCTTGAATGGCGGAACAAGAGTGATTGCCTTGACTGGTGCTTCATCTGGTGTAGGGGTTACCCACACGGCTATAGCTATCAGTCATTATCTCGAAAGGCAAAACTTCAAAGTAGCTGTGATTGAAATGTCACCTCGCTCTCAATCCTTTGCAAGAATCCAACAAATCGCTCAAGCGGGTAAACCGGTGCCAACAGGCAGACAGTTTGCAGTGGATGGTGTGCATTATTGGAAACAATCCGGGCGAGCGGATATTTTGTCTTTGCTTGGGGGGAGTTATCAATTCATCGTGATGGATCTTGGTAGTGGTCAGGACCAGAACCGGCTGGAAGAATTCCTTCGTGCAGATCTGCCGATTGTTATAGGATCGGGTGCCGAATGGAGACAGGCGGAGATTGGCGCTTTTGTTCGATCACATCATCGGTATCCACGAGAAAAATGGATATATTGTCTGCCCTTGGCAGCAAGTGAAGCTGTTCAGCGCATTCGTAAAGCTCTGGATACATCGAGTGTATATGGTCTGCCGTTACATATCGACCCTTTTGACAAGGACGCACAGATGGATAAAGTGTTTTCACATATTTTAATGCATATGATGGCACAACAACCCAAGAAACGTTCGTTTTTTTCACGAAGGAAAGTACATGATTAGAAGAGATTACGAAAGGAGAGCCTCTTTTGTCTAAATTAAGAAAACAAAGCCGTCAACTGATCTATGCCGGACTTATCGGAGCAGGAGCTGTAGGGTTGGTGTTCGGAGGATATGTTATTTACAATGTCAAAACGATGGGTGATGTCAGGTCAGCCGTAGAAGCCCGTTATTTATCGGCATATGAGGAAAAGGAAGCTGAATTAAAGCAACAATGGGATTCGGGAGCGCAAGGATGGGTAACGATTCGGGATATTGAAGCAGGTGAACCGATATTACCGGAGGATCTGAAGCTCATTGCTGTTCCGGATGCACAAGCACCACGAAATCTCTGGTCCAGTACCAAGCAGATGGAAGGCCAAGTGGCCAAAATAGAGTTGAAAAAAGGAACAGCCATAACCACTGAGATGGTATATGAGGATACACCGGCTCCGCCTGATTTAAGAAATCGAGAGCTGCAAGTTATATTACTGCCGTCCTCACTCGTTAAGGGAGATATTATTGATGTTCGTATCCAATTCCCCACCGGACAGGACTATGTTCTTTTATCGAAGAAGAAAGTGGAACGACTCAATGCAGCTACCTTATGGATTACGATGACAGAGGAAGAGATTCTGTCACTCTCAAGTGCAATTGTAGATGCCTATTTACATAAAGCTTCAATCTATGCCTTAACCTATGTAGAACCACAGTTTCAGACACCTGCAATCGCAACGTATCCTGCCAATTCAGAAGTGTTAAAACTGCTGGAGAGTGATCCGAATATTGTCCGACGAGCCGAACAGGAGTTATCCAGACAGGTGAGAAGTTCGCTTGAAAGTTCACTGGCAGCCTTCGTGACAGCACCGTCAAAAGGGGTTGAACAGGATGTGGCACAATCCTCAGTTACCTATAACAGTCGTCCATCAGCCAATAATCCGGCAACGTCGGATGGAGTGATGTGGAATGATGGTTCAGGAAACGGAGCAGGAGCTAATTCTGGAAGCGTAAATGATCCTGCTGATGCCTCACAAACAGAACAACAGAGCTTGCTAACGGGTGGAGAATAGAGCGAAATCCGAGGTTTACTTTAGAATAATTCAGATAACAGGGAGTTTAAGAAAAAGAAAGGAGTTGTAACATCTATGCATACATGGATCTTTGCGGGTTTATGTGAGAAGAATGATCTGATGTTATATCTTTGCAAGATATTGGCTTCGACAGGCAACAAGGTCTTGCTCGTAGATGGAACCTTACAACAGAAGTATGGGTACGGTGTAGGTGACAGTCAGCAGTCTTTGCGAATTACGGAATTTGAAGGATTTGATATCGCTTGTCATTTTGTCACTTCAGCAGCTGTAGAGAATCATCTTGAAGTAAATGGAGAGCGATTGGACAGTTATGACTATGTGTTATATGACATGGAGACCTCCCATTTTGCATCGCGTAATCTCTGGCTAACCGCTGATGTAAGAGTCTGGGTGAGTGATTATGAGCGTTACAATCTGGAACGTGGCAAGGGATGGTTGAAGCGGTTGCTTGAAGAACAATCATTACCTGGTGAGCTGTCATTTCAGCGGCTCTTAATTAACGG
This sequence comes from Paenibacillus sp. PAMC 26794, assembly GCF_000316035.1. Lineage (GTDB taxonomy): Bacteria > Bacillota > Bacilli > Paenibacillales > Paenibacillaceae > Paenibacillus. Next base: position 276,611 of record NZ_ANHX01000011.1, read on the forward strand.
GGTTGACTGCAAGCTTGAAGCTCGTTATCTGTGGGCGTATCTGGAGGGCAGTCCGTTTGTGTGGACAGGAGAATCCTTAGTGCTTCCGTGGGATGAGTTAACAGCTGCGGTTAAGCTTGAGAATGAGCATCATCGCCGAGTTCATCTTGGACCTTTGTCACGAAATTACAAAAAATCGTTGTGTCGCGTGGTCGAGCAGTTAACAGGTTGGGAAAGTGTTCGTAGTCGCCGTGCGATGAAAGAAGCAGAGAGGATGAGAGCATGAGCACCATTACCTTTTGGAGCCCTTTTGCAGGAACAGGTTGCACTTCAAGCACATTAATTAGTGCTTATGCGATGGCACTTCACTACAGGACAAGAGTGTTACTTGTTAATGCAGGCCTTGCCGGAACTGGCACAGAAGCTGCTCTACCATCCAAAGATACGGATTCAGCGGATTTTATGTTCTCCTTCGAAGAGGGTGGCTGGGATGCGATTGAACGGCTGCATTTGAGCGGCAGTCTGAATAAGCACAATCTCAGGGATTATACCAAACCACTTCTGAAGGAAAGACTTGATTTCCTAACCGGAAGAATTGATGAGATGGAACGTTCCTCGCAGGAACATGGTGAGACTGTGAAAAAGCTGCTGAATGTAGCTAACGAGTATTACGATCTGGTTCTTCTGGATGCGGATCATGCTGGTGTTGATTCACAGCTCAAGCTGCAGCAGGCGGACTATGTTGTAATTAATCTCGATCAAAATATGCGAAATCTGGAGTTGTTCTTTGAAGAGATCCTGCCAGAACGAATGAACAATAAGAATATACATGTTGTAATTAACAAATACGATTCGCATTCCCGTGCAACGCTTTCCAATATTCGGCGCCAGTTCAGATATAAAGGCACGATATCTGCGATACCGTACACAACCGGATACCTGGATGCAATGAATCGGCGAGATGTCGCTAGATACTTGCAGTTGGAAAGTTTGACTGAGGATAAGGATATTCGTAAAGGGAGTTTTGCTGCAAGCATGAGCGAACTCGCTTGCCTGATTATGGACGGTGCAGGTATGCGCACAGTTCTGAAGAGGCTGGAAAGGGGAGCCTGAACCTCCGATGCTCTGGAATACCATATGGATAAGTTTGATTTTGATTCTGTGCCTGACTTATATCTGGTTCAAGTATAGAACGTTTCTTCGTGAAAAGAATGCTCGTGTTCCTGAACAGGAATCATTCACGATTGACATGTTGATTGAGAAGGTGAAGAACTCACTTCATGAGCTTAGTCATAGTCAGCTCGCGGATGCGGGTCTGCATGAAGAAGAATATCGTCGAAGAATTAATCAGCGTGCCGAGATGAGAAAAGCACTGAAGGGCTGTGTCTCAGGCAGTATCAGCGACAAAACGTATGTCAAAAATCTGATAGGGGATCTCCTGACCCGAAGCATAGGGCTGAACAAATCAAATGTAGATGAAGTTATTTTGTTTGCAGAAACAGATTTGTTGACGATCCAGGACCGATTCGAAATTGTGTTTTATCTGTACCGACAGCAATTCGGTGTGGATGCACTCTCCCGAATGATTGATACCTACGATCTTGGCAGACTGAGAATGGAGGAAGGTACGGACGATGGAGGAAGTTATTATATCTCTGAGGAGGATATTCAGTATGTTTTCGAGTGCGAATATCGAGAGCTTGGATTCAGAGAAAAGACGGATATCATCGTGCAACGTATCTACCAACATTATAAAGGATTCTCGGTTGTTGATGAGATAAGGGACCAACGTATTGACGGCGTTAGTGGTGGTGTTAGCGGTATGCTTGATGCTGTTCATAATATGGGACTTCGAAAACCGGCATCATGGAATGATTTGCTGGATCAAGGACTGGAGGATGATGCACATGAAGAACCGCTTAGCGGCATGGAAAGTGTCTGGATTTTCTATAAAGGTAAGTCCATTCATCTATCCTTTCTGTCATTCGGAAGCATCCGTGAACTGAAAAGGGTATGCCAGAATATATACAAATACAATTATCCCGGACAGTTGTCGGAAGCAAGCGGATACAAGGTGAACGAGATGAAAGACGGCTCCCGTGTCGTTGTTGTTAGACCTCCTTTTGCAGAATCATGGGCGTTCTTCGTCCGGAAGTTCGATATTCCGAATGCTTCACTTGAACAGTTGATTACGGGTAACAACGCAGATTTACCAATTACATTGCTTCAATACCTGATGAAAGGAAGCCGGATCACAGCTGTAACCGGGGCCCAAGGTTCTGGTAAAACAACGTTGCTTATGGCTATGGTCAAACACATCTATGCATCGTACACCCTTCGGGTGCAGGAGATGGCGTTTGAACTTCAATTAAGACGGATCTATAGCCGACGTAATATTTTGAGTTTCCGAGAGACTGAACACATTTCAGGTCAACAAGGGCTTGATTTGCAGAAAAAAACGGATGGTACCGTCAATATTCTCGGTGAGGTTGCGAGTGATGAGGTGGCCGCATGGATGATTCAAATGTCTCAGGTTGCCAGTCTGTTCACCCTGTTTACCCACCATGCCAAAACGTTTCGTGATCTGGTCTTCTCCCTCCGTAATTCCTTGCTCAAGACAGGTATGTTCCAGCATGAGCATATTGCTGAGGAGCAGGTTGTGAGTGTAATCAACTTCGATGTTCATATGAAGAAAGATGCTGAGGGACGAAGATATATCGAACGAATTACGGAGTGTCTTCCTCGTGCGAATCAAGGTGATAGCGTGGAAGAGAGGGCAGGTTTTACATTTCATAATGTTGTGGAGTACAGAGATGGAGCGTATGTTGCAACAGCTCCAATCTCCTCTGGAAGCATGGTGGATATGCGAGACCAGATGACATTACAGGATGCCGAGAAATTTGAACTGTTTATGAAGCAACACTGGGGTGATCAGCATGACAATTAAATGGATTCTGCTCCTCGTATTAAGTATTTGTGCAGGAGGTTTGCTGATTACACTTCTGGTTTTAAGTATGTTACGTCACAGAGGAGGTGGTTCAACAAGTCAATCCGGCGTGATTTTTGCTCCTAGCGGGAAGGGATTCAAGGGACTGGGATCAATCTTGTTGCAGTCCTACCGTCTTGGAATGAAAGTGCCATTGCTATCAGCTTATATTCTACAGGTGCAGAAACGTATTTCATTCCGCCATGTTGGGGATGAGCCTTCACTTCGCAGGCTGACGATGACAGTGGTTCTGATTATTCTTGGAGGTTATGGAGGCATAAGTGTCATTCTGTTTCTTATGCAGCCGGGTATCGCTTTTGTAATACTGTCCGTGCTCTGTGCTGTGGTACTAAACAGCCTGGTATTGGATATGTGCCTTAGTCGTATGGAGAAAAGGTTGCTGGTGCAGATGTTGGATCTCTTTGCAGATGTAAGGCATCGGTATCATCAGCATGGCATGGTTGAGGAAGCGCTCTATGAAGCCGCTGAAGCAGGTACAGGAGAAGCAGCAGAACAAGTAAGACTGATCTACGAAGCTCTAACTTCTCCAGATCCGAATGAAGCACTTGAGCGTTATTATGAAGTGGCTCCCAACCGTTTTCTCAAAGGATTTGCCGGCGTTTCCTATATGGTTATGGAGTTTGGGGATAAGGACAGAGCACAAGGTTCTATTTATCTTAAAGGACTTGGTAACCTGACTCAGGAGATTCATCTGGAGATTTTGCGGCGTGATAAATTGGATTACCTGCTCAAAGGACTTAATATCATCGCGCTAGCTCCGGTATTATTCACCGCTCCAATCGAACGCTGGGCCAGAGTCAGTTTCCCAACGATGGATGAATTTTATCGCAGCAAAATCGGTTTTGTTACCAAAATATCGATCTATGTCATCATTATCCTTGCTTATTTGCTTCTGCAAAGGCTCCAGCAATACGATGAGACCCGTTACCGGTCAGGGCATAAGCATTCATGGTTGGATCAGTTTCTGTACAGGAAGACCTTCATACGGAAATTGGCGATGTTGTTTGCAGCAAAACCTGGCAGTGCACAGTACAGTCAAACGATACGGCTCATGAGGGAGAGCAGCTCAGAGTTGAAATACGAATGGCTTGCCATTCGACGAGTGTTGTTATTCGCAGGTTGTTTGGTCCTTACAATGGTGTGCATCTTGCTGTTGCACCAGGTTGAACGTAACCACATCTTGTATGATCCAATCCGCGATGATCGAATGTTTGGTGCAATGGCTGAAGCGGATCTCAGGAAAGCTGAGGAAAAAACAGCGTTGGATCAATCCGTGTTGGAAAGTGTGGAAATGAACCGAGGAGCTACATACGAAGAAGTCTCCAAAGCGTTACAGCAGTTATCTCCAGTTCAGTTAGACCATGATACCCAGAATGAGACCATCACGCGCATTATGCAGAAACTTGAGGTGTATAACAAGCAATATGTACGCTGGTGGGAAATGATTATAGCCATTCTCATGGGTGCAGCGGGGTACTACATGCCCGTATGGCTCATGTTATTTCAGCGGAAAATGCGAAGGTTGGATATGCGACATGAAATCTATCAATTCCAGACAGTGATTTCCATTTTGCGTGAGATGGACCGGATGTCAGTCGAGGAGATATTGGAATGGCTTAATCGATTTGCGGTCATTTTCAAGCGCCCGCTGCAAAAATGTTTGTTGCATTTTGAACATGGACCAGAGCTTGCACTTGAACAATTAAAGGAAGAGGCGGGCTTGCCCGAGTTCCAGCGACTGGTTGATAAATTGCAGCTTGCCCTTGGCAAAATATCAATACGTGAAGCCTTCGATGATCTCGAGAGCATGATGGCATTTTATTTTGAACAACGCAAGCAGGAGTATAGCAAAATGATAGATGTCAAAGCATCATGGGGGAGAACCATTGGATTTACACCTATGTACGCCCTTATCTTTTTGTATCTGGTTATTCCATTGGTCGGTATGAGCTTCTTACAAATGAACATTTATTATGAACAGATTCAGAAACTGTAAACAGTTCATCTGTGTGACAGTTTGAAATGTATAGAAAACTTATAACTTGGGAGGATTTATTATGAATAATGCATCAAGCGCTTTAAAGGTGGCAGCAGGGATATTCTTGACGATCGCTTTAATCACAATTGTAGTTCTGTTGTTTATTTCGGCTCAGGAGGCAACCAAGACGGCCCAGAACAATTTTGCTGATATCCAAACCGAGTTGTCCCAGGCTGCATTTACGGTATATGACGGAACAACTATCAGTGGATCACAGGTAACCAATGCGCTGCGTAAATACGCTGACAAGGAACAGTTTGGTATTAAAGTGATTACGGGTAAAAATGTAGCTGGTCAATGGTACGGTAATCAGTTGAATATTTCTCAGGATCTCAATAATGCGGATTATGGCTCTGTTATTGGACCTGAAGATAAGGTGGGTATTATTAACCAAACCATGAGTGAAAAAGACAATCAGTATGTCAATCCAAGTGGTAAATTCAAAGCGATTATCGTGAAAGACCGATCGAACGTGGTAAGAGGGCTGATCTTCCAGCAATCCTGACAGGAGTTGGTTTAACATGTCCCGGAATACACAGCATCTCATGTTGTTTTGTACGGCGGTTGTCCTGTTTGTGACAGCCTGCCTGTACGGGCAACAGAATGTTAAGATTTTATCAGCGGCCTTGAATGACAGAGTACAGACAACAGCAGGCATGGAAGGTCGGCTGACAACAACACTGCGTACCACTAATCCGGATCAGTATAGTGGTGCAGAAGTGTTGCATACCGTAAGACAGATGACAGGCACTGGCATTCCTGTGGAGGTAGATGGAACTTCGTATGTGATTGATCCACTTGTCAGCAAAACAGCGACGATTCCTGTCCAGCTCGATGCCACCTACAGACCAGAGTTTATACGAAATGAAACTGGAGAACTGCTCAAGATTTTTTTTTGGAAGGAGGCGAGTGTGAATTGATTAATGCCGCATCCAAGCTGCTTGCCGTATTGCTCGCAGTCCTTCTGCTCTATGTGTACCCAGCTGCTGAAACAGCCGATCGGCAGGATGATATAGCACGTATGACGGCTGTTCAGAATGTAACACGTTTTGTTGATGCTGTCCGAACGAAAGGATATATTTCACCTCGAATGTTGGCTGAGTTTGAGGAGCAACTGGCCCAGACCGGCAATGTGTATGAGGTGTCGATGGAACATTTACATAAGAAATATGTACCTCACTATACAGACCCGATGGACAATAACAGTTTTAACGGGACCTATGAGGTGGTGCAGGATGGATATTATGCAGCTCAGATTCGAGAAAGACTATTCCCATCCTCAGGTGTGATACCGGTTGATGATCCTGGCCGAAGATATACGTTGACGACAGGGGATTTTTTCACCGTGACTCTCCAAAATACTAATCGTACACCTTCCATGCTCATTCGTGAATGGTTGAGTGGTACGGCTCAGGCTTCAGCAGTATTTGTAACATACGGAGGTATGGTCCTCAATGAAGATTACTGAGCTATCCATTGTATTCGTGATGATCTTCTTCCCACTCTTCTGGATCATTTCACTCCATAGCCAAGATGCAGAAGAGGCTCAATATCTGGGCCACCGATACAGATTGGCGCTTCAAACTGCAGTCATGGATGCTGGTGCAGTGATGCATCAGAATGAGAAACAAAATGATGAAGCGGGTTATGATTCAACCAAGTTTGTTAAAGCGGATAAGCAACTTGCGCTTGCAACGTTCACCCAGACGATGGCTCTGAATATGGGGATACAGGATGATCCCGCAGCTATTCGAAACATGTTTAATTACATTCCTGCCGTGGTTATTCTGGATTATGATGGCTATTATATGTTGTCCACAGAAACAGAGATGACGGGTAACCGTGAAGATTCTTTCAGGCAAGTGTGGAGCCCCAAGAAACCTTATACATATTCAGATTCTAATGGTAACAGTATTAACTTTACACTGGACGACTACGTATATGCCTATGACGCAAACGCAGGGAAATGGATTGAAGGATTTCAAAAAGAACTGGCCTCAAGCACACAGATTCCTTTACTTCAGAATACCAGCGTATTTGAGCAAGTTAGACAAAGCCGGATTGTGACTACTGTGCAGGATGATCTGGCTGATGTGATTAACCGCCATAATGAGTTTGCCAGAAAGAACGGTATTTCCTATACGTTTACGATGCCCCTGATTGCGCAGGAAGATTGGTACAACTCCATTAACGATACAGGGATTATGGCTTTTATCCAAGGTATAGGTGTGGGTGACCAAAAGATCAACAATTATGCGATCGGTGGAGGCAGACTTGTGAAGAAAACGGCCATCGTAGGTGGGGTAGATCCTTTAACGGGAATCAAATACTATTATCCATCCACTTGTGGTAATGGTTACCGTGCTGAAGAAGTGTTTACAGATGCCAAACAAGCAGCCGCACAGGGTTATTTCGAATATAACTGTTCTATTCATTAGGTTACCTACATGGGGAATTCATGGAAGAGGTTCCTGTTATGCTTACATTACTTTCAGAAAAGACGGAACCTGTGCTAGAATAGGGTTTCAGAACTATAAGCAAAGTAATGTCTAATAGATAGGAGCAACCTCATCTTATGAGTTTATTGTCAGTAGAGAACGTGAGTCACAATTTTGGAGATCGCACGTTATTTAAAAATGTATCGTTTCGCTTACTCGCCGGAGAGCGTGTAGGACTTGTTGGTGCCAATGGTGTGGGTAAATCCACATTAATGAACATCCTTACCGGAAAATTGCTTAAAGACAGTGGGAAAGTAGAATGGACACCTAGAGTCCGTTATGGATATCTGGATCAGCACACGAAGCTCACACCAGGCAAAACCATCCGTGATGTGCTAAAGGATGCTTTCTTGCCGTTGCTTGAATTAGAAAAAGAAATGATGAATATTACGGACCAGATGGCAGATGCAGATCCAGATAAGCTGGAGCAGTTGCTGGAAGAGATGGGCGATATTCAGGAACAACTGGAACAGGGCGACTTTTATCTGATTGACGTAAAAGTGGAAGAGATGGCCAATGGTCTTGGTTTGTCCGCAATTGGTCTTGATCGAGATGTCGCAGCTCTAAGTGGTGGACAACGTACCAAGGTGCTTCTTGCCAAGCTTCTGCTCGAGAAACCTACAGCTCTTTTACTGGATGAGCCGACCAACTATCTGGATGTAGAGCACATTGAATGGTTGTCACGTTACCTGAAGGACTACCCGCACGCGTTCCTCTTAATCTCCCATGACACGGAATTCATGAATGAAGTCGTAAATGTCATTTATCATTTGGAATTTGCCAAATTAACGAGATATGCAGCGAACTATAACAAGTTCCTGGAGATGGCGGATATGAATAAAGCTCAGCATATTGATGCGTACGAGAAGCAGCAAGAGTACATTAAGAAGCAGGAAGATTTCATTCAGCGTAACAAGGCACGTGCGTCCACTTCAGGTCGAGCGAAGAGCCGTGAGAAGCAGTTGGATAAGATTGATCGAATTGATCGCCCAGATGAAGCGATGAAACCAACATTCAAATTCAAGGATGCCCGAGCGAGTAGCAAAACGGTCTTTGAGGGTATTGATTTCGAAATAGGTTATACGTATGCTTTGCTGCCCAAGATGACGATGACGATTGAACGTGGTGAGAAAATTGCCATCGTAGGTTGTAACGGTGTAGGTAAATCCACACTGCTCAAGACCATCCTTGGTAAAATATCTCCACTTAATGGAAAGACCTTTTTGGGAGATTATCTCGAAACGGCCTATTTTGAGCAGGAAGTCCGTGCTGGAAATATTACACCGATCGAGGATGTGTGGAATGAGTTCTCACATCTGACCCAGAATGAGGTTCGAGGTCACCTTGCCCGCTGTGGATTGAAAAATGAACATATTACTCGTCCGCTTAACATGTTGAGCGGTGGCGAACAAGCTAAAGTTCGTTTGTGCAAGCTCTTGATGCGTGAGAGCAACTGGATTCTGTTCGATGAGCCGACAAACCATCTGGATGTAACGGCCAAAGCGGAGTTGCAGCGTGCTTTGCAAGAGTTCAAAGGAACCGTGCTGCTTGTATCTCATGAACCTGATTTCTACGAGGGTTGGGTTACCAAAACATGGAATGTCGAAGAATGGTCCGAGAAAAACTAGATTGTCGTGCAGCGTTATATAGCGAAGTCGTCTTGAAACACGTTATAATGGAAATGAACGGTGACAAAAAAATCCGTCTATGGTAACATAAGCTACAACTTCATATGAACACTAGGGGGGCCGCACGATGCGGCTGAGATGGAAGAATGCGATTCTGGACCCTTTGCACCTGATCTGGATCATACCAGCGTAGGGAAGTGGCGCGCGCACTTCAGTGAATGACGTGAGCAAACGAGAATTCGAAAGAATGTCAACCGTCTGCTTAGCGAATGGAAACATGTAGTTCCGTGTATAACGTTATGGATATAAGGTCCATAGCTGTATTACACGAAATGAACTGTATGCTTCAGTCAGTCATCTGGTCCTATAATTAATACGCAGCCACTCCCCTACGGGAGTGGCTTTTTTGTGTTTTCATGGCATTCACAATTGGAAGGAGAGGGATGGTACGGTAATTTCTCATGAACATGTTCACGAATCATTTGAATTGCATGTTGTATCTACGGGTACATGGGATCAAGCATCTTTTGTAAAAGCTGCAAAGGACGTTTGGCCTTGGGTGGACTATATTCATATACGAGAGAAACAACTCTCGTGGCAAGACAAGATCGGTTGGGCTGAAAGTCTGCGTAGCATTGGCGTTCCATCTTGTCGCATCGTTATCAATGGTTCAGAGCTGCCTTCACAGAATGACATCTATGGCGGTGTACATTGGGGGCAAGATGCGATACGTAACTATAACCCTGCTGTTATAAGCAATGTGCAGCGACTTCGTCTGGGTGTATCTGTTCATTCAATCGCTGAGGCAAAAATCGCTGAAGAACGTGGAGCCGATTACCTATTCTTCGGGCATGTCTACTCAACCAACAGTAAGCCTGATCTTGAACCAAGAGGATTATATGCTCTGGCTGAAGTGTGCTCTGGTGTCTCCATTCCTGTCATGGCGATTGGGGGCATCGAACCGGGGAACATTCACTCTATTCGCTCTGCAGGCGCACAGGGAGTCGCTGTGATCTCGAATGTATGGGCGAGCGATTCCCCGGATCGGGCGGCTGCATTATTAAGGCAGGCTATCGTTGATACAGAAAGTCTGAGCCGCTGAATCAAGGAGATGAGAGGATGAAAGAGATCATTACTGATAGACCGGATAAGATTTATGCAGAAACGATTATTGTAGGCGGAGGCGTTGTTGGATGTGCCATTGCGTATGAGCTTGCTTCCCGTGGACAGGATGTGCTGTTACTGGAGCGTTCGGCGATTGCAGGAGGCACTTCTTGCGCGGCGGCTGGAATGCTGGCGGCAGAGAGTGAGGATTTTGCTCATCCTTTGATGGCTAAGCTTGCCAGGCAGAGCAGGCAGTTACTTCATGAGCAACAGGTACTAATGGCTACCCTCAGTGATGTAGAGGTTGGTCTGCAACGCCAGGGGTTCTTAACTCCTTTTCGTTCATACAGTGAATTAAGTAACTATAAGAATAATCGAAATTCTGCTAATTCTGCGGATGAGGTGTGGTGGGACCGTTCCGTTGTGCAACAGGAGGCACCATGGCTTAACAGAGATACGTATGGATCCTACTACAGACCTTACGAGAGTGAGATTCTTCCAGTCCATCTAACGAAGGCATATGCTGAATCCGCTCAAGTATTGGGAGCACGGGTTATGGAGGACATACAGGATATACGTGTGCAAGCAAACGAACACGGCGTGCAGGGGATCACCACATCGATCGGTGAGATGAAATGCAAACATGTCATTATAGCGGCTGGATTACAGAGTGAAGAACTGATGAGATATGTGAATCTGAGCTTGCCTGTGTGGTCGGTAAAAGGAGAAATAGCCGCCGTTCAGTTCTCAGCTGAACATGCAGGGTACAGACCTGACAGAACGGTGTATGCAGAAGATATCTATATTGTTCCCAAAGCTAATGGAGAGGTTTGGCTCGGGGCGACCAGTCTGCCAGGCAGAACGGATCTGAACGTTTCTGTACAGGGTGTTCAGAAGCTGCTAGCAGCTTCTACCCACTGGGTGCCTGGGATGAAAGAAGCACAATTTTTGCGAGCGTGGGCAGGCGTAAGACCGGCAACTCCGGATGGACTGCCTTATATAGGTGCTTGCAAGAGTATACCCGGGCTGTTCGCCGCCTTTGGGCATTACCGCAACGGTATCTTGCTTAGTGCGATAACAAGCAGGCTTATTGCTGAGTTGCTCGCTGGCAAAAGCTCAGAAGAACTCGGAATTGAGGCGCTGAGCCCTGAGCGATTGAACAGAAAGGGAGTGGTGCAGTGAATATCATCGTTAATGGTCAACGGATGGAGATTGAAGAGAGGTTGAATCGTGTGGATAAATTGCTCCAATCTTTTGACCTGCAAGTCAAGACTGTAGTTGTTGAGCTGAACAGGCATATCTTAACGCGTGAGTACCATGAGTCAACGGTATTAAGAGAAGGCGATCGAATTGAGATTGTACATTTTGTAGGAGGCGGTTGATGATGTTGAACATTGGTAAATATACGTTTGAGTCCAGATTGTTGCTCGGAACAGGCAAGTTTTCGGATCTGGAAGTGCAAAGTCAGGCTGTGGAAGCATCTGAAACGGAAGTTTTAACCTTTGCTGTTCGTCGTCTGAATCTGGAGGAACGTAATCAGAAGCATTTCCTGGATACGTTGGATCTGGACAAATACACTCTTCTTCCGAATACCGCTGGGGCTTCCACTGCGGAAGAGGCGGTGCGGATTGCCGAGCTTGCGCGGGCTTCAGGACTTTGTGATATGATAAAAGTCGAAGTCATCGGAGATGGAATTACGTTGCTCCCAGATCCGATTGAAACGTACAAGGCTTGCGAAATTTTGCTTGAAAAGGGCTTCACGGTATTGCCTTATATTTCGGATGATGTCATTCTGGCCAAAAGGCTACAATTGCTTGGCGTACATGCTGTAATGCCTGGCGCTTCTCCCATCGGAGCTGGCAGAGGCATCATCAATCCCTATAACCTTGAGATCATCATTGAGCAGGCCGTTGTACCTGTAATTGTGGATGCAGGATTGCGCTCCCCAAAAGATGCTGCTTATGCGATGGAACTTGGTGCAGATGGCGTATTGTTAAATACAGCCGTATCTGGATCAAGTGATCCGGTGAGCATGGCTAAAGCGATGCGATTGGGGGTAGAAGCGGGCAGACTGGCATATGAAGCAGGCATGATTCCCGTAAAGCGTTATGCAGCAGCCAGCAGTCCGGTGGAAGGAATGGTTCATACATGATAGATCAACAATCAACATCTTCCGAGCAGGCCGATCGGTATTCCAGACAGGAACGCTACGCGCCACTTGGCAAGGAAGGCCAGGCCAGATTAAAGGGCAGCAGAGTTTTAATTATAGGCGCTGGCGCACTCGGAACAGGGATTGCAGAAACGTTAGTTCGTTCAGGAGTCGGACACTTAACGATTGTGGATCGTGATTATGTGGAGTGGAGTAACCTGCAGCGACAGCAATTATATGTAGAGCAGGACGCGATTAAGCGGATGCCAAAGGCGATGGCGGCGGAAAAACGGTTATCTGCCATTAATTCCACGGTTCATGTGGAAGGGAAAGTGTTGGACGTCAGAGTAGATGAGTTGGAAGAACTCGTTCAGCATACAGACTTGATCATGGATGCAACGGATAACTTTGATACCCGACTACTCATTAATGATATGGCACAGAAGCACCGCATTCCCTGGATTTATGGTGGATGCGTAGGTAGTTACGGTATCACCTACACGTTTATGCCTGGAGATACGCCATGTTTAAATTGTTTGCTGGGTGAAGTCCCTCTGGGTGGAGATACCTGTGATACGTCTGGCATCATACCTCAAGCGGTACAGATGGTAACGGCGAATCAGACAGCAGAAGCGATGAAATTACTTAGCGGCAATGCAAATGCATTGAGACGTAAGTTATTGTCATTTGACGTGTGGAGGAACGAATACATATCCATCAATGTGGATGGTGCGAAAAAGCAAGACTGTCCTTCCTGCGGCACTTCGGCAACGTATCCATATCTTTCTGCGTCCAATCTGGAGAAAACCGATGTGTTGTGTGGCAGGGACACCGTTCAGATCCGACCTGCACGGCGCATGAATCTGGATCTTCAACATACAGCGGATCGCCTGAACAGGCTTCAAGAAGGAAAAGTGGAATCCAATCCGTTTCTGGTTTCTTTTACAACAGGAGTCCATAGAATGGTTATTTTCCAAGATGGACGTGTCCTCGTACACGGAACAAAAGACACAGCTGAAGCACGTACGCTCGTCCATCGCTACTTTGGTTAAAGCAAGAAAGAAGCAAAGTCTGTTCCCTTGAGGGAATGGACTTTTTCATTTTACGGCATGCTATCTGTACCAACCATTGCTGCGAGCAGTGGGGATAGAGACAGGCCGGGTGAAAAAGAGTGAAAACAGCCATTTTGCTGATTGGAGTAGCAGAGCAGGTCAGCCTTATTCAGGATATTTTATGTAGCGAAGGGTATGACGTGCAACGAATGGAGTCGTCCGAACTAAACCAATCCGTCGAGCCTTCGTTGCTGCATATTAACCTGATCATCCTGGTAGACCGGGAAGAGGGGAAGAAACATTGTGGCCAGGATCAGAAATTAGAGTTAAAACGATGGTTAGATAAAGGTCAGGTTATACCTCTACTGGTTATTACTTCAAATGTATCTCCTCAATTCATCGTGGAATGGCTGGATTATGGAGCTAATGACGTGATGGAGGAACCCATTCACTTGAACGTGATGCTGGCTAGAATACGAAATTTATTGCGTGTTTTTGCGAATGCAACACCAGAGGGTGAAGAAGTTATTGTAGTTTATGATCTTAAAGTGAGTTTGCGTTCAAGACGGGTAAGTCGTGCAGGTGAGTACCTGACATTAACGCCAAAAGAGTACGAATTGCTGGAATTTTTGGCCCTGCATGTGAATGAGGCATGTACCAGAAGTGATATTTTGCGGGAGGTATGGGGATATGAGTATGCGATGGATACCAACGTTGTGGATGTGTACATCAAACATCTGCGGGTTAAGGTGGATAAGGGAAGAAGTGTGAAACTGATTCATACTGTGCGTGGGATCGGTTATATGCTTCATGATAAAAATTAGATTTTCACCGCATTCCATGAATCACCAGTTTAAAGTGTGGCAAAAAGAGGGTAAAAATAAAAGACCGGATAGTAACCTCCGGTCCTTACTGATTAGCTATGATGTGATTCTAAAGCACACGACGAGCTTTAACATACGTTCTTTCCCATGTACCGGAATTCAGATCCGAGATGGTTACGCCTGGAGATCCATACGTATGCAGAATCTTTCCGTCCCCTGCGTACACAGCTACATGGGTAATGTTGGAACCAGTAGAACGGCTACCGCTGGAGAAGAATACAAGGTCGCCGACACGCAGATTAGCTTTGGATACAGCTGTACCTTCTTTGGATTGGCTCACGGAAGTGCGCGGCAAGTCTACACCATACTTTTTGAAAATATATTTCATAAAAGAAGAGCAGTCAAAAACTTTGGTTGTTGATGTTGAAGCACCAAATTCATATGGAGTTCCAGTAAATTGTTTACCATAGTTAACAATCTGTTGACCTGTAGACACAGATGCGGTTGCTGCCTGTGCAACAGGGGCGTTAGTCATTAATACAGCTCCAAAACCTAGTGTAGCGCACAACCCGACGGTTACGGCCTTTTGGACAAAGATGTTTGTTTTCATATTAGTTAGTACCTCCAAAATTCGTTTTCGTTAAGTTGCTAGAGCGAGTATAACAGCTTTGTAACAGCCTAGAAATTGGATAGGGGAGTGTAATCCCTTGCGCCACAATGGTTTGGGTATGTTTATTAAAATATGATTAAAAATGTCAAAAAATTAATCATTGACGGATGAAGAATAATGATGAAATAACAAAGACCCTTGAATATCAAGGGTCTTTGTTATGTGTGAGCCTATTTTCTTAACGAAATCACTGGTTACAAAAACGTAATAAATAACTATGAAGCACTCGAATAGATTCAATCTTTGCTCTGAATAATCAGTAATAAGCCGCTATCGATAGTGACTGTACCGGAGGAGCCTAAGAGCTGGTTACTTACACCCAAGGATTGTCCCATGCGTATGGTGGCTTGATCTAGCGGATACATAAAACCATCTAGAGTTATTCCTGTAACTTCATGAGTCAAGGGGAGCAGAGAAACATATTTATATTCACGGTGCTCAACGACAGCTTTGGATGTGGTCAGTGTCATGTAATTGTGCTTGTCCTGAATGGCACAGGAGATATGATGCTGCATCGCGCGAACCATGATATGTACATTGGCGAGTGTGTGATCCATACGTGTACCTGTAGCACCTAACATTAAGATGTGAGAAGGTTCGTAATCTAGCGCTGTCTCAAAAGCCATTTCTGTATCAGTAAGATCCTTATGAACAGGGTCACATGCAATGAAACGAATGCTATTGTTGCTTACAATGATACGTTCCTCTTCAGTAATGGAGTCGAAGTCTCCAACTGCAATGTGAGGCTGAATGCCGTGTTCAATTAAAAATAATGCACCGCGATCGGCCGCGATGATCATATCATCTTCTCGTATTTCCTGAAGTAATTCTATAGATAAGTTTCCGCCTGTAAAAATAACAATCCGTTTCGCCGTCATTTTATTTCATCCTTCCTAATTCTTTCACCAAACCAGTATAATCCACAAAATGTGGTTGCACAATTTCAGTGCTCGCGGATACAATGGGTAGAGCGACATGGAGATGACTTGAAAAGTGAGGTTTGAACAGGTTGGACTTACACATTTTTGAAGTATTCAGCATTATAGGCACTATCGCATTTGCAATGTCCGGTGCCTTCGTGGCAATGGAAGAGGAGTATGACATTCTGGGTGTACTAGTGCTTGGACTTGTCACGGCATTCGGGGGCGGGATTATCCGGAATGTACTTATAGGTATACCTGTAACGACACTATGGAGTCAGGGATCACTTATTATGTTAGCCTTAGTATCTGTAGCGATTGCGTTTATATTACCTCTCAAGTGGATTAGTCACTGGAAGCGAACAGAGGCGTTGTTTGATGCAATCGGACTCGCAGCATTTGCAATTCAAGGGGCGCTGTACGCGGCCAACATGGGACATCCCATTAGCGCAGTTATCGTTGCAGCAGTAATGACCGGTATTGGTGGAGGCGTTATTCGTGATGTGCTTGCTGGACGTAAACCGCTTGTATTGCGTGACGAAATCTATGCTGTATGGGCAATGACAGCCGGTTTTGTTATAGGTATGGGTTGGTTAACAACGAATGCTGGATTATTATTTTGTTTTGCGGCCGTTGTGTTCTTCCGGATGTGTTCTGTACATTATAAATGGAAACTGCCACGGCGTTCGTTGGTGCCATCTGAGAACGGAAATGTCAGTCCTCAGCCCGAGAGCATTGTGACACAGCCAAAATCGTCGGTACTTCAAGGTACGCTAAGCAAGGGGGATTAATATGATTAATGTTTTGTTTGTATGTCTGGGCAATATATGTAGATCACCAATGGCTGAAGCCGTTTTGCGTCACAAAGTCCTGGAGAAGGGGCTTGAACACCAGATTCGTGTGGATTCTGCGGGTACAGGGGACTGGCATGTTGGTAAACCTCCGCATGAAGGGACTCGAAAATTGCTGGATTCGTACCAGATTTCTTATGCCAATATGGCAGCGAGACAATTCGCGAGCGAAGACTTTACTCAATTTGATTACATTGTGTGTATGGATAATTCGAATGCAGATAATGTGCGCAACGTTCCAGGCGGAGCTGAGGCGGACATCATCAAGTTTATGGACATGCTTCCGGAGGAAAAACTCAGAGAAGTACCTGACCCATATTACACAGGCAATTTTGAAGAGGTGTACGAGTTGGTTAACGCAGGCTGCGATGTTCTGTTGAGAAAGATTGAAGAGGAACATACTTTAACCTAGTAAATAAACATGATCTGATATGTAACTTGTAATCGGACAAAGAAGCAGGTGTGAGCACTCAAGCAAGCAGGATATCCTGCTTCTTTTTCAGATTATAATTGTAAGCGGTGTCATTGTGATTTAAAACAAAAGCGGCATTTCAGCCGCCTGTTAATGTGGTCCTTTTATCTTTCCTGGAGAAAATAAAGTAATGCTTCGGGCAATTCCTTCTGCCAAAAACCCCATTGGTGTTTTCCGTCTTTCTCCTGGTAGGAGACGAGGGCACCACGTTTCTCCAGCAATTCTCGAGTATCCCGGTTTAATTGAACAAAATTATACGTACCCGTGTCTGCCTCGAAATCAGTCTCCTGCAAACCAACGATCATCCAGATCGAGAGCCAAGACAGATCTTCAGCTGCAGCATAGATTTCTTGAGAAGCAGAGTAGAAGGCACCAGACATGCTGATGACACGTGTGAACAGATCCGGATATAACAGAGCAAGGTGAAGCGAAACACTGCCACCAAGCGAGTCTCCGGCAAGAATGCGTTCCTGCGGAGAACGGCGCACAGGATATTTCTCCTCTATATAGGGAATAATCTCTTCAGCGAAGCAAGCGGTATATGCCTTGAACCGATCTCCGAATGGGGCATATTCCTGCGTTCTCACAGACACATCGACCTGAACCCCTACAATAATGAAAGGTTCGGCTCCTTCGTCCAGAATAATTTGGTTAGCTGTTGTAGCAATTCGTCCGAAATTAAAAAATTCTTCGCCATCCTGACAATAAACGACAGGGTAGCTAAGCAATTCGTTATAGCCCGGAGGAAGGTAAATACGGAGCGTTCGCTTCTCACCGAGATAGCGACTTTCAATCTCTTCCTTCACAATCGTGCGTTTCAAATAGCGGGAATCCGTCATAAAACGTCACCTTTCTCGGTTAATTTTTTTGCATTCGACCGCGCAATACGGTAAGATTACCCTTGTGCGGGGTTAGGTCAAACACGCAATCATGTATTATGCTGTTATACCAATATTCAGCCCCTGTTATACATACAATCCGGCAGGAAACATAAAAAAAATACGGATTTCTTTGACGTATGGAGTGAAACAGGTGTATTATAATATTATAACAGCGGAACTTGATATTCAAATTTTTTGTTGAGGTGAAGAAAAAAATGAGCAAGGTTCCTTATGAAGTGTATACAGAGGATGTAGAAGCTCTGTCCGTGCTGTCTCCTGACGGCGAAATTGTTAACAAAGACATGATGCCAACACTTTCCGATGATCAATTAAAAGAAATTATGTACCGCATGGTATTTACCCGTACTTGGGATGACCGTGCAGTAAACCTGGGCCGTCAAGGTCGTCTTGGTTTCTATGCTCCAGTATCTGGTCAAGAAGCGACAATGGTTGGTAGTGAATTTGCAATTGAAAAAGAAGACTTTGTATGTCCTGGCTATCGTGACATTCCGCAACTCGTATGGCATGGACTTCCTCTTTATCAAGCATTCTTGTACTCCCGTGGACACCAACATGGTGGACAAATTCCAGATGGCGTTAATGTATTGATGCCACAAATCATCATTGGTGCACAAATTCTGCATGCAATGGGTATCGCTATGGGTTACAAATTGAAGAAACAAAAACAAGTTGTTATCACGTACACAGGTGATGGCGGTTCTTCTGAAGGTGACTTCTATGAAGGTCTGAACTACGCTGGTGTATACAAACTGCCTGTTATCTTCTTTGTACAAAACAATGGTTATGCCATCACAACTCCTTTTGCTAAGCAAACAGCAGCTCTGTCCATCGCTCACAAAGCGGTAGCAGCAGGTATCAAAGGTGTTAAAGTTGACGGTATGGACATCTTCGCTGTTATCAAAGCTGTCCAGGAAGCTGCTGAGCGTGGACGTAACGGAGAAGGCGCAACATTGATCGAAGCAGTAACTTACCGTTTCCGTCCTCACTCCCTTTCGGATGATGCTTCCAAGTATCGTACAAAAGAAGAAGAGGCAGAATGGTCTGCTAAAGATCCTATCGCACGTTTCGCTAAATATCTGGAGAAAAAAGGTCTTTGGACTGAAGAAGATACAGCACGTGTGAAAGAAGAAGCAAAAGCTAAAGTAAATGAAGAGATCAAAAAAGCGGAAAAAACCGAGAAAATGACGATTTCAGGCTTGATCGACAGCATGTTCGAACAAACGCCTAAGCACTTGGAAGAGCAAAAAGCTGATTTCCAATAAGTTTTTTCCGATAAAGCATAAACATCCGCGACTTTAATGTCCCGGTATACATGTACGAATTCAAATGTGAACTGTCAATGTTTAAGGAGGAAATGAAGCAAATGGCACAAATGAACATGAAAGAAGCAATCCGTGATGCGCTTCGCGTGGAGTTGAAACGTGATCCTAACGTTCTGCTTTTCGGTGAAGACGTAGGTAATGTAGGCGGCGTTTTCCGTGTAACGGAAGGTCTGCAAAAAGAGTTTGGCGAAGAGCGTGTATTTGATACTCCACTGGCTGAGTCCGCTATCGGTGGTTTGGCTGTAGGTCTGGGTGTACAAGGCTTCCGTCCGGTTGCTGAGATCCAATTCGTTGGTTTTATCTTCGAAGCCCTTGACCAAATGGTAGTGCAAGCTGCTCGTATGCGTTTCCGCTCTGGTGGAAAATACAATTCTCCAATCGTATTCCGTACACCATTCGGTGGCGGCGTAAAAGCGGCAGAATTGCATACAGATTCCCTGGAAGGTCTGCTCACGCAAACACCAGGTATCAAAGTAGTTGTTCCTTCTAATCCTTACGATGCAAAAGGTCTGATGATCGCTTCTATTCGCGATAACGATCCTGTATTCTTCATGGAGCACTTGAACTTGTACCATGCTTTCCGTGCAGAAGTGCCGGAAGAAGATTACGTTGTTGAATTGGGCAAAGCGAACGTTGTTCGTGAAGGTTCTGATGTTACTATCATTACTTACGGTATGATGGTTCACACTTCTGTGAAAGCAGCAGATGAACTCGAAAAACAAGGAATCAAAGTTGAAGTTATCGACCTTCGTACGGTTAGCCCGATCGATATCGATACTATCGTTGCTTCTATTAAGAAAACAAACCGTGCAATTGTTGTACAGGAAGCTCAAAAGAGCGCAGGTGTTGCAGCTGAAGTCATTGCCCAAATCAATGAAAAAGCAATCCTGCATTTGGAAGCACCGGTTCTGCGTGTAGCTGGTCCGGATACTGTATATCCTTTTGCACAAATCGAAGATTCATGGCTGCCTAACCCAGCGCGTATCGTTGCTGCGGTTAACAAAGTCGTAAATTTCTAATTTAATCATCTGACATGCCGCAAGGCGCAGTATGGTGATTCACACCGCAGCGCGAGCTGCACTGTAAACAGCCATTAGCCCCTTGAGTAACAGTTATTTGCATTAGCAGTAACAGTTGTTTCTTGGAGTTAAGGGTTGTTTTCAGGATTGAGCACATAATCAAGGAGGTTTTTCAGTTGGCTAAATTTGAATATAAATTCCCTGAACTGGGCGAAGGCCTTCACGAAGGCGAAATCATCAAGATGCACATCAAAGTCGGTGATAAAGTAACTGACGACGATATCATCATGGAAGTACAGAACGACAAAGCGGTAGTTGAAGTACCTTGTCCGGTAAACGGAACAATTACAGAAGTATTCGCTAAAGACGGTCAAATCTGTCACGTTGGCGAAGTTGTAGCCATCATTGATGCAGAAGGTGAACTTCCTGAACAAGACGACGCTCCTGCTGGCGATCAAGGCGAGCAAGAGAAAGATGCAGCTCAAGGCGGAGCTGACACAAGCGGTTCTTCTGCAGCAGCTTCCAGCTCGGATGCAGCTAAAGAGGGCGGCAACAACAGCGTTCCGGCAGTACCTGCCAAAGACGTTCTGGCAACACCAAGCGTGCGCAAATTTGCTCGCGAACAAGGTGTAGACATCTCTCAGGTTAACGGCACTGGTAACAACGGTAAAGTAACCAAAGAAGATGTTGAATCCTTCAAAAACGGTGGCGGTTCTTCCGCGGCGGCATCTTCCGAAGCTCCGACTCAAGAAGAGAAAAAATCCGCAGCACCAGCAGTGGCTGCAGCTGATCAACACGTTGAAGAAGAGCGCGTACCATTCAAAGGTATCCGTAAAGCGATCTCTAATGCAATGGTTAAATCGGCTTACACAGCACCTCACGTTACAATCATGGACGAAGTGGACGTAACTGATTTGGTTGCTTTCCGTACTCGTATGAAACCAATTGCAGAGAAAAAAGGAACAAAAGTTACTTATCTGCCATTCATCGTTAAAGCACTGGTTGCGGCTTCCCGCCAATTCCCGGCTCTGAACGCTATGATTGATGAAGAAGCTAACGAAATTGTTTACAAAAAATACTACAACATTGGTATCGCTACAGATACAGACAATGGCTTGATCGTTCCTGTTATCAAAGATGCTGATCGCAAATCCATCTGGATGATCGCTGATTCTATCCGTGATCTGGCAGCTCGTGGTCGCGAAGGTAAATTGAGCGCGAACGAAATGAGAGGAAGCACAATCTCCATCAGTAACATCGGTTCTGCTGGCGGAATGTTCTTCACTCCAATCATCAACTTCCCTGAAGTTGCTATTCTGGGAACAGGACGCATCAGCGAAAAAGCTGTTATCAAAAACGGTGAAGTAGTTGCAGCACCTGTAATGGCTCTTTCCTTGAGCTTTGACCACCGTATCATCGATGGCGCAACAGCACAAAACTTTATGAATTACATTAAACAGCTGCTCGCTAACCCTGAGCTGCTTGTTATGGAGGTGTAAGATATGGTAGTAGGCGACGCTTCTCTTGATATCGACACATTAGTAATTGGTGCAGGACCTGGTGGCTATGTAGCTGCCATCCGTGCTGCTCAATTGGGCCAAAGCGTATTGATCGTAGACAAATCCGAACTGGGCGGCGTTTGTTTGAACCGTGGATGTATCCCATCCAAAGCCCTGATCTCGGCTGCGCACCAATATGAGTCTGCACTTCACGGTGAAGCTTTTGGTATCTCTGCTGAGAACGTAAAAG
Source organism: Paenibacillus sp. PAMC 26794 (assembly GCF_000316035.1). Classification (GTDB taxonomy): domain Bacteria; phylum Bacillota; class Bacilli; order Paenibacillales; family Paenibacillaceae; genus Paenibacillus. The sequence continues at coordinate 298,795 of NZ_ANHX01000011.1, forward strand.
TGGACTTCAGCAAAACTCAAGAATTCAAAAACGGCGTTGTTAAGAAAATGACTGGCGGCGTAGCTGGTTTGCTCAAAGGTAACAAAGTGGAAGTTTTCAACGGTGAGTGCATGTTCATTAACGAAAACGAAGCACGTGTATTCAACGATCATGAATCTCCGCGTTACCGTTTCAAAAATGCAATTATTGCAACAGGTTCCCGTCCAATCGAACTGAAACCTTTCCCGTTTGGCGGACGCATTCTGTCTTCGACAGAAGCATTGAACTTGCCTGAAGTACCAAAAAGCATGATCGTTATCGGTGGCGGATATATTGGTGCCGAGCTTGGTCAAATGTACTCTAAATTCGGTGCAAAAGTAACAATCATCGAAGGTTTGGATACAGTACTGCCAGGTTTCGATAAAGACATGACTAGCCTCGTGGCTAAAAACATGAAGAAAACAGGCATCGAAATCGTAACGGGTGCAAAAGCTGAAAGTGCTGAGCAAACGGATAAAGATGTAACTGTTAAATACTCTGTAAATGGTGAGTCCAAAGAAGTGACTGCAGATTATCTGCTTGTTACCGTTGGACGTCGTCCAAATACAGATGGTGAGCTTGGTCTGGACATGATTGGCGTAGATGTTGACGAGCGTGGATTCGTTAAAGTTGACCACCAAGGCCGTACTAGCATCCCGCAAATCTTTGCAATTGGTGATATCGTATCTGGTCTGGCTCTGGCACACAAAGCTTCTTACGAAGGTAAAGTGGCTGCTGAAGCAATCGCGGGACAACCATCTGTAGTTGATTACAAATGTATGCCAGCTGTTGTGTTCACAGATCCAGAGTGTTCCAGCGTAGGGTACACTGAAAAAGAAGCTAAAGAAAAAGGTCACAAAGTAAAAGCGGGCAAATTCCCTTATGCGGGTAACGGCCGTGCTGTATCTTTGAACCACGCTGAAGGCTTCGTGAAAATCGTAGCTGACGAAGAAAGTGGCCTTGTATTGGGTTGCCAAATCGTAGGTCTGGAAGCTTCCAACTTGATTGCTGAGCTTGGTTTGGCAATTGAAATGGGTGCTACTCTGGAAGATCTGGCTCTCACTATTCACGCTCACCCAACTTTGGGCGAAATCGTAATGGAAGCTGCGGAATTGGTTATGGGTCACCCGATCCACATCATCTCCCGTTAAGATCGTCTAAGCTTCGGATTCGTCCGGCATTATACGTATATCAGAAGAGACGAATGACGCTAACGCGTTATTCGTCTCTTTTTTCTGAGCAAGAGCCGAGAAATTTAAGATACTCGTGTATGTGATATGATGAAAATTTACACGCTCAAAAGTTTCATTGAATTGATTTTATCCAACAACTCAATTGTGGTACACTGTAGTAATGATCAGTCATGATGTGGCTCTAAGCCAATCACGGTCTATGTATTAGTATTTAAGTTAAACTTTTATACTTATGAAATAAGAGTGCGAGGGGATATCAACATGAAAAACTATCTCGATTTATTGCAGGATATTCTGAACAACGGCGCGCATAAAGGAGACCGTACAGGAACAGGAACACAATCTGTATTTGGCAGACAACTCCGTTATGATCTCTCCGAAGGATTTCCACTGGTAACAACCAAACGAATTCATCTCAAATCGGTTATTCATGAACTGTTATGGTTTTTGAGTGGCGATACCAATATATCTTATCTGAAAGAAAACGGTGTGAAGATCTGGGACGACTGGGCGGACGAAAATGGGGATCTGGGACCGGTATACGGCTCGCAGTGGCGCACATGGGAAGCACCAAACGGAGAAAAAATTGATCAGATCGCTGGGGTCATTGATTCGATCAAAAATAATCCGGATTCACGTCGTCACCTTGTCAGCGCATGGAATGTGGCTGAGATCAATAATATGAAGCTTCCACCTTGTCATTTTGCGTTTCAGTTTTACGTTGCAGAGGGTAAATTATCATGTATGCTTACGATGCGTTCCGTGGATACGTTCCTCGGATTGCCGTTTAACATCGCGAGTTATGCGCTCTTGACTCATATGATCGCCCAGCAATGTGATCTTGAGGTGGGTGATTTCGTTTGGTCTGGAGGGGATGTTCACATCTACTCCAATCACGTAGATCAGGTTAAAACTCAGCTGGAGCGTGAACCTTATGCTTTACCTAAACTGGTAATCAAACGTAAGCCGGATTCTATTTTTGATTATAAGTTTGAAGATTTCGAGTTTGAGAACTACCAGCATCATCCGGGCATTAAAGCTCCAATTGCAGTCTAATTATGTGTTCAATCTCGATAAGAGACTTGGATTGAAGGAGTGTATTACCCTTGAGTATTGAATTGGTATGGGCAATGGGGGAAAACGGTGTGATCGGATTGAATAATTCGATTCCATGGCGGTTACCCAAGGATATGGCCTTTTTCAAACAACGTACGCTGAACAAAACGATTATCATGGGACGTAATACGTGGGAATCTTTTGGCGGTAAGCCGCTTCCTCAGCGCCGTAATATCGTAGTGACAAGAGATCTGAACTACAAGGTGGAACAGGCTGAAATCGTACATACGATTGAAGAGGGTCTGGGTGTAACCAAAGGTGAGGAACTGTGCGTAATTGGGGGTTCCCAAGTGTATCGTGAGTTCCTGCCACTTGCAGATCGTCTTGTGGTGACCAAAATTCATGAGAATTTTGAGGGAGATACGTTTTTCCCTGATGTGGACTGGTCCGAATGGGAACTGATTGAACAGATTGAAGGCGAACAGGATGAAAAAAATGTTCATGCGTATACATTCGAATTTTACGAACGTAAACGGTAAATATGGCATAAGAAATTCCTGACTTCGGTCCTATTTGTATGATGAGAGGCGCTGATTACGAAATATTCGTGAACAGCGTCTTTTCTTTAGAAAAAAATGGGTCACTTGTTTAAACTGGAATACATATTACATTAATATAACATAATTAATTGATATTCATGTATATTATACATACGATTTAGCATTAAACAGTAAAAAAGTGTAAAAAATTTGAGGTTTTAACGTTGTGAAGTCCTAAAATGGGTCTGATATTCGGAATTGAGAACGATTTATAGCAAAATATGTTGGATTTGATGACAAATTATCTGACATTTACTTAATGTTTCGACCTTTTATTTCTTTAACACACACCAGATTTCGCAGTTCAAATCCACATTTAACACCATAATAAGGGTATTGACCATGGGTAGACTTGAAAGATATGATGTATAAAATACAAATAATTATGCGGATAATCCATTTAATATTCAGCACAGTAAATGCTACTATAATTGAAATATCTTCGAGAAGATTTTGTGATACAATAGACAAAAACTCAAGTAATGAGTAATCCATTTCATATAGAACCATGCACATGAAGGGATTAAGACAAGAACGGATGGGGGAAAACGTAAGATGTCTACACCTACTGGATTTATGGAATACAAACGTCAACTGCCAGCAGATCGTGAGCCAGCGGAGCGGATTAAGGATTGGGAAGAGTTTCATAAACACATGGCTGAAGAAGAGCTCAGAACACAAGGTGCACGATGCATGGATTGTGGTACCCCGTATTGCCATACAGGTATAGATATGATTGGCGGCACGTCAGGTTGCCCCGTGCATAACCTGATTCCAGAATGGAATAATCTTGTATATCGCGGACTGTGGAGAGAAGCGCTTGAGCGCCTTCACAAAACGAATAATTTCCCAGAGTTTACAGGTCGCGTCTGTCCAGCTCCTTGCGAAGGATCATGTACAGTTGGCTTAATCGGTCAGCCTGTAACCATCAAAACGATTGAAGAAGCAATTATTGAAAAAGGTTTCGAAGAAGGATGGGTCGTTCCCCAACCTCCTGAAAAACGTACGGGTAAACGTGTAGCTGTGGTAGGTTCAGGTCCAGCGGGATTAGCTACTGCGGCTCAGTTGAATAAAGCAGGACACTCGGTAACCGTATATGAGCGTTCGGACCGTGTCGGCGGATTGCTGATGTATGGCATCCCGACGATGAAATTGGATAAGAACGTAGTTCAACGTCGTGTTGATCTGCTTGAAGCAGAAGGCGTTCAATTCATCACGAATACCGAGATCGGTAAGGATATTGCAGCACAACAACTCGTAGATGATTATGATGCTGTTGTATTGTGTGGTGGTGCAACGAAGCCGCGTGAATTCAATATTGAAGGCAGCGACTTGAAAGGCGTCCATTACGCGATGGATTTCCTGAATGGTAGCATTAAGAGTTATCTGGACTCCAATCTGGAAGATGGTCAATATCTGTCAGCTAAAGATAAAGATATTATTGTCATTGGTGGCGGCGATACAGGATCTGACTGTGTTGCTACATCGCTGCGTCATGGTTGTCGTACTATTACTCAATTCGGTACGCATACACAAGCGCCTATGGAGCGTGATCGCATTAACAACCCTTGGCCGCAATTCCCGAACGTGTACACACTTGATTATGCGCAAGAGGAAGCCAAAGCGTTGTTTGGTCAAGATCCGCGTGAGTTCTCCATCATGACAACGAAATTTGTCGGAGACGATGAGGGGAACCTCAAAGAATTGCATACAGTACAGATCGAGCGTATTGTGGATGAGACTGGTCGCAAGATTTATCAGCCGATTCAAGGCACAGAGCGTGTATTCCCGGCTCAGATGGCCATGATTGCCATTGGTTTTGATGGACCGGAACAAACGTTGGTAGAGCAACTGGGACTTGCAACAGATCGTCGTACAAACGTTAAAGCACGCTACGGCAAATACAACACCAATGTGGATAAAGTATTTGCAGCAGGTGACATGCGTCGTGGTCAAAGCTTGGTTGTATGGGCGATTAATGAAGGCCGTGAGGCTGCTCGTGAAGTGGACAAATACTTGATGGGTGCTTCGGTTCTGGTGTAAAATTATAGAACAAGATATCAATGACAACCTTCGCGATCAGCGAGGGTTGTTTGCTGTTATTTTAACTAATTTGACTACATATTTCATGTAAGTGTGAGCAATATCATTGCTTTTTAAGCGATAAAGATTTATTATTATATTATAATGATTATAAATAAGGATTCACTGAAACCAACAATCAGAACGATAAAAGTAAAATTCAATGAATATAAACCGGAGGTGCGACCTGCTATGGCAAGTAACCGGGACAAGTCCATTTCAGAACAGATCTTTCACATTAAAAATCAACTGGTTGAAAAAGGATATAAATTAACACAACAACGGGAAGTTACTGTACGTGTATTGCTTGAACATGAAAAGGATCATTTTAGCGCAGAGGAAGTATTTCTCCTGGTTAAGGAGCAGTTCCCTGAGATTGGATTGGCTACCGTATACCGCACTCTCGAACTGCTGAGTGACCTTCAGGTCGTTGAAAAGATTAACTTTGGTGACGGCGCAGCGCGCTTTGATCTGCGAAGTACAGATGGTTCCCATCACCACCATCATTTGATCTGTACAGAATGTGGTAAAGTGGAAGAGATTATGGAAGATGGTCTGCTTCGTTTGGAACAACAAATCGAGCGTCAGTATGGCTTTGCTGTTACGGATCATCGTCTGGATTTCCAGGGTGTATGCAAAGAGTGCAGACAAAAGCATGTATTAAAAGAACAGGCAGTGGGATAATTCATTTCGGGAAGGTGCTCCCGAATCCAAAATCTGATATAATGAGTTTCAGAAGCAAGGGGCTTCCGTCGGCGGAATGCCCCTTTTTGCCGTCATGCGGACGGTGAAGGAGGAGAGATGGACGGATGAAGACACTGGTTATAGCGGAAAAACCCGACATGGGTCGAACCATTGCCGCCGTCATAGAACCAAAGGCCAAGAACAATCGCACGTATCTGGAGGGTGAGCATTACATCATCACATGGGCGATAGGGCATTTGCTTGGACTGGCTGAACCGGATGCCTATGATACAAAGTACAAGCGCTGGAATATAGCGGACCTGCCGATCATACCCGATCAGTTCAAGATTGTACCCAATCCTAGGACTAAAGATCAGCTTAAAATGATTGGAGAACTGGCAAAACGGGCTTCAGCGATCGTTAATGCTTGCGATGCAGGGAGAGAAGGTCAGTACATCTTCGCCCTCATACAACAGCAATTGAAGCTGCGTCAGCCTGTAAAGCGTTTATGGATATCGGATTTGACGGCAGAGAGCATTAGACGTGGTTTTGATGGTCTGAAGGATGCTTCTGAATTTGAAAATTTGACCCATGCTGCTCGCGCCAGAAGTGAAGCCGATTGGCTGATCGGCATGAATGCCTCACGGGCGTTTACAACCCGCCATAATGCATTGTTGTCTGTAGGCCGTGTACAGACGCCGGTACTCGCGCTAATCTACGATCGGGAAATAGAGATTGAAGCGTTCCAGTCACAGACCTTTTATGAAGTGGCCGCCTGGTTTCGGCAGGAAGGTGTCGAGTACCGGGGACTGCGTCAGGGAGATAAGTTGACCGATGCGGAGGCAGCAGAGGCTATTGCAGCCAGTGTGAAGGGCAAGACAGGGCATATTACCAAATACGAAGCGAAGCAGACGAAGGAGTATCCGTATCGTTTGTATGACCTGACCCTTTTACAGCGTGAAGCCAATGCCAAGTTCGGATATGGTGCCAAAAAAACACTGGATATCGCGCAGGCTTTGTATGAAAAACACAAGGTGATTTCGTATCCTCGGACGAACTCCAACTATGTTACAGAACAGAATATCGAAGGTATGCACAAAACGCTAAACCTGCTTAAAAATGGTACCTATAATGAGCTTGCGCAAGGGGCCAAGCCAGAGCTTGTTCATAAGAATAATAAAGGGGTATGTAATCCGAGCAGGGTTGAAGATCACCATGCGATCTTACCTACATTAAAGCGATCAGGTACCTTATCCAAGGATGAACAGAACATCTATGATTTGATTGTAAGGCGTTTCTTGTCTCACTTTTATCCTCCGGCGGAGTATAAGCAACATACCGTGCTCACCGAAGTGGAGAAACATCAGTTTAAGACATCTGTCAAAGAGCTACTGTCCCTCGGATGGAAAGTGGTTCTCGGTTCCGTAGATCAGGAACAGGGCGGTGCAGGCAAGAAGAAGGTCAAGAAAAACGGCAATGAAGAAGAGGAAACCGAAGAGTGGACGGACAAGGCTTTTAGTGTACAACCTGAATTGCCTGTTCAATGTACGAAGAGTGAGTTCAAGGAGAAGGCGACCCAGCCTCCCAAAAGTTATACCGAGGGGACATTGCTCAAAGCGATGGAAAGTGCAGGCAAGCAGATCGAGAATGAAGAGCTGCGAGATGCGATGAAAGACAGTGGTCTGGGTACTCCGGCTACACGTGCTGCTACGATTGAGCGTCTCAAAAACGTAGGTTACATTACGCTGCAGGGGAAGAAAATGCAGTTAACGCTCAAAGGCAGAACGGCTATCGAATTGATTCGTCGAGCAGGCGTAGATCTGTTAACCTCACCTGAGATGACTGGGCAATGGGAAAGAAGGTTATACCAGATTTCCAAAGGTGAGGCGGGTCAGGACAAGTTCATGGAGAACGTTAAGAAATTCACGTTGTCCATCATTGAGAAAGTGCGTGTGCAAGCTCCGGCGCCGGCAGATGCTTTTGGAGAAGATTCGCGTGCAGGCAGAGGGAAAGGCAAGGGAGCCAGAACCCAGGCCGGCAATACAAGGACATCTGCCAAGACAGCTAGTGGCGGTTCAACTGTAAAAACGTCCCGTCAGACTTCGGCATCTTCATCGAGAGCTGGCAGTGGGAAAAGCACGACCACCAAGGCGCCATCTTCAACTACGAGCTCATCCGGAGTGAGAGAGTTACTGGCACCTTGTCCTTCTCCCGGCTGTACAGGTCAGATTATAGAGGGCAAGAAGGGTTATGGATGCTCACGTTTCAAAGAAGGCTGTTCATTTGTGGTCTGGAAAGAGTATGCGGGTAAAAAAATCACCAGTACGATGTTAAAATCGCTGATTGAGAAGGGGAGTACCCAGGTACTATCGTTCAAACGAAAAGACGGGAGTTCGGTGAAGGCACGTATTATTTTGCAAGACGTGGTAACAGGCAAGTTATCTGGTGAGAAACAGGATGCTTGATGTTAGTCATCATAAAGTAAAAGGACCCTTATCCAAGGGTCCTTTTCTGTTGGTGCTGTTGTATGTTTTCGTGTATGACTTTTGGTACCTCTTCCAGTGCAGTGATGGTATACATCGACGTTTCCGGATTAGGCTGAAGTTCTACGATGTTGTATTGCCATTCATTCGGTTGTTTGATATATATGCTGTGAATTCCGGCTTTTACCGCAGGCATAATATCTGTGCGTAGTGAGTTGCCAATCATCCAAGTTGCACGACGATCAAACGGACCATTAGACAGAATGCCTTCCAGTGCCTCGATGTTTTTGTGTTGTCGGATATAGATCCGATCATCAAAATAAGCCGAGAGTTTCATCTGATCAATCTTCCGCTGCTGGATTACGGTTTCGCCGCCAGTATATAAGTAGAGGGAATGTCCTGCTACTTTGAGGTTCTCAAGCGTTTCGACCATATGAGGGTAGGGTTCAACCTCCTGATCGTACACACTCATACCCAACTTGCTCAGATAAGACTCTTCTCTGGGAGAGGTTAATCTGGCGAACTTGCCGGAGAAATAACGATAGGTATCAATCAGGGATTGCGGAAAATGATGACTCGCAAAACCAAGCTTGTTCACTCCGGTTACATCGATCTCCAGCTGTTTTTCCCGAATCTCTTGTGTTGTCAGAGAATGTCCATCAAACCACTCTTGCATATTCTCAAAGAATTCTCCCAGAATCAGGTTGAAGTACTTGTTGCAATATACGAGTGTATCATCAAGGTCAAACAAAATATGTTGTTTCATTATTTTCATGATCTAACTCACTCCTTGTAGCCAGTAAATCCACAATGGTTCAACTAAATTAAATGCGAATATAGGATTCCAGGAACATATTCAATTCAGATACGCCATCCGGCCGAATACTGTATTTCTCTTTACGGTTGCTTCCGAGCAGATGGGTCCGTAGCAGACCTGCGATGCGTAGCGCCATAACCTGGTCTTTGACCGTGTCTTCGTCTTTACCCAATTCTTCACACATCTCAGCGAGGGATTTGGGTTCATCCGATACGTAACGAAGCAGGCGAAGTCTTTCGGGATCAGCTAGCGCATGGGTAAAACGTAAAAGACATGTTGGTGGCTGGTCTTCGTTCTCTTCTGGTGCATCTACGGGATACTGCATGATCATCATACCCTCATAGAAGCAGTACATATTAATAGGACGATTGTGCACCGTTGGGAAGAGGATGACTTCGTTCAGTCCAGGCATCGGTTCAACAAGAACGCCCGCTGTAGCATATTCAATAAGCAGTTCAGAGCCCATTTTATCAAGCAAAATGCGTTTTTCTTCGGCATCTTCTTCCAGCCACACACGCTGATCTTCGCTCATATTCTGACAGTAGTGTTCATCCCATAGTCGCAATAATGGGACATAACTGTTCCGAATGCGCGTTGATTCTTCTATTGTAAGAGCGGGCAGAAGAGGAGAGACGCGTGCAAACAGGTCTTCCGCTGTCATTCCGGCAAGCATGTCCAGGAAATCACGATTCTCCGATGTGTCATTTTGATAGGCTGCCCATGCAAACAAAACATCAAAATCATCAAAAGGCCAAGTGGCAGCAGGTGCGAGCGCAGCTCGTACATTGGAACTTAGTGTTCCTTCCACTTCCAGGATCCATTCAGGACCAATATCCAGATGCTGAATCCATTTTTTCGTGACATAAACCAGAAAGCTGTTAAGCATTTCATATATCGGTGAAACATCAATTTTCACATGATAAGCCATAATGTTGCAGAATCCTCCCGTCACATCTAAATGTACGCAGCGACTTAAGTACTATTAGTGCGTGTTCAAAAAGTCTGGTTTCATCTTCGAAGTTGATGATGCTACTAGGCATGATTCGTAATCAAAAGTGAACTTTTTGAACATCCTCTATTATGGCTTGTTTTGCAGGGCGTTGTCCACTATAATGTTCAAGTCCGGGGCAAAGCCCCGATCTTTGAATAGCAGTTTAAAACCATATGTATAACATACAAAAGTCGTCAGCGATGGCGATTTTTCTTTGTGTGCTCGCAGGAGGAATGAATTCGTGTCATCGATTACTCGTCCCAAACTATCACACTCGACAGCCAACTATCTCATTTTGATTACGGTTATTGTGGTGGCGGGAATAAGTCAGGGGCTTTTGCTGCCTGTGCTTTCGATTTTTTTGGAGCAAAAAGGGGTTTCACCAGGTTTAAACGGATTAAACGCCGCCGCGTTGTACATTGGCTCTTTTGCCATGACTCTCGTTGCGGAACGGTTATTGGGAGCACTAGGGTTCAAAAAGCTGATTGTAGGTGGCCTGATATTAGTCATGGTCCCTTTAATACTATTTCCGTATTTACCAAATATTAAAATATGGTTCATTTTGCGTCTGATCGTTGGAATAGGAGACAGCGCACTTCATTATGCGGCTCAGCTCTGGGTGCTACTTGTCACTGCACCTGAAAAGCGTGGACGCTACATATCGCTATATGGCATGTCCTATGGTCTGGGATTCAGCATTGGTCCGCTGGGCATCAAGCTGCTTGGATTCGGTGTTGCAGTGCCTTTCTGGGTGTTGTTCGTATGTACTGCCGCAGTGCTTATACTGGTATTAATGAAGCTTCCGGATACGAAGCCAGAAAAAGCAGAGCATGGCCAACTGCCGGAACGTCGCTTCCGTCGAAGTCTGGCATGGGCCTGGTATGCACTTTTACCAGCACTCTTATACGGATATATGGAAGCAGGTATGAATAGTAACTTCCCCGTGTATGGGCTGCGTATTGGATTCGATACCAATCAGATTTCGTCGTTGCTTCCTTTTATCGGGATTGGAGGTTTGTTCCTTCAATTGCCTCTCGGAATGTTAAGTGACCGATATGGGCGTAAGAAGATATTGATGTTTGCGGGTATTAGCGGGGGAATCATCTTCATGCTGGTTCCAGTCGCAGGTACGCATTTCTGGTGGACGCTTGTATTGTTAACAATCGCAGGTGGCCTGGTCGGCTCCTTTTTCTCACTAGGCCTGGCCTACGCCGCAGATATTCTGCCTAAAGTATTGCTGCCTGCAGCCAACGTTGTGGCGTCCTTTCATTTTACGATTGGAAGTATTATTGGACCGAATCTGGGTGGTCAGATGATCAACTGGATTTCACCCGGAAGCATGTTCACCTTGCTCGGAATCCTGTACCTTCTTTTCGGCGTGGCAGGTATATTATTTCGTCGTAAACCTGAGTTCGAATCTGTGTTAAAATAGAAGCTGGTGTTCGCATGGAAATTGATGTCCATTTCCGAGTACACTAGTGGTAGGGAAAAACATGGACAAGAGGAGACATCGCGATGATCAGAGTAGAGAACTTGAGTAAATCCGTTGGCGTGGACCGCGTTCCCGTTCTGCGGGATATTCGATTTGATATGCAACAGGGTGAAATGATAGCTGTAGTTGGCTCAAGCGGTAGTGGGAAAAGCATGTTGCTTAAATGTTTGGCCATGATGGAAAAATGGGATTCCGGCCGGTTTACGGTGGATGGTGCCGAGATTTTGAAAGAAGGCTGGTCCGGAAAACGGAAAATCAAACGGGAATGGGCATACTTGGAACAGAATCCAGAATTATTTCCTAGACGTACGGCTCTTAAAAATGTATTAATCGGACGATCGGGTCAGACTCCAGTATGGAGAATGGTAACCGGTATGGTGCGTTCCGATGATTATATGGGTGCGATGGATTATCTCGAAAACTTGGGATTACTCGATAAAGCACATCAAATAGCAGAGAAGCTCAGTGGTGGCGAGAAGCAGCGTGTTGCTATTGCAAGAGCACTTGCTCATGGTGCCAAAGTCGTTTTGGCCGATGAACCAGTAATTGGTCTTGACCCTCACACAGCAGATTCGGTGCTGGAAACGCTGCGCAAATTATGTGAAGAAGAACGTGCAACAGTCATTGCAGTACTGCCTATTGAGCTTGCTGAGAAACATGCCACACGGATCTGGGGATTGGCAGAAGGCAAGATTGCTTTTGATATTCGTGGACGAAGACTGACACAGCAAGAAAAAAACCAGATTTAAACTATTGAAAAGAGTGATGAGATTGTTTAATTCACGGTGGGGACGCTTTGTAGCAGCAGGAACTATGGCGATTATGCTTGGTTCTGTTCTAAGCGGATGCACAGTCATAAGTGACCCCAAGGGTTTGATGAGAAAACCAATGATGTCCACCGATAAGGAGAAACTGTACAATGTGGTTCAGGTTAAACTGCCACCAGAGAGCACGTTGATCCGTCCCAAGGATATGAATAATACCAGTATGATTCGGGTGGAAGACCTGAACGGGGATGGAACTCGGGAAGCGATTGTTTTTTATGAGACACCAAATGAGAATGTACGAATCCATGGCATGATTTTGGAAGAGCAGGGAGGCACATGGGTTAAAAAACTTACATTTGATGTGCCGGGAAATGAGCTGCAATCCTTTAAAGTATTGGATATTACGAATGACGGAAATCCGGATATTATTCTTGGTGTAAGTTTGCAGGAGCAGAAGGCCCTGACTGCATATTCCTACAAGGGTGGGGCACTGGAGCAGGTCTTGGGTGGAGTGCCGTATAATCAATATATCATTGATGATGCGCAGGGGAACACGCTGGATTTGAGCGGAGATGGTAAAAGTGATTTTGTTATCATTTCGCTGAACAATAGCGGCTTTGCAACCATTGCGTTATACCAGTACGAAGATGGCAGCTTCAAGGAAGTTGATCGGGTGCAGACCGATTATACGGTTAAAGAAGTTTATAATGCTCTGGGCGGAGAGATCGCCGAAGGACAGATGGGCATTGTACTGGATGCTGAGCTGGATGATCGGAGTTCCTTCTCGCAAATTATGTATGTTAAGGATAACAAGTTAGTCAATGCTTTCAAATCACCGGATCAAACGTATAGAGATGACAAAATTTTAAGCGGTGATGTTGATAATGATGGTATTATTGAGTTTGGACTTAAAGAGACTCCAAAAGGCTGGGAGCATTACGTATTTGACTCTCGGTTGTGGTTTTACACCTATTATCAGTGGGATGGCAAAGACAGCAAGAAATTTGTCTCGTTCCAATTCCGGGATGATGCTGATTTATTTCATCTAAACCTCAAGCCAGAGTGGTACGGTAAGATCACTATTGACACCAAATCGGAAAAGGACAAATATATTCGATTTAAAATGATTGATACGGACGAAACCGTAGCAGAGATCAAATATTTCACCCTTTCCAAGTGGGAACAGGAGAAGGGTAAAAGCTGGAAGGAAATTACGCGTACCAAAGATCGGGTTATTGCTTCACGGGTAGCACAATCAGAGGCGGGTAAAGATGCACTGAGCAATACTTCTCAGCTGAATAGAAAGGGAGAACTTAATGAGTAAAGTACTTATTCTTGAGGATGAAGAATCCATCCGCAGTTTTATAGTGATTAATTTAAAAAGAAACGGATTCGAAGTGCTTGAAGCGGGTGACGGTCATGAAGCGCTTCGCATACTGCAGACGGTACCGGATATTGATCTGGCTCTGCTGGATGTCATGGTACCAGGTATTGATGGATTCGAGGTGTGTCGACGGATCCGTGAAACCAATGAACGTCTGGGCATCATTTTCTTAACCGCGAAAGTTCAGGAACAGGATAAAGTGTACGCACTCTCCGTTGGTGCAGATGATCACGTCAGCAAGCCTTTCAGCCCAACAGAGTTGATTGCACGTATTCAATCATTGTTACGCCGCGTGAACGTGCATCGGGAAACTGCGGCAAAGGTTACGTTCCAGTCTGGGCCATTCTCACTGGACCTGATCTCGAAGCAATTCAAAAAACAGAATGAAGCGATTGAATTAACTCCAACGGAATTTTCCCTGATTCAGTTTTTCCTGGAAAAAGAAAATACACCGCTCAGTCGCGATGTGTTGTTAGATCACGTATGGGGAAAAGAGTACATGGGTGATCCAAAAATTGTGGATGTAAACATTCGTCGTCTGCGTCAAAAAATTGAGAACAATCCTTCCGAGCCCGAATACCTGCAGACAGTATGGGGTCACGGGTACAAATGGAAGGGCCGGGAACAATGATTAAAAAAGGCATTACACGGCAGATCGTACTACATTATTTCTTTGTAGTTTTTCTCGCTCTGCTGTTGGTCGAATTCGTATTTATGTTGGCAGTTCAAAGGTATTATTATGAGAGTATCTACAATACGATTAGTACCCACATTTCTAATTCAAAGGACTTTTTCGAGCCAATCGCTCGTGAGAATACTACGGAGGATGGCAATAATCTGTCTAGACTCCTTGTGAACTTGGCATTGTCCAATACTGAATTGGAAATTTTGGATCTGAACGGGCGCGTATTGGCGAGTTCGACTGCTTTTGAATCTGACCGTGCTGTGCTGCAAACCAGTGATATTATGCAGGCTCTGAATGGGGATATGGGACGTTGGATTGGAAGACAACCAGGTACTGGAGAATCCGTCATGGCCGTTTCACACAAGTTTGATCTGGGCGGCGAAAATACTTATGTTATTCGATATCTGACATCACTTGAAGATGTGAATTCAAAGCTGTTGAATATGGGACTACTCGCCGCTGCCGTCGGTGTTGGAGTGCTTGCTATAGTGTTGATCATCAGTATTGGTATGGCAAATTCCATTGTACGTCCAATCAATAACATCACTGCAGTATCTGCCCAAATGGCCAGAGGGCGGCTGGATGTCAGGGTTAAGGGGAATTATAAGCACGAACTGGGCGAATTGGCATCAACACTTAACTTCATGGCACATGAAATCGTGCGCAGTAATCAGATCAAGGATGATTTTATCTCTTCGATTTCACATGAATTAAGAACACCTTTGACCAGCATTAAAGGCTGGAGCGAGACACTGGATTCAGGCGGTTATGATCCGGAAGAAACCCGTATCGGTATGGGTATTATCTCCAAGGAAACCGAACGACTGATTGGACTTGTTGAAGAGATGCTGGATTTCTCCAAATTGCAGCAGAATCAGATGAAGCTGGTCAAAGGAACGGTCAACATTCGTGAAATTGTACAGGAAACGATGTTGAATGTCTGGGCCAAAGCGGAACAAAAACAGGTCCATCTCAAGTTGGAAACGGACGAGACTCGTGCTTATAATGTCCATGGAGACGGCAACAGACTGAAACAAGTCTTCCTGAACGTTGTGGATAATGCGATCAAATTTTCACATGAGAATTCCTGGATCTTCTTGTCCGTCAAAGAGGAGAATGGTCAGATCATTGCAGCTGTTCAGGACACGGGTATCGGCATCAGTGAGGAACACCTAATTAAAGTGCGGGACCGCTTCTTCCAGGTGAATCATCAAAATGGGGGAACGGGACTGGGTCTTGCGATTACGCAGGAACTGGTAGAACTGCATGAGGGAACCATCTCGATGCAAAGTGAACTCGGATCGGGGACAACCGTTACGGTTACGTTACCGGCTGTGGCTGAGGAGATGGGTCCAGAAGAATCTGTAACCGCGTCTGGTGATGCTGAAGTCACAGATGAGCGGACAGCAAGTGATACAAAATCAGATCTAGAAAAGTCTTAAGGTTTTAAAAGATAAGAGAATTTTCTAGCTGATGAGCGAGCATGTACGCTTTATAACATCCATATCAACACCAAAAAAGGCGAGCCATCTGAGGCTCGCCTTTTTCATATTATGTTTACTTCATTATGAAGAGAGTTCACCAGCGCGCAGGCGCCCACTTTTCTCATATACTTCTTTCAACATACGAACAGGTTGCGTACGGACAGCCGGTTTGGCAGAGATGATCTCGTTAGGTCCAACGACCACAATTTCATCTGCCGTACCTTTAACGATTGCACCGTCCTTGATTATTGCACCTTCACCGATGATGGCGCGTTCGATGTGAACCCCACGGCCTATGCGTGCGTTAGGCATAACGACACTGTCTTTAACCTCAGAGCCTTTACCCACTTCTACACCGCAGAAGATAACGGAACGTTCTGAACGACCTTCGATTGCACAAGAGTCGTGAATCATGGAAGTCACATGTTCGATCTTTGTATGTCTTGCTTTGTAAGCACTTGGCTTGGAGCGCCAGTCGCGAGTATACATCGGCCAGTTTTCTTTTTGCAGACTCCAGTCTTCCTTGTTGTGTAACAGATCCATATGTGCATCCCATAGGCTCTTAACCGTACCCACATCTTTCCAATAACCATTAAAGTTATAAACAAAGAGGGGATTATTTTCGTTCAACATTTGAGGAATAACATCTTTACCGAAGTCATGGCTTGATTCAGGATTAGCGGCATCTTGCAAGAGATGGCGTTTCAGATAATCCCATTTGAACATGTAAATGCCCATTGAAGCCAGATTACTTTTTGGTTCAGCCGGTTTCTCGGCAAACTCGGTTACACGCAAATCAGCATCGGCAGCCATAATCCCAAAGCGATGTGCTTCATCCCATGGAACTTCCATAACTGAAATCGTTGCTGCGGCATTATTGGCTTGATGCGCCTCCAACATATCGCGATAATTCATATGATAAATGTGGTCACCCGACAAAATTAGAACATTTTCGGGGTTTTGTTGATCAATATAGTCGATATTTTTATAAATAGCATCCGCCGTTCCCAAGTATTCGTCATTTCCTGTATGATAAGATGGAAGCAAGGAGATTCCTGCCTCACTTGAGTTGCCATGTCCCCATGGTTCTCCTCCACCGATGTGATCGTGTAAAGATTCCGCTTGGTACTGCGTCAATACTCCTACAGTATCGATCCCTGAGTTTACGCAGTTACTGAGAGGAAAATCGATGATCCGGTAGTGCCCGCCAAACGGTACAGCGGGTTTTGCGATACTCGAGGTTAAAGGGGCTAATCGCTTCCCTTCTCCTCCCGCCAACAGCATAGCGATGCATTCTTTATTAAACATAATCGTTTCCCTCCCAAAATATTGTGCATTGTAGTACATCATTAACGCAAAGTAGAGCAAATGAAACGAAGCTTACTGTAAAAATTCTGAAAAAATACAACTTTTTCTAAAGCACCGCATTTTTCTTTTCAACTTGGCTAGAATGGGGTAATGGTAACTGTTATATCTATTTTCTGGAGAAGAAGGTGATCTCTTGGCCATTCAACCGTTAGCACACCCGGACATATTGCCGGAGCATATTTATTTATTTCATGAAGGTAACCTTCATCACAGTTATCGAATGTTGGGCGCGCAGCCTGAGACTTGCGATGGCCTTCGGGGGTATCGCTTTACCGTGTGGGCACCAAATGCCGTAGAAGTAGGACTGGCTCTGGACCGCAATGAATGGAAAGGCGAAAAGGAACCTTTATATAAGATACCCGAATCAGGATTTTGGAGTCGTTTTTTTCCGGAAATCAGCGAAGGAACTTTATACAAGTTCCGTATATTAACGGAAGATGGGACAGAATTGCTCAAAGCGGACCCATATGCCTTTCAAGCAGAGGTTCGACCTCAGACAGCCTCTGTCACCAGTTCAATCGAAGGGTACAAATGGAATGATGGAGCCTGGAGACGCAAACAACGTGCCATGTATAACAAACCTCTACATATTTACGAAATGCACATGGGAACCTGGAAGCGCAAAGAAGACGGAAGCCTCTATAGTTATCGCGAGATGGCTGATTTGCTTGTTCCTTACTTATTAGAAATGAAATATACACATGTTGAAATGATGCCCCTCAGTGAGCATCCGTATGACCTTTCGTGGGGCTACCAAAACACAGGGTTTTATGCGCCAACCAGTCGTTATGGGCATCCAAAAGATCTGATGTATCTAGTGGATACACTACATCAGGCTGGGATTGGCGTATTGCTGGATTGGGTACCTGCACATTTTGCCAAAGACGCTCATGGGTTGCGTATGTTCGATGGAACGCCTTTGTATGAGTATGCAGATCCGATGTTAGCAGAGAAGCCAGGCTGGGGTACACTTAGCTTTGACTACTCGAAACCTGAGATTCGTTCATTTCTGATCTCCAATGCATTATATTGGATGGAGATGTATCATTTTGACGGACTCCGTGTTGATGCGGTTACGAGTATGCTTCGGCTTGATTTTGAGAAGCAGCCAGGACAATATCGTACTAATGATGAGGGTGGTCTTGAGAACAAGGAAGCTGTAGCCTTTTTGCAGCAACTGAATGAGACGGTGTTCAAGTATTTCCCTTATGCATTGATGATGGCTGAAGAATCCAGTGCATGGCCAATGGTGACTTTACCTGTAGATGAAGGCGGTCTGGGTTTTAACTACAAATGGAACATGGGCTGGATGAACGATACGCTTGATTACATGGAATCTGATTTTCATGAGCGTCCTTCCAAACATCATTTGCTGACTTTCCCGGTCGTATACTCCTTTGCTGAAAATTATGTGCTACCTCTGTCACATGACGAGGTGGTTCATGGCAAAAAGTCGCTCCTCGACAAGATGCCAGGAACCTATGAGCAGAAATTTGCCGGCATGCGTGCTTTTCTGGGCTATTTTATGACTTTCCCAGGGAAAAAGCTGCTGTTTATGGGTGGAGACTTTGGCCAGTTCATCGAATGGAAAGATGAGGATCAACTGGATTGGTTCTTGCTGGATTATGACAGTCACCGCAATTTGCATAAGTTTGAGCGTGAGCTGTCTAACCTGTACTTGAGTGAAAAAGCTTTGTGGGAGCTTGATCATTCCTTGGACGGTTATGAATGGATCACTCCGGATGATCAGGACCAGAGTGTCATTTCATACGTACGCAAAGGAAAAAAACCTGCGGATACACTCCTTGTGCTCATTAACTTTCAGCCGGTCAAGCGGGAGCGTTACCGGATTGGTGTCATGCGTCCCGGTATGTATACCGAAGTACTGAACAGTGACCATTCCGTTTACGGCGGTTCAGGCATTACTAATGATATGCAACTGCCTACCGAAAAGATTCCTTTTCATGGGCATCCGCATAGTCTCGAATTGGTATTGCCTCCGCTTAGCATCGTGATTCTAAAAAAGAACACACGTCGGAAAACGGATGAATCACCTGTGAGTGTCACTTCCGTCAGTTCAAAAACGAAGAATAAAAAATGAAAGCAACACGCTCAAACCGAAGAGGAGGACAAAGGCATGAATATTCTATTTGCTGCTGCTGAAGTACATCCATTTATCAAAACAGGAGGCCTTGCTGACGTAATCGGTGCTCTCCCGTTTGCATTGAAGAAGAGCGGTGCAGATGTGCGGGTGATTATGCCTAAGTACAAAGGGATTCCCGATGAGTATAAAGACGCGTTACAGCCCGTAATTACAACAGATGTGCCTCTTGGCTGGCGGAGACCTTATTGTGGAATAGAAATGCTGGTTCATGATGGGATTCCAGTATATTTTGTGGATAATGAGTATTATTTTGGACGTGACGGAGTGTACGGGTATATGGATGATGGCGAGCGCTTCGCCTTCTTCAACCGTGCAGTGCTCGAAGTGTTGCCACAGATTGAGTTCAAGCCTGACGTGCTGCACAGTCATGACTGGCATGCAGGAATGATTCCTTTGGTGCTTGAAGCCCATTACAGACATGATTCATTCTACAGTGATATTCGTACGGTATTCACCATACATAACTTGTTGTACCAAGGGGTATTCCCGCATGAGTTATTCAGTGAAATCCTTGAGCTGGACGATCGATATTTCACCGTGGATGGAGCCGAATATTACGGTAACGTCAATTTTTTGAAAGCAGGAATTGTGTATGCTGACCATGTGACAACCGTAAGCCCAACATACGCACAGGAAGTGCAAACGTCTTATTATGGATACGGCCTGGACGGACTGCTCAGTTCACTTGGAGATCGTTTCAGCGGGATTGTGAACGGGATTGATACCAAGAGTTACAACCCGGCAACGGACACCAAAATTCCAGTGAAATACAGAACAAGTCTGTCCAAAAAAACGGAGAACAAAATCGAGCTGCAAAAGGAACTTGGACTTCCTGTTCGTCCTGATGTACCACTCATGGTGATGGTGACAAGGCTCGTGGATTCTAAAGGACTTGATCTGGTCTGCCGCATCTTGGATGAATTGTTGTACTATGATGACATTCAATTTGCGGTACTGGGGACAGGGGAGCAGGCGTATGAACACTGGTTCCGTGAAGCCGCGAATCGTTATCCACTCAAAATGTCTGCCCAGATCACGTTTAACGATGGATTATCCCGCCGTTTCTATGCAGGCAGTGATATATTCCTGATGCCGTCCAGATTCGAACCGTGTGGTATTAGTCAGTTACTGGCTCTGCGGTACGGTAGTGTGCCTCTCGTAAGGGAAACAGGCGGTCTGAACGATACTGTGCAGGCATATAACGAGTTTACTGGAGAAGGTAATGGTTTCTCATTCACAAGCTTTAACGCTCATGACATGATGAGTACCATTCGGCGTGCTGAGGAGATCTACAAACAGCCAGAACACTGGAAGAAAATTGTGAAAAATGCAATGGGCGGAGAATACAGCTGGAACGTCTCAGCTGAAGAATATATGGACATTTATCGTCGGATCACACTTGACCCTGTAAACTGATGCAATCCTGAATAAGTCACAGCATATCATGCTGTGGCTTTTTTTAATTAAATAAAGAAAAACACTTCCAAAAGTTCAGAATGAAAGTCATCATCTGAGACGGTGGAAGTGTTTTTCTTTTATATGACTGTCTGAATTTAAACCTCAGTTGTGTAGGATAGTTGCCGGATCAAGCTGTCTGTACAAAATGCGGTACCCATAGGGGTCAAGCTTAATATTCATCATTCCATCGGTTGGAAACACAGGCTCTTCAGTTAATGCATCTTTCCAGTCTTTCGTTTCCATAGGATGAGAAAGCGTTCGATCTTGAGGTGTATTGTTCATCCATACGGTAAAGTGAAGGTTGTCATCCACACGCTCGTACACGATACAGGGATCATTGTGATCAGCCTTGAGGAATCGGAAGCGCCCTTTGCGCAGGGCTTCATTGCTTTTGCGTAAATCGATCATCAGACGATAGAAATCATACAATTCTCTGTCTTGCTTGTCCGGGTCCCATTCCATACATTTTCGACAATCCGGGTCAGCATCACCACTAATTCCCACCTCATCGCCGTAGAAGATACAAGGTGTACCGATATACGTGAAAAGAAATACAACCGATAACTTTAATCGGCGTTTATCTTCCCCTAACCGAGTGAGCAGGCGAGGGGTATCATGGCTACACAGCATATTAAAGATCACTTCGTTTGTTTGTTGCGGATAGCGCATAATCAGTGAACCCATCTCGTTGGCAAAATGATAACCATCCATTGAACCGCAGAAGAACTGAAGCACTTTGTCGGCAAATGGATAATTCATGACGGAATCGAATTGATCCCCCATGAGCCATGTCAAGGAGTCGCTCCATACTTCACCAACAATATAGGCTTCAGGATTCGCTGCCTTAACAACCTTGCGAAAATCACGCCAGAAATGGTTGTCCACCTCATTTGCTACATCCAGACGCCACCCATCCAGCTTGATCTCCTTGATCCAGTACTCAGCTACATCAAGTAGATATGCCTTAACCTCAGGGTTGGCTGTATTGAACTTGGGCATGTTGCCATAGAAACCAAATGTATCGTAGGTTGGTATACCGTCCTTGATCTGAACCGGATATTCATTGATGTGGAACCAATCGGCATACTTAGAGTTTTTTCCATTCTGGAGAACGTCTTGAAAAGGAGGGAAGTCTTCGCTGCAATGGTTAAACACCGCGTCAAGCATGACACGTATACCCAGGCGATGACATTCTTCTGTCAATTGTTTGAGCAGGGCATTATCACCGAAATGGGGGTCGACTTTTTTATAATCAATCGTGTCGTATTTGTGGTAGGAATTGGCTTGGAATAACGGGGTAAAGTAAATGGCGTTCACGCCAAGTTCATTTAAGTCACACAGATGATCCAGCACACCTTGCAGATCTCCACCAAAATAATTGTCCAACTCAGGTTTGCCACCCCAGTCATGGGTTTCTTTTAGACTCAGCTTAGGATCTCCATTAGCAAACCGTTCCGTCATGATCTGATAAAAGACGGCTTCTTTGGCCCACTCGGGCACCTTAAACACATCAATTTCATGTATATACGAGAACTCATAATATCCTCCGGTTGGATAGGGGGTCTCATAATGAATTCCGTTATCCGCAAGAAAAACATCTTCTGAACCGGCAGTTATCCGAAATATATAGGTGAGACGTTTGAATTGTGGTTTGACGGCAGCCTCCCAATAATCAAACATGTTATCCGAAGCAGCCTTCTCCAATTGAATTTCCTTGTACGTTCCATTCCAATCGTACTTATCTCCGGTCAGTGCAGTCACGTATTGCACATCATTACGTTTGGTTCGTACGCGCAGATGTATGGTAGACGAATTATAAGCATAAGCCCACTTGTCACGAGGAACATGATACATGGCTTCGAGCAGCATGACAGCACCTCCTGAATATAGGATAAGTTATGAAAACCGGTCTTTTGAACACGCACTTATAGCTATAATTAACCAAGTTAGCCAGCAAATGAATCACATTTACTGTAATGAAATGTATTGTTTTCATCGTTTTCAAAGGTTTCTTTCACAGCATTTCCAGCTTCTTACTGAATATACTTACAGCTAATTTAGAAAAAGGGTGCCCTGAACAGCTTGGAATTCAAGATTGTTCAGGGCACCCTTATATAACATGTTGAAAGTGAATCTTAGCGAATAGCTTGCTCGAACTCTGTGCGGATGGATTGAAGCAACTCCGGCCGGCTCAGTACGTCATAGGCTGTTGTAGCAAGTGCCTTTGCTCCCAGAATCATGCCATCCAGCGCGCGCTCTTGAAGTGCAAGATCACGGAAAGCTATGGAGTGCAGTGTATGCACCTCATCCACAACACGAATGTAGGGATGGATTGCAGGACATTTCAGGGAAACGTTACCGATGTCCATAGAGCCGTGATCATTACCACTCACAATCTCTTCTTGCGGGATACCAAGTTCCATCAGATTTTGACTAAACGCAGCTGAGAATGCTTCATTGGTAACCATCTCGTCATACGACGTTTCATAGTTGGATGTCACCAGCTTGCAACCTGTCTGGAGAGCAGAACCTTCAGCGATCTGAATCACACGTTCTGTGAGGATATTCAGTTCTTTACGAGTTGCTGCCCGTACATAAAATTGCGCAGAAGCATAGTCAGGAATGATATTTGCTACCTGACCTCCGTTGTTGATCACACCATGAATCCGAACGGTGCTTTTCACTTGTTGACGGAATGCATTAATCCCGTTGAACGTTTGAATGACAGCATCAAGTGCATTAATACCTTCGTGCGGACTTGCAGCGGCATGTGAAGATCGGCCATGGAATTCAAATTGCACAGCATCAATAGCCAGCGAGCTGCCTGACTTTTCGTAGGCATAATATGGATGCGCCATGAGAGCGACGTCACAGTCATCGAACAAACCTGCTTCCGCCATCGGAACTTTGGCACCACGTGTCTCTTCAGCGGGTGTGCCAAACACTTTAATCGTTCCACCTACTTCATCCAGAATGGATTTTAGCCCAACAGCAGCTCCAAGACTCATCATACAGATCAGATGGTGACCACAAGCGTGACCGATCTCCGGCAAGGCGTCATATTCGCACAATAAAGCAATGGTAGGGCCGGGTGTGGCGGCTGAATAGGTTCCGATAAAGGCTGTCTCCAGACCGAGGATTGGAGCCTCTACAGTGAAACCGTGGAAGAGCAGTTCTTCTTTCAAACGGGCAGAAGCGAGATACTCTTCATTTCCCAGTTCGGGGTTGGCACCGATATATGATGAAATGGCTTTAAAACGGGAAGCATATTGATCAATAACCGTCAGAATTTGTGATTTGTTAGCTGTCATTAGTAAACTCCTTATGCAAAAATGAAAATAATTCATTGATTATATCATGTTTGCTTTATTTTTTCAGAAACAAGTCAAGATTCGTAACGTCAAAATGCATTGCATAATCATGCATTGTACTTTATAATGACTCAGTCATCAACATGAGAAGCATACAACGTATTGTAAGGGGAGAGAACAAGGTTGAAATTAATAAGTCGTTACACCATGATGCTGTTGACCTTTGTTGTTCTGCTGACGACTGCCGTTCCTGTGGCACTTGCAAGTGGGACTACAGACAATTCAAGCAGTAAAAAACTGGTGCTCGGTACAAGTGCCGATTTTGCACCATATGAATTCCATAAAGTGATTAATGGCAAAGATGAAATCGTCGGCTTCGATATTGAGATCGCCAAAGAGATTGCCAAAGATCTTGGCGCTGAGCTTGTGATTGAGGATATGGGCTTCGACGGTCTTCTGCCTTCATTGCAGAGCGGGCGTGTTGATCTGGTGATTTCAGGTATGACGCCGACGGATGAGCGGAAGAAAAGTATCGATTTTTCCGACACCTATTATAAATCAAAACAAGTGATTATGGTTCGCAATGTGGATAAAGACAAATATCCAACTATGGCAGAACTTGAAAATGCGAAGATTGGCGTTCAGAAAGGCTCCATTCAGGAAACGATCGGACAGAGTATTCCAGGAGCGAAGCTTACTGCGCTGGATAAAATCTCGGATATCGTGCTTCAACTGCAAACAAAACGCATTGACGCGGCAATCGTTGAAGATACCGTTGCTGCAGGTTATCTGGACGATATCATTGGACTTGCTGCTGCTGTTCCGGACGAAGAGCAAGCAGAAGCGGCAATTGGGATTCGTAAAGGTAATACCGAGCTGCTAGCTGCAGTAAATGGAACACTGGAGCGACTGAAAAGTGAAGATAAAATCAATCAGATGGTGACGGACGCCAGCCTCTTGATGGCGGATAAAGCGAACAAATCACAAAATATTTTCCAAGTATTCTGGGAGTACAAAAGTTTCTATGCTACAGGTGTAGGATACACACTTCTGTTGTCTGCACTTGGGGTTATCTTCGGGGTAATTATTGGATTGATCATCTGTTTGTTCCGTTTGCATGACGCTGCAATCTTGCGCTGGATCGGTACGGCTTATGTTGAAGTTATCCGTGGTACACCGATGCTGGTACAGCTGATGATTATCTATTATGGTATTTCCTTGACGTTTGGAATTAATTTCTCTGCTCTTCAAGCGGGTATTCTCACTCTTTCCATTAATAGTGGTGCCTATCTGGCGGAGATTTTCCGTGCAGGTATCCAAGGTGTGGATCGTGGTCAGTTGGAGGCAGCGCGTTCCCTCGGAATGGGCAGAGGGGCAGCAATGCGTTACATTATATTGCCACAAGCCTTCAAAGCTGTATTACCAGCGATCGGTAATGAATTCGTGACTATTATCAAAGAATCCTCCATTATCTCCGTTATCGGTATGGTGGACATTATGTATCAGGCTAGCGTGGTCAAGAACATTACGTTCCAAGGGTTGAGTCCGTTTCTAATTGCAGCAGCCATCTACTTTGTAATGACGTTCATTTTGTCCAAGCTGCTGGGACGACTGGAAAGGAAGTTGAGTGCAAGTGATAGACGTTAGACAATTACACAAATCTTATGGAAATAACGATGTGCTTAAGGGCATTAACGTGACGATTGGCAAAGGTGAGGTTGTCGTGGTCATCGGTCCTTCCGGTTCAGGTAAAAGCACTTTCTTGCGTTGTCTGAATTTGCTGGAACAGCCTACCTCAGGAGAGATTGATTTTGAAGGCGTGTCAATCACGGACCCTAAGCATAACATTAACGCAACTCGTGAGAAAATGGGCATGGTGTTCCAGCACTTCAACCTGTTCCCACACAAAACGGTACAGCAAAACATCACGATTGCTCCGATTAAAGTGAAGAAACAATCCACTCAGGAAGCGGAGAAAATTGCTGCTGATCTGCTTAACACCGTGGGCTTGTACGATAAAAAAGATACATTTCCGAATCAGCTGTCCGGTGGACAGAAGCAGCGGATCGCCATTGCAAGAGCATTGGCTATGCAGCCGCATGTGATGCTGTTTGACGAGCCTACTTCGGCACTGGACCCCGAGATGGTCGGTGAAGTGCTGGATGTCATGAAACGTCTTGCAGAAGGTGGGATGACCATGGTCATCGTAACGCATGAGATGGGTTTTGCACGTGAAGTGGGAGACCGAATCCTGTTCATGGATGGCGGGGTTATTGTGGAAGAGGGAACACCTGATGAGGTGTTTGGAGCACCGAAAAATTCACGTACACGTGATTTTCTTGCCAAAGTACTCTAAATGAAGTGATCGAATAGCGTTACTGACTTCGAGTCGGTAACGCTATTTTTTTATGGATAATAATCACGTATGGATTAGGAAAAGTAACTATTCTGTTACCAAATGTAAAGGAATCGGGTCGACCAATTTTTTTGAATTAACCAGTATTCTTACAAATGCTTACATGCTAAAAACCATTTGGTAAGAATTACTACAAGTCCAGGTTACAAAATTGTGATATATTGAACTCTGCCGAAACTTCCTGACAGGGAGTGCGGGGGATGTAACGATGCAGATTGTGCAGGGGGAAGATCTACAGCACACTGCTTGGGGTGAATTAGGGGTACATACCGTCTCAAATGTAATGAAGAACCTATAGGGTGGGCTCCTCATCCGAATCCGACAACTAACTTCGCAGGCATAATGAGGGAGGAAGACCATGATTAACAAGAAACGTATAGCCAAAACAGCAGTAGCATTATTGACAACAGCAATGCTCATTCAAGCCGTTCCGGCTCACGCCGATTCAGTTCATGTGGCCAAAGAAGGGGATACCTTCTACACCTTATCAAAACAATATGGAGTAGCAATCAACACGTTGGTTAAAGCAAACAACGACATTTCGGCTTACAACATTTATGGTGGTTTGAAAATTACGATTCCCGGTAAGGCAAACAATGTAGCCGCAGCTGCGGCTACGGAGAGCAAGACCCAAGCGAAGACTGTTACTACAGCAAGCTTGGACGTTAACGCAGATAACAAAGTTGTTCAAGCTTGGGGTAAAACATTCGATTACAGCAAAGCCGTGAACGTAAAAGCAACGGCTTACTCTGCAGATCCTTCTGAAAACGGAGGATGGGGTGCAGTCGATTATTTCGGAAATGACCTTGAACTGGGTACGATTGCAGTTGATCCAAGTGTAATTCCACTCGGAACCAAAGTACTGGTAACAGGCCATAGTCATCCCGGATTGCCAAAACAGGCTTTTGTAGCCACAGCACGTGATGTGGGCGGTGCAATCAAGGGTCACCGGATTGATATCTTTATCCCTGGTAGCAAGCAGTCTGTAAGCACATTTGGTTTCCAAGATATCGAGCTGTACATTCTGAAGTAGAGAGTAAATTAAATGAATTCAAACAGGGTGTCTGCCAATCGCTAATTTGCGATTGAACAGGCACCCTTTTAACATCGTTATCATTTCCTATCAAGGTTATCCTAATCTTTGGCCTTTGGCAACTCCAACATCTCGTCCAAGGTGACCAGTTCATACCCCCGATTACGCAGTTCCACAATAATTTCGGGCAAAGCCTCAATCGTGCCTTTCAGGTTCGATCCTACACCGCCTCCTGCATGTTGTAGAACGATGGAGCCTGGTTTCACTGCAGATAGGATGTTATCTTTCACCTTTTCCTTGGATAGGCCTTTCCAGTCCAGCGAGTCAACGTTCCAGTTCACAATGCTATAATGTTGTCTGGCAGCCCATTGCAGCTGTTCTTCATTAATGTCTCCGTAAGGTGGCCGAATCATCTTGGGCGTATATCCTGCCAGGTGATGGATGATATCCCCGGTATGTAAAATTTGTTTGCGAAAGGCATTCATCGATAGCTTACTGAATTCCGGATGATTGTAGCTGTGATTGCCAACGATATGACCTTCCTTAACCATGCGTTTCACGAGATCCGGATGTTTCTCAGCGCGACTACCCACGATGAAGAATGTAGCTCTGACTTTGTATTTCTTTAACACATCCAGCACCTGTGGAGTAAATCGTGGATCGGGCACATCATCAAAAGTCAGTGCAACCTGCTTCGTTGAAGGACCATTGGTTTTGAACGTATCTGCATATTTTTGCCGGAGCTGTCCCAATGTCAATTGTTCTTCTTCCACGGAATCTGAACCTGAACCTGAACCTGAACCTGAACCTGATACCGATTCACTTGGCGGGCTTGAAGCATCCCGCGATGAAGCTGGAGCATGATATCCTCCCAGAAAAATAACGATAACCAATACCATGATGAGGCGTACGCGCATTATAACGGCCTCCTTTTCCAAAATGAAGTTCTCCTTGTTATGCCCGGGGGTTCCATAAAATATGCGTAGTGTGAGAAGTTTCATTGCCGATTTAGCTCATGACAGCCATAATTCCTCCATATATAACATATAGAAAAGGATAGGTGGATGGGTATGAGTACATATGATTTGAAATCCATACGTTTACAGGTGATTGCAGCAGGAGAAGATAAGGTTTTTCTCGTTACCGGAGGAAAGGCGCATATTGGCGCCGTAGCCACGTTCTACGTGGATTATGAGCGCGTAAGCGGGACGACGGTACATATTCCTGGGCATAAAGAACAAGAGCTGTGTGAGCGGCTTGCCCGAAAGGCTGCCTTGCAGCTGAAAGTAACCGTTACGGTGATCATGGGTATCCATTTTGATTCCATTACACGGATGCAGATCGACGAAATCGTGCAGACTGCAGAAAGGTTGATGGAGGATCATCTGAACAAAGATAAACGATCTTCCTGACATAAGAGCCATCGAATGTTTTGATTTTATTTGCTAAAATTGAAACGAGTTGTAGGTTGTTACGTATGTATGTTTATATACGATGTAATATCGACTAGGAGGAATAACATAATGTCCATTTTCAAACGTTTGCGTGATCTAACCATGTCTAATGTTAACGCCATTATTGACAAGGCGGAAGATCCAATCAAGATGACGGACCAATATATCCGTGACATGCAAGAGGATCTGGAAGATGCGGAGAAAGCAGTAGCTCAACAGATCGCTATTGAGAAGAAATTCAAGCAGTTGTTCGAAGAGCAGGAAGCTCTTGTGAAGAAACGTGAAGAGCAGGCGCATACGGCGGCACGTGCTCAGAATCTGGATCTGGCGCGACGCGCTCTGGAAGAGAAAAAGGTTGCTGAAGAGAAGATGGCTGAGTACAAAACCAGCTATGATCAAAATAAGGCTTCTGCAGATAACCTGCGTGGCAAGCTCGATGAGATGCGTAAGCAGTTGACTCAAATGAAGAACAAACGTGAGACATTGGTAGCTCGCTATAACGCAGCAAAAGCTCAAACGGAAATCAACAAAGCGCTGAATGGGTTTGGCTCTGATACCGCAAGTGCTGGCATGAAGCGTATGGAAGAGAAAATGATGCAGATGGAAGCACAGGCAGAAGCAAGCAACGAAATGTCATCCAAAGGCAAGTCTTTGGATGAAGAGTTCGAGAAGTTGGGTAAAGATCAGGCTGTTGAAGACGAACTCGCAGCATTGATGAAACAATACGATAATAAGAACTAATACCTTGGTTGTCAGCAGGGTTAACCAGCGGAGGAGAAGAGCGTTTCTCCTTCGCTTTTAAATGCGGTTCATGTTGATATGTGGGGGCTGTGTAAATGGATTTGAATATTTTGGCGATGCTGGTCTGGACAGTATCTGGTTCGGTTTTGCTGTTTGTTTTGATGTATGTTGATTCACTGTTCACGAAATATAAAGATTTTGCTGAAGTTAAGGCCGGCAATATGGCCGTTACTACACGTATGGTTATGAAGTTATTTGCTCAAGGATATGTACTCGCTACGTCCATTTCTACGGCTGGTCATCTTGGAGAAGCATTGCTGGTCTCCGTTGTATCCTTTATCATTTTGTTGATTTTGGAGAGTGTCGTACACTTTATGATTCGCAGATGGGCCAATCTGGATCTGGATACCGGAATTCAGCAAGGGAAGACAGGATATGGCTTGTTCTCTGGCGCTTTACATATCGTGGGCGCACTGATTATTGCAGCTTGTTTATAAGATAAGGAACAGGAGTAATTCTCATGAGTGTATGGAAACGAATTAAAGGAATACTAACGAAACCTGAACCACTGCAGGCAGAGAAAACCATGCTTCAGCTTGCGCCTGGTGATATCTGTGAGGTTTCTCTGGTCACTTATGAAGTCGTTGGTCGGGTTCAAAATCGTGCTCGAAATGCGGTTGTGCTCACGCTGCAGGATGGTACCGCATTTCGATATTTGCATATCGAAGAACGAGAAATCACCCGTTATGCCTTATATACACCAATCGATGGCAGACTAGATGCACCTGATGAGGTGCCTACATTGCTGGACCTGGATGGACGCGCATATCATCTGGAGGAAGAGTATGGAGGCATGGTAACTACGGCAGGTAGAACTCCATATGGCCAGGCTGGAGAACAATTGGTATGGCAGTATCAGTCGGATGATAATATGCTTCTTCGCGTGGAGTGGCAAGACAGAAAATTTACACTGTATGAGGGTGAGTCCATTATTCCTGCGGATATCAAAGTGATTCGTTCGAGCTAGGAGAGGTTCCAATGAAAAAACGCTTGGCACATGGATTAAAATTAATGCTGGTCCTCAGCCTTGTGATGTCTCTGTTGTCCGCGTGCGGAGCAGCACCTTCTGTTCAGGACACATATCCGCTTGAATCGGTTAACGGGAGTGGTAACTCAACGTCCTATGTGTACCGGGCTTCGGACCGTACCGTTCCGGAAGTGGCTCAGGAATTGTCTGACCAGCGGCAACCGGATCAGATCTCGGCAGAGAACACAGAGCGTATGTTCCTCGTGTATCAGGACGAGTATTATCACCTGCAACAAGACCCTAACAAGCCGGAGGATACCTTGGTTGAGGTGGACTCCAAGGAATATGTTCGGCAGAACTACGATTCATCTTTTTTGCAAGGTTACCTGACCGCTACATTAATAGGTAATCTGTTCGATTCTTTTGGCGGGCGAGGTTATGGCAACTATCGAGGATATACCAATAAAGATACGTATAAACCGAGTGCAGGATCTTATCGTGCACCAACAAGTAATGATAAGAAGCTTGCTCCACCTATTACTGTTGATCGAAAAGGTACGATCACAAGGCGCGGAAGCGATAAAGATTCAAGCGTGGGATCTGGCGGAGGATTATTCAACCGCAACAAGGATCAGAGCAAGGGAACCATTGATCGCAACAAGAGCAGTGGTGGGTTGTTTGATTCACCTAAGAAATCCTACAAAAAACCAAAAACCAGAGTGGGCGGCGGCCGAATTAAGAGGCGAAGATAATAAACATCTAATTATAAGCATCGTTGTTAAACGCAAAGTTCATTTAAGAACAGTGACAAGGGAAGGCGGATTCACCTCGCCGACATGACCTTGGAGCTGTTCTTTTTGGTTTACGATTTGCGAACATGATTGGATTTACGTACACGGGGAATCGTTGTAGCAGGCTGTTTGCGAATCCAGCGGATAAATGGAATCATTCGTTCATCCTGTCTCAAGGATTGCAGATCAGTGAGACCAAGGGTTACAATGTCGCGATTGGTGTATAGCGAATGAATCTGTTTGTGACAGGGGATGCACAGGTTGGCTGTTGGCAGAAACGTTCCTCCCATTTCTTTGGGTGTCAGATGATGAACGGTCGTATTCACAGGTTCTCTTCCGCATAATTCACATCGATTACTCATGATCATCGCCTCCCTTTGTCACTTATATTATGGGCAGACAAGATGCCTTTCATGTTGAATATAGATCTAGGAATGTTACACCTGTAAGAATAAGATTGTGTCACAGGATTCAATAAGTGATGTACTTGTTATCTTACAGTATTCGGGCTACACTTTCTTAAAAGATGATATGTCTCTAGGAGGTAAGAATACTTTTGAAAACAAACTCACATTCACATGATATGACAACTGCCAAATTCAATCGTACGGCTGTACAGGTACCGGATGCCCAAGCCACAATAGCTGCAAGAGTGAATCTAGGCTCCATAGAAAAAGTTCACCTTGAATCTGCTCATGGCCGCACACTTGCAGAGACGATTCAGGCACCTCATCCGTATCCATTCTTCCGGAGATCGGGTATGGATGGATTCGCGATTATAAGTACAGATACCATAGATGCATCGAGTGATCATCAAGTTTGGTTTCGAGTAATTGATGAAATTCCTTGCGGCTACACCTCGGACCACACCATTGTTTCCGGTACGACGGCTCGTATCATGACCGGCGCACAGGTTCCGGAAGGTGCGGATGCGGTAGTCATGATGGAGATGACCGAGAGCAAGGTAGAGAACGGAGAACAGTGGATAGCATTGAAACGGCACATATTGTCAGGTGCTAACATCACCCCAATCGGACTGGAAGTCCAAGAGGGACAGCAACTGCTCGAAGCAGGAACGATCATCAGGGCAGGAGAGCAGTCCGTGTTAGCTACTTTTGGCATAGCAGAAGTTCCCGTATTTCAACGTCCAAAGGTGGCGATATTCGCAACCGGTACGGAATTGCTTGATGTAGATGAGCCATTACAACCAGGTCGAATTCGAAACAGCAACAGTTACATGCTGCGCTCTCTGGTTGTTGAAGCAGGTGGAGAGCCTGTGATGTACGGTTCTATTGCGGACGATGTGAATACGGCAAGGGCCAAACTGGAAGAAGCCATTCAAGATAATGATATCGTGGTGACCACAGGTGGTGTATCCGTCGGGGATTATGATATTATGGGCGAACTTGTGCTGGAAGAGCATGTGGAGATGTTGTTTAACAAAGTGACGATGCGACCAGGCAGCGTGACCACAGCTGCTATATATAAAGATAAATTGCTTTTTGCACTTTCGGGTAACCCGGGGGCTTGTTTTGTAGGTTTTGGTCTGTTTGTTCGTCCAACCATTCGTTCCATGCAGGCGGATGCTCATCCTTATATGGAAGAATGGACTGCGATCTTGGAAGAAGAGTACACCAAAGTTAATAATTTTACACGGTTCGTACGTGGACGCACAGAGATCCGCAACGGCATGGTGTACGCGATACCGGCTGCCGCCCGTATAGATGAATCCAGCGTGATGATCACCATTAAAGACAGTGATTGCCTGATTGTTGTTCCACCTGAGAAAAAAGGTATTTCTGCGGGTGAGCAGGTACGCATTCTCAAACTGCCCACAGGTCATGTGAGGTAGTGGTAGATGACTACAATAAGTGATACAAAGCCACATATCATACAGATTGTTGGATACAAAAACACGGGCAAGACAACCCTGACAGCCGCGCTGATCGGGCACTTTTCTTCTATGGGACTTAAGGTAGCGGCGATTAAGCATGATGGACATGACCATTTCGAGATGGATCAAGAAGGAACGGATTCGTATCGATTTGGAGAGGCAGGGGCCTCGGCGGTGGTTGTTATGTCAGAGAAACGTACTGCGATTATGGAGCGACAGGCAACCAAGCTGGAGGATATGCTGAGCTATCTGTCGGGTTATGATTGGATTGTTGTTGAAGGATTCAAGGATGCTTCTTATCCCAAATTCGTGATGGTTCGAGAAGAGAAAGATCTGACCTTGATTAATCAGCTTAAAGGGGTAGTGGGTATGATCTCATGGTTACCTTCAGAGCAGTTTATAGAGCAGAGCACCGTAAGCAGAGATATAACATGGTACTCGGTTCATGAAACGGAGTATATAGCCAATGCTTTGTTACAGATGGTTGAGAGCGAGTGTAGGCAGAATGGTGAAGTCTAATCGTAGAAACGTCAAGAAGTGTTATATTATGGTCGCTGGATATGATTGAATGTACAGAGAGCGTGATTGATCGCCTTTGAGTATAACGTAATTTTTATTATGTAAACTAAATTATTTCCTGCTTTTGCTATTCTCCTTGAATAATGCAAAAAAACAAAAAAGCAGCAAGACCTTTCTCGGATCGAAATCCTTGATGCGGTTTGCTGCTTTTATTATGTTCGGGATGTTACATCCCGTCGTCAGTACGACGTTCGATGGCTTCGGACATCGTTTTGTCGGTAAGGTGAGCATAGATCT
Organism: Paenibacillus sp. PAMC 26794; assembly: GCF_000316035.1. Taxonomy (GTDB): domain Bacteria; phylum Bacillota; class Bacilli; order Paenibacillales; family Paenibacillaceae; genus Paenibacillus. Next base: position 333,003 of record NZ_ANHX01000011.1, read on the forward strand.
CGGTCGTTTCCGTAGAAGCGTGTCCAAGCTGCTCTTTTGTTTTGTAAATATCATTTTGCAAATAATAGTCGGTTGCGAATGAATGGCGTAATTTGTGTACGGTCAAGAATGGTTTGCCAAAACGTTTAGCGTATTTCATAATCATGGCCTGGATCGCTCTTTTGGTCATTCGGCTGCCTTCTGATTCTCCGTTTCGCATGGCAATGAACAGACCTTTCTCCCGCTTGGGCGTACGGTAACGTGATTGCCGCAGATTCATATAGGTTGCGAGTTCGTCCTTGGCCTGTTCCCTGAAATAAACGGGTGTTTTGTAAGTCTCATCATTGTTACCTTTGCGATATACATACAGGAGTTTGTTGTTCAGATCGAGGTCATCGACGTTTAGATTCACGACTTCCGACACCCGTAAACCTGAATTTAGAATCAGGCTGGCAATACAGGCATCCCGTTCTTTGTTGATTTCATGGGAGTACAGGGCCTGCTTGTTCTTCTCCATATCAACAGCGTAACCTTCAAGGATATAGCCGATAAATTCCAGCAGTTCCTCTTCCTCCAGGATTTTACCTTTGAGTTTGGCAGCGGTGTCCTTGGGTTTATGGGTACGCTTGATCTCAATCTTGGCCATAATATTCCGTTTCAGCAAAGGGTAAAAGTCTTCATCTTCCGCAATCTGACTCAGGTAATGGAACAGGGAGCGGAGGGAAGAGAGTTTGCGAGAGACGGTAACTCTGGAGTTTGCTCCTTCCCGCTTCGTTGTGAGAAATAACCGATAGGCGGTAACCGAATCCATACGAAGGACTTCCAGTTCAGTCAACGTAACTTCTTTATTAGAGCTTGCCTCAGATAGTCCTTCTGCTCGCAACCAACCGAAGAAAGCTTCGTAATCTCTCAGATATTCGAGCAGGGTAGATGGGGACAGATCAGGCAGCTTGTAGTCCATGAATTGCTGAACGAACCAAGGCATGGAAGGTAGTTTGTCATCCAGCTTGCGTCGATCAATCTCTTTTTGCACGTTGGTCAAGTTCGACACCTCCATGTGAAAACATATAAAATTAATATTCAAATTAATAGTATTCTATGCTCTAGTGTACCATAATTTACATGCTCACAGCTTGCTCACCGAAGTAGGCAGTAAGTAGGGGATGCTTCCTTGCCCTTCGGCGCGTAAACCTTTAAAGTAATCAGTATACGTAGAGCAGAGGAGGTGAACCGGATGAATATGAAAATAGAGCTGGTTCCCCGGGAACGCAGTCAGGTGATTCGGCATTTAATGCAATTTTATCTATATGATTTTACCAAATATCTGAATATTGATGTGGACAGTAACGGTATTTTTCCGGAATATCCGGGTTTAGAAGCATTCTGGACAGAAGAAGACCGCAAGTTTCCTTTTTTGATTACAAGTGACGGGGCACCTGCAGGGTTTGCTCTGGTGGAGAAATTGGAGCCTGGCAGTAAGGATAACGACTACTATTTGACTGAGTTTTTTGTTATGCAAAAATATCGGCGCAGTGGAGTGGGCACCCGGGCAGCCTATGAGCTGTTTAAACGTTTTCCAGGAAGATGGAAAGTGACCCAAGTTCGTAACAATGTCATTGCGCAGGCGTTCTGGCGAAAGATTATAGGGGATTATACCGGAGGCCGTTTTCGAGAGAAGTTCCATCCGGAACTGGGTAATCCAAGCCAGTATTTTGTAACCTGATTCCCATCAGGGCTTCACTTACATATAAAGCATTCTGTTTGAATGCAGAAATTAAGAAACTAATAAAGGAGTGACTAACATGAACGTACCTACCTTCCATCTTGATGGACAGACAGCACTGGTGACAGGGGCGGGGAGAGGGATCGGAAAAGCAATTGCGATTGGACTTGCCCAGTCAGGCAGTGACGTTGTACTTGTATCCCGAACGATGAGAGAGATTGAGGAAACAGCTGCCTATATCTATGAACAGACAGGGCGTAAAGCGCTCGCTCTGACTGCGGATGTGACATCAAAAGAACAAATGGAAGAGACGTTTCAAGAGGCGATCTCGGAGATGGGTAGTCTGGACATTCTGGTGAATAACGCAGGTATGAACATACGGACACCAGCACTTGAAGTAACGGACGAGCAGTGGGAGACCATCATGCAGACAAACTTAAAATCGGCTTTCTTCGCTTCGCAATTGGCTGGTCAGCATATGAAGGAGCGCGAGGGTGGGAAGATCATCAATATCTCTTCGGTAGGCGGCCATACGGCTCTTCGAACAGGGGTCGTATATGGCGCGACGAAAGCTGCATTAATTCATATGACCAAAGTGCTCGCACTGGAATGGGGCAAGTATGGAATCCGTGTCAATTCAGTAGGGCCATGGTATTTCCGAACACCTCTCACTGAAAAACTTCTGGATGATCCCCAGTATTTGCAGGAAATTGTAAGCCGTACACCGCTACAGCGAGTGGGAGAACTGGAGGAAGTGGTAGGACCGGTTGTATTCTTGGCATCAGATGCAGCGGGATACATAACGGGTCAGACGTTATTGGTTGACGGTGGAATGTCCATTTATGGTTTCTAAATAAATGAAGTTGGTTGAAGTTTGGAAAAGTGGGTGGCATAACCCACTCATGGGTAATAACATAGGGAAGTTGAAGTTAATCTGTATTTCTATTTATCTGTACCCAATTCACTGAACTTGGAGGAAGATAACCATGGAAACGCGCAAGTACGGTAATACTGGCATGAACGTAAGTACACTTGGATTTGGCGGAGCGGAAATAGGCAAAAATGTATCCAAAACGGATGTAGCGACATTGCTGAATAGTGCCCTCGATGCTGGATTAAACGTGATTGACACGGCTGAATGTTACGGTGACAGCGAGGAATTAATCGGTGAGGTGCTGTCACATCGGCGTGATGACTACTATTTGTTCACCAAATGTGGACATGCTGCCGGGATCGAAGGTCCGGATTGGGATGCCAAAGTACTGGAGCAAACGATTGACCGTAGTCTGAAACGGTTGAAAACAGACTATGTGGATGTTATCCATTTGCATAGCTGCTCTGAGGAAGTACTTCGACAAGGAGCAGTAATCGAAGTACTGCAGCGTGCCAAGGAAGCAGGGAAAACCAGATTTATCGGATATAGTGGGGATACAACAGATGCGCTATATGCGATTCAGACCGGAGTATTTGACAGCCTGGAGACTTCATTAAATATCGCAGATCAGGAAGCAATTGATCTTACGTTGCCTGAGGCAAGGAAGAGAAACATGGGTGTAATCGCGAAAAGACCAATTTCCAATGCGGCCTGGACGTATGATACACTTTCGGAAGAGGCTTATCCATTTATATACTGGAAGCGCTTAAGCGAACTTAACTATGGTTTTCTGGGTGAAGATGCCCAGGCAGCGGTAGAAACTGCACTGCGTTTTACGCTAAGTACCGAAGGTATAGATACGGCTATTGTAGGAACAGCCAAGCCCAATCGCTGGCAGCAAAATGCTGATCTTGTGGCTAAAGGCGCACTTCCACAGGAATTGTATGATGAAATTAGAGCACGGTGGAAAGAAATCGCCGGAGTAGATTGGACTGGCCGAACTTAAATCGGAAATATTAGCAAAGCCGCCATATGGCGGCTTTTTTTACGACAAACATAAAATATTTTCAACATATGAAAAATTCACAACAATGATTGGAAAAGAGGCTGCGAAAATTACTAGAGAATAATGCCTATACGTCAGCCTAGTCCGAAACGGGTGAAAAAGGATGAAAGAGGAAAAATCCCAGGAAGTAGCCCTTCTTATAAACAACTAAATTTATAAAAAACGACGAAGCTATTGAGATAATACAAAATAAGAGGCAGTCTGCGTTCGAGATAATAGATATAACGACTTAATTTATAAAATTTCAATATATGAAAAATTCACAATAGAAAGATCATTTTCTCACCTTAGTTACCATCTCTCATACAGCCACATTAACGCACCACCAAGTTTAAAAGGAAAACCATTCTAAGCGATTCAAGTCAACCACTTTTTTTGCGGATTTAAATCAAATTGAAAATATATCTTTATGAATGATGCCTAAAAGCATGCAGCTTAAATTCATCATCAGAATGATTTTAACATATTAATTATTATGTAAACCAATAACAATTCTTTTGGCAATACAGACATAAAACCTCCATGACCTGTAAATCGTAAGGGGATAAGGCAGAAGGAGGAGCTTCATGAACAGTCAGCAACACCGTAAAAAAGACGACGATAAATTAAGTTGGGTCAGCCTATCCTTGTTTGGCGCGGGTTGCACACTGGGAACGGGATTTTTTCTAGGGACCAGTCTGGCGATCCATTGGGCCGGCATATCCGTACTTATATTGTTGGTGCTGGCGGCGACAGGTACTTACTTTGTATTTGGTGCGCTGGCACAGATGACGGCAGATGATCCAAAGGAAGGCGCTTTTCGAACCTATGCGGGCGAAGCATTTGGACCTTGGGCTGGTTTTGGTAGTGGATGGATGTACTGGTTTTCTGAAATGCTCATCATGGGCAGCTCATTGACGGCACTTGGGCTGTTCTCTCAATTCTGGTTTCCCAAGTTTCCGCTTTGGGCATTTGTTGCGGTCTATGCCGCTATAGGTCTGTTCATTGCTGCCCTGGGCGCCAAGGGATTAACCAAAACGGAGAATATTCTTGCGGTCATCAAACTTGCTGCAACGGTTGCATTTATAGCTATAGCAGGAGCGGCTTGTCTGGGTTGGTTACCTGTAAAAGTAACACCAGAGCAATTGAAGAATGAATGGTTCCCGCATGGAGGTAAAGGGGTATGGACCGGTTTCATCTATGCATTCTTTGCTTTTGCCGGGATCGAGGTTATGGGCTTGATGGCAGCTAACCTGAAAGAACCAAAAGATGCAGTGAAATCAGGTCGAGTAATGTTATTATCGGTGAGTACACTCTATGTGATTGCAATTGCGTTGATCCTATGGCTTGTGCCTTCAGCTCAGTTAACTCCAGATGAAAGTCCGCTTGTCAAAGCCATGTCAGCCATTGGATTCACCGTAGTGGTCCATATTCTCAACGGAGTTCTGATTATTGCCGGATTCTCAACGATGGTGGCTTCGATATATGCCATTACGTCCATGTTGGTGAAACTCGCAGAAGATGGAGATGCACCAAAGCTGTTCACGAATACCTGGGGAAAAAAGGACATGCCACTCCAGGCGTTGTGTTGCACAGCGGCTGGATTAGTCCTGTCTACGTTGATGGCATTATGGATGCCCAAGAGTTTGTTTGAATATGTGACGACAGCAGGTAGTCTGGTATTAATGTATACATGGCTGCTCATCTGCATCACGTACATTAAAAAAATGAAGCCTGTGAAGTGGAATCGCATCAAAGTGTGGATTGCCATAGTATTAATTGTGGCTGCTGTGGCAGGGACAGCGATGGAAAAAGCCAGCAGAACGGGTCTGCTGGCAAGTGTGGGACTTTTGGTGTTCCTTGGGATCATCACGTATGTTGTTCATAAGGTACGTGGCTCGAAACCGCCGCAGTCGGCACCATCCAAGACATAAGCAACTTTCAGCAACTTTCGTGGAGGTCGTACAACGAATTAACGAGTGCTTTAAGATTATTTCGTCAACTTGCCTATGGCTTGCTTCATCCGCATGAATGGACATTTGGAAGGTGTCTGCTCATCATCAGGCAGGAAATACTGTTTCCATTCCAGATTATCTTGCTGACCATACCACATCAGCGAAGGGTGAGCAGGTACGGCATCATACGCAGCGAGACGTTTGCGAATCAAGGTTTTCATTTTACGCCCAAGAGGGGTGTTGTCATTAATGGATTCGAATACCCACCGTGGTTGAAAAGCAAACATGAGATAAGGAAAATGCCGGCTGGCTCGGAGTTCATGTGCAGGAGTTGCACAGAAACAAAAGTAAGGCTCTCCGCCAAAGCAAAACTCCCATGATGAATCATGAGGATCGGTTGAAATATGTTCCGGCCACGGCTCGGTATCGTGTGAACTTACCCGATTAAGCATTTGCCAGAATAATGCCTGATATTGCTCTACCGTTGTATGATCTTTCAGATCACTTGGCGTCTCACAGATCACGACCAAGGAAGAATAATGACCGGTGTCTCTGGATACAGGACCATATTGTCTAAGCAGATCGGCCATATCTTCAGCAGCATGTTCAGATCGGGGGTCACACGTAAAGCCGTACCTCAAATGTCCGGACAGAAATCCCATTCGTCCAGGTACACATGGATACGTATTATTTTCATCGGCGATCATATCTGCAAATTGCGAATAAGCGTCCTGCTGCCAAGATGGAAGACGCTCAAACAAGGTATTAATTTCGTCGGCACTATACAGCTCCGCCATTGATTCCCAACTCCATTCCACATGATACCGTTACAGTATTAATGTGGGGGAAGTTGGGTGACTGTCCAGCCTGATATTGTTGTCAGAAAAATATGGAACGTACAGCTTCGTACCCAAAATACAAACCAAATCCGATCAGGCAGATTCCCGAAATGATGGAGATCCAGCGCAATACGTTCTCACTACTATGTTTATGGAATCGACTGGCCATGCCAGCCATTATGACATCCCACACCAGAATGCCAATAAATATGCCTGAACTGTAGAGCAGCAAATGAGCGGTATCTGTATGTTTCACAGTTGTCGCAAGAATGGAGCCATAGATCCCAAGCCAAAACAAAATATTCAGTGGATTGGACAGGGCCATCAAAAAGCCGGATATAAACGATTTTCGAACAGTCGCTTCCGCAGTAGATGTACCTTGAATGCCTTGCTTTAGCTTCGAGAGCGTTTCCACTCCCGTGTAAATCAGAATAAAACTACCAAATGACCAGAGAAAAGAGCGCATGAACGGCGTGTCCAGAAAATGGGCAACTCCAAAATAAATCAGCAGCATATACACCAAATCCGCAAACATGGCGCCGAGCCCCAAAATCCAGGCATGCATGAATCCATGTCGAGCCCCACGGTCGAGTTGGGCGGCGTTAATCGGACCGATTGGAGCAGACAATGATATTCCCAGAATAATATAACTGAACAGTACAGACATAAACACGTTCACTCCTTAACGGGTTCGATGAATTGTACCAGTCGTCACAGAAAATGGGTACAGGTCATCGTATTCCCGCAAGGAGTGAATTAGAACAAATTACTTTTATCTCATACTGCGTCATGGCCTTGTTATTCTGTTAAAGTTCCACATCCAATTGAATTGGGGTGCAGTTGTACCCGTTGCATGAGCTTTCTTCACAAGGACAGGCGGAGAGCCCAATCGTGAGATCCATTAATGCCTCCATCTCGATATAATCACCTGCACGAGAGTCGGGAGATACAACATCAATCTTGCCTTCACTGTCTACAACGGACTTCATAAACAGGTTAAACGGATAGTGTTGATCTGGTGGTAGAATCCCGAAGGGTTCCAGTGCCATGTTCAGATTGTGATAACAACTGGCATGATCCTTTTTGTCGTATAACACCTCATACATCTCTGGGCGACAAGCAGAGTTGAAGAAATCATGTACCCCAACGGTGTCACGGACAATCTTAAGTAATGGTTGATATTGATTGGAATACACAAACTGTCCTGGTTTAATACGATAAGTACGCAATACGTCCATTGTCACGCCGGGGTCCAAACGATGGTTAGCATCTGTAGCATCGTATGCCACAAAATCAATGACTTGCTGTCCCTCCAGATCCGTTATGCGTAGTAAAGAACCCTTGTTTACTTTCAAGGCATATCCCGTTTTGGCAGGGATACGATAAGACTGTTTATGGCGCTGATTCGTATTCATCCGTCACATTCCTCCGCTACTTTTTGTTTTCAGTATGCGGAGCAGATGAAGCTTTCATGCACTGTTATGGCGACGCACTGTACTCAGGCAAGAACATCCAATGGTGAATTTTTAAAAAAACCAAATTATACGCCTTTATGCTGGAAACAGTGGATTACCTCTCATTCCAATCCAGAGGTCTGATTGTTCAAGCTGTCCAGCCAGATGTAATAACCAATCTTCACGTCCCTTGGTTGCCATCACTTGAACGCCCATTGGCAAACCTTCAGGTGTCATATGCAGAGGTACACTTATCGCAGGCTGGCCTGTCAGATTCGCAAGCTGGGTAAATGGTGTATACGTAAGACTTGGCTCAAACATTTCATAGATGAGTTGCTGCTGCTGGGTCTTGTCCAATTCACTAATTCGCATCAGATTACAGATCTGTTCGTCATGAGGTGTTAATTCACCAATCTTAGGCGCAGGAAAAGCATTAACAGGTGTGACGTAGAAGTCATAACGCTCAAACAAGGTGGACATCTGGGCTGCAGCTACATCCCATTCAGCTAAGCTATGTACAAATTCCGCAGCGGAAACCTTTTTGCCAGCTTCAGCCAGAACCCAGGATTCAATCTCCATATCATCGGAGGTCAGAGCCCGGCCCATGGATCGTTCCATGGAAGAGATCATCGCGGCCATCTCACCGCTGTTCATCATGTAATAGTTCTCCATCAGCCTGACTCCATTGACTGGACTCAGCTTTTCTTCAACATGATGACCTTGATCTTCCAACCAGCGAACGAGCTTGTATACAGACTCTTTGGCTTCTGCGCAGACAGGTGTACCCACGGGCGAATCCGTTGTGTATGCAATTTTCAGTTTGCGTTGATGTGGATAGCTCATATCAGCCAAGTAACTGCCTGGAAAGAGTGGAGCATGGAACGCAGCTTCGGGCTGAATGACTTGTAACGTATCAAGCAATGCAGCACTGTCCCGAACCGAGCGAGAGAGGGCAAAATCAATCGATGCGCCTTGCCATTGACGACCAACTCCCGGTCCTACAGGTGTGCGCCCGCGGGTTGGCTTTAATCCAAACAATCCGCTAAAGGAAGCCGGGATACGAATCGAACCTCCTCCGTCACTGGCTCCGGCAAGAGGAACAATACCCGAAGCTACAGCAGCAGCGGCACCACCACTTGAACCACCCGGGGAGTGATTGATATTCCATGGATTGCGAGTTGGGCCATGAAGACGGGGTTCGGTAATATTTTTTAAACCAAATTCAGGCGTATTGGTATGTCCTATGAAGATAAAGCCTGCATCACGGAGTCGAGTGACAAAATTGGAATTGCGTAATGCACGATGCTGGCTGAACAAACGTGAGCCTGAAGTCAGAAATTCACCTTCCAAGGATTGCGAGATATCTTTCAGGAGCAGGGGCACACCGGCAAAAGGTTGTTCTCCAGGGCGAACCAAACCGGCTTCCTCCCGTGCACGGGTTTCATATGTACGAATGACCGCATTAAGTTGCGGATTCACTTCTTCAAGGCGTGCAAACGCCGCTTCCAGCATTTCAACCGGGGAGACTTCCCGGGATCGGATCAGTTCAGCCAAACCTACGGCGTCGTAGGAGGTATATGAGAATGAAGACATCATGATCGTTCCTCTCTGAATATAATTCATCTGTTTATTCCATATGTCATCGTACCATCGGATTAGACAAAAGACAAAACATAGAAGAGACTTAGCACGATGATTTTGATATTCGGTATGAGAGGAGAGAAAAGAGGGGAGGATTTGCGACATAGAAATAAAGCACAGGGTTAATAGCTCATACTGCTAATTGAAAAAATGATCGAGTAATATCGAGTCATGGAAATAAAGAAACCACTGCTCATCTAATTTGATGTGCAATGGTTTTATTTTTATATTTATTATTGGTTTACATGTGATCCTCGGATATATCCACTTACTCTGTACGCAGCTTCGGTGCCGCATCGGCCGCAGTTGATGATCTTTCCTGCTGTTTGGAAATGGCGAAGAGGGCCACCCAGATCAGGATAAAACCAAGCAGCTGCTCCCATGTAATCAGTGTACGGAAAGCAATCCAGTTCACCAACACCCCCGCCATAGGGAAGCTAAGTTCTGCGAGTGTTGCAACAGAGGCTTTGGTTGACGACAGACCTTTGTAATACAACAGAAGACTGAGCAAACCAGGTAACAATGCCTGACCGAGAATGTTGAGGATGACAGCAGTCTGTTCACCCGTTCCGGACGGAAACGTCCATGCCGCACCTTCGTTCCACGTCATAAAGATCAGGAGCGGGAGCGCAACGACAAAGCGAAGGGAGGTGACGGTTTCGTAACGCGCCTGTCCCAGCATCAATCGTCCCATAACGGTTGAACCTCCCCATAAAGCTGCAGCCCCAAGGGATAACAAGCTTCCGGCATGAATCCAGTTGTCCCAGTTACCTAATGGCAATGTGAAGCCAAATGTAAGCAGGTACGTTCCTGCTAATGCAATGAAGAACAATCCACCGAAGCGACGAGGCAACGTTTCTTTTAATAACAGTTTAGCCAGCACGATAGCGAAGAGGGGTTGCATTTTTTGCAATAAAAGCACCGTATTCGGATCGTTATGTGTTAGTGCCATGGTGAACAATACCGTTGCAAGTGCGGATCCTCCCCATGAGATAAAAATCACGGCAATCCAGTGGCGAGCACGCAGGTTTTTCAGGTCAGACCGGAATTTCCACAGCACGGGAATGGCAATAAGACTGACGATGATGTGTTCCACAAGTACAATCTGTGTGGATGTCATCGTATTTAGCAAAATAATGCGGAAGAGTGGGTCGACACCCCATAAGGCGGCGCCGAGAACTACAAGCCAGAATCCGGTATTACTTCGTTCCTTGCGGTAAACAGGTGATGCTGCTGATGTCTTTTCCATATTCAGGACTCCTTCGTCAGAACACGGAATCTTCAGTTGGCAAAATCGACAAAAGCCCCCGTTTTGGTATATACCAAATAAACGGGGGCTCATCCAAGGACATGCGTCAGGAAAGAGGCCTTCCCGTGAACGGCATGTCAATGTGTTGATCTTCTCTCATCCGGACTGTACCGTCGGCCTTGGATTCACACCAAGTCAGTCGCTGAATGTCCTTCGTTAAGAACAATTAGCGAGTCGCGGGCTGGTTCCGAAGAACATCACCGCCGGTTGGGAATTGCACCCTACCCCGAAGATCCTATTCAATTATATAGTGTGTTGAACAAGCTGTAACATTAATAAGTTCATCTTATTCCTGTAAGCGCTAGCAGTTCAAGCATTTTTTTCAGAAAACGATTTTCCAGCTTCCTTGCTGTCTGCGAAGGAGCACGATCTGACCTGCGTGATAGGCATCATGGAGTACCCAGCGAGCTAGTTCGTGTGCCCATTTCTCTTCGGAGTCCATATATGCGGCTTCAAGATCTGACTCTTGTAGTGCAGCCAATTGATCTCGCAACTGTTGGGCTAATCGAGTTGTACCCTGTAACAGTGTATTCCATCCGGCTGCGTCCGTTGCATCTCCAGGATTCCCAAACGTGTATTCATTGGAGTCTACAGCAGGGAGGGTAGGCTCCTTACCTTGCATGCGACATAATAAGCGATGGTTGTAATAATACATATGGTTAACCAACTGCCAGATGCTTAATCCCCCTGAGGGTGGAATCCAGGCTGCTTGTTCTGCTGTAAGACCCTCCAAGGATTTCGACAAAGGTACAATCCAATTACATTGATCCCAGGTGTCATCCTTTTGAATAAGTAACACATCTAGTGCTGTTGTTTTCGTCATTGCCTTTCCCTCCTTGCGTATAATTGTGATTTGTGATGTAACTAGCTAAAATTGATTAATGAGGTTACACTTAATATAACACATCAAAGATGAGTTGTAACCTTCTTTATTTAATTAGAAAGTTACATGAACGGGGGTATATATGGACAAGTTATGGACCGATTTTGTAAACAGCGATTATCACGACTGGCGTGGGGGAGATCGATCGGAGGACAGGCTTGGGAAGGCGAGCTGGCAGCAAGATTTTCTGGAGCGATGGCACCTTAACGCTTCTGTCCCTGCATCTCCAGAAGATGAGTTGTCGATGAGAAACTTCAGGAATGAATTGTTGGCTCTTGGAGCCCGCGTGTCTTCAGGAGCATCATTAACGGATATAGAAAAACAATGGTTGAACGGCGTTATGGAAGCAGGGCATGTGAGAAGAACATTGAATACAATTGATCAGGAAATTAAACTCCAACTGGTAGCTGTAGAAGCGCATTGGCAGCAGGTTATGGCTGAGGTAGCCGCTGATTTTGCTTTGACTTTGGTGGAGGGAGAAGGGCGTAGGATTCGGATCTGTGATAATTCGGATTGTCGATGGATGTTCTATGATGATACCCGAAGCAGAACACAGAAGTACTGTGATGATAAGATGTGTGGCAATCTGATGAAGGTCAGAAGATTTCGGGCGAAACGAAAATCCCAAAATTGATAAATACTAACAATAACTATATAATGTATATATACTAGCGAAAAAATAGTCAGAAGCAGTACAGATTCGTAAGCAGGATGTGATCGTCTTTCAAACCAAATCAGATGGGAGATGTGTATTGTGCGGACAAGTTATCTGTTGAAAAATGGCTGTGTGTTGTCGATGGATGCTAAAATTGGACAGTATAAGAGGGCGGACGTTCTGATCCAGGATTCACTGATCATGGCGATCCAGCCCGACCTGGATATTCCGGATGCGGAGATCATTGATGCTTCATCGATGATTATTATGCCTGGGTTGGTGGACACACATCGGCATGTGTGGGAATCACTTGTCAAAACAGCGGGAACCAACTGGTCGTTACCAGTTTATTTGCAAAATCTCTATTATGGTGCGATGGGAAGCAAGCTCCGTCCACAAGATAGTTATATTGCCAACCTGCTCGGTTCCTTGGAAGCGCTTAATGCAGGAGTTACGACGGTGTTGGATTGGAGCATGCCGTATACCCCTGACCATACGGATGAACTGATTCGTGGACTTCAGGATGCTGGCATTCGGGCGGTATTTGCTCATGGAATCCCTGGTGAGACGGACTACTGGAATCGGGATAGTCAACTCACGTATTCGAATAATGATGTGAGAAGAGTCAAAGAACGTTATTTTTCATCACGGGATCAATTACTTACTTATGGGCTGGCCATTCGTGGTCCGGAGTTCAGTCATTGGGATACAACCGTGAAAGAGATCGAACTAGCACAAGAGCTGGATGCGATCTGTTCCATGCATGCCGGATTTGGCAGTTGGGGATCTGTGGATCGTTCGATTAGTCAATTGTACGAAGAGGGACTGTTAAGTCCACGGGTGAATATCGTTCATGGTAACACCATGGGCATGGATGAATACAAAATGCTGGCAGATAGCGGTGCTTCCTTGTCGGTCACACCTGAGGTTGAAATGATGATGGGTCATGGATATCCGGCCACCGGCTATTTTCTTGAACATGGGGGAACCCCTACACTTGGTGTAGATGTGGTGACGTCCACAGGCGGAGATATGTTCTCGCAGATGAAGTTTGCACTTCAAGCTGAACGATCCAGAGCCAATGAACAACTTTTGCAGCAGGGTGAGATGCCTGGTGAGTTGAACTTGCAGTCCAGCCAAGTGCTGAGATTTGCAACTTCGGCTGGTGCCCAAGCATTGGGATTGGAGCAGAAGGTTGGAACACTGACCCCAGGGAAGGAAGCGGATCTGATCATGATTCGTACCACCGATCTGAATATGTTCCCCGTCCATGATCCAATCGGCGCTGTCGTGCAATTTGCCAATCCATCCAATGTGGATACGGTCTTTGTGGCAGGTAGACTCGTGAAGCGAGAGGGTAAGCTGTTGAATGTTGATCTGGATGCGATTCGTCATGCGGCGATGCAGAGCAAAGATTATTTGTTAACCCAATACCGGATGTCGGACGCGGAGAGAATTGCTTTCTCATAATTTACTTTTTCATAAAAACCTGAAATGAAGTCAGTTCGTATTTTTATATACACCTCTACCTATAGTAAGAAATAAAGGGCCGCATAATGATATGCGGCTCTTTTACGTGCCTTCATATCATGGAATTAGACAGGATAAGGTAGGAAGGGACAGCAGAAAAAGACGAAAAGAGCTCTCTTTTTCTTAAATTCAGATAACAAGGAGTATAAGATGTTTTCCGCGGAAAATTAGGCTCATAAAAACTGCGCATAATATAAATTATACGCAGTTTTGTTTTAAATCCATTTTCATATTCATCCACGTGCAACAGATCATGATAAATTTCGCGATAAAAGAACAAAATAAGTGATCTTCAAAAATAAATTTAACCAAGCAACGCGATAACGTGTAGAATTCGATAGGTTTTTATAGGTGATCGATAAGATAGAACAAACGACTTTTTCATAGAACAGTTGGGAAGCCATCCAATCGCTACTACATCCATAGCACATTCAAGATTCATGACGAGAGGAACATGACTATGCGTGAGAACAAACAACGATCTTCATTATTTCGTAAAAAACCAATTGCTTCGGAGGGCGATAACAGCAGTGCATTGAAAAGGGCGCTTGGTCCGTTGGACTTAACCACACTTGGGGTGGGTGCCATTATTGGTACGGGGATTTTTGTGCTGACTGGTGTAGCTGCCGCAACGTATGCCGGCCCGGGCCTTGTACTGTCATTTTTGCTGGCAGGTATCATATGTGCATTCGCGGCATTATGTTACTCGGAATTTGCATCAAGCATACCGGCATCGGGTAGTGCGTACACGTATAGCTATACGGCTTTTGGTGAAGTTATTGCCTGGATTCTGGGATGGGATCTGATATTGGAGTATGGTTTTGCGAGTGCGGCGGTAGCCAGTGGATGGTCTGGATACTTTCAAACGTTGTTGTCCGGATTCGGGCTGGAGTTACCACATGCTCTTACGAGTGCGTTCAGCCCGGAAAAGGGAACTTATTTTGACATCACTGCTGCGGTCATTACGTTAATTATTACTTTCCTGCTTACCCGAGGGGTGAAGGAAGCTGCTCGTGCGAATAGCATCATGGTAGCGATTAAAATTATCGTGGTGTTGATCTTCATTGGTGTAGGAGTTTTCTATGTAGAGCCAACTAACTGGCAGCCATTTTTGCCTTTTGGTATCTCAGGTGTAACAGCTGGAGCAGCTACGGTATTTTTTGCTTACATCGGATTTGATGCGGTCTCCACAGCGGCAGAAGAAGTTAAGCAGCCACAACGGGATTTGCCGATTGGAATTATTGCGTCACTGGCAATCTGTACCGTTCTCTACATTGTTGTATCGTTGATCCTCACAGGGATTGTGCCTTATAACATGTTGAATGTAAGTGATCCGGTTGCGTTTGCATTTGAATATGTCCAACTGAAGGGATTGTCCTGGATTGTTTCTCTTGGAGCGATTGCCGGCATTACGACCGTATTACTGGTCATGATGTATGGTCAGACACGTTTGCTCTATTCCATGTCTCGTGACGGACTGCTGTCTCCGGTCTTCTCCAAGGTTAGTGGCAAGAGTCAGACACCAGCGGTAGGAACATGGGTTGCAGGCATTATCGTCGCTCTGTTCTCTGGGTTCATCTCGTTGGGACATTTGGCGGAGCTTACGAACATCGGAACGTTGTTTGCTTTTGCAGTGGTAAGTCTGGGCATTATCGTATTGCGTAAAAATAACCCTGATCTCAAACGTGGCTTCCGCGTTCCCTTTGTGCCACTGATTCCGATTCTGAGTGCCTTGGGTTGTGCATACCTGATGACACGCCTTGCGGCTCTGACATGGATTACGTTTTTTGCTTGGTTGATCATCGGATTGATCATTTACTTTGCGTATGGACGCCATTACAGTCATCTGAATCCGGCACGCCGGATCTCGAGTGCTCTCAGAGCGAAGGATAAGTAGACAAGCCAAGAATAACTTCAACCGTTCCTCATTTCGTGTCGCCTTGGCGAAGCGGGATGGGGAATTTTCTTATAAAAAGATAAAGGGTGATAACAGCAGAAGAAGGTTGGAATTTTCTTCATATATGGGTAAGTAATAAGGGGCATGAAGAACTTAATCACGGGGTCGGGGTTGCGGCTAATCCAAATATGAAATATATTTGGGGATGTGATATGCCATCAGACATAAGAGAGGGGATGTATCATGAACACACCATTACATACGAATTCAGATCATCAAAATGCAGCTTTTGGATTTGCACTAGCTGACTCATCCGTACTTGCAGAGGCGCAATTAATTGTTTCACAATTAGAGGATTCACAAACCTTACAGTTGGATATTGATCCGCAGCGCCTTCTGA
This sequence comes from Paenibacillus sp. PAMC 26794, assembly GCF_000316035.1. GTDB lineage: Bacteria > Bacillota > Bacilli > Paenibacillales > Paenibacillaceae > Paenibacillus. The sequence continues at coordinate 349,187 of NZ_ANHX01000011.1, forward strand.
AGGATGGACGTAAAGTATCTGTCATTTCACAACAGTTGGATTCACCGGTCAATCGTCAGGATGCTAATATCATCTATGGTCAAGAGCTAGCATACGTGCAGTATGCTGTTAACCTGAAACCGGATAGCTCGATCTCCATTGCTTCTATTGAAGGCGTTGAACAGTCTGTTAATCTTGGTTGGGCAGCATTTACAGAGGGGGAATACGAACTTCGAATCTCCCTGCATATGAAAACACCTCGTATTGCTGAAGACGCGCTCGAACCTGAACAACTTGCAATGGTTAAGTATGCGCAGGTGATTACCGTATATATATCGCTTTTCCCGGCAGAAGCAGCGTCGTTGAGTTCACCATCTCAAGCTGTGTGGAGCAGAAACCATCATGTGTTTGACTCCTACGGGAGAGGAGGATTCATTCTCGCTGACCTGCCTCGACTCGCTGAACGTGTAGAGGAACTGATGGGACCGGGTAACCATAATCTGATCGAGCAATTTGCCGAAGGCAATCTGTCAGATACTTTGCTGGAAGAGGGGCTGATGGCGATTGCCTGGGGCGTGACTCCGTGGTGTTATTCACTCTATTCTGCACCAGATGAGCAGTCTGCTCGAATACTTGCCGTGGACAAGCTGGGCGATGAACCTGAACGGCAAGGGATTTACCATCTTGATCCGTCCATTCAACAATTAAGTATCGTACCTGCGAATGAGCTAGCTTACTGGCCTGCCTGTGTGCAGAACGATTGGCCTGTTATTGATGTAGCGGGCGAAGGCGAGACGTTGCATATGGATCTGTATACTCAGATCTGTGAATCCGTGAATGGGCTGCACGAGAATCCATTGCCATCGTTTGTACTTACCCGTAGTCAGGGCAAGCCCGAAGCGATCATCCCGCTGATTGACGTTGTCATTGTGGACGAAGCATAGGAGCACTGTTCAACTTATAAAGAATCGAATTGAGGTGACGTAGACAGATGATGACCGAGGAGATTCAGGAGCAATATGCGGACGAGCTTGAAGCTTTTCACATATGGATGAAGGACGCCGGATATACAGGACATACGTTAAAATCATACACGGGTGACGTGGTAGAATTCCTGGTCTCCATTCAAGGAAAGTCACTGGAGCAGGTCAAAAAGCTGCATGTATTGTCTTTTCTGTCCCGCGCTCGGGAGCGTGGGGTTAGTGATGCCACGAGAAATCGCAAACATGCGGCGGTGAACTGTTTTTACAAGTCCCTCATTGAACTCGAATTGTTAACGAATAATCCGGCGTTTGGGATCAAAAAATCCAAAACCGAGAAAAACCGTGCGCCCGTTTTCCTTGATGAAAGTGGTCTGACACGTTTCCTGGAGTCGGTAGATGGCAAGTATCGCACACGTAATCTGGCTGTTTTTCTGCTGATGGGCTATATGGGATTACGGGTTGGAGAAGTACATGCTTTGGATTGCAAAGATTATAATGCGGAGCGGCGTACATTGGATGTATTTGGTAAAGGTCGTAAATGGCGCTCGCTTCCTGTACCGGAGACCGTGGCAGACGTTTTATCTCAAGCTATGGCTGAGCGTCTGGACCCTTGGCGGCCAAAAGAGGAAGCTCTATTTGTCTCGCAAAAAGGGAAAAGACTGTCGATTCGCAGCATCCAGCTCATATCTACGGAAACCTTTGAACGTTTCCAGCAGGAATCACCAGCCAATCAACGTCAAAATTACTCCAGTCATAAGCTGCGTCACTCCTTCGCGACTATGATGTTACGGCGTGGAGCCGATCTGCGTACCGTGCAGGAGCTGCTTGGTCACGCGTCGATTCAAACGACCACCGTCTATACACATGTCACCAGTAGGGAGAAAGAAGAGGCTATGGCTCTGCTGGACGTTAAACTCCCGACATATTAGAAGATAAAGCCAGTATGTAATCCGAAGAGAAGTCTGTCCAAGTGACAGGCTTTTTTGTTTTCATTCAGATTATTAAACATAATAAATATTATGTAAACCTATATCTTGAATAATCATTTTTATAATTAAAATCAAACCAAAGGACCATCTGAATCTTCTCACTGGAAGAAGCAAATGATCCCTTTGGCTAAGACAGATATGTTAATTCACAACGGTTAACGTGCTTAATCGTTCACGACATGAATGATTACGTGGTCGGATTACTCCAATCCAGCGATTTGTTCTTTTAATTTGTTAGCAGAAGCCTGGAAAGCTACTTTCTCGGTCTCATTCAACGGAAGAGGCAGAATTTCGCGCACACCGTTGCGATCTACTACACATGGAACACCCAGATAGACATCCGATACGCCATTGTAATCTTCAAGGAACGTGGACACGTTCAGAACGGAGCCTTCGTTGCCCAGAATTGCAGCTACAATGCGGTCCAGAGCAAGGGCGATTGCATAGGAAGTCGCGCCTTTGGCATTAATAATCTCATACGCTGCATTTTTGGTGCGGTCGAAGATATCCTGTTGTGTTTCTTCATCCAGTTCCAGATCTGTTCCTGCAACGTTAGCCAGGCTCCATACCGGTACTTCGGAATCACCATGCTCACCAATAATGTGGGCGTGAATACTACGTGGGTCGATCCCTTTGTTCTTACCAATCAGGTAACGGAAACGTGCGCTATCGAGCAATGTGCCTGAACCGATGACACGGGAAGCAGGCCATCCGCTTTGTTTCCACGAAGTATAGGACAGAATATCTACAGGATTGGTTGCAATCAGCAAAATACCATGAGAGTTCACTTCAGTAATACGCTCAATAATATCTTTGAAAATGCTTGCATTTTTCTTCAGCAGATCAATCCGGGTCTCGCCTGGTTTCTGGGAAGCGCCGGCTGTAATAATAATGATATCTGCATCTTTGCAGTCGGAGTAATCGCCAGCCCATACTTTCACGCCACCCGTAAACGGAAGACCGTGGTTCATATCCAGCATTTCGCCGGTTGCTTTATCATGATTCACATCCACAAATACCAACTCGGACGAACGCTGTCTCAGCATTAGCGTGTATCCCGTTGTTGTTCCCACCGCACCCATGCCTACAATCACGACACGACTTGGTTTCAATGCTGCACTGTTTGTCATGTTCATATCCACTCCCTTGGGGTTATACTCCCATCCATATTAAGGGATTGAAGAATATAAAGCGAGTGTTGTCTATAAAATAGTTCACATTTCATGTCTTTTTACCAATTAATCCGTCGAAAAACAGATTAGGATGAAATTAATGGTAATAAATGTGCGACATATAGCCCAGAGCATCAGCTGGAAAAAGGGAGCGGGCTGATCAGGAGTGGGCAATGAGCCTTTTACACAAGGTTTGTGGTAGAATAGGAGCAGTGGATTCTGATGAATCGTAAATAAAAACGCCATAGGACAGGCATGCGCGCCTGTATATTGGATGAGAGAGGTGGAACCCACTTGCGTTTGCAATGGATTAAAATCGCGCAGACAGCATTGCTGTCTCTAGGTATAGCAGCTGTATTGGCTGCATGCACCGACTCAGATCAACCTCCGGAAGCAGAACCTCCGCAGCAACAGGAGGATGCTGGGAATACAGGGCAGACATTAACTGTCGTTCCCCCTGTCAACAGTACAGAATCTGCGGATAACGCCAAGTACCAAATACAGACCCGTTTGACCGATTTTCAGTTGCTCAATGACAACGGAGGATTGGCGTGGGGTGTGACGAGGAATGCGCTGCGCCTGTACTACACTCAGGATCAGGGAAAGACCTGGACCAATATTTCACCTTCGGAAAATGTACAGTTTCCGGCTAACCCTAAATATGGACAAAGCATTTATTTTGTAGATCGTGCACATGGTTGGATTGTTCGTGAAGGTATGGGTGGAACAGATACCATGGTGCTTCGCACTAACAATGGAGGCGTAACTTGGAGTCTGTCTTCTCTGTCCAAGACGGATAAAGTGACTGCGATCTCATTTGTATCTCCTGAAAAAGGCTGGATTCTCACCACGGTCGATACCGCTATTGGTAAACAGGACAAGAAACTTTACTTTACCGAGGACGGTGGAATTACCTGGAATCGGATGTCATCCAGTGATGAAGATGGCAAACAGGAAGCAGAAGAGATTTCCAAACGTGGATACACCACGGGGATGACTTTCTCGGATCCAAAACATGGTTTCTTAACAGCGCTGGAGTTCGGCACACCGAAGTTGTATGTAACATCAGACGGCGGAGAGAACTGGAATACTGGACCATCCTTCTTTGATCGAAACAAATTCAACGGGTGTGGTAATTTCAGTGTCAGTTCACCACAATTTTTTGGACGTGAAGCACAGTCAGCCTGGATGTCAATGTCCTGTTCTAAAGGCGAGAGCACGACATTTAATGGATTCTTTACCACCGATGGCGGAAAGAGCTGGAAGCTGTCCAATTTCACTTTAAACAAACAAACGGGTGCGAATCGTAACCTTTCACCGGTATTTCTGAACGCATCGGAAGGTTGGGCGATGCAAAAGGGCATAACCTACCACACCAAGGATGCGGGCAAAACGTGGAGCGCTCTTCCTGCAAGCAGTGTACTGGAGAAAATTCTCGAAGACTATCCGGAAATTGTGAAGATTCAGATGGTTACCCCTAAGCTTGGCTGGATATTGGTTGAAAATACAGATGCCAAAAGATCGTTGTTATTGCAAACGGTAGATGGCGGTGTACATTGGAAAGTACTATAAACGTAGAGTTTTATCGATGTGAATAGATAGGAGAAGGAGAGGAGCCTACGGGTTCCTTTTCTTTTTTTCTTAGTTTGTGAAATAAATCACAAATAAATCCGCTAGAAGGTGATATATTTAACTCAACAAGAGAAGGAGTGATGAAGATGAGAACCAACGGTCAAACTCAATTCACGCAGGCGGATGAATTAACCAGATATATGCTTCAATTATGCTACACATGCGACGATGCTAATCGTTGTACAACAGAGGATGCAGTGAAGGCTTGCATGGCAGAACACGCACAGGCAGACCAGCCCGAACCAGCCGAAGGTGGAGATGTAACTCGCGGGTATATGGATCTAATGTACGCATAGGCTAATGATACACGGATCAATCACGGAGAACGCTCCTGCGGGAGGGTTCTTTTTGATTTGTAGTAAAATGTATGCGCTTTTAAATTCACTTCGCAAATATTGCAGCATGGGTTATTATAGAAATTATTAAGGTGAATTACTCAAAATGTGGAATTGTTTTTATTGACTCTTAGTTTGGAGGTCGATGATATGGAGAAGAGTTCAACGGGAACGTGATCAGTAAGGGCATGAGATAGTAGAAAGGATGAAACCATGAATATTCAGGATCTCCCCATTGAAATAAAAGAACATATAGGGAAAGTTCAGAACATCACTTTTCCTAAGCAAGGTCATACCTCTACTGTGGCTATTCTGGATACGTTTGACCAAAAGTACATCATCAAGAAGACAGAAAACGATCTTTATAATGAATGGTTATCCGATGAATATAAGGTGCTCCAATACCTTTACCATACCGGACTCCCTGTTCCAAAGGTATATTCATTTCATACTGAGGAGACATCGAGATGGCTTCTGATGGATTATATTGATGGAATAAGTTTAAGAGAATTTCTCTCTAAGATGCCTGACCTCCGAAGTAAAGAAAAAGCGATTTTTAACTTTGGGCTTTGTTTAAAGAAAATGCATGAATGCTCTTGTCCTGTTGAATTATTGAACAATGACAGTCCTTGGTTAGATACAATGCTTAGTAAAGCAGAATATAATCTAACTCACTTTGCTGTAGACGGATCAGCAGAACTACTTCAACAGTTGAAAGAAGCAAGACCAAAACCAATAGACAACACTTTCATTCATGGAGATTTTACTATAGATAATGTGCTAGTTAATGATTGCAATATTGTTGGAGTTATTGACTGGGCAGGAGCAGCTTATGGTGACCCAAGATATGATGTAGCCTTAGCCATTAGACCGAAACATAATGCGTTTGACAATGAAAGAGATAGAGAAATATTTTATAACGGGTATGGAAAGTTAAGAATAACGGATGAAGAATACAATTATTTTGAAGATGGGATATATAACTTCTTTTAGCCTGGATATAAATTGTTCTTCAAACGTATATTAATCTCTCTAGAAGGAGTCGAATAAATGAGCCCTCCCAAACATATCTTATCTGCCGCTGCAATCGTGATCAACGAACAAAATGAATTATTACTTATTAGAGGACCACGAAGAGGTTGGGAAATGCCAGGTGGTCAAGTAGAAGAAGGAGAATCCCTAAGTCAAGCTGCGATCAGAGAAACGAAAGAGGAGTCCGGAATCGACATTGAAATTATCAAATTCTGTGGAATATTTCAAAATATCGAGAATTCAATATGTAACACATTATTTCTAGCCAAACCAATAGGAGGAGAATTAACGACAACATCGGAGAGCTTAGAGTCTGGTTTCTTTCCGATCAAAGAAGCCATTTTAAAAGTCGAATGGAAAAACTTCAGAGAAAGAATAGAGTATTGCTTAAAACCTGAGATGCAACCTTTTTGCATTGAGTTCAGTGATAAGAATAATATTTAAAACTTACTACAAGAACGGCTTTAAAAGCTTACTTAATGGCAATGAGATTACATATTTCAACGAAGGTAACAAGTGATGTTCTGAATGTAGTGTATAAGGGAGGCTATCAGATGAACAAGTACAGTGTTTATGAAACAAATAGCTTTTATTGGGATACAAAAGGGAATGACTTTTTGAGAGCAATCGTGCTTCCACATTATGGAGCATTTATCTCAGAAGAAAAACACCAACTTTTTGGTGATGTCTCAGGATTAAAGATGTTAGAGGTGGGCTGTGGAAATGGTCAATCCTTGCAGTATCATGGAGACCGCAAAGCTGGGGAGCTATGGGGTATGGATATATCCCAGAAACAGATAGAAAAGACACAACAACACTTGAGGACATACGGAATTCCTGCAACATTGATATGTTCACCCATGGAAGAGGAATGCGGTATTCCTACTAATTATTTTGACGCTGTGTATTCGATTTATGCCATAGGTTGGACAACCGATCTTGAAGGTACTTTCAGCCGAATCGCTTCTTATTTAAAGAAAGATGGCATTTTTATTTTCAGCTGGTCTCATCCAATTCATAGATGTGTCGTTGAAGAAAATGATAGATTTGTCTTCAATAAGCCATATTCTGATGAATCGTGGTATGCGGTATCTCCTGACTTTTGTCAGGGTGAATTAACCTTGGCTGATCGTCAACTATCAACCTATGTCAATGCGTTAGCGAAATCGGGATTTGTCATTGAACAAATGATAGAAGAATCCGATAGGGATATCATGCAATTACATAATATTAGCGATAGTCTCCTTAAAAGAGCAAAGATGTTACCTGTATCCTTTGTGATTAAAGCAAGAAAACGGTGATTAAATGAATCGGAGAGTGGGCTATGTTTAAATATCAAATGGATACTGCTACCTATATATCGCTATCATTTATGGCTTGAAAGCAGATCAATGGAGAACGCAATAAATCAAATTTTATTTTAACTAAAGGAGCTAGTTATGAGCAAATTACCGCTGTTTGTAGTGACAGGCGCAAGCGGAACAGGAAAAACAACGATCTCTTCGCATGTTCGGAAGCAGCTACCCGAATTTGACGTCTTTGATATGGATATCATCGATAACATGGATTGGCAGATTGCCAAAGAGAATTGGTTGAGGATTGCGTATAACATATCGCTAAGTGGACGAGGGACTGTTTTATGCGGAACGATGGTGCCGGAAAACATTGCATCGTCCGATTACATAGATCGATTTGATCGAATTCTATATATGAATTTGCATTGTGACGATGTTACTCGCAAGACGCGTTTAAGAGCCCGTGGGTGGAACGAGAACCTGGTTGAAGAACACAAAAACTTTGCCAACTGGTTACTCCAGAATTCGGAAACTGCGTTTGACCCGCCAATGCAAACAATTGATACGACAGAGCTTACAGCAGTGGGAGTAGCTGAACAAATTAAAGAATGGGTTTTAAAGAACTGGTGCGAGGAATGAACACCTAAAAGACATCTTGATGAAGCGAAGGAGGTCATGTATTGTTTCTCAATGTATTACTTTGGTTGATTATTCTCTGGGTGATCTCCCTTTATTTCAGTTTTCCTAAGAAAGATCGCATGTACACAGTCAGTGTGCCAAGCACATATTACATTCAATCTTCAAATCGGTTGGATATTCAGAAAAACTACGAATGCGCTGCATTTTCGAGTGCGTTCGTCTTGAGACATTTCGGTTTGGAGTCCAACGGAACAAAGATTTATGAAACCTATCCTCGCAAATTACTGGATGGAACCGTATATCCCAAAGCGGTCGTTGTTTTTTTCAGGAAGCTAGGATATCAGGCAATGTACTTACGAGGAAATGTGAACACGTTGAAGAAGCAGATCAGCCAAGGGGTGCCAGTTATTTTATTTATTAGAGTACATCCCAAACAACGTTATTTGCATTTTGTTCCCGTCGTTGGCTATGATGAAACACATTTTTACTTGGCAGAATCGTTAGATCACAAGATTAATTGTGATGAAGAATATTACAATCGAAAAATCAGCATTAGTGAACTGAACACGTTATGGAGGTCATGGTTGCCCTTTTGTCAAAACTCATATATCGTCGTACACCCGATGCAGATTTAAGACGGCCCTCTTTCAAGGGGCATGATATATTGGCTTTGAACGAACTAATAGGCTTTGTTCGGAACGTCTGCGTGGTTAAATCCTGCAACTCATGCCCAAATGGCATGAGTTTTTTTGTGAACAAGTCTCCTCATGTAAATCAACTCGCTTGAATCGATGATTATGAACAAAATAGATCAAACGTATAGGCAGTTGCTACTAATTTTATTGTTTTACCTGATAATTAGCGGAGTTTTTAGTTAAAATGGTTGTTCGTCCACGCATCTATTCATCTACATACGTACGTTAAACTATGTCTATAGGGAGGTGTCCACACTGTGAGTCATTCAGAAGTGAAGAAACGTATGAAGAGAAAAAAGGCAACAGTATGTCCATGTAAAGTTAAAAGAAAAGACCGCCGATTGAAAGTGGTTAAAAAGTTCGTTCAAGTAAAATGTCCGCCTCCAGAAGTAAATATATCTACCCCTACTGTTGTTGGTCCAACAGGACCACAAGGTACACAAGGCGTACAGGGTATCCAAGGTAAACAAGGGGTTGAAGGACCACCAGGAGCTCAAGGACCAGCGGGGGGGCCACCTGGACCACAAGGGCCCCAGGGACAGCCTGGTCCTGCTGGAGCGGTAGGTTCTCAAGGTCCGGTCGGACCTGCTGGACCTATGGGAGCGCAGGGGATTCCGGGAGAAGCAGGGGCTGTAGGGCCACAAGGTCCGCAAGGTAATCCCGGACCTGCCGGAGCAATTGGACCTCAAGGTTTTCCAGGAGCTGTTGGGCCGACGGGTGCGACAGGAGCAGCAGGAGCGGTAGGCGCTGCTGGAGCAGTAGGCCCGGCAGGCCCAGCCGGTGCAACAGGAGCGGTAGGCGCTGCTGGAGCAGTAGGCCCGGCAGGCCCAGCTGGTGCAACAGGAGCGGTAGGTACTGCTGGAGCAGTAGGCCCGACAGGTGCGACAGGAGTAGCAGGTCCCGCTGGAGCAACGGGAGCTACAGGTGCAACAGGGGCAGCCGGAAGCGTACTTGGATTCGCTGACTTTTTCGCACTGATGCCACCTGATAATGCTGCAACGGTTGCTCCCGGTACAGATGTAAGTTTTCCTCAGGATGGGCCGACAAGTGGAACAACTATCGCACGCACAGGGCCTAGTTCCTTCAATCTGGCAGCCATTGGTACGTATCAGATTTTGTTCCAGGTGAGCATCAATGAAGCGGGTCAATTAATCTTAACCCTCAATGGGGCAGATCTGGCTTTCACAGTAGTTGGGCGAGCAACGGGAACGTCTCAGATTGTTGGTATGGCTTTGGTTCAGACAACCGTGATTAATTCTATTCTGACCGTGCGGAACCCGGCTGGTAATGCTACAGCATTAACAATCACGCCACTTGCGGGCGGAACTAGACCTGTATCCGCACATCTTGTGATCACACAATTAGCATGAGTCCGTTAACAGGCTAGCAAACTCTCCTTAACTTTATTAAATATGCATCCACAACGGTAACATGGGTTTGCTTGAACTGAGATAGCAGTGTTTTACCTGAGGCTGTTATCTCAGTTGGAGCGGATAATGGTACAGGAGTAACTACATATCGGATACCCTTTTTGTTTTGTGAGGAATGGTGAAAACGTCACTATAAATTTTTTTCAGAACAGGATCTGGCTGTGACGAAGACCGACAGTGAGGATAAGATTACGTATGGAATGAGTCAGGAAGAGGTGGAGAAAATCCTCGGTGCGGGAACATCAACCAGTGTGGGTCAATCCTATCAATACAATAACGGGATTACGATTGGCTACAGGGATAGCAAAGTCGTTAGTATCATCTTGAATAAGGACTCGAAAGGTTACTTTAAGACGGCTCGCGGGGCAGAGGCGGGGATGACACATCAAGAGATTCTCGATCTGTATGGCAAGGAACATGTTTTGGTTGAATCTGAACGTAATATTGATTATGCCTATCATATTCAGAAGGAAACATTCCTGGATGAGAAGTCGCTGCAAGCGGAAAAAGATGATTTGGCTATCTATCGTGCATCGTTTATGCTGACAAAAGAGGGACAGGTTATATTGTTGGATCAACGATTTGCAACAACCTTTAAGTAAAACAGGGCTGCTAGGCAGCAGGGTATTAGATAATGAGATAGTACTTATTTTCGTATAAAGCAACCCTTCGGTATTCTGCCGGAGGGTTTTTCCCTTCACACCGTTCGATTTCAATCCGGATAACAAGTTCTTTGTTTAAGTGCATATACATTTACAGGAGACGGGTCAAGACTCCGGCTGTCCTAAGTTGTATGAACGGAGGGAGAGACATGGGCATTGAATCATCCTGGATGTTTGATTTGTTTGGAACCGTCTTTCCGGTTGTATTTGTTCTGATTATAGGTATAGTCCTTCTGTCGATGGGAAAGGAGGTATGGAGGTGGGGACGCAACAACTCGGAGCCGCTATTGACCGTGCCTTCACGAATCACCAGCAGACGGATGAAGATGAGTCAGTCGCAATCTGAACCGGGCAGTACAGCACGAACGTTATACTACGTCACCTTTGAAGTAGAAAGTGGAGATCGGCTCGAATTCAAAGTCAATGGCGAAGAGTATGGTTTGTGCGCTGAGGGGGATGAAGGACGGCTCTCGTTCAAAGGAACACGTTATGTAGGCTTCGAGCGATATAATCGCGTATATTCTGAACGCCTACGGGGTTAAACTGAGCAGCTTGCGCCAGAATGGCGTGAGCTTTTTTTGATTATTTGCTGGACAAGCGTTTCTTAATGGGCCTAACGTGTTTTTATATAAGAAGAGGCTTAATGAGATTATGATCAAAGGATCATTACCATAGAGGAGGCAATCAATATGTCATTTACAGATCAGGTCGTTGTTGTAACCGGGGCCGCTCAGGGAATAGGACGAAGTGTGGCTGAGGCTTATGCAGTCGCCGGGGCCAAAGTTGTACTTGCTGACTACAAGGAAGCAGAAGGGGCGGCAGCTGCAGCTTCCATTCGTAATGAAGGCGGAGAAGCCATCTTTGTCCAATGTGATGTTCGGAGCGAGCAGGATATTACGAATCTTTTTCGTACAACCGTGGAAGAATTCAAGCAAATTGATGTTCTGGTGAATAATGCAGGACTCGCCAAATGGAAATCACCCTATGAGCTGACGCTGGAAGAATGGGACGATGTGCTCAATACCAATGTGAGAAGTTGCTTTTTGGCGAGTCGGGAAGCAGCCAAACATATGAAAAGCAATGAACATGGAGGTGCCATTATCAACATGGCTTCTACTCGTGCGCTGATGTCTGAGCCGGATACCGAAGCTTATGCCGCATCCAAAGGAGCGATTGTAGCTCTGACGCATGCGCTGGCGGTCTCACTGGGCAAAGACCAAATTCGGGTCAATTGTATCAGTCCGGGATGGATTGAGACAGGTGACGTGGAGAAATTGAAAAAGGAGGATCATGAACAGCATCCCTCCGGTCGTGTGGGTGTTCCTTCGGATATCTCCCGTGCTTGTTTATATTTGTCTGATCCAAGCAATACCTTTGTCACAGGGACCAACCTCGTTATTGATGGAGGCATGACCCGAAAAATGATATATGAGGACTAGAACCGGGATTGAACCGGGCGAGCCCTAAGCTGTCCCAACTTAAGAGTGATAAGCCCAAGTTAAGCACTTGGGCTTATTTGTTTTTAATAACTCGGTTGCTATAATAAATGTGATTTTACAACAGTAGAGGAATGGAGGGAGTATATGTTCGGGAAACAATCCCGGAAGGTATTTTGGCTGTTACTGCTGATCGGAGGGATGATAATGATATGGAATGAGTCACCTGCTGAAGCTGACGGCGCAGATATACGGGCGGCCTGGGTATGGCAGGCACAGTCTGTTAGCAACGGAGATGAGCTGTTGGCCAATGCAGCTAAACATAAGATAAACAGGCTGTACGTGAATGTAGACATGACGCTGTCCAAAGAGGTATACCAGACGTTTATAGCCAAAGCAAGCCGTGCAGGTATTGCGGTTGAAGCGCTGGGAGGTGATCCATCCTGGGCACTCAGTGGTCGTGAAGGCCCCATGCTCAGATTAGCGTCGTGGGTAAGTGATTACAATCAAGCTGCTGAGCCCAACGAGCAATTTGATGCCATACATCTGGATATCAAGCCCTACGTGTTACCAGCTTGGAAAGAAGATGCCAAGCCACTGGTACAATCCTGGGTAGCCAATATGAATCTGTTATTTGAGCAAGTGAGACAGGATGGCGCAGTTGCAGTGAATATTGACCTGCCATTTTGGCTGGATTCCTATACCGTCACAGGAAATAGAGTTTCTGAGGATGCAGATAACGAACCATTGTCACGTTGGTTCATTGAACGAGTGGAGCATGTCACTTTACTCGCTTACCGTGATAACGCACAAGGGAACAATGGTATCATACGTTTAATTGAACAGGAAATGAACTGGGCCGATGCCAGCAATGTGAGCGTCACGGTTGGGTTGAACACCAAGCCAATGCCTGGCGAGGAGTTCACGACATTTGCCGGGAAAGGTGCAGCACAACTGGAAAGCGTTATTGAAGAAGTTGCCTCAGCATTCAGCGGACATAGTTCCTACGCAGGTTCTGCAGTACATGACATCGTATACTGGGGACAACTGGAGCCGTCAGAACTGCCATCACCGGAGATTCCATCCAATCAGCCAGAGATTCGGGGAACGTATATCTGGGAGGCCTCTCAGGTGACGCATGACGGCGGAGAGCACATACTAGCGTTTGCTAGAGAGCAGAATATTAACTGGTTGTATGTGCGGTTAGATCTGGATCAACCCTATTCCAGTTATCGCAGTTTTGTGAAACGGGCAAAAGCGCAGGGCATTGAGATCCATGCGATGGGTGGACACCCCATCTGGGGCAAAAAGGAGAATCGTCCACGCATTCAGCGATTGATTGATTATGTGAAAAACTATAATGCTGAATCCGAGCCGGATGAACGATTTGAAGGCATCCATCTGGATATTGAGCCTTACACATTGCCGGAGTGGGAGAATAGTCGGGACACCCTGTTGACCGAATGGGCTGCCAATATTACATTTTTCCAGGAAGAAACAAAGAAGGACAGTGATCTCGAAACAAGCGCAGACCTTGCTGTATGGCTGGATAGCTTCGCGTTGCCAGGAAAGGATACATCTGTGGCTGAATTTATGATCCGTACACTCGATCATGTGTCGCTGATGGCCTTCCGTAACAACGCCGAAGGTTCCAATGGGATTGCTGCTGTTGTGAGTCAGGAGATGGAGATCGCGGATCGTTTGGGAAAAAGGTTGATGATTTCGGTCGAAATGAAGCAGAACCATGAAGGTCCTCATATTTCCTTTTATGAGAAAGGGGCAGCGGAGATGGAACTTCAGCTTGCCAAGCTTCCGGATCTGCTGGCCGAACATCAGGCTTACCAAGGCAACATTGTTCATGCCTATGATTATTGGATTGAAGCCAAGCCCTGAACAGGCGAGTATTATAAGAAACGAGTTGCTTCGGGACTTCACCTTGGGTGAGGTTCCGGGCTTTTTTTTATGGAAAAAAGATGGAATCGTGTCACCGAATGGGCTCCTGCACAATACGATGTACGGAGATGAACAGCTGAAACAAGGGAGGAAACAGACTATGGCTGTTATTAAAGCCAACTCAGAGGACGTCAAGCTGCTGGCTAGGCTCATGAGGGCAGAGGCTGAAGGTGACGGCGAACAGGGTATGTTGCTTGTGGGCAATGTAAGTGTGAACCGGGTGCTGGTGGATTGTCTGGACTTTAAGGATATTCGCGATATCAATCGTATGGTATTCCAGAATCCAGGAGGCTACGAGTCAACACAGAAGGGGTACTTTTACCAACGGGCAAGACAGTCCGAGATTCGTCTCGCACAACGGGTGATTAATGGAGAGCGCTTCTGGCCTGCCAGCAATTCATTGTGGTTCTTCCGACCTGTGGCCGAGTGTCCGGAAACGTGGTATGACCAGCAAAATACAGGACGTTTCAAAGCGCATTGTTTCTTCAGTCCTTCAGGCGAAGACTGTCCGGAAGTATATTAAATTTGGGGAGGAATCATCATGATTAATCAGCCTTATCAACCAACAACTCAAACACTGGGTCAGCAAGCGAATTCCGTGTTGGGTCAGCAAGCGAATTCCGTGTTGGGTCAACAAGCCAATTCTCAGGTTCAAGGTACGTCTTACAAAATCGGTAACGGAATGCCTGCCATGTCACCAACGCCAGGGATGGTGTCCCCAAGCTCCACAAGTGTACCCCCACTCGTATCCAGTGGAAGCCCAATGACACCAACGGGTGCAGTGATTACAACAACGGCTCCACAGTTTGAGCAGTCATACATTGAGAATATTTTACGTTTGAATCTCGGGAAATTCGGTACGTTCTACATGACATATGAGGGCAACAAAGAATGGAACGCTCGTATATTCCAAGGTATTATTGAAGCAGCGGGCCGTGATCATATTATCATCAGTGACCCGAAGACAGGAAGAAGGATCATGCTGTTGATGGTCAACTTCGACTATGCTACATTTGATGAGCCGTTGTTGTATCAATATCCTGGAGTGGTAGGCAATTACCCGCAAGCTCCAAGCAGATTTTAATTGGCGCTTCACGATTTCAATTGATATTTGACATGTCTAACACATAGTGAATTGCAGGCTGTCCCGAATGTGGAGGTTATCCGCAAACGGGGCAGCTTTTTACATAAGCATATATACTAAGGTTACTATAGGTTTAGAGTCATACGTAACCTTTTGGCGATAACATGGCACTTATACATGAACAGAACAAGCAGCATGCTTATATGAAGGGAGTCCATAGCATTGAATTCATGGATTGAAGGAGCGATGAAGGGCGAACCCGAAGCTTACGCACAACTGATGTCTCAATATCGCGGGATGGCACTTGCTGTTGCCTACCACCGACTGGGGGATACATTTTGGGCAGAAGATGTCGTTCAGGAAGCATTTACTGAAGCCTTTGGCAATCTGTCCAAGCTGGAAGCTCCTGAGGCTTTTCCCGGGTGGTTCAAGGTGATTGTGGAGAGGCAGTGTTATCGCTGGCTAAGACGCAAGCAGCATACCATGATTCCAGTTCAGGAGCTGGAGCATGTATTCCATGAAGAGGATCAGGCGCATGATCCGGAAAAACAAGCGGTGCAAAATGAAATGCATCGTACGCTGCGTGATTCTATCTCAATACTGCCATCATCGATGCGGATTGCTGTTGAACTGTTTTATTTGGAAGGATACTCGCTCAAGGAAATATCGGATTTCCTCGGGGTGAAGGTACCTGCATTAAAGAAAAGACTGTTCGATGCCCGATCCAAACTTAAGCGCTCTATGCCAGTAAGGGATCTGGTCTCTGTATTCAGTGACTTGTATGAAGGGGGAAAAGGATTGTTACACATTATGAATGGGGATCACGCTGCCAATCGTTTAAGAGAGAGTGGAATTCAGGGAGACATCCTGGTATGGAGAGAGTTGTACACGTTTGGCCCGGTAGCCAAAGAGATGGGGGTTACGAAGGAGCGGCAGAATCGGGCATCCGTGTTAGAGCAGCAGTTGGGCATTCCACAGGCGGAATACTTGAAGATTGAGGAGCTTGAACGCAAGTTGCATTCGTTTCAACAATATAAGGAAATTGTCTTATGGTTCGAATACGATCTCTATGATCAGACGATGTTATCTTATCTATTGCATTATTTCAGAGGACAAGCACTCCAGAATACGAAACTGAATCTGCTCTGCATTGACTCGTATCCAGAGATTGAGCACTTTAGAGGACTCGGACAGCTTACCTCCACACAGATTGAACGTCTGTCCGGCAGTTGGCATGTGATTGAGAAAAACGAGTTACAAGCCGGTGCACAGTTCTGGGAAGCCTATACGTCGACTGATTTCCGGCATCATCTGGATTACTTGCAGGCAGATACTTCTGCGCTACCCTTTGCGAAAGCTGCCTTTAAGGCACATTTGTCCCGGCTGCCATCTGTATCGAACGGTCTGGGACTCATTGAGCAGACAACACTGGAGACTATTAGAGCAGGTGTGGAGCATCCGTATCCATTATTTCGCGAGGTAGGAGACAAGCTGCATATTCTCGGAATGGGTGATCTTGAATACTGGGCACATCTGAGGCGGATGACAGAAGGACCTCATGCTCTACTTCAGATGAGCGGTGCAACCACTTTCCCTAATTTCAAGCAGCATGATGAAAAATTCCGTGACGGAGTCCTGTCGCTAACGGAACTCGGAATTCAGGTGTTGAATGAAGAAGTCGATTGGGCACTGCTGAAGCAGGATGAATTCTGGATCGGTGGATTGCATAACGCAAGAGGGAAACAAGCCAGATGGCGCTGGAACCCCGCTTCGGAAACCGTAGTGGAGATTGAGTCTACATCGTAATTAGCGGATAGAATCTGAGAAAATAACAGTATTGCAAAAAGAGAGTATCCAGCCATGCGGAAGCATGAGCGAGGATACTCTCTTTAGTTTGGTTAGATCATTGTTGGCGAAATGTTAAAAAACAGCGTAATCGAGACTTTTGTTAAAGAAAAAAGGCGTTTGTGCCATTTCGTTGTCATAGGACACGGATTGACTGTGTAGTGTAGAATTATATAATAAAAGAAGCATATCTTTATTATTCGACAGAACAAGGTGGAGGTGGAAGCATTGGGAAGTTGAAATTGCATATGAGCGGCAGAATGGCAAATATCCTACATTTTCGAAGGAGGTGGACCTATTTGCCGAAGAATGACGGCGAATAGGATGAAAATTTGAGTGACCCCTTACCGAGTATTTTAAATTTAGTAATAATTGGTTTACTTGTATTAATGAATGGTTTCTTTGTGTCGGCGGAATTTGCGATGGTGAAAGTTCGTGGAAGTCGGATTGAGGCTTTGGTGGAAACAGGCAACAAAAATGCCATCTATGCTTCCAATATCGTACGTAATCTGGATGCATATCTGTCAGCTTGCCAACTAGGTATAACTTTGGCTTCACTGGGACTCGGGTGGCTGGGAGAACCGGCAATTGCACATCTGTTAGAGCCCGTGTTTACCGCATTTGGACTGGGACCAGTCTACGTTCATGGAATCTCTATTGCCATTGCATTTGTGATTATTACGATCTTGCACATTGTACTGGGAGAACTTGCCCCCAAAACGATGGCGATTCGAAAGTCTGAGACGATCACGTTGTGGTCTGCGGCTTTGCTAACGTTCTTCTACAAGTTAATGTATCCATTCATATGGGCACTGAACGGTATGGCTAACGGCTTGTTGAGACTGTTCCGAATAGCACCAGCTTCGGAGATTGACTCGGCACATAGCGAAGATGAAATACGTATTCTGATGAAAGAAAGCAATAAGAGCGGTTTAATTGATAACACTGAATTAGCACTTGTTGATAATATATTTGATTTTACGGATACAACCGCCCGTGAAATTATGATTCCGCGGACGGAGATGATCTGTCTGAATGCCAATGAGTCCATGCTGGAAAATCTGGAGATTGCCAGCGAGAGTATGCGAACAAGGTATCCGGTATATAACGGAGACAAGGATCATATTATCGGCTTTATTCACATTAAGGATCTGATGCGATCCCAACTCACGGATACCATCTCCGTAATCCGGCCCATCCTGGCTGTGCCAGATACCACGCTGATTAGTGATCTGCTGAAGCGAATGCAGCGTAGCAAGACACAGATTGCGATTCTGATTGATGAATACGGCGGAACCTCCGGGCTTGTCACACTTGAAGATATCATGGAAGAGATCGTAGGCGAGATTCAGGATGAATTCGACCATGAGCGTCCTGCCATTGAACAAGTGGATGAGATGGAATACTCTATTGATGGATTGATGCTGATTGAAGAAGTCAGCGAACGATTCGGACTGGAGATGGATCGTGCCGATTACGATACCATCGGGGGCTGGTTATACTCCAGAGTAGATGCTATTCCACCTGAGGTCGGTCAATCGGTTGAGTATGGGGGTTATGTATTTGTCATTCAAGAGACAGAGCATAAGCGGATTTCCCGAGTAAATGTGATTAAGCTGGAACTATTGGTTGAAGAAGAAGGCGCGTAGCCAGATCGAAATTGTAACAGATGAAGCTGTATGGTGACGTAATGGTCATCGTACAGCTTCTTTGCATGCTCATGATTCTTTGGGTGCATGAATGACAACATCGGCGTAACGGCTCTCTGTGACGAAGCTATTCTTGATATACATACGGAATGGAGTAATTTAGGTTTCACAATGCTGGAGATGCAAGCGTAGACAAAAGACGCTGCCGACAGAAACATCGGAGCGTCTAATTTTTTTTGAAACCTGTCACCCGATCCGTCCGTTTATACCCTTACACAAAATCAAGTATGGAAGCGGAGGATGGATCAATATGCGGAAAATGAATAATAAGAGTGCAGCATCTATACTAAAAACAACCCTTGTTGCCTTGTTAATGGTGCCAACAATCCTGGCTATACCTACGTCCGAACCAGCCGTTGCAAGCCCGATGATCAATGTGTCCTCTGGTGCTCTTACAGCTCCGCCTCCGCCAGAACCATCCATCCATTCGCTTGCTAACACTCGAGAACTTGGACATATCTATCAAGCGGTCGGTGCAGTCATTCCTGGGGGTGGACTATCGGCTATCGTCAATACCAAGACCATGACATATACAGCAATGAAGACACTTTCCGTAGATTATCGACTTGAGCGCTGGACAGGAACAGCATGGGTAACTTTTAAAACGAATTCCAACAATGCAACGAATACAAACTTACTGAATGCCGCATCGGATTGGACCGTCATGCCAGGATATTATTATCGCGTTACCAGTATTCATACAGCGTATGATGGAAGTACCACGGAAACAAGCAAACATGTCTCTGGCACCGTGTTATTCTGATCTTATCGACGGGTGCTGCCGGGAAACTTCTGCTCTTGAAAATCGTTGGCAATAGCAGTCATTTCTTCTTCCGAAAGGGTGCCAAACAGACTCATATTGTTGGAACCCATCATCCACTGAAATGAGTTATAGGGTGGGCCGATATACATCAGTGCTTCCGAGCCATCCGCCAGCTTTACGGTGCTCATATCACGAAGCATGGCCCCTTCAATTTTCTCCCCAGGCATGACATGGACATAATCAAACTGGATGATCTCATCCTCTATGCTCTTGCCTTCACTGGTATATTGAACTCTCATTTGTGTGGACTCATAATAATCGTCTGGATTCACAGGGTTTTCAGTATCAAGCACGAGTTCGAATTTGACCTTGTTGAATCGCTCGGGAATGGCATTGGATAACAGAAAGTCACCCATGAACCCTTCGCGTGCGATCTCTTCCGTAACAAGTACTGGACGAAACAGATGGCTCGATAACTCATACGAAGGTGTATTAAGAGCTTCTTCTTCTTGTACTTTAAGAATGTCGTCTAAGCTGGTTTCCGGCGGTGGAGGCGTTTTGGCTGTTGACGGATCAGCCCCCAGTTGGGTCGTGCGATCCTCAATGATAATGGATTTCATGCCATTACCCCAATCTTTGATGGATTGCACAAAAGGGGATACCGCTTGCGTACCGGACGGCAGGCTGAAAATAACGGCTCCGATGGTCACGGACGCAGCTACGACGATTGTAAGTCGCAAGGTACGTATTCTTTTTTTACGTAAACCGATTCTGTTAATTTCCCTGTTTACCTTCTGCCAGGATTGCTGCATGGCTTCGGTATGGGAGGCGGAAGGGGCAGAGACGGCCTGATGGAAAGCTTCATCAAAAGCCAGGTCAAACGCAGCGTCGAAATATTCGTCTTCCAGCTCTGAATCGAATCGCTCCGCGTTTTTATCGGACTTGCCTTTGCTCAATGCTTCCACCCCATTCCTTATGTAATTTCTTCTTGATACTGCCACGGGCTCTGAACAAGCGTTGCTTCACAATGTCTTCGGAGGTATCCAGCAGTTCGGCCATCTCTCGGTAAGAGAGACCTTTTTTCCACCGTAACTCCACCAGTACACGATATTCCGGTTTGAGCTGTCTGAGATAATATTCAATGGACTCTTCCATCATCTGCGTTTCTACCATGCTTTCCACGGAAGCTGCCGTCTGATTCATCGTCTCCATATCTATAAAAACACTATCCGTATCCAATTGGTTACGGTTATTTTTATTTTTTCTCAGATAATTAATAGCTGTGTTCCGTGTGACAACCTTGAGCCAAGCTTTCAGTTTGACCTCGTCTTCAAAGATGGGTTTGTTTTTAATGATTTTGATAAAAGCTTCCTGAATAATATCTTCTGCTGCAGCACGCTCCTTGATGATATAAACGATAAGACCATGTACCATATTATAATATTCATAATACACTTCTTCTTGAAGTGCAGAGCCTAAATTATGGAAATCTGAGGCTAGTAATAACTGGAGCCGATTGGCCATGATGTTCTCCTTTCTGGTGAACAATCCACAAACATTGGTATCATTACATTTTACAACATAATATGGAAACGGTACAATGGGAGGTTGGTCCGGGAAAAACCAGATGAGGGAAGTGTGTATAACATGCGGGAAAGTTTGCTGAAAATTAATAAAAGGCTGTCTCGCCAACCATGAATTCATGGTTGCAAGACAGCCTTTTCGACTGTTCAGTGAAAATACATTACAGGAGATTACTCTCCGTAATCAGTTAGAATGCCCAGTCTCCCTTAAGGAAGATGGCTTCGCGTTCGCCGTTTGCCGTGATACCGTAAATGTCCGTCTCGGGAGAGCCCATCATGAAGTCCACGTGGGTGATGCTGGTGTTCATGCCGCGAGCTGCAAGCTCTTCAGGAGACATCGTTTTGCCACCTTCGATATTGAATGCATAGGAACTGCCAATCGCAAGATGGCACGACGCATTCTCATCATACAATGTAGTGTAATACAGGATACCACTCTCAGAGATCGGTGAATGGAAGGGAACCAAAGCGACTTCGCCGAGATAATGAGATCCTTCATCCATGGAAATGAGTCTTTCCAGCGTATCCTGACCTTCTTCAGCATGAAAATCAATGATGCGTCCGTTCTCAAATGTGAGTGAAAAACGATCAATGATACTGCCGCCATAGCTGAGTGGTTTGGTGCTGGACACCTTGCCGTTAACACCGTGCTTGGCTGGAGCAGTGAATACTTCCTCTGTCGGGATATTGGCGACAAAAGGGGTGCCTTGCTCATTCACGCTACCTGCCTGTGCCCAGATATGTCCTTCTGGAAGCTCAACGGTCAGATCCGTTCCTGGGGAGAGGAAATGTAATGCTTGATACTTCTTGTTGTTCAGGGCAACGGCTTTGGTCTCCAGTCGTTCAATATGCTGTTCCCAAGCCGTTACAGGATCCTCCAGATCGGCTCTCACTGCAGCAAAAATGACTTCCCACAGCTGGCTAACCTGCTCGGCTGCCGGGAGATCCGGGAATACTTTGGCTGCCCAATCGGGGGAAGGACAAGCCACACCCGTCCAGCTCATTTTATCCGCCTGTTGATACTGACGGTACTTGGCCATCGCCTGACCATATGTACGCTGATGGGTAGAGATCCGCTCCGGGTCAATACCTTTCATCAGGTCTGGGCTGGATGACAACACGGTCAGGAAGGCTGCATTATTGGCCGCCAGTTCTTCAAGCTCCGCTGCATGCCATTTCGGCGGCTCTTGGAAGGATTCCTCAGGGGCCAACTCAAACCGCAAACGATTGACGGTTTCATCTCCGTATTTTACAATAACCTGCTTGGCGCCAGCCTCATATCCCTTGCGTACCAGCAAACGTACGAATTCAGCGGTATCAATCATCGCACTGATGACAAATACTTGCCCTGGCTGCACGTTAGCACCTACTCTTACAGCAAGTTCAGCGTAACGATCCAGTTTTTGTTCAAAACTTAACATATGAGTTCCCTCCAATTGTTGAATTGTTGACCTGTTGACGCAGGAAAAGAGAGGAGTAATCTCCTCTCTCCTAAATCACATCAAACGGGATTAAAATGCCCAGTTTCCTTGCAGGAAGATCGGCTCTTCCGCGCCTTCGGAGGTCACGCCGTGGATGTTCATTTCTCCGGATCCAATCATGAAGTCTACATGAGTGAGACTGGAGTTCATGCCACGTTCAATCAACTCTTCTTTGGACATCGTTTTACCACCTTCCAGACAGAAGGCATAGGCATTACCAATCGCCAAATGGTTGGAGGCATTTTCATCAAATAGAGTATTGTAGAACAAAATATTGGTATCGGAAATTGGGGACTGATGTGGAACGAGGGCTACTTCACCCAGATAGTGTGCACCTTCATCCATCTCGATCAGGTTTTTGAGTGCATCGAGACCTTGATCGGCGGTATAGTCAACGATTCGGCCGTTCTCGAATGTTAGTGAGAAACCGTCAATCAGGTTGCCGCCGTAGCTCAGTGGTTTCGTGCTTCGCACTGTACCGTTAACACCCGTTTTCAGCGGAGCCGTGAATACTTCTTCGGTAGGCATATTGGCAATAAAGACATGTCCTTGCTCATTCACACTTCCACCGGATACCCAGATATGGCCTTCTGGAAGTTCGATGGTCAAGTCTGTGCCTGGAGCTGTATAGTGAAGCTTGTTGTATTTCTTGTTGTTCAGCAGATCAGCGCGGGAATCGAGATTTTGCAAATGGGTTTTCCATTCGGCAACAGCATCCTGTTCACCGATCCGTACTGTTTTGAAAATAACATCCCACAGGCGGTCCACTTGTTGTGCTTCCGGCAGGTCCGGGAACACTTTAGCTGCCCATTCCGGAGAAGGAACGGCTACGATAGACCAGCTGAATTTGTCAGCCATCTGATAAGAACGATATTTTTCGAGCGCTTTGCCGCGTACTTTTTGGTTAGTAATAATGCGTTCCTGAGCTACACCGTTCAGAAGATCCGGATTTTCAGCGATGACGTGCAGAATAGCGGCACCTTCTTCAACGAGTTCAGTCATTTCAGCTGCAAACCATTTCGGTTCAATGGAGAAGGCTTCATCAGGTGCAAGATCGTAATGAAGACGTGTAACGGTTTCATCGCTCCAGTTTACTTTGACCAATTTCGCACCTTTACCGTAAGCTGCTTTGACAATCAGTCGTACAAAATGTGCTGCCGAGATTGGAGCGTTAACCACGAGTGTCTGTCCAGGATGGACATTGACACCAACTTGTACAGCCAGTTCAGCATATTGCTGCAGATTCGTTTCAAAAGTATTCATGCTATTTTTTCCTCCAATGTGATAATAATATCGTAGCTTGTTGGCTATTATAGATGTTGTTCAAACACGTATTATAGTCCTCATTACAACGATGTAAGGACTCAGAATGGTTCCTTCATTGAATAAGGTATACGTTGCTACGTTATATATTGTACAATTAACCAATAATAATTACCAAACTAGGTTTACCAGAAATGTTGGAGACCGACTGTAGATGAAAGATTAAAGGAGAGAATGATTGTGAATATTGAAATTATAAGTGTTGAAATGCGCCGTGAAGGTGAAAAAGGGTACGTGGGAAATACCGTTTACCGCACAGAAGGCGAAAAGTCCGTGTATGAGATTACTTTCATGAGCAAGAACGGAAAAGACTGGGACTACAGCTTACATTTCACGGAGCAATCCGGTGATGAAGATGAGTTGCTTCGTATGGACGAGCTGCTTGAGAATGATGACGATCTGTACAATCAATTGCTCGATGCTGCATTGGAGGCATATCCGGCTTAACTAGCCGAGATATTCTTGTTCTATTGTGTCGTGTTGATGACTATACTAGACGGTGTATGCCCGAAACAGGGTGTATACCGTCTATTTTATTGGTTATGTTGAATAGATGATCCAGAAAAGGGAAGTCTACGAGATGAATGGAACCAGAGAGACAATCCGCCTATTGGGAGGTAACCGTGAATGGCATCTGACAATCTGATTACAGAAGGGTTGACGGGGCTTGAAGAAGTCGCGCCCGATATTCTCAGTTTGCGTACACTATTCGTTAATGTCGTGTTCATCGGAGAGCCAGGAAGCAGGAACTGGGTCCTCGTGGACACCGGAATGGCGAGGTTCACGGATCATATTGTTCAGGTTGCAAGCGAACGTTTTCAAGGTCCACCGTCTGCGATCATATTGACACATGGTCACTTCGACCATGTAGGAACCGTTATTGAGCTGGAACAATTTTGGGGTGTACCCGTGTATGCTCACCCGCTTGAAATTCCGTATTTAACGGGATTGAAAGATTACCCACCAGCGGACCCTTCTGTAGGTGGAGGTTTAATGTCCAGATTGTCATTCGCTTATCCCAATGAGGCAATCAATCTGGATGATCGGATATTCAGTCTACCCAAAGATCATTCCGTTCCAGGCGTATCGGGATGGGAATGGGTGCACACACCAGGTCATACACCCGGACATGTGTCACTATTTCGGAAAGCGGATCGTTTGCTGATTGCTGGAGACGCGATCATTACGGTGAAGCAGGAATCGCTGTGGAGTGTTTTGCTTCAGGACAAACAGTTGCATGGACCGCCGTCCTATTTCACAACCGATTGGCAGGCAGCACATCAATCTGTCCAGCATATAAGGCATCTGGAACCGAAACTTGCGATTACCGGGCATGGGCATGCCTTGAGCGGAGATATGCTGAGTGAATCCTTGAAGCGGCTTGATCTGGACTTTGAAGAGAGCACTGTGCCGGATCACGGCAAATATGTGGATTAATTGAACCCTGATATGAATGGTGACAGAGACAGCCGCAGCCGTTTGCAGCTGTCTTTTTTGTGGCTCAATCATGAATTTGTTCTCTATCATAGATTGGTATTTTGGGCTCGGGCATGATATAGTCGAGCCGTATAATATAACCTTAGTATGCAGGAGGTACATATAACGATGACACAGCAAAATGCAGCATTTGAAGAACAATTTGGAGGGATTCCGGCCGTTTGGCTTCGTTTTAATCAGTTTGAAGCGGCGGTTATTCCAAGCGTGGGTGCCAACCTCGTTGCTTTCCGTGATACAGAAAAGGGTTTCCGTTACTTGAGAGAGCCGAATCAGGATCAGATGGATGAATTTATGGCTGCACCTGCGGTCTATGGAATTCCGATTCTTTCGCCACCGAACCGTTATGAGGATGGACGTTTCCCCTGGAATGGTAAAGTCTATCAGTTGCCTGTGAACGAACCGACTACGGGTAACCATTTGCATGGATTTTTGCATGATACCGAGTGGAAGGTCGAGGGATACGGTTCTGATCAGCTGGAGAGTTATGTGTTGCTTAGTCAGGACGTGAAAGAAGGACATACATTCTATAAGTACTTGCCGTTTACGTTCACGGTGACGCTTCGTTACTCTTTGAGCAGCCAAGGACTTCAGCAGCAATTGATCGTCCGCAACAACGGGACTGAATATATGCCGAATTTGTTTGCATTCCACACGGCGATTGCTGTACCTTTTGCACCGGACAGTCAAGCCTCGGATTACACGGCCAAAGTTACGATTGGACAACGTCGTGAATTGAACGAGCGTTCTCTGCCAACAGGACAATTTCAACCGCTTACACCTGAGGAAGAACAATTGAAGAAAGACGGGGTAAGTCCGTTCTTTGCTGCCATGGATAATCATTACACTGCGGAGCCTCAGAATGGACGTAACTATATGGAACTTACGGATCACCGTACTGGAGACATACTGGTCTACGATGTGGGTACCTCCTACAAGCACTGGATGATCTGGAACAATAACATGGGTGGCGAATTCTTCTGTCCTGAACCACAGATGAACCTGGTTAACGCTCCTAATGTTGAAGGCATCCCTGCAGAAGAAATCGGATTGATCGGTCTGGAACCAGGTGAACTATTCGAACAGAGCAGCCGATTGTATCCCATTGCGTCACAAAAATAATTCACGCTCATTTTGAGCTACGCTTACAATTTTGTCAAAAAGGTGAAAACCTGCTCGTAAATCATGTATAATATGACGAGATACACAAGCTTTGTAGAGACCCAAACCATCTTTTTGGAGGAGGACAAGCAAGTGGAATACCGCATTGAGAGAGATACGTTAGGCGAAATGAAAGTACCAGCCGACAGGCTGTGGGGAGCTCAGACGCAGCGCAGCAAGGAGAACTTCCCGATTGGCAATGAACATATGCCGATGGAAGTTATCCGTGCCCTTGCCATTTTGAAAAAAAGTGCTGCGGCCAGTAACCATAAATTAGGTAAATTATCTGCGGCTAAGTCCGATGCTATTGCTTATGCAGCAGACGAGATCATTGCAGGCCGAATTGATGACCATTTCCCACTGGTAGTATGGCAGACGGGAAGCGGAACGCAATCCAATATGAACGTGAACGAAGTGATTGCCAATCTGGGGAACCAACTTCTGGAGCAAAAGGGCAAGGAAGAGCGTCTGCATCCAAATGATGACGTGAATATGTCCCAGAGCTCCAACGATACATTCCCAACGGCTCTGCATGTCGCAGGTGTTCTGGCTGTTGAGGATCAACTCTTGCCAGCCATTGCGGTATTAAAAGCTACTTTTGCAGACAAGTCGGAGGCATTCAAGGATATTATCAAGATTGGACGTACCCACCTCCAAGATGCAACACCAATTACGCTTGGCCAGGAGATCAGTGGTTGGGAAGCCATGCTGGGCAAGAGTGAGCGTATGATCCGTGAAAGTGTACAGTACCTGAAGGAGCTTGCGATCGGCGGTACAGCTGTCGGAACGGGCATTAATGCGCATCCGGACTTTGGTGACTTCACTGCCAAGGAGATTGGCAAGCATACGGGGAAAGATTTTGTATCTGCACCAAACAAATTCCATGCACTTACAAGTCATGATGAAGTTGTATATGCGCACGGTGCGGTTAAAGCGCTTGCAGCTGATTTGATGAAAATTGCCAATGATGTTCGCTGGTTGGCCAGTGGTCCTCGTAGTGGATTGGGCGAGATCCGTATTCCTGAGAATGAGCCAGGCAGTTCCATTATGCCGGGTAAAGTCAACCCAACTCAGAGCGAGGCCATTACTATGGTGGTTACGCAGGTCATGGGTAATGATGCAGCGATTGGTTTCGCGGCAAGTCAGGGTAATTTTGAACTGAATGTATTCAAACCGGTTATCATCTATAACTTCTTGCAATCCGTGCAACTCCTGGCGGACTCCATTATTGCGTTTAATGACAAGTGTGCCGTAGGCATTGAGCCTAACCTGGATCAGATTGAACATAATCTTAACAACTCGCTTATGCTGGTTACAGCGCTTAATCCGCATATTGGTTATGAGAATGCAGCCAAAATTGCGAAGCTTGCACATAAAGAAGGCTTGTCCTTGAAACAGGCGACGTTACAAACCGGCCTGCTTACCGAAGAGCAATTTGATCAATATGTCGATCCAGCCAAAATGATCGCTCCAAAGGCCTAAAATCAGCCATAATGAGCAATATAGATCAATGAAGAGGACGACCTGCAGAAGCAGGTCGTTTTTCTCATGCTTACCGATGAACTTAAAGCTTGTCAGACTATACGTATACATATAAACTACATATGCACCGTTTTAATTTAATTGAATGGGATACGTATATATTTGGAGGTTTCCGCGTTGTCAAAAACGAGAAGATTTACGATACGCTCCAAAATTTTATTTGGCTATCTTGTGGTTGTGCTTTTGTTTGGTGCTGTTCTGCTAGTGCTTACGGCCCAAATTAATGTGTTACAGAAGGAAAATGACTTTATCTCCCATCATGATCTGGAAGTACATAATCTGACCAACGCGATTGAAAAAAATGTCTTGAACATGGAGACAGGACAGCGTGGGTTCATGATTACAGGCAATGAAAGTTACTTGGAGCCTTATTCCCAAGGCCTATCCCAATGGAGTTCCAACTATAATCAGTTGAATGCTCTCATTAGCGATAATCCTTCACAGCAGCAGAGTCTGCAAAGCATCAAAGCTCATATTACACGCTGGATTGAGATCGCTGGGGAGCCGTCGGTGGACTTGAAAAAGCAAGGGGATCAAGCGAAAGTAGTTGCATTCTTTCAATCTGATCCGGGTAAAACTGAAATTGATCTACTGCGCTCTCAACTTACAACCTTTCGCAACACAGAGATCGCTCTGACCGAGGCGAGGGTTACTGAACTTGCCAGACGCAGCTCCACACTGCTGACGATTATGTACACGCTGTGGGGTATTATTGCAGCATTATCCATTGCAGCCGCGATTGTGATATCAGGAAATATCGTCAAAACGTTGCGAGATGTTATGCAGACTATCAGTGATATCTCCAAAGGTGGAAACCTGAAGCAGCGAATTCAGGTGCGGACACATGATGAAGTGGGAGACCTGGGCCACGAAACCAACAAATTACTTGATGAAGTACAGGAACAGAATCGGGTCAAGGACCAGATTACAGGGATTGCCACACTCTTACAGAACCCGACCAATCTGGAGGGATTGTCCCGCTTGTTCCTGAACGAGCTAGCCGTGTTGTTTGAAGTTCCATATAGCGTCTTATATTACTGGAAAGACAATCGACTGCTGCGCGTGGCTGCATATGCTGGGGATGGAGAGAAAGAACGTTCGCTCGGTAAAGTGTCGCTTGCCCCGGGTGAGGGGCTTGTAGGTCAAAGTGCTGTGGAGAAGCGAGTTTTACGCATGAATGATCTGCCCCAGAACTATATCCGAATCTCTTCGGGTCTCGGGTATACATCTGCCACATCACTTACTGTCGTACCGGTCCTCTTCGAAGGTAGAACGATTGCGGTAATCGAGCTTGCTTCAATGAAGCCGTTGCAAGAGAATGATATGAAGCTGATGCAAGAACTGACGGATATTTTTGGTGTTTCACTACACTCGACCGTCACTCGAATGGAGTTACAGCAATTATATGATGAGTCACAAGTTCTGAATGAAGAATTACAGACACAATCAGAGAAACTTCAGGCTCAGACCGAAGAAATGCTGTCTCAGACGGAGGAACTGCAGATGCAGACCGAAGAGCTTCATATGCTGAACGATCGTCTGGAAGTACAGAAGAGTGCTGCAGAGACATCAGCCAATGAACTTTCGGTTGTGGCGGATCAGTTACGAACGAGCTCGGGGTACAAATCCGAATTCTTGGCGAACATGTCCCACGAACTGCGGACACCGCTCAACAGCATGTTGATTTTATCTGAGATATTGTCTGAAAATAAAAATCAACACTTGAATAGTGAAGAGCAGAACTATGCTTCAGTCATTCACAAATCAGGAAAAGACCTGCTGAATCTGATCAATGATATTCTGGATCTATCCAAGGTGGAAGCCGGACAGATGGAAGTGGATTTCGATGATGTCTATCTGGGCAGTGTTCCTGAAGTCATGAACCAGTATTTCCTGAAAACAGCGGAACAGAAAAAAATGGATTTCCGGATTCAGCTCCAAAGTCCTTTACCGGAAACGATCGTGACGGATGAGATGAGATTGCATCAGATTCTCCGAAACCTGCTCTCGAACGCATTCAAGTTCACGAGTGAGGGTGAAGTTGCCTTAAACATCTCCAGAATGAGTCTGGCGAACCCTGAAGCGAAAGGCCAAGAGACAGACGTGATTGCGTTCTCCGTCAGTGATACTGGGATCGGGATTGCGGATAACAAACTCGTGCAGATCTTCGATGCTTTCAAACAGGCGGATGGAGCTACAGCACGTAAATACGGGGGGACCGGACTTGGCCTGTCCATCTCTCAATCGCTTGCGAATTTGCTGGGTGGTTCAATCTCGGCTACAAGTCGTGAGGGGCAGGGCAGCGTGTTCACGCTATTCCTGCCACTGCGAAGAGATGAACCTGAGACTATGAATGCATCGCGGTTGTTCCTGAATGAGGTGGCTACCACTACACCTGAGATCAATAAGCTTCCTTCAATGACTTCCGGACAATCGGATGTTTTATTGACATCTCTGGAAGAAGCGTTGCTCAGCGGACGCCAAGTACTTGTCGTTGATGATGATATACGTAATGTATATGCCCTGGCTAACGCCCTTGAGAAATACGGTATGAATGTCATCTCAGCCCAGAACGGGTACGAGTGTCTGGAATTGTTGGAGCGTGGAGGAGTCAAACCTGATATCATCATGATGGATATTATGATGCCGGAACTGGATGGTTATGAGACGACTCGCCAGATCCGTGAACGACTTGGCATGACCCAGCTTCCGATTATTGCACTGACAGCCAAAGCCATGAAAGAGGATCGGGAGAAATGTATTGCAGCAGGTGCTTCGGACTATCTCAGCAAACCGCTTAATATCAAAGATGTATTATCCCGTATGAAATTATGGATGAATCACGAAACAATGGAAATCTGATCTAAAAACCTATGCCGATTACAGGAAAGTACGCTGTAATTAGGTCATAGGTTTTATTTTTTTGCCGTGTAAGCTTTATTCCGGAATTTGATGTTATAATACTTAACAATAAACGAAATTAAATGGATGAATATAGATTTAATTAGAAGTATAATCCAGAATTAAGTATGTTGAAACGAGAATAACACGATATTGTGTTATATATATGGGAGGTAGTGTCCATGCAACTTACGGTTAAAGAGGCTTTACAGGTATACCCGTTGTCAGAGGCCAAACTGGTTGCGGGTGGAGAAGGGACTTCACGGATGATGAAATCCGTTAACGTCATGGACGCTCCTGATATCGCGGATTGGATCAAATCCGGAGAAATGTTGTTCACCACCGCTTTTATTATGAAAGACAGTGAAACAGATGCATTACGTTTGATGCGACGATTGAATGAACGCGGCTGTGCAGGACTCGGCATCAAGCTGGGACGCTTCTGGCAGTCCATTCCCCAAGGCATTGTCGAGGAAGCCGATCGACTTCGTTTGCCGCTGCTTGAGCTTCCCTTTCAATTCACCTTCTCCGACCAGATGAATGCCTTATTCAAGGCTGAACATGAACGTAGTAACCGATTACTCAATGAGGTCGTGCAGAAGCAAAAGAAATTAATGCAGTTTGCACTGCAACAGCAGCCACACCGGAATGTGTTTGCCGAACTTGCCACGGTGCTGAACTATCCGATTGCCGTCATTGGTTCTCGTGGGCATGTGCTGTATGGTAGTGAAGGCATTGCAGGGGATGCTGTAACACAGGGCTGGCCTTGGAAATCCGTCATGCATCGAGTGAAATGGAATCAAGGAAGCTGTCACCGCGTACCAATTAAGCAAAATGATGAAGAATACGGATCGTTGCTTGTGTTTACCGATTCAGCCTTATCCCTTCGGGCAGAAGAAGAGCTGTTCCAGCAGGCTGCCGATGTACTGGCATTTTATATGGATATGACTTATCGCGAGCATATTAATCCGACTGTGCAAGATGAGATGCGTACGCTGCTTTCACAGTATCTAGATAACAAAATGACCATCCAGGAATTGACCACTTTGAGTGAAAACAAAGGTGTACATCTATTCCAGGGAACTTATCAGTGCGTATTGATTACGCTTGAATCGACTCTGTTTTCCGAAGGAAAGCTACTTAAACAGATTCATCGCGAATTACAATACAATCCGCTAATGCAATTCACGGCCTCACAGCATTTTCAGATTGAGGATGGCATTCTGTCCATCTACACCTGTCCAACAGGGCGAGATTATGGAGAGGAACTGTCAGGTTTTCTGTTGAACCGGTTCGGTGATGTTCTGGCAGCACAAGAAGCAAAAGGGGCACCGGCTCCGCGTTTCTGGATCAGCAAAATGAAACATGAACCCAAATCGCTCCGTGAAGCATACCAGGAGTGTCTGGATACACGACAACTGGCTCGTCGGTTCGGCATGAAAGACCGTGCGTTGCGATTTGAAATGCTCGAATTTGCCTATGTGTTCCAACACGTACCGGATAACATTATGGAGAACTACTGTAATAAAGTACTCGAACCACTGCTTGCCAGGGACGGTGATCCCAATCAGGTATTGATGAATACATTGGAGTCCTTTATCGAGAATGATGGACTGATCAATGAAGCTGCCAAGCAACTGTTTGTGCATCGCAACACGGTCACTTATCGGATGGAGAAAGTCGGCAGCTTGCTGCAAATGGACTTTAAGAAAACAAATGATCTGCTTAAATTAAAGCTGGTATTCACCTTCCGCAAGTTTGTACGGGACAAAGCAGCTACAAGACCACACAATGTCCAACTCTAGACCGCACATTGTGCAACATGACAATGCTACCGGGTCAGACCCCCAAGAACCGCATTCCCTTGATGGAGTGCGGTTTTTTCATGTTTGAGGACAACAAAAGCTGATCTTCCCGTGCACAGCAAACAAATCACAACTCTGATGTTATGTTATATTACAAAATTGCGTAAATATTGTTGTCGCGACATTGAACGACACTTAGAATGAAGAACAATAATCCACAACAGACCGGAGGTTCTAACATGAGCGACTTCATTAAACTTGTTAACAACTGGTCTATCACGCAGTTTGTGCATACGTTTGGCGGCTTATTTGAGGAATCACCATGGGTGGCTGAGCGTTCCGGGCTTTTACGACCTTTTGATTCATTTGAACAGATGATGAAAGTGATGAAAAACGTGGTTCAGGCATCGGATGACCAGGTGAAGTTGCAGTTGTTTCGAAATCACCCAGATCTTGGAGCACGAATCAGCATGAGCAGCAACTCCGTTCAGGAGCAGGCTGGTGCAGGGCTTGATTCACTCTCACAGGAGCAATATAACGAACTTCAACATTTAAACAAAGCATATACAAGCCAATTTGGCTTTCCTTTCATATTGGCCGTAAAAGGCCATACCGCAAGCTCCATCCTCGAATCCATGAGGCAACGTCATCGCCGAGGCAGGGAAGAAGAATTCGAGACTGCATTGAAGGAAGTATTCAAGATTGCGGGCATTCGCTTGGAGCAGTGGCTTGCACAGATCGGTCATGAACATGAGTTCGTGAGCAAGCCAGCCGCATTGCAGCAGCGGACCATGTATTACGGCAAAGGGGATGTGTGGATGTACCGTTCCTACGCCAAGCCATTGACGGGTATACAGTCCATTCCGGAATCTCCTTTTATGGGACGCAGCAATATTCTGTTTGGATTGAACATTAAGGTCGCTGTGCAGGGCGATGAATTCTTGCCTTCTTTTGCAGAAGGGGATAATTCGCTGGTGGTCGCAACCGATTCGATGAAAAATTTTATTCTCAAACATGCAGCGGATTACACAGGAGCGACGGTGGAAGGATTTCTTGCGCTGGTAAGTCGGCGTTTCCTGGAGACGTATCCGCAGATGAGCAAGGTTCAGATGACAGCGGACCAGATTCCTTTTGAAGATATACCCATTGGATTAGAAGGGAGTTATCGACCGAGTGCGCTCGTATTTCGTTATTCGCAGAATGATCGTGCGACAGCTGCGGTGGAAGCGGAACGAACAGGAGACTCGATTGAACTAAGCAACCATTTCAGTGGTGTAGCCGATCTGAGACTGATCAAGGTCAAAGGCAGTGAATTTGCCGGATTTATGCAGGATGAATATACCACTCTTCCAGAGACATGGGATCGACCGTTATTTATTTTCCTGAACATCAATTGGCGTTATGAAGATTCGAGGGATGGCATCGACGATCAGCGTGGACGGTATGTAGCGGCGGAACAGGTCAGAGATTTGGCTGCTGCGGTATTTCATGAGTGTCGATCCGCTTCCATTCAACATCTGATCTACCAGATTGGACGAAGGTTGTTAAGCCGATTCGAGCAACTGAGTGAGGTTTCATTTGAATCCAACAATCGGACATGGGAGACAGTGCTGGAGGAAGTGAAAGAGGGAGAAGGCAAAGTATTTACCGAGCCGAGACCACCATATGGATTCCAGGGTTTCTCGATGACAAGGGATGATCTGGGAACAGACGGCCGTGACTCCGTGAAAGAAGGTGACGTCTGATGTCGATATCTGGTGGACGAATTACAACACATGTGCTGGATACATCCAAAGGCGTGCCTGCTGCGGGTGTTCGGATCGAGCTGTATACCCTGAAGAGGGATGGAGAGCAGGAAAACAAGACAAAAGTTGCGGAGTCGGTGACGAATGCGGATGGGCGTTTGGATATGCCGCTGCTGGATGGCGGCAAGCTGGAGCAAGCGATATATGAGCTTCAATTCCATGTCGAGAGTTATTACGAACAGCGTTCGTTGGAGAAGCTGGGACAGGCGCTATGGACGATTGTTCCGATTCGTTTTGCTGTATCTGATGCCTCAAGCCATTACCATATTCCATTATTGATTGCTCCAGGAGGTTACAGTACATACCGGGGAAGCTGAATATGCACACATCCGGTTCTGATTCAGGGGGAGGGTCATCCATATGACAACATTTGATACCATCATCCGGGGGGCCCGGGTGGTGCTGAAAGATCGGGTAGAGCAACTGGATATTGGCATTACTGGTGAAAAAATAACAGACATATCCACACGGCTGGCCGCTGGCGAAGCGACTAGGATTATAGAAGCTGAAGGCCTTACGGTGATGCCGGGTGTCGTGGACATTCATGTACACTTCAATGAACCCGGACTCGCCAGTTGGGAGGGATTCCGATCGGGTTCGGCAGCCCTTGCCGCAGGGGGAATCACGACCTATGTCGATATGCCACTTAACGGCGTACCGCCAACCACAAGACCGGAAGCATGGGAAATGAAAATGAAAGCAGCGGCAGACCAATCCTATGTCGATTATGCCTTCTGGGGAGGCTTGGTTCCCGGCAATCGTGAGGAACTTGCTCCACTGTCACGGCTGGGTGCAGCCGGATTCAAGGCATTTATGTCCGAGCCGGGTGGAGAAGGGGAAGACATCTTTGCCAGAGCCGATGACCATACGCTGCTGGACGGGATGAATGAAATTGCAACTTTAAACCGTGTGCTTGCACTTCATGCAGAGGACGAAGGCATCGTTGCCGAACTCGGTGCGAAAAGTATCGCTGAGGGAAAGACTGAACCGATGGATTATATCCGGTCCCGTCCTGTTGAAGCCGAAGGCGTTGCGGTTGCCCGGGCGTTGAAATATGGTGAACAGACCGGATGTGCGCTGCATTTTGTGCATATTAGTACCCGGGAAGCACTGGACTTGATTGCAGCGGCAAAACGGCGTGGGCAGAATGTCACTTCGGAGACATGCCCTCATTATCTGACGCTGACCGATCAGGATGTGGTCCGATTGGGTGCTGTAGCGAAATGCGCTCCACCGCTTCGCAGCTCATCTGAACAGGAGCAGTTATGGGATGCACTGACGTCAGGATTAATTGATGTTATTGCCTCAGACCATTCGCCATGTCCTCCATCCATGAAACAATCTGATAACTTCTTTGAAATCTGGGGCGGCATATCCGGGGCACAAAGCACACTGCTAATTATGCTGGAGGATGGACATCTTCAGCGTGATATCGAACTTCCGTTGCTCGGAAGAGTGCTCTCCCTGCAACCTGCCAGAAGGCTTGGTCTGGAGAACAAAGGAGAGATTGCAATTGGCAAAGATGCAGATCTGGTTCTGATTGACTGGGAGAAGAGCACAACCCTGAATACGGAGGATCTGCTCTATACGCATAAACAGAGCCCTTATGTGGGACGTACATTTAACTGTCAGATTGCAGACGTATTTTGCCGTGGGCAGCGCGTCTACAACTCGGAATCAGGGTTATCTCCCAAACCAATCGGGCAACACATTGCGGCTTACTCTTTTAGTCCCATCGAAGCGGGAACGGAGGAAACGCCATGACGGAGTCTGGAGTATACCGGTCATCCGGTACAAACGCACCTCTTCCTTTGCCAAATGTAGAACAGGTGGAGCTGCAAGCCATGCTTGACTGGCTATCGACATATGGTGCAGACGCACAGGGCGGCGTCACACGACTGTTGTATGACGCGGCTTGGTGTGAAGCACAAGGTGCCCTTGCTGCCAAAATGCAGGAGAAAGGGCTGTCTCCCGAGTTCGACCAGTCCGGTAATCTGTATGGCACACTCAAGGGCGAGGGTGAGGAATCAGCGACTGGTGCTGAAGAATTACCGGTAGTGACCGGATCACATATTGATACTGTGGTGTATGGCGGCAAATATGATGGTGCTTACGGTGTGGTGGCAGGTGTTCTTGCTTTGGAGTATTTGCAGAAGCATTTCGGAGCACCGAGGCGCACACTTCAAGTGGTGTCGTTATGCGAAGAAGAGGGAAGTCGCTTTCCTTTTGCGTATTGGGGTTCACGCAGTATAACAGGAATAACGGCTCTGGAAGATGTAGTGCATTTGAAGGATCAAGACGGTATTACTTTTGCACAAGCGATCCAAGATGCGGGTTTTGGGCCCAATAGTGCATATAGACCGGCCGCGAAAAATTATGGTGCCTTTATTGAGCTTCATATTGAGCAAGGTCAGGTTCTGGAACGTCTCGGGCATTCGATTGGAGTTGTATCCGACATTGTAGGTCAGAAGCGGTTCAGTATTACGGTAAGCGGAGAAGCAAATCACGCGGGGACGACGCCGATGTCCTGGCGCAAGGATGCACTTGCCGGAGCAGCCGAGATGATTGCTGCGGTAAGGAATATCGCATTGGAAGCAGGAGAACCGCTCGTAGCCACGGTTGGGCGAATCACAGCTGATCCGGGTGTTGGGAATGTGGTTGCAGCAAGGGCGGTGTTTTCACTGGATATCCGCCATATCCGGCAGGAGAGTATTGATCGCTGCTGGCAGGATATGCTCCAGGCATTTAGTCGAATTGCAGCCGAGCAGCAGCTCGGACTGGACTGGGAAGAACATCTGTCGGTGACACCCATTCCTATGAATGCAGAGATGATCTCAGACATTCAGGATACCTGTGAGCAGGAACAGTTGTCCTACTGGTTAATGCCAAGCGGCGCGGGACATGATTCGCAGATTTTTCAGCCGGCTTGTCCAACAGCCATGATCTTTGTGCCGAGTCAGGACGGTATCAGTCATAATCCACTTGAATATACAGCTGAAGCAGACCTGATGCACGGTTTTCGGGTTCTGGTCCGGCTACTCTATAAATACGGTTACGGGAGTTGAATGAAGATGTCCAACTATAAAGAGTTATCTCCGTCCTTGCGGACCATTATGACCCCGGGCCCCGTTGAGGTTGATCCGCGTGTGCTAAGAGCATTATCCTTTCCAATCCTGGGTCAGTTTGACCCGGAGTTCACATCTTTGATGAATGAGACGATGGCGATGCTGCGTGAGCTATATATGACAGATAACGAGTGGTGTTATCCAGTCGATGGTACATCCCGTTCAGGCATTGAAGCTGTGTTAGTTAGTCTGATCCAGCCCGGTGACAAAGTTCTTGTCCCCATCTACGGACGATTCGGACATCTGCTGGTTGAAATCTCGGAACGCTGTGGTGCAGAGGTTGTCTTTTTTGAAACGGAATGGGGAACGGTATTTGATCCGGAAGAGGTGATCAAGGCGATCCATGCCCATAAACCGAGTCTGGTCGCGATGGTTCACGGTGAGACTTCCACCGGTCAGATGCAGCCTCTTGCTGAGATTGGCAAAGCCTGTCGCGACCTTGATATCTTACTCGTCGTGGATGCTGTAGCAACCATTGGTGGGACTCCGGTGGAGACGGATGCGTGGCATCTGGATGCGGTTATGGGTGGAACGCAGAAATGCCTGTCCGTTCCTTCAGGGATGGCACCTCTCACGTACAACAGTCGTGTGGAAAAGAAACTGATGAGCCGCAAAACAGTTGAACGCGGACTGCGAGATGCAACCAGTGCGCGGGCAGAAGGCCGCACGATTGCCAGCAATTATTTTGACCTAACCCAATTGCAGGATTACTGGAGTTCAGCACGGTTGAACCACCATACGGAGGCCACCTCCATGCTCTACGGTCTTTACGAAGGATTACGTATTCTGCTACAAGAAGGATTGGAGGCCAGGTTCCAGAGACATCTGGTAAATGAACGTGCGTTGGTCGCTGGAATTCAGGGAATGGGACTACAGTTGTATGGGGATATGTCCAGTAAACTTCCGGTGGTCACTTGTATCACGATTCCGGAGGGGATTGATGGTGAGTCGGTGCGCAGTATGTTGCTGAACGATTTCAGCATTGAGATTGCCAGTTCATTTGGACCGTTGAAAGGGCAGATCTGGCGGATCGGTACAATGGGATTCAGCTGCCAACGCAAGAACGTACTTCATGTGCTGGGAGCGCTGGAAGCTGTTCTTCTCCGTCATCATCACGTATTACCAGCCGGTGAAGCGGTGCAGGCAGCATTGGATGTGTATGCAGGGAAGGAGGGCGCCTTATGTTAAATCAGATGCCAATCTCCAGGGAGGTCATGGTTACTACTCCTCATTATCTGGCGAGTGCAGTGGGAAGCTCCATCCTCCAGCAGGGCGGGAATGCTTATGATGCTGCTGTTGCGGTCAGTGCGGCACTAGGTGTGGTATATCCGCATATGACCGGACTTGGCGGGGATGCCTTCTTCCTGATTCATGACGGAGCCAGCGGTGAGATTACCGCCTATAACGGAAGTGGCCGCTCAGCCGCAGGCATTCATGCGGATACGTTCAAAGCGATGGGGATGAGTGCCATTCCTCAGCGCGGTGTACTTAGTGCCATCACGGTTCCGGGAATGGTCGATGCCTGGTGGGAAGTCTGGTCACGGTACGGTAAGTTATCGTGGGAGCTGTTGCTTGAACCTGCCGCGCAGTATGCGGAAAAAGGATGCCCTGTATCCCGGAATCTCCGCCTGTGGATGGAAAGGGATGAAGATTTCATACTGGGTCATACACCGCTGCGAGCGGTATTTGCCCCTTCGGGTACACTTTTGCAGGAAGGCGAGCTGCTGATCCAGCCTGAACTCGCTGCCTCCATTCGTCTGATTCAGACGGGAGGGCGAGACTCTTTTTATACAGGGGAACTTGCGGATCGTCTGACTTCAGCTATTCGTGAGGATGGGGGCATGCTTGCACCAGTGGACTTTGCAGGTCATCGGGGCGAGTGGGTAAAACCGATTAGTACGGGGTATCGTGGCTATGAAGTTCATCAGATGCCGCCCAACTCGCAGGGATTCTCGATGCTGATGATGTTAAATATGTTGGAGCATACCGATCTGTCCTCTGTAGCACGTACCTCACCTGAATTCTATCATCTGATGGCGGAAGTGGTAAAAAAGGCGTTTCGTGATCGTGATCGTTATCTGACGGACCCGGATTTCAGGGACATTCCGCTGGATCATCTGTTGTCCAAGAGTTACGGAGACCAATTGTGGAATGAGATTCAGTCTGCTCCACCTGTGGCGCAGCCGTTTTTGTCCAAAACAATAGGTCAGGACACGGCGTATGCAGCGATTGTCGATAGCGAAGGCAATGCCGTTTCATTCATCCAAAGCCTGTATTTCGACTTCGGTGCAGCCTATGTTCCAGGGGATACGGGGGTTATCATGCAGAACCGGGGGTCGTTTTTCTCTCTAGATCCGAGAGATGCCAACGTACTGGAACCGAACAAACGCTCATTCCATACCCTCATGCCGGGCCTTGTTACACGAGATGGCAAACCTTATATGCTCGTAGGTACACAGGGGGGAGAAGGTCAGCCGCAGACACAATTATCGGTGCTTACCGGAGTGCTTGATTACGGACTCAACATCCAGGAAGCAATCAGCCTGCCGCGTTGGGTGTACGGACGTACCTGGGGCGAAGAAGGCGATACGATGCGTGTGGAGAACCGATATCATGATGACGTATGTGCAACCCTTGCCCAGTGGGGACATAACGTTGAAGCGAGAGCGCCGTGGGACGGTATTATGGGACAGTCGCAAGGCATTGTCATTCGTGAGGACGGCATGATTAGCGGCGCAGCAGATCCGAGAGGAGACGGTATGGCTATTGGATGGTAACAGACAGCGATCGGAAGGTTAGTCTGTCATTAGAGTGAAAGTGTAAATAAGTATGAGTTGTACTATATAGACAGACACAGATAGGGGAGATTGGCATGGGAACGATCCTGCTGAAAGGTGCACAGCTTGTGACGATGAATGCAGAAGAGGAAGTGTTCATCGGAGATCTGTTGATCGAGGATAACAAAATCAAGGAGATTGCAGCTCACATCGACGTTCAGACTGACCAGGTCATTGATGCTCGTGGCAAAGTGCTTTTGCCAGGCTTCATCCAGACGCATATTCATCTGTGTCAGACCTTGTTCCGTGGACGTGCGGATGATCTGGAACTGATGGATTGGCTCCGTCAACGTATCTGGCCGCTGGAAGCAGCACATGATGAGGAGTCCGTCTATTATTCTGCAATGCTTGGATTGGGCGAATTGATCTCCAGCGGAACCACGACCATTCTGGATATGGAGACGGTACATCACACGGACTCGGCGTTTCAGGCGATGGCACAGAGCGGCATCCGGGTCATTTCCGGCAAGGTTATGATGGATCATGGGGACGAGGTTCCGGAACCCCTGCGTGAGGATACAGCAACTTCGCTGCAACAGAGTGTGGATCTGCTGGAGAAATGGAACGGGTTTGGCGGAGGTCGCATTCAATATGCTTTCTGCCCACGCTTCGTTGTATCGTGTACCGAAGAATTGCTGGTAGAGGTGCGCGACTTGTCTAATAAATATCATGTCAAAGTCCACACCCATGCCTCCGAGAATCGCGGAGAGATTGAACTGGTAGAACACGAACGCGGAATGCGTAACATTGTATACCTCGATCATATCGGTCTCGCGACCCCAAGACTGGTGCTTGCTCATTGTGTATGGCTGAGTGAGGAAGAGAAAGAAATCATCCGCAAGCGCGGTGTCAAAGTCACTCACTGTCCTGGATCAAATATGAAACTTTCCTCCGGGGTAGCGGATATTCCGGATCTGCTGAATCGACAGATCGCGGTTGGGATTGGGGCAGATGGTGCCGCGTGCAACAACAATCTGGATATGTTTCAGGAGATGCGCCTCACAGCGCTGATGCAGAAAATTCCTCATGGTCCAACAGTGATGGATGCCCGGACCGTATTGCGCATGGCTACCATGGGCGGAGCAGAGGTGCTTGGCTTGTCGAAGGAAATCGGAAGTCTCGAAGTGGGCAAAAAGGCAGATATGCTGCTGCTGGATCTGGATGATTTCCACACGTACCCTTCCTATGAGACGGATGTCTATTCCCGCGTAGTGTATTCCGCAACACGTAGCTGTGTGGATACCGTTATTATTGAAGGAAGTATCGTGCTCAAGAATCGTAAGATTCAGACGA
The DNA here is from genome assembly GCF_000316035.1 of Paenibacillus sp. PAMC 26794. Lineage (GTDB taxonomy): Bacteria > Bacillota > Bacilli > Paenibacillales > Paenibacillaceae > Paenibacillus. Next base: position 391,170 of record NZ_ANHX01000011.1, read on the forward strand.
TTGATCGTGGCATTGTGCTGCGTGAGTCGGATAAGAGCATTGCGAGATTAATGAAACGTATCTGATCGAAGGAAGCTTATGCGATTCCAGAAAGGATGGAGACCGATATGGAAATGCATGATCTGTGTGCAATTGCAGCCCGTGAAACGCGCTGTGTGCTCGCAACAGCGATCAAAGTAGAGGGTCATGCTTACCGTAAGCAGGGAGTCTCTATGCTGTTGACCGATGATGGTAGAATGTATGGCAGTATCAGTCCGGGATGTCTGGAGAGTGATCTTCAGGCCCGGGTGAGCCATGTGCTGGATACAAACCAGATGGAATTCGCGGAGTACGACATGCGTCCCGAGGATGATCTGTCCTGGGGGGAGACGATTGGCTGCGGCGGACTCGTTGTTGTGTTGCTTGAACCTGTGTATGGTGAACTTCGATATACGTTGCAGAAGATGTATGAGTGTTTTCAATCCGGCGTTGCAACAGCGTTAATCCGTACGTTCAAAGATGATTATACGAGGGTAGAATATGACTGGAAACGGATTGAACCAACGGGTACCCGGCACCAGCCAGTATTGCTTCCTTCGCTCGTCCCTCCTCATAATCGTGTGGCGAATTATAATCTAACTTCATTGCAGGTTGATGTACAACACAGCAGTGGTAATATCAAGCATGAACATACGGGATCGACACAACATTCTCCCGATATACCTCGCCTTACGCTTGTGCCTGAAGTGGTACCTGCTACGTCAAACAGATCTCACTCTTCCCATCTATCCGCTAATTCACAACATATCTCTGATGCTGATGCTGAAATAGCGACAAACAACACGGGTTCAACGAATCCCTGGGACCTCCCGCAGCAACTTACTTCGCTGTACACACCTAAACCACGCCTGATTATCATCGGAGCCGGGAATGATGTTATTCCTGTTGCCAGACTCGCCCAATCCGCAGGATTCCGAGTAGTTGTAGCCGATTGGCGAGAGTCCTTATGCACCTCTGAAAGGTTCCCTGAAGCTGAACTAGTAATGGGTTTCCCATGTGAGATCATGCCTCTGCTCAACGTAAACAAAGGGGATTATTTAATTTTGATGAGTCACAATTTCCCCCGCGAACGTGAACTGTTGGAGATGGTAGTGGACTGTGAGTACGCGTATCTTGGCATCATGGGTTCCAAAACACGAACAGCCCGTCTGCTGGATGGCTTACCACCGTTGAAATATGTGCATTCTCCCGTTGGTTTGAGCATCGGAGCAGACGGTCCAGAACAGATCGCCATCAGCATTGTAGCGGAATTGATCGCATGTAAACAAAAGGTCTCTTCCTTGAGTTCCGAGGTGCAGAGGGGGAGCGTTGCACATGCGAATGACGGGCATAGTTCTGGCAGCAGGTAAGAGTCGTCGCCTTGGTCGGGATAAACTCTCGGTTGTCATGCCTGACGGAAGGTCACTGGCTGCATGGTCATTGGAAGCTGCGCTGAATTCGGAGCTAGATCAAGTGGTCTGTGTGGTCAAACCGGAAGATTCGCTGGCATGGCTACCTGTAAAATGGTTTGATTCTGCTACGTATGCCTACCATCCCACAGCGAGACTTCGAATTGTGGTCTGTGCTGACTATGCCTGCGGCATGGCCAATTCTCTTCATTCTGGCGTATTGTCGGCCATGCAGTACAAACCGGAGGGCATTCTCATGTTACTGGGTGATCAGCCTTTATTAAAAGCGCAGGATATTAATCGGGTGACTACAGAACTGGCTACCCACAAGTTATGTGACTATGTCGCAGCTACCGACGGTGAGGGAGGCAAGCCGCCCGTTGCTTTTCGCTCCCATATGTTCGGTCCTCTGTTGTCCTTGCATGGAGATGAGGGGGCACGCAAAATTATGCGCAGCGCTAACTATTCAGGTGTACATGTACCACTGTCTGAGTCTAGTTTCTGGGATGCGGATACAGAACCGGAATTGGAACGCATTTTGAATCATGTATATGAATCGGAGCAGGCAGACTAAATAACAGGAGAAGATTATTAACTATGTATAATTTAATTACATGATCAGGTCAGCCAGGCAGTCTGGTTGGCCTATTTGTCTCCTTTTAACGTGTGGTGAAAGAGAGCTTGTGTTAGCTTTCGATAGATCATGATGCATCAAGCACAAATGGAACGCAGGTTTTATACATTTATCCAAAACGATGTGAAGGTAATTGACGTTGCTGCTGAACTCTCATATGATTTGAAGAATTATTTGGATTAGACGGTTGAATTTCCTGCCCATGGAAGAGAGAGAAAGGGGATGCAGCGATGGTAACACCGGCATACGGTTCTGGAGCCATGCCATCGGTATGGCAGCCTGAGAATCTGCAAGAACTGCAAACGTTGAGAAGTGGACTGAAGGGAATATGTTGTTTCACGGCAGGTGGAACATTGCTACGAACCCAGTGGGAAGGTGGCTTGATTCCAGCGCCTGAACACATGATTAGTCTGGGTCGTATTCCTGAAATGAGCGGTGTATCTATTCGTGGAGATGAGCTGGTCATTGGAGCCATGACCCGATTAAAGGAATGTGCTTCACAAGCATTGCTGCATCAACTGCCGATCCTGCAGGAAGCGGTGAATGCAATTGCTGCTCCTTCCATTCGCAATGTGGCAACCATTGGCGGGAATGTTGTATCCGGAGTCGGGGATACACTGACTGCTTTGCTTGTATATGATGCGGAGCTGCACTGGTTGACGGACAGTGGAATTGAGATCCGCAGTGTGTCTTCCTGGCTTCAGGGTGGACGGGATGGCAGCCGTAATCCAGGGGATGTATTAATCTCGATTCATATTCCGATGAGATCGTCCTCTATGCTAGATGTGGAAGGTGAGTACAGACCTGTTGCACGAGAAGTTTCCTTTTACCGCAAGCTGGGTAGAAGGGAGACGTTCAGCGCATCGCTGGTTACGGTTGCGTTGTTTGGGGAGATTGATTCGGATAACCGCTGGACCAAGATTGCGATTGCGGCTGGGGGAGGATCAGGCATGGCGATGCGACTTCTGGAGTCGGAACGACAGCTTCTTGGTAGCGAAGCTTCTGTCATGCAAGCGGCGAATCTCGCAGCTGCTGTGGCTGAAGAGTTTACGACGTATGGCGATGCATTTGCAACGGAACATTATCGCAAACAGACCGCGGGCAACATGCTTGGTGCCGGGCTATGGGAAGCACTTCACGAATAGAAGACTTCGATCACACAAAGGGGGAGAGGCATCATGCTGCTGAATCGGAAACAGAGCGGGAAACGCTGGCACTTGCGGCCAGATGGTGCACCCAAAGTAACAGGGCAGCTTCAATATCTGACGGATATGACGCTACCTGACATGATTCATGGCAGAGTGTTGCGAAGCGAATATCCTTATGCTCGCCTATTGTCTATAGATACTTCGGAAGCTGAGGCGTTGGAAGGTGTCTATGCGGTTCTGACCTCCAAAGATGTGCCTGGACTGAATCGTTTTGGTATTGCGACCCCGGATCAGCCTGTATTCTGCGAGGATATTGTACGTTATGTCGGTGACGCCATTGCAGCGGTTGCTGCGGATTCCCCGGAACGTGCGGCGCTTGCGCTGGATGCGATTCGCGTAGAGTATGAGGAACTTACACCTCTGAATAGTACAGACGCTGCATTGGCTCCAGGTGCACCAGAGTTGCATGAGCATGGTCCAGGTAATGTGCTGCATCGGACGGAGATCAAACGTGGAGATGCCGAGCAAGCCTTTGCCACGTGTGATCATATCGTGACAGAGACGTATTATACGCCTCGCCAGATGCATGCGTACATGGAGACAGAAGGTGGCCTGTTTGTCCCAGATGAAGAGGGAAGGCTGAATGTATACGCGGCAACGCAACATGGTTATAAAGACCGGATGCAGCTTGCGCGAATCATTGGTTGTCCTGAAGAAAATATCCGGGTGGTGTCTTCACCGATTGGGGGTTCATTTGGCGGAAAAGATGAACTAAACGTACAGCCTTATGGTGCACTACTGGCCTTGAGATGCGGACGTCCTGTGAAAATGCATAATTCTCGTAAAGAATCCGTGCGTGCAGGGCTGAAACGGCACCCAATGAAGATTGAAATGCAGACTGGCATGAGTCGAGAAGGCATCATACAGGCGCATCGTGTCCGCATTACAGCAGATACAGGAGCGTACGCCACACTTGGCGCACCCGTGCTGAACTTCTGTACCGAGCATTGCCTTGGACCCTACGCCATTCCAAATGTGGATGTGGAAGGTGTGTCTGTGTATACGAATAACGGGCTGTCAGGTGAGTTTCGCGGATTTGGCGGGAACCAGGCGATTTTTGCCATGGAAGGCCAGATGGATCGGCTTGCAGCAATCATGAACATGGACCCTTGGGAGTTCCGAAGACGTAATATGAGGGAAAAGAATGATCCTGGACCGCTGAATCAACGGATTCTGGTTACGGATGGACTTTCACAAGTATGGGAGGCATTGGATCGTTCTGAATTGTGGCAAAAACATCAGCATCCCCCGGCAGATCCTTCTATGCCGCCGTGGATCAAACGCGGAGTCGGAGCAGCCATCGCCATGCACGGTGCAGGGCTGGGTTACGGCATTCCGGACCCTGCGGGAGGCCGCCTGTCCCTGAATAACGAAGGCAAGATTGAGGTGGCGTTCAGCTACGAGGAATTTGGTCAGGGGCTTATTGCAACGCTGGAAATTATGTTATGTGATCTCTTTCAATGCAGTATATCGGATCTCAGTATCATCATTGGAGATACGGATCGTGTACCACACAGCGGATCAAGCACAGCTTCACGTTCAACAACGATGGCCTGGATGGCTCTTCAACGTTTGCAGACTCCATTTCGTTCCCGTGTTCTTGCTGTAGCGTCTGAAATGTCGGGCATTCCGTCGGATGAACTGGTAACAGGACCCGGTGGTGTATGGCGCAAAGGCCAGCTTCCTGCCGAAACTTCAGAAGTAGAAACACCAGAGAAGGCTGAAGGAACTAAAGTGGCTGAGATCGTTGCTGTAGGGTCTGAAAGTGATCAAACTGCTGAAAGTTATTTAGGCGCATCTCAATACCAGGCGAAAGAGGGAGTTTCATCAGGCTTATTGATCTCGTATGCTGAACTCGCAACGCAGGGCGAAGCCGATGAATGGATTTTCGATACAAAGTTCGATTACCCAACTACGCCAGACCATGTGGTAGGCGGGCATTATTTGTATACGTATGCGGCGGTTGCGGCAGAGGTGGAAGTAAATACTTTGACCGGAGAAACCAAGCTTCTTGATACGCGCCATGTTGTTGCGGCAGGTCCAGTTATCAACCCGATGGGTTATATCGGACAGATTGAAGGCGGCAGTGTCATGGCGCTTGGATTCACGTTAACGGAGGATACGGTCATGCAGGACAGCCGTTATGTAACCACGAACCTCGACACGTATCTGATCCCAACCATTCAGGATATTCATACCAATCTGGAGGTTGAGGCTATTGAAGACTTACCCGAAGGTGATGCGTTTGGCCCTAGGGGGATCGGTGAGATAGGCTCCGTAGCGCTTGCGCCGGCCATAACAGCTGCAATTCATCAGGCAACAGGTATATGGGTTAACCGTCTTCCTGTACCGAGGGAACAACTGGTCAGACCTTTAAATGTACCTTTGCAGGAAGGAGTGAGCCCATCATGAGTAAGCCACTTGAGAATCACTGGACAGCCGTTGTGAATGGCGAGCAGAAACATCTGCAGATTGCGCAAACGACCAGACTTGTCGATGTGCTTCGAACTCATTTGCAACTAACGGGTACCAAAGTATCCTGCGAAGTTGGTCGCTGCGGCGCATGTATGGTTTTGATGGATGGAGAGCCGGTGAATTCCTGTCTTGTCATGGCTTATCAATGTGAAGGTAGTGACATTATGACGATTGAAGGTCTGCATGGCGAGGAGAAAGGCACTCTGCATCCAATTCAACAGGCTTTTGTGGAGGAAGGTGGTTTTCAGTGCGGCTACTGTACTCCGGGCATGGTGATCTCAACCAAGGCATTACTGGATGCACATCCTGACCCTTCACAAGATCAGATTGAAACGGGATTGTGCGGGAATCTGTGTCGTTGTACCGGCTACGGTGGCATTATTCGAGCGGTACGCAAGGCAGGGGAACGCTGTGTGATAAAGGAAACATCTGCCGAGGAAAATGTAAGTTGAGCCGGGACGCAAGACGCAGACATAAGCAAGGAGGATTGAAGAAACGTATTCGAAAAAGCATCCGATCCAGGAATGCTTTTTTTTGTTTTTTTAGATTTTCTGTCAAGTACAAGTATATAACGGAAGATGAAGTTTAGGCCCGAAACTGGTTAGATAATGAACCGTTTTCGATTGTCTTCAATATTGGTGAAACGATGGAGTAATGTTGTTCAAAGTACTGGTACAAAAGAATTTAAAACATTCTTATTCACCATATATTTACAAATATTGATGTGCATGCTATGTTTAAAATGAAAGCGCCATCATAAATGGGTTCATTGACATTTCATTATCATATTTCACTTGGGAAGGAAGATGGAATTGATGAAAAATTTGCTTAAAAAGGCAACCGCAATGATGCTGGCATTGGTCCTACTGCTTGGATTAATGACAGCGCCCGTTCATGCAGACACACCATTGTTCACCATCGAAAGCGAAGATGCGCAGCTCACCCCGGATCTTCAAGTGGTTACTTCAATCTATGGACAACCCAAGCCCGGATTCTCCGGTGCCGGATTTGTCTGGATGCAGAACTCTGGCACATTAACCTTCACAGTTACTGTCCCGGAAACCGGCATGTACGCAATCTCCACACGATATATGCAGGAGCTTAGTGCAGATGGCAGGTCACAAAATTTAATCGTGAATGGTGTTACGAAAGGGGCGTATATGCTGCCTTACACGACAACATGGTCAGACTTCGATTTTGGCTTTCACAAGCTGAATCAGGGTGCCAACACGATTGAGCTGAAGGCTGGCTGGGGCTTCGCGTATTTTGATACTTTTACAGTGGATCATGCTGATCTGGATCCCCTGAATGTGCAGCCAGTTCTCACTGATCCTGAAGCTACACCGGAAACTCAAATTTTGATGAATTATTTAACGGAGGTATACGGAAACAATATTATTTCTGGTCAGCAAGAGATCTATGGAGGAGGGAATGACGGTGATACAGAGCTTGAATTCGAGTGGATTCATGATCTTACCGGAAAGTATCCGGCTATCCGTGGCTTTGATCTGATGAACTATAATCCGTTGTATGGTTGGGAGGACGGTACAACTGATCGCATGATTGATTGGGTGAATAACCGTGAAGGTATTGCAACAGCTTCCTGGCATATCAATGTGCCTCGTAATTTCAATACGTATGAGCTTGGGGACTTTGTGGATTGGAAAGAGGCTACCTACAAGCCAACCGAAACGAATTTTAATACAGCCAATGCGGTAATTCCCGGTACGAAAGAGTATCAATACGTGATGATGACCATCGAGGATTTGGCAGAACAATTGCTGACTTTGCAAGATAACGATGTGCCAGTGCTTTTCCGTCCGTATCATGAAGCAGAAGGCAACGGCGGGCTGAACGGGGAAGGTGCATGGTTCTGGTGGGCTTCGGCAGGCGCAGAGGTGTACAAAGAGCTATGGGATCTGCTATATACCGAACTAACCGAGACGTATGGTTTGCATAATCTGATCTGGACCTACAACAGCTATGTATATAGTACTTCTCCGGCCTGGTATCCGGGCGATGATCAGGTGGATCTCGTCGGATACGATAAATACAATACGATCTACAACCGTTATGACGGATTGTCGGGCGTGCCCAATGAGGTTGCAATCACCTCGATTTTCTATAAGCTTGTTGAGTTGACAGGTGGTACCAAAATGGTAGCCATGACGGAGAACGACACGATTCCAAGCGTGAAAAATCTGACAGAGGAGAAATCAGGATGGCTGTACTTCTGTCCTTGGTATGGCGAGCATCTGATGAGTTCTGCTTTTAATTACTCGGCAACATTGAAAACGCTTTATCAAAGTGATTATGTCATTACGTTGGATGAGCTGCCAAATCTAAAGGTTAACAATCCCAACCCCAGTGCATCCATCACACCTGGAAACGTGGAATTTGACAAATACACACCCAATCAAAGCGATAAAACAGTAACCGTGAATGCAAACGGCAATACGCTAACTGCTCTCCGGGCAGGCAACAATGCATTGACCGCAACGACAGACTATACCTTGAACGGAAGCACATTGCTGTTGAAAAAAGCTTATCTGGCAACCCTGCCAGTTGGTGAGCATTCGATTGTTCTGGATTTTAATCAAGGTCAGGACCCTGTGTTAAAAGTCAAAATTGTGGATTCAACACCGAGTACAAATGCTGTGATTTCTCCAGTGAATGCAACATTTGATAAAGCGACGAATCCCGCGCAGGATATTACCGTATCTCTCACCTTAAACGGCCGTCAGCTTACAAGCATCACAAAGGGGAATGTTAGTCTTGTATCAGGTCAGAATTATACAGCGTCCAGCGCTGCAGTTGTTCTGAACAAATCATATCTCGCTACGCTGCCCTTGGGTCAGAACGTGTTGACCTTTCACTTCAATGGAGGAAATAACGCTGTGTTAACGGTGAATGTCGTAGACAGCACGGTTACTGTGCCAGCAGGGGATTTGACGATTCAAGCTTTTAACGGCAATACAAGTGCATCCACCAACGGCGTCGCACCCAAGTTCAAATTGGTCAACTCAGGCAATTCGGCTATTCCGTTGAGTGATGTAAAACTCCGGTATTATTATACGATTGACGGGGAAGAAGCTCAGAGTTTCTGGTCCGACTGGGCAAGTATGGGCAGTGCGAATGTAACGAGCCAATTCGTTAAACTGGCGACTCCAGTTGCCGGGGCGGATCATTATCTTGAAGTGGGCTTTACAAGTGCGGCGGGATCACTGAATGCGGGCCAGAGCGCAGAGATTCAAACACGGTTTTCCAAAAACAATTGGACGAATTATACTCAGACTAACGATTACTCGTTCAAGGCAACCGGTAGTCAGTTCGCAAACCACGATAAGGTTACCGGGTATGTGAATGGTCAGTTGGTATGGGGAATTGAGCCGTAAAGTTAGGTAGCACGTTTAATGGGCTGGATCAGGGGTTGAACCTCTGATCCAGCCTTTTTTTGTGTAGTCGGTATACATCATTTTTTACTGTTAGATAATAAAATGAAGAAATTAAAGAGAATTATTACATAATAAATATTATGTAAACTTATTATTTTCGATGACCATCATAAGCTGCATCTATGGCATTTGTAAGAGCTAAAGGACTGATTAATACATAAATGGTATCAACATTTAGCCCGATAACGATGAAGGAAGCAGCTTGATCTCAAGGATCATCAATACAATTTATTAGTTTATTTCTACGTTTGGACAGTCAGCCGAAAATCGTTTTCGTTCGTAGTTTGTTAGATAGCGTTACGTTCTTAATAATCACTAAATATGTTGTATATACCTCATGTTAAAAGAACTTTTTGCCCGTGAAACGGACCGTTTAATTCACCATGTTTAACTATTTAGTTTTTTGAGCGCAAAATGGAAAATAAAATTAATATTTCAAGTGAGAAATCAGGTGGATTGAACTCTTAAAACCAGCCGAAAAAAGGAGAGAAATCGATCAATATATTAATTGGATAAATAAGGTATACATCGTTACAAAAGGCGCTACTACGCCGATTATAGATCAATTTCATATGGATTTGCGATGGATTTAGTACCGCTTTCACGTTATGCTTTTGGAAATTGGAAAGGAAGTGGGAAAAATGGAACGCGAACTGGCGTTGGAAATTGTCAGAGTAACAGAATTGGCTGCGTTGGCTTCAGCACCCTGGATGGGACGAGGCGACAAGAACAGTGCAGATGAAGCGGCTACTTTGGCCATGCGCGCCATGTTCGATTCCGTGTCCATTCGCGGCACGGTGGTAATTGGTGAAGGAGAAATGGATGAAGCACCCATGTTGTACATCGGCGAGGAAGTGGGCAACGCTGAGGGGCCTGAGGTTGACGTGGCTGTAGACCCGCTCGAAGGTACAGAAATCGTGGCCAAAGGACTGAACAACGCTCTATCGGTTATTGCAGTGGCGGGAAAAGGTAACCTGCTCCACGCACCGGACATGTATATGGAGAAACTGGCGGTAGGGCCTGCGCTTGTAGGCAAGGTCAGCATTGAAGACCCGGTTGAAGTCACCCTGGAGAAAGCCGCTGCCGCATTGAACAAAAACATCTCGGACCTCACTGTGATGATTCTGGATCGTGTACGACATGAGAGCACCATCAAGACGCTACGCAAGGTTGGCGTGAGAATTAAGTTCCTAAGTGACGGTGATGTTGCGGGTGCGATGGCTCCGGCATTCCCGGAGGCAGGCATTGATCTCTATGTCGGATCTGGAGGAGCGCCAGAAGGTGTGCTGGCTGCCGCAGCGCTATCTTGCCTTGGGGGTGAGATTCAAGGTCGTCTGATGCCTGCCAACGCAGACGAATTCCAGCGTTGCTTGCAGATGGGAATTGATAATCCTTACAAAGTGTTAACGATGCAGGATATGATCGGCACGGAGGACGTTATTTTTGCCGCAACAGGTGTGACGCCAGGTGAGATTCTGGGAGGGGTACGGTATCTTGCGGATGATCGCGCCGAGACGGATTCGATTGTTATGCGTGCCAAAACCAAAACAATTCGGTTTATTCGTTCCCAACACTTCCTGCCTAACAAAGAAGTACTGCACAAAGTAAGAGAGCTTCAATCCACACCAGAACCATCGGACCGCATTCCGAATCATGTGAAAACGATGGAGCAAGCTGAGTTTAGCCAATCCTCCGTTGATCATGGCGTTACAACCACGTTGTGAGCTGCACTCCCCAATAATTGAACAGATAGCAGCAACCATAATCGTTATAGTGTGTTTGATAAGTAACTTGTACCCCTAAGGTTACAGGCATGGAGTTAATGAAAGTACCATCTCTGGCAAGATAATAATGAGGGCTTGGATTAACCCAAACCCTCATTATTTTTTTGTGTTAAAAGCATTGACAACGGTTACATGTCATGAGAAAATGTACGCGCGTACATAAATGTCGATTTTTAATTATTACATCATTTATAGGTGAGCTAGAAGGGGGTGAAATTCATGGCATCTCGTAAAGAAGTGGCTGACCTTGCGGGTGTTTCCGAGGCGACGGTCTCCCGGGTGCTTAATGGGGTAGGCCCTATTAAAGAAGAGACACGCCGCAAGGTTCTTGAAGCTTCCGAACAGTTAGGCTATGTGCCCAGCGCTCTTGCTCGCAGTTTTGCCAGAAGTAAAAGCGGGAACCTTGGGGTGGTATTACCTTATGTTCCGAAGGCACATCTGTTCTCGGCGTACTTTTTCTCGGAAATGCTGAGTGGGATTGGAAGCAAAGCCAGAGACAATAGCATGGACCTGTTGGTTATGTTCCGAACACCCGGTGAAGTAATGAATTATACGGATCTGTTCCGGCGTCAGAAAGTGGACGCTTGCATTATCCTTGGTGCCAGAGATGATCATGAAGAACTGGCGGCCATGCAGCAGCTTCATCAGGAAGGACACCCGTTCTGTGTCATGAATCAGCATTTTGAGGGGCAATCGTTCACGGAAGTGGATGCGGATCATGTGGAAGGAAGTAGGCTTGTCATACGTCATCTTACGGATCAGGGATATCGCAAAATCGCTTTTCTCAATGGTCCAGACAGCTATTCCAACAGCCAGGAGCGTATGGGAGGTGTCCGTCTTGGCCTGCAAGAAGTAGGTATGGAGCTGGACCCGAGTCTACTGCTTGAAGGGAATTATAGTAGACGAAGTGGCATTGAGGCGGCAGCGATTGTAGCAGATCGGTTACATGAGATTGATGCTGTATTTGCCGCCAATGACCGGATGGCCATTGGTGTCATGCATGGTTTGCGTGAGCGGGGAATAGGGCCTGCGGATTTTCCGGCATTTGTGGGTTATGACGACTCCGATGCCGCCGAGATGGCGGTTCCGCCGCTGAGCAGCGTCAGGGTTCCATTTTTTGAGATGGGTGAACTTGCAGTATCGAAGCTTATGCATGGGTCTGTGGGTGACACACATAAAGCGAATAACTCTGTTGTAGCGGTAACCGAATCTGCGAGAGCGTTGTTGCCTACCGAACTGATCATCCGTGCTTCTTCTATCCGTCAATAGTTAATTGGTACACATATTGAAAGACTTTTTATTATTCCAAAGGAGGAAATGACCATGTCAAAACGTCTTCGTGTCGGAATGGTTGGATACAAGTTTATGGGGAAGGCCCACAGTAATGCCTATCGCAGTCTGCCGATGTTTTTCCCGTCTGCTCCGCTGCAGCCTGAGATGTCTGTAATCTGTGGACGTAACGAGCAGGGAGTGCAGGAGGCAGCAAGTCAGTTCGGCTGGTCTGAAAGTGTGACTGATTGGCGCGAACTGGTGAAGCGGGATGATATTGATCTGATTGATATTAACGCGCCAAGTGATGCCCATAAGGAAATTGCGTTGGAAGCGGCTCGTCAGGGCAAACATCTGTTTTGTGAGAAACCACTGGCCCTGTCCCTCGCGGATTCGCGTGAGATGCTTCAGGCAGCAGAGGATGCTGGAGTCGCCCATATGGTTGGGTTCAACTATCGTTTCTCACCAGCGGTGCAACTAGCGAAGGATCTGGTGGAGAGCGGACGACTGGGTAAAATCTATCATTTCCGTGCTTTTTTCTTGCAGGACTGGATCATGGACCCTTCGTTCCCGCTGGTATGGCGTTTGCAAAAAGAAGTGGCTGGCTCTGGTTCCCATGGGGATCTGGGCGCACACTTAATCGATCTGGCTCGTTTCCTCGTTGGTGAATTCCAGGAAGTCATCGGCATGAGCGAAACATTTATCAAAGAACGACCACTTGCAGCTGAGATGACCGGTCTGAGTGCAAAGGGCAGTTCGAATGCGGATGCACCGAAAGGAGAAGTGACCGTCGACGACGCTACGCTTTTCTTGGCACGATTCGCAGGAGGGGCGCTGGGCAGCTTCGAAGCTACACGTTTTGCAGCAGGGCATCGCAGTACGAACTCGTTTGAGATTAACGGCAGTCTCGGCAGTGTACGATTTGATTTTGAGCGGATGAACGAACTGGAAGTCTATTTCACAAAGGATGAAGAGGACGTACAGGGATTCCGCCGTGTACTGGCAACCGATCCGGCACATAAATATGCTGAAGCTTGGTGGCCTGCCGGACATACGATTGGATTCGAGCACACGTTCACACATGAGATGCTGGAGCTGGTGACAGCGATCTCTGAAGGACGACAACCATCACCGAGTTTCCACGATGGGGTCGCTTGTCAGGCTGTACTGGAAGCAGTAGAACGTTCGGTAACAGAACGGCGCTGGGTGACACTTGAAGAGATGTGAGCAAGCAAGACAGTGACGTCAGGAATAAGGTTGAACACACAAAACTAGGCGAAAGCGAGTGAATATACGATGAGTAAAGCACTGATTGTATGGGGCGGCTGGGATGGACATGAACCTGAGCAGGTAGCAGCGATTTTTGAACGTATTTTGAAGGAAGAGCAGTTTGAGGTTGAAGTCTCGAATACGTTGGAGTCTTATGCGGATGCAGAGAAGCTGATGGGTCTGGATTTGATCGTGCCGTTGTGGACAATGGGACAGATTGAGCAAGAACTCGTCAATAACGTATCAGCGGCTGTTCAGAGCGGTGTGGGATTGGCTGGTCTTCATGGCGGCATGTGTGATGCCTTCCGAAATAACGTAGACTGGCAGTTTATGACGGGTGGACAATGGGTTGCCCATCCAGGTAATGATGGTGTGGAGTATATGGTAAACATGAAGCGTGGCTCTAGCCCGTTATTGGATCATATTGAAGATTTTCAGGTGAAAAGTGAACAGTACTACCTGCACGTAGACCCGGCAGTGGAAGTGCTGGCAACAACTCGATTCCCAGTGGTGACTGGTCCGCATGCAGCGAATGGGCCCGTAGATATGCCTGTTGTCTGGACGAAACGCTGGGGCGCAGGACGGGTATTCTACAACTCGCTGGGACATCATGCAGACATTGTAGACATGAAACCTGTGACTGAAATGATGCGCAGTGGATTCAAATGGACGGCAGCAGGCAAAGAACTTGCCAAGAGTCGAGTAAGTTCAGCAACCGAAGTGTACACAGGTATGGCGGACAATCAGAACGAATGAGATTGTAGTTGGATTGCAAACGTAACTTCAGTGTTAACCATTCATCCTCAATGGATAAACCATTTCTGATTCACGGCGAAGGGAGCCCCAGGCATGAAAACAATGAAAGTAGGCATTATTGGCTGCGGTAAAATCAGCGGTATTTATATGGAAAACTGTCACCGGTTCGAGGTGCTGGAACTTGTTGCTGTTGCGGATCTCGACCGGAAACGTGCCGAGGAGCAGGCAGCAGCCTATAACGTGCCTAACGTATACAGCGTCGACGAAATCTTGGCTGATCCCGAGATTGAGCTGATCATCAACCTGACGATTCCTTCCGTTCATGCGGATGTATGCTTGCGGGCGCTTGAATCTGGCAAACATGTTTATGTAGAAAAACCGCTCGCTGTTACCCGTGAAGAAGGGCTGGCCGTGCTCGAAACAGCGAAGCGTAAAGGATTGCTCGTGGGTTGTGCACCAGAAACGTTCTTTGGTTCAGGCATCCAGACTTCACTTCAATTGGTGGAGGAAGGGATAATCGGCAAGCCGGTGGCGGCGACCGCATTTATGATGAGCCGTGGTCATGAGCACTGGCATCCCGATCCGGAGTTTTATTACGCTTCAGGCGGTGGGCCAATGTTTGACATGGGTCCGTACTATCTCACGGCATTGATCCAACTGATGGGACCGATCAAGTCGATTGCAGGCATGACGGGTAAAGCCATGGAAGAGCGGACGATTACGAGTGAGAAAAAGAGAGGCCAGACGGTTCCCGTCGAAATTCCTACTCACGTTACCGGTCTGTTACAGTTTGAACAGGGAGCCATTGGCACACTGATTACAAGTTTTGACGTATTTGGTGGAAGTGCATTGCCACCGATTGAGATATATGGCACACACGGTACATTGCAGGTACCTGACCCCAATACCTTCGGCGGTCCCGTTCGTTACCGATTGTTAGGTGAACATGAATGGACGGAAGTTCCGCTTCTCCCAGGGTATCAGGAAAATACACGCGGCATCGGTGTGGCAGATATGGCCTATGCAGCACATAGTGGACGTGCACACCGTGCGAGTGGGGAACTGGCATACCACGTACTTGAGGCCATGTGGGCATTCCACGATTCATCAGATGAGCAGACGTTCTACCAGATGAAAAGCTCGTGTCAGCGCCCGGCTGCATTGCCGGTGGATCTGCCATTGTATACATTGGATAAGTAAGATAGCCATTATGGCTTATGTCATGATAAATAGCCCCTTTTCCTTTGAACAAGGAAAGAGGCTATTTTTTATTAAATCAAAAAAATTGGGGATAACAAAGATCGGAAGGTTGTTCGGTCATTGGAGTGTCCAGTGTAAATATTCTTTAATTCAACTTATATAGCCATTTAGGGCTCAAATCCCGCCTGACTGATCCAGATCTCATCCTCGGCAAAATAGTCTTTCATCCGCTGAACCACAGTCTGATACGCATCTGGATGATACCAATGCTCCATCCCCACTTGCTGATAGAGCGACTCCATACCGAGTCGACGGGTGCGCTTGCCCTCACTACCATCGCCCATGAAATAATCGTCAATGCATACGCGCTGAACCAGAGGTCGTAAGACGGCAGCAAATTGTTCACTGCTGGGTAATACGGGAGCAATCGCAACCTGTGTGGGTATTCCGGCATCACGCAACTGTTCCAATGCACGTAATCGGCCTGCAATTGGTGGAGCGGAAGGACTGAAATGCTTCCGCATATATTCCAGATTGGTCTCCACCGTCATGCTGACCCGGACTCGGTCGCCTAACTGCTGTAGCAGATCTATATCCCGTGTAACCAGTGGACTGCGGGTCTGAACCAAGACGAAATCCGGCGGATGCTGTACCATGGTTTCAAGCAATGAACGCGTGATACGCTCCTTGTATTCGGCGGGTTGATACGGATCGGTACTGGATGACATGAACAGAGTGACTTTCCCTTTGGTCAGGGCACGCTGCAATTCTTTGGCGAACACTCGGGAAGCCTCTTGTTTCACATCGACCCAGCTCCCCCAATCCTCTTTGCGAAATAAAGAGACTGGCATCTGTCTGACATAACAATAGGAACAACCGAAGGCGCAGCCTGTGTAAGGATTCAGCGTATGTGTATAGCCATGAAGGAACCCTGTCCCCTTGTTGAGTAACGTTTTGGGTACTTTGTAAGTAAGATTCGTCTTCATAAGTTCTCATGCCTTTCGCGGTAGTGTGCAGGTGTGAGACCTATGTGTTTGCGAAATACAGTAATGAAATAAGCTGAATTGGATATACCGACATGGCGTCCAATATCGGTGACGGTAAGTCCGGTATGTTCAAGCAACTTCCGGGCTTCGGTAATTCGTTTTTCCTGAATATATTGAACGGGTGTGCGGCCAGTAATCCGCTTGAACACACGATGCAGATGATAAGGACTACCATGACTTACAGTGGCAAGGACCTCCAAGGTTAGAGGTTCGGCGTAATGATGTTCGATGTAATCCGTCATCCCGTATATCCACTCCTGATCAGGTACCCGCTCGCCTGTTGGTTTGCAACGTTTGCAGGGTCTGAACCTTCGTGCTAACGCTTCTTCAACATGTTGAAATATCAGCACATTTTCAGCTTTGGGTGCTCTGGACTTACAGGAAGGTCGGCAGAAAATGCCCGTTGTCTGCACACCATAAAAGAACGTTCCATCATAAGAATTATCGTTGTGGATGATGGCATGCCAATATTTTTCATCTATAGATTCGGGCAGTATGCGATCTTGATCTGGACTTTCCACGGTGATCACCTCATTTCTAATTATACCCTCAATTCCAAAGGATGGACGAGGTTTCAACTTAAAAAGCAAGATATCAATATCTGGGATAAAGTACCTTCCTTCAATCTGAACGAAATATGAGCTACAATATACAGGATGGAAGTGGTTTATATCTCAAATGAAATTTATAGATGAAAGAGGTAGGTAGGCATGGTTCGTTTTGGCGTAGTGGGTACCAACTGGATTACAGAAAGGCTTCTTGAAGCCGCAGCACAGGTTGAAGGATTCAAATTAACCGCCGTGTATTCAAGAACTGAAGATAAGGCTACTGCATTCGCAGATAAATATGATGTTGAACACCGCTTCACCGATCTGGAAGAGTTGGCGGCAAGTGATGTGATTGATGCAGTCTACATCGCAACACCGAATACGGTTCATGCGGAGCAGGCTGAGCTTTTTCTGAGAAACGGTAAACATGTATTGTGCGAGAAACCTCTGGCTGCAAATAGCGCCGAAGTTCGGAGCATAATCGATACAGCACGAGAACACGAGGTTCTGCTCATGGAAGCGATGAAATCGACCCTTGTTCCCCAGTTCAAAATGGTGCAGAAGAGCCTGCATAAAATCGGTCCTGTCCGCAAATATGTAGCAGGATACTCTCAGTATTCTTCGCGTTACGACAAGTACAAAGAGGGGATTGTCCTGAACGCGTTCAAGCCTGAACTCGCTAATGGGGCGTTAATGGATCTCGGTGTGTATTGTCTCTATCCGCTGATTACATTGTTCGGTGCACCTAACCGGGTTCAATCCCAAGCGATGATGCTGGAATCTGGCGTGGATGGACAAGGCAGTGTGCTGCTGGATTATGATGGGATGGATGCGGTTGTTACATACTCCAAAATCTCCAATTCTCATGTACCAAGCGAAATTATGGGGGAACTGGGCAGCATCATCATTGACAAGATTGGCTCACCGGAACATGCAGAGATACGTTACAATGACGGTACGGTGGAGCAGCTCACAGTCGAACAAAACCATCCGGCGATGTATTATGAAGTGGAGGAGTTCGTGAATCTGGTTCAGGAAGGCAAAAAGGAGTCTGACATGAACACGTATGAACGCTCCTATGTGACGATGCAGGTTATGGATCAGATTCGGAAACAGATTGGGCTTGTGTTCCCTAACGATTGATTCAAAAACAGGAAAGGTAGCTGAGACGAGATGAGCAGAGATGAGCTGAGCAACCGGTCCAATGATTCTGGAGGTTTGGAACTGAAACAGATTGTTTTCATAGGAAGAACCTTCGAAGAATATATGAAGATGTTCAACTTAACGGTGGACGAGATTAATGGCAGGTCCATTCTGGATTGTCCAGGCGGTGCCTGTTCGTTTAGTAGCCAAGCGCGCAAATTGGGTGCCAACCCCATGGCCGTGGATATGGCCTACGAATACAAGATCGACGAGCTTGAAGTAAAGGGATTCCAGGATATTGAGCATACGATGAAACAGATGGAACCGGTGCAAAGCATATATGTGTGGGATCAATTTGGATCAATCCAGGGGTTAAAGGAAGAGCGAACTCGTGCCATCACAGATTGCGTAGCAGATATGAAAATGTTTCCTGACCGTTATGTGGCGTCTGTGCTGCCGAAGCTTCCCTTTGCCGATGAACAATTCGATCTGACGTTATCAGCCCATTTCCTGTTTACGTATGCGGATCGATTGGAGGTTGATTTTCATGTTGCAACCGTGATGGAACTACTGCGTGTGACCAAACGAGAGGTTCGCATTTTTCCAACAGTTGATCTGTCTGGCGAACGTTACAAGCACATGGATGAATTAAAATTAAAACTTGAAGAGTGTGGGTGCACGGTATCCGAAGAACCAACAGCATATGAATTTCAACGGAATGCTCACACCATGCTTCAAATTGTTAAACATAATTGAACAAGATAGGAGGTTTTTTGGATGAATAAAGTACTTATACTTGGGGGTACACGTTTTTTTGGTAAACGTCTCGTGGATCACTTGCTGTGGGAAGGGAAGTCTCAGATCACAGTCGCGACTCGTGGTAAAACGGATGTCGACTTCGGTCCCGAAGTGAATCGAATCAAGATGGATCGTGAAGACCCGGAATCTCTGGCAGAGGTTGCGCAGACAGACATGTGGGATGTCGTGTACGACAATATCTGTTATTCCCCAGATGCGGCGAAAGCGGCATGTGAAGCTTTTGCAGGACGCACCAAAAGATACGTTTTGACATCCACACTCTCGGTGTACGGTGATCCCAGACCTGGATTTAAGGAAACGGATTTTGACCCGTATACATATCCATTACAGTATGGGAGTGCGGAGGATTTTTCGTATGGCGAAGGCAAACGGCTTGCGGAGGCAGTGTTTTTCCAGGAAGCAGACTTCCCGGTTGTGGCGATGCGCATTCCCATTGTACTCGGAATTGATGATTATACGAGAAGACTTCATTTTCATATTGAACATGTGCAAAAAGGAAAACCGATCGGCATGCCAAATCCGGATGCGGAGATTGGATTTATCAATTCCACCGAAGCGGCAAGATTTCTTGCTTGGCTTGGACACTCGTCCATTACCGGTCCGGTGAATGCAGCTTCCAAGGGGGCGATTACGCTGTCAGCCATGATACATCTGATCGAGACGGTCACGGGCATGCAGTCCCAGATTCTCACGGAAACGGTGAAAGAGGACATGTCCCCCTTCGGAATTGAGCAATCATGGACGATGGAGACGACCAAGGCAGAACAAGCAGGTTATACGTTCGAACCTCTGATGGACTGGTTCCCGGGAATCGTTCGTGAGGTCGCTCTTGCATTACAGTCGGAGCGGTAGATTATCGGCTCGGATGGAACCAAATGAAACTGAACGAACCTGACGAACCAATCGGTCCGGACGAACGGGTCATTCTAACGAATGAACTTCAAACAGGGTGCAACCAGAGTGTAATCTCCGGTGCACCCTGTTTATGTTGTACATTTTTCGAATTTGAACAGGACCTAATCCAGATAAGTGGGACTAATCATTTACGCGATAATATTTAGTCAACTCTGGTGCTTAACTCTATTTTTGCTCACGTGGAGCAGTAGCTGAAGCCCGTATGCGCAGTTCTGACGGTAGAATGACGGTTTGGGCTTCGGAAGGGGCCTTGCCCTCAATTCGGTCAATCAGCATCTGTACTCCCTGAAACCCAAATTCATATGCTGGCTGTGCTGCTACAGTCAGAAAAGGATCGAAGGCTGAAGCCAGATCCAGATCGTCGAAGCACACAACAGAGATGTCTTCTGGTACACGTAGTCCTCGTTTGCGCAAAAGCCGGATGACCCCAATCGCCAGCATGTTGTTGGCTGCAAAAATGGCTGTTGGTTGATTTGGTTGAGAGAGTAGTCTATCGAGTCCCTCTACATCACTGAAATCCCGGTACCCGGTTCGAAGCACAAGCTCGGGATCGATATCAGCTCCGGCCTCACGTAAACCCGCTATATAACCTTCCTCCCGCAGTCTTGCGGTAGAAACCTCCGAAGAACCATTGACCAGTGCAATGCGCCGATGCCCCAATTGCACCAGATATCGGATCAGCTCAATCGCGCCTTCCCGGCTATCTCCGGCAATCATATCTGACGTAATGCCAGGAACGGTTCGGTCCAGAAAGACAAACGGAATATGACGTTCCTGCAACTGTTTCAGATGAGGAAGAGAACGATCCCCCGCAGGGGCATAGAGTACACCATCCACGCGAGTAGACAGAATCGCATCCACG
Organism: Paenibacillus sp. PAMC 26794; assembly: GCF_000316035.1. Taxonomy (GTDB): domain Bacteria; phylum Bacillota; class Bacilli; order Paenibacillales; family Paenibacillaceae; genus Paenibacillus. The sequence goes on from NZ_ANHX01000011.1 coordinate 411,980, forward strand.
TAATCCTTTTCCTTATTGTAATCCTCGTCACTATTGCCGAATAAAAGACGGTACCCACGAAGATGGGCTGCATCTTCAGCACCACGGGCCAGTGTTGTATAAAAAGGGTTGGTAATATCCGTAATGAGCAATGAAAGCATTTGAGTTCGTTGAAGCACAAGGCTGCGCGCATTGGAGTTCGGGATGTAGCCCAGTTCGTCGATCACCTGTTGCACACGTTCGCGTGTCGCGGAACTTATGCGGCCTGTATGATTAATGACCTTGGAGACCGTCATGGCGGAGACGCTGGCTTTTTTGGCAATATCGTAAATGGTAATCATTAGGAATCCAACCTTTCCGCAACATAGTCTTACCATTCTATAGGATAATGCCAATTGACAGCAAGATAGGCCCATGCTATGTTAGGGTTACCGATAACCCTAAAGGGTACTGTACGTATTTACTACATAAACCATTTCGTTAAATTTGCTCATGCACGTTCCATTTTCTTGAATAGAGGAACTACATACATAGCTAATTAATGAAATGGTTTATTGGTATTTTTTCAAATATGTAAACGCATTCAACCCAAGCGAGGCTCTTGGCAATCTGTGTATGTAGCTCTTGTATGCCATTCGGGTATCGGTTCTATTTCCGTCATTATCTTATTCCAGTCACTGCACATGGATCAGACAGAAGGTTTCTCAATTCAACCCAAATTCTATGAAACGAATTGAAGGAGGACATTCCAGTATGACACATCAGGATTATCGTTATAAGCAGGCTTTCCCCAAGATTGGTATTCGTCCCACGATTGATGGAAGACGCAAAGGTGTTCGGGAATCACTGGAAGAGCAGACGATGCGGATGGCGACATCTGTTGCGGAACTGCTTGCAGCCGAACTACGTTATCCTGACGGCTCCGCGGTGGAGTGTGTTGTGGCCGAGACCTGTATTGGCGGAGTGGCCGAAGCGGCCGCAGCATCAGAATTGTTCAGCCGTTCGAACGTTGGCGTAACGATCACCGTGACACCATGCTGGTGTTATGGTACGGAAACGATGGATATGTCACCATCCATTCCTACTGCTATCTGGGGGTTTAACGGGACTGAACGTCCGGGTGCAGTCTATCTGGCAGCGGTACTTTCTGCTCATGCACAGAAGGGGATTCCTGCCTTTGGAATCTATGGAGAGGATGTGCAGGACGGCGGGGATACAACAATTCCCGATGACGTACGTGAGAAATTGCTCCGGTTCAGCCGTGCGGGTCTTGCAGCCGCAACCTTGAAAGGGCAAGCGTATCTGTCTATTGGATCGGTATCCATGGGGATTGCAGGATCGATTGTGAACGATTCATTTTTCCAAGAGTATCTGGGCATGCGCAACGAATATGTGGATATGAGCGAACTCACTCGTCGTATTGAAGAAGAAATCTACGATCCTGAGGAGTATAAGCTCGCACTGGCCTGGGTGAAGGAGAATTGTAGCGAAGGTCCGGACAACAACGCTGCCCATCTGCAAACGGATCGCAAACGCAAAGAGTACGAATGGGAAACGGTTGTGAAAATGACCCAAATCGTGCGTGACTTGATGGCGGGCAACCCAAGATTGGCAGAGCTTGGGTTTACAGAGGAGTCGATGGGTCACCATGCGATTGTATCTGGCTTCCAGGGACAACGGCAGTGGACGGATCATTCTCCGAACGGAGATTTTCTGGAGTCGATATTGAATTCTTCCTTTGACTGGAATGGCAAACGAGCGCCTTATCTGGTTGCAACGGAGAATGATAGCCTGAACGGTGTATCGATGTTATTCGGTTCGTTGCTCACACATACGGCTCAGATCTTCGCTGATGTGCGTACGTATTGGAGTCCGGATTCGGTACAGCGTGTGACGGGACATCAGTTGGAAGGAAATGCGAAGGACGGCATTCTGCATCTGATCAACTCTGGTTCGGCAGCTTTGGATGGCACTGGGCAACAATCCAGAGATGGTAAGCCTGTACTCAAGCCATTCTGGGAAATTACAGATGAGGAAGTTCAGGACTGCCTGAAAGCAACATCGTGGAGACCGGCATCCGTAGAGTATTTCCGCGGGGGCGGCTATTCAGCGGATTTTCTGACCAAAGGCGGCATGCCTGTAACGATGACACGTCTGAATCTGGTCAAAGGACTGGGTCCAGTGTTGCAAATCGCTCAAGGTTACACGGTCGATCTGCCTGAAAATGTGCATGATATGCTTGATCAGCGGACAGATCCAACCTGGCCATCCACTTGGTTTGCACCTGTTCTAACCGGATCGGGAGCGTTTACTTCCGTTTACGAAGTCATGAATCAATGGGGCGCCAACCATGGCTCTATCTCGTATGGACACATCGGTGCTGATCTGATTACGCTGGCTTCCATGCTTCGCATTCCGGTAAATATGCATAATGTACCTGAAACGGAAATTTTCCGTCCACGTGCATGGGGATTGTTCGGCACAAGTGAGCCGGAGAGCGCAGACTACCGTGCTTGTAGTGTGTTTGGCCCGCTGTATCGTTAAAATAAAGTTCCATTCCTGTCAAACGCCATGTACCTTGTGAAATGAGGTAACATGGCGTTCTCTTGAAAGCTGTGTTCAGAACTCGAATACGGCTTATCGCGTAGAGTTAAGGAGGCTTGAAAGAATGGGCAATCAAGCAACACATGTGCTTGCTGCCGATTACGGCGCTGGGAGTGGACGCGTAGTCCGGGGTTCTTTTGATGGAAACAGACTCTCGTTACAAGAAGTGCATCGTTTCAACAACGAACCCGTGCAACTGGGGGACGAATTGTATTGGGATTTCTTGCGACTTTTTCATGAATTAAAACAAGGCATTGTGAAAGGGACGCAAGGCGTCTCTCCATCGGTCCGTTCTATAGCTGTGGATACGTGGGGAGTGGACTATGGACTGGTGGATGGTGCGGGAAGGTTGTGCTCGAACCCGCGGCACTATCGGGAAGCACGCAATGCACAGTGGATGGAAGAAGTACTGCACATGGTGAAAGAAGAAGAACTGTATGCCATGTCCGGCGTTTTGCCGCAGCAGATTAATACAGTATTCCAGCTACTAGGCAGTGTACGAGAGCAGGCCGAAGGTTTGCGTCCGGATGTGCGCATGTTATTTATGCCGGATTTATTTCACTATTATCTATCTGGTCAGCTGGCTTGTGAGTATACGATTGCAAGTACCAGTGGGCTGTTGCATGCAGGCGAGGCGCGTTGGAATGAACACCTGATCGGGCGTCTCGGTATACCGGAAACATTATTTCCAAAACTCGTTCAACCGGGTACCGTGCTGGGCAATTTAACGAATGAGTTGTGCGCCGAGTTACGGACTGGACCGATGCAGGTAGTCTCTGTGGGCTCACATGATACTGCATCTGCCTTGGCAGCGATTCCCGCGATGGATTCGGACTTCGCTTTTATCAGCTGTGGAACTTGGTCTCTTATGGGTGTGGAGCGTGATACACCTGTATTGGATAACAGAAGTCGTGCATTGGGATTCACCAATGAAGGGACCGTGAATGGCAAAGTACGTACCCTGAAAAATCGTTCAGGCTTGTGGCTGCTACAGGAATGCAAACGGCAATGGGAGCGGGAGAATCAACCTTTTACACATGAAGAACTGATTCAACTGGCTACCTTGGTAGCGCCGCATCAAAGTTATGTATCGCCGGGAGATGGCATGTATTTGGCGCCAGGAAATATGGCTGAACGAATACGGCAACAATGCAGTCTCACCGGACAGACTGTACCCGAAACGACTGGAGCGATTGTACGCTGCATTCTGGAAAGTCTAGCACTGGAATTCAGACAGACGCTGGATGAACTGCAGTTGATTACAGGTACAAGACCTCGTGTCATTCATATGGTTGGTGGTGGTGTACACAATCGATTATTATGCCAGTTTACAGCCAATGCAGCCGGTGTCCCGGTGGTGGCAGGACCGGCAGAGGCGACTTCAGCCGGGAATTGCATGCTGCAATTCCTTGCACATGGAGAAGTGAGTAGCTTGGCCGAGGTCCGGGAGGTCATGGCTGCTTCCTTTTCCCCCGAGACCTATGAGCCTGAGGATACGGAGCTGTGGCAGGAAGCTTATGAATACTACCAAAGTCTGAATCAAATCAAAAGGTAATGAACAGATTCAATGCAATGAGCATTGACGCAAAATGCTAAAAAGAAAAGTATGAGGAGTGGTGAGCAACATGTCTGAACAGCAAGTAAGGGAAGAGTTGACGAAGTATGCACGGAGAGCAGTTGCCCAAGGGTTGGTGGTAGGACCCGGTGGGAATCTGAGCGCTCGCTCTGGGGGAACGATGTTATTGTCTCCGAGCGGTTATGCACTTGAAGACCTGGAACCGGACGAGTGGATCGCTATTGATATCGAGACAGGGGCGACTAGCGCCGGATCGACTCGTCCGTCTTCCGAAGTATTGATGCATCTGTATAGCTATCGTGTGAATCCTGATATCCAAGCCATTGTGCATACGCATCCGGCATATACGATCGCACTCAGTCTCGTTTTCGATGAATTGCCACACTTGTTCCCTGATCAGTCGGCATTGGTGGGCGATATCGGATTCGTTCCATATGTTCTGCCAACGACGAAACAACTTGCCGATGCAGTCACAGCAAAGGTAAAAGAACATACGGCACTCATTCTCGTCAATCACGGATTGGTCACAACGGGTAAAAACCTCCGCGAAGCCTATTATCGCACCCAGGTGGTGGAAGAAAGCGCGAAGGTATATATGATCGCAAAGGCAGCCGGGGAACCCAAAGTGCTTACTGCCGAAGAATATAAGGAAATCCAATCCCTTGAAAGTGAAGCCTACCGTGTACAGTTGCTGCAACAACTCAAGTCCTGAAAAGATTGCTACGTTAAGGGCAGATTGCATCCTCCAGATAAACGCTGGAATAAAGGATGTGAAATGCTCTTTTTAATTTTAATTTTGAATTTAAAAGGCGCAGAGTATAGCTGAGGGAATAATTCGCACTATTTTGATGAGAATTGTTGAAATTGTGATGTCTGCAAGGTATACTAACGTTAATCATCAATGAGTAACAACTACGAAGAAGATTAAAAAAACAATTAAGTATCTAAGAGGGGTGAAATCAGTGGGTCCTGAGTTAAACGAAATGGAGTTGGAATACGAACTGCTGAAGCAGCTTCGAGACGCTAACGCTCCCATCGGGGCCAGTACGTTGGTTCATACTTTGGGCAAAACGTATGGTCTGAGTCAGGCAACCATCGGAAGAAGGCTTATGGAGATGGATGTTGAAGGTTTTACAGTTCTGGAAGGTCGCAAGGGAAGGACGTTGACCGACCAGGGTCTGGATCGAATGAAGACGTTGGAAAGAGATTTGCAGCAACAAAGCGTGAACTCACAGTTAATTCAGATGCTGAACCATTCCGGGGAAAAGGCTCTGCTAGATGTTCTTGTTGCCAGAAGGACACTTGAGCGGGAGATCGCTTCCCTGGCAGCACAACGCGCCTCGAAAGAATACATAGTTCTGTTGCAAGCATCGATTGCGAACCAGCATGAATTGCTTTCCAAGAATATTATACCATACGAGGAGGACCGGGAGTTTCACAGATTGCTGGCTTATGCCGCGCAAAACCAAATTCTTCTGCATGCGGTTGAACTGGTGTGGGAGACAAGCCGCGATTTTCTGGAGACCGCGTATATTCGTAAGAGAGTAGGAAGTGAATTAGTTGTGGATCATCAGCACATTCTGGATGCTATTGTAGCGGGCTCTCCGGAGCAGGCTGAAGCGGCAATGGTGAATCATATCAACCAAATGATCGATGATGTCAAACGTTATTTCGCCATGCAAAACCAATAACATACCTTGGAATAAGACCCGGATATAAAGGAGTTGAGCTTGTGGACACAATCTACCGTTTAGGCATAGATATCGGAGGTACTTTCACGGATGCGCTGGTGATGGACCATCAGGGCAAGGTGATTGCGGCGCTGAAGACGCCATCGATTGCAGCAGCTCCCGAACAAGCGATTTTTAACGCACTGGATCAGCTCAAGGCGAGTGGCGTGAATATTCAAGAGATTGATCTTTTTGTGCATGGAACAACGCTTGGCGTCAATACGTTGATTGAGCGAAATGGCGGAGTTACAGGTCTGCTGGTCACTAAAGGATTCCGTGACATTCTTGAAATCCGCCGGTTGCGACTTGAGGATACAACCAATCTGTATGGTGACAAGACCGATGCGCTGGTACCGAGACATCGCGTTAAGGAAGTCGATGAACGGGTCATTGCGAGTGGGGGAATACTCCAGCCACTGAATCAGGAACAACTGCTGCAAGCGGTGGATGAACTGGTGCAGGGTGGCGTTACCGCTTTGGCGATCAGTTTTTTACATGCTTATGTGAATCCTGCTCATGAGCAGCTTGCGGAAGATCTGATCAGGGAACGTTATCCGCAGCTGTTCATCTGCCGAAGCAGCGCCATCTGGCCACAACAGCGTGAGTTCGAAAGAACACTCGCAACGGCCATGAATGCTTATGTAGGTGAACGAATGGGCTCTTACTTCCTGCGTCTGCAAGAAGGGATTCAGGCGTACGGCCTCAAAGCCAACTTGCTGTCGACCATGTCCAACGGTGGAATTATGACGGCTGCCAGAGCGGCTAATGAGCCGGTACGCACGCTCCTCTCCGGACCTGCTTCCGGTGTAATCGCCGCGACCCATATCGCTGAACGAGCTGGCATTCATCAGGTCATCACATTTGACATGGGGGGGACAAGCGTTGATGTTGCCCTTATTGACAAAGAACCGGCCTATTCATCCGAGAACAAGGTTGGAGATTTTCCTGTCATCATTCCTGCTGTTGATGTAACGGCTATAGGAGCAGGTGGTGGTTCAATTGCCTGGCTTGATTCCGTAGGCGTACTTAAGGTGGGACCGCGCAGCGCGGGTGCCAATCCCGGTCCGGCATGTTATCAGCGCGGTGGAGAAGAGCCGACAACCACCGATGCCTATCTACAGCTCGGTATCCTGCACGCTGACCGTTTCCTTGGCGGACAAATGCGTCTGTATCCCGAACTTGCAGAGCGTACTCTGGGCAATCTGGGAGAGAAGCTTGGACTGAATGCCGAACAGACTGCGCAAGCCATTCTCGATGTGGCAACCGCCAATATGTATGCCCAGTTTTCTCCCCTCATGGCTCGCAAGGGTGTTGATCCCCGCGATTTTACGTTGCTCGCATATGGTGGAGCTGGCCCGATGCATGCTTTTCTGATGGCACGCGAGGTAGGTATCGGCAGAGTGCTGGTCCCACCATCTCCGGGGACACTGTGTGCCATGGGCTGCACGGTCGCGAATCTCCGCAATGATTTCGTTCATACGTTACACAAAAGCACCCAGACTCTGGAGTCTGGTGAATTAAGCTCTCTTTTCACTGAATTGGAAAACCAGGGACGTAGCTGGGTCGATGAAGAAGCCCGTGGTGGTGTCAAGCTGGACAATATTTATTGCCTATACATTGCGGATATGCGATATGAGGGACAGGCCTTTGATCTTGAGGTCACGCTGACATTGGAAGAAATTGAAGATCCCAAGAAGGCAGGGATTAAATTCCATACTTCTTACCAAAACGTGTTTGGCATTAGTCAGCCAGAGGCAGAGGTGATGTTTGTAAGTCTCAGAGCGACCATTGTTGGTGTTTTGCCTACCCATAACACGGTAGCTCCGGTAAATTTGCCATTCGATGAGAGTGCAGCGGAAGAAAGGATTATTACCTTTGACCATGTACAGCAGACAGCCAAGGTACTGAAAAGGGGACAGATTCCATCGGTGGATGCTCCCATCCCTGGGCCTATTATTGTGGAGGAATATAATACAACGATCTTTATCCCGCCTGGATATAAGGTATACCGGGATGTGCACGGGAACGTGATTGGGGAGGTGGAAGCATGATCGGCGACAAGGTCTTTCTTGAGATTTTCAACAACCGGATTCAGGCCGCCGTGGAAGAAATGGCGAATGTCGTTTTGCGGACAGGATTCACCGCTTTTGTCAAAGAAACAGGCGATTTTGGAACCTACCTCTTATCTCCTTCCGGGGAAACGTTCGGGTCGCCGCTGGAGACGGGGTACAATCTGTCCCTGGGCATCCCTGCTGCTGCGACCATTAACAGCATAGAAGACTGGAAAGAAGGGGATCTCGTCATATGTAATGATCCTTATTCCACCAAAGGCATGGTCACACACCTTCCAGACATTCATCTCATCAAGCCTTATTTTCATGAAGGACGAATCATCGCTTACGGCATGTGCTTTGTTCATTCTTCCGATGTAGGCGGCAAGGTACCAGGGAGCGTATCTCCCAGCGCCTACGATATTCATATGGAAGGCATTCGCATTGCACCAGTCAAGCTGTACGAAGCCGGTATTCTGAACGAGCAGATCCTGCGCATGTTTCTGGACAACAGTCGAATTCCGGAGCAAAATCTCGGTGATCTCAAAGCGCTTATGGCTGCATTGAATCGGGGAGAGCAGCGGCTTGAGGAACTCATTGCACGTTATGGCATGGAAAAAATCCAGCAGGGCATAGAACATTTGCTGGAATATGCCGAGCTGAAGGCACGTGCTATCGTGCAGGATATCCCGGACGGTTCCTATGACTTCTGGGACTACCTGGAGAAAGGCCCAGGAGGATATCCTATCCGGTTGCGCTGCAGAATGACGATTGCAGGCAGTAACATTCATCTGGACTTTAGTGGCACCGATCCTCAGGTCAGGGCTTCATTCAACATTCCTACACACAACCAACAGGGGCATTACATGCTGGTGCCCGCACTTATTCGTTATTTCCGTACGCTCGATCCGACGATTCCGTGGAATTCGGGCATGATTCGTATGGTGCGAAATTACGCGCCGCCTGCTTCCGTACTCAACCCGGAGCCGATGGCAGCTGTTGGGGCACGCGCCGCGACCTTTATTCGGCTGATGGACGTTATCACGGGTGCTTTGGGGAAAGCTCAGGGCAGTATGGTTCCCGCGGCAGGAGCTGGACAGGCCTGCATCGTCATGATGGCGATGACAGATGCATCCGATGGTAAGAAGAAGGTTGGTGTAATTCAGCCGATCTGCGGAGGTTCGGGAGCTAGGCCGATGAAAGACGGGATTGATGGCATGGATTTTGCGGTCGGTCATCTTCGGAATATACCTGCGGAAACGGTGGAATCCGAGATGCCTGTGTTGATCGAGCATTATGGTCTTCGTGCTGACTCGGCGGGTGCAGGAACCTTCCGTGGCGGAAGCGGAATTGACTTGTGCGTCAGAATTCTAACACCGGATACCGTAATGACGGCCAGAAACATGGAGCGTATGGAGTTCCAGCCCTGGGGCAGGCTCGGTGGCGGCGTAGGTTCACATGGAGAAGCGATTCTTAATGCTGGACGTGCAAGTGAGGATCATCTGGGAAGAATTGATGAGTTGCTACTTCAACCTGGAGAAACAGTTACGTTTCTGTCGCAAGGCGGAGGCGGATATGGAGATCCATATGAGCGTGATTCTCGTCTGGTTCTGGAAGATGTAAGAAGTGGGCTGGTATCCCCGGAGAAAGCCCTTGAGTTATACGGTGTTGTGATTGACGACCTGAAGCTGAACGAGAGCGATACCGAACAAATGCGAGTCAAGCGACCACGGCAGCAGGAGGAATTCGCGTATGGCAAGGCGCGGGAGCAATTTGAAGACATATGGAGCGATGAGATGCAGGTAACGCTGAATCAGGCCTTGCTGAATGCTCCGCTTGCACTGAGAGACTACCTGAAGCGTCAGACCATGGGCGTTGTAGAGGAGAAGTATAAGGATTCCCTATCTGTAGATCCACGGGAGATATCGGGCATTATGGAAGGGTTACGCCAGCAAATAGGGTTGCATTGATCATGTGTATGGAGACTATTTAATTCTGTCTTATCGATAAAACCAACTACATGGATGGGGGAATTTGCATGTTTAAATCCAACAAAAAACGCTTTCTCAGGCTCGCCTCTCTGACACTGGCCGGTACATTGGTGCTTTCCGCCTGCGGTGGAGCAGGCAGCTCAAGTAATACTGCCGGAAAGACCGATTCTTCAGGAGCAAGCGGAGACAAAGTTAAGCTGACGATGTTTATCTGGGCTGGTTCCAATCAAGACATCGTTCCGAAAGAAGTGGTCGCCGAGTATGTGAAAGAACATCCGAACGTTGAAGTCACCTTTGAGGAATCCTCCAATTCGGTAATGTACCCAAAGATGGTCGCTGGCAAGCAGGCTGATGCCAACAATCCGATTGTTAACTTCGGTTACTTCAATGCAGATGCAACGGCAAAAGGCTTGAATGATGACATGTGGGAGCCACTTGATACCAGCATCGTTACTAATATCAAGGATATTCCGGAGTCCTTCCACAAGCCAGACAATAAAGGTGTGGTCTGGGGCGTTTCAAGCTTCGCCCTGGTGTATAACAAAGACCTGGTGAAAACGCCGCCTACCAGCTGGAACGATCTATGGGACAACGAGGAGTTCAAAGGAAAAACTGCGCTCTGGGACTACATGTTCTATTCCTATATCTCCCCACTTATTGCTACCAAAGGTCAAGAGATTGGCGCATCCTATGAAAATCCCGAGCCAGCCTTCCAGTTCTGGGCAGATCGCAGTGACCAGATTGGCACATTGGTCTCATCCAATGATCAGTTGAAGGCCCTGCTGGAGTCAGGTGATGCTCTTATTGCCCCATTTAGTGCACAGGTTGCACAGACATGGATTGATGGCGGTTCTCCACTTGCCGTAGCGTATCCGAACGAAGGTGCCATCTCCTTCCCGTACACACTTCAGGTAGTGAAGGGCTCAACACCTGAGCAAGCACGTGTTGCAAATGAAATTATTAACGAGTTGTTGAGCGCCGAGGCGCTGTCACAATATGCAGAAGCAACGGGTACGCCGGTAACCAGTACGACAGCTGCAGTTCCGGACAAGTACAAGGATGATCCTTCCTTCTCCGTGGAAACGCAAAGTAATGGTATTAATCCAGACTGGGATTTGCTTGCACAGAACAGCTCTTCCTGGAAGGAACTATGGGACCGACTCGTGAAAACAAAACTTCAATAAAAGGGGTGTTGCCAGGTACACAACAATTCCGGGTTCTGTTATGAACCTGGAATGGATGGGAGGGAATCAGAGATGAGCAGCGGACAAGAGACCATATCCATTGAAACAAGGCAAGTCACGAAGACTTATGGTGAGCGAGCCGCCGTTGATCAAGTAACATTCCAAGTGAAAAAGGGAGAATTCGTTTCCTTACTTGGTCCGAGTGGCTGTGGCAAAACAACACTGCTGCGCATGCTTGGCGGACTTGAGCAGCCGGATCAGGGCACCATTATGCTGGGAGGCCGGGATGTTACCGGCATTCCGGCCTATGGACGCAATAGCAATATGATTTTTCAGCAGCTTGCGCTGTTCCCTCATATGGACGTATTCAACAACATTGCCTATGGGCTAAAGGTGAAGAAGTTACCAAAAGCCGATATCCAACGGCAGGTAGCTGAAATGCTTGATCTGGTCCAGCTCGGAGACTATGGCAGGCGTGCTGTATCCGAGCTGTCCGGGGGTCAGGCTCAACGCGTCGCCATTGCTCGCGCACTGATCAACAGACCCGAAGTGCTGCTGCTTGACGAACCTCTCTCTGCATTGGATATGCAGCTGCGTCTAGATATGCAGCGCGAACTGAAACGTATTCAGCGTGAGTTCGGCGGAACGTTTATCTTTGTAACGCATGATCAGAGCGAAGCCATGAATATGTCTGACCGAATTGGCGTCATGCGCGCTGGAAAGCTGTTGCAATACGCAACCCCTGATGAAATCTATGAAAGACCAGCCGATAGCTTCGTGGCCAAGTTCATTGGAGATACCAATCTCTTTGAGACGGAAGTGTTAGGACATGATGTGAATGGAACTCGGGTAGAATGCTTTGGCAAGCCATTACTAGTGAAAGTCAATGATGGCAATGCCGTACCGAAGGCGGGAGCACGACATTCCTTATCGATCCGCAATGAGTATATTCGACTTGGTGAAGATGCAACTCATTGCCTGAACAAGCTGGATGGCCAAGTGATTGAAGCGGTGTATGGCGGAGCAAATATTCGATACAGCGTGCAGATTGCTGAGGGTTTTCTGGTTCAGGCCAGTGTGCTGCATCAGCGGGGAGCCTCACGTTATAGTCCAGGTGAGCTGATACAAATTGGCTTTGACCCGGAGGACGCACTCTTGTTAACCGAACCCATTGATGACCGTGTACAGGGGGAAAGAATATGAACCGGATCGCGGAACGGATCGTGAATCTGTATTCCTTTGGAAACCGCACATGGGTAACCCGATTGCTGCTTCTGTTGCCTGCGCTTACTCTGATGGGCATTGTGTATCTGGGTGGGTTGCTGATCTTTGGCAGATATAGCTTTGATATGTATGAGAATGGAAAGCTTATTCGTGGGTGGGATTTAGGAGCTTATCGTGCGTTTCTGTCCGACCCTTATTATTGGAAGCTGATTGGCACGACGTTTCGCATTGCCTTCAAGGTTACGATATGGAGTCTTCTGCTTGCATATCCACTGGCCTATTGCATTGCTGGTATAAAGAAGCCTGGCATGAAGCAATTGTTGTTGCTGCTCACGTTTCTCCCGCTACTGGTCAGTGCGGTTGTGCGTTCTTACGGATGGCAGCTGTTGCTGTCCAAACAGGGCTTTATGAACTGGCTATTCATCCGGCTGGGGCTTACCGAGGAAGGCTTCAGCATGATTTACAACGAAACAGGTGTTGTTGTGGCCCTTGTCCATATTTTCCTGCCATTTATGGTCTTTCCTATCCTGAATGTGTTGTCCCAAAGTGACGCTTCCCTAAAGGCAGCTGCTCAGGATTTGGGGGCGGGCAGCTGGCGAACGTTCCTGACCATTACCCTGCCTTTATCGGCAAGAGGCATTGCAAGCGGGGTGCAGATTGTGTTCACGCTATGTCTCACCGCATTCACCACACCTCAGCTGATCGGCGGGGGAAGAGTCATGACACTTCCGGTGTTTATATATCAGCGAACCTTGGACACCAACTGGCCGATGGCTGCGGTTGCCAGCCTGTTTTTACTTGTGTCTTCCATTTTCGTCTCGTTACTTGTTAATAAAGGAGCAGAAACGTTGATGTTCCGTCGTTCCCGTAAGGGAGGTCAGGCGTATGGTTAAGTCGAACAGGGGCACCAAGCTGTTACTCTACATATTTGTGGGCGCCGTAGCCATTTATTTGCTGCTGCCACTGCTGATGATTATGTTGTCATCTGTAGGCTCAGGTTCAGCCAGCAAATTTCCCCCGGAAGGTCTCACCTTGAAATGGTATGCCAATCTGAGTGAGCAGACCCAGTTTCTCGATGCATTCAAGAACAGCCTTATTGCTTCTACAGGGGCGGTTCTGCTGGCTTTGATTACAGGTACGCTTGCTGCGCTAGCGATCGTGCAATACCCTTTCCCGGGCTCTGGTATTTTAGGGGCATTTTTTGGTTCTCCGATGGTTATGCCAAAAATTACGCTGGGTATCGCATACCTGATTTTATTCTCGAAAATGCATATTGCAGGCGGACTGTTTGCACTTATTTTGGGTGAAGCGGTCATTGTTCTTCCATTTGTGCTCACTATTGTGGGCAGTGCGTTAGCCAATCTGCACCCGGCTCATCGGGAAGCTGCTTCGGACCTTGGTGCAGGGCCGATGCGTATTTTTTTCACGATTACACTTCCACAGCTCCGTCTATCCCTGCTTCTGTCAGGGTCAATCGCTTTTGTCTTTACTTTTGATCAGGTCGAGGCTGCACTGCTGCTGCTCCGTCAGGACAGCTACACGTTGCCGATACAGCTATTCCTGTATATGGAGAAATGGCAGGACCCAACGATTGCCGTGGTGTCTGTTGTTCTGATCGCTTTTGCGCTCGCTCTGTTTATGACGATTAAGTTAGTTTTGCGCTCTGTACCAGGACTTGAAAGTTTGTTTGGTCGCAGGAAAACAAAAGGAGGTCTGGATCAAAATGAATAATTCACAGCATCTATCCCATAGCACCGGTCTGAATCAGGATCGGGCTGAAGAAGTGATGAAAGCGCAGGGGCTAAGCGCCCTGATTGCAAGTACTCCAGAGAACATTCACTATGTCATCGGGTCCCAGCTGCGTGCAAGCAACTGGACCATGCAGATTTATGCGGTTTTGCCTGCCGACAGATCTGCTAAGCCGTGTATCGTCATTCCAACGAATCGGTTGGGCGTTGTGGCCCAGTTCGGTATCACGGGTGTGGACATATTTGCCTACAGTGATTTTTTTGTGGAAGGTTCAATTGAAGGCAAACCTTCCACTGACGACATTGATCTCTTCTATTCTCTCCTGCAAACGACGGTTATTCATCCAGGTCCTGTTGAAGCACTCAAGGCAGCATTAAAACAGCTTGAGATCGAAGATCAGCCGATTGGCATCGATGAGATGCGGATTGCTCCCGATATTCTGGCTAGAATCAGGGAGGAGCTTCCTGAAAGACCGGTGATTTCCGCATATAAGCTGTTCCGACAAATTCGCTTGGTCAAGACACCTTTTGAAATCGAGCAACTGCGCCAGGCTGCTCAATTAAATGAACGGATTGAGCAGGAACTGATTGACCTGATTGCCGCAGGTGTTCATGAGAAGCAACTTGCCGATCATTATCGTCTGGCTGTGATGAGAGCAGGTGGAACTCCAGCAATGACAGCGGTAGGGGCAGGGCCACGCAGTGCGTTACCACTCATCGAAAATTATTTTCATACGATTGAAGTTGGAGATCAGGTTCGTTTCGACCTCTGCCTACAGCTGGAAGGATACTGGGGAGATACGGGCCGCACGGTTGTTACAGGTGAGCCTACCGCTTGGATGAAAAAGCATTTTGATGCAGTCAAAAGTGGATGGGAGACGGCACTTGAAACCGTGCGCCCTGGCGTCAAGGCGTCGGAAGTATTCCATGCGGCAGTGTCTCGCGTACAGCGTGAGGGGATTCCGCATTACCGACGTCAGCATGTCGGACATGCCATCGGGTTGGAACTGTATGACGATATAACCCTCTCCCCGGGTGACCAGCGCATACTGGAGCCCGGTATGGTGCTATGTGTTGAGGTACCATATTACGAGCTCGGTGCTGGCGGATTCCAAATCGAGGATACAATTGTCGTAACGCCAGATGGTTATGAGTTTCTAACCCATATGGAGCGGAAACTGTTCACCAAATAACAATAAATGGAATGCTTCACTGACCGGCGATCAGGCCACAGTCGATCCAAGAAGCTTTCTTACCGAGAAAGTTGGAACATCCATGATTCAGCAGGGAACTAAGACGTTTCGTAACATTAGCCTTGCACTGTTCGCCGGAGGTTTTGTCACTTTTGCTTTGCTCTACAGCCTCCAGCCCCTGATGCCTGAGATTAGCAATGCATTCTCCATTACGCCGGCACACGCCAGTCTTACGCTATCGGTAACAACGATCGCCATGGCACTGACGATGCTGTTCATCGGCTCCTTGTCTGATTCGGTGGGACGACGCTTTATTATGACAGCGGCACTGGTGATATCTTCTGTTATTGCTTTGCTGAGTGCGTTCAGCCCGGGATATACCGAGCTTCTTCTGCTTCGTATTCTCCAGGGGGTGGCACTCGCAGGGTTGCCAGCGATAGCCATGACATATCTGTCAGAAGAAATTGAACCTAGAAGTCTTGGTTATGCTATGGGCCTATATATCAGTGGCAATTCGATAGGTGGCATGGCCGGCCGTTTCTTCAGCGGTGTGGTGACAGATTGGTTCAGTTGGCGCGCTGCTGTGGGTTTCATTGGTATTCTTGGACTGTGTGCAGCCGTTATTTTTTGGCTTGTCATCCCGCCATCCCGTCATTTTGTCAAAGCTGCACCCGGATTCAAAAATCCAATACCTCTTTTGTGGTCACAATGTCGCAACCCAAGGCTGCTGTGCCTGTATGGACTCGGTTTTCTCCTGATGGGGGGCTTCGTGACCCTGTTCAACTATATTGGTTTTGAATTAACGGGTGAGCCCTATCATCTAAGCCAGTCCATTGTTGGAAGTCTTTTTGTAGTGTATCTGATGGGCACAGTCAGCAGTACCTGGATGGGCAGGCTAGCAGATCGGTACGGCAGATCACATGTGCTTGGAATCGCGCTGGGAATTATTCTAGCTGGTGCAGTCTGTACCGTTCATCCAGCGCTTTGGGTCAAAATTATCGGACTCGCCCTGTTTGCCTTTGGTTTCTTTGGCGGCCATTCGATTGCCAGCAGTTGGGTTGGACTCGTTGCCAATCAGCACAAATCCCAGGCCAATGCGTTGTATTTATTTTTCTACTACCTTGGTTCAAGCATAAGTGGAACAGGGGGCGGATTGCTTTACAGCCATCTGGGATGGATAGGCATTGTAGGTATGATCGGTGTGTATGTTTTGATCGGTTTTGTCTTGTGTAATTTGCTTGTCCATAGGTTGAAGGGACAGGCTACATAAATCAACTTTTTCCGACAGGTATTGCATCTCCTGAAATACCGAGTATAATACTTGGTAAATAGACGAAAAGGGGATGCAATAAACGATGAAAACACATGCTGAATTGAACTCACTTCTTGTTGACGATTATCTGGATCTCCTGAACATTGCGAAACAGCTAGGTGATGACGAATGGAAAGATGCTATTCTGCAAGCATTGAAGGAAGAAGTTGATGCGAATCATCATCTGGATTCAAAAGAGGTAAGACAGGATTTATGGAGCCAATTTGAAGGCATTAATGAACAGATGCATGATCTGTTAATGCAACTGAAGCATGCCGACAGTCCTGAGGAGAAAGAGCAGATTATTGAGATGATCTGGGGATTGAAAGTGGACCGTCATGCAATTACACGTAAACTTGAAACCATGAGCCGTGCCAGCGCTGGACATCAATAAGCTCTAAGGTTGATTATACATTGAAAACCCGCGTGTTTCCTGGGATTATCCCCTGGGACGCATGCGGGTTTTGTTTTTGCTTTGAGTGTTTACTACACTTTAAGTGAGTGTTCAAAAGCGGACTTTTTGAACTACTTCTCTTAAAACTGTTTTGCGAAAGTACGTGCTTGCTCTATAGCTTGTTGCTTGATTTCATCCGCACGATCTTTATATTGATTGTGCCCCTCAACAAAAATGCCATCAAGCTTCGGCACACCGAGGAATGACATGATAATGCTTAAGTAACGATGACCGGATTCCATCTGTGCCGCTGGGCCTTCGGAATAAATGCCACCGCGAGCCTGAATATGCAACGCTTTTTTGTCAGACAACAGTCCAACAGGACCTTGTTCGGTATAACGAAATGTTTTGCCAGCTACGCAGATCGAGTCCACATAAGCCTTCAGAATAGGAGGGAACGAGAAGTTCCACATCGGGGTTACAAAAACATATTTATCTGCTGAGGCAAATTGATCCGACAGTTCATTCAAACGGCTTACTTTGGTCTGCTCTTCGGTAGTCAGATCACTACCCGATTGCAGTTTGCCCCAACCACTGAAGATATCCGCATCGATATGCGGAATATCCGAACGATACAGATCGAGGTGAACAACCTCATCAGATGGGTGACTTTCACGATAAGCATCAATAAATGCTTTGCCTGTAGCCATGCTGAAGGAGGTTTCATGATCATGAGGATGGGCAGTAATATACAATAAGGTAGACATGTAGTTCTTCCTCTCTGTGCGATTAATGGGGTGAAGCGATATTGGCAATGATGAAGCGACCGCAGTAGTATGCAGCGTTTCCCCCGTTTTATACGTCAGAAAGGGATATGAATGGATTGATCATGATACTGAATTGGATGTTATATGGTGACCAGATACTCAATCCATGTATAATAAACAGGACGAGTATTTATTTTCTAAAGACAATAGGATGAGTGAGATGAGCGCACATGGGAATGGACCTGGAGAAGCAACGATTAAGCATTGAAGCAGCGAAATTGTATTATCAGTCTGATTATAGCCAGCAGGATATTGCCGCAAGGTTGGGCGTGTCGCGTCCAACCGTATCAAGATTACTTCAGTACGCCAAAGATCGCGGATACGTCCGGATTGAAATTATGGACCCGCTGGAGGATATCGATATCATTGCTGGAGAACTCAAGTCGAAATATGATCTGGATACGGCACTTGTGTGTTTTGCCCCGTTGAAGAGTGATGAAGAAATACAGAAGCATATCAGCAAACGAGCAGCGGATTATCTTCAAGAGACGGTTCAGGATGCAGATATTATCGGGGTGACTTGGGGAACAACCATGCATGCTGTAGCACGCCAACTTCGTCCCAAGCAGGTTAAAGGTGTCGAAGTCGTGCAATTGAAGGGGGGCGTAAGCCACTCCCATGTCAATACGTATGCCGCTGAGATTGTTCATTTGTTCGCTGAGGCATTCCATACGGTACCAAGGTATCTGCCGCTGCCTGTTATTTTCGACAACATTGAAGTGAAAAAAATGGTGGAAGCGGATCGACATATCGGCAGAATCGTGGAACTTGGCAGACAGGCCAACATTGCTTTGTTTACCGTGGGTACTGTGAAAGAAGATGCATTATTGTTCAGGCTCGGTTATTTCAATGAAGAAGAGCAACAATTACTGATGAACTCCGGTGCAGGTGACATTTGTTCACGCTTTTTCGACGCGGAAGGTCAGTTGATCAGTGAAGAGATTAACAGCAGAACCGTTGGAATTGATCTAGCCGAGTTGAGAAATAAGGAAAAATCAATCCTTGTTGCCGGGGGACAACGCAAAATTGAAGCGATTCACGCCGCGCTCAAAGGTCATTACGCAAATATTCTGGTCACGGACCAGTACACAGCGCAGGCATTACTTCGATTCTAATTTCAAATGGATATGGATGACAACATCTGCCACGCAAAAAAGGCGGATGTTTTGCTTTTTTAGGCAGAAAATATAACGAAGAAGAAATGTAAGTGTAACTGTGAACAAAAGTTCAAGTTGATTTTTACATATGTTCATGTTAGTGTAAGGGTATAGAAAATAACTAGTTCAGATAAGGGAGAGATTCAATTGACTACACCACAATTAGCTAAAATGATCGACCATACGTTGCTTCGTGCGGACGCAACGCAAAGTGAAATGGCCAAGTTAACCGAAGAAGCGAAGCAATACCAGTTTGCTTCCGTATGTGTTAATCCAGGCTGGGTTGCTTATGCTGCTGAGCAGTTGCAGGGTACTGGCGTAGATATCTGCACCGTTATTGGTTTCCCTCTGGGAGCATCTACATCGGAGACAAAGGCTTTCGAAACGAAAGATGCGATTGCTAAAGGTGCAACTGAAGTCGATATGGTCATCAACATCAGTGCTTTGAAAGATGGCAAAGATGATTACGTTGAACAAGATATTCGTGTTGTCGTTGAAGCGGCTGCGAGTAAAGCTTTGGTGAAAGTTATTATTGAAGCTTGTCTGTTGACGGATGAAGAGAAAGTACGTGCTTGTCAGGCAGCTGTGCGAGCTGGAGCTGATTTTGTTAAAACCTCTACAGGTTTCTCCACAGGTGGAGCAACGCCAGAAGATATCGCTTTGATGCGTCGTACTGTAGGTCCTGATGTTGGCGTTAAAGCTTCCGGTGGCGTACGTAGCCTGGAAGATATGCAAAAAATGATCGAAGCGGGTGCGACTCGTATCGGTGCAAGCTCTGGCGTGAAAATTATGCAGGGTGGTCAGTCTACATCTTCTTATTAAGCAAAAGCATTTTCTTATCAAGAAAAGCTTAATAAATAAAAGTAATGTTATATTCTCTGTACTTGGGCGTTCGGCTCAGGTACAGGGAATACAACTTACACTTATATTTTATATAACGGAACTTATTGTAAGCGCTTCATAAATTTTCTGAAAGATTACTGATAAGAATGCTTAAGAACCCTTTGAGCTGAATTTTCACATCCGGCTTAACTACCTTCAAAGGAGAGATCAAATGAAATTTCTAATTGCCCTTCTTGGTTTACTCGTTGTTTTTGGACTGGCTTATATCGCAAGCAACGGTAAAAAGAAGATTCGATACCGGCCGCTGGCCGTAATGGTTGTTTTACAGGTGATCCTGGCGTATGCCTTGCTGAATACAGGGGTCGGGACATGGCTGATTGGCGGCTTCGCCACCGTATTTAAAAGTTTGCTTGATTATGCAAATGAAGGAATTGCATTTGTATTTGGTGATTTGACTACCGTAGGTGCAGATACCGTAGGGACACCGTTCTTTCTCAGTGTATTGATGCCAATCGTTGTCATCTCTGCACTCATTGGGATATTGCAGTATATCCGAATCTTACCTTTTGTTATAAAATATATTGGTCTGGTATTAAGCAAAATCAACGGAATGGGCAAACTGGAATCATATAACGCGGTTGCTTCGGCTGTATTGGGGCAATCTGAAGTGTTCATTTCTGTGAAAAAACAAATTGGGTTGTTGCCAAAACATCGGCTGTACACCTTGTGTGCTTCGGCGATGTCCACGGTATCGATGTCGATTGTCGGTGCCTATATGTCCATGATTGATCCGAAATATGTGGTTACGGCACTAGTGCTGAACCTGTTTGGCGGTTTTATCATTGCTTCCATTGTGAATCCTTATGAGGTTACAGAGGAAGAAGATATATTGGAAGTACAGGAAGAGGAGAAACAGTCCTTCTTCGAAATGCTCGGCGAATACATCCTGGATGGATTCAAAGTTGCCATCATCGTAGCTGCGATGTTAATCGGTTTTGTTGCCCTGATTGCACTTGTTAACGGAATTTTCAGCGCGGTGCTTGGCATTTCGTTCCAGGAGCTGCTTGGTTATGTGTTTGCACCATTAGCCTTTATTATGGGTGTTCCTTGGAAAGAAGCGATTCAGGCGGGAAGTATTATGGCAACCAAAATGGTATCCAACGAATTCGTTGCCATGCTTGCTCTAGCGAAGGAGACCTTATTGTCTTCCAGAACAACAGGGATCGTATCCGTCTTCCTCGTATCGTTCGCTAACTTCTCCTCCATTGGTATTATTGCCGGTGCGGTGAAGGGACTTCATGAGAAACAAGGTAATGTGGTAGCCCGCTTCGGTCTGAAACTGCTTTACGGTGCATCGCTTGTCAGTGTATTGTCAGCGATCATCGCCGGACTGTTCTTGTAAACCGGATTATTGGAAGGAGTGCTTAGGTTATGTCAACATTCAAAAGAGTACATCTGATCGTTATGGATTCTGTAGGGATCGGCGAAGCGCCGGATGCAGCAGAATTTGATGATTTTGATGTAGATACCTTTGGTCACATTGCACGTGAACGCGGAGGTCTGAAAATGCCTCACATGGCCAGTCTCGGACTGTCCAACATCAAAGAAATCGAGGGTGTCCCTGTAGCGGATGCACCTAAAGCGTATTACACCAAGATGCAGGAAGCATCCAGAGGCAAAGACACAATGACAGGTCACTGGGAGCTGATGGGTCTTTACATTGATACACCTTTCCGTGTGTTCGAGAATGGTTTTCCCGATGAGTTGATTCAGCGCATTGAAGAGAAAACGGGCCGCAAAGTAATTGGTAACAAACCGGCCAGCGGCACGGAAATTCTGGATGAGCTGGGTGCAGAGCATGTTGAAACTGGCGCGCTCATCGTTTATACATCCGCGGATTCGGTTCTGCAAATTGCAGCACATGAGG
Organism: Paenibacillus sp. PAMC 26794; assembly: GCF_000316035.1. Taxonomy (GTDB): domain Bacteria; phylum Bacillota; class Bacilli; order Paenibacillales; family Paenibacillaceae; genus Paenibacillus. The sequence goes on from NZ_ANHX01000011.1 coordinate 433,720, forward strand.
ACGTTGTTCCACTGAAAGAACTGTATGAGATCTGTGAGTTCTGCCGTGAGATTACACTTGAAGATCCGTACATGCTGGGCCGCATTATTGCACGTCCATTTGTAGGTGAAGCGGGTAACTGGAAACGTACTGCGAATCGTCATGACTATGCACTTAAACCTTTTGGCCGTACTGTTATGAATGAACTGCAAGATGGTGGATTTGATGTGATTGCTTTGGGTAAAATCGCAGATATCTATGATGGCGAAGGTGTAACCAAGGCTGTTCGTACCGTCTCTAACATGGATGGCATGGACAAGTTGTCTGAAACGATGGATGAAGAGTTCACTGGACTCAGCTTCCTGAACCTGGTTGATTTTGATGCCCTGTACGGTCACCGTCGTGATCCGCAAGGTTATGCTCAGGCACTTGAAGACTATGATGCACGGCTGCCAGAGATTTTTGCCAAAATGACCAATGATGACCTGCTGCTGATCACAGCTGACCACGGTAACGATCCAACATACCGCGGTACAGACCATACACGTGAATATGTACCACTGCTTGCCTACTCTCCGCGCTTCAGCGAGGGCAAAAAGCTTGATCTGCGCAGCACATTTGCTGACCTTGGCGCAACCGTAGCAGAGAACTTTGGAGTGAAAATGCCGGAATACGGCACCAGCTTCCTGAAGGATTTGAAATAAGTTTTTCAAAAACTGGATAGGTGAGGTCGGAGTAGCTTGGGCTGCTCCGGTCCTGCCATCATAATAGACTAATTTGTATAACTGGAGGAGATTCATTCATGAGTACACATATTGGAGCAAAACCCGGAGATATCGCAGAAACGATCCTTTTGCCAGGAGACCCTTTGCGAGCGAAATATATCGCAGATACGTACCTCGAAGATGTTGTATGTTACAACGAAGTTCGTGGAATGCTCGGTTACACAGGTACATATCAAGGACACCGGATTTCGGTGCAAGGTTCAGGGATGGGAATTCCGTCCTTTGCAATCTATGCTAACGAATTGATCAGCGAATATGGCGTAAAAAACCTGATTCGTGTTGGTACTTGTGGCGGTATGCAGGAGCATGTACGTGTACGTGACGTCATCCTTGCACAAGCAGCATGTACAGATTCCAGCATGAACAAACACGTATTCGGTGGATATGACTTCTCGCCAATCGCTACGTTCTCCCTGCTGAAAGAAGCATATGACCGTGCAACAGCTAAAGGTATGAAGATTCACGTCGGTAACGTATTCAGCTCCGATTCTTTCTACCGCGATGACCGTTCCGTAACCGAGAAGTTGATGAAACACGGTGTACTCGGCGTAGAGATGGAAACAACAGCATTGTACACTATCGCTGCCAAGTTTGGTGTTAACGCACTGACCATCCTGACGGTAAGTGACCACTTGCTGACAGGCGAAGAAACATCTGCCGAAGAGCGTCAAAAAACGTTTAACGACATGATGGTAGTTGCCCTGGACACAGCAATCACACTGTAATTGTTGCATTTTATATTCACAATCAATTGATTTTAATCGAAACTTTTGTTTTGGCACGTAGTGAAGGAACCGGAATCGATTCTGAAGAAGCGAAGCGTTCGCCTTTGTCTCCGAGTTTTCTCCATTGCAAATGGATCAAAAAAAACTTGGAGACAACAGCGATCAAAAGAACGATCCGGAGCCGGAACGAATTAACATCAAAGTGTTCTATACAATCAATACACACACAAGGAGAGATCATCATGAGAATGGTAGACATTATTGCCAAGAAACGCGACGGAAAAGAACTGACAACAGCTGAGATTGATTTTGTTGTTCAAGGATACACACAAGGAGAGATCCCGGATTATCAAGTCAGCGCATGGGCGATGGCGGTGTTTTTCAAAGATATGACAGACAAAGAACGCGCCGACCTGACGATGTCGATGGTGAACTCCGGTGATACGATCGATCTGTCAGCTATCGAAGGCATCAAAGTAGACAAGCACTCCACAGGAGGTGTGGGCGATACAACAACACTGGTACTCGCTCCGCTTGTTGCTGCGCTGGATGTGCCTGTTGCCAAAATGTCCGGACGTGGACTTGGTCACACGGGTGGTACAACAGACAAGCTAGACTCCGTTGCAGGCTTCCACGTTGAGCTTGAAAAAGAAGAGTTCATTCGTCTCGTCAACGAACACAAGGTTGCGGTTATCGGACAAAGTGGTAACCTTACTCCAGCAGACAAAAAGCTTTATGCACTGCGTGACGTTACAGCTACCGTTAACTCCATTCCACTGATCGCCAGCTCCATCATGAGCAAGAAAATTGCAGCAGGTGCAGATGCGATCGTATTGGATGTTAAAACGGGTGCTGGTGCATTCATGAAAACAACGGAAGATGCTAAAGAATTGGCACATGCCATGGTAAGCATCGGTAACAATGTTGGCCGTAAAACGATGGCTGTTATCTCCGATATGTCCCAACCACTGGGTCTGGCAATCGGTAACGCGCTTGAAGTGAAAGAAGCCATCCTCACCCTGCAAGGTAAAGGTCCGAAAGATCTGGAAGAACTGTGTCTGGCACTTGGACGTCAGATGGTATTCCTTGCTGGCAAGGCAGATTCCTTGGAGCATGCTGAGGAGAAATTGAAAGAAGTCATCCAGAACGGTAAAGCACTGGAGAAATTCAAAGATTTCCTGGCAAACCAAGGCGGAGACGCTTCGGTTGTGGATCATCCAGATCGTTTGCCACAAGCACAATACCTGGTTGAAGTACCAGCAGACAAAGACGGCTATGTTGCTGGAATCGTCGCTGACGAAATCGGAACGGCAGCAATGCTGCTCGGCGCAGGCCGTGCAACAAAAGAGTCCGAGATCGATCTCGCGGTTGGTCTGATGCTGAACAAAAAAGTCGGTGACCCAGTCAAAGCGGGTGAGTCCCTCGTAACGATCCATGCCAATCGTGAAGACGTAGCAGATGTCATCACGAAGATCAAAGAAAACATTACGATTGCGGATCATGCCGATGCGCCTGTATTGGTTCATGACATCGTAACAGAATAATACAATCCGAGCAGACGAGATGTAATCTCATGTCTGACTGAACATGAAAGCCCCAAAGCGATGTAATCCATAGTTTTGGGGCTTTTTGTCGTTGAAGCGTACGCTGTTAGTATTAGCGATTAATTGCTCTTTATTTGCTCATACGCCATCACCGAATCGGCACTTGTGTAAATATAAGGCGTGGATGGCTCAGATACAGGTGTCACCTTTGTGGCGCGAATTTCAATCGTATCCTTACCGTTCACCTGTGCTGAACCGATGCTGCCATCGATTTGCACCCAACTGTCTGTAGGGAAGCTATCCGCTTCTGGGATGTGAATCATCACGCCGAAGGGAGCCGCATCCGCGGGGCAGCACATGACGAGAAATCGTCCCAGTGCAAAATGTGATTCATGATCCATGCTTTTGTCACGATAGACGAATCCGGTTAACGAGATATCTTTGCCTACAAATTGTCGCTGGAACATATCAATCGTGCCGAGAGTTTCAGAGAAGATCTCGGGATAGACTCGGATAATCTGTTCTGCATACAACTTCTCCGCCAGTTCAGCGAATTCGCGGCTGTACTCGTCGGGGGGAATGAATTGTACTTTGGTGGCCGATGCAGGCTGAACGGTCGTTAGTTTTTGTGTGAGATCTTGTACATTCAATTGCATTGCCGGATCAGGTAAAGGTTCTTTTCGACGAATCTCGGGAGGGGCATAGGTGAGAGACATCCCTTTCTGACTGGCCATGGAGCTGCCGAGAGCCCGATCAGGTAACAGAAATCCCAGCAACAAGGGTATGGCAATCAGACCATATACCATTGAACTGCGTAGGAATCCGGAAGGTGGTGGATGCTCACAGTCGCAATGAACCTCGTTTCTACCGAACAATCCATGCCATGCCATGATAACGGCAATAAACAATAAGGGAACAGGACAGCATAATAGCAGTTTTTGCATGGTAGGAGCCAAATAATAATGAAGCGAATCGCTTGAATTCAAGTGAATAATGTATACCGCAAGACCTCCTATCCAGACCGTACGGATCAAATTATGCCATTGGATGACGTGTGACCTTGGAACAGGAGGCTTGGTCATCGTATAGATAGTGTGGTTCATATAACATCACCTCATTTCTATTCATAGTTAGTATGAAAGTTCATGTGATTAACCATTCAGGCCATGAAGTATGTTGCTCAACCTTTATACCAGTAGGTTAATCAACCACGAGCCGGCGAAGACGAGTGTGATAATGGCTAGACTTAGACCAATAACAAACCGGGTACGGAAGGTGGAGAGCAGCATCAGGGTGCTTTTGAAATCCAGCATCGGACCAAGCACAAGGAAGGATACCAGCGGCCCTAGTGCAAACGTGTGTGAGAACGCAGAAGCCACAAAAGCATCGGACGTGGAGCAGAGAGACAGTACATAAGCAAAGCCCATCATGAACACGTAAGAGGCAACAGGACCATTACCAAGTGAGATCAGATCGCTGCGACTAATGAATGTTTGGATGCAGGCTGTAATCAGGGCACCGATCACCAGATATTTGCTCATATCGACAAATTCATCTCCGGCGTGAATGAAGAAGCTACGCCAGTTTTTCACATGGTTGTGATCAGGAGCATTTGCGTGTGCATGAACATGAGGTTGCGCCATTTTAAATCCAGGATGTGTCTTGACCTCTGTCACTGCGACTTTTGGCATCCAAAGGGGATTTCGACGAACAAACACATACACGAGCATACCTATGGAAGCTGCTACAGCAAAGGCCAGTCCCATGCGGGCAATGGTAATCTCAGGATGGGAGGGAAAGGCAAGCAAGGTTGCCGTAAATACGATGGGATTGACTACGGGACCACTCAGGATGAACGTCACTGCAATATAGGCTGGCATGCCTTTGTGCATCAACCGTCTTACTACCGGGACCATGCCACATTCACAGATTGTAAAAATAATACCAAGCAGTCCCGCGACTAGCACACCGCCGATCGGATTCTTGGGCGTGAGTTTACGGACCATTTCTTCGGATACAAACCACTGCATGAGCGAGGACAATAACACACCCATGAGCAGAAAAGGTGCGGCTTCAAGAAAGATACCTATGAATACGGTTTTCATATTTTGCAAAGCTTCACTGTTCCATGCTTCCTTCAAGTCTGGAGCCATTGTGATCAACACGGGAACAAGAAATGCACAAGGGATCAGGAAGGACAGGAGCTTCAGATTGGCTGCCATTTTCATGAAACAGACCTCCACAACTAGGACTTTGCTAAAATATATGCTTGTACGTGCGGCAACATACCGAAGCAGCTTGCACCAGCAGGAATATGGGTAGGTGCGATGAATGAGGAGGAAAGGCAACTTCATTTTGGCGACACGCTGCCCAGCATACCGGACTGGGATGATGAGTGGGGTGACCGGGTGACGAAATTGGTATTTATCGGTATTGACATGGACCGGGCTGAGATTGAACGTACATTGGATGAGACTTTTCTTACGGAGGAGGAGATGCGGATGAACTGGCGTGAACTGAAAGATCCTTTTCCAGCGTGGAGATGACAGTTAAATAAAAAAATCTTCAAGTGCACGTATGCACCTGAAGATAAAGATAGTACTGTTTAAAGCATCTTAGTTAAAGTACAAATCACCGAGATAAAAATCGCCGTTGCCGTCTTTTTGTGGACTAAACACAAACGAAAGGTTCACTCCAAAGGAACCCGTCCATCCTTGAGGATAATAAACAGCTTTGTAGCTTTTACTTATTTTAGTTTTGTCATTCATTGAAATAACTTTAAAATCAGCTGATTTGATGTTAATCAATTGATCCGCATATTTAGTCAATGTTTTTTTATCATTTGCTGCAATTAGACCTTTGACTTTGGTCTTGAATTTATCTTTTTGATATTGTTTGCCACGATCAAAGAAGTCGATCTCAGCATTTTCAATAACTTTAGCATCTATGTATTTATCAAATTCACTAGTGCTACCTGTTTTAAGTGCTTTACCATACATTTTGATCAGTGTTAAAGATTCTTTCTGCAATTTGACTATCATCTGAGCGTCAGTTCCAGTCATCTTGATTGAGCCTGAATTAGAAGTACTTGAGTTACTTGAACTACTTGGTTTACTTGAATCTTCAGAACCTTTGGTACCTGTACTGTTGTTATTACTACTCGAACTGCTTGACTTACCGCTACCTGAATTAGTGATACTTACAACTTTGTTGCTAACATTCAGAGATACGTTGGCTCCGAGTGCTTCTGCTGTGGTACTTACAGGCAAGTATACATCACCGTCATATACCAGTGCATTCAGTTTGTCTCCAGCTTCATTCTTGGGTGTCCAAGACAGACCGTTTACTTTAAAGCTAATGTTGCTGTCGAGTGCTGCTTCAATATCTTGAATTCCGTTTGAAGCTGCTACACCCAGGGCACCGAAAGCCAAACTGCATGCTACCAATGACCCAATAAAAGTTGATTTTTTGATCTTCATCTAGTTCCTCCGTAGGTAAAGTATAATGCTACCAAAGCAGTATATCATATGAAATTATATTGTGCATACAAAATTTTACTGTAGCAGATATGAAGTTGACAAAATAAAGATCATAGTCTAATATCATTAAATAGTAATAATTACGATTAAACAAGAGGAGGCAACCACGAAACACGCTAAATTTTTTTGTTCATTTTAAATCGTAATATTTACGAAAAGAGGGAATGGCATGATATTATCTTCCATGCGTGATGTTGTATTTGGATATGGCAAAGAGCCTGTCATTGATCAACTGTCGCTGGATATCCATGTGGGAGAGTTCATAGGCATCACAGGTCCCAATGGTTCTGCCAAAACGACCCTGTTAAAGCTGCTACTAGGGCTATTGAAGCCCTGGAGCGGCACGATACATATGAATCCGCAGTTGAAACGTGGGAACAAGTCCAATATCGGTTATGTGCCCCAGCAGGTGGCATCGTTTAATAGTGGATTTCCCAGCACGGTGAATGAGCTGGTCCGGTCCGGGTGTTACACCAGGCTCGGATTATTCCGCAGATTCACAGCAGAGCAGGATGCCATCGTTGAACGCAGTCTGCGTGAAGTTGGCATGTGGGAATATCGGAATACACGAGTCGGTGAGCTGTCTGGTGGACAGAAGCAGCGGATCTGTATTGCAAGAGCTATGGCTGCGCAACCGCAGGTTCTGGTACTGGATGAGCCGACAACGGGAATGGACCGCCACAGCCGTGAAGGATTTTACAATCTGATGCGCCACTATGCTGATGTTCATGGGATAACTATTATTATGGTTACTCATGGACTGGAAGAGATGGGAGATCGATTGGACCGAACGATTATTCTGGAGCGGCAAGAAAGTGAGGAATGGCAGTGTTTGAGTACGAATTCATGCAACGTGCCTTCTGGGCAGGTGGACTGATTGGAGTCATCGCTCCAATTCTGGGTGTCTATCTGATGCTCAGGCGGCAGGTCCTTATGGCGGACACGTTATCCCATGTCTCACTGGCAGGGGTTGATCTCGGTTCGGTCATGAATCTTAACCCGGTGATCTGCGGATTCACGATTGCAATTATCGGTGCATTACTGGTTGAACAACTGCGGCGAAGTTACCGAACCTACAGCGAGGTACCTGTGGCGATCATCATGACTTCGGGATTGGCTCTTGCTGTGGTGTTGATGAGTCTCAAAACCAATCTGTCCAAGACATTCAGCTCATACTTATTCGGATCTATTGTTGCAGTTAGCGATATGCAGTTGTGGATGATGGCGGGAGTATGTGTCATTGATTTTGCAAAAGAGCATCAGGTGAAGATCATTTTTTTCGAAACACTGGTTTCATCCAAAGTGTCTGAGACAATCGCAAGTGAAGTGGGGGCCAAGACGGCTGTATTGAATCCGATTGAGGGACTCACCGAGGAAGAAATTGCGGCGGGAATGGACTACATTAGCGTGATGAGACAGAATCTGGAGGCTCTGAAACTGGCACTAAACGAATAATTAAAAATCAGTTTGATGCCTGTCACCGAAAAAGGTACAATAATACAACATGCTGAGGAATGGATCGCCATTCCTTTGCCTTTTTGCAAAGCAGAGAGCACAGTGATGTGCTCTCTCTTTGTTGAATAAGGTGACCGGATCAAGGAGAACAGGAGGACGCATTGCATGAATTTAAATGAGGAACATGAAGTGCTGTTAAGTGAACAGCCTGCCCATCTGTGGAGACGGCGTAAGCTGGAGCTGATGCACTGGACGGAACGTGATAAACATACAGTATCCGCGAAGAAAACAGAGATTTGGAACGGTGTTGAAGTTGATGCCGAGCTTGTGAAGGCATTGTCCATACTTCAGAGTGAGGGCGTGAGGACGGAATTTTCATGTGCAGGGGTGAGTCCGCTTGATGAACCTGTCGATCATTCCCTTTATGCTTATGTTACCCTGATACAAAGTGAGGTAGCAGATCAATTCGTGCACTATGCCCTCCGTCGGATGCGGAATCGACTGCTCGTTACGCTAGAGGCCGAAAAGGGCCGCTATGATCTATCTTCTTTTTTCATTGGACACAATCGGAGCTTCTGCTGGTGGATGGAGCACTGTGCCTTACAGTTTGGAAGCCGAAACGAATCGAGTGAAAAAAGCGTAGTATAAAGGATAGGCTTGTTTACTTGATTGTTTACTTGAAGGTAAAGGAGGTATACACGATTGAATAAGTGGGTCAAAACGATACTTTTTCTACTAGGCTCCGTCTTTCTTACACGATTCATCCCATTTTCGTCCTTGTTCCGTAACCTGGATACGATGATTCACGAATTCGGTCATGCACTAATGACACTGGTATTGTCCGGTAAAGTGCTGCGCATTGAATTATACGCTGATCATAGTGGTGTAACTTACTCTTCCATGCTGACGCCAGGCAGATCGATCCTGGTTTCTCTGGCGGGATATATCAGTGCATCACTGTTCGCCTTGCTGTTGTTTTACTTATACCGCAAAGGCTTGCACATGTGGGGACTTGGTATTATGACGGCTGTCGCTCTGGTATCGCTCCTGTTATATGTAAGAGGGGAGTTCGGCATGTTATGGCTGACCGGGTTCATCGTACTGAACGTTGTCATTATGATTTTTGGTGCCAAGATCGTGAAGTACTATTATCTGTTACTGGCGTTTCTTACGCTGGAAGAGTCGGTTGTTAGTGCGGTATACGTTGGACTTATGTCCTGGACTCAGCCCTCACGGGCAGGGGATGCAGCGAATCTCGCTCAACAGACGTTCCTTCCGGCGCTGTTCTGGGGCACGTTGTTCGCTTTGTTCGCACTGTGGTGTGCCAAGGGAGCGCTCAGTCTCTTTTTCCGCAAAGAAGGCACTTCGCGACCGTCACGGTCTCGGGGATTACGAAGAGCGTAACGGATATAAGTTATACAAAAGCAAAGAAGGCACTTCCTTTCTTCATAAAAGGATAGTGCCTTTTAATTTTGGACTTACTTCTGAATTAAAGTCTGATATTAAAGATTATTGAACCTAATCTCCAAGATTATCCCATAACACATAAAAGTAATAAATCTCTTCCATAATCGCCTTATCATCCTCTGCCGCAACGCCGCCCTTGATCCGAGCAAGCGTGCCCAGAATATCATATATCGTTTCACGTTCCACACTGAACTGAATGCGGTTGACGACTTTATCCCAGGCCTTCATTGCGTAATTAACTTGAGAATTGGCTTCAGTCCATTTTTTACCCTCAACCTGTTTCTCTAACGTTTGTATAGATTCAAGCAAGCGATCATCGGTGCCAAAGGGCTTTTTGAGAAAGGCTCCGTTAGCCATAATTGCAACGAACACAAGAATGAGGAAGATCGGAAGCACATATAGCAACCAGAAACGCGTTTTCATTCAACCGCCTCCTTGATGTAAAGAGTTTAGAAAGGTCCCTCATAATCGCCCATATCGATTTTTTCGGTGATTTTATCTTCGAATAGATCAACATACAATTTGTCATTGGGCAATATGGCGGCAAAAGCAATATCCTGTATCGTGATCTTTTGTTTCTTAAGCTGTTCACTGAGCCATTTGATATCTTTATTTCTTTCCTCCAGATTTTGCTTAATCAGCAGGCCATCAATGATAATCTCGGTCATAAGCTTGCTCTTGGGCGGGTGCATATGCATGTCTTTGGCTGTTACCGGTTGATTCTCAGGTTTCAAAACAACCGAGAGGCTGCCATCCGGCTCCAGAATCGCATAATCCAGCGTTGTAATATCAAATACATCCTTTTGCCGCAGCATCATGGTCAATTCGTCAAATTTGACTCGCATTTTACTCAGGTTCTGTTCGAGAATTTTACCGTTCTGGATGATCAATGTAGGATCAGAGTCCATTAGTTTGGAAATGGTGCGATTTTTCAGCGTAATATACTGAAAGATGATCGTAATGATTGTGAAAATGGTCAAGGCCACAAAATGAATCCACGCCTTGGAGGAAAGATCGGTTGCAAAAGTCCCCGCAATGGAACCGATTGTGATACCGTTAATGTAATCAAAATACGTCAAGTTACCCATCTGCTGTTTGCCCAGCACCCTTGTATAGATGATCAGGGTCAGAAAGGCAATAATAGACCGTACGGCAACAACCCATGTTTCTTCCATCATATATGTATCACCATCCTTTACTTCACTTCGCATAGTACTATAACAAGCTTTTCCTAGCCTGGATGATCTTATGCTTGAACGCAAAAAAACCGAGACCTGGTTAAGTATCTCAGGTCTCGGTTTCATTAACTATCTATATGAGTTGAACTAATTCATTTATACGTTAATAGTTAAACACCGGAATACGCCATAAATCCGCCATCTACCGGAATGACTGTGCCAGTGACAAAGCCGGACTGTCTTTCATCCGCAAGCCACATCAATGTGCCAAGCAGGTCTTCCGGTTTGCCAAAGCGGCGCATGGGTGTATGAGCAATAATTTTACTGGAACGTTCCGTAGGTGAGCCATCTGGTTGCAGTAATAGATTACGGTTTTGCTCAGTCAGGAAGAACCCGGGGGCAATAGCGTTGACACGAATACCGGATTCGGCCAGATGAACGGCGAGCCACTGCGTGAAGTTGTTAATGGCTGCCTTCGCAGCGCTGTACGCAGGAACTTTCGTCATGGGCGATGGGGCGCTCATGGAAGAAATGTTTATGACAGTGGCGGGAATATCACGCTCTATCATATGTTTTGCAAAGATCTGAGTAGGGATGAGAGAACCGACAAAATTCAAATCCATCACCTGACGAAATCCCTCTACACTCACATCAAAAAATGTAGTGACATCGCTCTTTTCCAGATCTTCCAATCTGAAGATTTCATTTGTGGTGTTGGCACTAGCGTTATTGCCACCGGCGCCATTGATCAGAATATCACATGGTCCGAGCTGTTCCAGCACCGCATCTGCCGCTGCTTGCACACTATCGGCCTGGGTTACGTCACAGGCAATAGCAATCGCTTTGCCACCGGCAGCTTCTATCGCAGCTACAACTTCCTGCCCCTTGGACACAGTACGGTTCAGGATGGCTACACTAGCACCGTGCCGAGCCAGTTCTTCCGCCATGGAGCGGCATAATACTCCAGCACCTCCGGTGATTACAGCCGTTCTGCCTTCAAGACGAGATGAGCGTTCATATTGGTGTTCACTCATGCTTTTGCCCTCCTTTGCAGGGAATCCCAGACGCCCCAGAGATACATGATCCCCAAAGCCCGGTCATAGAGTCCATAACCAGGTCGGCACTGTTCTCCCCAGAGGTGACGACCGTGGTCGGGTCTTGCATAACCTTCATAACCGATATCGTGATAAGCCTCAACAACCCCCGCAATATCGACGCTTCCATCTTGACTGCGATGTGAGGTTTCGATAAAGTCGCCGTTTTCGTAGATTTTGACATTACGAATGTGGGCAAATGGAATCCGATCCTTGAACTCGTGTATCATCCCGATAATGTCATTATCAGCATTCGCTCCCAAAGAGCCACTGCATAATGTCACGCTGTTGTAAGGGCTATCATAAAGATTCAAATATTTCCGAACATTCTCCTGACTTGTAATAATCTTTGGTAATCCAAAGATTGGCCATGGCGGGTCATCCGGATGGATGGCCATTCGAATCCCCAGCCGTTCGGCTGTAGGCATAATCTCTTGCAGGAAATAACGTGCGTGCTCCCACATATGATCCTCGGTTACATCCTTGTAGGCTTCGAACAGACCTGTTAAATACTGCAATCGTTCCGGTTCCCAACCTGGCATGGTGAGTGCGGAGTTTTCCGTAATGCGTCGAACGAGTTCTAGAGGTTCTATATCTGCAAGTTTACTGTGCTCATAGAAGAGGGCAGTTGAGCCATCCTCCATTTCCTTGTGCATATCCGTGCGAAGCCAGTCGAAGATCGGCATAAAGTTGTAACAGATGACCTTCACACCAACTTGAGCCAGTTTCTCCATTGTTTTAATATAGTTCGCAATGTATTTATCCCTTGATGGCAGGCCCAACTTGATATCCTCATGGATGTTCACACTCTCAACGACATCCAGATGTAACCCGGCCTTGTCTGCTGCTGTTTTGACAGCGAGTATTTTGTCCATCGGCCATTCCTCGCCCGCAGGAACATCGTGCAGTGCCCACACAATACCTTCGACACCCGGAATCTGCCGGATATGATCCAGCGTTACCGTATCATTGCCTTCGCCGAACCAGCGAAAAACCATTCTCATCACGTTCACCTCATCATGAATAGTAGGAAGAAAATTCAGTCATTGAAAATAGGACGGATATGTATCCTGCAGGACAGCCAAATCGGTGACAGTTAAATGCAAATGTTCCTGCATCAGTCGCTCTGCTGTGTCGGCATCATGCTGCTGAATGGCCTTGACCATAGACCGGTGCTGTTCAATCAGGTGATCCCACTGGTGGTCCGAGGACAGGCGTAACATTCGACTTCGATTCAAATGTACATTCATCTGCTGGATAACAGTCCAGGTGTTGCTTTTGTTGCAGCCTGCAAAAAGAGTGCTATGGAATTCCTCATCCAATTGGAACATTCGTTCATCATCCGGTTTGACCCTGCATTCCTGTTGCCACGCAAGGTTCTGTTCAAGAGCTACCATCTGTTCGTTCGGAAAGTTCTCGCAGGCGAGTCTGATTACGGCTCGTTCGAGCTGTTCACGCATGAACCGTGCTTCCTCAACGAGATCGACCTGAATCAGAGAGACGTATGTGCCACGCTGTGGATACACTTCCAGCAGACCTTCCTGTGCAAGCCTTACAAAACTTTCTCGAACAGGTGTCCGGCTTACCTGGAACTCCAGCGAAATTTCCTTCTCTGAAATAGCTGTTCCTGGAGGCATTTTCAAACTCAAAATGAGTTGTTTCAGCGTGAAGTAAACGACATCTCGCGTTGAGTAAGATTGCTTATTATTCATGGAAGACATATTGCTCGCAACAGGCAACAAACCGGCTTTGGATGATAACTTTGGGGTATATTCCACAACTTCAACTCCTTCAATGCCATACTACCATACTTGTATGGTAGTATGGAAGCGCTTTATAAGCATTATATTAAATTTAGTTGATGGTTCACTTGCAGTTCAAGTGATTAAAGAGTACAATTCAGTCATTAGGTTCGAATGTTTAAACCAACAGATATCAAACAGAGAAAATATACGTAGAAATAATGAAGAAGAAATAGTATAGAGGTGAAACCATGGGACAAAAAGCAATTAGCGTTTTTCAAACCTGTATCCCGTTATTTCAGGTGTTAAGTGACAACCATCGTCAATCCATTTTGCTGACACTCACCGAGAAAGGCAGAATGACAGTGAATGAAATTACCGAACAATCCAGCCTATCCCGGCCAGCCATATCTCATCATCTCAAGCTGTTGTTAGAGAAAGGGCTTATATCTGTGGAACAGAAGGGCACACAGCGCTATTATTCGGCTTCTCTGAATGCATCGGTGGAACTGTTGAAGGAACTGGTAGCTGCTTTGGAAGAAGAGTGTCTGTAGATTAATCGTGATAAAACATGCTTTTGCATGTGCCTTATAGGTTCGTAAGTTTAAACGCTTGATCAATAATGAATAGAGGAGTATGTATATATGACAACGACTATACAGGAAGTAACCAGTCAGGAAGTTGAACAGATTTTGGAGCAGCAACGACAGTTCTTTCGTTCCGGGGCAACAAGATCGGCAGAAGCTCGAATTGCACATCTGACCCAACTGAAGCAGGCCATTCAAAAGTACGAATCCAGACTGACAGAAGCTCTCTATCAGGATTTGGGCAAAAGTGAGTTTGAATCCTACACAACCGAGATCGGATTTATGATGGATAGCATCACACACACCATTCGTAAAGTGAATAAATGGGTGAAACCTGTTAAAGTGAAAACGCAAATGGCGCTCCTGGGTTCCAAAAGTTATATCATACCTGAACCCTACGGGGCGGTTCTGATTATCGGACCGTTTAATTATCCTTTTCAACTCTTAATCGAACCATTGGTAGGTGCTATTGCAGCAGGTAACACAGCCGTGCTCAAAGCGTCAGAGAATACACCTGCGGTGTCCGCTGTTGTACGTGAAATGATTGCGAGCGTGTTCGAACCGGCATACGTACAAGTGCTCGATGGTGCAAAAGATACAACGACAGCGCTGATTAACGCGCCATTCGATTATATCTTTTTTACAGGCAGTGTACCGGTTGGCAAGATTGTGATGGAGGCAGCTGCCAAAAATCTCGTTCCCGTTACGTTAGAACTGGGAGGCAAAAGTCCGGTCATCGTGGATGAACAGGCGGATATCAAAGTAGCAGCTGAGCGCATTATATGGGGCAAACTGCTCAATACAGGACAGACCTGTATCGCACCCGATTATTTGCTCGTGCATGAGCGTGTTAAGGAACCGTTAATTACGGAGATGAAAGCAGCGATTGTGTCCTTCTTTGGTTCGGATATCCAGCACAACAAGGACTACGGGCGAATCGTGAATAAGGGACATTTTAAACGTCTGACGACTTTGATTGAGCGGGATCAGGCCAAAGTAATATATGGGGGAGCTTCGGATGAGGAAGATCGCTTCATTGAACCTACACTGATTGATGCGGAGTCCTGGGATGCAGCAACGATGGAAGATGAGATTTTTGGACCGATTCTGCCGATCATTAGCTACCGTAACATTGATGAAGCCATTGTAGAAATCGTAAAGCGGCCGAAACCGCTCGCCTTGTATCTGTTTACTTCCGACACCCGGGTTCAGGACAAAGTGCTGCGCGAAGTTTCTTTTGGAGGCGGCTGCATTAACGATACCATCACGCATGTAGCGAATCCGCGTCTGCCGTTTGGCGGTGTGGGTCATTCCGGTGTTGGCTCGTATCATGGGCAGTACAGCTTCGAAACCTTCTCTCATCTCAAAAGTGTACTGAAAAAAAGCACCAAATTGAATCTGCCGATTCTGTATCCACCGTATGATAACAAGCTGAAGTTGATTAAGCGTTTGTTGAAATAACACTTCATATTAAATACAGAGAACATCTTGAATCGAATTATGAAAAAGTTGAATCAAACCCGACAGCCTGCTACTGGACTTCATTCCAGAGCAGGCTGTTCCTGTCGGTAACGGGAGGGTGACATGCCGGACCAGCGCTTGAATTGACGACTGAAATGGGCAATATCCTTGTAACCAAGCATGACGGCAATATTTTGAACGGACAGCTTCGGATTGCCCAGAAGAAGCTTCGCTTCATGCAAAACCAACTGGGATAATACAGCACGTGGAGACTGACCAAACACCTGCTTGAACACGCGATTACAGTGAGAAGAACTGATGCCCAGCTCTGCTGCAATATCATCAATGCCATAGTGACCGTTGGACTCGTGTCCCTGTTTGAATTGCTGACTCATCAGGCCTTGCAATCGATTACGAATCTGATGGGCGAGTTCGATCTTCTCGTGTCCGTCGGTAAACCATTGCGCTGCCTCTTGCGAGACCGCCTCCCACAGATGACCAAATAGTTCGAATACTGCAGATTGCAACTGCATACGCTGGACCATCGTATTTGCTGTTTCATCATCCGCAGAGGACATCAATTTGTGCAATACCGGCTCAATCTGCTGCGTAACCGGACTATCCGCACTGAATCGCACTTGTTTGATACGTGCCAGCAACGATAGGAACAACTGATCATCAATGTCAAAATGCATGCAAAAATACGTGAATCCCTTGCCGTTATGGCTCTGGCTGGAATGAATGCTTCCCGGAGGAATCAGGAGCAGTTCGCCAGCCTTTTGAATGTATAGGGTACCATTCACCATCATGCGTTGCTCGCCTTCCGTGACATAATTCAATTCATATTGAGGGTGCTCATGTGCCGGATAATCCCAGTCCATACCCACACTTCGTAAATGAATGGCAAACAGATTGACCGTTGTTTGTACATCTGGATAAAAAACTTCATGGACACTTTCTCCCAAAGTAGGAGGCAAATACGTTGAAGACATGGAAGATCCCCCTTCATATGAGGTTGTTCAAAAAATGTGATTTTGATTACGCACGTATATCTAATGGAATGTTTTTGTGTAACCGCTTTAATCCATTATAGTCTATCAGCTTGATTTGGGTAAATATCCGATTGATTTGATCATGGTCGGAGGTGGAACCACGTGTTAGGATGGGGCTAATGAAAACGTATGCAAACCATTCTGAGAGGGGTTATGATTCATGAATACATCCAAATCCATCTTTTATAATGCACATCATGCACCGATCGGTGCTTTTGCGAGTTTTACACTGGGTTACAAAGGAGCCAAAGGCGGGCTGGGGCTTGAACTCGGCAAGCCGGCAGACCAGAATATATATATTGGATTACAATCTCGCGATGGCGACAATTATCAGGCGCTTCCTTTTTATGAAGCTTCCGAGGATGAGAGCAGCCGCTATGATGTAGAGAAGTTAGAGAATGGGGACCCTACGTCGACAACAGCGACCAAAGTTCCACAACCTCTTATTACGGCTTTTCGCGATGAAGATATTACCCGTGATTTTACCTCAGGTACAGATACGTGGACTGCTGGAGATCTGACGTTCCGTATCTACTCGCCTGTACGTCCAGTACCTGATCCAACGAATGGGGATCGTGAAAAATTAATGGATGCACTCGTGCCTGCCGTATTGGTTGAGATGACGATTGACAATACGGAAGGTCAACAACCCCGCAAAGCATACTTTGGCTATCAGGGCAATGATCCGTACTCTGCGATGCGTCTGATTGGGGGACCGGAAGGTGGCTCCATCACAGGTGTGGGACAAGGTCGACTTACAGCGATTATGTCAGCAGATGACGGACTGTGGCCCGCACGCGGATTTACGCTGGAGAAACTGTTGCAGGAGAAACATCGGGAGAATCTGGCATTTGGACTTGGCTCAACCGCTGCACTACTGATGGAGGTTCCGGCTGGAGAGAAACGTACGTATCAATTCGCAGTATGTTTCTATCGCGGGGGCATTGTGACGACCGGAATGGACACAACGTATTGGTATACGCGCTACTTCTCCGATATTCAGGCAGCAGGAGAGTATGCACTACAACGCTTCAGTGAGTTGACCGCATCCTGTGGAGAGGTTGAACAGCGCCTTGGATCGTCTGCTTTGACCAAAGATCAATCATTCATGCTTGCTCATTCCATTCACAGCTATTATGCCAGTACTCAACTGCTGGATGCCGATGGTGAGCCACTCTGGGTGGTGAACGAAGGGGAGTATCGGATGATGAACACACTTGATCTGACGGCTGATCAGTTGTACTTCGAGCTTGCCTTGAATCCATGGACGGTGCGTAATGAGCTGGAGTGGTTTGTGAAACGATACAGTTATACGGATCAGGTTCGTTTCCCCGGGGAAGAGAAGTTATATCCGGGAGGAATTACCTTTACCCATGATATTGGTGTTGCGAATGTGTTCTCACGCCCTGGACATTCGGCATATGAGCTGGTTGGCATTGACGACTGTTTCTCACAGATGAGTCACGAGGAGCTGGTGAACTGGCTCTGCTGCGCGACAGTATACATTGAACAGACACAGGATCAAGCTTTTGTGAAAAACATGTTGCCTGTTATCGAGGATTGCTTCGAAAGCATGCTTAATCATGACCATCCCGACACAGAGCAGCGTAACGGTCTGATGGGTCTGGATAGCAGTCGTACCCAAGGTGGAGCGGAGATTACAACTTACGACAGCCTGGATGTGTCACTTGGTCAGTCTCGCAATAATATCTATCTGGCGGGTAAATGTTGGGCGGTCTATGTTGCATTGGAGAAGCTGTTCGCAACTGAGAAGTTGGCAGATCTGTCCCATCAAGCAGGGCTTCAAGCAGATCGCTGCGCTGCCAGTATTGCTGCACAATTGACTGATGGCGGCTACATTCCAGCTGTTATTGCAGAAAATAATGATTCTCGAATCATTCCGGCGATTGAAGGTTTGGTGTTCCCGTACTTTACAGGCTGTGAAGCAGCACTGGATGTCAATGGTCGCTTTGGCCCTTATCTGAAAGCACTCCAAACTCATCTGAAGACGGTTCTTGTCCCGGGAACATGTCTGTTCGAAGATGGAGGCTGGAAACTGTCCTCAACAAGCAATAACTCGTGGCTGAGCAAAATCTATTTGTCCCAGTTTATCGCTAGAGAGCTGCTGGGTGTGGAATGGAATGAGACAGGCAAGGCAGCAGACGCGGCTCATGTCAACTGGCTGCTGCATCCGGAGGAATCCTACTGGTGCTGGAGTGACCAGATCCTGTCTGGTGTAGCGGTTGGCAGCAAGTACTACCCGCGTGGTGTAACGTCGATCCTATGGCTACTCGAAGGAAAAGGGAATCACCTTGCGCAGATCTATGCCAGCAAGGAGGCGGTACAATGAGCCAATCCGTCGTTCAAGCTGCCTTGTCAGGTCCACAGTATGATGCGTGGCTGGGGTATCACTCTAAATTGCCAGGAGCGAATGGACTTGCCCAAAAGACGGCTCCTGCGTGGAGCAAGCTGATATTGGTGGAAGAGAACCATGGAGTGATCACAACAGCTCTGACCGAACTTTCACGGGGACTGGGAAGGTTATATGGCGTGAAACCGTCGGTCAGTCATCTGTCTGATGCTCAGGAAAGTGAACGGAACAATCATGCTTCCACTCCCGCAATACGAATCGGCACTTGGACAGGGAGCGATTCCGTGGCTGGGTCGTTCAGTGAGACAGAGCGTTCAACTGTTCAAGGAGAAGGCTATGTCATTCGTGAGAACGAGACCGAGGGTGTACTGGTCATTGGATCAGAGACCCCCCAAGGTGTGCTGTATGGTGCATTCCATCTGCTTCGAGAGCTGACAATGGATCAAGGAAGTGCACATGAGGCGGATGACGCTGTGAATAAGTGGAGCTTCATTACAGAGCAGCCAACCAATGCGCTACGGATGATTAATCAGTGGGATAACGTGGACGGCAGCATTGAGCGTGGGTACGCAGGAGAATCCATTTTCTATGATAACGGGGAATTCACGCTGGACTTGGGACGCATCCGGGATTACGCACGTTTGCTCGCTTCCACGGGAATCAATGCTATATCGATCAACAACGTCAATGTACACCGCCGTGAGAGCCTGTTTCTGACGGAACGTTATCTTAGTGATGTGGCGAAGGTTGCCGCTGAATTCAGAGCGTATGGCATTCGATTGTTCCTGAGCGCCAACTACGCGAGTCCAATTGAGATTGGTGGATTGCGTACGGCTGATCCGCTGGATGCGCAGGTACGGGAATGGTGGAACATTCAAACGGCCAAGGTGTACGCAGCGATTCCGGATTTTGGCGGTTACCTGATCAAGGCAGACTCCGAGAATCGTCCGGGACCGTTCACGTATAACCGTGATCATGCCGATGGTGCGAACATGCTGGCTGAAGCCCTTCGGCCATTCGGTGGATTGGTCATCTGGCGTTGCTTTGTCTATAACTGCAAGCAGGACTGGCGGGATCGTTCCACAGACCGTGCGCGGGCAGCCTATGACCACTTTACGCCGCTGGACGGGCGTTTTGCCGAAAATGTCATTTTGCAGATCAAAAACGGGCCGATGGACTTTCAGGTGAGGGAGGCGGTATCCCCGCTGTTTGGCGCCATGGAACATACGAATCAGGTGATTGAATTTCAGATTACACAGGAGTATACCGGGCAACAACGTCATCTCTGTTATCTGGTTCCCCAGTGGAAAGAAGTATTGTACTTTGACACATACGCCAAAGGCGAAGGTTCAGAGATCAAGCGAATTGCGGACGGTTCTCTGTATAAACGACCATACAGTGGCTTCGCCGCAGTATCCAATATTGGTGCAGATGCCTGTTGGACAGGACATCCACTCGCGCAGGCGAATCTATATGGATACGGAAGACTTGTGTGGAATCCCGAGCTGACCGCGGAAGAGATTGCCGATGAGTGGGTGAGACTCACATTTGGACATGAAGACGAAGTTGTACGTCAGGTTACGGGCATGCTTTTGACTTCACTAGATATCTATGAGAATTATACGGCACCTCTCGGTGTGGGTTGGATGGTTAATCCGGAACATCATTACGGGCCGAATGTAGATGGATATGAGTATTCCAAATGGGGAACGTATCACTTTGCCGATTGTCATGGCATTGGTGTAGATCGAACCGTGAACAGCGGTACAGGATACACTTCACAGTATCACCCTGAGAATGCTGATCGCTATGAGTCCGTAGACACCTGTCCGGATGAGCTGATCTTATTTTTCCATCACGTGCCATACACCCATGTTCTGCATTCGGGTAAAACGGTCATTCAGCATATTTATGATACACACTTTGAAGGTGTTGCGCAGGCGGAGGCGTTAGCCGAGACATGGAGAGGGCTGGAGGGCAAAATCGACCCGGTCATTTTCAGAAAAGTTGCTTCATTACAGGACAACCAGGCCGAACATGCGAAGGAATGGCGGGACATGATCAATACGTACTTCTATCGCAAGAGCGGCATTGCGGATGAACAAGGTCGAACTATCTATTGATTGGTGAGGTGAAGAAAGAAGATCCTTGTTTTCTTTGATGTAGAATAGACAGCATGGACATACATGAGGAGGAGAACCGTATGGGACAACATCAACTGCCCGAGACCATGAAGGCCGCTGTCATGACAGAGCCAGGACACATCATTATTGAGGAACAACCCGTCCCGCAACCGGCAGCGGATGAGGTGTTAATCCAGGTAATGGCTGTCGGGGTGTGTGGCTCGGATGTGCATTATTTTGAACATGGACGCATTGGCAGATTTGTGGTGGAGAAACCGATCATTCTGGGTCATGAGTGTGCGGGGATCATTGCTGCTGTTGGCTCGAACGTATCACGTCTAAAAACAGGGGATCGGGTTGCTATTGAGCCTGGGGTGACTTGCGGACGCTGCACGGCATGTAAGGAAGGTCGTTATAACCTGTGTCCGGATGTACAATTTCTGGCGACCCCTCCGGTGGATGGGGCATTTGTACAATACATGGTGATGCGTGAAGATATGGTATTCCCGATCCCGGATCATCTGTCTTATGAGGAAGCAGCTATGAACGAGCCATTCTCTGTTGGTATTCACGCTGCACGCCGCAGCAAACTGGCTCCGGGTACAACCCTGGCGATTATGGGCATGGGTCCCGTTGGACTCATGGCCGTGGCTGCTGCCAAATCTTTCGGTGTAGAGAAGATCATTGTAACGGATCTGGAGGAGGTTAGGTTGGAAGCAGCCCGCCGCATGGGGGCTACTCATACCATTAATGTGCGGAATGAAGATGCGCTGGCTGTGATTCGTGAGTTAACAGGTGGCGTGGGTGTTGATACCGCATGGGAAACAGCAGGGAATCCAAAGGCGCTACAATCTGCTCTGTATTCACTTCGACGTGGAGGCAAACTTGCGATTGTGGGCCTGCCTGCACAGGACGAGATCGCACTCAATGTTCCCTTTATCGCAGACAATGAAGTTGATATCTATGGCATATTCCGTTATGCCAATACGTATCCGGCAGGAATTGAGTTCTTGAGCTCCGGCCAGCATGACGTGATGTCCCTGATTACAGATCGTTATTCACTCGAAGGGACACAGCAGGCGATGGAGCGCGCATTACACAATAAAAGCGGCAGTCTGAAGGTCATGGTATATCCGAACGGCATATAAGAACAACCTGGAAGAGTCCTGCGGTTCAGGACTCTTCCAGGTTGTTTTTTTCACAAAAAAGTATGGGTCAAGCTCCCATAACATGGTATAATTCATGAAGATTTTAATATATAAATGGATACACACCATATTGGTGAATAAGTACTTAGCGAAAGGAACTGAAGGTTGTGAGAGTACATGAATTTATGATACACGCTGATTTTCATCGGGATGATCTGATGTCGGTATCTTCTCAAGCGTCGCGTTTTTCCTCGGATATTATTTTGTCGTATATGGAATCTGAGCATGAGCATCGTGTAGATGTCAAAAGCCTGCTTGGAATGGCGTTACTTCCCATTCGATATGGTAGTGTTGTCAGATTACAGACAAGAGGCAGGGATGAACTTGAGGCTTTGGAGTACATGTTGAATGTACTGGAGAAAGGGACGGCGTGACACCTGATTAGGTGCAAAATCACAGATATCATAATTTTTTTAGCTATTCCTCAAATCCTGCTGGTACTTTGTCCAAAATAAGAGTATAATAAATTTTAGTTTGATTCTAAAGAAGTACCCATATTAAAGGAGTGTAAATAGATTATGCCAAAAGCTGACATCCATCCAAAGACACAACTCGTAATTTTTTACGATGCAAGTGCTGATTTCAAATTCCTGAGTTCTTCCACGAAGTTCTCTAACGAAACTATGGAATGGGAAGACGGTAACTCTTACCCAGTAATCCGTGTGGACACTAGTTCCGCATCCCACCCGTTCTTCACTGGTAAACAAAGAAACGTGGATATCGGTGGCCGTGTTGATAAATTTAACCGTAAATACAACATCAACAAATAAGTTTGTCCATACATTACAAGGAAACCTCGGGATTTGTCCTGAGGTTTTTTTGTGTACATTAAAAAAATTAATTCAACCAATTATTGCGCTTACAACACTTTCGGATGTACACTAGGAAACAGAGTACGAACATATTGGAGGAGGAAATAGAGATGAGCAGCATCACACATATGGTAACGTTTACACTTTACGCGGGTAAAGATACACCGGAGGCCGAAGCCTTTTTGAAGGAAAGTTCGGATGCACTGGCTGTCATTCCTGGTGTAGAGCAGTTTCAGGTTCTGAGACAGGTAAGTGAGAAGAATGAGTTTGACTACAGTTTCTCGATGGTATTTGCAGATCAGGCTGCGTATGATGCATACAACAATCACCCGGTTCACCGCCAATATGTAGAAGAGCGTTGGGAAAAGGAAGTCAGTCGCTTCCAGGAAATTGATCTACTTCAACAACATAATTAATATTCTCCACATATAGGAAAAAAGTTGAACTACCATATACAGCATTAAACAATGCTGTATATCTCTCTGAATAAAGCGTAATTAATGAACAAAATAACATATTTTCGAAATCGTTCTCGAACAAATGAATTCAAGGAGGTTTTCGCTGTTATGCAATTGGATCTCTCAGGAAAAACGGCTCTGGTTACAGGCGCAACCGGACAACTGGGGAGAGTAATCGCCCGCACGTTGGCAGCCTGTGGCGCCAATCTGGCTCTACATTATATAAATAATGATACCAAGGCTCGGGAGCTTCAGGGTGAGATTGAAGCACTCGGTCGTAAGGCTGTAATTGTACAGGGAGATATTACAAAGCAGGATACGGCATTTCGGATGCGTGATGAAATTCAGTCTGTCCTCGGCGGAGTGGATATCGTTGTTGCCAATGCGGTCGTTCAATATGAATGGACAACGGTGTTGGAACAGTCTCCTGAAGATTACTTGAGCCAGTTCGAATCCTGTGTCATGCAGAGTGTGTATCTTGCCAAAGCTTTCATTCCACATATGCAAGATATCAAAGCCGGTCGATTCATTGGCATCAATACGGAATGTGCGATGCAAAACTTCGCTCACCAATCGGCCTACACCGCTGGTAAGCGTGGCATGGATGGCGTATATCGCGTGCTTGCCAAGGAGGTTGGCGAGTATCAGATTACCGTAAACCAGGTTGCCCCTGGATGGACGATAAGCGAACGTGATCGGTCCAGTGAGCCTGGACATGATGAGGCATACACTCGTACCGTGCCGCTGAAGCGCAGGGGTGAAGATCAGGAAATCGCCAATGCAGTAGCTTTTCTCGCTTCGGATCTGTCCTCATTTATCACGGGTGCCTATATCCCGGTAAGTGGTGGCAATGTGATGCCTGCCATCTAGTGCATGCTTTGGATTCGGGAATTTACATGAAATAACAATAAAACTAGCTTAACCGTAATCCGTTTGCCATTCGACAAGCGGATTTTTTGGCATTTTTCTAACGCTGGAATAAGGGTTTAAGGGGCAGATTTTTGTTGCATATATCCAGAAATACATATGATTTGGTTCGGGTTTCAGCAGATTGGGGTATAAGAATAGGTATATTAACAGAGTGGAAACATAATCAAAATGAGCAATTAAAGGAGACCCATCTATCATGAAAAAAACAGTAGCGGATGTTCTGGTTGAATCCTTATTAAACGCTGGCATCAAACGCATATATGGCATTGTTGGAGACTCCTTGAATGCGGTACTCGACTCCATCCGTCGTTCTGGGAAGATCGAGTGGATTCATGTACGACATGAAGAAGTGGCTGCATTTGCTGCTGGGGCGGACGCTGAGGTCAGTGGAAGTATCGCTGTCTGCGCAGGTAGCAGTGGTCCTGGTAATATGCATCTGATTAATGGTCTGTACGACTGTCACCGCAATCGTGTTCCTGTACTCGCTATCGCTGCACATATCCCAAGTGACGAGATTGGCAGCGAATATTTTCAGGCGACACATCCGGAGTATCTGTTCCAGGAATGTAGCGACTATTGTGAAGTCATTACAACAGCAAAACAGATGCCGCGTTCTCTGACGATGGCCATTCAGACAGCAGTCGCACGTTCAGGTGTGTCCGTCGTTGTATTGCCGGGGGATGTAGCTGGACTGGAAGCGGCGGATCTGCCTGTGCCTGAGCATGTGTATCATGCGACCAATCCAGTGGTACATCCTTCTGAGCCGGAACTCGTGAAACTGGCGGAATATCTAAATCAAGGCAAAAATATCACGTTGTTGTGTGGTGCAGGCTGCGCGGGCGCTCGGGAGCCCCTTATGCAGCTCTGTGATCGGTTGAAATCCCCGATGGTTATCGCACTACGAGGCAAGGAATATTTGGAGTATGACAACCCCTATTCCGTGGGTCTTACGGGTCTAATCGGGTATTCATCCGGTTATCATGCCATGATGGACTGTGATGTACTATTGATGCTGGGAACGGATTTCCCATATCGTCAATTCTATCCCGAAGATGCCACTGTCCTTCAGGTCGACATTCAATCTTCCCATCTGGGTCGGCGCACGAAGCTGGATTACGGCGTATGTGGAGATGTGAAAGCAACCATTGAAACTTTGCTTCCTTATCTAACAGAAGAACACAGTGACAAACATCTGCGTAAAAGTGTGGATCGTTATGTGAAAGTACGCAAAGATCTGGACGAGCTGGCCGTTGGAAAACCGGGTAAAAAGCCCATCCATCCGCAATACCTGACCAAGGTCATTAGTGATGCCGCAGCTGAAAATGCCATCTTCACCTGTGATGTCGGAACTCCGACAGTATGGGCGGCCCGTTATATCGAGATGTCTCGTAATCGCAGGCTGCTCGGTTCATTCAGTCATGGTACGATGGCAAATGCTTTGCCACAGGCAATTGGCGCTCAGGTCGCCGATCCGGGCAGACAAGTCATCTCTTTGTCGGGTGATGGTGGTATTACGATGTTGATGGGTGATCTGTTGACATTGAAACAGCATAATCTGCCGATTAAAGTTGTGGTGTTTAATAATGGAGCACTCGGTTTTGTTGAGCTGGAGATGAAGGCTGCAGGGTTCCTTGAATCGGGAACAGAGCTTGTAAATCCCAACTTTGCGATGGTTGCTCAGGCCATGGGTATGGAAGGTATTCGGGTTGAGGATCCGGGTGAACTCGAAGGAGCTGTGCAGCGTGCGCTTCAGCATGATGGTCCTGTGCTGATTGACGTGGTGGTGAATCGTCAGGAATTGTCCTTACCTCCGAAGATTGATATCAAACAGGCGGAAGGATTCACCTTATGGATGATGAAAGCCGTGCTGAACGGACGCGGTGACGAAATTATTGAATTGGCAAAAACTAATTTGCTGCGTTAAAGTGTTTCGATAAGCGCATATGCACCGTTTGAAGTTGTAGAGATACCGACTTTAAAAGTATTGTCATGTAAAAGAGGAGCACGCAACAAGACATTATTGTTGCGTGCTTCTTGAATAAGAATGCTGAATATGTGACATGTAATATAGTATGAATACATATTATATGATTTGTTTTTATGTCGGAATTCTATTAGAATAGGTAAAGTCAGGAAGGTTTTATGACATTTTTGACCTACATATTGCATCATTGCATGTACGTACGTTTCATATCGTATTCATCGATCCAATCACAAGATGACACACACACATGGAGGAGATCAACATGAGTCACGCAGGAAAAGTAGCCATTATTACTGGAGCAGGAAGTGGATTGGGCCAAGCAGCAGCGCTGAAGCTGGCTGAGAAGGGTGCATCCATTGTCGTCGTGGATATTGTCGAAGAGACAGGTCTTGAAACGGTTAAGCAGATTGAGAAGCTGGGAAGTAAAGCTATTTTTGTAAAAGCAGATGTGAGTAAAGCACCTGAAGTTGAGAATTATGTGAAAAAAGCAGTCGAAGAGTTCGGACGAATCGACATGTTCTTTAATAATGCAGGTATTGCGGGTCCTGGTATCAAGTTGATCGAACATACGATCGAGCAGTTTGACCAGATTATTGATATTAACCTGAGAAGTGTATTCTATGGGTTGAAGTATGTGATTACGGAAATGCTCAAAACAGGCGGGGGTTCCATTGTGAACACGGCCTCCACAGCCGGTATTGTTGGTGTACCCACAGTTGCACCTTACGCAGCAACCAAACATGGTGTGGTGGGCTTGACCCGTACAGCTGCAATTGAATATGGCAAGGACAACATTCGTGTAAATGCGATTGCGCCAGGTACAATTGAGACACCGATGGTTGTTCAGTTCGGTAAAGACAACCCTGAAGTGTTCAAGGCCACCGTGGACAGCATTCCGTCCGGACGTCTCGGCAGACCGGAAGAGATCGCGAACCTGGTTTCCTTCCTGCTGGGAGATGAAGCACCGTATATCAATGGTGCAGTATATCCGATCGATGGTGCAGTTACGGCTCAATAAGAGTTCAGCTTATCGGCAATTGAATAGCCTTTAAAATAGTTAAAGAGAGGCCACTGTATACGTACAGTGCCTCTCTTTTTAATTTGTTTTAAACTTCAAGAATCTAGAGAATCAACATAGTCTTTGGCTTCTTTCAACGATAGACCTCTGGCTTCACGCAGTCGTTTGATCGCCATAATTTTTTTCCCTTGTTGTATGAGTGCAATCAGCTCCTGATCCAGATCAGTTTGGGCTGGTTGGTTTGTGTGGGAAGGAGATGCTTCCTTCGGCGACAAGGTGTAATTGAAGTCGGAGCGTGTGCCTGCGGTTGAACCGTTCTCCAGACGCTCGACATCTCTTTTCAATTCATTCAATTGGCGTTGCAGGCTGGTGACTCTGACCAGTAACACAAAGATCAGAAGCAGCAAAACGATCCATACCAAGGTGTTCATTTCCATGATGTAATGTGCCTCACTTTCATTTATTCATATTTAGCCATTATTTTAGTTGAACCGGAATTTCCTTGACACCACGAACATTCATACCGGGTCTCCATTCCAGTTCATTCACATCTGCCTGTAGCTGCATATTAGGAAAACGATTCAGAAGTGTGCTGACTGCAATCTCACCTTCCAGACGAGCAAGCGGTGCTCCCAGGCAGAGATGAATGCCTTTGCCAAAAGCCAGATGCGGACTCTTCTCACGTGTGATATCGAAAATATCAGCATCCTTAAACTGCTGTTCGTCCCGGTTGGCGGAATCAAGCGCAACAATGACAAGATTACCTTGAGCGATACGTTGTCCACGGAATTCAATATCTTCCAGAGCCCAGCGGGATGTGCTGAACTCCACCGGTCCGTTATAGCGAAGCATCTCTTCAATGGCATTGTGAATAAGCTCTGGCTGGTTGATGAGCAGTTCGCGTTGCTCAGGATGCTCCAGCAGGGCGAGAATCCCATTTCCAATCAGATTCACGGTTGTTTCATGACCGGCAATAATTAATAAGGAGACAACGCCAAGTAGTTCTTGTTCAGTTAACTGCTGCCCGGATTCTTCCGCAATGACGAGCTGGCTGATCAGATCAGTGCCGGGATCTTGGCGAACTTTCGCAAACCAGGCCGTCAGGTAATCCGTAAACTCCCTGGCATGCTGCTCAAACAGCTCGGCGCTCTCGGCTATGGAAGCATCAATTATCGTATTGGACCAGATGCGGAATTTGTCACGATCCTCAAGAGGGACTCCCAGAATTTCACTAATGACAATGATGGGCAGCGGGAAGGCAAAGTCATCGATCAGATTCATTTTTTCCTGTGACGGGAGGTTGTCCAGCAGTTCATCAGCAATGTCCTGAATATGGCTCCGCATGTCTGCGACCAGCTTGGGTGTGAATGCTTTCTGCACAAGTCCCCGAAGACGTTTATGATCCGGCGGATCGGAGAACAACATATTCTTGGAGAAGATGCTTTGATTCTCAGCGCCGTAACGTCGGACCATGTCTTTGCTGAAGCGAGGATCTTTCAGGATCTGGACTGCATCCTCGTATCGCGTAATA
Organism: Paenibacillus sp. PAMC 26794; assembly: GCF_000316035.1. Classification (GTDB taxonomy): domain Bacteria; phylum Bacillota; class Bacilli; order Paenibacillales; family Paenibacillaceae; genus Paenibacillus. The sequence continues at coordinate 462,763 of NZ_ANHX01000011.1, forward strand.
ATCCAGCCGAATTCCCCGTGAGGAAACATGACTCTGAAAACAGGCTCCTCTTTTCTTAACTTTTCATACACCGGGTAAGGGTTATGCGTGAATTCTTTCGTGAAAAACGCTGGCTTTGAGGACTCGTTGGGTTCATTCGGGTTCAAATGCAAAATCTCCTCTCATATTCCTGCATAATACCTGCACCCTCTATATATTCAATACACAAGCTTTTGAAACCTTGTTTTTGGTCCATATGGATGATAGAGCAGGAAAATAGAGGAAGATGGAAGAAGACATGTGTAGAGAGAATCGGTTATTATGCTTGGTAAAAATGAAAATGAGGTGAACGCTGACATGTCTTACGCACAACTTCCTTTGCATCACCACCAGATTCCGGCAAGTCGAATGGTTCTTGGCTGTATGCGGTTTGGGGGTGAATGGGATGGGCTCCCCATTACTTCAGATCTTGTCGCAGAAGGTCATCGAGCGGTAGAAGCAGCTATCGAAATCGGCATTAATCACTTTGATCTGGCGGATATTTACACACGTTCAAAATGCATAGATATTGGGTGAAATTTGAACATATAAGAAGACACAGGCTGCTGATGGCCTGTGTCTTCTTTGTAATAATCGGCTTCATTTGGTTGAAACACATTATGGAAAGTGTAATGATTCCTATGGTCCTATGGCCTACAATGCGTTTACATGGGTAATAAGCATGCTGATTCGGATCCGAAACCAGTGTGTTGGCACGGCTGTAAGGATATTTCACCTTCATATTTGCGCTAGAGGCTATGTCCATGGACTTAGAAGAAGTGCTGATAAGAAGGACGTTTCAACCATTTTTATCGTTTTACCGGGTAGTTGCTGGAGTGCTGTGATAAAATGATAGGAATAAGAACATACGATCTGTTTATGTGAGAGGAGACACCTTGACGATGGAGATGCTTAAACCACCCGCCGAGACATTATACGAGGTTGAATTACGTGCGCTGCGAGAGGAAGATCAGGGGAAACGTCCCCCGAACTGGCTGTTATCTCCCGCCTATGTGCGCGATTTTATTATAGGCAGGGATAAGCCTGCGTTATTAAATGGAGAAGAGATCACGATTACCCGCAAATTCTATGGCAATGACGTGTTAATTGAACGTGCAGTGGTTACTCTGGCAGGCAATCGAGGATTAATGCTCGTGGGAGAACCCGGCACAGCCAAGACCATGCTTAGCGAACTGCTGACCGCAGCAATCTCCGGAACCAGTCTGAATACGATTCAGGGTACAGCAGGGACGACGGAAGATATGATCAAGTATTCCTGGAATTACGCCATGTTGCTCGATAAAGGTCCTTCGGAAGCGGCGCTTGTACCATCACCGTTATATAACGGCATGAAGAAAGGCATTCTTACCCGTTTTGAAGAGATTACACGTTGTCCAGCTGAAGCGCAGGATAGTCTGATCAGTATTCTCAGTGACAAGGTTATGAGCATTCCTGAACTGGACGGTGGTGTACTGTTTGCCCAGCCAGGATTTAACGTCATTGCTACAGCCAATATTCGGGATAAAGGTGTTAACGAAATGAGTGGTGCCTTGAAACGGCGGTTCAATTTTGAAACGATCAAACCCATTCATAACGTGAAGATGGAAGCCAAAATTATTGAATCCCAGGCACGAAGCCTGTTATTACATAGTGGAATTGATATTGACATTAACCCGGACGTGGTTGAATTGCTGGCTACAACATTCATGGAACTGCGCACCGGCATGACACGGGAAGGCTACAAGCTTGACACCCCTCAAGCATCCATGAGTACGGCGGAAGCGGTGTCTGTCTATGTCCAGAGTGCGATGACTTCCTATTATTACGAAGATAAAGCTATTGGGCTGGATCGGTTGGTGCAGAACATGCTGGGGACCATTGCAAAGGAAAACGACAAGGATCTGTCCATTCTCAAAACCTACTTCTCCAAGGTCGTAAAAGAACGTTCCAGGGAAGAGGGAATGTGGAAGGACTATTATGAGGAGAGAAAATGGATCGGTTAACAGCAGTTCTGGACCCTGATGTTGAGCAGTTACAATCCTTGTTCGAGTCCCAGGTATATAACCTGAGTAATCATACGGTCTATTATCCAATTAGACACCACAGCCCTGCATGTTCGTATCACTTGTTACGATTAATTGGGGAGTACAAGCCGGATATCATTCTGATCGAAGGACCGGAGAGCGGTAATCCATTAATTTCGGTGCTGAGTGATGAGGCAACGATACCTCCTGTCAGTCTGTACTATACCTATGAGAGTGAATTAGAGAGAGAAGTTTGCTATTATCCGATGCTTCGTTATTCGCCTGAATATGTCGCTTTGAAAGAAGCAAAACGGCTGGACATTCCGGCGAAGTTTATTGACCTGGACTATCAACACTTCTCCACTCGTGCATCCAAATCCGGCCAGACAGAACAAAAGGAGATCTCCATCCAGGACGAAACCTTGCTTGCCGGCTCTGACTTCATTAACCGGTTGTGTCAAAAAACAAACTGTCGCAGTTTTGATGAATTGTGGGAAAAGGTGTTTGAGATTGGCGGCCTGGAGAAATCTACTCAGGAATTCGTGCAGGATGTATTCACGTATTGTACCTTATCCCGAATGTGTTATTCCACGGAACGATTACAGTCTTCAGGTGATCTGGCAAGAGAAGCACATATGAAACAACATATTAATCAAGCGGTGCAGGAGCATGACCGTGTGCTTGTCATTACCGGTGGATTTCATACGTATGGACTGTTGATGTCAGAGAAACATGAATCCCAATTGGAACAGCCAGAAATGGATAAACAGCATACAGACCAACGTTTGGATGGACAAGGTAAACCAGGAACGTCTCAACAAAGTGCGGTTAATCCAGATACGGTTCACCAACAAATGTACCCGATGGTCTATACCTTTGCTGAAGCGGATCGGCTCAATGGATATGCGAGTGGCATGCCTTATGTAAATTATTACGATCAGATCTGGAACCAGCTGCTTCACAAAAAGAGTACACCGTATAATCTAACGGCTCTGGATTTGTTATCCCGGCTGATGCGCCAATTACGGGATGGTCACGAGCATGTATCAACGAGTGATGCGATTGAGGCGTACAGCATGATTCAAGGTCTTGCCGGGCTTCGGGGTAAAAGGGAAGGCGGCGTCTATGAGTTAATGGATGCAGCACTCTCTTCCTTTGTGAAGGGGGAGCTTACCTTGGCGACTGATAAACCGCTGCAAGAGCTGCAGCAATTATTGACAGGAGACGTCATTGGAAGCGTGGCTCCTAATTCATTCAGTATTCCCATCGTGGAGGACTTCAAGGCGCGTTGTACAGAGTACAAACTGCAGATTCGCACAACAGGTCAACACAAGAAAGTGCTGGATCTGTATGCGAAACCGGAGCATCGTCAGATAAGCCAATTGATTCAATGCATCACCTATCTGGTTCCGGAATTCGCGAAACGGCAATCCGGGCCGGACTGGATCGCAGAGCGTGATATGAATCTTGTGCGCGAAACATGGGTTTATATGTACTCATCCCGCATTGAAGCCAGATTGATAGAAAACTCTCTCTATGGCGGAACACTTGCTGGAGCGGCTACACGCAAAATGGAAGAACAGATGCAAGAAATACCGGATCATCATAGCGGTGAACTTGCCCGACTCATGCTTCAAGCGTTGCTCATGGGACTTCAGGACACAGCGATAAAACTCTATGAACAGGTTCGCTCGGCGCTGAGAACCGACGGGAATTTTCTATCCTTATGTAACAGTCTGCATATCTTGAACCGAATTCATCAACACCGCAGGTTGCTGGGATTATCTGACGAGCAACATCTCCCTGACCTGGTATCCGAAGCTTATAGGAACGCCGTGGACAAGTTGTTACAGCTCTCCAGAGCCAATCCGGATGAACATGAAGCCATTATTCAGGGATTGAAGCTGTTAGCTATGCTCGCGGAGTCATCGGAGGAGTGTTTTCAGGATGAGACATTCCGAATACATCTGAATGAGCTTTTGTCTGATCACCAGCTTCCGGCTCAGCTGGAGGGTGTATGTGTGGCTATTTCCTCAGGGCTCGGTGACAGGCCCAGGGATGAGATTGTTGATCGTGCTCGCGGGTATATCCATGGTACACCGGATCAGACCCGTCAAACGGCACTTTTTTTGCAGGGAGTATTCACTGTAGCACGTGACGCTTTTTTATATGAAGATCAGCTCTTGTCTGAGTTGAATTATCTGATTGAACAGCTGTCATACGACGACTTCATCAGTATGGTACCTGAATTGCGGTTGGCATTCACCTACTTTACACCAAAGGAGACGGGCTTGATTGCCGAGCGGGTGGCGAGTCTGCATCAGGTTGAGCCAGAGGAAATGTTGAGGCCTGCGGTTGATGAGCAGATGCTGATTCAGTCCAAAGCATGGGACGAAGCGCTTCGAAAGGAGTTTGCCGCATGGAAGCTAATATGAATGAAGCGAATCGGACAACGGAAGGAACCGGAGAAATCAATGAAAGTTCCAATCCGGATGGAAGCAACCGAGGGGATCAACATTCTGCTGAAACCTTGAATCGATGGCGTCTGATTCTCGGTGAATCCGCTGAAGAAGGGTTGTGTAATACAGACCAATATACTTCGGCTGAATTTCAATATACGGAAATCGATGAGATTCTGGGGTATCTCTATAACCGTGAATACGGTGAAGAACAAGGTTATCGAAAAGAGGGAGGACGCGGTGCGTCTAACCTGACTGTACCAAAATGGCTGCACAAGGTCAGGGATCTATTCCCCAAACCAACGGTAGAAATATTGGAGAAACAGGCGCTTGATCGTTATGGGCTGACAGAATTGTTAACGGACAAAAAGCTGCTTGAATCCCTTGAACCAAACATGAATCTGCTCAAGAACATTATGCAGTTCAAAGGACGGATGAAAGGTGAGGTGTTAAAGAGTGCCAAGGATATCGTTCGAACTGTGGTTGAAGAGCTGCGCAGTAAGCTGGAATCGCAGACCCGAGCCAGTATCATGGGCAAGCGCAGTCGCTATACCTCTAGTTCAGTACGATCCTTGCGCAATCTGAATTTCAAGCGAACCATCACCAAGAATTTGAAGAATTACGATAAAAACAAGCGCAGATTTGTGATTGATCGCCTTTATTTCGACGGGAATATCCAGCCCCATAACAAGTGGAACATCATCATTGGTGTAGACGAAAGTGGCAGTATGCTGGATTCAGTCATCTACAGTTCGGTAATGGCGAGCATCTTCTATCGCTTGAATGCGCTGCGCACGAAATTATTCATATTTGATACCCAGGTTGTTGATCTGAGCGACAGGCTGGAAGACCCCGTAGACGTGCTCATGAATGTACAGCTCGGCGGGGGGACACATATTACAAAAGCGTTGCGTTATGGCGAGACGTTAATCGATAATCCAGGCAAAACCATCTTTATTCTGGTCAGTGATCTGGAGGAAGGGTACCCGATCGCGCAAATGTACAAAGCCTGTAAAGATATCATCGATGCAGGATGCAAATTGCTGGTTCTCACCGCCCTCGATTTTAACGGGGATTCAGTCTATAACAAACATGCCGCACAGACATTAACCAATATGGGGGCACATGTAGCCGCAATTACGCCTAACGAACTCGCGGATTGGATTGGCGAGATCATCACTTAAATTCAAGGAGGAATGTGTAATGCTTACCGCAGACCGCGCAGTTGAAACTTTGGTGGAGAAATTCGCAGTAACCTGTTCAAACGAGTATTCATTAAAAACAGATCGCAGCTCCGAAATTATCGATTACGTCTTGGGAACGACAGACAAGTTCCCGGATATGATGGGAAATTCGAGTCATTATGTGTATCAAACAATTGATCTGCTCATGAAGCTCGCCAAAAAAGACGACGGGGATATCTTTTACCGCGCCGGGGCTATTGTGATATATCTGGAATCCAATTATTCCAAAAGAAATTCATGGAGAACGGATGCCTTTACTGTCTGTATGGGAAATGACTCCGAAGCCTACGGATTAAGCGGAAAGAGCAAAAGCGCTGATCGCATGGATGGATTGTTGTCCCGGTTGGAGAAGATCAGACAGTTTGCAGGCGAAAACGAAATTCTGACTGAATCTAAGAGTAAATTAAAGCGTGCCCAGTGGCTTTTTGATTCCAAAAAAGCGGACAGTCAAGGGGATTACCGGGATGTAATTAATGCATTAATGCTGCTGCAACTATATTCAAGACTCAGTGACACGGCTTCTCATCTTGCAGAGGTTCAATCTTCTGCTGAATCGTTGCCAGTGTTGTTTCAACATGTGATGGCTAATGATCCAGATAAGTTGCGGGACGAGCTACATACGTTGATTGAACCTGTAGTGGTCAGTAATATTCAAGGAAAACATAACGGATCTTCCCAAGAATTGAAGGATGAATTCCTCAAGGAGAAGCGTAGTCAGCTCATAGCTGAACTGTATCCCAATACGTCTTTCTCTTCAAAAGAGCAATGTTCAAACACAGTATTCCATCAAACTATGGTGCTTGTGAGTGGTGCCTTGTTGTACCTGATTAACATTAGTGGAGGTAAACAACGGTTCCTTGATACAAATAGTGAGATTGGGCATGTTTTGCTTCACACAGTACATCAATTACATGAGATTTATCCACTTGAAGTTCGCCGTTACTTGCTGAGTATGGACCCTAGAGCCAAGAGTCCAAATGATCTGCTTGCTGGACTTGTGCCTCTGGATGAACCTTATCAGTTGGTTGAAATGTTGCGGGACGAGCTTAATTCGTACACGGTATCTTGGAACATGTTACAATCTGCGATCGCGAATCGTCCTGAACAAGCGATTCGAGCATACGAGATTATGAGTCCGCCATTCCTCAAACTCTGCATTCAGAAATTCATGGAGGATCAAGGATTGACATTGCCTAATGCGGAGGGGGCACTGGAGCAAGCGGTATTTAACGCTCTTCGGCATCCTTTGGACGGGGGACGTCAAGGACTTGCGATTGCAAGATACTTAAGTGGGGAAAACACCCTGGAGGAATATTGGGAGGACCCGAATAGTCGCGGGTTGTTTAATCAACTGAATCGGGATAAGAAGCGTGTTCACAACCTCATTAGTATTAGTTTTCTGCCCTTGGACTCGGAGGCAATGCGCAGGTTCGCAATCCTGACCACTCATCCCGATTGGACACTGGATATTATCTCAGACATGTACAATTCATACGCGTTTAGTGGAGAGCAACTGCTTCAACGTTATGGGCGAGATCCTGAGGTGCAACGTGAGAAATTGCTAACCAGCCTGATCTCACTCAATGGCATGACCGACTACAGATACAAATCGATGCCGCATGACGAATACCGCCGAATCATTCAGCAGAATCTGGACTATGCACTGACACAGTACAAGAAACTGCCAACAGATACACGCATTTTAATTCTGGAGATTACCTTTGAACAGCGTGATGAGTTATCGAAGAAAATATTGGCCGAAGCGATTCGTGCCGGATTGCAGGATTCTTCCAAAAAGGCCAACGGCGTGGCGTTAGCGGAATTCAACCGAATTCCTGATCAGGACTTGTATACGCTCGTCTACCTCTCGGAGAAAAAAGTGGGAATCAAAGAAATGGCTCTGACCGCAATCCGCAGTCTGGTAAACAGCAAGGAGCTGTATGGTGAGCTTTTGAAGAAAGAGAAGGCAGAGGATTGGAAGAACCTGATTCAAATTCTGCTGGATACCGCAGATCTGAGCCCGGAGTATGCTCATGCTGCGCTCGCTGATCAGGCAGATAGCAAAAAGCTGTCCAGATTAAGCTGGTTGTCCCTGAAAGACCTCCCTTCCCTGATGAGAACAGAGGACAATCAGCCGTTAGATGACCGAATTAAGCTTTATGTTTTGGTGCAATCGCTGGATCACACGTCAGGACCCAATGAAAGATTAAATGAATTACGGGATTACGTAAGTGAGGCATCGCTCGCTCGTTTTGCAAGTGAATTGCTTCAGGTCTGGATTCAAGAAGGTGCCCCCGCGAAAGAAAAGTGGGTGATGTATGTTTCAGCACTCTTTGGCGATATTCAGATTGTGAATATTCTGGCTCCGCAAATTAAGGAATGGACAGAAAACAGTCGTGGCGCGATTGCAGCAGATGCTGTAAAAGTGCTCGCTTATCTGAAAGATCCATCTGCTCTTATGGCGATTGATAAAATCAAACGTGGCGTGAAGAACCGTCAGGTGAAAGGTGCAGCAGAAGAAGCGTTGCAGCTTGCAGCGGATAATATGGGACTTACCTCGGAACAACTCGAAGATCGGCTGGTCACTACACTTGGTTTTGATGAAAAAGGAACCATGCAGCTGAGTTACGGAGAGCGTTCCTTCCTGATTAAGGTGAATGGAGACTTGCAAGTCGTTGTCTTAAATGAAGAAACGGGCAAATCCGTGAAGAGTCTGCCTGCTCCTGCACAGAAAGATGATCCTGAATTGGCAGCCCAGTCCAAAGCACGTTTCACACAACTGAAAAAAGATCTCAAATCCATGGTTAGCATTCAGGCACAGCGTCTGGAAGAGTCATTGTCCAAGCAACGTCTATGGTCTGCTGATGAGTGGAAAGCCCTGTTTGTACAAAATGTAATTATGCAGAAATTTGCTGTTGGTCTGATCTGGGGAACGTATGAGGATGGCGCTCTGATCAACACGTTCCGTTATATGGAGGATGGCACATTCAATACCGTGGATGAGGATGAGGTTGATCTGCCTTCGGGTGCGCAAGTGGGACTTATACACCCGCTGGAACTGGATCAGGCGACGCTTGAAGGTTGGACAACGCAGTTGGAGGATTACGAGATCAAGCAGCCATTTGAGCAATTGAATCGTGAGATTCACCAGCCAGAAGATGAGGATAAAACGAAGAATGAATACGATCATCTGCCCGAGTCTGATTTCTCACCAACGGCTTTCCCCAAAGCACTGGAGAAATACGGCTGGATCAAAGGACCGGCACAGGACGGCGGTTGGTATCATGAATTTTATAAAGAGTACGGAGATCTTGTTGCGGAATTGCAATTCAGTGGTACGAGCATTACGTATTACGAGGGATTGGATGACATTACCCTGGAATCCCTTCATTTCTTCAAACCGAATAACAAGCAATATTATTACTATGGTGACAACAAACCCATTGCTCTAGGCAACGTACCAGGTCGAGTATTTAGTGAAACGATCTACGACATTCTGAGAGCAACGGGGCGTTGATGACGTGAGTGGATTCAAGGAAAAATTCCGGATTTTTTCGAAGCTGTGCACGGAGGATTATCTGATCCGGTACGCCAACAAGGGATTATACAAAAGGTCTTTGAAAGAGTTGGACAATGGTGTAAGTGTAACGTACACATGGAATGCATCATCGGTGAGTTGTCAGCTCAGTGACGGGACACACTGTACGCTTGAAGATACGCTGGATCATTGGGAATGCTCTTGCCCTGCCGATCATATCTGCAAACATGTGCTGATTGCAATTCTGTATGATCAACGGGAATATACGGCAGAGGATTCAATGAATGCAGACGATAAGAATGCGCTGGATAAGGATTCAGGGATACCGGATAATGATCCGCTGGACGTACCAAAAAACGTATCAGTAACAGAATCAGCATCAAACTTAGTATCAAATGTGGACGATCCAAGCGAAATTCCGCATACGGTATCACGTGAGATCGAGTCACGCTTCCGCTGGATGACGGAGTCTGACCTTACCGTGTTAATTAAATCGTATAGTTCTTCCATGATCGAGGAAGTTGTCTTCCGACTGAGATACCCAGAGGAAATTAAGATCATTGAAGATTCACTTCTTACGGTTCATCTGACCACCCAGAATATCGAGGTGTCTTTTACTGAGGAACCGAACCTTGCAAAAGCACTATGTAAGGTGCAGCAGACAGCCGGGAAAATGGCCAAGCTTGAAGCTTTGTTACGGTACCGGAACCTAGAAGGCCTGGATGATACGGATGCATTAAGTGGACGGGTATACGAAGCCAAGTTCTCTCTTCAGACAGTACAGGAATGTCGGGTTATGCTGGCAGGATTGTTAAAGACGGGACTGGCCCGCCTTCCTCAGTCCTATATGGCACAACTGGAGACCTTGGCAATCGCTGCTCATAGTGGCAACCTGCCTGACATAGAACGCAGTTTACGAGGGATTCAAGGAGAACTACAGTTGTTTTTCAACAGACATATACGTTTCTCCATGCAATCCATGTTGGATCGGGTAAGCAAGCTATATCTTGCACTCCAGGTTCTTGAAGAAGAAAAGGTGTCTGTCATTCAGCAGAGTCAGCTCATTGGCAGTTTTCGAAGTAAATACTTTACGGTTCCTTCACTTCACCTGTATGGACTGGGAGCTGACGCGTGGGAGACACGATCCGGTTTCCGTGGAATCACCTATTATTTCTATTGTTTCGATGATGAGGAAATCTACACCTATAGCGATGTACGTGCTGTATATTATGATGATCAGCAGTTCTCATATACAGAGCATTATGGTGCATTCACACCATGGCTGCCTAATCTGACCTTTCGCCAGTTCGTGGGTGAAGAAGTTCAATTCCATTCCGTTAAAGTGAATGAAGAACGCCGGATCTCTTCAGGGGAAGGTGCCAAGCTTGCGATTTTGCCACGAACGGGTGTGGAAACGTTGAATCTGGGCAAAACCATGCAAGACGTAACGTCTGTAATTCAAGAGGAATCGCGATCGTTCGACTTGTTTGCTGCTCCCAAAGAACGACTGGCTGTGATCAAAGTTGCTCGAATCGTGGACCATAACTTTGTCAAACAAACGCAGGAGCTTGTCCTGACGGTTGAGAGTACCGAAGGAGAACGATTGGCACTCACTCTCCCGTATTCATCTGACTGGCAGGCGATGATCCAAAGACTGGAGTCAGGATATGGTTCCCAATCGCTTGAACACTTCTATGCCTTTGTGCGTGTGGAACCAAAACGGATTAGTCCGATCAGTTTCCTGAAGGGTCAAACGGTGCTCAGTCTGAAACTGGATATCGGCAACGGAAGGATGGGAAGACTTGGAAGAGCATAATCAGTTCATGCAGAAAATTAGCGGATGGTCTGAAGAGTTGCTACTGCGCGGGTTATCCCAGTTTACGATCCGAGATATTGAGGTACTTGAGCAACTCACAGTGGAATCCTTACGGTTGCAGAAGAGTTTTCTTCATGAATTGCTGAATCATGTCATCAAGGAAGGTCGTAGCGTGGCTCTTGGACAAGGTAATGAAGAACTATTGTTATTTCAGTATTGTCGTCTCACCCAGTATGTGCAACTCAGTGTGCAAGAAGAGGCGTAATATTGGTTAGTATTCCAAGCGACTGCACATGAAGCGATATGATGTAATAAATAAGATGTATTATAGAATATAAGAAGATTTGCAGAAGACCACAAGGTCACTGCAAATCTTTTTTATCGTGGAGTAAGCGAATCAATCTCATAACTCATTAAAAACGGATTTATGTAACTAGATATAGACAAATTGAATCGTTTTGATCTATATCTAGCCTTGAATTGAAGCAGCCAAAGGTATTATGAAATTGATTTAAGTAAAAGTCATTTGCCAAACGAATATAGGTGGGAAGCACTGATTACCACGAGCACTCGTGATCATATTAGCATGGAAGGGAGGGTACATGTAATTGTGGAGGAAGAACAAATACGGAAGGCAGTAGCGAATCATGATCCTGATGCCATGGAATGGGTGATGAACCACTACGCAGGTTTGTTATGGAAGATTGCTCATTCCATCCTACATCATGCATCGGCAGAAGAGATTGAAGAATGCGTAGCAGATACATTTTTTGCTTTTTGGCAGAATCCGGATGCATTCCAGTCTGGGCGAAGTAGCCTGAAAAATTACCTTGCAACAATCACAAAATATAAAGCGATTGATCGCTACCGGAAACTTAATCGAAGATCTGAGCTTACATATGAAGAGGAGATTCATTCGGTGCAAACGGAGGATTTGTTGGTTCAGATGATCAGTAAAGAGACGTTTACGGAACTTAATCACATGATTGAATCTTTTCCAGAACCGGAACGGGAGATTATGAAACGTCGGTTTTACGAAGGACAGAGACCCCATGAGATATCGGAAGCATTGTCCCTGCACGTTAGGCAAGTCCATAACAAGCTTTATCGCTCCAGGCAACGATTGAGGACATGGTGGATGAACAGGAAATAAAGGAGGCAATCAAATGCGAAAATTCGAAAAAGAATTCACTGAGCAGAACCTCTTTAATATTAAAAAGTTGTTCTATGATAAATTGGCGATGGATGAACCACCAACCCTTACGAGATCAGATACATCATTTTATCCACCTGTATTATATCCATCGGCTCCATCCGCACATACCAAGAAGTCCATGAATAAAAGAAAAAGGTATCGCAAAGCCATCTATATTCCTGTAACCGCTGCGTTATCGTTATGTCTTGTTACTGGAGCAGCTGCATCGGTGGGTATCATTGACCTGTCTGCTGTTCTTCATTTTCTAGGTGCAGATCGGATTGGCATTCTTCAGCCTGTTCATCAGGTGAGTGAAGATCAAGGGATTCGAATGGAGGTTATAGGTGCTATCAGGGACGGAGATACAACGGAAATCTATGTTTCATTATCGGATCTGACGGGTCATCGCATTGACGATACACTGGATGTATATGATTACAGGGTAACCGGAGGTAATGCAAACAACGCTCAGATTATTCATTATGATGATGCGAATCAAACGGCTATTGTCCGATTCCTCATTCAAGGAAAAGTTAGCAAAAATCGAATTACAGTTCAGATTAATACGCTGATGTCGGGTGCATCTCGACAAGATGGATACAACGTACAAGTGGACTGGGAGCAGTTGCTACAAGAAAAGCAAAACAATAACTATGATATCGTGGATCAAGATCGTATAAGTGGCTTGGGAGGTACAACCGATATTCAATTGGATACTGATCCAATTCCGGTACTGCATCAGGATGTAACGAATATCCCTGTTGAGGGTATTGATTGGATGCATATTTCCAATATAGGTTTTGTGAATGGCAAATTACACATTCAGATTAATCCGGATAATGAGATAGGCGAGTATAACCACGGATATTTCTACTTCACAGATGAGCAAGGTCTAAAGCTCGATATTCCCCAGTATTCCATTAGCTATGGACACTATATGAAAGATGGGGTCGGGTATGGAGGAGATTATGAGGAGTTTGTGTATGATCTGTCTGCTGTTGACGATTTAGATAAGCTAAGACTTCAAGGCAGCTTTACGAGCATTAGTGAAGTTATACAGGGGAATTGGAAAACAACTTTTAACCTGAGTCAAAATGCTTTGAGTAAAACAGGAAACATTCAGCTTGATGTAAATGGAGGCTTACAGGCGAATGTAACTCTTTCTTCGGTTGGCGTCACGCTTACAAGTGAGGCATTGAGCAAGATTCGGTTGAAGGATCTGCATATTGAAGTACACCTGAAGGATGGTACAGAGTTGTCTGGCGCATCAGGTTTCCTCCAGTTGGATCAGGATCTCATCAAGTGGATATCCCCTACAACCATTCCGGTGAACGATGTGAGCTACCTGCTACTTAATGGAGAGAAAGTAACTTTGCAAGATAATTAATATATAAAGTGAAACAAAAAATCGGAGGATAACAGTGATCGGAAGGTTGTTCTGTCATCGGAGTGGTAAGTGTGAAATATTCATTAGTTCAACTTATATAAAATGAATTACATGTCATATCCCGATTTATGACGCATACCATTAGGCGAATGCGGTCATAAGGGAGGAAACTGAGATGTCCATGAGCGAACCGCTGTTAACGCAGATTGTGAATCAACATATTCCGGCTGGTGCAACGGTCGTCACTATTGATAAACCTGTTCAACATCCAGCAATCTACGCGGCAGATCTTACCGGTGACGGTATGCCGGAGATTGCTGCAGTCTATCAGTTGAATGGTGAGCTGTATTTGCTCATTCTGAAATTTGTTCAAGGACATTGGATCAAGATGGCACTAATTAAGGGATTGGGGTATGGGGTGACTTTAATGACTGCAGCCCCTGTAACTTCAACGGCAAGGAACAATCTCATTATCGGTTGGCGGATTGGTTCTATTTGGTCTAAGCTTGCCGTATATGAGTGGACGGAATCCGGGCTCAAAGATCTGGCGCCTGACGATCTATACTATAGCTATGCAGATATTATAGATATGCCTGGTCCACATGGTCGAGATGGGAAAGTGGAGATTGCACTCTGGATACATGACACAGGTGAAGCCTATCGTGTGGAGATTATCCGATGGCAAAATGGGAAATGGGTTCCTGCACCGGACGTATATGCAACCTATTATCCCAAAGTGGTGCAATATTACGAGCAACTAACCCAGCAATATCCTGATTATATCTTTTACTGGTATTACTTTGCGGATGCTCAGTACCATGCGGGCCAGTATCCGGCAGCTCTCGCTTCAGTTCAGAAGGCACTCAGTTTCCCGGAAGCGTATCCGTCCAGAGAAGTGCTACAGGAGCTGGAAAAGAAAATTAAGCAGGCGATGGTCCCTATAAGCCATGCTCGGGTAACGATATGGTTATATCCAATCTCCGTTCGAACCACGAGTGGGACGCGTTGGGGGTATATGGATGCCCAAGGCCACATTCGGCTTGAGCCGGTACTGGATGACGCGCAAGAGTTTCAGCCCAATGGATTGGCTGTGGTTGTGAAGGATGGTCGAGCCGGCGTTATTAATCTTCAGGGGCAGTATGTCGTTCAACCTGTATACGATTCCATCAATTCCTTTTCCGAAGAACGGGCGATAACGATTGATTCTCAAGGATTTAAGATGATTAATGAACAAGGTACAGTCCTGACCAAACGGGCGTACCCGTATATTTCGAATATGAACGACGGTCGAGCGTTATTTTACGATTCTAATCCTGGTCAGGCAGATGGATCGGTGAGTCGGTATGGTTATTTGGATGCGTCGGGCAATGAGGTGATTCCGGCACAGTTCGCGTCGGCGAATGATTTTCAAGATGGCAAAGCGGTCGTGCAGATTAAGGACAATGAATATGCGCTCATTAATCGCAATGGACATCGGCTCGCAACGTATCCATATGCCTATGTGGGACCACTAGGGGATGGACTGCTGGCTTTTCAAAAAGAAACCTCGGGCAAATATGGCTACATCGACGAACGGGGTAATATTCGCATTCAGCCCAAGTTTTCATCGGCATTTCCTTTTAGCGGCGGGCAAGCGATTGTTAATACAGCAGAGGATTACAAATCGATCTACGGTGTTATTAATACGCAAGGATCGTTTATCATTCAACCCGCATATAATGACATCCGCGAACTAGGCGAGCATCGTTATGCGCTGGGGCAAGCAATTAATCCGGAGCAGCCGTATATTGGCTCTGTATACGCGATTGCAGATACCAATGGCAGAAGACTTACGGAGTTCCTATATCGCGAAGTAAGCAATTACAAAAACGGCCTTGCTTCCGCATCGGATGGCAGACAAACCTATCTGCTGGATCTGAGTGGAAGACCTGCCGCTGGGTATCCACATGTAGAAGGTTCGGGTACGCTGGAGGTCGTGGCACCAGATCTGATTAAGGCCTATGTAGACCAGCGCTTATCGTATGTGAACCGGGCCGGACAGATCATCTGGCGGCAAAATACAATCGTTCCACTTCATCCGCCGTACCGTGTACGCGAAGAGAAATACAAGCCGAACAGGGACTATCTCGTATATTATCCGCAGGTGGAGGGATTAACGAACCAAGCGGAGCAAATTGCGCTGAATGCCAAGTTGAAGCAACTCTCCCAAGTTAAACCGATCCCTGCCGATCAACAGCTGGATTACACGTATACAGGTGATTTTGATGTTACGTTTTATCAGCAGCAATTGCTACAACTGCAACTCACAGGTTATAACTACCCGGCGGGTGCAGCGCATGGTATGCCTACGATGATCTATGCGATCATTAATCTGACGAATGGTCAGTTGTATGAGTTGAAGGATTTATTTAAACCGAATAGTGACTATGTAAAAGTGTTGAGCCAGATTGTGGGGGATCAGATCAAAAATGATCCTCAATACTCGTATGTGTTCCCGGACACCTATACAGGGATTAGTGCGGAGCAGCCGTTTTTTGTCACAGCGGATGCTCTGCATCTCTACTTCACTCCATATGATATCGCTCCTTATGCGGCAGGGTTCCCAACGTTTACGATTCCTTTTGCCCAGATCAAGGATATCATTAATACAGAAGGTTCATTCTGGAGAGCTTTTCATAGTTGATTGAGGGTACAGCCAACATTTTAACGAAAATATACGCTAAGGGCGTTAAGGCGCAAAGACAGCGAATTTTTCCTGCTTTAAGCAAATGACCGCTAATACTTAGCGTATAAAACAGTCAAAATGTTGGCGCTACCCCATATAGAACTACTATAAATCAATCATTCCATCCTTTACATACATCAATCCACTCTGAATAACTAGAGTATTTTTCTAATTGTTTTATTGTAAGTTCAATAGCACTATTGCTACTCCCGCAAGCTGGATAGATTGTCTCAAAACGTTTTAGTGATATGTCTAGATAAACAGAAACATCATTTTTAATAGCAAATGGACAAACACCTCCAATGGCATGACCAACCAGATCAATGGCTTCATCAGGAGAAAGCATTTTTGCTTTTGTTTTGAAATACTCTTTGAATTTTTTGTTATCCACTTTTGCATCCCCGGCGGCAACTACTAAAACAGCTTGTCCATTCACCATAAATGAAAGTGTTTTTGCGATTCTCTCTGGCTCACAACCTAATGCAGATGCAGCCAAATCCACGGTTGCACTAGATACCTCAAATTCTTTAATTTGAGAATCCATACCATATTGTTTAAAAAAATCTTTTGCTTTTTCAATTGCCATAATCATCACACCTCATTTTAAAATATTTTCTAGAAGATCATAGATGAAACTTGCCTATGTTCTTGGGTAAAAAATCATGTTGTAAATGACACATGGTTCTTGATAGAGATTATTATAGGAATGAAAAACATTAGCACGAAAGCGGAGTGCTTGATTTTCTTTTAAAACAATTTTTTTTGTGTTGACTACCATTTCTAACATACCTTGTACCACAAAAACATATTCTTCCACACCATCAAGGTGCCTTGTAGATGGATGGTGACATCCAGGATCAAATTCGATATAGAATATTTCAACGTTACGGGTAGGGTCAAAAGGAAAAACAGGAAATGCTCTCATTTTTCCATCATTTTCAATGATAGCGTCTTTGGACCGTGTATCAACCACACTGCACTCATCTTCTAGCTCTTCCAATAATAAAGATAAAGGGACTTTTAAGCCCACTGCGATTTTCCAAAGAGTTGTAATAGTGGGTGAAGACTGTCCTCTTTCAATCTGTCCAAGCATAGGCTTACTTACATCAGTAAGTTTAGAAACATCTTCAAGTGTAAGATTTCTAGTTGCTCGTATTTCTTTTAACCGTTCTCCAATAGTTAATACTGGCGATTGCATTACATCACTCCTTTTGTATGTTATAACATGTTAAAATATAATATAACATACTAATAGTTGAATTCAATAGGCGGCAGTTTAATGATGTAAGTAACTCCTTCACATATTTATCCATACTAAATGAAAAATATTACGGGTGTTACAGATCAAAGAAGTCATATTTATCTATACAAGTAAAAAACGAAAACTTTCTCCAACAACACTTTTTTTGCTTGGCGAGAATGTAAATACACCAGTCATTCTCAAGTTACGCGACGAGGTCATATGTCCAATAGGGCTTATAAGATGCTGTGAGACAACAATAATCCGTGATGAGGTATTATTGCTCCGTGAAGAGGTAGTGATCATTCAGGGCTCTATGAGATATTAATGTGCGTATATAGCACTGCACTATATTGAGAATGATTATTAATATCAGGAGGGATGAGATGAACAACACATCTGAAGTGTCCGGACTAATGCAAGTAACGAAGGAGCGCAAAGGTCTGCTGATTACAGCAAGTATCTTCTCGACCCTGTCGAGTCTGTTGCAGATTGTTCCTTTTGTCGGAGTGTATAAGATCGTCGAGGAACTGCTAACTCATGCGGGGCAACCCTCTGTCATGGACAAAGATCTGTTGATCTATTGGGGGATTGTTGCATTCGTAGCCCTGATTGCAGGGTTAATTGCGCTCTATATCGGGGGGATGTGCTCACACATTGCTGCGTTCAACATTTTGTACCAGCTCAGAGTGAGACTTGCGGAACATGTTGCCAAAGTACCCATGGGGTATCACACCCGGATGGCAACCGGTGAGCTGAAGAAGATCATCGAAGTCAGTGTGGAGAAAATTGAGAAGTTTATCGCTCATCAGTTGCCGGATCTGGTGAGTGCGATCGTCATTCCACTGATGCTCTTGGGATATCTGTTCTGGCTTGATTATCGCATGGCGCTGACGCTTTTGGTTCCGATTGGAATCGGGTTCTGGCTCCAAAGTCGTATCTTCCGCAGTGAACGCGGCCGTCAAGCTTATCGTGATTTTCAACTTGCCATCGAAGAGATGAATGCGACGGGTGTTGAATACGTGAGAGGTATGCCTGCGGTGAAAGTATTTGGCATTACAGCCGATTCGTTTCTGACGTTTAAACAGGCAGTCATGCGTTACCGGGATATTTCGTTGAGAATAACAGATTTATATAAAACATCTTACGGGCTGTTTTTTGTAATCATGATCTCGTTATTTACCTTCATCGTTCCGGTGGGTATTCTGCTGTCGAGTGGAAATGCGGAGAATCAGTCGTTTGCGATCACGTTCATTCTGTTTCTGATCATTACCCCGAGTCTATCTGCTCCGTTATTGAAATTAATGTATTTGGGTAGTGGGATGCGCGAGATTGTGGAAGGACAGAAACGGATTGAATCGGTGTTTGCCGAGCCGGTTGTACAAGAACCTGAGTTGCCTAAAGTTCCGGATACATATGAGGTTGCCTTTCGGCAGGTATCTTTTGCTTATGAACGTAAGGAGAGCGAAGCGTATAAACCCGTACTTGATCAGATTGATTTTGTAGCCAAAGCAGGCGAGATGACCGCACTTGTCGGACCTTCTGGCGGAGGGAAGTCAACCATTGCAAACTTATTGCTTCGCTTCTGGGATGTACAGGAAGGTGAGATCACGATTGGTGGGATTCCGATTCAGGAGATGGGAACGGAGAAACTGATGGATACCGTGTCCTTTGTATTTCAGGATGTACATCTGTTCTACGATACGATTGAAGAAAATATTCGGATGGGCAATACATCGGCTTCACTACAGGACGTTATAACTGCGGCGCGAACAGCCTGCTGTCATGAATTTATCGAGAAACTGGAGGCCGGATATGACACCAAAATCGGAGAAGGCGGCACGTACCTGTCCGGCGGTGAAGCGCAGCGAATTGCGATTGCACGGGCATTGCTCAAAAATGCCCCCATTCTGGTCCTGGATGAGGCGACGGCCTACGCGGATGCAGAGAATGAGCACAAGATCCAGCAAGGTCTGGCCCAATTGGTTCAAGGCAAAACGGTACTAATTATTGCTCATCGTCTAACAACGATTCGTGCAGCAGAGCAAATTCTCGTGATTCGAAAGGGAACGATTGCCGAGCGTGGGACACATGATCAACTACGTGCATTAGGCGGAGTATATGAGCACATGTGGCAGGCCCATATCAGTGCGGCTTCCTGGAAGCTTGGAGGTGCAGTACGATGAGGAATTATTTATACAATATATCTGGCGGTAACCCTCGTAGTCTGCTTCCTTCGGTAATTGCAGCGATTCTGGACGGGATTGCAAAGATCGTTCCTGCGGCGCTGCTTGTGGACATATTCAATACGATCTATAAATCTTTCGATGATCCGGACAAAGGACTGGATATCAACCGAATGTGGATTGTATGCTGCATCTTGTTTGTCTGGCTTCTGGTGGAGTATGCGGCTTACGCCTCACTTTATGACAAGACCTATCGGGCAGCATACAGCCTCGCGGCCTCAGGAAGGTTGAAGTTGGCGGAACATATTCGCCATCTGTCGCTAGGATTTTTCGGAAAACGTGATCCTGGAGATCTGACGAATCTGATCTTGAGTGATTATGGTCAGGTCGAGCACACGATCTCTCACAATCTGTCGCAGCTAATCAGCGCGATTGTGCTTCCTGTGCTTGCTTTTGTCGGACTTCTGTTGGTGGATTGGAGAATGGCCGTAGCTATGTTTATTGCGGTTCCCTTAGGTGTGGCTCTGTTATGGCTTACGGATTCCATTCAGGCACGACTGAGTGAGAACCATGTTCGAGCCAAAAACGAAGCCGCCAGCCGGCTGCAGGAATACCTGAGCGGTATTCGTGAGATTAAGGCCCACAATATGGGGGGCAAACGTTTTGAACGGCTGCGTCGTTCTTTTGACGAATTGAAATCAGCTTCCATTCGGTTGGAAGGTATCATGGGACCGATGATTATGGGCGCGATGTTGCTCGCACGATCAGGTATGACGTGGATGATTCTGGTGGGCAGTTATTTGCTTGCAGGCGGTGAGTTGTCGTTACCGGTATTTCTGTTATTTTTGCTGGTAGGTACGAAGATATTTGAACCTTTGACGGTTGTACTGATGAGTTATGGGGAGATGCGGTACTCCGCGTATAGTGCAAGACGCATTATGGATGTGCAGCAGGAGGCCCCGATGGCAGGAAAGGGAGATGTACAGCCTAATCAGGCGATTTCGTTCGACCAGGTGACCTTTGGATATGATGATCAGCAGCCGGTGTTGAAAGACTTGTCGTTTACGATTGAGCCGCATACGATTACTGCGCTGGTTGGACCATCCGGTAGTGGTAAGAGTACAGTCACACGTCTCATTGCGCGCTTCTGGGATGTACAGCAAGGAACTATTCGCATTGGTGGCAGCCCCGTTGATCAGATGGTCCCGGAGAAGCTGTTACAGGATATCTCTGTGGTCTTCCAGGACGTGTATCTGTTCCAGGATACGATCGGCAACAACATCCGTGTAGGAAAGAAAGACGCTACGCATTCCGAGATTGAAGAGGCAGCACGCAGAGCTTGTTGTCATGCGTTTATCTCCAGTCTGCCTCAAGGGTACGATACGCTCGTTGGCGAGGGTGGATCGACGTTATCTGGTGGGGAGAAACAGCGTATTTCCATTGCACGTGCCTTGTTGAAAAATGCATCGATCGTATTGCTTGACGAAGCCACCGCTTCACTTGATCCGGAGAACGAAGCGGCGGTGCAGCAAGCGATTAATGAGCTGGTCGCGGACAAGACGGTTATTTTGATTGCACACCGATTAAAAACCATTCAGAATGCCGATCAGATCCTTGTATTGGACCATGGTCAGCTCATAGAGCAAGGAACTCATGCGCATTTGTTAGATCACTCAGGCATCTACGCTCGGTTGTGGCAATTACAACAGGATGCGGAAGGCTGGCAGGTAAAAGTGAACGGATCATGAGTGTTCGATGAGATAATAAAGTAACTGAAGCAAATAAGCCTAATGTGGCTAATGAACTGACATAAAAGGAGAATGACAACGATGTTTAAACGAATTCCTGTATGGATTGCACTATATGCTGTATGCTCAACTTGGCGGCCTGTGGAACGACCCAGACCACCAGCGAAGTGGCCACCTCCTCAGAGGGAACAGCACAAGCGACGACCAAAGTGATTACCAACCCGAATGGAGAAGAGATTACGATTCCGTTGAGTCCAGAGCGCATTGTTGATCTGTCCGGCTCTACAGAAGAGCTGCTGATCATTGGGAAAACACCTGTGGCCACAATGAGCGCGGATTACGGTAATCCGGAGCAACTCACGCCAACGATTAAGGATCAGCTGAGTGCAGATACCGTTAATTTGGGCTGGTATGGTTCACCGTTCAGCATTGAAGCTATAGCGGGTGCCAATCCGGATCTAATCATCTTGGGAAAGGATTTTAACATGGATCAGTATGAAACTTTATCCAAAATTGCGCCTACGATTGCATTGCCATACTCATACTATGATTGGAGAGAACGCCTGACATACTTGGCAGACACGTTTGGAGAAGAAAACAAGAAAGATGAATATCTGACCAACTATGATGCGAAATCTGCAGAGTGGAAACAAAAGCTGGAGGCGGCTATAAACGGGGAATCATTTGCTGTAATTGAGACATATCCAAACAATCTGGTCATCTATTCCAATAAAGGTGCAGCCGAGATGTTATACGGTGAATGGGGTCTGAATCGCACAGAAGGTACCCCTGATCCAGAGGGTTGGGGCGGCAAACAGATCGCGCTGGAGGCTCTGGCTTCGGTCAATCCGGATCGTCTGTTGCTGATGGAGAATAGTGAGAACAAGATGGTTGATAGCAAGGTGTGGAATAACATGAACGCAGTGAAGAATGGCAAGATCTATAAAATCTCCAATGTAGATAACTACAATTATTCCTACACAGCGATGGGGAGAATGGAGCTTATGAACCGCTTGGGTACGATGATTCTGGAAGGACAGAAGTAGTCGTTGAGTTATAACAATTCACTATGGATTAACTTTAACATTCAACAGAACTAATGGCGGCCTATATGTAATTGTGTAATTTGTTCGAAATCATGTAACTTGAGCGGTTCTGGCTACGTTTAGACATTGGGGTGATCTGATGTTGGTGAACGCGGTTCAACGGTACATGGTATTAGGACTTATATTTATCGTGATAATTTTAACAGCATATCTCGTTCTTGAAAGGGTTGAAGGGTACCATATTACAACGACAGAGTATTACGGCTTACGCAATGCAGGGGGAGTAATATATATTCTTTCGCTCATCCTGGGATTCGGTCACTATATACTGGCTTTTTATGTTGTTATTCTTAGCCCGATCGCATGGCTGTTGCGGAAATATGTACGCTTTCCTATGGTGAGAACTTTCATCTATATGGTTGGGTTTGGGTGGGGCGGGCTGTGGGTTTTTGATCTCATGTACAATCCATATTTCGTGAATGGATACCATCTGAATCAAATGACATCGATATGGATCTTTGCCATCGCCGGTTTAGTCTATGCTAACGTGGAGAATAAGATTTGGCGAAGAGGGCAGATCCAGAACGAACAGAAGGCTACTTAACAAATGTTGAGTAGTTTTTTTGGTTTACATAATTATTATGGTGTTTTCATTGGATGCAAGTGAAATGAAATAGGAGTTTTATCGTAAAAAGGTAAAATTTTCTGTTATACTATTTGAGTTGTGTACATAAAGTTAGATATTTTAATGAAGGGAGTTCATGAAGTAAATTAGCCGTTTAGTTTAAAATTATAGTTTGGAGGAAAGCATTTTGTATAAAGCAGGTTTTTGGATTAGATTAGGAGCAGGTGTATTGGATAGTCTTATTATTTCAATTCCGTTAGTGATTATTGCAGGTGTGCTGACGGGTAACTTTGATGCGGATGAGCCGATTGCCAAACTACTTAGTGCGTTATACTCAATTTTATTACCAGTTTACTGGTATGGTCGAACCATAGGAAAACGTATATGTGGAATTCGAATCCGTAAATACGATACACACGAACCGCCAAAAATTGGTACGATGCTGATGCGAGTTGTTGTGGCTGGGGTTGTGTACGTATTAACTTTGGGTATCGGAGTTATTGTGAGTGCTTTTATGGTCGGTATGCGTGAGGATCGACGCGCAATTCATGACTTCGTAGCAGGAACAGAAGTAGTCTGGGATTAACTCGAAGATTATAAAGAATTGGCTGTACAGGGGTAAAAATCACTGTGCAGCTTTTTAATCATTAGTACTGTTTCACAAAACTCGTATTTTGTACATATGTATATCTAATCGGTAATTAGACTAGATCCCGCTATCTTCTGGCACCTGTGATCCGCCTGTTTAGCAACACCTGTCATGCTGGTTTTGTTTGGCACTATGCCTTTGTTGGCCCGAGCATTCCATATCTTTATTGAATCCTCCTGCTCCTGCATCTGCAGAATAATTTTCCCCTAATCTAATGATATGTCAATCATTTTGGCTGCACGTGCACGCCAGCATCCTCCTTCCAATAACCCAACACTCACATACAGGATGATGCCAGATTTCGGGAACGTTTCATAAGTTACTTCATCAATAAACTCAGTTGTTGCATTGTTATTGCTAGAATATCCAAACAGGTCTCACCGTAGCCCCCATGCGAGATTTTCTGGAAGATCTATTAGTTCTATAAAAGTATTAGATTAAATTCTGGATTATCAGAGTTCCTATGACCAAATGATCTAATGGAGAATATGTATATTCATTAATCGGGCTAAGTTCTTTGTTTAAAAATGAACTTGTATCGCAATATTGTACATGACACAACATTATAAACACTTCCACTGAACACTATCCATCTCAGCAAAAAGAATTGATCTCTAACTTCTTTTCTTCTCCAGGACAGTTGGGAACTTTATGTCAAATTCCAGCCTGGTAGGGAACTTTATGTCACTAAAAATTGACAAGAAGTTCCCTACTAAAAATTTAAAACCCCTTGTTTTATAAGGAGTTTCTTGGTTGGCGACTTTATGTCATTCTACATGAACCACTTTGAATGTCCCTCGTCATTGGCAATATTTACTCATTCGAGATTTAGACCATCCAAAAATTCCTGCACTAGCCGGAACCTGCCTACTATTCGTAGCGAACCCCCAATTAATGAAAGTCGAGAAACGGTACAAGCAAAAATACACCCCCTAGAATTTCATCGGCTAAACTCAGGGGTTTTTCCAATGTCTATTCTAGGGGGTGCACTTCATTTTCGAATGATGAAACTAAATTCTTCATCTTTTTCTTGCGACATTCTTGATCTCTAAAGCTGGCGTTTTTTTTGTTTAGCACGCTTCATGCATTCGTTGTAGTAGCTTCTCCCCTCCCATTTTATATGTAGCATCAATGTTTAATTGTCTATTCCATCAAATCTGTTACTGCACCTCTTGAAGCAGAGGAAACTAATTTAGCATATTTGGCAAGTACACCGGATTTCACTTTCAGTGGCGGTTGTACCCAAGCTTGCGCTCGAGCGGCCAACTCTTCTTCTGGCACTTCAACCTTAATTTCCTGAATGTCGCTATCGATGGTGATAATATCTCCATTTTGGAGCAAAGAGATCGGTCCACCTACTTGTGCCTCAGGGGATACATGGCCGACTACAAATCCATGCGAGCCACCCGAGAACCTACCATCTGTTATGAGAGCAACTTTCCCACCGAGACCTTTCCCTACAATGAGTGCTGTAACGGAAAGCATCTCAGGCATACCTGGTCCACCCTTCGGTCCACAATAGCGTATGACCAATACGTCCCCTTCTTGAATTTCATCATTCATGATCGCTTCTGTCGCTTCATCTTCGCTATCGTACACCTTTGTCGGTCCGGAAAACTGTTGTATCTTCATGCCTGACATTTTGGCAACAGCGCCTTCAGGAGCTAGGTTTCCTCGAAGCACAACCAGTGGTCCATTTGGTTTAAGCGGATTATTGAGTGGACGTATAATCTCTTGATCATTCTGTAGTGGAGCAGCTTCCGCTAAATTCTCCGCCAACGTTTTACCAGTTACGGTGAGGCAATCCCCATGAAGTAATCCCTCAGCGAGCAATAGCTTCATTACCCCGGAAACACCACCAATATCATTCAAATCCTGCATGACATACTGACCACTTGGCTTCAGATCTGCCAAATGAGGAACACGCAAGCGAATTCGTTCAAAATCATCCAAGGTTAAATCCACTTCTACGGAGTGCGCAATAGCTAGCAGATGGAGAAATGCGTTGGTTGATCCCCCTAGAGCCATAACAACGGTGATCGCATTCTCAAATGCTTTCTTCGTCATAATGTCTCTTGGGTAGATTTCCTGTTCAAGAAGTGAGATGACCTGCTTACCGGCTGCTTCGCATTCCAATGCTTTATCCGCTGAGATAGCTGATGTCGAAGAAGAACCAGGCAAACACATACCCATTGCTTCTGCAGCTGCGGCCATCGTATTAGCGGTATACATCCCCCCACAAGCCCCTGGACCTGGACAAACACTGCATTCGACCTTATGCAATTGTTCGTCTGTTATTTTTCCATCTTGATATTGCCCAACGGCTTCAAAAGCTGAAACGATATCCACTTTTTTACCGTCGAGATTACCAGGTTGAATGGTTCCTCCATATACATAAACAGAAGGAATATTCATCCGTCCAATAGCCATCAAACATGCAGGCGTATTCTTGTCACACCCACCGATTGCAACAACGCCGTCAAAACGCTCGGCTCCGGTCACAATTTCAATCGAATCAGCTATAGCTTCCCGACTTGGTAGCGAGAACAACATCCCGCCATGCCCCATCGAGATCCCATCAGAAACGGTAATCGTATTAAAAATTAGTGGGGCACCGCCGTTATTACGTGCGCCCCGCTTAGCTTGCACCGCTAAATCATTGATGTGCATATTACACGGTGTTACTTCACTCCACGTACTTGCTATTCCGATCATTGGCTTTTTAAAATCCTCATCTTGAAATCCAACTGCACGCAGCATCGCTCTGTTCGGTACCCGGTTAGCACCTTCACTGATTACCTTGCTTCGAATGCGAAGATCTTTTTTATTTTCCATGTTTCTTCCCTCATTTCAAAGTATTTCGTTCAGTTCCTGCATCGGTCGAATAAAATTTTGTTTCATTAAATTATGGGCATCGTTGCTATTTTTGCCTTCAAAAGCTTTAATAATCTGATCATGTTCTTCAACTGAAGCTAGTGTAGCCTTAATAGGTTGTTTTAAAAATACGTATTTAAATCGCCTAATGTGAATCTGAAGAGATGTATTAAATGTAGCTACATAAGGATTATCTGAGAGCTCCACAATATAATTATGAAATTGCTCATCCACCTCCATAGCCTGATAAACTTGGCCATTCTTAATGGAACTTGCAAATTCCAAATTTAGTAATCTTAGTTTCTCAATCTGTTCTGAAACAATAATTTTGGCGGTAATTTCAGCAGCCAAAGCCTGAAGAGCAGCCATGGTTGAATACATCTTAAAAATATCGTTTTTCTCAATATTCGTTACTTTTGTTTCTTTTCCTGGATGCATAGTCACGAGGCCTTGAACTTCGAGTAACTGAAATGCCTCCCGAATCGGTGTCCGGCTGACTCCAAGCGATTCAGCCATTTCCGCATCAATAAGCTTTTCACCTGGTTGCAGTGTTCCATCAATAATCCATCGTTGAATCTGAGAAAAGGCTCTTTCTTTTGCGGACATACGGACTGGTAAGGAAAAATCTTTAGGTATTGGCATTGTTTTCATCCTCATTACAATTATTCTTATATGCAATATATCGCATACACGATCGAGAAGCAATTATTATTTCATTTACTCGCTCAATTAATTTTATCCAGATAACTACCTGTTTTTATTGAGAGTCTGAGACAAAAAAGAGAACTATAATTTAAGAGTCTTTCTTTGAGAAATGTTACATAAGTAATATATTTTAATGTGAATGTTCTTATATAAAATTATTTGGTACTAATGAGGGCTTATGTACTTTTTATTTAAGTACACATCTAATCGGCAATCGGACGATGTTCTTGTCCATTACGGTAATCGGTACAAGTTCTTGTCCCTCGACATGAGTTTGTAGTTTTAACTCCCACCCCTCCGTCGTATAATCTATCTAAAACGCCGAACTCATATTCCGAGTTCGGCGTTTTTAAAATTCAATGGTCACAATTAATATGCCGGTTTGATCGACTCTCGCATCCTCCAGATTCATGAATTTATGCCCTTTGTCTAAATAATGGAAAATGAATGCCTCAAAGAAGAATGAACCGTCAAAGCCGGCTTTCCAAAGGCTGTTGCATATTTCTCAACAAGTTTTTCTATAGAACGTTGTGTTAAACGTCTATTTTTAAAATGCTGTTCTACGTCCGCAGGCTTTTGAATGCCTTCCAGCCCTTAGTTTCGGGCTAGATGTTTTTGTTTGTCAGTAAAAAGTGTTTTCGTATAACTTCCCCGTATGCGCATCAAGCACTTCGGGCGTCCGCTCGTGCTCGCTACCAATCATTCGATACACTAGTTCGTACGGTGCCTCTTCCGCCCTAGCATTGTGCATCCGTTCCCATTGCAGACGCAGCTTGGCCTGTGCCGTCCATCGGAGGATGGCTGTCTGGTAATCAAATGAGGGCACGGTCTCCAGCTTCTTTAACTGTTCTGGCCTTATGGAGGGGGACATCAAACTTTTGACCCTCCCATTAGAGCGGTCAACAGCTAGTTGATAGCATTCATCCCTGACAGATACGTCTTGAACATATACACCAAAGCGAATGATTTCCAAACGATCTTCGTCGTCGGTCTCTTCAGTTAGAAGCTTGAGATACGGCAACATTTCGGCTGCTAGTCCTCGGACATAGTCTATAGCTACTTCTATACATGCGTCTCGATCCCAGGTTAATGGAGCTAGTTGATCTGGCTTACCATGCGAAACAAAGTCAATCAGTTGTCCGGATTGGCTGTCTACTCGCGCCTTGACTGCTCCCTCCATCTGATCAGCCCAATAGGCCTTCCAAGACCGGTCATTCTTGGCTGGACGCTCTTCATTCTGTTGCTTCCACACCATCAACTTGGTGTTCGAGCCAATATTGTCGTCTTGTACTAACTGAAATTGGTCGTTGTCTACGCCAATCCACTCTTCTAGGCTTCGTGCGGGCGGGAACTCACCTGGCCACTCGTCCAGAGTTCTTGGGTCAGAGGGGACAGCTTCTGCCCTATAGGCTGTCGGAACTTCCTCCTGTGATGATGCAGTATAGATTAGCCCTCTACTTCGGGGGGCGTAAACAAGATGGACCTGATCGTCACCATCCGTGTACACGGCTTTGTCCAATACGCAATATTCCACATGTAGCAAAAAATTCGCCTTCATACACGCCATCTGTTCCTCTTCTGGTGTGATCATGGTTGGGAGTGCTGGCCCTGGAACGGTTCCATAGTACCTAAATCCGACCACGCGACCGCTGGGATGAACCATAATCAGGCAGCCCGTCTCAGGAAGCGGCAGCCCCATCGCCTTCTGCTGTCGTGTGTACACAAACATCCCTTCCATCCACTCCATCTCACAATACGGAAAATCACGCAGTGCGCCGGGATAATGATCTTCCAGGAATTGCTCTGCCTGCTGTTTGAGCTCCTCCTCAGATATCCGTGTCTCGTTGTCCAATGAGGCCCAGGAAATGGCATAGTCTAGCAAGTTGCCGTCCCTGGAGAGCGTGGCAGAAACGGCGTCATCACTCCCCGTTTTAACCCATAAGAATCCCGCTTCTCCCTTCCCTGTTCCCCTCCCGGTGTTCTCTTGATAGTCATTGACGATCAGATCATAATCCGGTGAAACGGCAAACTGGTGCTCTGCCTGTTGTCTTAACTGCAGGCGTAATGTATCCAGGTCTCGTTCGAGAAAATCTTGAGCCATTTCGTTGCGCAAATGTTCCAGCCCCTTCCGTAATTGTGTTTTTACAGTACCTAATGGCATATCCAGGAGATGGGCGATTTGCTGCTGGGTCAGGTCCTTCTTATATTTTAAGAACAGGAGCTGACGCAGCTTCGGATTCAGACTGGCCAATGCACGCTCCAGATCCAGGGTTTGATCGATATCATTAACGACCACTGGCTCTTGCGCCTGCGGGTCTTCGCTCAGGTGAACACGCTTGGATTTCTTCAAATGATTGAGCGCTCGGTTCACCACAATTCTGGTAAGCCAGCTCTCAAACGCTTCGGCTTGCTGCAGCGTTTGCAGTGACTCATAAGCCTTAACCAGGGCATCCTGAACGATATCCTCCGCATCTTTGGACTCCCGTACATAATGGCGAGCCACTCGGTGCAGCTTATCCGTTCGATCCTTTATAAGAGATACGAAGGCATCGTGATCTCCGTTTTGTGCGGCGTTGATTTGTTGCTGTGCATCGATCATTGTCGTTCACCTCCTGTTATATAGACAGCTAACTCGGGGGTTTGGATTTAATTAATGTAACATTATTCTTATAGTTGTTCCCAAATAAGTGCATATGCTGATTATTTAGATATACATCTAATTGGCAATCGGGACAAGAACTTGTACCGATAAAACAAAAAAGCCGCTAAAATAGCGACTTCAATGGGACCATGTTCTTGTCCCTCGACAATTATATGACACAAGAAAATATCAAAAAAACTAGAGTGATTGTGATTTTTGTAACTGTTTTATTATGGAAATATTTGTATTGTTATTATTGTAAAATCCAATTTATATCTAGGGGGTGAGGAAAACATCCATTAGCATCCTTTGTATTGTTCCTTGTTGTTTTACTTGTAAGAATCATGTCTAAAATGTAAAATCAAAAACTCTCAAGGAGATGTTGATCGTGAAAAAATATCAAAAAACAACGATTGCATTACTCTCAGCCCTCTCTATGATTGTCCCTTTTCAAGCTGCTTTTGCTGATCAAGCTTTGACTCCCACTACCCCTGTCTCACAAGATATTCTTATGCAGAGACAATTGAAAGATGGAATCAGTATATTTGCAAGCAATCCATACCCCGGTTATTTTGATAATGGAGTGTACACTCCTTATATTTATATGACGGGGACAATTACAATAACTTTTCAAGCTAATGTTCTAGGCACCTACTACTTCCAACTCAGAAATGAGAATGGAACATTATATCCTGTAAGATATGAAGCCACTCAATATGGAAGTCAAACAGTAACAATTCAAGGGGCCTATGGTTATCAACAAATATATGCGTCATCTCCGAATGGCCTCGGTGGTGGTTATTTCAATATTCATTATTAATCCTAACTAAATTATTTAGGATTCAGGAAGAAATGATTTCAGGCTGTCTCAGAGATAGTTTTACAGATACAATTCCGATAACCTACTAATCGGTCATGACTAAGCTCTCTCATGCTTTACTACCCTTATCTAAGACTCGAACAAAAGCAGCCGATCACGTTGATCAGCTGCTTTTTGGTGTTTTCATATGCTCAAGCTAGCGCAGGCTTCCCTGGAATTTTTTTCTCCTAGTCTCTCATAATAATCTTACTTCAATAGCGAGTACGATGCTCTACCAGAAGATACCACACATTATTCATTGCTCTTTAAAGTAATATCCAATATGTTTCGATACTCTATAAGCATTTGATTAAGTGCTTTCCCCGTATTCAGATGTTTTACTACTTGATTTTCGCTTAGAGAGCAAAGCTTATTTTTAAAGTCACTTTCATTCCGCTGCACATGAACAATAAACTGATCCCTTTCGTGCTCATTTTTAAATAAAAGTATGACTTAAAAAAAACTTTTAAGTGAAATCCCTTCTATATCGTGAGTCGTACTACCTTCAATGAAATATCCAAAGTCATAATCCTCTAAAAACTGAGCCCTACTCTGTTCAGGAATAATCGTTGGGGTGGTACCATGTTCTTAACCTTTCCAGCAAATACGAAGTTCTTGCGTTAGGTCCGAAAAACCTATTCTGGATACAGAAAAATCGTTATTCAAGCGGCGAAGTTATATATTTATGTGGCGTTTATCTCGCCATGAAAGTTCCATCATGATGCTATTTAGATATCTACCTAATCCGAAATGACACAATTTTCTTGTCCCTCGACAATAAAAAAAGTCGCTAAGCAGTTTGATTATAACCTGCCCTATCCTCGGTTTTATTGAGCTATCGTTTCCCGAATCTTTAGATTGCAACTTCTTCCATAACTCGCCTCAATTTCTTTAGACAATACATTTGTTTGTTCCCCTAGATATTTCAAGTCGTTAGTCAGAACTGTTGTATCGTCGCCTAACCGAGCCATAACTGATACACTTACAACATTTCGAACATCAACATCATTACTTAAAGCCATTTGTTCGATAAAACCCAAAATTATCACAAGTTTTTTTCCTCACTTTTGGTTAATTCATGGTTAATTTAAGTGTGAACAACATTTTTATAATTTAATGTTATCTCTTTCCTCTTTAAGCAAGGTTAGTCCCACTCAACTCTTCGACTTATTTGTTAAACTATCCTGCTCTTATGATACGGTTCGGCGTATTATCTGTAGAGCGAAATCGAAGGCACCCAGTAGGGTGCCTTCGATGTTCTTACTGTCTCTCTTTGGCAAGTTGGATAAACGAACTCAAATCCATCAACCAACCTTGTTGGGACACTCGTTCATTGTAAAGAACGTGCAAGTGCTGCAACAGAACCGCGGAAATCGGGTCTGCCGTCAGCCGTCCACAAAAGCGCTGTTAGAAATGTATGGCGATTCGGATCGTACAGCGGATCTCCTATAATGTTCTTGTACGTTCTTGCGTGAAACACAAATAGCGTCTCTTCGTCGTCCTCTGACACCGTGAAGGAATTATGACCGGGACCATACATTGAGATGCTCTCATCTGTCGAGAGAACCGGTGTTTGCGACTTGCGCCATGAGGTGGCATCGAGCAAATCAGCATCCGCATCGGCTTCAAGTAGGCCCATGCAATAATTGAAATCGGTGGCGCTAGCCGAGTAAGAGAGGAATACCCGATTACCCTTGCGAAGAAATGCCGCGCCTTCGTTCACTTTATAACCAATGATCTCCCAGTCATATTCCGGCATCGAAATCATCGTTTGCGACCCAGTCAGCGTCCACGGATTGCTCATTTTAGATATATACAGATTAGAGTTACCTCCGATGTTCGGATCCTTTTGTGCCCATACGTAATAACGGCTGCCATTATGCTCAAAGGTAGTGGCATCGAGGGCGAAGCTTTCCCATTCGGTACGAACCTGCCCTCTTTCCATCCAACTGCCTTCGAGCGGATTGTCATTTTCATTCTCTAGCACGTACATCCGATGGTCGAACAAGCCTTCATTCGTTTCCGTCGTGTATGCGGCAGCGAAATACACGTACCATTTGTCATCAATAAAATGCAGTTCGGGTGCCCAAATATTGGCACTAAGGATACCATTCTCGCGCTTTCTCCAGATCACTACAGGAGTTGATGTAACAAGCTTCTCAAGGTTCTGGGCTCTACGGATTTCAATCCAATCATACTCCGGAACGGATGCTACGAAGTAATAATAACCATCCGAATGTCTGTAAATAAAAGGATCAGCTCTCTGTTCAATTAATGGTTGAATGTCGTGTGACGCTCGTTGTTGGATTTCCATCTTATCACCTGTTTCATCATAATATAGATTACCCTTTAACAGCGCCTGCAGTCATACCGTCTATGAAATATTTCTGAAAAGCAATGAATAGTATGAAAATTGGAATGATGGAGAAGAAGGAGCCCACGATTAATAAGTCATAGTTATTGCCATAAGGAGTTAACAACGTTTTCAAACCGATTGGAAGTGTATATTTACTCTGATCTCCCAACACCATGAATGGCCACAATAGATTATTCCAGCTATTCATACCATTCAATATGGCCATTGCTGCAAACGATGGCTTCATAATCGGCATAATTAGTCTGAAATAAATCGCATACTCGTTTGCGCCATCAACCCGCCCAGATTGAATAATCTCTTTGGGTATGCTTCGTAGATATTGCCTGAAGAAAAATATTGTCGCGGCATTGGCTATACCGGGCAGAATGATTGCCGAATAGCTATTCACCATTCCCAAATCATTAATTAGGCTGTACAAAGGAACCAGCAGTATTTCGAAAGGCACCATCATAATGAGTAAAACACATATAAAGAGGAAGTTCTTACCTTTAAAATGATATGCTGCAAAACCATATGCAACAAATGCGCTTACAAAAAGTGTTAAAACCACTTGAACGATTGTTAAAATCATACTGTTCCAAAACCACACAAAATAATCATGTTCTCCAGTAAACAGAAAGATGAAATTATCAAAACTCATGATTTCAAAATCCAAACTTAGGTTAAGACCATATCTAACTAATGATTCACCTGGTTTAAAGGAAGATAGGGCCACTGCGTAGAATGGGATCATAATTATAACGAATAGTATAATGAATAAACAAATAATTACTATTCTAGAGATGAAATCACTCCTCGTCTGACTTCTGCCCACTTTAATCCTCCTCCTTTTTGAACATTCCACTAAATTTCAACTGCGTTAAATTGATAACCATAGCAATGACTAACAGAACGATACCAACTGCAGCTGCGTAACCCAGCTTATTCTGCTCAATCCCTTGTCTATACAGATATCCAACAATGGTTAAGCCAATATTTTGGGGTGATTTGTTACCGTTGAACATCATCAGGCTCTCGGTAAACATTGCTAAACCTGCATAAACACTAATTGTGGTAACATATACCGTGGTCGGCTTCAATAATGGCATTGTGATCGTTCTAAACTTCTGCCAAGCAGATGCACCGTCAATTGAAGCAGCCTCATAATATTCATTGTCAATGCTTTTCAAACCCGATAGATAGTAAAGCATATTAACGCCTGTCCATCTCCAACATGCGAGGATTAACAGTGCTGCCATACTCCAATTTCCGTCTTTCAAAAATTTGATAGGCTCTACACCAAATAGACCTAGGAAACTGTTCATTAATGAACCTTCCATCTCACCGAATGTAAGGCGGAAAATGGTACCCGCAACTGCGACAGATGTCAATGCAGGGAGAAAGAAAGAAGATTTAAAAAACTCTCTTCCCTTCATTAACTTACTGTTGATCATAACGGCGAATAACATGGGAAAAGGAATCAACAGCACTAAGGTTCCTAACATGTACACAACGCTATTTTTAATAGATGTCAAAAACACTTTATCAGTAAGTAATTTCGAATAATTTGCTTCACCAATCCATTTAGGATCCTGTCCCAGCATCCTATCTTGAAAGCTCATTACGAATGAATTTACAAGCGGAAAAAACCAGAATATCAAAAATATGAGTATAAATGGCAATACAAAAACATAAGGTGCAACTTTTTGAGAGTATACAAATTTCTTTATCATATTCTCAATCTCCCTTGACTATGGTTAAACCTGCCGACCACTGTACCTGCCGACAGGTTTAATCAAATCATTTACTTATTATATTTATTTCAATTCTTGTTCAATTGCTGCTTGTGCTTCATCCAACGCTTCCTTCACGTCTTGGCCATCTTCAAAGATAGCATTCAAAGTAACCGTATTGAATATATTGCCGATGGTTGGTGAAGCTTTAACGGACTTAATCGCTCTAATTTCGTCTTTGATTTCATTCAAAGTATCAAATGCATTTGTTTTAAAGTATTGGACATATTCATTTTCAGGGTTTTTCGTAACTGCATCATCTTTCCATACTTCCATGTTGATTGGGTCAAATCCAAGTGTATTCCAGATTTCTGTTGTAGCTTCTTTCGAAAGCTTAGCAAAGGCTACAAATTCTTTTGCCAACTGAACGTCTTTACCATTCTTAGTAACAACTGTGCCAGTACCGCCTAAGCCAACGGAACGAGGATTACCTTCTTCGAATACAGGCAATGGAGCTATTGCATACTTACCTTTAAGGTCTTTCATTTCGTTTACAAAGCGGGACATGTACCACTCAGGCATCAATGCACTTGCGTAGTTGCCTTTGTTATATTCACCTTTTGCTTCTTCTGTGTCGGGTTGTCCGCCAGGGATCGTATGAATAACATTGTTCTTCTGCAGATCGACTAACATTTCATACGCTTTAATCATTTCAGGCGAGTTCACTTTTGGATTACCATTTTCATCTGTAAAATCGGCATTTTGCTGAGCTAGTAGCAGCGATGCTTGCCACGAAGCTGATGTATCAGCAGTACCTAAGTACTTGCCAGTCTTTTCGTAAACCTTGATACCTGCTTGTTTGTAATCTTCCCACGTTTTGATTGTCTTGTAATCAACACCTGCTTGTTCGAGAATTTCAGTGTTGTAGAAAGCAAGCGTAGCACCTACATGATAATCAAAGCCATAAACCTGATCAGCTTTGGAGTAAATCTCGACACGTGAAGGAACAACAACGTCTTTGTATGGTGCAAATACATCATTCAAAGATTCCAGGGGAACGTTGTCACCTTCCAAGAATTTAGGGAATTGACCAAGCTCAATATCCGCGATATCAGGAGCACCTTTTCCGCTTGTAACTGCCAATAAGAGCTTGTTGTGCATATCATCGTAAGGCATAACCGTTACATTCAACTTAATCTGTTTGTCTGGGTTCTGTTGGTTCCATAACCCCAGCATTTTATCCAAATGCTTGCCGTGCAAATCTGCGAATGTCCAAAATGATAATTCTGTTGCATTCTCACCGGCATTAGCGCCTAATTGCTGTGTTTCCGTTTTTGAACCAGAAGGATTACCACATGCAGTAAAAACAAGTGACATAATAAGGAGTGTAACGATGGAGATTAAAGCACTGCGTTTTTTCATTTGTTCGTCATCCTCTCTTTTTTGTTATGCATTTGAAAAGTCGGCTGACTGGTTAGTTCTGTTAATTTAAGCGGTTACAATCCATCTTGGCACCACCATCCTTAACATAATTCTAACCTTTCAAAGAAAAGACCCCTTCGCAACAATTTCTCAGATTCCATATTGTAAGCGCTTTACAAGCCGTATTATAATATATATGAAATAAGCTTTATATAACCAATTGATTATAAAATCATAAAGTTTATGGGGAGATGCTACTCTTTGAAAAAGCTGGCGCTCTACAAACAAATTCGAGAAAATATTATACAGAAAATTAAATCAGGGCAGCTTCGGCCAACGGACCGCATTCCTTCTGAACAAGAACTAATGGACGAATTCAGAGTAAGTAAAATAACCGTCAGGAACGCCCTAACCCTACTAGCTGACGAAGGATTAATTATACGCGTACAAGGCAAAGGCTCATTCGTCTCTTCTAGTCTTGTTGTTTCTAGCATCAATTTCTCGCCATCCCCAAGCAGCGCGTGCTCCATGCCGCTCATCGGCTTCATCATTCCGACGATGAGAACCCGTGTCATTCAGAAGCTCGTTGACTACACGGAACACTTCCTACAAGAAGCCTGCCTCAGCATGGTACTAAGCATCACGCGCGAGTCCTCCTCTATCGAATCAAACGTCATTCGTACACTAACGGAGCTCGGTGTGAAGGGGTTGATCGTTTTTCCAACAGAAGATGAGAAGTATAACGAATCATTACTGCGTCTGTCGCTCGATAAATTCCCGTGTGTGTTCATCGACCGCTATCTGCGCAACATTGAGACGTACACCATTACATCCGACAATTACGGCGGTGCGTATAAAGCTGTATCCCATTTGTTATCCAAGAGTCATCAGCAGATTGCGCTCATCTCACCTGAAAATGCCAATACAGCCGTCGAGGATCGCACGCTCGGCTTTGAGCAGGCGTACACAGATCAAGGCATCTCGATTGACAAGAGCTTGTGGTGTCACATCCCTCTCGACATTCTACGCAGCGAGCAAGCATTGGACTATGTAAGCAACTTCTTGCAGAACCACAGTGGAATTTCGGCAGCCTTTTCCTTGACCGAAGAAACAGCACGCCTTACATCCGCCGCTATCAGTCTTCTGAACGTTCACTCAAATATCGACTTGCTATCTTTTGATAATCCACATCTTTCAGGCGTAGCTTATGTGCAGCAGGATGAACAGGAAATGGCACGAACAGCCGTAAAGCTGTTACGTGAACAAATGGATGATATCTATTCTCCTAAGAACGCCGTTATTCCCGTGCAACTCATCTTCCCTTGACACGACAAACGTTGCAGCCTACACAATGATCTTGTCTTCAGCTTGGGACAAGACTGGTTCCTAAAAACAAAAAAAGGCACCTCTGTGGAGAGATACCTTTAGCTATATTATCCGCAAGACATGTTTCTGGCTGAGCAACGGATAAACATTGAATAATGCTGCAGATTTCAAACACCATAAATAAATTTAGTTGTCATTGTATACAGCCTCCCTTTTTCGCAGTACCACTACGATATCTGTCTGAGGTACAAATAAATTATAATTCGTTACATGCACTTGTCTCGTTTCGGTTACTGATTCTATCTTTAATTCAGGAGGAAGACAGCGCTCTATGTGAGTAATTAATGTATCTTTGGTAAATCTCCAAATTACACCATCAATTGAAGAGTTCGCCATATAACCACCGTCCGTTACAGAACCTGAAAGAGACTTGAGAACAACCGGGTCCGCAATAATGATAGATCCACCGTCACGTAACAGTCTGCAGCTCTCTATGAAGGCTTTTTTGTGATAGCGAATGTGATGAAAGCTTCTTGCAAACAAAATCATATCGCAACTATGATCAGGTAAAGAAGTTGGTTTATCAATGAAAGCATGGATATAAGAATTAAACCTTCCCCACTTCTTTCCAAGTTTTAGAGCATTTATATTCGGATCCATGTTGAGAAAACGAACATCCTTCTGCTTGCGAAGATACTTGTTCAATAAACCTGTACCACAGCCCACCTGAAGAACATCGCCTTTTAAAGGGGGTAAAACTTTGTAAACATTACGAGGAATAGGAAAATTTTGAACGTACATGGCCAATTCGTAGAAAATCGGATAACGCTCTTGCAATCGAACCAATTTACTGGTGTAGAAAGGATTCCGCTTTTTGTGACGTTTAAAGTCCCATTTGTTCAAATAGTAGACAGGGGTTAACAGCAAGAACAGAATAATAAAGACACTTTGGACGCTATAAATTCCAAGTTTACTAAAACGATCATTGGAATTATGAGACATCATTTGTTTAGAAGTATTCAAAATGATCACTCCCCTCTCACAACGCTATAAATGGTGTAGAACCTCTTTAACATAATAAACGAATCCAATATATGGTTGAATGCGCCGAAAAATACAGACATACTATCCGTAAGCAATGCTTCCTTCCAAATGACTTAAGAAGCGAAGGGAATCTGATCATGCACAATTCAATCGTATTTAGAGAAGAGTATTTTTTGACTCCTTCACCCCCGTCCATTTGAAGCTGACAAAAGAAGAGCCGTTCACGATGATGCATCACCATGAGTTTGTTGAAATAAGAAACTTTCAACGAATGTTTAAAAAAGAAACGGGTATCTTTATTTCATAAGAAAACATCTTCGTTGGACTCACTTCTACACTTAGATATTTATCTAATTGGAAATTGGAAAATGTTCTTATCCCCTCATCTGAGCATCGAAAAAGCCGCCCACAGGCGACCTTTTGAGCAAGAATACGATTTTCAATTTGAAGTATGGTCATCAGGACGCTGGATCATATAGGTCTGCATCATGTTCTTCGATCCAATCAATTTGCCTGAATCCATAGCCTGCCATCGTTTGCTGCACATCCAGCACCTCTAATTCCAGTGCCTGCCAAGGCGTTTTTTTCGTTTCTATCGGTCGTCCCCTCCTTTCTACAAAAACTGGAACCAAGATGCGAGCACCCTTACATTACTTGCGCGATACAAACTTTTTAAGATACGATATGTATCTTTATGAAAAATTATAAGACACAATACGTATCTGAGTAAACAAATATTTCATCCCTTTCTATGGGTTAAGTATTTCCCTGTAGCGCTATTGACCCAAGTTAAAGCCCACTCGCTCTATATAGTGTTTTTATTTTGACACATATCTAATCGGTAATCGGACTATGTTCTTGTCCATTCCGGCAATCGGTACAAGTTCTTGTCCTTGGCTCGGGACACGAACTTGTACCGATAAAATAAAAAAGCCACTAATATAGCGACTTTAATGGGACCATGTTCTTGTCCCTCGACAGTTCTGTTTTTTTATAAGTTCCCCTTTCTTGTAAAAAAGCAATTCGGATTTAATCCGAATTGCTTTTTCTAGCGATGTCACTCTTCGATCGAATTCATAATAACTTTAAGCCTTGCGAAGCATTTGTCTCTCGCTTAGCTGTGAAAGCATATCCTTCGTCATGGCCTTCAGGTCGTAGCGAGCATGAAATCCCCATTCTGTTTTCGCTGCCGTCGCATCAATGGAATGCGGCCAGCTATCGGCAATCGCCTGTCTCTTCGGATCAACGTCATAATCGAGGATAAAGCCTGGAAGCTCATCCCGAATCGCTGCAGCGATCGCCTCCGGATCCACGCTCATTGCGGTGACATTAAATGAATTTCGGTGCATCAACCGGGAAGAATCCGCTTCCATCAAATCGATGATAGCGTTCAGGGCATCCGGCATATACATCATGTCCATGTTTGAGTCCTTGGCGATATAAGATGTATACCGGCCAGCCGTCACGGCTGCGTAATAAATTTCCACGGCGTAATCCGTCGTTCCTCCGCCGGGAGGCGTCATATAAGATATCAAACCCGGGAATCGCAGCCCCCTAGTATCCAGGCCGTATTTGTGAAAATAATAATCACAAAGCAGTTCGCCGGACACTTTGTTCACGCCGTACATCGTATTGGGTCTCTGGATCGTATCCTGAGGGGTATTGTCTTTCGGAGTCAAAGGACCAAAAGATCCTATGGAGCTTGGAGTGAAAAATTGGCAGCCGAGCTCCCTGGATATTTCAAGTGCATTCATCAATCCGCCCATATTCAAATTCCAGGCAAGCAGCGGTTTCTCCTCTGCGGTAGCCGATAGCAGCGCAGCCAAATGGATGACGGTATCAACTTCGTACCGCTTGGCGATTTCGAACATCGCCTTATCATTCGTCACGTCAAGCAGCTCGAATGGCCCGGATCGGGTAATTTCGTGGGCTGATGACCTGAGATCCGTAGCAACGACGTGATCCGCACCATAAATCTCACGTAATTTAACAACTAACTCAGAACCGATTTGGCCCAGTGCTCCGGTCACCAAAATCTTGTTCATAAGACATTCCTCCCGAAATGTACTCCCGCGAATGCAGCTAAATCAGCTTCATTTCCTTGCCAACTTTCTCATAAACGGAGATCACCTGGTCGAGCATCTCCTTGGTATGGGCAGCTGTCGGCATGTTGCGTATTCTTCCGGTTCCTTTCGGAACCGTCGGAAACAGGATTGCCTTGGCGTAAACGCCTTCTTCATAAAGCCGTTTGCTGAACTGTTGGGTGGTTACTTCATCGCCAATGATACAAGGTGTGATCGGCGTTTCGCTTTGGCCTACATCATATCCAAGCCGGCTCAAGCCATTTTTCAAATCATTGCCGTTCTCCCACAGCTTCTCGATCAGCTCTTTGTCATTCATCAAAATGTCGACAGAAGCGCTGCAAGAAGCGATTGCAGCCGGAGGTAGCGATGTCGAGAATAGAAACGGACGGCTTCTCAGCTTCAACCATTCGATCAGTTGTTTTTTACCCGCCACATAACCGCCGACAACACCAATCGCCTTGGAAAGAGTACCAATTTGAAAGTCAATGCGGTCGGACAATCCAAAATGCTTCACGGTTCCCGCACCTGCTCCGAGAACGCCCGAACCGTGGGCATCATCCACATAAGTAATCAGATCGAATTCTTCTGCTATTTTCACGATTTCAGGCAGCTTTGCTATATCACCATCCATGGAGAAAACCCCGTCGGTGATGACCATAATTTTATGGTACTGACCGGATTCCTTGGCATCTTTCGCCTGCTGTCTTAAATCATTCATATCCGAATGCTTAAAGCGAATCACCTTGGCTCTCGACAGGCGGCAGCCATCAATAATCGAAGCGTGGTTCAGCTCATCTGATAAAATCGCATCATGCTGGTCCATTACCGCGGATATAGCAGCCATATTGCAGTTAAATCCCGATTGATACACGATAACGGCTTCCGTTTTTTTGAAACGGGCCAGTTTTTCTTCAAGCTCAATATGAAGATCCATCGTACCATTAATTGTTCTCACAGCCCCTGCGCCTGCCCCGTATGTCTGCGACGCCTTAACTGAAGCATCAATCAGGCGGTAATCTGTTGCCAGTCCCAAATAGTTATTGGAAGACAAGTTGATTAGGGACTTTCCGTCGATACTAATAACAGGACCATTTGCCCCCTGCAGCGTATCGATGACGTTATATAGACCTTTAGTTTTTAGATCTTCGATGTTCCAACTTAAAAATTGGTCCAATGCTTGACTTGACATTCCATTCCCTCCTCGATATACGTATGTCCTCGTACAGGAGACATAGTATTATTCAAAAAAACCTTGTTACAAAAGGAAATAAACTAATTTCAATGTATCATCATTTTTATTTTTTGTACACATGTGGCGGACAAAAAATAAAAATATCCGCAAAAAAACATAGCGATTGCTTCCCCCATTCTCGGAAGCAATCGCTACTAAATCTTTGCTTATATCTTTTGCTGCTCGGTAGTTTGCGATACCATGCCGATTAGATACACGACTAATCGGTAATAGGAACAGGTTCTTGTCTTCGGCTCGGGACACGAACTTGTACCGATAAAATTAAAAAGCCGCTAAAATAGCGACTTCAATGGGAATATGTTCTTGTCTCTCGACATCTCATCCGTAAGGTTTAGTTTCCAAAGCCAATTTTTCATATACAGACCAAGGCGATTCTTATTCATTGATCCATTTTTTTATCACCACTACCTGCTAAAGATATATAAATTTCTAGTTGGTCTCAATATATGGATAAATGTGTCTATCTGTATCTATGTTCCTCGTAATTCCTCTCATTTCATATGGTTTAATATGCCAACGCTATGAAGATATTTCCGCTATGGAGTACTGGCTGATAATCCCCCATTTATTGAGCAGACACAATTATTTTGTGGAGAAACTCTATTTCAACCTGGGAGGTGATTTGATGAACAAGATTTTAGCGATCTCGATTTGGGGAATGGGTTTAAAAGGTGCTGTTTTAATCATCTCAATTGCTCTGTTGTTTAACCCCCCAATAGGAAGTGTGTTGAAGATGGTTACTGCTGCTTCAACATTATCTTTATTATATTTGCTGTTTCGGCTTTGATATTTCGTCGGCGATTAGATGATGAAAATAGAGAGTAATATATTTATACTTCCTCGATTTAGGACGAATGATTCCCAGTAGTAATCCTAACAATGTTTTTTGTTTCTATTGAGCTGTGTCCGGCTCTAACCTAAAATACCTTCTTTATTAAAAGTCCTCCATTCAGCTTTTGGGTTCCATAGGATAGCAGTGGATTTAATCTTGAGCTTCTTCGAATAACTCTCTGAGCATCCTATCCTTGTTATTCACAAACTCTTTCATAATCATATAATGGTCGGTTTCTTCCAATACTTGGACTTCGATACCATCCGGCTTTAGATTGTAAATAATCGAATCTGGATATGCCATAAGGATTGGGGAATGGGTCGCAATTATAAATTGAGAGTTTTGCAAAACAAGTTCATGGATTCGTGTCAGCATCGCCATTTGGCGAAGGGGAGACAATGCAGCCTCAGGCTCATCCAGTATATATAATCCATTCTCCCCGAACCGATGAATGAAAGTGGAAAAGAACGACTCTCCGTGCGATTGCTCATGCAAGGACTTGACACCGTACGAATCTTTAATAGGGCGACCGAATGAAGGCTGGCTGTCCAACTCATCGATCGTCGTGGCTAAATTATAATAACTTTCTGCCCGGAAGAAGAAGCCATCCCTCGGGCGTAGCGGACCTCTGATCAATTGTATATATTCATATAAGCTCGAGTGAGTAGCCTGGGTTGAAAAGGAAAAGTTGACCGTCCCACCCTCCGGGTTAAATCCCCATGCGACAGCAATGGACTCCATCAGTGTTGATTTGCCCATCCCATTTTCACCTACG
This sequence comes from Paenibacillus sp. PAMC 26794, assembly GCF_000316035.1. GTDB lineage: Bacteria > Bacillota > Bacilli > Paenibacillales > Paenibacillaceae > Paenibacillus. The sequence goes on from NZ_ANHX01000011.1 coordinate 506,566, forward strand.
ATATAGGTTACCTTGGGGTGGAAATCAAGAGTATTTAGGTTTCGAATGACCGCCAAATCAAAGGGGTAACGATTATAGGTGGGTACTTGTTGCCTCTTAAGCTGAATTTGTCGTAAATAGGGATGCTGTATATTAATATAGTTCACTTCCTTTTAAGCCTTTGATCGTTATGCTTACCTTTGTTGGGAAACGCTGACTCATGTTAGTCTCACCCTTTAGTTTACGCCATCAAACAAATAATACCACATACCGAAACTAACCTGCCCGTTAGTTTATGGGATCATGTTCTTGTCTCTCGACATCTAAAGAGTTCTTAATAGTTTGTATGGAACAATGTTTGTGTCCTTGGACAATTATTACAATTTTATTTATTATCCTCAAATTTATGTGGCTCTTTAACAAAACTTTTTAAAATAAATCCACACGTTATACAAATTACATGAGTAATATCTGATCCTAATGTTAGCATCTTTTTCATAGGATATACCCTAGCTTCGCCGTGCGACTTGCCCTCTCCAAATTTTGTTCCTCCACATTCAGGACAACATTCTTCGTTTCTCATCTTGATCATAATCCATCCTGTAGTCTTTTAATCGCTCAAAAGAGACTCACTTCTACACTTAGATATTTATCTAATCGGAAATGGGACCATGTTCTTGTCACACGCCACCAGTTACACCATGCTTGGTGTTAAATTCATCAATTATTGGTAATTCAGCATCGGAATTGGCTAATGATCCACGAGTTCATTCCAAATTAAGTCCGGATTGGATCGATATTTTGAACTCAAGCTTCAATCATCCCACAAGGCAATATGGAGAACAGCTTTAAGAATGTAATGGATCTTCACCGTGCCGGAGTTTATATTCTTGTAGGGACGGATGTCGCACCGGTTCCCGTTCCGAACCTTGGTGGCCTTGCTCATAGGGCCAGTGTTCACCACGAAATGCAGCTGCTGGTGAAGGCTGGGTTCACTCCGATCGAAGCTCTTCAGTCGGCTACTATCAAACCGGCCCGTTGCTTTGGTCTACATGATCGTGGCCGGATTACCGAAGGTGCACGTGCTGATCTTATTCTTATAAACGGTGATCCGATCACTAATATTTCAGATACTTTGTCAATCAAATCCGTGTGGTTCAATGGTTCGCAAAAACTAGGCTAAAACTAGTAGTTTATATTTTCCTAATTGTAAAATGACTAAGAAGAGGGAGTGCAAAATGCAGTCCCTCTTCGACTTTAATCTATTTATCCAACTCCCAATTTTTTGGAACGATGCCCAGATCGAGGAGATGTAATTATACTTTTGGAATTGCCCCTATTTGTTGAAGCAAGCCGAGCATATCCGGTTGACCATACTCTTCAATAATTTGGCCATTAGAGATCCGATAAAAATTCATTGCATTTACTTCGATTTTTTTGCTCGTTGGTGGAAACCCGAGAAACTCTCCGTCTTGTGTGCCCTTCATGACAAAATGAGCTGCTATTAGATCCTCTTCTGCTACCAGCTCCTTAACAGTCCATTGTATATCGGAAAAACCAGATCTCATCATATGAATTATGGAGAGATAACCACTTGGACCATTCATTGGTTCTTTTTGCATAGGTACATAAAAAACAGCATCTGGAGAAATCAATTCTTCAGCAAGTTCCTTGCTTGCTGTATTAATGAAGTTCGTGAAACGATGCATCAATTGTTTGTTTTCTGTAATCGTCATATTTAAACCCCTTTCTATTTTCGTGAGCATATGCCTTCACTTCAATTTTATCTCTACTTTAGATAATTGGTAAGTAGGCACCTTTTTGTTTTATAGGAACCTTTTTGTAACTATTATTTTATCTTTAGGTTGCAGAGAAGTTATCCTTTGTGCAGATTCAAGTAAAGACATGGACACACCTTGTAACCCGGATACTGTATTCATTAGGTCCATTTCTCGGAACGACCGTATTTAGTTGATAAGGTACCTAATGTAACTCCGATAAGTGTAGAACCCATTAATGCCAATAAACTGATCTCTAAATGCTGTCTCCAAGAATTCAAGAACGTTAACATATGATTCGAAAAATAGTCACTCAGTTGTATCCATAAACTATTTTGCGAACTCCCTCCTCCTTTCATTCATTTTCATTTTGATTTTTCATCGACAGAATTATAATATAAGCAATGTATTGGTTTTGAAAGTAGGCACCTTTTTGTTATATAGGAACCTAATAGTAACTATTGGAGGCGATAATGTAGTGATTTCAAAAAAAGAGTTGCCGTTGTGTCCCGTCGCAACGACAGTTGGGTTGATAGGTAACAAGTGGAAGTTATTGGTTATGAGGGATCTTTTGAAGGGAACTCAACGATTCGGAGAACTTCGTAAAAGTATCCCGGAGATCAGTCAAAAGGTTCTCACTGAAAATTTACGTTCAATGGAAGAGGATGGAATAGTCATTCGTACTGTTTTTGCAGAAGTCCCTCCGAGAGTCGAATACAGCTTAAGTGATTTAGGAAATTCACTGAAGCCGATTATATTCTCTATGGAAACATGGGGACTCGGGTACCAGAAACTCAATGATGAACTTCCAAACGATATTCATCAGAGTGAATGATGGCAAATCGTTACTCCACGGTCATTTCAAGTTAAGTCAATGGAGGACTCATGCGTCCTCCATTAATTTGTAAGAGAAAGTTGATCTTCGAACAACAGCTGCAATATTTCTATTGCATGAAGAAAAAACGGGCAAGATCCTCATAAAATGAATGGTTATATAAAATCAAAATGGATATGCGCTGTATTTGGATACATGAATTATTTCAGATGGAAACCTTGCCTTAAAATATTTTTCCACTTTCAGATGAATGCTTTTCTCGTACCATTTATCCCAGCCGTTCACATCAAATAATTGTGGCATCCCTAACCGCTCAGATCTCATCCCCATTTGACCATCACCAATCAATAGCGTATCAATCCAAATTCGATCAGTTATGCCTTGTATCATGTTAGCGAAATTAGGTGAAAAAGGTAGCACAGGGGAAATAGATACTTGTGTATGTATCCCTGCATCATTTATCTTTTTCAATGCTTTAACTCTTAAATTTATTCCAGGAGCATAGGGCGAAAAAATTCGTTTCACATCTTCGCGATCTGTCTCGATTGTCATTGAAACCAGAATTCGACATTTTCCCTTTAATTTCAGCAGTATATCAAGGTCTCTGGCAACCAGAGGGCTTCTAGTTTGAATTTGAAGTGAATCTGGTGGGTTTGTATCCATTGCTTCCAATAGGCTTCTTGTAATGTTTGCCCTCTGCTCTACAGGTTGATAAGGATCTGTGGCTGATGACATGAATATACTTATGGGTTTATTTTTTCGTCTTAGAAGAGAGACTTCCTTTAGATAGTTTTCTGCTGCATTTTTCTTGACATCCACCCACGATCCCCAAGGAATATCCTTAAACTTTTGAATAGGCATTTCTCTGACGTAACAGTATTCGCAAGCAAATGCACAACCCGTATAGGGATTTAGTGAATGAGTAAAACCAATATCTAGATAACCTTTTACTTCACTTAATATTTTCTTAGACACAATGTCTTTGATTTCAATTGGCATGACGCTACCATCCCCTCAATTACTTTTATGCCCACTTCTCCTATTTCGTTTTATCTTAAAATTTCTCATGCAACTTGAAAAGTAGGCACCTTTTTATTAGATAGGTTTGCCGCATCCATGAGTTAGACTCTTATTTTCTATGTTCATTTGAGCAAATCAGTAATATCAACGTTCATATGTTCGGTAAGCATTAAGGTTACATCCACTTTCACTTTGCTCCATAATAGTGTCATTTTATGAATGTAACCTCTCACCGAATAATCTACCGTTAAACTCAGCTCGGATCTCACTTCATCTATGATTTTAATATGATGTTCCTTTAGCCTTTGTTTCGATTTGTACATTTCTAAAGCAATTTTCTTTTGGATACCGTCCAAGTAGTCAACATACACAGATTTCATTTTGAAATTTGAAGCGTATATTTTATGCTTATCTACCTCCAGAGCACCTAAAAGATAAGGGAGCTCCACCACCCTCTTCACGAGTGAAAGTTCCTCGAAAGTCTGTCGCACATTACACGCCTCCTTCTTCAAGTTTTACAGTGACCAATTGATCATAATCGACCCATTCAAATCCATTAGTCATTTCAATTTTTATTTTCTTTCCAAAGGAACTGACTGAAGTGACGATTCCGTGTATATACCGATTGCCTGACTCATTAAATACTTCAAAGGCGGCTTGTAATGTATAATTGAGAGACATATCTATATTCTGAGTAATAATCTCCCACTCATCTTGATGAATCAGTGGTTTCGTTTGATAATGAATTTGAGTACGATGCTGTATAATTCGTTCTTTATGTTGTGGAAGCATCATGCGGCTCGATTCCCATAATCCATTGGCCTCCAGTTTTTTGCTCATTTGTAATGCCCCCCTATTTTAGATGCTCTATCGATCGCTTGGCCAGCAGCCGTAATGGAGCTCGCTCGTAGAATGGCAATGTCGCCAAATCGATCCTTAATGTCGTCCATCACCTGATCAATAGCTCGTTTCTGCTCCTGATCATCAAAAAAAGATAGTTGATATGTATCCGCGTTGGATAATTGAGACAGGGATACGCCAACCCGGCGCACAGGTTGCCCATCCCAATGTTGATGAAATATGCGTTTGGCTATCTTGCATACATCAACGGTTATGTTTGTAGGATCAGACAGTTTAATCTGCCTGTGAAAACCAGTGGGGTGGTCAAAATCCGCTCCAGACACACTTACGGATACGACACTACCCATCAGTCCCTTTTGGCGGGCTCTTCTGCATACTTCTGTGCAGATATCGAGAATAACCACTTCGATCTCCCAAGCCTCTGTGAAATCTCTAGGCAGGGTCATTCCGTTTCCGATATCTTTTTGTGTACTGTGCGTATTGACGGTTACCGGCGAATTATCGAGTCCATTTGCAACTCGCCAGATGACTTCTCCATTAACACCCCACTTACTTCTTAATTTGGAAAGAGGCGTATTCGCCAGGTCTCTAATGGTTCGGATGCCCATCTTCCACAGATGTTTTTCCATTCTTGAGCCAATCCCCCACATATCGCGGATGGGCTTATCTCCAATATGGAGGTGTAACTCCTCTTTCTTTAGATGGAAAATGCCCCCCTCTGCTTTTTTAGCGATCATATCGCAGCATAATTTACTGATGATTTTGTTTTCACCAATGCCCGCTCTCGCGTAAACGCCTGTTTCATTATAGATTTTGTCTTGAATTTGCTTGGCCAAATCGACTGGATCATTACCGAATAGATGCATAGACCCTGTAAAATCAGCGAATAATTCGTCTATACTGTACGGTTCGACCAGATCGGTGAACTCCTCAATAATGGACATGATTTGAGTGGATACTTCGATGTATTCTTGCATGTGTGGTCTCACAATGATCAGTTCAGGGCACTTCTGAAGAGACTGCCAGAGTGGTTCCGCGGTAGAAACACCCTTCGCTTTGGCAAGTGGACAAGCGGCAAGGATAATTCCAGAACGTCTTGCGGGATCTCCCGCGACAGCTAATGGTCTATTTTTGTAATGAGGCATTTTTGCCTTTTCGACTGAAGCATAAAAGCTCTGCATATCAATGAGCATAATGGTTCGTTGCTTAGTCAACACTGAAATCACTCCTGTATATTTGAGAACGTATGTTTGTATATATTATAAACCGAACACATGTTCTTTATGCAAGAGGTAAATATTTATAGTAGACCACGACGAAGTGATGGATTCAAATCATACTAAGTCACACCAGCTTCTCCATCAATTGAACTCCCACCTGTAAACACAGTTTTCATTCACAGAGTTAGTTAAACAAAAACAGCCGATCACGTTGATCGGTTGCCTCCTTGTTATTTGAGCTATCGTCTCAATGGTATATTTACTTTCACACGGATCTACCTCCGGCTTCACATTCCAGAAGTCAAACAATGCCTCTTCCAGCACATTACAGTGCTCACACTCTACTCCTCCTCTATGATATACATTCATCAAATCGGCAATAAAACCATGTTCTTGTCCTGCGATAAATAATAAAAGCAGCCGACATCAGCTGCTGCTTTCGTAGTATTTTATTGTTGAATGTTACTCCATCCGCTTACATCACATTGTCCATAATCATTATCACCCACAGCAACCATCGTACCATCCGATTTCAGTCCAATCGTATGGGCACACCCCGCTGAAACAACTCGAATTTCGTACCAGGCACTTACATCGCATTGGTGAAGTTTATTCGAACCCACAGCAACCATCGTTCCGTCGGACTTAAGACCAACAGTATGATAACTCCCCGCTGCAACTGCTACAATATCGCGCCAACCGCTTACATCGCATTCACCATCATTATTTCTACCCACAGCCACTACCGTGCCATCCGATCTAAGCCCAACTGTATGAAGATAGCCCGCCGAAACAGCTAATATGTCGCCCCAGTCGTTTACGCTACATTGGTTATATTTATTGTTACCAACTGCTGTTACCGTTCCGTCTATTTTTAGACCGACTGTATGCCAGTCACCCGTCGTGACCGATACAATATCATGCCAGCTGCTCACGTTGCATTCCCCTTCATTATTTCGCCCCACCGCAACCACGGTGCCATCTGATTTAACCCCAACCGTACGGCACCAACCTGCCGAAACGGTTACAATATCGCGCCATTCGCTTACATTGCATTGGTCATGCTTATTCCAACCTATAGCAGTTACCGTACCATCAGATTTAAGACCAACGGTATGTGCATTACCGGTGTTCGTAGCCATATGAACATTACCAGCCGCAACTGCGACAATATGGCACCAATCGCTTACCTTACATTGACCGTATTTATTATCACCCACAGCTGTTACTGTTCCGTCAGATTTAAGAGCAACGGTATGACGACGACCCGCCGCTATGGTACAGTTACGGAACCGTTTCGTCTCAAAGACCGCTTCATACCGTGAATTGTAGTCCATATCTTTCTCCCCTCCACCAATTGAAAATCCGCCGTTAGTTCAACTGTTAAGTCATAAAGTTTGTTGTTAAATCGCACTGTACAAAAGAAAGGCTCGCACAGGCAGGGTATTATTAGTTCCCTGCCCAATACGAGCGTCTATGTCATATTGCACTCAAACGGTTGATCCGAATGTGTACTTTTAGCAATCGTTTCATTTCATGTAGCGATAGTCTAATAGATCCTTCAAATTTGAAATTTTCTGCAACAGCTGTTCCCCGACATTGGTTTCCCTCACCAGTTTCCGCGCCAGTTCTTTGTCCACCAATCTTTTTAGAGATAACACGTCCGTTCCGTTACATAACACATCTTCTTTTGAGTTAAATTTCTTATGGGCAACGAGCTGCATGCCAAAGGAATTGTACAACAAGGTATATCCGGCAATGCCCGTTGTGGATTGATAGGCTTTGGAAAAACCTCCGTCAATCACGATCATTTTTCCGTTTGCTTTAACTGGGCTCTCTCCGCTAATTTCTTTGACTGGCGTGTGGCCGTTAATGACATGTCCATGATCGGGATTCAAATCAAACTCCTGTAAGATTTTTCGACAGGTCTCTTCATTTTCACGTAAATGGTAGTACGGATTCTTTCTCTCCTTATGTGCTTCTTTATCTTGGATAAAATACCGTTCAAAAGTGGTCATTTCTCTCTTTCCAAAGAGCGAGGAGCATTCCCCTGTCCAGATGTACCATACCATATCCGTCGCCAGATCTTCTGTCTCTTCCGGATGCGCAAAGGCGTAACGTAAGTTATCTTCAAAAACATCGAGCAATTGACGGCCCGCATATGTCTTGTCTTCAATCTGCATTTCTTCCATATTTCCTTCTTCATCCAAAGGAATACAGCCGTGGATTAACAAATTCCCGTTGTATTTTAAATAAAGGCTACCCTTTTTCATGAGAAAATTCATATGTCTGGCCATCTTTTCGGAATGCTGAACGGAGAACAGCAGCTTTTCCATCACCTGGCGTTCTTCCTCCAGCAATTGTTCAGGCTTCTGCGGATTTACGGTTGCGAAACAGGTGTTTTCCAACAGGTACGTTTTACCGCAGATGTTAATTTCATTGTTGTCGTAATCAATCTGCTCCAGCAAAAGTCTTTCAGACATATTAAAGTATGGGCGTCTCTTGATAATCGGGCTTTCAAGTTTAAACTGAATCATGGCAATGGCTTGGTGAATTTTAGTGATCTGCAGAATTTCCTGCTCCGATACATTATGTCCAGCCTGTAACTTAGGTCTGAAGGACGGATTGTCTTCATAATATTTCTCCGCGAGGTTTAGCAGTGGGCGCAGATTGATTCCGTATACATCTTCAATGATGTCCAGATTATCGTATCTGGCGCAGATTCGAATAATATTCGCAAGGCAGACCAGAGAACCTGCGTAGGCTCCGATCCAGAGGACATCATGGTTCCCCCACTGTATGTCTACAGAATGGTAGTTGATCAGCGTATCCATAATTTTATCGGGGTACGGCCCCCGGTCATAGATATCTCCAACCACATGAAGATGGTCAACCACCAGGCGCTGTGTCGTATAAGCAAGGCCGATAATGAGATTGTCCGCCTGGCCCAAGGATATAATTTGCCGATATATTTCCTCGTAATAAGGATCCTTATTGTTGGTCGAATCCGTCTTGTATAGAAGCTCTTCTACAATATATACATATTGCTCTGGCAGAGCTTTACGCAATTTCGAGCGTGTATACTTGGAAGAGGCATAAGAAATAAGCTTAAGCATGTGTTCAATTGTTAATCTATACCACTGGTTCAAAGCCTGTTTATTGCTCAGTTCCCCTATAACCAGCTGTATTTTTTCTTCCGGGTAATAAACCAACGCCGCAAAATCATTGATTTCTTGATCCGTCCAAACCTCCCGGAATAATTCTTTGATTTTCTCTTTGACGGTACCCGAACCGTTTCGTAGTACGTGCTGAAAAGCCTGGAACTCCCCATGCAAATCACTGACAAAATGCTCGGTTCCCTTCGGGAGATTGGAGATCGCTTCAAGGTTGATGATCTCTGTTATGATTTTTTCTTCCGTATCATACTTCTCGGCCAATAAATCTAGAAACTGCTCATCCAAAACAGATGTCCCCCTTCAAGGTAGTATGGTGTTGTATAGCCGGGTCCAAAAGCTTTAGACCTATATAAAATTTCACTCTATACTTGGCATTGATCTTTATAGTGATTATCAGCATTGCCTTCCCTCATCATACTCCAGTTCATCATATATGAACAAATTTCATTGAATGGATTTGAATGAAATTTGTCTGTAGTTATAAAATAAAAAAAACGCTAAAATAGCGACTTTTAATGGGACCATGTTCTTGTCCCTCGACATATCGGGTTGCTCTAAGCGGTGCAATTCTCCATTTCGATACCGGTACCTCTGCCAGTCTCATTTCTATGGCTTTCATCTTTAATTCCACCGGATAACTCACTCTGGTTGCTATTACAAAAACACCTCCAGGATGATCTCCCTATCTTACGACAAGGTTTCATTCTCTTGAAGGTGTGTTTGATTAATACATATTCTTAATGATTATAACTGCAATTAAGTAAGTACGGTCATCGCCTCTCTTGTAAATGGAACCAGATCACCAGTACGTCCTTCTTGAATTTTCTTAACCCATTCAGGGTCGACTAGAAGAGCACGCCCTACAGCAACCAGATCAAACTCATCATTCTGAAGTCGTTGTACCAATCCATCGATACCGACGTTAGTTGCGCCTTTACCTTCTGTGAACAGACTTGTAAAGTCACCATCAAGACCAATAGATCCAACAGTGATTGTCGGTTTACCGGTCAGTTTTTTGGTCCATCCAGCAAAATTCAGATCAGACCCTTCGAATTCCGGCTCCCAGAAACGGCGTGTGGAACAGTGGAAGATATCGACTCCAGCTTGAACCAACGGTGCGAGAAGCTGCTCCAGTAATTCCGGTGTTTCAGCCAATTTAGCCTGATAATCATCTGTCTTCCACTGAGATAAACGCAGTACAATCGGGAATTCCGGTCCCACTACTTCACGGCAAGCCTCAATCACTTCAACTGCAAAACGTGTGCGAGCCATCATATCTCCACCGTAACGATCCGTACGAGAGTTGGTTTTCTCATACAGGAATTGGTCGATCAGATAGCCGTGTGCTCCATGGATTTCAACACCATCGAACCCAACGCGTTTCGCTTCTGAGGCTGCTTGTGCGAATTCCTGAACGATTGTAGCAATCTCAGCTTCCGAATAATCATTAACATGACCTTTGGCTCCCATATGCCAGATCTGTGGAATAATTCGACCGCCAGCTTCATGTACTTCAGATACAACATGTGCCCAACCATTCATTGCAGCTTCGCCATAAAAGTGCGGCACATTGGCTTGATTGGATGCATCCGGATGATTAATTATTGTCCCTTCTGTCACAATAAGCCCCACTGCGTTCTCTGCTCTGCGGCGGTAATAGCCCGCAACATTCGAACCCGGGATACCGTCCGGAGAAAATTGACGCGTCATCGGCGCCATCACGATCCGATTGGATAACTTCAAGTGACCTAACTCTACAGGTTGGAACAATGCTTCTACGGATTGAGAATAATTCATAATAACCTCCACATATTTCGTTTTATATAAATTGACCTAGGAGATGTTAAACAGCAACCAGCCTGGTTAACAGCTAGACGTTATTTCCAAATGAATCAATACACGATTTTTATCGAAAAGCCCCACCTCCTTCAAGGTTTCGTGGTGTATTAATCCGCCTTCAATTATTTTTGACTTTGTAGTCAAGAATTTCACAAAAAAAAGATCAAGACATGATCATGCCAAATGAAGTGCGCAGAACCGTCTCGATCTGTTCACGGGATGAACCTGATTTCTCCATAACTCTCACACCAAGAATGGTGTTATTTAGATAAGATGCAAGCTCTATACTCGTATACCGGTTGGAAATTAACTGTTGATTCTGGCCACTACTTATGATCTTCTCTAATACCAGTTGAATCTCTTCTGCCATGAGCGCAGCTTCGCGTGTGACCTGCTCGTCATCTGTTCCGAATTCGAGTGATGCATTCACAATTAGACACCCTTGGCAGCTAGTTTCATCGTCTAAAAGGGAATATCGTAAGGTATCCAGTTTATCAACGGGAGACGAGTCCAGGGCTTCAATCTCTTTCAGTTTCGCTATAACCTGTTCACGGTAAAGTGCCAGCGCCTTCAGGAACAACGATCGCTTGTCTTTAAAAACACAGTACAAACTTTGCTTTTTGACTCCTGTAGTACGCGTAAGGTCCTCATAAGAAGTTGCTTTGAAGCCTTGATTCCAGAACACTTCCATAGACTGGTGTAATACACGATCGACATCAAATTCTCTTGGTCTGCTCATGGGATTAATGTATCAGTTATTGACCATATAGTCAAGAACTGATCATTTTACATCCTAATCTCTACGGTAATTTTCTGCAGGTCCATTGAATACGGTCTAACTCTTCCGGTAAGCAACCTTGTGAAAAGCATTGATATAACGAAACAGTGCTTCACCATCATCAGGCACATGCGTACTTGTATCCAGTGGCAGCATCATTGCCTGATACGGCTCTGGCACCATTCTATATTGATGGACATAGGAGGTTAGGATGAACCCGTTGCGTTGCCAGAACTGAATGCGTTCCTGATGAGCCTCCGTTGTCCCGAACTCCGCCTCGATAATCATACCTTTGATCTGGTGTTCCCTTAACGCCCAGGCTCTGAGCTGCTCTAGCATCCAGGTCCCTATGCCCCACCCACGCAGCTTCTGTTCAACCGCAAGGTAATCGATGATCAGGATGCGGTCCGCAGCCTTCCCCTCCAGTCCGGTAACAGCCATCGCAACCACTTCTCCATGATGCACGCCCGTGTGTAAATAACCAATCTTGCGGTCCAGCATACTGCGCAGAATCGCTTTTGTCTTAGCGCCGCTTTGAAAAGCCTCATGATAGATTCGCTCCATCCGCGCCCACGATGCTTCATCCCACTCCTCTATAGTAGTAAACTCTAATTCCAGCATCTCATTCGCCTCCAACTTCGCTTTATCAGCTTACACCGAATTCAAGACATGTAAGAGATATTCCTTCCGGTTTAATGGATTATGATCGTATCTTGTACATGAAGGAACTTCACCATCGAAGGGCTGATAGCCATAAAATTCGGACGGGTTCGACCTCTTTATTCTTCGATCATACTTCCTTTGACGAATTCTGCGAATACTGAAGACTGTAGCATGTCTTTAATCTTAAAAGTTAAACTTATGTTTTATCGTTCGTATACCTGGCGTATATTCACAAAATTCATCTACCCTGCCCATTAACGTAATGAAAGCTGCCGGTCCAACACAGGCAGCTTCATTTTCGTCGTTTATTCAATTATAATTTCTACGTTAGCGCAACAAGCATTAACTTTTAATATCTTCTTTAGCCTTTTGTCTATATCGAATTATGGAAAGAGGTAAATTAACTACTCCAATAATAAAAGAAGAGCCAATAGATATCCATTGAGATATTGAAGGATAATTCGGTTTTCCGTCTCCTACAGGTCCTATTTTGGGTTGGTGGCTATCCCACAAAACATATAAGAGACCAACAGCAGGTAACAATATGCAAATTACACTTGCAACTATATGTAACACATACTTGTTCAATCCTACCCCTCCATTTATTGTATTCCTGCCCCTTAGTTTAACAAAAAAATTTCTCCTTTAAGATATTTCCTAAAATAGTTTTCAATAACTGATGGAAAATTTGCCGCTAAGGATTGTTGTTCATTTGGATTTAGAGAATGGAATGCGAAAGTCCTAATTATTGACCAAATAAAAAATGCTTCTAATAACCCGACACAATTCTCTTCCAGTTGATTTACTTTGCTATACGATGAAATAAATACTTTCCTATTATCAGATGAAAGATGCAAAAATGTTTCAGCCATATCAAATAAATAAAATCCATAGCCACAATTCGAAAAATCTATAGGTCGAGGAGTATCGTCATAAAATACATAGTTACTCTCATGAAGGTCAGAATGAATAATTCCCCAGTTACTTGGCAAACGTTTATGATTTTGTATCACATTTGCTATTTTATGTGCTGACTCTTCCACATGAACAAACACTTCACTTGAGATAAGCTCTAAATTTACTAACCGTTTTAATTGATTAAGTGATGAATATAAATGATTAGAATTGTATATTGGTCTATTAAAGCCTTCAGGTGCATTCCACTGCATAGAATGTTTATGTAGAGCCGCCATTAAGAGAGCTAAATTTTCAGTTTCATTACTTGTTGGCTCTCTTTGAAGTACGCTTCCATGAATCCAATGATGAATAGTCACCATGATTGTATTTTCGCTAAGATCAGTTGAGATTTCTGTTACCAGATCACCTTGAAGATTTCTAACAGGTAAAGGTACGACGAGATTTGTATCTTTAACCAAAGCTTCAAGCCAAATAAGCTCTGATGCGATATTCCCTTTTGATTGAATGGAAATCGTTGAGATATGGATTTTGATAAGAAACTTTTGATGATCATCGTTGGTCTGAACTTGAAATGTAACATTATCACTCTTTCCGAGATACACAAGTTTTTCCCAATAGATTGGGTATTGATGTAAAGCTTCTTTCGCCACCTTCGCATAATCTTCTTCAGAAAACATAGGATCCACTCCAGTTAATGTGATTTTTACTTCACAATTTTACCAAGTGAACTTTATTTTATGGTGATAAAAGTTGATTATAACTAAACTTTACTGCCCGATAGTCGAATAAAGCCGCCGATCCTGTCGATTGGCGGCCTCTTTTGGTTTTATGGAACTATTGTTTCCCGTTAGTTTAATCGACCTTCTTCGTTTACGATACTGTCCTCCGCCCTGTCTAAAGCAGCTGATCACATGGGTCAGTTGCTTTCTTGTTGTTATAGAGGTGATATTTCCCATTAGGTTGAACGAGAAGAAATTGAATACAGCTATTTGTATATCGTTAAGAGGCATGTATCAAAACGAAGATGATACAATTGGTTATTTATTGCAAAGATTGTTTCGTTTGTTTTCTTTTAGATAGAGAGTTATCAAGCAACGTTGTTACGATGCCAATCACGAGGGCAAGCACACCAATCCATGGAATGTAGTTCAACAAACTGTGGTTGACAGCAATACCCCCGATACCAGCTCCGGCAGCCATTCCAACTTGTCCAATCGCGCTATGCAAACTAAGTACAATACCTGAAGCAGCGGGAGCGAGACTTATAAGTTGAAATTGGATTGGCGTACCTGAAGACCAGGCTGCTAGTGCCCAGAAAATAAGTAATATATATAGAAGAAATATGGATTGGCAGATGTGAAATCCGTATGTTTTAACAAAACATACCCACTGATAACCCCAGACAACGATATCAGTATCAAAAGCCCCGGTTGATCAAATATCACAGATCCAAATAGAGGAAGCTTCAGTTTTGTGAAGGGAAGGTAAGCAAAAGTCAGTGCCAGCAACATGCTCAAACTCGTAGCCCATGTTTTCTGTACAAGAATAATGCCTTTCCATTTAAATAATGCCAAATGTAAAAATTCACATATCACTCGCCAAAAAGTCATCATTCCCACAATCAGCAATGCATGAGTAATTGAGAATTTAAAGAGTACCGCAACCAGAGTCATTGCAAGCCCTTGATAGAAGAAAAATGTCGTATACCGATAAAATAGCGTAGCTCGCATAAATTTGGTTGGGATTATCCGCATAAGTCGGATTAGATGTATACTTCATTTTGTTTGATTCCAACACTTTTGCACTCGTTACCCCAGCCATTACGCCACTTATGCAAAAATACATGTGAAGAAGAAGGTTAAAATACTCCGTACGATTAACATTTTCCGTCCATAAGAGCACGGGCAATGCAAACATTCCCCCGAAATATAATAAGCTTTCCAATAAACCAGCGACAAAAAACATCTCCGAAAATATAGTATTATATCTTCAGAGATGTTGTCCTCCAACAGCTTGTGTATTATTATCTTTATTCGCTATCTGGTTTATTGGCCTGCTCTTCATATATGAATGGATAGACTTGACTTCCGAGCAACATTCTCCGTCCTTGGAACTCATCATACAGATTGATTCGAACTGTCCCACTATTTATGATTTTGCTTAAGTTGCTATTCAAGTTCATGAAGTATGATTTATTGTTGCCAACGGTTAAATCGGTACCAAGTGTTAATATCTTCTCTATGGATTTCCCGCTCGGGTCAATGACTTCCATAATGAGCTTATGGTCAGTAGAACCTGTCTCATAATCTCCATTCCTTAAGAGATCATAATAAATAACGATATTAAGCATATCTTTCCCTGCGCTAAGCGTTCCTTCACCTCTTGTAATGTTAAGCTGATACGGAAACAATTCCACATGTTGCAGATTTGTTGCTGGTTGTACAACTCTAGGGCTAAGTGCTAAACGAATGGTATTAATAGAGCCCGTGAGTTCTTCCCCCACATCTGCCATCTTTCCATTCGCAACCCCTTCTCCGACATACAGTTCAAGCTGCGAAGTATTCACATTTAGTGGAAGCTTGCTCCAGACCGTCACCAGGTTTTTTCCTTTCGGACTGGTCTTGTCGGACGATTGGCTGACCTCTGCCTCAAAATACTCGTTATCTGGTGTTTTGTAGTAAGCCACTAACTGTGACTGCTTGGATTGCCGTTTTTCCTGGTTGGTCATTTCCAATTCGGTGTACATTAGATTGGACTTAGAGTCATGGTAAATGGTGGTCAAGCGTTCACGGACTTCTGCTTTCTTGCCCGGAGTATGAATGGGATAAGCGTCGCCTGCAGGAATCAGGCTCATAGCGTTGTTGAACGGGTTGAAGTTCAACGACAGAAATTTAGTAACGTTTTCGCCTACTGTTTCCTGGAGCTCAATTCGTAATTGATTGAAATGATACGAATACGGTATGTTGGCAAGGACATAGAGTTCCACGGTTTCATTGGGCGCCAGGGTTGTTTGGTTATCCTGTACCACGATTTGGCTCGTACTACTGAGATCCCGCATTCCAGCATTTATTGCTGCTTTGAGCACAGGCAGTTGCATGGTTGTCGTTTTGGTATTACGAATGCTGATTAGGGCTACGATCTGATCTTTATCTCCCCATGGCAGCCGCTGATATGAGCTAAGCTTCACGCCAAACGTCCCGTGACTATTCTCGATGATATTTTCTAAGCCCGGATGGCTTTTGCCTTCTTGAGCATATGGAATTTTATAAAGGGCCGTCGGGAAGCTAATTTTCCCTTCCGTAGCAGGCTCCGTCAATTCCAGCTGCAGCGTATTCTGTTTCATGTGCAATGGCACATCTACATCCAGATCAATAAGCTTCTCCTCCATCGGCTTCAGCGTAACATTGCCAATTGCCTTGGCATTCACCGGAATGCTGTAGCCTTCATCCGTATAGATAGAAAGCTCATAAGCTGGCAGCTTCACGGATTTTTCACCGAGATTTTTAATGCGGAATTGAATATTCCATTTGCCAGTATTGTTCTCAGTATATACAGAAGCATATTTCAGCTGCGTTTCAATCGTTTGATAGTTCACCGCAATTTTTCTGATGCCATAATCTGGCACAGACATATCAGCGGTAACGGCTGGCAGCTTGAAGGTTTTTACCGGTAGCATCATGTTCAACGTTTCGTCTTCTTGCGTAAATTGCATCGTCATTGGTTCTGTTTTAAGGTTGGTTGGAACCTCTGCCAAATAATATATCGTTCGTTTCTGTCCTGGCTGAATCCTAAAACTGCTCCCTGTATCATCCTCAGGCACAAGATCGAATACTGAGCCCCCGGCCGATTTCAGTTGTGCTTTATATCGGGGATCGCTTAGTACCTTCTTGCTCCCGTTTGCAAATTGAACGGCCACTCTCATGTATACTTTTCCATTGTGATTCATTCGCTGCATACGTTCCGCCTTGACCGTGACTGGCTGCTGTTTCATCATGATCTTGGCGCTTTTGCCATTCACTACAGCAACATCCGGAGCTACAGCAGGAAGGCTGAACGACTGCACTGGGAGCTGGATCTTCAACACTTCGTCTTCCTGCGCAAGCTGCAGAGTCATACCATGTGTCTTCATCGTGGAGGGTATCTCAGCCCAATAACTGATGACTCTGCTCTCCTGAGACTGAAGTTTGTAGCCGGAGCTGGCTGAATCGGGTACAAGCTCATATGTTGAACCGCCCGCTGACCTTAGATATGCTTTATATCCAGGGTCACTTAGCATCTTGGTTCCTCCGTTCGAGAGCCTGAGTCCCAATTGAACATACACTTTTCCATTAATTTTATACCTCTGCAAGGTATCCACCTTGGCTGTGACAGGAAGATTATTTATTGTGATCTTTTTACTCTTACCTATCGGAATTATAGATGAGTACTGAGCAGGAATCGTGAATTGTCCCAGCTTTTTCTGATAATTTGCGCTGTTAAAATCCCATCCGAACATGGAAATTTTGATCCCGTTGACCTTTGTCGAGTTTCCAATGTTTGCATAGTACGTCACAGACAGGCTGCTGTTCGCAGGCACCGTTCGTTTATCAGCATCACGGGTCACTGCTTTTCCTTTTATAGTCGTACCACTCGGCGTAGAAATCTTGGAAAAATAATCGATAAGATCCATCCTATTGCCGCTGCTGTTACTGTAACGAAGCGTATATACGAAGATATTTCCACCTGGCTGAGTAAAAACATCCGTCCCCGTCAGCTTTACATGGACGCTCTGCTTCAACGAAACGGAGCCCAGTTGATCTAATGTCAGACCAGACGCGGCTACAGCAGATTTGGAAACGAGGTGATCAGCCGTGGATGCCCCGTACACGTCAAGGGCCATGAAATGACCCAACACGGTGGCACTGAGAAGTATTGTCACAACTGTTTTTTTCGGCCTATACATGAATCTACCTCCCTGTATAAAAAGACATTTGCCCGCTTTTCATTCTGTGAAGCTGGAAGCAGCGCACGAATGCAGGCTGCTTCCAGCCATTTACCTATTCGTTTAGATAAGTTGTGACCCGGTTTTGGATCAGTTTGGCTACTTCCTCTGCAGTTTTCTGTCCGCTAAAGAATGCAACGGACTCTTCTCCGACAATACTTAACACTTTAACATCCAGATCTACATACTGATCGGCGGATTGAACCATTTGTTTAAACACGGCGAACTGTTCATCCGATACTTTTGCCATCTCCCCATTTGGAAGCTTGTATTCGCCATTTTTAACTTTTTCTTGAAGATCATCAATTTTCTTTTCATTCACGGATTTAAGCATCGAGAATCCTTCTCGATCTTGTAACATTTGCACTTCTTCCGACAATAAGAAGCTGATGAACTTCCAGGCTTCATCCTTTACGGGCGATTTGGCATGGATTGCGAACTGTTTTATAGTAGATACTCGTGAGCCTTTGCGATCTCCGGTGTCTCCCGCCTGCGGTGATTGTAGCAGCTTGGGTTGATCAAAAAGCATGTAGGGACCTTCGATAAAATCAATTGGCGACGTAATTGACGTGGAATTGAACATTTGATTGCCCGGCTTTGCTTCTTCCGATGTCACAATCTTTTCCTCATACATTTGTTTAACCTGCTCGAACAGATTCACAAATTCGGTAGAATCGAATGTTGCCTTTTTGGCCGAAGGATCGACAAATGCAGGGTAGTTCTCAACAACCATCTCCTGAAAGAGGAGTTCCGGCGGGTAGGACGCTAACGCATAAAGCTCATCGGTACCGCTTTTCTTTTGGATTACTTCCTTTGAAACCTTCTCAAACTCTTTCCAGTTCCAGGTCTTATCATCAAACTTAACATTAGCGTTGTTCAGCATGTCCCCATCTCCTACAAATGCTCGTAACATGTACCCCAAAGGTACGGTATACATTCCATCTTTCACCTTCAAACCGTCCAAAATATTCATTTGCAAATCGTCTTTATCCAATGTCTGATCTTTATTGAGCAAGTCGTTCATGTCGAGAAGAAAACCTTTGCTCACATATTCTTTGAATGGGAGGTCATCAACTTCAATGATATCCATGCTTTTTCCCGATAACATGGCTGTATTCATAGAATTCCGATACTTCTCGTATTCCCCTGATCCCCATTGTTCTCCCGTCTTATATGCATTGATCTGCAGATCGATGTCCGGGTATTTCTCTTCGAATTTTTTCTCCACCGTTTGATAGAATGGGGTCGACTCTGTCACAGACAGGGTAAGGACTGTTTTTCCATCTTTGGATGTCACCTTATCCGCTGTACTAATTCGCCCGGAACTGCATGCGGTTAAACTCGTGATAATAGCCCCCATAGAAAGGAGCAAAAGCCATTTTTTCATTGTAAAATTCCTCCTGAACTCTTCTTATTATTACGTCTCACTATTCCAAACGGATACGGTCGCCATCTTGCAGAGGCTCGCTACTTTTCAGAATGATCTTATCCTCTGTATAGATGCTGTCGGTTTGGATCATCGTTTCTTTGTCATTCTTCTCGCTGGACTCAATCTTGACTTTGCGAACAACAAATACATTACCGAGTGCCCCCGGCTTCTCCTCAACTACAAAAACATAAGTGCCTTCCCGGTCCTGATGAATAGCTTCATTGGAAACAAGCAGCCCTTGATCGAGAGAACTTTTCTCGATTTTAATCCGAGCCTGCTCACCTCCCTTCAGTTCGGCATCGAGGAGCTTAATACGAAGGATCTTTTGCGGGATAGTTACCATCCCCGCTCCTTCATCAGATGCTCCCTCTATAAGTGGCTCCGCATTAATGATTTCTTTAATGATGCCGTCCATGCTGTTGGCTTGCCGCTCTTGATCTGTGTCTACCTCTACCTTGATCCGCTCTCCGATGGATATCCCTAACCTGGACATACGCTTTGCATCCGCATTAACCTCGAACTTGTACCCTTTCCCGCTGTTCGAGAGAATGATATCCGGTTCGCCTACGGAAGCCAGTCCTTCTACCGCGTTCAACTTCGTTATAATACCGTCGAACGGAGCGGTCAGTACCTGATCTTTGGACAGTTGTTCTCTCATTTCGTTGATCTTGCGCTCCTGCGCAGCAATATCAAGTTTGCCTTTTTCAATTTCACGTTGTGCACTGCGCAGCTTAAGTTCATCTTCTTCGAGGGACGATTG
This sequence comes from Paenibacillus sp. PAMC 26794, assembly GCF_000316035.1. Classification (GTDB taxonomy): domain Bacteria; phylum Bacillota; class Bacilli; order Paenibacillales; family Paenibacillaceae; genus Paenibacillus. The sequence continues at coordinate 526,803 of NZ_ANHX01000011.1, forward strand.
GATGAACTGGTCCTGAAGATTCTGCTGCTCGATCTTCTGCTTATCCAGATTTGTTACTTCAAGTTCAATTTCTTGTTTTGTCGATTGACTATCATAGGTGATAAGCTTCTGTCCTTTCTTTACACGATCGCCTTCTTTCACAAAAATCTGCTGAGTCTTCCGCTCGGTTGAACCGGATAACTTGGCTTCAGCGATCGGCTGAAGGATTCCGCTACCTTCAATAACTAACTGGATGTCTCCCATTTTCGGCTGCTCCGTAGTCACTTTCGGTAAGGTCAGCGATTGCAGCGTATTGCTGAACAATGTGAAGACCAGCAGCAATCCCATAAAGCTTATGAACACGACTAGCATGATTCGCTTTCGTCTTTGCTCAGTAGCCCCTGTATTTAACTCCATATCCTTTCTTCTCCTCCCAAAACCAGCACTGAAAAGTTAACCTTTAACTCCGGATAATTGAATACCCTCAATGAAATACGACTCCGCATACAGAAATACCATCACCATCGGGGCCATATAGAGCATGGATGCAGCAAAAGCAATACCCTTGTCGCTTTGATTAATCGTGGATAAAAAGACGGACAGCGGCTGCTTGAACGGGTCGTCTAAAAAAATAAGAGGCTGTTCCACCATGTTCCAATAATCAACGAAGAGCAAAATCACAAGTGCGGCTAATCCTGGCTTGATCATCGGAACAATCATCGTAATAAATATCCTTAAATGTCCTGCTCCGTCCATTTTGGCAGCTTCAATATAGGCGTAGGGAATGTCCAGCATGAATTGTCTGAGCATAAACACGCCAAAAGCTGCGAATATACCAGGAACAATGATGGCACTTGTACTATTCAGCATCCCAAGCATATCGACCATAATGTAATTGGGTACCAGCGTGACTTGGAATGGCATGAGCATCGTCATGACATATACCAAAAACATAGAGTCCCTGCCGCGAAATTTTAGCTTGGAGAATGCATAGGCAGCCAGAGCCGCAACAAGAGTCTGACCTACAATAATCGGTACGACCATGAACACGGAATTCCAGAACATCATCAGATATTTCGGGTTGTCGATAAATACCTTCCCATATTGTGCAAAGGACACTTTATCCGGAATCAGTTTTAGGTTTGCAAATGTACCCTCTCTACCTGCGGCTGTTTCATTCATTTGCCCGATGAGGCCATAATTGATCCCAATTTCCTGTTCTGTCATCATCGAATTTGTGAATATAATCACAATAGGTGATATTAAGATCAAGGCAATAACACTCAGGATGAATGTTAATACACCATTTTTCAATATGTAGACTATTCGCACAGACTTTGCTTCACCTCCTATTCCATGTACTGTCGATGCCGACGCTCCATCGCAAACAGAGCTAGAACGATCAGCAGTATACTGACAAACATCAAGGATGCCGCTGCGGTTAGTTTCTGAATGTCGAGTGATATGAACATATTATTCATATAGTGCTGCATCATGTAAATACTGTCATGGGGATATTCGCCTGCAATCAGATACGTTTCCCGAAACACTTTAAATGAGTTAATAATGGACATAATCACTACAAAAAACATCGTTGAAGTCAGATAAACCAGTGTAACACTCCGAAATTGCCGTAAACGACCAGCACCTTCAATACGAGCCGTTTCGTAGTAATCCTTCGGTATTTGCTGAAGCCCGGCAAGGAATAAAATAACGTTGTAGCCTATGTTCTTCCATATATAGACCATAATCACGACTATACGTGCCGATTCGGATTTCATCCAATCCACCCGTTCGTATCCGAAACTATCCATCCAGGCGTTAAGGGACCCGTTCCAATCAAACAGGATCTGCCAAATCATGATGATCGAGGCGGTGGGCACAACAAGCGGCATCACATAAGCTGTTCGAAGCCATTTTTGGATGTAGACATTTTTATGTAGAAGCATCGCGAGCCCCAATGACAGCATGATCATAAGTGGAACACTGATCGTGCTGAAGTATAACGTGTTGGAGGCTGCTTTGAGAAAAGAAGCACTTCCGAGCAGCTCGCGATAATTATCGAGCCCCACAAAATGACCGTCTACCGAATGGCTCATAAACGAATAATACACGCCCATGGCAAACGGGATAAGGTAAAAGAGTGCAAATCCGATGCCGCTTGGCACAAGGAAGAACATGGCCGCCGAAGCATCCTTACGGAGCCATTTTTTCATGGTTTTCTAGATTCATCCTTTCACTGTTAACTTTAGTCTTTCATTCTGTTTCCTGTTTTGCCTCCCTTTCCACTCATTTTAGAAAAGAGTGTTTAAGAAAATAGTGGTAAGATATTAAAAAATTCTAAAGTTTCTTACTGATTTTGCGGTTTCGTGAACAGCTTAACGAATTAAAGGGAAAAATAACGATTAGATACGCCTAATCGGCAATTGGTAGAAGTTCTTGTCCCGCGACATCACTTTACTTTTTTTCAATTAATGATACAGAAAAAACCTCAGCCGGGTTAACCGATCTGAGGTTCTTTTAACTTTCTAGCAGGCGACACTTCATCTTTAGTTGTTATCACTGTTAAAGTCTTTCCGATTCCGTGACTTTCGCATCATGTACTACGAATCCCCAACCCATCGTCTCCGCCCCTACAGCAGTTCAAAATGAAGTTGAGTCTCAGGTAACTCCGTATTTCCTTTCCACTGATTTGCACCGTATCCCAATTCCAGAACCGCAGCAATGCGCTCGTTACTCAGCACACCAAACATTTCAGTACGGCTCGGGTCGTACATCCAGTCATGCAAGGTACAGCGAACACCCAGACTTTGCTCATGAGCCAGCAAGCGGAAATTCTGAATTAGGCAGCAGACAGCTGCAAAGTCCTCTTCCCGCTTATATTGATCCGCCTCTTCCTTCACCAAGACCAGAAGATATGCAGGGGCAGGCTCCTGTAATCCCTGCATGATGTCCCCATACCGGTTATCAGCAAAGATAAATCGCCACGGTTCTCGGAGGCCATCATTTGGCGCCCATACGGCATGATTGAGCAATTCAAGGATTAGATCCTGTGGTACCGGTCGATCCAAAAACTGACTCGGACCGTCCATGTCTCCTTCCAGATCTGACAATTTCATTTTCATATCCTCCTCTTCTATGTGGACTGTCCTCGCAATACGGTCCACTTCTGCTCGGCTGGTGTCCTTTTCCGACTTCTTGGCGCTTTGTCGTAATACCCTATATGAAGAATACCAACAAATCTTTCATCCTCACGTAAGCCAATTTCATTGAAGAACCCTTCATGCTGAATCATGGACTCTGTATCCCACAACATTCCTAACCCTCGTTCCCAGCCCAACAGTTGGAAGCTCTGCATCACCCCACAGGCAGCCGCATAATTACGGTCATTGGTCAGACGATTCGGTCCTACAGTCGACATAACAATGACGTGCGCAGGAATATCGGTAAATCTCTTTTTAAAAACATCCAGAAGTTTCCCTGGAATCAGCTTGCCGAGCTTGCTTTGTGACATCTGTTCCAGCATGCAGTCCACCAACCGTTTGCGTGCTTCTGGAGTTCCGGCATATACTACACGCCATAAGCCAGACTCAACAAATGGTTGAAGCCGTATAGCCTTACGCAGTAGTTCAACAACCAACTCCTGGTCCACCGGCGTAGAGTTACATTTACGAATACTCCTGCGCTCCCTGATCAATTCCGCCAGACTCATATGCTTCACTCTCCTTTGTTCTATCTGGATTCAATATTTATACTGCTGTCTTGAAGAAATTGATGGATTACTTTTAGCTCCGTTTCCGAATATTTGTCGAGAGTACGATAGAAGCGCTCAGCCTCATGTATATGCAGACGTTCATGCAGTTCAAAGATTTTTTTGCCTTGCGGTGACAACCGGAAATAGCTCTCCTTTTTGTTGTCGTTCATTTTCGTGCGTTTGACGAATCCTTCCTCCAGCAGTTTGTTGCCAATTTTGGTGATACTTGCTTTGGACAAATTCATCGCCTCGGCAATACCCGTGTTGTTAATAGGCTCATGCTTGCCTATGCAATCTATCATATGAACCGCGGTCAAATGCTGAGGGATTTTCTCGATGCTTTCACGCTGGGCGATACTTAGGAAATGCTCGATTTCTGTATCCTTGTGGTTCTCATACACATGTAAAAAACGGATAAATTGGTCATAAAGCAACTGTTTTGTTCGATCTTTTGAGATCATTCTTTGATCGCTCCTTATTTACTTATAAACAAAAATATAACTTAAAAAATAGGATTATTCTAAATAAATTCTTATATTTAGTTTACTGGTTAACAATATATCATGAATGATAATGCTTATCAACTATATACTCTGGCAGTACAACATTACTCTATAATCCAGGACGGAGACCTGCCTTGAACGGATTATCTTTTAACCTGCTCGTTAGTTAAACAAAAGCAGCCGATCACGAGTGAAGAAGGAAAAAATATAATATATGATTGATTCCTCTCGTTAAAAGAAAAAAGCCGCTATAATAGCGACTTGAATTGAACAATGTTCCCGTCCTACGATACTTCTTTATTGGAATATCTATGAGATACGCCATCATGGAATAAACTTTGATTATTTTGCTAATATCCACTTTTGTCGATCAAGTGATGGATTCAGTTCACTTAAGAAGAGTTCGGTCCCATCTTCCGATACTTCTAATGCTTTTTGATGATGAGCTGAAGTAATATGAACTGTTCCGTCTTTGTTCTCGTGAAGGACCCAACGCTGGTTATTGTACCCTAAGTAATGATATAGCTGAAGTTTGTTTTGCCCTATATCCAGATCAAGCGTCTGACCGGCCGTAGTACGAATCGAATATGAACCTGCTTCGTCGCCTGTCGGAACAAATATCCACTTTTGGACGGAAGCTGCACTTGCATCTTGCAAGGTAACCGGCTCCCCGTTGACAAGGTTCACGGTATAAATGGATTTCTGTGTTGCGGCATTTACAAGGCTGGACTTGGTGAGGTTTGCAGGTTCACCGTTGCTCACATTGACGTTCTGATAGGATGCGGAGCCGCCAAATACATGGAGTCCAAAGTGACCTTCTGCAAAAGTACCATCCATGATATCTATGACTTTTTGACTGTCCACGTAAACGACAATATGCGGACCATTCGCTTCTATTTTCACCTTATACGTTTGACCTGGCTGAATGAACGTTGGTACTTTTGCAAGTACCTGCCGTTCTTCAAATGCTCCATTGATTTTGTAGAACAGACGGATTGCTTTCATGTTAGGGTCTAGATTCAGATAATAACCACTGCGACCATCCTCGCTAGTCCTGAACAAAATAGAACCTGCCCCTCCTGTTTCACCAAGCATCATGTCTGCTTCATACGTAAAATTCCCAGCCTTCTCTTTGGTAATATAATTCGCATCGCTAAAATATTTACCACGAATCCCATGTTTACTAACTAACCATGAATCTGCAGACAGATCTTTAGTCCATCCACTCAGGTTTGTCTGGAACTCGCCACCTGAGACTTTAATGAGCACACTACTGGAAGTTTTACCATTCGGAGTAGATACGGTGACTGTGGACTCCCCTTCTTTTTTCGCCTTAATAACTGCATGTGAATTGTCTACCAAGTCTAGGGCTATTACTTCGTTATTACTGGAAATCCACTTAAGTGGTTGAACGCCTAAACCTGGTCCATACTCGACCATCGCCTGCAGTGTATTCGACTCCCCAATACCTAATTCCCGAACCCTCGTATCCATCTTTATTTGAGCTTTTGAAGGAATGTCCTCGTTCCAGACAGATTGAAGTTGATGCACTCTCAGGGAAACAACGTTCACATTCCCACCTTTCACGTAAAAACTCATCGCTCTACTAGCAGGATCCGGAAATATAACATCTGAAAAGACAACTTTGCCGTCGTTACCAAAGGCTTCAACAGAAGACTCATCCACAAGAATACGCATCTTGATCCGATTATTCTCCATTTGCGCAGGCGCTTCATGTTTCTTACTGAAAAGATTAGAAAAATCCGTTTCACCGGATGAAGTTCGGTCCACAAACATACGACTATCACTTGCCTTATAACCCACGACCGTCTTCTGATTTGCACCCTCACGAATGTTAAAGCCAAACTCGGTCACTGTGCTGGTTTCAGGGATTTCAATTTCAGCTTCAATTTCGTAAGCGCCTGAAATAATATCTTTTAACAGATTCCCGGAAGAAGGGCTTACCGACTTGTTAGAAGCAGAATACAAAGGTTTACGCAGTGATTCCAATTCTTTGATTGGACTTTGCACCATCCGAATTCCATCTTCGGTCGTTACCAATGATACTTCTCTCGGAATGGTTAGTTCACCTTTCCAATTCGACGTTGGGAAAGCGAACGGATAGTCCCAATTCGTCATCCACGCCATCATCACTGTGCGATGATCAGGCATGTTAGCGAAAGACATCGAAGCGTAAAATTCTTTACCAAAATCTGTTCTTAACACCTTACCCGCCGGATTATCGTTCACGAATTTACCATCAGCTGTTAAATGACCGATAAAATACTCGGCATCTGATCCGCCTGTTTTGGGATTCGCTCCTGTACTGATCATCATAACCCACTTCTTCTGTGACGTTCCGTCTACCGGAAGCTGGAACAAATCAGGGCATTCCCATACGCCTCCGCGGACGTAATCCCCATAACCCCAATTATCTGTCAATGTCCAGTCAAGTAAATTCGTTGACGTGTAGAAACGAATATGATCTCCTCCGGACACAACCATAACCCATCGTTTATTCTCATCATCACGGATCACTTTCGGATCGCGGAAATCCCAATTCCCAGCTTCATCTCCGCTCTTACCTGGGTTCTCGATCACAATCGGGCGTTCCTTCGAATACTCCCAAGTACGACCTTGGTCTTTACTGTAAGCCAGACCTATACGCTGGTTCCCATTCGAGCTATCCGGATTAAAGGAAGTATAGTATGCAATAAGACCCTTGCCTCCTGAATCTCCGAATAAACCAGATGCATTTGTCATATCCGCAACAGCCGACCCAGACCAGACATGTCCGTGATCATTCCAGGGAAGTGCAATCGGAAGCCGTTTCCAGTTCAGCATATCTTTACTTACCGCATGCGCCCATGTTCCTCCATCCTGATGAAAGAGATGATATTCTCCTTCGAAGTAGACAAGTCCATTCGGATCACTCGCCGAACCACGTATTGGCGTGTAGTGATATTGTGGACGATATATCTCATTGTAATATTGGCTCAGTTCCGTCACATAAGTATCCTGAAAGTAAGCCGTCCCCTTTTTGACGACGATCCCAGAACTTCCACTCATGTAGGTTGTATCTTTCACGTCAATCGCGGCCGTAGTGTATCCGTCCAGGAAGACCTGAATTCGATCTCCCTTTGCCTTGATTTCCACATGATGTTTGGCTCCCATCTGACTCGGATAAGTACGTTGCGAACTTGCAATCACTGTTCCTTTTGTATTCGTCAAACTTACACGGACCTGATCTCCTTCCTTCGTAAGAGTAGCTTCATATCCTTCAGCTCCATCGGTTGAAGATCGAAATGCGAGAGCTGCAATAGAATCAGGACGAAGGGTAATATTCCCTTCATACACCATATCAGTCGCATTTTTATTATAGATTTGCTGTGCTTTGTTCTCCTGTTCTACCGTCCCTCTTTTGCCGTTGATATCAGGCTGCCATTTTCCCTTGCTAGAAAGCATCGTTCCCAAATTACCTTTCAGATCGCTCACCATGATGTTCGAAAACAAGGCGGATCCATCCCATACATGGAGTCCAAGCTTTCCGCTTTGATACGAAATGTCTTGAACATCAATTAATGGTTTATATTGATTGCCCCAATATACTTTTAGCGAGGAACCCACTGCCTTCACTTTGAGATGATAGATTTGCCCCATTTCAACAGAAACTTTACGCTCCTCCTTTAATTTCCCATCTCCATTTGTTGCATCTCTTAACCGGATCAGACCTGCGTCCGGAACGATTTGCAGCATGTACGAGCTAAAGCCATCCTCATTAGAACGAAACAACAATGTGGCGTCTGCCTTCGTATCCCTGATCATGACATCAGCTTCATAGATAAAATCGTCGGACACTGTCTCTGAGATGGCCATTACATTTTCTTTAGGCTGCGAAGTTAGCAAGATTCCTTCTGAAGTATCCTCTAATCCACCTTTTCCTTTCACTTGCCAGCCTATCAAATTGGTGTTCGTTTTGGATGCGCTTTCAAAAATATCAAGCTCCTCCTTTGCCTGTTTATTTGTTTCCTGATCAGCGAGCACAGCACTAGCCGCAATTGATTTAGATGTAAAAATACCGTTTGAAGTAAGAACTAGTCCCGTTGCCATCAGAAGACATATTGCGAATTTAGATTTATCGTTCATTCCATACCCTCTTTTCTAATAGGATTGTAAAGTTACTTTTAACCCGAGTAATCTTAGATCAGGTGAATAATGTATTTGCGGTCTGTATTCATTTTTATAAATAAAGTTTTCAGGACCTTTGCTGATACTATTTTCACCTGATGTATTCCTTATTAACAAAATAATCCACTCGTTTTCATTTGTCAAAGTATTTTTGGATAAATGAACATTATTTCATATATATATATCTGTTTTAGTTTACATTTGCACAATTTATGACTGATTATAGAAAATAACAATTTTTATTTAAATTGATCTAATCAGTTTTTTATTATTTCAAACCTAATGGTTTACAATTGTAAAAAAAGGTTGCATCTAAACTTTTCTTTACCTGTTCAACAAAATATCGTTAGTATTAAACCCAATAAAAGCACAATTTTTTGTGTATTAATCCTGCATTATATTCTCGGTTTCATGCTTATCGAATCGATTAATGGATAATGTTCTTCTCCTAGAAACTTGTACCTATAAAACAAAAAAAAGTCGCTATTTTAGCGACTTCAATAGGAATATGTTCGTGTCCCGCGACAGGTTAATTAATTAAGATTTTGCCTTCATTTAATAACTTCAACCTTTTTATCCCCTGCTGACTTCGCTACTTCTAACGTTGTGTTACCTTCGATAGTGACTATTACGCCAGTAGCCAGCATAGAAACAATTAAAGCTGCGCTGAGGGCTGTGGAAATTTTCTTCTTGACCATAACCATACCTCCGATATCTATTGTGTTGTAATAAGCGGCTCAAGAACTATGACGAGCCGAGTGTGACTTAATATTACAATATTTCACTTTTTTGTTGGGGAATCTACCTGGTGATTGTATTATAACGTACTGACAATGATTGTAAAATGATTTTTTCCTTGTGTTCAATTCCCGGACTTATTACTACCTGGGACGTAAGGTCAATGATTCATATAATGGGCATATAGTTGCTCGAAGGTTGTAAAATGTTCGACTGTTCTGCCGACCTTATCATACTCGTCTAGATATTTATCCATCACTTCAAGAAACTTCTCTTTCATAACTGGTAAATTACTATCATATTTCTTGGTGCCTTTCTCCATGGCCATTTCATCAAGATACCCATGTGCTCCAAAGGCCGAAAGAAAGACGTAGGAAGCTTCGTTCGTTATAACACTGTTCAAAATTTTATTGCGGTAATTGCACCACAATTCTTCGTATGTTCCCCTCAGATTATCAAAGGTCGGAGCCGGTTTAACAATGAAGTTATCACACATCGTGCTATGTAACCTCGTAACGCTATTCAACATATTAAAAGATGTTATTCGTATATCTTCAATGGTATGAGCTTCGATGATTGACATGTATAAGGATTCAAGATCGTCCGGAACATAGCGTAACGAGCATATCTCTTCCAAATATCGCTTAATCCCTCGTTTGATGCAAGTGTTATTCATGCTGACTAAGGCATTAACTAGATTGTACAGAACATCAGCAGATGCATATCGCACTGAACCGATATCTTCACCCAGCATTGTATCGCTGTATGCTTGCTTAGCCTGGTCGATCCATTTATTTGCTCGATTAAGACACACTTCTCCTATCGGATTCGCAAGTGCATCAAGAGCTTTTTGCTGGAAGTCGTTCAATTTCTCCAAATCCTCAGGCGTTGCATAGTAGAGTATTTTGAGGTCGGTTAGGCTCGATACGTTGGGACTCTCCAAGGTGCATTGCTCTTGTATTCTTGAATCCCATGGCGTGCAATAGATGTCATATCCAACGTCATCCAAGATGAAGCAATCGGATATTTCCCATCCCTTTTCTGTATTATTAATGATAATTAAATCAAGATCGCTCTTCTCGTGAAAGTCACCGGTGCTAAATGAACCAGTAAGCCCAATAATGGCGATATCGTCTAGAAAATCTCTTTTTACGCGTTCGATCACCATGTTAATAAGTAGTTCATTTTTGTCCAGCAACTTCTTCTTTATAATTTCGTTCATTCGTTACACCTCTTTGTATGATCCGGCCGTTCTGCATCACAACAACCTTAACTTGAGTCTATCGATTCAGAGGTACGGTTACTATGTATAAGATGACTTAAGTCATCTTTGCACAAAATCCGCTAAACCGTCGATACGACGAGTTAGCGGATTTCATTAGTTCTTTGATTAGTTCTTTGTATAGACTATTTTCTTTATGCTTTCGCAGGACAAGAAATACCGACCCGCCAACTCCTCTATCCTGACTCCATTGCGGAATAAGGATTTAATCTCAGCGTTTCGAGCAGAGACCCTGCTCTTGCTCTTTGTTTTCTCGCCCCATTTTAGGTGCGCTTCTTTGGGTTTTGGGATATAAACCAATTCGCCTTGAACGTATTCTTGAATGATAAGTAACAATTCTTCCGGAAAAATAGACTCGGCTTTTGAATATTTCATGGGCCTCACTCCTTATTTAATAGATCAATAAGGTGCAAAGCCAGTTAGTGGAATATTACGATTCGTCGTTGGCAATGTGATTATTCCCGGGCTCTATGCAAAGCATTGCCATATCCTTCACTGGCTTTGCATAGAGCCGTGCATGTAAGAATCCTACCCCGATTGTTTGCAATAGCCTCACCTCCATAGAAAATAGATAGCTGCTATTTGCTTATTATATCAGAGCTTGCTGTTCGATTGTTTATTCATGTCTTTTGGGCTGACACGTTCTGATTATTCGCTGAACTCACCTTGATTATCTGTTCGCTTTGCGTAACTCTTCTTATTTCCCTTCCTGAGACTGATCCCCCTTTGCAGCTCCACGACCGCCACCTCCCATTCCCATGCCTCCTGGAATTTTATTTTCACCCAGTTTGGACAGATCAACCGAAGAAGCATTAATCAGCGAATCAGAGTTCTCTTTCTGTTTCTCGGTCGTGGAAGGAATATCTCCGTCCAGTTGCCCCTGTATACTTTCTGCACGCAGCGTGCCAAGTTTGGTCAATTCCGCAACAGCTTCCTCGTACTTGTCATAGGTGATAAATGCTGTAGGGTCTTGTTTCACATATTCCGCGATCATGTCGTTCAGGCTCTGCACTTTTTCTTCAAATTTTCCGTCTGCAAAGTATCCATCTACGATCTCCTGCAAATATTCGTGATACTTGGCCTTATACTCAGGCACCTCAAGCAGCTTGCCCAAAATTGGACGTTCCTCCAGGCTGACCCCTGATACCGGCGTATCAATCGCCAAATTCACGATGTCGGATGCAGAACCAGCTTGAAAGCCGCCAAATCCGCCAAAGGCCATGTTGTAGTCCCAAGGCAACATACTAATCTGTCCATCATTCTCATACAGATAATAGTTATGTCCCATTCCGGACGTGTAGCTATCCATATTGACAACCACCGTGTGGGCTGCAAAATACCTCAGAACTCCATCCACATCCACATATTTCTCCAGTTCGGTACCTGTGCTCAAGTTTTTGAGCGATTCAATGACACGCTGATGATCTTCCTCTGTTGTTTTGGTCTCAGCATTGTCGAAGATCGCGGAGTAACTGGATGATTCATCATCCGTGTACACCAATGAAACACCATTGCCGCTTCCGTCCATACCACCCGGACCACGGTTACCCTTCATACCTGCTTCCGGTAGTGTATTCGCACCATCTTCCCCTGTCCCGCTGTTCATATCCGGCGGACTTGCACCATCCGGTGGCGCCATACCTTCATTAGGAGGCTGCATATCTCCATATCCTTGTGCAAAAGGATTGCCTTCTGGCCCTCCCATACCTCCTGGCCCCATGTTGTCATCATTGTTCGGCTTGTAAAGTTCACCCTCGTCATTCTTGGCTCGAGCGAGATATCCACTGTCAATGTCCTCAACAGCCAGGTACAAGCCCCAAGTCTCTCCATTTACACTAATATCGGAGAATGCGAATAAAGGTGCATCTACGCCGATATAACTCATAATGTCATAACTCAAATATTCCTTCATATAGCTATTGTCGCTAATCATGTTGTTCACAACGAGCTTGTCCAATCCCATCCACGTTTGATCCTTGACATATTCATCAAACTTGATTTTGAAACTATATCGATCCGTTGTATCATCGCCAGCGACCTGCCGCAGGCTGGAGTTACCCTTTGGACGAATCCCGACGTTTTCAATCGTCGTTCCGTTAATTGTAATATTAGCTGAGATGTACTGTTCCTCGGTTGCAGTGTCCAGCATTTTTTTCCATGCTTCTTCATCCACATCAATTGAAATGGACATCACCTCAGTCTTGTTGATTTGATCGGCATATCCTACTGTCTGCGCAGTATTCTCCGTTTTACTCTGATTATCCGTAGTCGTTTGTTCCTTTTCAGTCGAATTGCTTTCCGTCTCCCCATTCCCTTCATTAGTCGAACTACATGCCGTCAGCATCGCAGTACATAGCACCGCTACACCGATAAATTTAGGCCATTTGTATATACTCATTGCCATCACCTCATTATTATTATTGTTGTTGTATCTTTTCGTATGTAATCATCATAAATTGCAATTCTTAAATGAATCTGAATGAGATACAAAAGGTAACAAACGCAAAGCTCGTATTACTCCCATCAAGCACTCTGCCTAATCAAGCGGTAGATACGGCGGCAATAAAAATAAACATGGCAGGCTGTTTTGCAGAGCGGATATAGAAAAAGAGAGTAACATCCTGTTTATGGACGCTACTCTCTAATTGAATTAACTACCAGTGAGCTCAAGGCTCCAGCCTCCATGACATTTCCCAAAAGTCAAGCTCAAAGCGACTGCACATCACGAAAATATCTTCCATTCTTTGATACGTTTCCTCGCTACAACTTTCTAATAGCTTATCCGTTAACGTCACAAGGGATTGATTGCTGCTGTTGTATTCAGAGGAAGCATATCCTGTGATCCACTCTCCATAAAAGGGATGATCAGCTGCACCTGGCTTTTGAGCAAGGACTTGACCAATCTCTGCATAACTCCATGAGCAGGCCAGAATGGATACTAGTACTTCTGCTAAGCCACCTGCATGGGAAACAGAGAGCATATAGTTAGTATAGGCTGCATTTTTCAGTGCGGGTTTTACCTGAAAAACATGATCCTCTGTAATTCCTAATCGCTCCATATAAGAACGATGAATTTTCATTTCACCATTCAGGATGTTATCTACGTTTTTACTAAAAAACTGCATCAATTTGGGGTCGTGCGACTTGACGATACCTAGTGCAAATACACGGGCATAATCGAACAGATACAAGTAGTCTTGCAGCAAATAATAACGAAATTGTTCAACCGGTAAGGAACCATCTCCGATTCCTTTAACAAAGGGATGCTCGAGACATTCCTTCCACACGGGCTGTGCCGCCTGATATAGTCTCTCTGAAATAGTCAACATAGGTTCCTCCAATTCATAATGTACGTATTTAAAAACAAAAAAACGAAACATCCATAGGATGTTTCGCAGACAAATACACTAAAACAAGGGGGTTCGCATGAGCTACCCAAGTAAGCGTTTCATCGTTGCATCCCTACGTTGGCATTATCCAAGTCAGGTAAGGTCGGTTTAACACCCTCTCAGCCGGTTAAGGCTCCCTCGCAAACGGTTGTATGAAGTTGAAAATAACGTTCATTTAGTATATCAAGGGCTGTTAAATATAGTCAAGGCAGATTGTATCGCCTCTCATCACCTTCGGTGACGTATGTAAACGATGAAGACCATCACAACAATGGTTGAGTTTCAGCCACTGTTATGATGGTTTCTACTCTTACAATTACTGCCAATGGTTTAATGCCCGAGTTTGTTCTTTCCAACAAAAGTGAGTATTCCGTACTGGGAAGTGTTTCTCCAGCTTTCATTGGTCTTATCATTCCATTTGGCTACGCTCTGCTTGCCTCCGCCCTGATTGTCGTTAATTTGAAGATCCAAACCGAGAACATTTCCAGCGCTTGGCGTCAGTGAGTGTAACTTGATTCTGGCTTCTACGAGATATCCTTTATTGGTTTTCTTCACAGCACTTACAAGGCGTCCGGGCGAGGCACTGCCTGCAAAGGTTCCGACATTGTCTGCACTGATTCTGAACTGGGCATCATCATATTGAAAATACGGTGTGCGCTGGTGATTCTCGTCCAGGAAAATCTCAACCGAATCCTGATCCCATGGGTTGATGCTATCTGTTATGATGTTTGGATCAGTGACGTCGATCAGCAGGTATAGATACTCACCTGACCACATTGCGCGAGCCACTGCCTCTGCACCTTCGGTCTCATTTAACCTTTTTACTTCAAATGGTACAGCTTTATTCCATAGGGCGTCTTTCTTCCCATCAATCTGAACAATCCCTTGCACAGCTTGTGCAGATTTGGGCATAGGGGCGAGTTGAATCACGCCGTATTTGCTTGTATCTTGTTCCTGAGATTGTGTTCGATCATTCCAGTACAGTGGATTATGAGGTTCTGTCCCACTTGCACCGCCATCAGTCACACGGATATCCAAGCCGGCTTCATATTCTGATCCGACTTGGACACCACCCCATGGAATGGACAATTCAACCTGATATCCGGCTTTTGTCTCGCGTACACGATATGAACCCCGCTCTGCGCCCTCAGCTTTGCCCGAGCGCTTAATGATTACGTGTCGGTCATCTGCTTCATAGGAAGTGGTCTTGCCATTATTGAGATCAACAAAGAGTTCTACTCTGTCATTCACATCTGCCTTCGCATCCTGAACATCCACGAGGATATACAGGTTACTATGATCCCATAAGGTGCGGAAACTGGCTGATCCCGAAGAGTCGCCCTTCAGTGGAGTAGACACCGCTTTGTTCCAGAGCGGATCTTGTGACTGTTTTTTGATATTTGGTTTAACCGAAAGTGAGACGGCTCTCTGTGTCAACACAGGCAAGCTGGATTCATCCACGAGTCCCCAGTATGCTTTTTTGGCCTTCAGGGCTGAATCAAACAGCATAGCCTGGTTGTTGTAAGACTTCTCATCTTGGAGTCCCCATAAGGTAACTGAAGAAATGTGGTCTTTGTGTTTTTGGTACAAATCCAACAGTTCCTTATATCGATACGCCTGTTTTACCGCAACTTCATCGGACATCTCTTCACCAAATGGAATTCCGCTATCAACATCCAGTTCTGTGATCTGAATATCCAATCCAAGTTCGGCGAACATGTTGATCGTTTTTTCAATTTCCTTGATGGGCGGGGATTCCAGGTTATAGTGGGATTGCAAACCCACACCATCGATGAGCCCTTTCTCTTTCAGTCGTTTGACCAACTGAACCATATGCTCTCTTTTCTCAGGGACTTCCGTGAAGTATTCGTTGTAGTATAATTTGGCATCCGGATCGGCTGCACGAGCGAATTCATAGGTTTTCTCAATGTAATCCGGACCGATTAGTTCATAAAAGGGACTTTTACGTAAACCGTTGGCATCACCATTGCTATCCGCAATCGCCTCGTTTACCACATCCCAGGCATAGATCTTACCTTTGTATCTGGTCATGACGGTTTCAACGTAATCCTGAATCCGGGCAAGCAGTAATTCTCGACTCGCAGGGTTACCCTGAGGATCCTTGAACATCCACTCTGCTGCATCAATATGCCACAACAGCGCATGTCCGCGTACACCCATACCATGTTCCTCGGCGAACTGAACATATTGATCGGTTGCCTCGAACTCATAAACACCTTCGGAAGGAGACATGTACTTCGGTTTCATCTCATAGGTTGCGGTCAAGCTGTTAAAGTGCTTTGTGAGCAGTTGTCCATATGCGCCTTCCAACTGCCAGCGATACACCGCTGACCCAATGGGGAAATCATCTTGATACAGGTCCTCCAGAGACACAATCCCTTCTTCAATCTCCAGTTGCTCGGCCAGAGTAAATGATACATCATCGACATAGAACGATAACGTATCTACGCTATCTTCAGAGATGTAGGGTGTCTCGATGAACAAATTCAATTCAGTGGGGTCATCGCTATTCTGAAATTTTCCGGTGATCTTGTGCCATGTATTCCATTCTGCCTTGGCAATCTTCACGCTACCGATCGGGTTCCAGCTTTCGGCAGTTGTTTTTTTATATGTGGTGAGCTGTAGCGTTTGATCCGTGGTGGGCTCCTGGGTAAGTCTAACATATGCTGTAATTTCGTACTCTTGGTTACGCTCAAGCAGATCCTTCATGGATAACATCGGTCCATGGTAGGAACGCTCCCGATTGGCGACCAGCATACTAGACTGACCTTCGTGTGCTTCCTGCTTTGTCACTGTCAGCCTTTCGTTACCGATCCGTGGAGTCCATCCCTGAAGTGTACCGTCTTCAAAATTTGTACTCAAATGACTTTCCTCCACTTCCGTAACTGCCTGGGCTGCATGTGAGACATTCGAAAATGGAAGCATACCAAGTACGAGCACAAGAACCAAGGCTGTTATATTCCATTGACGTAACCGTTTCATACAATTCCTCCTCTTGATTTGATCTAAGTATTTCTGAACGGATTAACATCCAGATAAATAGATTATAGTTCTTTAGATAGCGCTTACATATAAAAAAATTCCAATAATTATAATAAAAAGTTATCATTTGGTAATCCTGTGTGGGCTTAGGAAGCTGGAGTTCGTTCGCATGGAAGGCGATACCGATCCGCGAATATTATCCTTCTTTCCAACCAATTCAGTAATCTCTTGTCCCAACTTGCGATAATCCATACCTTTGCCTCATTTCTGAATTTGGATATAAAAAAAGACCAAACGATATGCCTTCCCCTACTCACATAAGGAAAATGCAAAATCATTTTGGTCATGCCTGCTTTACCAGTAACAACCAAGCACTGCTAATATTCAATTCGTTGTTGATGTAAACGTTTACTGGATCATAATATGACACAATAAATTAGTAGCGGCCTTCTATAGGCTTCCACCCACTCCCCTTCTCAATTGCCTACATAGAATACATTAGACTAATGAACAGGAGTGATGTGATATGACATTTTTACCTCCTTTTGGACCTGGTGGAGGGTTTGGCGGACCTGGGGGTCCGGGAGGACCCGGTGGAATGCCTGGTCCTCCATCGTTCCCCGGGGGCGGAGGCGGCGGACCACAAGGCGTGCAGGCACCTACCGGACCGCCACCATCATTCATTCCACAGCAACCCGCTTCGTTATTTGCGGTAGATCCAAGAGCCATATCCGGCTGTATGTTTCGCTACACATATATTTGGCCGGATCGTGGTCCCGGCTTCTGGATGTACCCGGTATTTGTAGGTAGAAATTCGGTGGCTGGCTTCCGCTGGAATGGCTTCTTCTGGCTATACACCGGCATTGATCTGCAGCGAATCAGCTCGTTTAGCTGTTTCTAGAAGAACTCCCCCTGTATGCGGATCAATCCACATACAGGGGGAGTTAAATTTATGGAATATTCACCTTGTCTAAAGCAACTTAATCAGCTCTTCTAGCTCATCAACCAAACTCTTTGCAAGTTCAAAATTAGTATCTTTTAAAGCCAATTCAATTTTCATTTCAACAGACTTTTTCTTTTGTTCATTTTCTAGATAGTTTTCATCAAAATGACTCGTATAAATCATCTGTCTAAATTCTTCTATACTCATTTTACTAATCGTTTTGTCTTCAATAATTAAAACATAATCCATACCATTTACAACAGAATAGAAATCATGAGAAATCATGATAATCGCACCTTTGTAGTCCTCAATAGCTTTCTCCAATGCGATTTGTGTATAGATGTCTAAATGGCTTGTCGGTTCATCCAGGAGCAATACGTTGGCTTGACTGGCAGAAACTTTAGCCAATTGAAGCATGTTTTTTTCTCCGCCAGATAACGATTCAATCTTTTGATCAAGGATTTCTCCTTCAAAGCCATAGTTTGGAAGATACGATCTAATCTCGTCATACGTTTGAAACCCGGAATCAATGAATTCATTTAGGATGGTATTCGAATCTTTTAGCATTTCGCCTTGAACCTGAGATAAATAAGCCACCTTAACATCAGGATTGATTTCAATGGAATCCTGATTGTTTTTAAAGATTTCTCGGAGTAAAGTCGTTTTCCCGGTACCGTTTGGACCGATCAGGGCTACTTTATCTGTTGATTTGATCTCAAAGTTCACATTTTCCAAAAGCAACTCGTCAAAGGAAACGCTATAGTTATTGACGTTAACCACAACGGTGTCTTCCATTTTCTTATCGATTCCAAAACTGATATTCGGCTGTTTGATATCGACAAATGGTTCTTTTATTCGACGTGCTTCCAATCTCTCTTGAAACTTGACTCTGGCTTTTAACGCTCTGCCTCTGGAGGCTTCCGAATTATACGTGGCGATCTCTCTAAGATTGTCGATGATGTTATCGTATCTCTCAATTTCTTCAGCTTCAGCAACCGCGATTTCTTGCAGCTCGATCTTCGTCTGAAGCAGCGAGAAGTTGTAATCGATATATCGCCCGTCAAACTCTTGGAGCTCTGTGTTTTCTAGGTGTATGATTTTGTTGAAACAATGGTTCAACAGATATCGGTTGTGCGTGACGACCAGCAGCATTCCCTTGTGGGTGTTAATCAATTTTTTAAGTGCGTTCAGGTTTTCAAAGTCTAAAAATACATCAGGTTCGTCCATAATCATGAAGTCTGGACGATTCAGCATTTCCTTCATCACTTGAATAAGTTTGAATTCCCCGCCGCTTATGGCTGATATACTAAGATCTTTGAGCTTCATGAGGTTGGCAAGGTTTAACTGTTTATTTATGTTTTTTTCGAAATTATCCCCATCCATCGCCTCGAAGGCATCCAAAGCCAATTGAACCTTTTCCATCAGGGAATCCATATCCGACGTGGTTTCCATTTCAGCATAAATGGCTGTGATTTCATCTTGTATCTTGATGAATTCTTCTGCGATATATTCAAAAACGGTCATATCTTTCGTTTTGTCTACTTGCAAAAACTGACTCACATACCCGATTCTGCAATCGGGGTCTATCTCTAACTTGCCCTCGAACAAATAGCGTTCCGGATCCATCAGGATATCGATCAATGTACTTTTTCCACTTCCGCTTGTTCCGATAAAAGCACAATGTTGTGCCTCTTCAAACGTAAATGAAATGTTTTTATATAGTTCCTTTTGTGGAAATGAGAAGGATAAGTTTTCAACTTTTATCATAGTGTTACCTTTCTTTATAACTAAATTGGTGGCTAGTATTGAATATATTGTCGAACACAGACTTTTAGAGTAACACTGTTTACCACCAAGTACAATCGATTTTTAGCCCCTACTCTCACTTCGAAACAAAAACGACGTTTACAGAGGATGACTGGACCAATGAAGACAGGGTAGGCTTGACACTATTCGTTGATGAAATCGATTGCAACAAATTTAAAGTGTCACTCCCCTGTTTTTTATGAGAATTTACAATTGGAGTTGTATACAGATTAACCTCTCAGGTACGTTCATTGCTTTTCTCCAATTTCACTCTTCACTGTTTTCTTGATATGTTGCACAACGCTATGATTGTTGTTTTTGATAAGCGTGCATTGCGGTTTGAAATTGATCTAATGCTTCTTGATATTTGATTCGATCCTTATCATTTGATGCAAGTTGCTTTCGCATGATTAAATCATCCTGTAATTTTTTCACTAACTCCGTAATTTGATCTTTCGGACTTGAATTTGCAGGTTTGGGCAAAGAATCTGTACCTGTCTGAACAGAGAGTTCTCTCTTGCTATCCACCTGACCAATTGAAACTTGATCCAGAGTCAAATTAAGCTTGCGAAGTTCTTTTTTTACCCACTCTTCGTTCAATCCTGCTGCTTTTAAACTGTCTGGCAAGATATGCCCATCCATGATGATCGTACTTGGCTCTTTTTCAGTTGAAATATGGTAGCCTAATAAGTCGGGTGTGAGTGGCTGATATTCTTTCTTTAACATCACACTGATGTCTCCACTTTGTTCCATGACTGCAAACTCAACATCGGCAACTCTAAACACATCTTTTTTTCGAAGTTGTTCCAGAAATTCATCGATCGTTAATCGTTCTTTCTTTAGTGCCTTTTCATTCACAGTTCCATTCTCAATGAGAATCGTTGATTTTCCATCTACAACATCACGAAACTTTTTACTTTTCATCGTTAAATACTCCGCCCCTGTAGACACGGAAACCCATACAAAAAGTGCGATAAATCCCAAATACCAAGTTGTATCTGTATCTAACGAAATATAACCGATCAAGTTTCCTAAAGTTATACCTGTTATATACTCAAACAAGGATAATTCAGAAATTTGGCGCTTGCCTAAAATTTTGGTGATGATAAACAGAATTGTTACAGCAGCTAACGTTCGTATTGCGACTTCTAACCATTCTGGCACGTTGAATGTTCCTTTCCCTTTGGAAGTAATGTGCTTGGGTAATTATTAAAGGTTATAATTACCATTAGTTTAAGATTGTATGCAAAGAACATTTGTTTCTACCCGATGCCCCTAGTAAAGTTTTATTTTTTCTCTGATCAGACCCAAAAATTCTCAACATAAATATTCTCAAAACAACAAATCATATTGGAGTAATATCAATCACATTCCATATAAGGAGGAAAACAACATGAAAAAGACAAGCCTTACTGCAATTGCTGCTTGTATGCTGTTTGCTGCAACTGCTGCTTCTGCATCCGCTGCGACAGAGCCTATGCATAAAATGGAAAAATCCGTGCATAAAGCTGATCACAAAATGCATATGAAAGGGAAGCATGAAGAACACAAGATGCATATGAAAGCCAAAAAAGAGGAGCATAAATTGCACAAGAATGGTGTAGGCGAAGAGCATAAACTCCGCGCTAAAAGTGTTAAGCCTCACGCATTGCCAAAATCCGGTTACGGCGGCGTAAGCGAGTAATCCACTAACACAAAGGACAAAGAGTTCGTTTCTTTGTCCTTTGTGAACATTTGAGGTTGATAAACGATGATAAAACGCTCTCATATATTAACGCTATTGCTTATGGCTGTGGTTATGACTACCTTCTATGGCTGGAATAATGCCTTAAGTGAACTTGGATTGTCTGCTCCCCCATCCCATCAGGAAGCGTTTCAGACCCGTTTTGAAGAGAACTCCAAATTAAATAACATTCCCTCCTCCTTTAAACCGGTTCGAATATGTATACCTACAGTCCATCTCAGTGCAAAGGTCATTCCTGTTGACTTGCAACCGGATGGACGGCTGGGTGTACCCAAGTCCAGTGAGGTGGCTGGTTACTTTGAGAACGGTGTGAAGTTGGGTGAACCAGGAAATGCACTTATTGCGGGCCATGTTGATAATTACAAAGGTCCAGGCATATTTTACCCGCTGAAGCAGTTGAAGCCGGATTCATTGGTGCTCCTATTCGATGCGAATCACCAAGTTCTGATCTATCGCGTGGAGCAAGTTGAGTCGTATTTCACCAAAGAGGCGCCTCTTGACCGTATTTTTGGTGATACGAATGAATACCGCCTTAATCTGATCACGTGCACGGGGATCTATAATCGGGACAAAAAAGAGCATGAACAACGTTTGGTGGTGTATACGCGGTTGGTACAATAAATGGACAGAGAAAAGGAGATCGTAATGCCTTTACGACAATATATCGTGAGTGTGATTTTAATGTCATTAGTCTTCTTCTTCTTTTTATGTGAAACTCCCCCTTTGTCCGCTGCCACACCGAATTACGCAGATGGGTCCAAGCAGGAAATAGAAACATTTATAAACCATTTGTTTCATGAACGGTCCCACCATTTGGTTCATCCGGACCGTTCACTCAGCACATATTACGATACAGATTCCAAGGGTGGTAGACATGCTTTAGCAATTCAAAACAATCGGGCAACGTATTTACACGAGTGGGCGGCTAAACGCGAAATGGATATTTCGGAAAGCCAATCCAGGCTGCGTATTCGGGGAATTAAGTTTCGAGGTGAACAAGTCAAGCTTACGTTAGGACATTCACAGAAAATTACGTATGCATATCATGACAATCCGATGGTAAAGCAATGGTTTGGTCTGGGAACCTGGCATGTCATGACACTGGTCAAGAAAGATCATCGCTGGATGGTTTCCAAAGAGTGGTTTCTTGATCCACTGGAGGAAAATCCGAAAAAAATTCCTTCTGGCCGTCCCACACTTCCGCCTTCTCCACGCAGTACTATATCTAATCAACGTTATGATCGTAATCGTGCAGTCGCTTATGCCAATAAATATGCTGGTCTTGCTTGGGGAGCTGGTAATGAAGGGAAATACAACGGCAAATATAAGAATTATAATCATTTGGGTGGAGATTGTACCAATTTTGCCTCACAGGTTTTGGGTGACCCTAAGGAAGGGGGAGGCCTTAACATGAGAAGTCCCTGGAGATACCATTATAATAGCGGCGGTACACGAACTTGGGTACAAACGGATGCCTTCAAGCATTTTTTGCTACATAGCGGTTATGGTCAACGAATTGCGTCAGATCACTACGAAGATCTGGTCAAATCTACGGACAAGCATCCGCACAGTGCCATGTGGGAACTGGCTTCAGGGGACTTGATTGCACATGTCATGCACAACGATGTAGACCATTTTTCTATCGTTACCGGCTTTGATGATCATGGGTACCCTCTTGTCAACTCTCATACAGCGGACCGTTACAGGGCTCCTTTTGATCTGGGCTGGGATAATCAAACTCAGTATCTCCTCATTCACATTAAAGATTAGCTGCTTTTTGTCTCTAAAGTACTTCGTTTCCTTCCCAGCTCATATACTGTGAGTGGACATGTTGGCTGGAAGGAGATTGAAGCAATGCACAAGTCGTCGTTCTTTCGACAAACGGGTACTCGTTTGGGTGCCATTGCATTAACCAAAAGCATCGGGCTCATGGGACGGGTGATGCTGACTCGAATCATCGGCGCCGAAGGTATCGGTTTATTTCAAATAGCCTATGCTTATTTTGGTTTCGCTTTGATGCTGGTTACGAGTGGTTTCCCAACCGCTCTGGCTATATATACAGCAGGAAAAAAGAATTTGGGTTGGGTATGGTTCAAGAGATTGACCGTTTGGGTGTTATCAGTGGGAATAGTCGCTTTTATACTGACACTCGGATTTGCTGAGCAAATCTCACATCACCTTGGTAACCCTAATAGTTATTATTTTATTCGTGCTCTCGCACCGGCACTTGTCATTATACCGCTACTTGCTCTATTTCGCGGATACCTTCAAGGGCTAGAACAGTATGAAGCTATCGCATTTTCAGAGGTCGTCGAGCAGTTAATTCGAGTCACTGTCATGCTGACGTTATGTGTTCTTTTTTTGCCCCAAGGCGGTATGTTTGCAGGAGGCATAAGCATGCTCGGGACTAGCTTGGGTGGGATTGCCGCTTTTGTAATACTTCTTATCTTCTATATTAGAAATATAAAGATCCCTATCTATAAAGCCATTCCTGCATCCTCGCCACAGGGGGAAGGGAAGTGGTTTGTTCGAAGTTCCCTTGCCATCTGTCTTACTCGGCTGCTCATTCCGTTCTCAGATATGGCTGATGCACTGATTATACCTGCAAGACTGCAAAGTGCAGGGTATTCTTCACATGAGGCGACCGCCATGTTTGGCATGCTTACAGGCATGGCTCTTCTAATTGCCTATATGCCGACAATGGTCACCGCTGCCATTTCCCATACAATGACTATGAAGTTAGCTTCAGCCTGGATAGAGCAACAAGGCCATTTATTTCGGAGCTACAGCCTGAAGGCCATACGATATGCGTGGTCTTGGGGGATCGTCTCCACCCTTTTTTTATTGATACACGCCGAAGAACTGGCTTTAATCATATTTGGTTCCACAGAAGCTGGTAGCCTGATCAAAGGATTATCAGTAATTCCCCTCATTGTAGGCGTAAGAGAAATTACAACCAGTATCCTATGGGCTCAAGAACAAAAAAAAGTCACGTTTATCGCCACCGTCATCGGAATCGTTTTTGCTATAGGCTGTCATTACTTCCTCATTCCTGTCCCGTACATACAACTGAATGGAGCAGTTTCAGGTATTCTGTTGATGGAGCTGATTGTATTTGTTGCCAATGTTTTTGCTCTTCGATCCTTGTTACTCCCTATGCAAATTGGCAGAATGGCGGCTTCTACTCTATTCCTCTTACTTGCAGGTATTCCACTAGGTTACTTCATTCGTACCTGTAGTCAAAACTGGCTTCCAGGCACATTTGGTGAAGTATCAGGAATGGTGATATACGGGGCTTGTCTGCTACTTGTTCACATATGGATCAGTAAACGGATATAAGGCTTTGCTTTCTAAACAGGCCAATTCCTTCTTATACATGCAATTCTGCAACATAGTAAACACTCAACCGCTCCACTAATCTTACTTACCAGAGGGAGGCATGCTTTCTAACGATCTCAATAAAAGCTTTTACTTGGGGAGAGATCCACTTGTTTTTGGGATACAGCAACTGCGTAGCTAGATTTTGTTTGTACTGCTGACCTGAAAGTTTTTCTTCCTTCAGCTCCTTCTCTACCGTAATTCGAGGTAACAAGGATATGCCCATACCGCTCAATATCGACTGTTTCACAGCTTCAATACTCCAGAATTCAATATTGGAAGTAATCCCAATCTGATACTCTTCAATGCATTGTTCAAACAATGTGCGATACCCACAACCTCTTTCGGTAAAAAGTAAATTGCTTCGCACAATGTCCCGTTGTAGCTCAAATGAATTGGGGTACAGCAGCATCATGGGCTCCTCAGCCAATTTCTCACTGTACAGATTGGGATCATGCACCTCTGTCCCCAACATGAAGGAAATATCACTTTTACCTTGCATCAAATTCTCTTTATAATGTACGGAATCTAATTGGTGCCATTCGATATTGACATGGGGATGCAATTTTTTGAACTCTTCAATAATAGGCGGAAAACGATAGATCAACAACGTTTCCCCAATACTGATCACGATATTACCCGTTAATTCCCCTTGTGCAGCTGTCACTTCCTTAATCATGTGATACAGATCAAGCATTTTTTGGGCATGTGGCAACAATTTTTTCCCAGTCTCTGTTAAAATAACCCGCTTACCAATTCGATCAAATAAAGGATAGTTAATCTCCTCTTCCAATGCCTTGATATGCAATGTAATTGTAGATTGTGCGTATCCAAGATGCTCAGCAGCTTTGGTAAATCCATCGTGTTCCACAATCGTAATAAATGTGACCAAATGACGTATTTCCATCATTGGCTCCCTTCTTTTTAACATCATTAAAACTGATCGTTTACATATAAACTATCAATTTCACTAATGGAAAGCAATCGTTTATATTCAATGTAGCTCATTAAGAGCCCATTTAATTTTTTAATCTCGATCGTTTATGGAAGGGAGTAATCACTATGAAAACAGCAGCAACGTCATCCATGTTGATTAATGGATATCGAATTGCTTATGAGCAATACGGAGAAGGCTCTCCCATATGGCTCCTTCATGGAACACCGTCTTATAGCTATGAATGGAGAAAAGTAATACCCGCTCTGGTTCAAAAAGGATATAAAGTCTATGTTCATGACCTCCTTGGATATGGAGCATCTGAAAGACCACTCGAAGCAGATACTTCTGTGGCAGCACAATATACGCTGTTTAGTCAGCTTTTAGACGAACTCGGAATGGATCGTTTACATGTCGCAGCCCATGATCTAGGTGGAATTGTTGGAGTCCAACTGGCCCTGGAACAGCCTGAGCGTGTACAATCGCTTACGTTACTCAACATGCCCAGCTATGATTCGTGGCCCTCACCAACCTGGAAGAAAATTATTGAAGAACAGCTTGAACAGGTGGAACAAATGCCCCGTGCTGATTTTGATACCATGCTAAAGAAACAATTACCCATGGCAGTGTATAATAAAGAGCTGATGACTGGAGATACACTGGATGCATATCTGGAACCCCATACAGGTTCATTGGGGAAAGCCTCTTTTTTCTCCCATCAGGTAGCTCACTATAATGCAAAATATACTGAATCCTATGGAACAGATTTACCGAAGCTGAAAGTCCCTGTTCAAATTCTATGGGGTGAGGAGGATGAATGGCAGCCCCTCGCTTATGCAAAGAGGCTTGTCCAAGATATTCCCCATGCCTGCCTACATGTCATTCCCAGAGCTGGTCATTTCGTAATGGAAGATGAGCCGGGGCAATGTTCTGATTATATCGACCGTTTCTGCAATGAGCATCCATGAGTTAGGATGATATAGAAAAAACACGAGGCGTATATTCACTTCCTCGTGTTTTTCTAATTCATTTGTATGCTCGTTTATTTTAGCTGCCTGATGCCCATATCCTTTACGATTATACTTTATTGTTTAATCCAACAATGGTTTCAAACGGTCGCAACACCAGTGGCAGCAAGCCATTCTCATAGTGGGTAAGCCAGATCTCTGAGAAGTTGAGGCCAAGCTCATCTTCCTCAAGCTCCACCATGTGTTCAGTAAGATTGATTACTACCAGCACCTGTTGATCTGCCAGTGTACGTGTATATGCATATGCACTCGGATGATCCGGCATAAGAAGCTCATAAATACCATAAGTCAACGTATCGTGCTCTTTTCGCAGCTGAATCATTTGTTTATAAAATTGAAGAATGGAACGTGGTTCCTGGAGTTGTTTCTCTACATTAATATTGACGTAATTGTCATTCACCTTTAACCATGGCGTACCCGTGGTAAACCCGGCCTGTTTGGCCGAAGGTATGCCGATTATTGTTCTTCCACAGGCCTCGGCCCTTTTTGAAGCTCGTCGGCATTTCTAATTCATTCAAGCGGACACGCTGTCTGTATCCTGTCCAAGTCCAATTTCCTTTCATCATTATAGATTGATATTCAAATAAGTCAAACGCTTTCATATTGTGCGTATATAAAAAGTGCTACTCCTCAAAATGATGAGGAATAGCACTTTTATATGCGTACCTTACTTCAGTTGTAATCACTTCTTGTTAATGGATGCTCAAACATTTCAGTCTACTCTCGTACCGCCACATTTAATGTGTATGATCTGGTTTCCCCTGAAGAATTACGAAGTACAGCTTCATACTCGTAGATTCCAGTTACCCTTCCAGAGATTGAGGTAACACCAGACTGTGCACCAGGCGAATGAGATTGCAGTGATTGTGTGTCAATCAATACACCATTTTCGTAAAGTTCGTATTCGGTTGCGTTTGTTCCCCACCACAGATTCATGGTGACATTATAGTTGCCGTCACCGTCCCAGTTGTCGTTCGACAGAACAGCTTGCCCCGGGGAAGCATCCGTGACGATGACTGTCAGCGGAACACTCATGGTTGAACCCAGTGCATTGATTAATTCTCCAGTATAGATATAGGTGCCATTTTTCTTTCCAGTAATATCAACTTGAACAGATTGGGCGGACGGGGATTGATCGACCAGAGAAATTTCCTTAATCAGTTCACCATTCTCATACAGCTTGAACTGATTGCCGTTATTCCCCCACCACAGATTCATAGTGATTGTATAGTCTCCGTCTTTGAGCCCCGTGTCGTAACCATTATTATCAGATAACACCGGAGTGCCAGGGGCAGCGTTTGCTAGTGGCGTTGTCTGATGGAGCCATTCCTCCCACTTAATCAGCACACTTACCTGCTCATCCGTAAATACGGTTCCTCTAGCTGCTTGAACGTCATTACCGTAGGATGCAAGCAATTGACGCGCTTTTGCTCCTTCACGATTGTTTGCTGCCTGTTTGGCCTGCTGTAACGTGTTTGTGAGCTGTTCAGCAAGAACACCAGCATTAGGATCGATCGATTCATCAGCAAAGGTGTTGGTCAGATTAATTAGGCTATCGAATGTAGCAATAACGCCAAAACTATATTCTACTGTCTGTTCCCAGCCAGCCAAATCGGAGACCGTTGCCGTAACCTGGTTCAGGCCGGGTTCCAGTGTATACGCAGGAGTGTCGAGAAGCACACCCTCCGGCTCTTCCACACCGGATACCGAATCGGAGGCTGTATAGCTAATTTCCACATGCTGATCAATGGTGTACTCGGTTTGACCATGAATTTCAATGGTTGGAGGTACGAGATCAATCGATATGGACAAAGACTGTTCACTCTCTTTGTTACCGTCAACATCGACACTCCAGTAGGTGATGGTATGTGTACCTTCTTCAGTTAGGGTCAACTGTGTGCCACTCACCGTTTCGCCACCATTGATTTGATAATAGGTCCCTTCGATTTCGGAATCTTCATCGCTTGCTGTGAAGGTTACTTGTGCAGGAGAAGTATACCAGCCGTTCTGCAATTCTCCTTCCACAGTTGCCGTAGTATGCGGGGCTTCCTGCTCCGGAGTTTCTCCTTCCAACGTAACAAAATCAGATAGCGGAATATTCAATTCCTTCACAAGACGTGCCACGAGTTCAGACACCTTGATTGCACCGTTCATTTGCAAATGTGTATTGTCTTCGGTTGTACCTACCCACATGAATATCGATTTGGTTCCTTCTGTGCCAAGCTCCTGGAAATGCTCCCAACTGGCTTGGTTCAGATCAATGATGAGTGTTTCCGTCTCCTGCGCCGTTTCTTTCATCGCCTGTACGTATTCCGGGAAACTCTTGTTCAGCACTTCTCCGGTAAAGTCACGGCGGTTCACTGGCGTGACCAGAACCGGAATTGCCCCTCTCTGAAGAGCACCGTTAATGTATTCTTTTAGATATACCTTAAATTGCTCTGGTGTAAGATAACGCTCTGGACGTGAAGGTGTGGAATCATTATGAGACCACTGCATGAACAGATAATCGCCTTCTTGAATGTCGAGTAAAATATCGTTGAGATATCCGCCGACCAGGAAGGTCTTGCTGCTCAAACCTCCAACTGCCCGGTTATCAATACTGACTTCATTTGGATCAAAATATCCACCCAACGTTTCGCCCCAGCCTGCTTGCGGACGATAGTTTTCCGCGTAATTGGCCACAGTGGAATCGCTGGCCAAATAAATAACAGGTTTATCGCTTGCACTGTGATCTGGCAGACGCTCCAGCTTCAGCGCATTGATCTTCGGTGCATTTCCGGTGAAATTGAAGTTAAAGACCCCATCAATCAAGGCAATGTCATATGTGATTTCTTTGAATTCGCCCTTGGCAATGCTTGTAAGAGGCAGTTTTGTCATCTGCTCTACAACGACATTTGCGCTGGTCGATTCCTCCGCATCCCCGATGGTCATCGTTACCCGGTAATTCGCCGGCTCCATTTCCGCCAAAAAAGAGGTACCGTTTACTCGTGTGAAATCTTCCTTGAGCAAATCTCCGGTTTCCCGGTTCTCATCTTTGGTCAGCGCAGTATCGGCAAATCCGTACCCATTGCCTTCAATGTACGCTCTTTTGGCATCTACCTTGATGTATCCGTCGGCTGCGCCGCCAGAACCAAAGTCAAATTTGTACTCACTTAACTCTTCGCCAGGTTCACTTGTTAATGAATCCTTCGCAACAGTTAACATGTTCAACGCATGGTCAACTTGGGCCTGGGTGGCTTCCGTATTGAATATAGCTTCCGCAGCTGCCAAAGCCCGGTTCACCACAGCCTTCGATGCATCTGTATATTCCGACAGATCAATTGCTTTGATCTCATCATACAGAGCGATCAATACAGTCTGATCGCCACTCTCCGAAGAGAGCTGAGTGCCTTCAATCCGCACGTTGTCGATCTGGGTAGTCCAGTTCAACGTGCCTCCACCGCCTTTTCTAGTTCCCAGGAACCGCATGGATCTGACGTTGTCCGCATATGCGGCGGAACTCAGCGAGATATCTGCAATCGTTTGTGTAACTGTCGGATCCGCTAGGTTCGTTAATGTAAGATCAAGTGTTTTCTCGGCAAAATTAACGGTAGCATCCATATTGACCCACTGGTTCTTGGAAATATCTGTAGCCGTTCCCCCTTCAGGTATGGCTGTATCCCCTGTGCCGTAGTCCGGATTATATGCACCGACAAAATAATGAATTTTAGTGCTTCCGGTTTTCGTAAATAGCGTGAAAAGGGCATTTTCGTTCGAATCCTGGACCGTGAGATGACCTTCTGATGGATAGGCACTCACATTACCGGATTGCCAGTCAAAGTTCACGTTCACCTGATCGCCGTTCACGGCATCAAACAGACGGAATACCTTGGCCCGATTGCCCGATCCGGAACCCGCGACGGACAGTACTTTATTTCCAGACTGTTCAACAACGCTTCCCGTCATGGTTCCTGCAATACCCGTGGCATTGACCATCGCATACTGGTAGTCGGCAGCGTCACCTTCAAAATCCTCCTCATAGAGTTGGGTTTCCGGCTCTGGCTCGGGTTCGGAAATATCCGGGTCGATGACCAGCGACGAGATACTTAGCTCCATGTCTTTGACCGCACCAGCAACGAGTCCGGCAATTTTCTGTGCACCATAGCTGCTGAAATGCGTATTATCGTTGATCCCATTCGGGTATTTTGGATATTCACCCGGATTAGCATATAGGAACACTTTTTCCGTAGCTGTATTTCCAATTTTGTCGTAGTAAGCAATACTCAACTTGCTGAGATCAATCAGTGGCACATCCTGCTCTTCAGCTACTTCTTTGGCAGCCTGAACGTATGTCGGGAAGCTGACGTTGAATTCCTGAGTCACTGTATTAAAATCTCTGCGTCCAACCGGAGTCAGCAATACCGGTGTAGCACCCCGTTGTTTGGCACCGTTTACATAACGAGCCAAGTAAATCTTATAGTCCTCCGGTGATGCGTAACGGTCCGGTATCCCTGCACTGGCGTCGTTATGACCAAAGGAAATGAAGAAGAAGTCCCCCGGTTTAATTCGCTGCAGGATCGTATCGAGACGACCGTCTACCATAAAGGATTTACTGCTTCGACCGCCGATCGCATCGTTCACGATCACTGCCCCATTGGAGAAATAACGTCCGAACTGCTGGCCCCATCCTTCTTGAGGAGCCTGCGCTTCACTATAAGATTGCATGGTTGAATCACCAGCCATATAGATCGTTGTTGCCGCACCAGCCGCTTTCTCTGGATATTTCTCGATGATGACGTCTTGGATGTCTATGGCTGTACCCGTGAAGAGAAGATCAAGCTGTCCATCCACCACAGCAATATCATAGGAATACTCCAGTGGTGCTCCTGCTGTCACATTGGTTACGGCGAGCTTCTGGACGAATTCGGATTTGACTCCAACGTTCGAGTCATTTGCATCATTGCCCAATCGCAGCGTCACCTTATAGTTGGCATTTGGCAGGTCAACGGCAAATGTCGTGCCTGTCGCGACCGAAACCTCATTTTCTCCGACGGTAACACCGCTTGTATCTTTGAAGCCGTATCCCGGATCTTGTGCGTAGAGCGTATCCTGTATGTTCGTACTTCCTGACGCAGTCTCTGTACCAAAATTAAAGCGGTAGGCCGGCTCCAGCATTTCAGCTTCACGAGTCAGCGCCAGATCGGCTTTAGGGAATGTCGTAGCTTCCGCTCCAAGATAAAAGCCGGTATGAGGCGGTTGGTTGTAGGCTACATTTTGCCAAGCTACGCCAAGTCGATACACAGGGTCCTGCATCAGCGTAGGGATGCGATAGTCTGAAGGAATGGTCGTTGTGTAGAGACGATACTCCGAACTATCTTCGCTCCGCAACAGAAGCTCCTCACGCCAGTCGCCCAGAATGTCCGCCTGAAGTGCCGGATTGCCTTTGGTATGGTTGTTCGTTAACGTACCGGTTGCCCGGAAGATTTCATTCAGCTTTTTGTTTTGGTAATCCCACTTATAGATGAGCGGAATTCCTTTGGCTGTGCTATTATCCCACTCATGATCCAACAGCTCCCGCTGAAGATCTCCATCCCACCAGATGGCGAAATTGGCGGTTTTGGGCCCTTCCTCCACAGTGTAGATAGCCTCTCCGGCTGCTGAATAGGTATTGGTTACAGGTACACTTTGCCCGTTGGTAACGGTCGTGGCCCATGATTCGTAACCTGGATAGTTCGGATCAATGTCCGCCGACATCCCGCGACCGGTGTCAAAACCTGTTTTCTCACCCCAGAGGATTTCACCTGTTGCCGCATCGCGCATCTCCAGTCCGTATGCCGCATCCGAATGTTCATGCACGCTTACGACCTGATAGCCCTCCCGGTTCGGATCGAGCTGGCCGGCGTGCATGGCGTCACCGTGGCCGAGTCCGGTGCTGTACAGCAAGCTGCCGTCATCATCAATGGCCAAGGCGCCAAACATAATTTCGTCCTTGCCGTCCTTGTCGACATCCAGCACACTTAGATTATGGTTGCCCTGTGATTGATATTGTGATCCTGCTTCGTTTGTGTCGAACGTCCAGCGCTTGACGAGTTCCCCACCAACATAATCATAAGCAACAAGCACAGTGCGGGTATAATAACCCCGGCTCATTATGACACTTGGCTTCGTACCGTCCAGATAAGCAATCGCGCCAAGGAACCGATCTACACGGTTGCCATAGCCGTCACCCCAATCGCTGACATTGCCTCTTGGCGGATCATAATTCACCGTGGATACGGCTGCACCAGTCTCACCGTCAAACAGCGTGAGATATTCCGGCCCCGATAGTATGTATCCGCCGTCGTTGCGATAATCCTTCGTCCCGTCACCAATGACTGTGCCTTGGCCGTCCTTCGTGCCGTCCGCCGTCTTGACAACAACCTCGGCCTTTCCGTTGCCATCCAGGTCATACACCATTAACTGTGTATAATGCGCTCCGGCGCGGATATTGACCCCCAGGTCAATCCTCCACAGCTTTGTGCCGTCCAGTTTGATGGCATCGATATAGACGTTGCCAGTATAACCGGCCTGAGAATTGTCCTTGGAGTTGCTCGGACTCCACAGGAAGACGATCTCATATTCGCCATCCCCGTCCAAGTCAGCTACGGAAGCGTCACCTGCATAATAGGAGTAGGTTCCACCGTCCTTGGTCCGTCCGTCGGCTGGTTTATCCAGCGGAATAGGCAGATAATCGTTATGCCAGACCGATACAACTTCCGGCTGCATTTGCTCTTTGCCTGCAATAACGGTGGAGAGCTGATATTGCGAGCTGTCGAAACCAGTGGTGTCCATATAGTTAGTCACATCGCTTATGGGCGATGTGTTCACTTTGGTTCCGTTTTTATATATGTTGAAAGCGATATCATCTGGATCGTTGTTTAAATACCTCCAGCTTAAAAAAACGCCGTTGTCTACAAGAACCGCAACCAACCCCCGGTTAAGATACTCTGCTTGGCGACCCGGCAGGCTGCTTGATGACTCTGCACGTATCGGCGCCGGAGGGACAGCCAGTGAAATAACCATAAGGAGTGCTAAAAAAGAGACAAACATCGATTTCTGGATGGAAACAGTTCTTCGGATCATTCGATTAACTCCTCCTTATCTAAAAATTCATTTTTAGAATCATCAGTTCGATCCTGCCCAGCTTGTTGTCATATGAACACAATTTACAGCCACCTCCTCTTTATGTTACCGCTTACATTTATCTTACAGGTCTAAAAAAAGACAGACAATCTAAAAAATGTGACGTATTATATAAGATAATTGACTTTTTTAGGAAGGAGATGAAACGATGGTTCATACGGTCTCTTATGCTTTTCGTAATGACGATACATCAATCATGACACTGGACTCTATTGGATGGCAGATCGTTTCTAGCGAGGAATATCGTTGTCCAAGTGATGATAGACCGGACCCGGGACACGTCGTTTTTCAATACACACTGAATGGTCAGGGTTATCTGGATATTGAAAATCAAACGATTCCTTTACCAAAGGGGCATGCCCTACTTGTCAAAATCTCTGGAGAACATTGCTATTACTATAAACAAGAGAACAACGAACCATGGGAATTTATATGGATCAACATTCGCGGGGATGAAGCTAACCGAATTTGGGATATGATGCATGATAATGAGGGACATGTCATTCGACGAAATGCGGACTCTCCCTTGATTCAAGAGTTATGGCAAATTATCCATTTGATTCATCAAGAGAAGGTTACGGACAAGTATCGATTGTCCATGCAAGTCTATCGGTGGTTGCTTATCTTAGTGCAGACGAGTCGGGATGCGGAGAGGGATATCGGTGCGCTTTCCATAACAACGATTGAAAAATGTAAAAAGTTTATCCGAGAGAATTATGCATCTCCATTGACGTTGGATCTTCTAGCCAGCCATTGCGATATCAATAAACACTACTTGTGCAGGTTATTTCAGAAATCCGAGAAAACATCACCGTTAGCCTATCTCAAAGACAGACGCATTGAGGTTGCAATCCGACTACTGCGCACAACGGAACTTCCGATTTCCCAAATTGGTCAACAATGCGGGTTTGAGAGTCCCAGCTATTTCGGCAAAGTTTTTCGGCAATATATGTCCATGTCACCCAAAGAATATCGCTTGAATAAGTTAGAGTTTCCTTATGAGGCCATCTATTATGAATAACCAAACCGCCGTTTGCTAGTCGTCTTTGGATTGGGAACTGCTCTTATACCAATACAATAAAAAAAGCCGCTAGAATAGCGACTTTTAATGGAACTATGTTCTTTGTGTGCTTCGACATTTGCTGCACTTATTGTGCGGTGTATCCTCCATCTATGATCAGGCTATTTCCTGTCATATATGAAGAATCGTCGCTAGCTAGGAACAGAACGGCTTTGGCCATCTCTTCTGCTTGACCCAGACGTTTCATTGGTGTTGCCGCAGAAAGTGCTTGTTTGCTCTCTTCCGGGATAATTGGTGTATCGATGAAGCCAGGGCAAAGGGAGTTCACCCGAATATTCTGCTCAGCATACTCCAGCGCTAGCGAACGAGTCAGATTCACAACGCCGCCTTTAGCTGCATTGTAGGCTGCTGAACCAGGCGAACCAACCCATCCGTACATGGACGCCGTGTTGACGATTGTGCCTCCACCAATTTTGAGCATTTCGCGGATCGATTCACGAGCGACCAAGAATACGCCGTCCAGATCAACATTGACTGTATTGCGCCATTCGGCATAATCAAGCTCATGCGTCGGATGAACACGTCCGATTCCCGCATTGTTGAATACGATATCCACTTGACCAAATGCTTCTACGGTTTGTTTGAAAATCTCAGAAACCTCTTCTTCACTTGTTATGTTTGCTTTAATAAAGAGAGCCTCTGCTTTAAGCGCTTTCAGTTCCTGCTCAAACGCCTTGCCTTTTTCTTCATTCAGATCCACCAAGACCACTTTAGCGCCTTGGGAAACGAATAAGAGAGCTGTCGCTGCACCAATCCCGGATGCTCCTCCTGTGATGACTGCAACTTTATCTTGAAGTTTGCCCATGAATAAATCCCCAGTATAATATTTTGAATAGCGCCTATATAAATAGTGTTATATGATGTTTACAAAACTAATTCTATGCTTAAAATTGTAACAATCCAATCATTAAGATGTGACCAAGTGTCTACCTCGTAGACACTTTATAAAACTATGTCTATATTTATAGGAGTTTTTTGAATGAATAATGAACTTATTGTGACATCTCAACATCGTAATCGAACCAAGGAGCACCTAAAAACTGCTCTGATTCAGCTCATTAAGAAAAAAGGATTCCATGGTGTTTCTGTCAAAGACATCGTTGATCAGGCGGGTTATAATCGCAGCACGTTTTATTTACACTATCAGGATAAATATATTCTCGCCGAAGAGTTGTTGAGTATGACACTCGAAGGATTGAGGGGCGCAGTAGGTAAACCCTATTGGCACGGTCAAAAGGTTTCAACAAACAAGCTGGATGCCGAATCTTTTCAAATCGTGGATTATATCTACGAGCACCGTGACTTCTTCGAACTGATTCAATACGATGATACGTTACCCGGTTTACATACAGGCTTTCCACAAACCATACTCAAAATCTATCAGGAGCAATTTGTCTTTGAGACGATCAACAACTCCCCAGTTAACATGGACTATTTCAAGTACTATACCGCCTACGGTTTTTTTGGACTATTGAACAATTGGATATTAAGCGGATATCGTGAATCACGCGAGGCATTTATCAAAAACGTGATTGAACTCACCAAAACGCACATTCAATCTTTTCATTATGTCGGTAACACGTTTGATGCATGATCACGAGTAAGTTGATTAATTAGGTACATACATAAAAAAGTCGCTATATAAGCGACTTTTTTGAGTGTCCCCTCCTCCTTCCAAGAAGACCGTCACATGGTATCCAAAGCACCCGCTTCGTATTTTGTTTCCTTATACACAAAGTAATCAAAATCGGCATGTTTTCGGGTTCCACCTAGATCCTGCACACAAAGACCGATATAGGTTCCCGTAAACCGGATATACTCCGGAGATTCATCGGACAGATGTGTGATATCAACCCACTCGCCTGCATGATTCCAGGATGAATCACTATTTAACGCATAGTAAAAGCGGACGCGATCATGATCAACCACAGCCTTTAAGCGGAGCGTATTCCCCGACTCTAGCGGAATATCCTCCAGCAGTTCGTCGTATACCCCGTATTTGGACTGAATGATCCCCAGACAGAGCCCTTTCTCCTCATGATAAGTTACACGTAAGTAGAGATAGTCCTGGGTATCGTAGTACAAAATCAATCCTGCCATTTGCTGTGGATGGTCCGGCGCAAATTCCAGACACGTCTCGGCTTCACACTCCAAGGCCTGAAGTCTCCGTGCGATCATGCTTTGCCTGTGGGTTGAACTCATCGACTCCATGCCGTGCAAGCGCAAGTAACTGGGACGTTCCGTCAAGCTGAGCCAAGTCAAATCGGGTGGAATGCGAAGTGTATTCCAATCATGCCGAAGCTCAAAGTGATCAAAATGATCCATTTCAGCAATCGGCTCAAACGGATGTGACGGAATCATCGGTGCAGGTACCTGAACCTCCGGATATCGGTCACCGCTCGCAAGTCTCAGCCAGCCGTCCTCGCTCCACGTACACGGCTGAAGTGCGGTCTCACGTCCAAGAATGCAATATTTGTGATGAACGGGGCGTCCGACCAGATGAGCCATGTACCATTCCCCGGTATGCGTTTCGAGGAGACTGCCGTGGCCTGCCTTTTGCAGAGCTAAATCCGGTCTGCCGTAAGAAGTAAGGATCGGATTGGCAGGATCGACCTCATAAGGGCCATGTAACGTGCGAGAACGTGCTACCGTCACCGCATGCTCATAACCGGTTCCCCCTTCAGCCGTAATGAGATAATAATAGTCCTTATGTTTATACAGATGCGGCGCTTCTGTCAGGCCTAATTCTGTTCCCTTAAATATGTTAACGGCCGGTCCGATCAGCTTGTGTTCCTGGACGGAATATTCCTGAAGAACGATGCCTGCAAACCGATTTTTGCCCTTACGGTGATCCCATATCATATTGACCAGCCATTTACGTCCGTCTTCATCATGAAAGAGGGAAGGATCAAAACCGCTGCTGTTCAGATACATTGGATCGGACCAAGGTCCCTCGATATCCGTTGCGGTTACTAGGTAATTGTGGGTATCTTTAAAAGCCCCTACCCGGCTTTTGACATCGGTGTAGATCAGGTAAAACACGCCGTTGTCGTAACTAAGACAGGGTGCCCATACCCCTCCGGAATTAATGTTGCCCTCCATGTTCAACTGCGTTACACGAGTCAGCGGAGAAGCGATTGGCCGCCAATGAACCAGATCCCGGGAATGGTGAATCCGTACACCAGGGAACCAATCAAAGGTGGAAGTGGCGATATAATAATCCTCTCCCGCTCGGCATATGGACGGATCGGGATGGAAACCGGGAAGGATGGGATTGGTGATCATATTCTTGATCTTATTCATGGAAGAAACCTCCGGTATGAAAGTAATGATCTGTACAACAGCAGATACACGAAAGGTAGATATTAGTACCAGCCCAGCGCTTTTTTGCCGGCTTCCAGGGCGGTTATGATCCGCTCTACATCGTACACATTCCCTCTCCATGTCCCACCGCTGACCGATTGCAATGCAGCCCAGAGCTTTGTATCATCCGGCAAAGCTTCATCAGGCCTCATATCCGGATGGAAGGGCCTTTGTGCTAGGATGAGAGCACCTTCTTCCGGCGAAAACTCCAGATCTCCTTCTCCGACAAAGTTAATGCTGCCCTCCAGCGTGTTACGATCAACCGCGATGTCAATCAGGTCTCCGTTCCGCAGCTTGCCAATCGGTCCGCCTGCCAGCGCTTCGGGGCCAACATGACCAATACACGCTCCGGTGGAAACACCGGAGAACCGGGCATCCGTAATCAGTGACACGTATTTGCCAAAAGGCAAATGTTTAAGCGCAGATGTAAGCTGGTACGTCTCCTCCATTCCGGTTCCCGATGGACCTCGCCCAAGAAGCACAACAACGTCGCCAGCCAGAATACCTCCGGTCTTAATCGCATGGATCGCCTCACGTTCAGTGGTAAACACCTTTGCTCTGCCACGATGACGGTATACGCCACGCTCATCCAGCACATCGGGATCAATAGAGGTGGATTTGATGACAGAACCTTCCGGAGCGATATTCCCGGTTGGAAATGTTACGGTCGATGAGATTCCAAGCCGCTGAGCGTGTTCTACACTCATGATGACACTGTCCGGATCGATGCCGTCCTGTTCTTTCAACTGCTTCCGCATGAGATGACGGCGTTCCGACGATTCCCACCAGTCTAGTACCTGACCCAATGAAGTACCTGTAACCGTTGGTACAGACTCATCCAACAGACCAAGCTGTCTGAGGTGGAGCATGACCTCCGGTACACCTCCGGCCTGAAAGACACGTATGGTCGGATAAAAGATCGGTCCGTTTGGCAGGGCACTAACCAGCCTCGGAACATTTTTGTTGACCTGTATCCAGTCCTGTACTGTAGGTACGGTTAAACCGGCGGCATGGGCAATCGCCGGTATGTGAAGAAGCAGATTGGTCGATCCGCCAAACGCGGCATGAACGGTCATCGCATTGCGAATGGATGCATCCGTGACAATGTCTTCCATCCTCATCCCCTGTGACTCCATATGGATGAGTGCACGTGACGATTGGCGCGCCATTTCAAACCAGATGGGCTGCCCGGAAGGTGCAAGCGCGGCATGAGGCACTGTCATACCCAGTGCCTCTGCTACAACCTGGGCTGTAGCCGCAGTACCTAGAAACTGACAGCCTCCTCCCGGTGTAGCACAAGCTCGACATCCTAAATCCGACGCCATTTCCAGAGAAAGCTCCCCGTTGA
The DNA here is from genome assembly GCF_000316035.1 of Paenibacillus sp. PAMC 26794. GTDB lineage: Bacteria > Bacillota > Bacilli > Paenibacillales > Paenibacillaceae > Paenibacillus. The sequence continues at coordinate 566,425 of NZ_ANHX01000011.1, forward strand.
CGTACCGTGCACCGATGGTCTGAATTTTACCGGCATCCTCTCCATCGGTAGGAGGAAGTGTGACGCCGCCGGGAACGATTACACCAGGCAATTGCGGCATGCCAGCAAGCGCGAGCATCATCGCTGGAAGACCTTTGTCACAAGTGGCAACACCAAGCACGCCTTTACGTGTTGGCAGCGAGCGAATCAGTCTGCGAAATACCATAGCGGCATCGTTCCGGTACGGAAGCGAGTCAAACATGCCGGTCGTTCCCTGTGATCTGCCGTCACACGGATCGCTGACATATCCAGCAAACGGGATTCCTCCCCGGCTTGAAATTTCTTCTGCGGCAGCCTTCATCAGCAGGCCGACCTCCCAGTGGCCGGTATGGTAACCGAGTGCTGCCGGGCTGCCGTCCTCATTGCGAATGCCACCTTGTGTACTTAAGATCAGGAATTGTTTTCCGTTCAATTCCCCGGGCTTCCAGCCCATTCCAACATTCTGGGACATGCCAAACAAGTCGCCGCTTGGAGCATTTCGCAGCAAATCATCCGTTAAAGGCAGACGTCCGGCAGCCCCTGGAGCATGTGCTATGATATCGAAGCAGTTGGACGCGGTCTCTCCCATAATCGACGTAATCTGTCCGTACATGATAGCCTCCCACAGTTTATGACTTCACAAAGACCGTTTTGATGGCCGTGAAAAACTCGATAGCCGCTTGCCCCTGTTCTCTGGAATGTGAACTTGACATCTTCATTCCGCCAAACGGAGCCTGCAGCTCTACGCCGGCCGTTTCTGCATTAATTCTGACGAGTCCTGCATCCATGTCCCGGATGAAAGACAAAATGGCTCCGACGTTCTGTGTATAGATGGAAGCACTCAAGCCATAATCGCTATCATTAGCCGCTTCGATCGCTTCCTCCAGGGAATCTACCGCAATCAAGGCCAGAACCGGGCCAAAGATTTCTTCTCGAGCGATGGACATATGGGATTCGACCCTTTCAAATACGGTCGGCTGCACATAGAATCCCTCTTCCAGTCCCGGACCGTCCCCTCTTTTTCCGCCAGCGAGCAGAACGGCGCCTTCATCCTGGCCTTTTTGAATGTAACTCAGCACGGTATTGAGCTGTCCTTCGCTTGCACATGGACCCATCCAGCTTCCAGAAGACATGCCGTCACCCAGCCGAATTTCCTGGATTTGCGAGAGCAGTTTTTCTTTGAAGGCATCGTATACTTTTCGGTCAATAATGACTTTGCTGGTGGCCGTACATTTTTGCCCGGTCGATTTCAACCCACCGCTGATCGTGGCTTCCACAGCCAAATCCAGGTCAGCGTCAGCTGCGATAATAATCGGGTTTTTCCCACCCATTTCAAGTTGATATTTGGCCCCACGTGCCAGTGCTGCGCCGCCGACCCGTTTTCCCACTTCATTGGAACCTGTGAAGGTAATCCCGCCAACATCCGGATGTTCAGCAAGGGCAGATCCGATCACTGAACCTCTGCCGCATACCAGATTAAGAACACCTGCCGGGATGCCTGCCTCTTCAAAACACTCCATGACTTTAGCGGCGGTGACCGCAGTTTCCTGAGCCGGCTTCAACACAACCGTATTGCCATAAATTAAGGCTGGAGCCGTTTTCCAAATCGGAATGGCTACAGGGAAATTCCAAGGAGCAATAACCCCCACAACGCCAAGGGGTACGCGGGTCGTAAACATCAGCGCTTCGCTGTCCGTTGATGGAATGACATCACCGGTTTTTCGCATGCCTTCTCCAGCGTAATACCTTAAGATCGCGACACCGCGCATTGTCTCTCCTTTGGCTTCAGGGAGTGTTTTGCCCATTTCCCTGGTCATTGCCTCTGCAACTTCATCGGCCCGGCGTTCCAGCACATTGGCTGCCTGAAATAGATAGTTGCCGCGTTCCGCACCCGATAACCTCCGCCAACTTTTTGCTGCTTCCTTCGCGGCTGCAACAGCCCGGTTCAGATCCTCTACGCCTGAGGTGGGTACGTAGCCAACTACCTCCTTCCGATTCGCCGGGTTGATGCTCGGTTCGGTTTCACCGGACGTCGCCTTCACCCATTCTCCGTTAATGTAATTGCTGTATGTCTGCTCTACCTGAAATGTGGTCATCACATTCATCCTCCTTGTACATTAATTTGAAATGACTGGATTAATAAGTGTCCCGATATCGCTAATGGATATTTCAATGCGGTCCCCTGGTGCAAGTGTAAAATCATTGGGTGGAACGATGCTAGTGCCTGTCAATAACACCGTGCCGTCAAACAGATCGTTATCTCTGGCCAGAAAGGAGACCAGCTCATCAAGTTTTCGGTTTAACTCACTTGTGCTTGCCTCGCTTTTGACAACTATTTCACCTTCGCGATATATCTCGCAGATGATGCTGAACGCATATGGATTCTGCACCGTTTCCGCTATACGAATGGCCGGACCTATCGAGCAGGAATTGCGCCACATTTTTGCTTGCGGCAGATACAGCGGGTTCTCCCCTTCAATATCGCGGCAGCTCATGTCATTACCAACGATGTATCCCACAATACTGCCATCCCCGGCAAGCACCAACCCCAGCTCCGGCTCCGGGATCTGCCAATTGGAATCGCTGCGAAGTGTGACAGCCTCATTGGGCCCGACGGTGCGGGCTGCTGTAGATTTAAAAAAGATCTCCGGTCTTTCGGCATCATAAACTTTATCGTAAAAGGTCTTTGCATCCAGCTTGCCTTTCGTTGCTTCATAATTTCGCGCTTCCCGGCTGCGCTGATAAGTTACACCCGCCGCCCATACTTCTGGAGCTTCCAATGGAGTGATTAGATGCAGGGAAGTCCAATCGTCAGTTAACTTGTTTAATGGCTTAAAAGCGCTTTCAACAAGTTGAACTGGAGAAATCCCCTGCTTTCTTGCTTGATGGATCAAAGTCATAAAATCTGCTTGTGGCAAACGATACGCTTGTTCATCATCCGTAACGGCTGCCAGCCACTTCTGTTGTCCGTCCAGAAATCGAATAATTCTCATTCAAGCTTGCCTCCATTTTTCCCCATCGGGTTGATAATACTACCATAGCACCCGCTATGGTTCATGACGATGTTCTAATCACTCCGACGATTTACCCTTTTCACGCATTTTTTTTCTGTTAAGATGAGGTTAGATTCGTTGGAATACAGAATAGTACAAGGGGGTTGGCTTGTTGTGACCAAGCTTTCGGATGCTGTGTATTTAGGGCGTCTGCCCGATGTTCGCATGTCTTTTCAATTATTGGGGCTGCATGCAAGAAAGGTAGATTCCAGCTGGACTTATCCGTCTCATGAACATTCAATGTATGAAGTCCACTGGATGATGGACGGGCAGATGAACATGGTTGTCAACGGGCAGTCTTATCGGCAGTCGGTTGGCGACCTTCTGTTCATCCGGCCTGGTATGACCCACTCTTGCACCGGAGCCGGACCGGAGGGGTTCACTTATTTTTCCGTGCATTTCAGCATACACGATACATCCTTTTGCAGAGAACTTAACCGTTGCAAAGACATCTATTATCCGGCAAAATCAAATTTGGCTCTGGGGCTTTCACCTTCCCTGTCTACCTTGTATGGTCTGGCCACAGAGCATTTGTCTAGCTCGCTAACTTCCTCCAAACAAATGAAGGTACATGCCGCCGTGTTTGAACTGCTCGGTTCCCTGGTCGGTCAGTTATCTCAGCAAGCCTCCGTTACGTTGTCGAGAAAAGAAACCATTGCCCATCAGATTGCTGAGCACATTGAGGATTCGGTAAGATATATCCATCTTCACGGGGAAATTCAGGAGAACGATCGAACCTGGATTCAGGACATTGCCAAGTCGCTGAGCATTAGCCCGTCACAGATTAATCGTATTTTTCGGCAGGTATACGGCATCGCTCCGCGCAAGTTTCTATCCGAAACCCTTCTGAACGAAGCGCAGCGGCTGTTAAAGCAAACCGACTTGAACATAGACCATATTGCGATGATGCTGGGGTATAAGACCAATGCGCATTTCAGCCGCCAGTTCAAGCGGTGGACAGGCATCGCACCAAGCGAATATCGCAGCCATTCGCAGCAGGCTGTAGAAGCCCATCCGGATGATTGAAGAATCCAATTGGATACTCTCTCTAGGAACAACGCACACTGTCGAGAAATTAGAAAGCGTTAACGCATGATTCTCAACAGTATCACGCACTGTATTCAGCAAGCGATCACCAGCTGCCGACATTCCTCCACCAACAATAATCATTTCAGGATTGAACAGATTCACCATAGAGTCCCTGCTCCGGATCTAATAATTCAGGAATGCCCATACCCATGCACTGAATAGAAGCTTGCTGGATTCCTTCATAAGACAGCATCTCTTGAATAATGTCTACCATTTGGTTTAATGCATTCGAATCGAGTCGTCCAAAAAAAAAGATTGAATTTTTATCCACAAAAGAAAAATATATGATATATTTGACGAGAAACTTAGAACATATTCAGGAAAAGAGGATGTTATATGAAAAAAGTCTTTTTATCTTGTCTTGCCATGCTCATATTTTTGATTCCATTTTCTCCTGTGACTTCTGCCAGTGGAGATCGCCTGATTTATGACACGATGTATAATGTCGCTGGTAGAGGGTTAGTGTCAGACAATAATAGATTTTCGTTTCAATTTGATAACTGGGGCGATGCGCAGATCTGGGACGTCAAATCACGTAAAATGATATGGCACAGCAACACCAAAGACACAAGAATACATAAACTCCAGATTAATTATTTCAGCGGGAAGTTGGTCATATCAGATCCGCAAAATACACCTTATTGGACATCGGATAACCTGGCATGGGCTAAGGCATGGTACGGAGCAGATAATGTGCCAGCCAATCTTAGAGGCAATGTGCTCATCATGCAAACTGACGGCAATCTGGTGCTGTACAACAATGAAAATCCGGCCTTGGGCTGGTATCCTGTCTGGGCTTCGAATACAGGTGGACAGTAGGGCGTTTCTCAAAACTCGCTGAAGTGCATCTTTTACCGCCTTTTCGCCCCCTGCTGCGTCACTTTCCCTTGACGTGCCCCGGCACGCCTGTGGAAAACTTCCTTGCTTGGAACGAAAATTCGGCAAAATCTGCTTCCTTCGGAGTTTTCAGACACGCCCTAGACAACATAACAGTAATTTGTAAATGGATTGTTGCTCTAATCTAGCATGGTTATGTAATGTGATTCTCGTTATAACTTTGTTATACACCAAAAAGATCTCTTGAGCAGTGAATGCTGAAGAGATCTTTTTTTATTTTACTGATAACCGATAATTGCAACTCAAAAAAGCCAAGTACTGAAAAGCAAGAATACCATCACTGAAATTACAATGGATCTGGCATTCCAGTCCTGCTTCTCGATTTCTTAAATAACAATATGGCAAGAAGTAAAGCAATTCCTACAGCTCCAAACCCCAACCAATTTAAGTACAGGACAGATGTACGACTGATCACAATCCCACCTAATCCAGATCCTAGAGCAAAACCAAATTGGATAAACGACGTATTTACGCTAAGGGCAATGTCGGGATTACGAGGTGCCAGTGTAACCAGATATAGTTGCTGGGCCGGAGATATGCTCCACGTTGCTAACATAAAAATCATTAAAACTAAGATTAACATCATAAGATTAACTCCAGCTAGAGCAAACAAAAGAAGAGTTACGCCTTGTAACAGAAGGCCTAGACAGATTGTAAACTTTGATCCCTTTGCATCTGCCAATTGTCCGCCCACTTTTGATCCGACAAAGCTGCAAATTCCCGCGAGAAACAGAACACCGCTTATCTCGGTCATGGTAAGAGTGGATGTAGCTTGCAAGAAAGGCGTAATATACGTGAACAGTGTCGAATAGCCGCCGATATACAATAATGTAATAAGCAAGGCAGTCAGAATGAGTGGATTTTTCAAAATGGAGAGCTGCATTCTGAGGGTGATCTTTTCTTCCTCTTTGATTGCCGGAACCTTTTTGTAGATAATAAGTAATGGAACAACACTTAACAATCCAATGAATACAAATAGAACTCTCCATCCAAACATTTCACTAAAAAATGTGCCCAATGGGACACCGAGTACTAGCGAACTGCTTAGCCCCATCAAAATGATGCCGATGGCATTGCCCCTTTTTTCTTTTTCAACCAGTCGTGTCGATACGGCCATCGCTACTACGGTAGCCACTCCTCCGCTAGCCCCTTGAATAATTCGCACCCATAGTAAAGTTTCGTAAGAAAGGTCAACAAGCATAAGTCCGTTGCTGGCAATAAACACACTGAGGGCGGACAACAGTAACTTCTTGCGATCCATATTTATTGTAATTGCAATGAGAATCGGAGCGATAATGGCCGCTGCCAGAGCGAATACAGTCACCAGTAAACCCACTTCGGAAGTAGATACGCTCAAGTCTGAGGCGATCATTTCAATGACTCCTGTAATAATGTATTCAAGGGTTCCGATCAGAAAAACTGCCAATGCCAAGATATATATAATCCATTTATTTTTCACTTTAATCCACTCCGTCTTCTTCAGTTATCTATTTAGTATTGGAATTTGTATTTCTATAAACTGTACATCTTGTTCTTGAGATAAGGGTAAATATAATTCCCTACCAGCTCCGTTCTCCTTGATCTGATAGTTATTATTCTCAATCCATGTAGCTAGATGAACACAGGCTTTACAGGCAAAGGCGGCATTGGAACGATAAGCTACGGTGGCCATCATGGGCTCAGCAGGAAGAGTCCGCATTTGAAATGGGTCGGGAGGTGATCGCAGCTCACAGGTTAAGAAGTAACCTATCTCAAACTCGAACTCTTCCTCTTGTCCTGCAATTTCTTTCCATAAAACAACCTGTGGTCCGTCGATCAGTTGGCGTATTTCTTTTGTTACTGACTGATCAAACTGACGAAATAAACTCGGGATCTCCTCTTCCCTCCCGCACCCTGTCTGAAAAAGAAACTGCCGAGCACCTTCCTCTTTGATTCGGATTTCTTGCCCTGTTTCGACATGCCCCTCTTCCTCTATAAGCTGCATGCGTTCCTCAATTCGGACGAGTTTGGCTTGTTCCGTATCGATAATCTGCTGAATTTCGCTTCTTTTTAGCTTAAACATGCCTTGAATATTCTCCAATGTAATATGTTCCTGTAACAGCTGTGTAATTTGTGGCAACGTGAACCCCAATTCTTTATAAATGAAGATTCGGTTGAGCTCGAGAAGCTGATCTGCGGAATAGTAACGGTAACCCGTATCGTGATCTACCTTTCTCGGCTTAAGTATGCCAATCTGGTCATAATAACGCAGTGTTTTTAATGAGACCCTACTTAGCTTGGAAAACGCACTGATTTTGAACAACATATCATCTCCAATCTTTCAACATAATGCGAGTATATAGTTTCCCGTACAGGGGAAAGTCAAGGGTATATATGCTTCTCATTTGCCTAGCTAAAATCAGATACCTTCCTTGTCATCACTCTATGTTGCTATTATGGTTAAAGTCAAAGAACCGTTTCTGAATGAAACGTTCATTTTTTTTGAACAAAAAAATGCCACGCATCGTGGCATCCTTTCGGTACTCATTCAATTATCCTGCTCAGTATTTATAATTTTTTAAATAAACAGATTATGATTTGCTTGTGATGCTTGTCCAAGATAATAACCGACACCACCAATTTTGACTTGGTCTATTAATTCTTCGCGCTGAATTCCCATCAAATCCATGGACATTTGGCAGGCAACGATCTCTACTCCTTGTGCAATTGCGCTCTCTATCAATTCTTCCAACGAAGGCACATGATGTTTCTTCATCAAACCACGGATCATCTTCGGGCCTGCTCCGAGCATATTCATTTTGGACATGCCAAGCTTCTGGCTCCCGCGAGGTAACATCATATCAAACATACGGCCGATCATAGTTTTGGATAACTTCTGCGGTTGCGGCTTACGAATAATACTCAATCCCCAAAACGTGAAAAATAGGGTTACTTTCCGTCCACTGGCTGCTGCCCCATTTGCAATAATGAGTGAAGCGATCGCTTTGTCCAGATCACCACTGAAAACAACCATCGTGCTGGCAGGATCGCTGATTGGGGCATCGGATACGGGTTGTGCTGTATTTTTAGTAATGACAGACTCAATCGTACCGCCTTTCAGTCTTTCCAACTGCAAGATTGTGGAACCCGACATTGTCGCCCATGCTTTAACATCTTCATAGAATCCTGGATCGGAAGCTTTCACGCGAAGGGTTTCTCCGTATGAGAGTTGATCCATTTTCTGCTTAACCTGAATTAGGGGACCAGGACAACTTAATCCGCAAACGTTCAACTCATGATCAATACGTTGCGGTTGTATCGACTCAGAGGGAATAGACTTTTTTTCCTTAACGTCCACCGCAGAATCATGATGATCTTGTTTTGCAGTAGTAAATGGAGCAGGATTAAACTGGGCTTGACGGTATGTTTTATAACCACCACTCAAGTTTTTTACGCTAAAACCATGCTGACGCAAAATTTGCGAAGCAGTGTAACCACGTAAGCCGACTTGACAGTATAGCCAGATTTCTTTGGATGGGTCTAATTCATCTAAACGTTGACGAAGCTCATCAACTGGAATAGAGAGTGAATCTGGAATATGACCATTTTGATGCTCAATTTCACTGCGAACATCCAGAAGTATCGACTGCCCCGGCTGACGATCAGCCAGTTGATTATAGGTGAACGTCTGAACACGTCCAGTGATCATATTCTCTGCTGCATATCCAGCCATATTCACGGGATCTTTGGCAGAAGAATAAGGTGGCGCGTAACTCAGTTCAAGCTCTGTCAAATCCCGTACATGTCCTCCAAAATGAATGGCTACAGCAATATCATCAATTCGTTTATCCACTCCCTCATAACCGACCGCTTGTGCGCCCAAAATTTTACCTTCCGGAGTAAACAGCAGTTTAAGAGTAATTGCGCTTGAACCCGGATAATACGATGCATGAGAAGCAGGGTGTACGATAACGGTTTGATATTCCACGCCGAGACGTTGCAGTGTTTTTTCATTACTGCCTGTCGTGGCTGCGGTCATTCCAAATACTTTGATAATGGACGTACCTTGTGTTCCTTTATAGGTAGAAGGCAGCCCTGCGATACGGTCGGCAACAATACGGCCTTGTTTGTTGGCAGGTCCGGCAAGTGGTATCGTTGCCTTCGTACCATGAATGGTTTCCGTTACTTCGATGGCATCCCCAACAGCATAGATATGTGGCACACTGCTTTCTAAAGCTTCATTTACGATAATATGTCCACGTGCACCGAGCGAAACGCCGCTATCTTTCAAAAAATAGGTGTCTGGCGTTACGCCTATTGCAAGAATAACCATGTCAGCAGTCAGCGTGTGACCATCCGCAAGTTCAACACCTATGCCCTGCTCCAGGGAATGGAATCCCTGAACACGTTTGGAAAACAGCAGGTTCACACCATGATTCTCCATTTCCTGTGCCAATGCGGCTGCTAACTCTGTATCATATGGTGTGAGTACTTGTGCGTTCCCCTCAATCAGCGTTACATCCAGACCAGCTTCCTTTAAATTCTCAGCCATTTCCACGCCTATAAATCCACCGCCTATGACGATCGAAGACTTGCTGTTAGATGAACTTACCTGGTCTTTGATCCGATCAATATCTGGAATACTTCGTACAGTATAAATTAGCGGATTGTCCTTACCCGGCAGATCGGGAACCATCGGTTTTGCACCTGGTGACAATATCAACTCGTCATAGCTTTCTTCATATGCACCGCGCTCCTGGGACTGTATCTTAACCACTCGCTTCTGCGAATCAATAGCTACGACCTCACTTCTTGTACGCACATCGATACGAAAACGATCTGCCATCCCTTTTGGCGTTTGCACCAGCAGACGCTCTCGATCATCGATTGTGCCACCTATATAATAAGGTAAACCACAATTGGCAAATGAGATATAGGGTCCTTTCTCAAAGATAATAATTTCGGCATGTTCATCCAGACGGCGAAGACGTGCAGCTGCAGAAGCACCTCCAGCTACACCGCCAACAATAAGTACTTTTTTGCTCATGATTCACAATCATCCTTTTCAAATAAAGTTTTGATAATCTGTTCAACCCGTGGATCGGCAAGCACATAGTTCACTTCAAGACCATTGCGCTCCGTAGCAACAATACCTGCACTACGAAGCTTCTGGAGATGTTGGGAGACTGTTGATTGGGGAAGTTCCAGACATTCCTGCATATAAGAAACATTACATTTCTTTTTCATCATCAGTCCCCGCACAATGCATAAACGAATGGGGTGAGACAAAGCTTTCAGCAGATTAGCAGGTTCATCGAACTGTTTAATATTATTGCTGTCAAAAGCGGGAGTGTTCAAAAGTATTCCTCCTAAATCGTTATATCGTAATAATACGTTTTATTGATTTGCTTGTCAAATTTATTCTGGAGTGAATACGTTCAATAAGTTCCATACCCGCTCAACCCTACGGCTTTGCTTGTTCCAGGTGGAAGATAAAAATGCCTGCCAAAACCGCTAAAAGCGACATTTGACAGGCATTCATGCTGTATCAGGTATTCATAAAATAGCGATTCAATTGAACGTCTTCTGTTAGAGTATGACAGGCTGAATCAGTCCGTCCTTACCAAAAAGAATCGGGTCCATACATATTTCGCGGTGATAACCCTTTCCAGAGGAAAATCTGGACAGTGGCGTGACAAAACGGTGATAGGCAATCCGGTATTGACCGGTTTCATTTTCATTAAATATACAGTGATGACCTGTTCCCAGCATGCCCTTCTCGACATTTTTGCTCAGGATTGGGTATCGATAGGTAATTGGACCGTATAACTGCTCTGACGTACCGTAATTCACATGATAGTCTTCGCTGCCTGTATCATCACAGGACCACGTAAAGTGGTATAGTCCACCCTGCTTCAACACGGTTACCGCCTCACGAAAATCATGCAAGCCCACCAGATTGCTCATTGTGTCCTCCACGACACTTATCATGTCTTCACCAAGCTCCACAATGGCAGCATGTCCATTGCCAAATAGCAGATAAGGTCTTCCATCATCTTCGACATAGATGGAGGGATCAATAGCCTGACCCATGGTAATGCCCAAACGTTTCAACTGTTCCATTGTGATTAAAGGCTGCGGCTCGGCCAGGAATGGACCAATTGGTGTATCTGCTACAGCAACGCCGATGGCACTCTCGCCGTTCAGCATTTTGCCACAGAAATAAAAATAGAACTTTTCGTTTCGGCTGGCAATTGCCGGTGCCCAGGCATTACCGGTTGCCCAGGCCACATCCTCTGTTCCCAGATCAAGGATAACACCTTCGTCTTGCCAATGCTTCAGGTCTGAAGAAGAAAACACCTTGAACTGTGTCCCCGACCACCCCTCGAAGCCATCTGTTGTCGGATACATATAGTAACGATCCTCAAACTGTGCGACATCAGGATCGGCATATTGTCCGGGAAGCACCTGATGACCATCCCCAAAAGCCGCGAGAAGCCGGCTGCACTCCTCAGCTGTGATTGGCAGGACACTTCCATGCCGCTTTTGAGTCGTTCCCATATCGAATTCACCATCAGGGACGATTCGGAATTCTCCGCTTCCCAGATCTGTAGTCAACAGAGGAAGATAACCCTTACCTTCAGCAAATCGATCAACAATCAGGCACCATTCCTCCCGGTCATTGAATTTAAAGATTTGAGGTCCCTCCACACCTGCCACAGCCTCCAGTACCGGGGCTTGCAGCGTAACAAACGCCCCTTTGTCAAGAGAGTCTCCTTTTTCTACACGTATGTTTTTGGTTGTTTCATCCTTGGAGTATCGATAATAAGAGCCATCCGCAGGTAGAATCGTTGTATCAATAATATGATTATCCCGCTCAATGTATTTTTCCGATGCGGAGAACGTACGAAAGTCTTTTGTACGAGCGCTGTATATTTTTTGTTTTCGTTCTTGCTCCTGAGGTTCCTGCGTCGCAGAAGCCCAGAATACAAGAAACTCATCTGTTGTTTCATCATACACAGCTTCGGGTGCCCAGACACATCCAGCCCCTTCAACACCTAGTGTAACGTTCCATGGGGATGACCAGTTTACGAGATTGCTAGATTCCCATACAATTACGTCACGGCTCCCGGCATTAACGGCATGAGTCCATCCTTTGCCGCTTGCGATGCGGAGATCCGTAGCAATCAGATAAAATTTATTTTCCTTAACTGAACGAACCAGAAACGGGTCCCGTACCCCCTTTTCTCCAAGGTCGGAAAACAGCACAGGTGATCCGCCATTAAGGTCCTTCCAGTGAAGACCATTCTCGCTATAGGAGAAATAAACCTGCTCTCCGTCTGGTTGTTCGCCAATAAAATGTACAAAGAGATACCCATCATAATTTGGAGTTGTTTTGGTCAATGGTAAAGAGCCTCCTGAAATGAAATTGATTTTATACTAACAGTAATATAAAAATGAAAGCGTTCTACTTATGTTGTATCATACTTCAAAAATAGCGGAATGAGTATATTTTTGTAATCTCGTATGTTGCAGATCATGTGAATCTTTCGCCGGAAATATATTGCCCTGATTGGAATGTTTGACTTGCTCCTCATGCAAAGAAATAAAGTTATCGCCGTATTTGTTTATTTTACCTCAGGTATACAAAATTGTTGGTTCTCATTTACAAATAAATGCTAATCTTCTTAATAATGAACAAATGAATATAGATTCATGCATTCATTTTGTTTTGAGATATTACGAGGAGGAATCATTTTGAAATTATCCAAAAGAGTACTACCAGCGGTAGCGCTGACTCTGGCTGTATCGGCTTCTACTCTCTTGTCCGCCGGACAAGCAAGTGCCGTTCAAGCTGTAAGTGTGGAGAAAAAACAAATCAAGAACATCATCTTCCTCATTGGGGATGGCATGGGGACCTCTTATACTTCAGCCTACCGTTATATGAAAGATGATCCTTCAACGAAGGGCATGGACAAAACCGTATTTGACCCTTATCTTGTTGGGGCACAAATGACCTATCCGGATGATGATAAACAAAATGTAACGGATTCTGCTTCCGCAGCAACGGCTATGTCGGCGGGCGTGAAAACCTACAATGCGGCCATTGCGGTTGACCCTGAGCAGAAGGAAGTCAAAACCGTACTTGAGCAAGCCAAAGAAAACGGCAAGTCCACCGGACTCGTGGCTACGTCGGAGATCACTCATGCCACACCAGCTGCATTCGGTGCCCATGATATCAGTCGAAAAAATATGGATGCAATTGCGGACGATTATTATGATGAGTTGATTAATGGCAAGCATAAGGTGGATGTACTTCTGGGTGGAGGGAAATCCAATTTTGTACGCGAGGGTCGTGACCTGACGAAGGAGTTCCAGAAGGCCGGATTCAGCTATGTGACGGATCGTTCCTCTCTCCTTGCTGATAAGAATCAACAAGTTCTTGGACTGTTTGCGGACGGAGGTCTGGACAAGTTGATTGATCGTACTGCTGCAACTCCATCATTGGCTGAGATGACCAATACAGCGATTGATCGTCTCAGTTCGAACGACAAAGGGTTCTTTCTAATGGTCGAAGGCAGCCAGATCGACTGGGCAGGACATGATAATGATATCGTTGGCGCGATGAGTGAAATGGAAGATTTCGCAGCAGCATTTCAGGCAGCTATTGATTTTGCCAAAAAAGACGGTGAAACACTTGTCGTAGCTACTGCCGACCACTCCACGGGCGGACTTACGCTTGGAAAAGACGGAGAATACAACTTCTTCGTAGACCCGATCAAAGCTGCACTGCGGACTCCAGACTTCATGGCAGCTCAAATTGCGAAAGGTGCTTCGGTTGAAGAAACACTGAAAAGTTATCTGAAACTGGAGTTGAAGCCGGAAGAGATTCAATCGGTGAAAGAAGCAGCCCAAAGTGCGGATGTAACAAAGATTGATAATGCCATTGAAGCAATTATTGATAACCGTTCATTTACGGGCTGGACAACAGGTGGACATACAGGTGAAGATGTTCCGGTCTATGCCTACGGCCCGGCAAGTCATCGCTTCGCCGGTTTGATCGACAACACAGATAATGCCAAGATCATATTTGATATTCTCAGCAAGCACCAGTAATTCAACAATAATTCAGTAGTTTACGATCATCCCTTCTCTTCTTTCATTCTTAGAGAAGGGGTTTTTTTCATTTCTGAGGTTGTCACTCTACATCAAATGAGACAAAACAGCATGATCCGTTATAATTAGAAAAATGATATAAAAATGAAAGCGGTTGATAAACCATGAAGCATTACATGAAGCAGATGCTTGTCACTAATCTGGACCGTTCACTTCCGATCTATTTGGAACAAACCGGATATAACGAATGGCAAGAAGAATTTGATAGACCTGATGGCTATCATTGTTATCACTGGCTGCAAACAACAGGCGGTGAAGGGCAATTTGAATGTGCGGGAAACACGATGACACTTGGGCCAAACCAGGGAATTCTCTTGCCGCCGCATGTTCCGCACCGTTATTACACGTCGTCACATCCCTGGTCTACCTGGTACATAACATTTAGTGGTAATTTAGCCTCTATGATCGTCTCTTCACTTGGATTGGCCACATCGAAGGTCATTCGTTGGGAAGACGATTCCAGGCTGTCGAGAATTCATAACACCACCAGCCGTTTGGCGAGGCAGCAGTCCGAATTCAGCGGAATGGATAGTTCCACGTTTGTTTATCGTTTTCTAATGGATCTGAAGCGTTACGGACAAGTGGACAAACAACGCTCTTATTCCCAACAATCCACCCGACTTGCACCCTATATTCGATTCATGGAGGAGCATTTTCAGGATGCCTCAATCGGCTTGGCTGATCTGTCGGAATATGCAGGCTTAAGCTCACAGCGGCTTAATTACTTGTTTCGTATGACGACTGGAATGAGCCCTTATCAATATCTGATCCAACTGCGAATCCAGAAAGCCAAGGAACACTTAATGAACAACAAACATATGACCATCAAAACCGTTGCTTCTCTCGTGGGATTTCTGGATGTGAGCCATTTTGTCTCAACCTTCCGAAAATTTGAGAATATTACGCCTCAACGTTTTCGTGAACTTCATTAATCAGTTTCATTTTATTATATGAGTATCGTTTTTTATTATATATATTATCCGATCATCAGCGATTAAAATAATTGATATATTTAATATTTTTATATGGCGGTGATCAGGATGTTATATGCAGGCGCTAACTACCACCCCCACGACTGGCCGCGCGAACGCTGGCAGCACGATATCAACTTGATGCGTGAAGCTTCGTTTACAATCGTTCGACTCGGCCATTTATGCTGGGACAGCTTCGAGCCATCGGAAGGAAACTACACTTTTGCATGGTTTGACGAAGTCATGACCTTGTTTGAGGAAGCCGGTATTCAGGTCATTCTGGATATTGCGACCCGCCCGGCTCCGACTTGGCTGCACAGAAAGTATCCCGAAATCTCTTTAAGTGCTCCGAGCGGCATCCGTATGGAAGCGCAAACAAGATATATGGAGGATATCGGTCATCCAACCTTCCAAGAATACGCTTATGATTTCGCCAGAAAACTTGTCATTCGCTACCGGCATCATCCGGCCCTTTATGCTTTCGGATTATGCAACGAGTTAGGTTCCGGTGCTCCATCCTATTCCAATGTGGCCCGGGACCGATTCGAGGTCTGGCTTCGCAATAAGTATGAAACGGTCGAGCAGCTTAATGAAGCTTGGAGTGCACAGCGCTGGTCTAGAAAACTGAACAGCTTCAGTGATGTGGTCCTCCCGATTTCGGGACAGGTCAAAGGTGCACCAGAACGCCTTCTGGACATGGCACGTTTTTACTCCGATGAGACGTTGGCTTATATGCAAGGATTGAGAGACATCGTGCGGGAGCTAGCTCCAGAAGTCAGAGAGACAACGAACCACTGGTCGGAAAATCCGGGCTACGGTTTCGATTATCTGAAGCAGTACCGGGAAATGATCGACTTACCAGGCATTGGCTTTTATCCCGGGACCAATCCCGAAGATAAACAAGCGTTAACTGCTGCCTGTTTCTTCATGGATCATCGCATCGGTGAGCTGGATCAGCCCATCTGGTGTCTGGAGTTCCAGACTGGGGACTTTGGCGGCTATGCTTCTCCACCGGGAGCGATGCGAATGTACGCGTACCTGTCTCTGATTCACAGAGCGCAGGCCGTCTGTGCCTGGACCTGGCGTACAATGCTGGGCGGTGAAGAGCAATATGTGTTCGGTCTTGTGGATCATGATGGCATACCAGGCTGGAAATATGATGAATTTGCACGTATTGCAGAGGAATTCAAACGGCTGCAGGATCTGGATATGCCAAGAAAAACGAACCCGGACATTGCGATTGCTTACTCTTTCGAGACGCTGAAGGTTATGGCTGGCAACCCGAGTTATTACAAGACTGACTATACCGGGCAGGTTTTGCAAGCATATAGCGCTCTGGAACAATCCAATCTGGATTGCAACATCGTCAATCTACGCAGCCTTCATCAAAACTACAAGCTGATTATCGTACCCGGACACGCGATCATGGATGAAGAATCGGCTGCAACGCTGCGCACTTTTGTTGAACAAGGTGGTACCGTTATCATGACGGCTTATTCTGCCAAAGTCACTGCGAACAATCGGGTGTTTGATACTACCCTGCCAGGAGGCTTGAGTGATGTATTTGGCATCCGCTGTGGTGCATTTGTTCGAACGCGCAGCCATACCCCTTGGGAGAATGCCGGAGGTTTGGAAAAAACCGAGCTTGGCCTGGAGCGTGAGAAGCCGGTCATCGTCATGGATTCGCAAAACATTCAGCCGGATATCGATTATTATGAGATCCTTGAGCCGCGTACCGCGAGGGTCATCGCCAGTTTCTCGAATACACGTGAGACTTCCCCGGCGGTCACCTGCAATAAATACGGACAGGGTCAAGCGATCTATGTGGCCTTGCCTGCCAATACAACGTTTTTGAGTGCGCTTCTGCATCGTTTGTATCCGGCGCTTGGCATAGTAGAAGGTCCCCCCACACCATCCGGTGTCGTGGCTCGTCATCTGGACAATGCAAATACCATCTATGTCAACACAACAGGCAAGTCGCAGACCGTGCCCCTTCAGGAAACGGCAGTTGGTATGCTGTCAGGCCAGACCATGGTCTCTGAGTTGAAGCTTGAGCCCTATGATGCTGAAATCATTCAATTCATTTCAAATTAAAGGAGATGTTACTCATGAGTCACTCCATTCAGACTCTTGCCAATATCACCCCGTCCGACCGTCAACTGGCCTGGCAGGAGCTCGAATTTTATTCGTTTATTCATTTTGGGATAAATACATTTACAGATAAGGAATGGGGATTCGGTGACGAATCACCTGCCCTCTTCAACCCTACCGATTTTGATGCCACGCAATGGGTAGAGGTGTGCAAATCCGCAGGGATAAAGGGTCTCATCCTTACCTGTAAACATCACGATGGTTTCTGTCTCTGGCCAAGCGCATATACGGAACATACGGTTAAGAGCAGCCCGTGGCGCGAAGGCAACGGCGATATGGTAAAGGAAGTCGCTGAGGCTTGCAGGCTAGGTGGTCTGGCATTTGGCGTATATCTATCCCCGTGGGATCGGCATGACCATCGATATGGAACCTCCGAATACAACGAATATTTCAAGCTGCAGTTGCGTGAACTGTTGACTTTCTATGGCGATATCTTCTGTGTATGGTTTGATGGTGCCTGCGGTGAAGGACCAAACGGTTTGAAACAAGTGTACGATTGGGATGGCTACTATGAAGTCATTCGCGAACTGCAGCCAGGTGCCGTCATATCCGTATGTGGTCCGGATGTACGCTGGTGCGGAAATGAAGCAGGACATACACGCGATTCCGAGTGGAGTGTTGTTCCGGAGGAACTCAGGGATTGCGAGAAGATTCAGGAGGCTTCGCAGCATGTGGATGATGGACAGTTTGCCAAGCTTGCCAACTCTCGCGACGAGAATCTGGGCAGCCGTGATGCTGTAGCTGGAAAGCAGGTTGCCTGGTACCCTGCCGAAGTTAACACTTCGATTCGGCCGGGCTGGTTCTACCACGCTGCTGAGGATGACCAGGTTAGAAGTCTTGAGAAGCTACTGGATATTTATTATAAGTCTGTTGGCGGTAATGCTACGTTCCTGTTAAATCTGCCTCCGGACCAACGCGGCAGAATTCATGAGAATGATGCCATACGGATGCAAGAGCTTGGCGATTGGCTTCGCGCTACGTTCCGCCATAACCTGGCCTTCGGAGGACAAGCTACTGCATCAGAGTCGCTTGATGAGAAACACGATGCCACTCGTGTGCTGGACGGGGACAAAATGACATATTGGTGCCCCAACGAAGGAACCGAACACGCCGCCATTGAGCTTGATTTGTTGGAGGAGCATACGTTTGATACGATCCTGCTTCAAGAGCATATCCGGTCCGGACAGCGCATTGAGAAACTACACATCGAATATCTGGATGGCGAGATATGGCGTGATCTATACGACTGTACAATCGTTGGATACAAACGGATTTGCCGCTTTCTCCCTGTCCGAGCAAGGAAGCTCCGCTTGATCATCGAAGAATCCAGATGGTGTCCGACATTATCTGCTGTTGAAGTATATTTAAGTCCTCAAGATGTGAATAAATAATAAAAAGGTCGCTTATCCTTGTTGGATAAACGACCTTTTTAACGTTTGGACTCACATATGCCTACTCCGAATTTGCTGATATGCATTATATCCCATGGAGTTGGTTACCTTATACAAAACCACTTGCATTGAAGGGAGAGAAATCCGATAAATGCAATTAACGATTGGTTAAGGCAGATTGGCCACAATTATCTACTTATTATCATTGCTGCGGTGCTCTTTTTTGCAGTCAAAGCAGTCATTGCATTCTATACGTACAAGCATTATGACAAAAAATTGGATGCACTTACAGATAAGGTGGATCGCCTTCTGGAAGAGAAGACAACGGAGTGATGCAGCTTATTGTGAGCTATAGAAGTAACAAGCTTTGGAGGGGAATTGCATGCTGGGAAACATTCTGTTGGGTATGGTCATTCCCATTATATTGGGTGTATGGATTCTGCGTCGGAACTTTACAATCCTTATTCTGTATTATCCACTTGGCGTGGCTGTCTCCGCTTGTATCAACAATATAGGTTTTAATTTTTTCTGGAATATTCTCCCGAATACACATAACCAATCCTTTGCTGCTCTTCCGATGAATCTTGGAGTCTATCCGATCGCCGGCTGCTTGATGATGTATGCCATTATAGTCAAAGGTGCCAAGCCATGGTTGGCGATCCTCGTTGCATCATTATCGCTGACAGTAATCGAATGGGTTGCCAAAATGATGGGACATGTCATTTATTTTAATGGATGGAACATTATTTGGACCTTTTTGTCATACCTCCTGCCATTTGTTCTTGCTTATGGATACAGTAAAATATTGAGGTATGCCAAGTGAAGTTTCAATGTAAATATGGCAGGACAGATGATATGGGTTAACGCTGATAGGCATACGTGCATATCCTAACTCATATTGGTCTTGGAGGGATTCGTAATGTATGTGACATATCCGTATGGTTACAGGTACACTTTTACTCCGGTATGGGCAACATCATCAGCCGAAGCGCTTGAATTAATCAAAACGGCTGTGCAAGGAGAACGAAATGATGAGATGTTCTATGATTCACTGATTCAGTTGTCACCCGATGCCAATCAGGCTGCCATCATCACGAGCATCCGCAATGATGAACGCGGACATAATCAAATGTTCCGCCAAATGTACAAGGATCTGACAGGTCAAGAGATTTCGGGCGTAAGCAGTGAGCCGGTTGAGACGGTCACCTCTTATCTTGCCGGACTGCAAAAGGCGTTTCAGGGTGAATTGGCCGCCGTGGAAAAGTATAGAAAAATATGGTTTGGTCTCCCTTATGGCATATATAAAGATACGGTGTGGGGAATCATCCTGGACGAACAGAAACATGCGGATAAATATAACAATCTGATTACCTACAATTTGCCGAGATAGTCATGTATGGGATCAATAACCGAGTATTCTTTTAAAAGTGAAAATTGAAATCAGTAAAAAACCAGTGAATAATTAAAGCTCACTGGTTTTTTTGCTTTGCCTAGTCCTTCTTTTATAATCCTGAGTTTAAATGCAATCTTCCAACGTATCAGGTTCCACATGAACGTGAACGGTGTATACGTCATGCTCCTCCATTAACTCGTTCTCCACGTCTGTACAGATATCGTGTGCTTGTTGAAGGTCCAGGCCAGCATGGACTGTTATGACAACGTCTACTACAACGTTATTGCCATAGTTCCGCGCTCTCACGTCTTTAACCGTCTCTACGCTGTCAATTCCGGCAATCGTCTTTTTGTACTCCTGAATCAGTTCAACATCAAAACCGTCCGTCAGATGATGTGTGGCTTCCTTGAAAATGTCCCAAGCGGTTTTGCAGATCAGGAAACCTACAATGACAGCCGTTACAGGGTCCAGCCATGGAAGGCCGAACTGGGAACCCACGATCCCGATGACCGTACCGGTACTTACCCAGGCATCGGAGATATTATCTCGAGCTGCAGCCATGACCGCCTGACTTTTAATGCGGGTAGCAAGTCTCTTGTTATAGCGATAGACCAGATACATGACAACCGCACAGAAAATGCCTGTGTAAGCGGCGATGATATCCGGAGATTCATGTGTACCCTGAAACACAGAACCAATGGCTTCAAACAGTACTTGCAAACCTACTGCCATCATAATGAAAGAAGCAACAAGTGACGCAACAGTCTCTGCTCTCCAGTGACCATATCTGTGATCTTTGTCGGCGGGGCGTTGGGCAAGCTTCAAGCCAATAAGTACAGCTATTGAGGCCACAATATCGGTGGCATTGTTTAATCCATCCGCCTTGAGCGCTTCTGATCCGGCCATATTGCCAATGACCAGTTTTAATACGGTCAAACATATGTAGGCGATAATGCTGATGATGGCTCCGCGCTCCCCCAGCTTTAGATTATCGTATTTAAGTTGATCCACAATGATATCCTCCTGCAATCTTCAATTCTAGCACGTGTATGATGGTATCATTGAAGATTTGTGTGGGTCTAGAGAAACGTTTTGAGCGTGACGAAACATAATCTGTAAGCGGCAATTTTTTTACGAGAATCCAAAAAAGTTGGATTTGGCAAACTTAAGTGTTTAATGGCAAGAGGGAGGTGGCCGACTGCCTTCTTTCCTTGTAACCACACTTTCTTGCGCCTAGACAAAAAGAGCCAAATGGATCGTTTTGATCCACTCGGCTCTTAGCGTTATTTTACACTAATTTGTATAACATCACTTACCTTCGTTCCACTTCCATTCATAATTCACTGCCATTATTCAGAAAGTGTCGGTTCACCACCTGACGCTTCATTTGCAAGCAGCTCCGAATCATCGGAATGCCGTTCGAACATAACTGCGTCAACCCTCGTATAGATCATATCCGCAGGAAGTGTTGGCGGGTCTACCGTTGTAGGCGTAACTCTGGTTAACCGGACATACTCGCTACCGTCACCCGTAAAGTCGAACGTTCCCAGATTAACCCAACCCGATGAGCCGGCCGTTGCATCGATATAGGTGACCTCGGTACCCGTCTTATGCTTCACTTCCACTTTGACATTATTATCGTTGGCTGTCGTATGGACGAGCTTGTAGATCGAGACCGTATATTTCCCCTCTGGAAACTGACCTTTCCACGTTGCGGATGATCCTTGAACTGTAGAGTAACGGGACTTAACCCCAATTTTATATCCGGCTAAATTGCTTTGGCTCCAAGACCCTTCTGTCGTGTATAAACCAGTTGTATCTGTACTGTCCACGATAACCGTTAGGTCCCTGATCGTGATATTCAAAGGCGGTGTGGTTAAGGTCACTCCATCAATCGTGACAGTAGCCCATACCTCAATGTGATCCGTGTCCCCATCGAGATTAAGAAGGGTCAACAACCCATTGTTATCCACTTCGGCCAGATCTGTACGATCAACGAAATACTGCACATTGGCCTGTGTTAGATCACCGACCAAACCGTTATCCAAATAGCCGATTACGCTCAGTTGTGCGGTTTGAGTCATCTGCACCTCGCTGCGATCGGATAGGATCACCGCAGACTCCAATTGCGGTATCTGGTTTGCATCCACCCACATGATCGCATCGGCAACGACCCTGGACTTGTTGGCCTTATTGGTTAGTTCCGCGTACCCGCTATCGCCTGCAGCAAAAGGATAATCCCCTAGGTGCACCCAAGTACCATTCGCCGTTGTCTCATCAACGGTAACCGTCTCAGAGCCCCCGCTATAATAAACGGTAAATGAGGCATTCGTTGCCCAATTCTCACTCGTAGCGGTGATTTGCGGAATCTTGTAATACACACTGTAAGTGACACTTTCCGGCAGCTCAGGCCGCCATCTCATTTTGCTTGTCGCTGTGCCAGCCGTAGATTTGGCATACACATAGTTATCATAGTAGTAGTTGTCAGCCGTCGTATCCCTTATCCAGACACCCTCTGTCTCCGCCTCCGTATTATCCACAATGATGGTTGAGCTATCCTGCCCATCGGGTTGGACTGGAGTTTCCGTTACCTGATCAGGCAGATAAAGTGTCCGCTTGCGGGTCTGTTTCCCCTCCGATTCCACGTAATACGTGAAAGTTTGGGATAAATCATTCACTCGTATCGACCATTCCATCGGATAGATCGTATCTGGGATGGTCGTGTACGTTGCCCCGCCATCCAAGGAATAGTGGATTGTCGCTGGTTTCGTTGTTTTGGCCTGTACATAAGCATCATAAACCGTTTCGTCAGGCTTAACGATCAGCATGCCTTTAACCGCATCAATTGGACTGTGGGTATCAAAGAAATAACTTGCATCCGATGTATCTGCCGTTCTGACCTGATGCAGCGGTACATCAATATCGAGTCCCTCTACAATGATCGCGGTGATGCCCTTGCCTGAAACCGTGGCTTGAATGATTCCACCACTCATTACCGTTTGCTCTGGTGTGCCATTGTCGCGGATGATCGTTACGGTATAATCCTGCGCCGGATTGAATCCAATGATCTGTTCGTTTAATTCAATTGGAGTCTGAACTTCTTCAGACGATGCATTGCTTAATCCGATGTAAAATTTATCCCCGCTCTCACCCGTTATCCAATTCAATTGAGGATGGTTGGTCTTAATAATCCCCTTAGGCATCCAGAGCCAAACGTCCGAATTACCATAAAATTGACCTGGTTTATTCCCATAGAGGTGATATTTGAACCATAAAAAATTCGTTTCAAATACGGAAGGAAACGTAATGCTCCCGTTTGATTTTAATGATTGTTCGCTAATCAAATAATCCATCGTTTGCCCGAGTTGCCCCGGGATATGGTGATAATAGATGGATGTAGCCCCGCTTGGGCCTTCCAGAGGAAAGTCCGGTTCAAGTTGGCTAACGGCGAACCCTTTATAATAATAACCTGGATAACTGGAATATCGTCCAATAACCGCATTATGAGCAATATCCTGCAGCAGTTCATCCCCTGTATAGAGCGACAATCTCAGCATGAACGGAGCTTCCTGAGCATTCATCCGATAATAGCCGGTTGTACTTCCTGCTTCAAACGTCAATCCGCTCGGTGAAATAAGCCAACGCTCCGCTTGAACACCTCCGGCAATATCTTCGGGAAGCTTGAGTCTTGGATATTGAAATTTACCACTTTCCGGCCAATGGAACGACTCGGCGTAATTATATGTCTCCGGCTGAGGAATCGTAACGTTACCTTCAGGAACTGGACGAGCAACGAACATTGTTGCATAGCGTTTGGCTTCCTTATAGGCGGCATCCAAGTATTTGGGATCCTGAGTTTCCTCATAAAGCTCCAAGATCTCCATCCACAGCTTGCTGTAATAATAAATGAACTCATTTTTACTCACATCGACGGATGCAGGCGTATCGATATGTTGCGTGATATAACTGTCGGCTGCATCCTTCGCAGCTTGCAAATACTGTGCATCTCCCGTCATCCGATACATCATCAGGGGCTGAATGACAGGCCCACGGTCTTTCTGATCCGGGTCACGTACAAGGTATTCTTCCTGAGCGAGTGCACCAATGCCTGCCGAAGTGCCCATCATCTGATTAACTGCCGCTACGCTTGAAACATCAAAAGGCAGAGTAGCCATTTTCCATAACGAAGGCACACCATATACTTTCTTCTGCGTTGGCGACCAACCGATACCATTTCGCGATACGCCATACTGGACGGACGGCAGTGCTCTCGTATCGTAAAGCTGGTCGTCCCCAGTTAAATAATAAGCTCCCAAAAGAACTGCATTTGAGCTTGTTCGGACGCTATCCTCGTTTTCGATATCGATAAAACCCTTGGCACGGCTCCACCACCCGCTAGGTGATGGGACATAATTAACAGAGTCGTCTCCTTGCGGCTCAATCTTAAGCAAATCGATCATATTAAACATCGCGTCAGTAAGCGACTGATCTGACACATTTTCCCGGTATGCCGAATAATCGTACTCATTGCGAAGAATATCCACGTAGGACTCATATAGATTGCTTTTTTGAGCGATTAGCCCCAAATGAAATTGATAGGTACTTTCTGCGGTCATTTGCGAATAAGTCCCTAATTGAGGCGCATACAGGATGGGCTGCACGTTGCCTTCGTTGTTGACCAGGCTCATGCCAAGCCGTTGTTTTGTAACACCTCCCGTCGGTTCAAATTCAACCGGAAGCTCTGCCGAAGGTACAAATACGCCATACGTCAATGGATTTCCTGAACCATCATTTTTCTCAACCAGGCTCATCGGAGCGCTCAGCTCTCTTAAACTTGTTGATTCCACCGTACCTACCATTTTGGCATGTGACCTGAATCCATTTAACACTTCATTGATGCCCGAGACTGCCTCTGTTGTGAAGGACTGATATCCAATCACATAATTGCCGTCGCGGCGAGGTGTAAAGGCAAAAGAAACATCTGGTTTATCCCCTGCCATGGACCAGTTCACTTCAAAATCGTAATCACTGCTATGCGTAGAATCGGTCAATATCGCCGTCTGGCTGTCGGGAAAATGGACCTCGTCGAATGTAATCCAGCGTTTGTTCATCGTATCGTAGTAATTGGTTCGGCTGCCCGCATTCCCATCTAATAAAACCCATTGTTCCTCAAGTCTTTCCGATTCATTATTGATTGGAACCCAGTTCCCTGTCTCCATGTTTTTGTAGAACATGTCACGAACGATGGATTTACCTTCATCCCATGCTGCCTCATAGAAGGTTGCCTTATAGTTCGCATTTTCGATGCTGCCTTTCTCTGTGTAACTGAGATTCGCTAAGGTACGGCTTCTTAGCGGGGGCAAAGGTGGTGCCTGTTGACGGATATTCCCCTCGAACTTGACTGCATCAGCCCGCGAAATAATTGTACCCGTAGAAGGCTGCGTTCGAGTCAGCCTGACAAATTCGCTATCATCACCACTAAACTCATACTCCCCCAGATCCACCCATCCAACCGATGGACCTGACGAAGGTCTAAGATCCATAAACTTAACATCCGTAATCCCGTTATGAACAATCTCAATTTTCACATTACTATCTGCTTTATCCGCCCAATCCAGCTTATAGAACGATATTCTCGCCGTCCCTGCTTCCAAGCGTGGATTCCAGGTGATGCTTCTACCTACAGCGTCTGTAAATTTGGAACTGGAATTATTGTATCCCTTCACTCCCGCGCTTGTGCTCCAATATGGAGCGGAGAATCCGTTATTAGCGTTGCCGGAATCAACCGTAACGACATGATCAATTGTGAGGCTCCCATCATCAATGATGATTGTCTTATGTGGCTCTTTCTGCGTTATATTCCCTTCGAACTTGACCGCATCCGCGCGTGTAAGGATCGTGTTTGTGGTCCCGGTAGACCGGGTCAATTGAACAAATTCTTCGCCAACTCCAGAAAAATAGTACTCTCCCAAATCAACCCACCCTGTTGGAGCGCCAGATGAGGGTCTTAGATCCATAAACACTACATCCGTTGTTCCATTATGAACAATTTCGATTTTCACATTCCTATCTGCTTTATCCGCCCAATCCAGCTTATAGAACGATATTTTCGCCGTTCCTGCTTCCAAGCGTGGATTCCATGTTATCGTTCTGCCTGCTGTACTCGTATATTTGGTGCTGGAAAGATCATACCCCTTCACCCCTGTGCTTGTAGTCCAATTCGGAGCCGCATATCCATTGTTCTCGTTACCCGCATCAGGTGTCACAACATCATTGATCTTGATACTCCCGTCATCGATGATAATCGTCTGATAAGGTAAGGTCTCCGCATAAGCGGTCCTTATTCCGATCAGGCTGGAAGGAACTACGACCGTCAACATGAAAACGATGAAGAAAAACAGCTTCCTTTTGACCATACAATTCACAGCCTCTCCTTAAAATGATAACGCTTCCAAAAATGAGTTGCATTCTGCCTAATCCCGCTCTGTCGTTTTTATCTTAGCATGTTACATCACGGTGAAATTTCTTTCATTTTAAGAATTTCTTATACGATTTTAAGTAAAAAAAGAAACCTACATCCTAATTGATTGCTCAGTTGCAGTCAGATAGAATATAGGTTTTCCAAGTGTCCTATGAGGACTAATCAATTATAATGGCGGCTGCACCAATAACAACTTTCCAAGCTGAATGACCGTTTGATCATACCAAGCTGGATGTTGCCGAATATGTTCCATACTTCGTTTATTGCCACTTGCCTCAAACACGGCCGCTTTGTCAGTTTTCTCGTGATCGATCTCGAAGCGAACTGTATGTTTCCCATTCGCTAGCTCCGGCAAGAAAACATATTGATTTCGATTATGATCGTTATAGGGTGTGAATCGATCAATAAGGAAGGGTTCCCCTCCACCCACCGACACCTTCAATCGGCCAGAATCCGGACCCCCGATATCAAATAAGCCGATGTGGGTTCCCTCAAACTCCACTGTGATCGCCTCTCCGGCATCAACTGCTCGCCATAAACCGGGGAACAACCAATCATACTCACGCACTAAAGGAAAATCATCAGAGGTCATGTAAGACCACCCTGCGGAAAAATGAGTAAGATAATCCAGTGGCTGCATGGTTGCATACTCCCAAGGATTGGCCGGTACCAAAGTGTCTTGTGGCAAATGATGTTCCACTTTTCCCGGGTGATCTCGAAGTTCGCTCATTTTCTCAAATGACCTGGTGATTGTATCTGTGTAAATCTGATGTCCTTCGGGAATCGTTGGATGGATCGAATCATGCGTGAAAATAACGGCTCCGTGGATGGACACGTCTGCTCTTGAAGTAAAAATAAGCTTTCCATCCGAAACCAATTGACTGACCGCTACGCCCAGATGAATGGAAGGAATGCCGTAATAGTCGGCGACTTCCTCTTGCATAAGAGCGCCCTTCTGGTATTCGCCGGATTGAAATGAGATCAAATCCCGCTCCTTCACCGTATACACAAACAAGATATCGATAAACCGGCTGCGCTTACGAATCTGTCGGACAATGCCTTCGATCCGCGCTTTGGACTCGGGAACTCCGCCATCGTTGCCAACAAATTCAACAAACACGAGATCAGGCTGATGACGCAGTACATCTGTCTCCAAACGGGCGCAGCCAAGGTCCGATCCTGTCCCATCAATGCCTGCATTCACAGAGCGGATATCCGCATGGGGATATTGCCCCCGCAGCCAATCCGCCGTCATGACTCTGTATCCTTCAGAACGTGTATTACTCCCGCCGAAATAAACGATGGTCACGGTTTCTCCATTTTCCAACTTCTGAATGACATTAGGTAGCCCTCTTCGTGGGAAAAATTCCTTCATCACGACTTCACCCGCCCTCACTTAGCGTTTTTAGGAGCAAAAAGTTTTACAGCAAACACTTCATAATATGGCGAACCATACGTTGCAGAGAAATCAAACCGGATGTGGGTTACACCTTGTGCATGCACCTGATGTTTATTCAATGAAAGATAATTCCCACGGACTTTAATTTCACTCTCGGTCCCGTCTTCCAAAGTTAAAGTCACATCATAATCTTGAATCAACGACTCGATTGGATCGTCGAAATGCTCCAAATTCAGCTGCGAATTGAAAACAAGATGGATTTCATCCAGATTCTTGGGGCTTGCAAAACCAAATTCCAACCATTCCTGTCCTTCCGTACGTTCCGAAATCCAGACGTTCGGCAGACCATAAGGTCTGGAGAAGCCGTTGACGACATTCGCGGGATTATACATATCCTGAGATGGTATCAGATCTTTGAAGCAAATGCTCTTATTAAGCTTCTTCAGCCTGGATGGCTCTTCCGGTCTATAAAGGAAGCTCACCGCTCCAGTCATTTTCTCTTCATTGCCATACACGGCAAGGCTCGCCGTACCTTCCAATACGATGTAGATTTTGTCGTCTTCTGGCTTCTTGCAGCTGAGTTCCAGTGTAATCCAGTCATCGTGACCCGCTGAAATCACCAAGTTGTAGCTTTTCAGCTCACAGGTGGGAATATAGTTTTCCTTCCGATCCCCACCAAACAGCTTCACTTGCAACGTTTCCGAATGCTCGGATCTATTTTTAATTTTGATCTGCACACTTTCAACCAGAGATGTTTGGATCGGCAAAACCAAACATAACGCGTTCTCCAAGGAGATCTCTTCGGTTGGATGAAGATGTTCATAGCTTCGCTGAGACGAGGCACGAATCGTTAATCCGTCTGCGAAATAAGGATCTAACGGCTCTTGAAGGCCTACAATTGTTTGCCCGTCTCGAAGCAGCTGCGCCTGAAGCTCACCCATATGGGCTTTGACGATGTCCGCAGGGTCTGTATCATATTTTACGCATAACGCAGCAGCCGTTCCTACCGCCTGCCCCATACAACCACAGGTTGCCATCACCCTTGTAGATCCAAAAGCCACATGTGTAGCGCTTATATTGCGGCCAGCAAACATGAGATTTGGGATATTACGTGAAAATAAGCTACGAAACGGGATATTGTACAATCCCGGCACAAAGTTCCACGCGGTAGCCGGCCCGTCATCGTAGATGCCTTTATTTGCATGCAAATCCATATACCAACCTCCGACGGATACCGCATCTTCGAAATGAGTCTTTTCTGTAAGATCGTTCTGAGACAGCATGTGTTCCCCTATAAACCGCCTCGACTCCCGCTTTCCCGGAATCGGGCATACATAATCCAGGATAAGATTGTCTACATCATCAAACTCACCGCTATTTTTGATATAATCCCAGATCCCATACACCAATTTCCGCAGTTCCAACGCGATGTCTTCATTATTCTTGATAATATCCATATGTCCGCCGTATTCCAGCCACCACAATCCGCCAAGCCCGTTGATTTTCCTTGGAAAAGATCGATGGTTTAATCCTTTTCTGATACTATCAAAAAACTCCAGCTTCGTAATATCATACGCAAAGCCTGGCCTTTTGTAAGGAACGGAATAGTTTACGTCACGGGCTTGAAACAGAATCGTATCACCCATCGTGTAATGATCTGCCACTTCTGGAGCGAGCTCCTCCTGGTATTCATACTTCGCCTCTCTTCCCCATCGGAAGTGAGCACCTGCTTGGTATCCAACAATTCCATCACCGGAGCAATCGATATAGGTTGGGCTTTCAAAACGAAATTTTCTTTCGGAAGCCAATTGAAGGCCCTCCACCCATTGAATTCTGCCGTTCTCCATGCCCGTTTCATGCACACATGTATTCAGAAATAGAGAAATGTTGGGTTCATCATAAACCATGTCAAGCAAGACCGTATCCGAAAGTGAAAGCATAAGCTTTTTGTTGTATAACGGATTATAATGAAAGATCTTCAGTTTGAGTTCTTCCACCAACCCGCCTTCGCGAGCATAATAGGATGGACTGTTTCCGAGATATGCCGACCCGTTAATGTGAACTCTGACCTCGCTGCTCGCATTTCCACCCAGAACTGGCCGATCATTGATAAGTGAAACCAGCAACCCTTGGCGTGCGGCAGCAATGGCAGCACATATCCCGGCAATTCCTCCACCTATGACGGTTACATCAGCTTTCATAAGCTCCATTTGGATAACCTCCATGATTAGATGCTCCTATCATGGTAATGGTTTTGACCTCTTTTTTTTTACAGGATTTCGCGAAAAAATCATACATTTTTTTGTATCCTTATTTGAATTCCTACCGTGTCATTTTTATCCGATATTGCTTAGGTGTATCCCCCGTATATTCTTTAAAAAGTTTGCAAAAGTACCCTTCATTGACGATGCCTACTTCCTCGCACAATTCCAATAAAGAATAATCTCGAACGTTTAACAACTCGAGGGCGAGATGGATTTTTTTACGGTTAATGTAGCTAATCACGCCTTCGTTCATTGTTTTTTTGAATAAGCTGCTAAAATACGATGGCGCTAAATTCACTTCCTCCGCAATTGCCTCCAATGTTAAGCGTTGTTTCAGGTTTGTCTCTATAAAATGCATAGCACTCATGATCTCTGCACGATGTAATAGTTGGCCCGCATGCACGTATTCGAATGTGAAGTCGCCAATATAAGCAAGCTGCTCTTGAAATGCCATAAATTCCATGGGGAAGTCTGGAACTTCCGTGGCCATCTTATTCCCCGATTTAAACTTTACGGTAATGTCTCTGTACAAGTCTCTAATCATTGGCGCCATGATGGACTTGTGGATTTTATGGTCCGTAACAAATTGCGACAGTTCGGCAAGTGCATTGTCCAGCTCTTCCTTGGAAATCTTTCGTTTCATCCGTATAAGAAAATCAGCCAGCTTCTGCTGAAAGTCTGCTTTTTTGTCATTATGGTATTGGAACCGATGCATCGGTGTTTTTACGACTTTCTCGGTATGATAATAGAAATCCTCACTCACATTTTTAGCTTCCGTGTACGCCTGTTTGATCGATTCCCAGCCTCGGTGCGGACTTCCAAAAGCGACAGATACCCTTTTATTCAAATATTGATGCAAATGAGAGATGATCTGCCCTCCCAAGGATAGGCAAGCATATTCCGTTTCCATATCACTGCGATTATTTTCCCAGGATAAAAAGCCAATAAAACGATTATCCGACAGATCCGCAGCTACCCCACTACTACCATTCATCACCGTTTCTTCGATGATATTTGTAATCGCATACTTCAAGATGTTTTGATCTGCGGCCGCGTATTCGTTTCGGAAACTTTCATACGTATTCATCTCAACGATGAAACAGCAATAGTTGGCTTGAAAGAAATGAAACTGCATGCGATTGGCAAAATCCGATGCCCGATGAGAAGGAATTTCACCTCGGATCAGTTCGTTGAAAAATTGCTTGCGCACTCTATATTTATTTTCAAGTACGGATACGTTTAACGAGTGAAATTCCGCCTCTTTTTTCTCAAACTCATTTAAAATTCCGGCTGCTTTATCCAACGCTCGATTCAAATCGGCTTCCCTTAGCGGAACCTTTACAATGTACTCCAATACGTTGGCTTGAATCGCTCGCTGAGCGTATTCGAAGGAGGAATAGGCGGTGAGAAGTATGTATTGGGTATGGGGGAGCTCCGCCTTGAGCTGCTCAATCATGGAGATTCCGTCCATTCGCGGCATTACAATATCGGATATGACGATATCCGGTTTAAGTTTTATGATCTCCTCGATCCCATTCAGCCCATTATTCGCTTTGCCCACTAGAACAAATCGTCTATCCCTATGAGAGAGTTCATTAAAAAACAATTCCAATCGTTGAATGATCAGGTCTTCATCGTCAACAATGAAGCAGGTATAGTCTCTCCCCATTATGCATCTCCTTTTGGCAATTCTGCCGGGAATAAAGCGCGTATACGGGTTATTTCCTTAGGTATGCTTATGATATCCAGTCCAAATTGATCTCCGTAGTGGAGTCTTATTCGACCATGAATATTGTTCAGCCCGATTCGTTTTCTTTTTACTTCCTCTTCACTCGGTTCTGAGATTAAAATATGCTTTATTTTATCAGCTGGAATTCCCTCACCTTGATCAACAACTTCGATGATGACGATGCCTTCCTCCCTGTACGCATGAATCGTAATAGGGCCCTCAATTCCCCCTCCGTTATAACCATGGAAGATACTATTCTCCACAAGGGGCTGTAACAGCATTCGGAAAACTGGAAAATCCATCAGTCCTGCTTCGATATTTTCAATCAAGTGGAAGTTTCGGTTATACCGAATGTTCTGGATCTCGATATAGTCCGCTACATTGCGTAATTCCTGGCGTAGGGAAACCTTCTCAGATGCATCGTCTATCCCGTACTCCAATAATGAAATGAGCGATCCGATCACCACATCTACTTTCTCTATTTGTCCGAGACGTATCACATTGCTGATTGAACCAAGTGTGTTATACAGAAAATGTGGGTTGATTTGAGACTGTAACACCTGGATTTCCAACTTGCGCTCTAGTTCATTATGAAGCTCGGCTCGGCGAATCAGTTCAACAATTTGCTGCAGCATACGATCGAATGCTCGTGAAAGATCGCCAAACTCATCGTTTCGATTAATCGTTATTGTCGTTGTGAGGATGCCTTGTTCCACCTGCTTCATTTTTGTTTTGAGCGTATAGAGTGGTTTTCTTATATATTTGGCAACCAAAAAAGAAATGAACAAACTTAAAATAAGACCTGCAGCGAGAAGCTCGAGGTAATAGGTTTCCAATCTGGACAACGCTGCTTTTAAGCGTGATTCATCGTTGATCGAGATGATGGTCCAGTTGAATTTCTCCGTTGTTTTTTTCAAAAGGGAGACCGGAATACCATCGTTGGTAAACAGTTGAAGGTTTGTTTCTGTCGTATCCAAAATTTCTTCCGCTGACGTCTCTCCGATCGAAAAAGAATGATCTTGTATATTCAGAGGTCCTTTATTTTCAGAAAATCCGGCAATGATCTTACCTGACGTAGTGATCAGAGCCAGATTCATTTGTTCCTGTTTATTGATCTTGAACAAGGTTTCTTCAATGGCATTTAGATCCAAATCAACCGCAATGGCCATAGGAAACGGAGCACCGTTCAGATATCGAACCATCGTAACGGTCCAGCCGGAATACTTCGATTTGTAAGGTTCACTAACAAAGGTAGTCCTTCTATTCTTGTCAGCCGCATCAAATAAAGGTGCTCTTTCAGATAAAGGTTCATCGAATATACGAGTAGGTGTACTTCCA
Source organism: Paenibacillus sp. PAMC 26794 (assembly GCF_000316035.1). Taxonomy (GTDB): domain Bacteria; phylum Bacillota; class Bacilli; order Paenibacillales; family Paenibacillaceae; genus Paenibacillus. The sequence continues at coordinate 599,755 of NZ_ANHX01000011.1, forward strand.
CCCAGAATGGATAAATCGCTTTTGATCAAATAAATATTACTGACATAAATACTGTTGAGTTCATACAGCTCTCTTAATTGTTTTTTAATCACTTCGGTATTGTTAATGTTGGCTTTCACTGATGTTTCGACTGAGAAGAGAATCGTCTGGAAGGAGGAAAAATTAACGGTGAAATACTGGTCTACCTTGTCTAGTATTTGATTGGTGTAAAAAATGTCATTGGTTCTTATTTCCTTTTGGACATAGCGATAAGACAATTGGCTTATCAAGATGATGCAGCCTAATACAAATGCAAATACGATAAAAAATAATTTTAAAGGCAAGCTGATTCTTCTTCGCATCGATCATCTTCCTTTTAGTTCCGTTTTAAACTAAGAATAGCATATGCTAATAAAGAGAGGGGCTACGAATAGCCACTCTCTCTTCGTTTATTTTACTTGATAAGGCCGGCTTCTTTAAATTGCTGGATTGCGGTTTCCTTATATTTCTGCATGTCAAACTTGGTATCCAGCGTCTGGAGGAAATTGTCCCAGTTGGAAAGAGGCTCTTTGCCCGTCATAAATTTAACCAAGCTTTCATTAATGAAACGTGTGCGGTCAGCATCCAAGGTATCGCTAGGGTCTGGGGTCAATAAATTTCCGGGCAACGTTGGCCCCACATATTGCTGATTGTCCTTGAAAGCTTCCGCCGTCTTCGGATTCTGGAAGCTGAAGTACTCTGCATCATCACCACGGCGTGGCATTCTATAATGATCAACCCACAAGTACTTCTCTTTCATTTCCTTTGATAACTCGGAGGTTTTATTTTTGATCTTGCCGTCTACGACATCCCAATGGATGCCTTTGATTCCGTATGCAAAGTTCGGATAGGCTTCTTCATCCGTAAAGAGATAATTTAGCATGGACAAGATCCGAATGATTTTGTCCTCGTCCGCTTTTGCGGATATGGCCCATGAATTGCCTTGGAACGATTTTCTCTCTACAATTTGATCCCCGTAAGGACCTTTCATCGGAGGAATAACGATCCATTCAGGCACCTCGCCACTAATTTCTTTCATTTTCTGTTGATAATCCGGCTCCAGTCTACGAGCATCTCTGATCATGAAGCCAACTCTACCCTTAAACATCTTTTGGTCCAACAGATCAGGCGAATTCATCGTCACCCAGTCTGGGTCAACCACCTTGGCTGCCATCATTTTATTAATGTAAGCAAGCGCCTCTTTCATTTTGGGATCGATAAACAGAAATACCGGTTTATTATCTTTTATCTCAACGGCCGAAGGAGGATTGACGCCAAACATCCACATCAAGCTATCAAAGCCGTAGGTTTGCAGATTGCCTTCTTTATTCATACCGCCGATGAATCCGTACGTATCGTTTTTACCATTACCGTCCGGATCTTTCTCTGTAAAGGCTTTCATAACTTCGAACAACTCATCAGGTGTGGTGGGCACTTCCATATTCAACTTTTTCAGCCAATCGTTGCGGATGAAGAAGCTTCGACTGATACCGTTTACATTATCATAACCTGGAACTCCAATCGTTTTTCCTTGATAGGACATCGCCTCCCAGGAGTCGTTGCCAAACCGTTTCTGTAGTTCAGGGAATTGGTCCATATACGGTGTCAAATCCGCAAGAACACCTTGGTCGTAATATTGCGCAAGATCAGCACGGCTCTTCAAGAAGATCAGGTCTGGAATATCCCCGCCTGCAATGAGTGTATTCAGTTTGGTTGTTGCTTGACCCGCTTGAGGAATCATCATATCCAAGTCGATGTTCATCTCTTCTTCCAACATTTGACGTTGAATATCTTCTTCACGTGGAGGTACCGGAGCAGCAGCATTAAAAGTGCCTTGGTTAAACATTGAGATTTTCATTTTGGTTGCAAACTGGCCAGACTGGCCTAGCGAATTACCCGAAGTTGTCAATGTAACTTCTTCATTTCCCCCACATCCTGACAAAAGCGTTCCAAGTGCTAAGATTGCCGACAGAATAGCAAATGAAATCTTTTTACGCTGCATATTGACCTCTCCTCTGCTTGTATATTATCACGGTTTCCCCGTAATAAGTTAGGTTGGAACACTTTTTAACCTTTAACGGATCCCAGGAGTACACCTTTGGTAAAATGCTTTTGCAAAAATGGATAAACGATCAATATCGGGACTGTAGTTACAACAACTGTAGCCATCTGCACAGCGAACGTACTGACAGCCCCGGAATTGGCAAGCGAATCAGCGCTTTGAGTTGCGACGTTAAGCAGGATGTTGCGCAAAATCACTTGAAGTGGCATGTAGTTGGAATCATTGATATATACAATGGCATCAAAATAACTGTTCCAATGCCCGACTGCGTAAAATAAGGAAATGGTGGAAAGGACGGGTAAGGACAAGGGTAAAATGATCCTCCATAACGTCTGAAGCTCACTGGCACCGTCTACCCTCGCTGATTCCTCGATTTCACCAGGTAATTGCTCAAAAAAACCTTTGATGATCACCAGATTAAATGCACTAATGAGATTTGGAATGATCAATACCCAAGGACTGTTTAACAATCCCAGAGAGCGGATTAGTAAATATGTCGGAATTAACCCCCCACTGAACATCATGGTAAACACAATGAAGAGTAAAAACGGACTTCTTCCGGGCAAATATTTTTTGGATAACGGGTAGGCCGCGATCACCGTAAAAAACACATTTAACGCAGTCCCTACAATCGTTCGGAACAACGTAATTTTATACGCCTGCCAGATCCCATGAGAAATGAATACTTCTTTATAGGCCAGAAAGGTAAAGGATTCTGGTATAATCACAATTCCTCTTCTTAATACTTCCGATTCTGGCGTTACGGAGACAGCAACCACATATAGGAAGGGCAGCACGCACAGTAGGGATAACAAAATAAGAATCACATAAACGACGGTTTGCCAGACTTTTTCCCCGATTGTCAAATGGATCATTCTAAAGACCACCTCACCAAATTTGCCCATCGAATTTTTTAGCGAGCTTATTCGCTGCCAATACTAAAGCAAATCCGATGACAGCTTTAAACAATCCTACAGCCGTAGCCAAGCCAATCTTAAGACGCTCCAACCCTTCCCGGTATACCCATGTGTCGATAATATCGATCTTCTCCTGGTTAAAGGTGTTGGCAAACATGAATATTTGGTCAAAGCCCGCATCCAGGATATGGCTTAATTTAAGAATCAGCATCAGAATAATGACTCCTCGAATGCCAGGTAACGTGATATGCCAGAGCTGTCTCCATTTAGAAGCGCCATCCATTCGAGCCGCTTCATATAAGCTTGGATCGATTCCTGCCAAGGCGGCAAGGTATAAAATCGCCCCCCATCCAATATCCTTCCATACTTCAGATAAGATGATCAGCATTCTGCCCCAGGCAGGTTCCGTTAGAAACGAGATGGGTTCAACACCTAAATCCTTCAAAATCATGTTAAAGAGACCATCGCCTGGGGCTAGTAATGCTACCATAATTCCATAAACAATGACCCATGACAGAAAATGAGGTAAATAGGTGATTGTCTGTACGATTTTCTTAAACCATTGGCTATACACTTCATTGAGGAGTAAAGCAAGTACGATGGGTGCGGAGAAACCGAACAATAGCTTATACAGCGATATGACGATCGTATTTTTCATGATGTCCCAGAAATAAACGCCGTTCATAAAATCCGTAAAATTCTTGAATCCCACCCATGGGCTATCCCATAGTCCCAGAGCCAGGTTGTAGTTTTTAAAAGCAATCATGATTCCCGCCATAGGAATGTATTTGAATACCGCAAAGTAAATTAAGGCTGGTAATAAGAGAGCATACATCACTTTGTACTTTTGTATCGTCCTTATCCATGTCTTTCGCTTTTTGGAGATGGGAATGGCGTCCGCTGCCAATTTTGCTTGCATTTCATCACCTCGTCTTTGTTTGTATTTGTATAATAGCACCCGCCTATCGGATAAATTTCTGAAATATCAAGAATTTCTTATAAGATTTTAAGGAAATGTGCTTGGGTTCGTTTCAACAGCTAATCCCGGCAAGTGCGACAAGAACTTGTTCTACTAAAATAAAAAAAAGCCGCTATAATAGCGACTTTCAAATGCCGTATTTATACTTCTCCCCAAAAAATCTCAGTTTCATAATCGAATTCAACAATACCCTCTTGATTATTTTTATCAAATAAATGCCGCAGTTCTGTCATAATAGGATCGTAATTTGCATGCCCTGGTACAGGGCTGTAAGAAGATGATAACAACCGGCCTTTCAATCCCTCGAAATCGAACTCCTGACTCATTTTGAATCGCATTTCATGCATTGAACCTTCCTTGAAAAAAGAGAGCAATATCGCCTGAGAAATATTTTTATGATTAACTTTTTCGTAATCGGTTCCATATGTATGGAGCAGTTGATTGTACTCTTCACGAAATGGAGTACCGTTAGTAAGACGTGAATTCCAGATGAGTATTACTTTCCCACCTGGCCGTAGAATTCTGCGAAACTCGATTTGGGCTGCGGAGCGATCAAACCAGTGAAATGCCTGAGCGCAGACAATAAAATCAACCGACTGATCAGGTAATCCAGTAGATTCAGCAGAACCTGATGTACTCTGAAATTTCGAACTGTTTATTAAAGTTTGCTCGGCGGCTTCCCGCATTGCCTGATTTGGCTCGACTGCGACTACACAGCTTCCGCGTTCCAGAAGTAGTTTTGAGATGATGCCAGTACCTGAACCGATTTCTGCTATATTACTGCTCACACGTAAACCAACGACGTCGTACAAATAGTCAATAGCCTCTTTTGGATAACTCGGGCGGTATTTCAAATACGAATCGACCCGGCTCGAAAACCGTTCTCTATTGTTCATCGATCGTCACGCTCCCATCACTATTTTGACATCCTATATACTGGCTTCAGTAATAGCTTCAAAATCTTACTGACCCAAAAAGCAAATACCGTCGTTCCGGTCCATGAGCTGCGCTTATCTTGGCTGTATTGATCGTTGATCATATAAGTCCGAGTCGAAATAGGACTCTTCAGACCGAACTGTTCCCATTTCTCGGGTTCATTCGAACCTCCGAGTTTTCTAAGCATATTCGCCGACTCATGATCTATTTTAGCCGGAATTTGCTCGAATGCTTGGGTGATTTGCGTATGAAACTCGTCGATTGGATTGCGACTGGTAATGCTCTCGAGATGGATGCTTTCGCGAATGTAAGAAACGTATGCGAGATGGTCAGCCCAGAACTCGTCGATATAAAAAAGCCGTACACGCCGCTCCGATGGACTCATCAGTCTCTCAGCTTTCAAAATTCCGAGCCGTTCTTCATATAGAATTCGCCTCTGATCCTCCACCATATCCGAATAACAGTTCAATTCCCGCTGAATATCGAAGTTTTGACCTATAATAACGCGCTGGATATGCTCGATTTTGCTGTGGAGCGCCGGATCATCAAGAACCTCGTCCTGATTTGGAGCGCGAAACAGTTTATGAATGCCAAAGCGAAGCATCAACTCGTCCTCCAGGCTAATATAAAATACGGAAGACCCAGGGTCACCTTGGCGGCCGCAACGTCCGCGCAACTGGTCGTCAATCCGCATGCTTTCGTTCACATATGTACCTATCACGTATAATCCGCCCAGTTTGGCAACCACTTCTGCCTGTGCGGGATTACCGCCGCCGAGACGAATGTCGACGCCGCGCCCTGCCATATTCGTAGATACCGTTACCGCGCCTATTTCTCCCGCTTTAGCGATGATTTCGGCTTCTTTTGCATCATTTTTTGCATTCAGAACCTGGCAAGGTACGCCATCAGCGGCAAGCGCCTCCGCCAGCATATCAGACTCCTCGACGCTTGAAGTACCAATAAGAATGGGACGTCCCATCCTATGGACGGAAGAGATTTCTTGTACGAGCGCCTTATATTTGGCTTCTTTATGGGTGTAAATTCGGTGCTTGTGGTCGATCCGTATGTTTGGCGGGATTTGCACGACTTGCAGCGCATAGATATCCTCAAATTCCATTGCTGAAGCGTGCGCCGTAGCCGTCATTCCGCAAATTCCCGAATACAGGCTAATAAAATGTTGAATCGTGATCGTGCCGAGAATTCTCCCACCGGCCTTCCACTGCAACCCTTCTTTTGCCACCAGCGCAGCTTGCAGCCCGTCCGGCAAATACCTGTTCTCGGCCACACGTCCGGTGTGTTCTTCGATTAGCTCGATTACACCGTCCCGGACGATGTAATCGACGTCTTTTTTTAATAACGATTCCACATGCAGCGCACAATTCAATGACGTTAACCAATGACTGTTATGGCTATCGTACAAATTGCCACATCCCAGCAGCAACTCCGCTTTCGCAGCACCCGCTTCATTCAAGTAAACGTTCCGCTGGAACTCGTCAAAATCGTAATGCTCTCCTGGCCGCAGCTGCCGGGCCACTTCTGCGAAAAGATTACCATCACTCTTGGAAGCACTCGAATCGCCACTAATGACTAACGGCACCCGTGCTTCATCAAGAAGCAATGAATCTGCTTCGTCGACGATGACGTAATGGAAAGGACGATGCACGGTATCCGCTTCATTAAATGCGATTGTGTCACGCAAATAATCGAACCCTGCTTCTTTAGCCGTAACATAGGTTATGTCCTTGGCGTAAGCTTCCCGTTTCTCTAACAGGCTCATGCCGGCTTGAACCGAGCTTACCGTTAACCCGAGGAAACGGTAGATCGGGCCCATCCACGCTGCATCTCGATTTGCCAAGTAGTCGTTAAAAGTAAGCACATGAACACCTTTGCCTGTCAAAGCGTTGAGATAAACAGGCATAACAGCAGAGAGTGTTTTTCCTTCACCGGTATGCTGCTCGATCAAAAATCTCTCGTGCAAAGCAATCGCAGCCATAATTTGCACATCGTAAGGCTGTAATCCGACTGTTCTTTTCGCAACCTCGCAGACTAGAGCATAAGCATCAACAAGCAGATCATCCAAAGGCTTGCCTGATCTTGCTTCTTCTTGCAGCCGAAGAGATTCCGCTTGCAGGTGCTTATCATCCCAAACTTCCAAGTTTCGTTTCCTGATAAGCTCCACTTTGTCTCGATAATCCTTCAACAAACGCCGGTTATCCCGCTCTTTGAATTCACGTATCAACTTGACGACTACATTCATCGGAATTTGATTCCTCCTTAGTAGAAATAAGTTGTGAAAAGAAAAGACTCCATATGGAGTCTTTTCTGTCGATGATTAACGTGCCACCAAACCATCTGTTATAAGAGACACCTACATTACTTCTCCGATGGGAGTGGTGTAAAGAGCAGATTCACCGGCAGGTTGCTTCCTGGCGCGGCAGAGAATAGAATCGTTACGCTCTCTCCAGATGATCCGGTGCGGTAAAGAACGCTTTGTTCACTTGAATTGGCAACGGCAACGTTACCTTCAGCAATCGATACCAACTGATTGTTCACCAGAGCTACTCCGGAATACTTCCCTCCACGAGGGTTAAAGGAGATAAGCGTACGCGGTGCAACATTGGTCAGCGTGATTTTGTACAATACGCCGAAATTACCCGCATTGGATGCGTCTGTGTAAGCCATCGGATCTGTTCCTACCAGATTGGGATCGCTTGAATTGTCACCAAGTGGCAGACGGGCCGGTTTGGTTCCCACGTGCTCATCGTACTTTATGATGCGAGTCGCATTCGGATACGTACCCCGGTTGTGCACTCCGTCACGATCCAGCACAGGTAGCAATGGCAGAGCCTCAAACGGATCTTTATTTTCTTCCACCAGGATAACGTTATAGTCTAGGGAATAATCACTATAAGCGTCCGAATAGAGAGAAATGACTTGTCCTTCTTTCATTGGCGTTTTATTAAGTTCTGTCAAAATCAATTTGCTTTCCCCAGGTTGAAGGTACTCTTTCTTTTGATCCGCTCCAGTCTGAATGGACTTGAACCATTTATCAATAGACAATTTCCCAGCTACGGTAGCATACGGTGTAGGTCCGGCAAAGCCCATATTCTGTTGTTCAAATACGGCTGGATTTGGATTGTTATTGGTTGCAATCACATACATTTTTACTCTTTTGCCTGTATTGTTCACGTGATGAATCATGAAACGGGTCTGCCCTGAAGATGATTCTTTATATACAATGCCTTCCGTATTCACAGTTTCCGGACTGTTACTGCGGATCAGCAAACTTGGCTCATCCATGTACGTATAAGGCACTTTCTCCATCGTAGTCACTTCGCCGCCGTTAAAGGTGAATTTCTGTCCTACAGGCGTGAAGAGTAAATTAAAATCGGTAAATGAATATAAGGTCTCATTCGTTATGGTAATGACTTTGGAGTACGTGTTCGTAGCACCGTGATTGTCCGTAACCGTAAGAGTCACCGTTTTTGGACCCGGTTCAAAGAACGCAAGTGAATTATTCTCCCATACCGCTTTATCAATATTATTTTCGTCATCTGTACTTTGGTCTGTGTATGTTATTTTTTCGCCCATTTTATACTGTTCTTTATCCGTGGCGAACATGGCTACAGGAGGAAGATTAGGAGCCAAAACTTCAATCGTAGTTGAATAGGGATCGCTCCATTGACCGTTGGAATCCTGTACTTGATATGAAATCGTATATGTACCTGCTTGATCATATGAATCCTGGCGACCTGTCCAGCGTTCGTCAACGATATCCATTCCATTGGGTGAACTGTTAGAAGTCACGTAGTCTACTTGATCTCCTGCAAAGATTTCCTTTTGGGAAATGGTAAAGCTTGCAACAGGTTTCGTATTCAGATTCAGCACAACCGTCTTGGCTGACTGATTCACTTTATAGGTGATGTTCAGGGCTTGAGTAATGGAAGTTAACGGCACCATGAACGTACTTTTTTGCTGATAAGCAGGGCCTTTCATCGTTCTGGTCTCTCCATTTACCGTATAGTCCTTGCTGTTCGTCTTGAATCGGAGTTCATCCTCACCACTAATAATGATGGTTTCCTTGGTTTTGTTATCGTATTTGACGCCATATCCCACACGGTCAACCAGCGCACGGATTGCAACATAGGATACACCGTTTTTTACAGCCATTGGCTGTCCAGCAAGATACGTTTTTCCATCCTGCTCCATTTTGTTGCTATTCATGTACAACGTCAGATTTCCACCTGCTACTGCAGGAGACGTCCCATCAACGGATGGTTGCTCTATCTGAGCAGGTGTAGCTGGCGTTTCAACCTTCTCAGGGGTCTCTCCCCCATCCAATGCAGGTTTCTCGCTATCTGTTTTAGGTGTTGCCTCAGTGCCGGTTGAGGTTTGAGTGTCCTTGGCTTCAGTGGGCGGAGTATTGATAGATTTGTTATTGCTCTCCGTCTTCACTTCACGCTCTGCAATCGGCTGCTCTTGTTTTAACACCTCAACTGATTCTACATTGGCCGTGTTTACTGACGCGGTGTCACCTTGCGGTGCTGATTGCGCATTCACAGAACCGACTGCAAATGCTTGAAAAACGGCTAAAGCGGTAAAAATGGATAATTTCTTCTTCATATTCATGTGTTGTCTTTGGCTCCTTCTACTCTCTAGTAATGTATAACCCCTCAAAAAGTCATAATATTAGACGCTAGATTTAGGAAAAAGTTTCTAATTGAATTGTAAATTATGGATTTTAGTGCAGTTATTTTTCAATGTTTGGTTATAAGTTCTTTGAATAAGAAGCGCCTATTGCATAATAGTCTTGATTTTGTACAAGATAATCCATGTCGCATTTGATAAAGAGGTGGATCAATGACCCCAAGCAATCAGGCATTCTCTGAATTAAATATGAATATTTCTTATGTGGAACAGTCCCTCTACTGTACTGACGATTTGAGACAACAACAGTTTCTACTTAATGGTGTACAGAGTGTGCTTCTCTATATCGATTCACTTGTAGATCAGGAGATCATTCAAACACATGTCTTAACAGCACTGAATGGCCAAGCTCATTCGGAAATCTACCCATCGTTCACCACTTTAGAAAGTCGAAAAGACACGGATCTGCAACGTGGAATAGACTCACTTATTCAAGGGAAATGTCTTTACATAGTCGACGGGCACCCGGAGTTTTACATTCTTTCTACCGAAAAAGTGTATGTCCGTAGCACAACCGAACCAGAAAACGAAGGTGTTATTCGAGGGCCACACAATGGATTCGTAGAGCAGCTTTCCGTTAATTTGAATCTGATCCGTAGACAAATTATTAGTCCATCTTTAATCGTTCGATATTTTACCGTCGGCGAGAAGACACATACCAAAATTGCAGTTGTATATCTTCAGGACTTGGCCAATCCGGAGTTGGTGAACGAAGTTAAAGAGCGAATCACATCCATATCTTCAGATATGGTGCTCGCACCAGGCTTTATTGAAGAGTTTGTGGAGGATAACCCCTTCTCTCTGTTTCCTCAGCAGCTCAATACAGAAAGACCTGACCGGGTTATTGCCAACTTAATGGAAGGACGCGTCGCCATACTTGCCGAAGGAAGTCCGTCAGCTCTTATTGCTCCAGTTACGTTTTTTGCTTTTTATCAAAGTCCGGATGATTATCATGGTCGCTGGATTGTCAGTTCCTTTTTACGGTTAATTCGCATGATGAGTTTTATCATTGCTTTTACATTACCTGCTGTTTATATTGCTACGATCTCTTTTCACTCCGCTATTTTACCGATCGAGCTGGCACACACAATCAAGAAATCATTGCAGAACATCCCCTTTCCTGCACTTGTAGAGGCAATGTTGCTTGAACTGATCTCCTCATGATGCCCGCCCGCAGCGGCTGAATCAGCAGAAGTTCTCTAGGAGTTGGAAAAAACGTGAATAAGGAAACAACAATCACTCGGGGACAATTATTCTTGCTCATTATGAAATTTGAAATCGGTGTAGATATATTGTCTCTCCCTTATCGGATACATCTTTTGTCAAAAGGTGGTGGGTGGATCTCTGTTTTCCTTGGAAGGTTCCTGATTCAACTTGTCATACTGTTGTGCTGGCTTTTGATGCGAAGATTCCCGAGTTCGTCCATTTATCACATCGTAACGCTGATTACGGGTAAATGGATTGGCAAGTTGCTGATCATTGCCTACGTTGGATATTTCCTATTAATGGGCACTTCTGTTCTGGTGAACGCTTACGGTGTGATTAACCGCTGGATGCTGCAGGATACGCCTCGGTGGGCTATATTAGCCCTCTTCTTGTTCAGCAGTATCTATTTGGTTCGGCAAAAATTACGAATCATTGCCCGAGTACTGGTACTCATCTCCTTTTTGGTCTTGCCCATGATGGTATTGATCAGTTATGGACTCAAGGAAATCAATCTGTTATATCTTTTGCCGTTAACCGAAGCGGGATGGCCCAATATCATTAGTGGATCAACCGAAACATTAATGGCTATGTTCGGATTTGAGTTTTTTCTCGTTGTGTTTGCTATGGTTGAAGGTAGCAGCGGTGGCAAACTCAAGTCTGTTGCTTTAGCAAGTGCTGTAGTCGTGGTGTTGTATGCATTCACCGTGTTCATTTGTTCAACGGCGTTCAGCCCCCAGCAACTTGACTTAATGCCTGAACCGGTCATATATCTGCTCCGCTCTATCCCACTCGGAACAATGGATCGGGCCGATTTCCTGTTCCTCCCTATCTGGTTAATTTCAATTTTCGGGGCCATATGTGGCTATTACTATACGGCATCCTATGGTATAAGTTATCTCTTCAAACAAAAACACCATAAAAAAGCGGTGCCTTATGTCGTTCTTGCTTCTTGCATAATTGCGTATCTGCCACAACAGAAGGAAAAACTTGAGTTAATTAGTACGATAGCCAACAGATCGGCATACTTTTTTCTCATGATCCTGCCTCTGCTCCTGTTGGTTCTATCTTATATAATGAAACGAAAAGAGAAGATGATATGAGTAAACGGGGGAAAATCCTCATCCTGCTGACCCTGCTCATGGTGATGACGGGATGTTGGGATCAGGATAGTTTAAAAGATGCAAGACTAGCTAATGCTTCGGCGTTTGACATCACCTCAGAGGGTGAAATTAAACAGACGCTTGAAATTGTCGATGATTCTGAGAGTCAACAAGGGAGCAGCGGTAATGAAGTCCACTCAGGCACAGGGAGATCCGTCCGTCAAAGCACGGATAGGATTCGCGCTAAAGTGACTGGTGATATCCGGTTTTTCAAATATGGGATGATCTTATACGGCAACAAACTCGCACAAAATGATATCTACCCCTACCTGGACGTCTTATATCGGGAACCCGATTACCCAACCTCACATGTGAAAATTGCGATTGTGGATGGCGATGCCGGAGATCTGTTACACCAAAAAAAAGTTGGCAGCATATTGATTGGTGATTTTATTACGAAAAAAATTAAGAGTCTGGAGGAATTATGTATTTTTCCGGAAATGACGTTAGAGACCCTTCTCCCTCCCATGCTGGATCCGGGACAGGATTTTACACTGCCTTATCTATATAAGGATGGAGAGGAGATTGATGCTCGGGGAATCGCCCTGTTTCATGGGCAAAGGTTCAATGGGAGTCTTACTACCGAACAGGCTCCTCTATACATTATTATGAGTGGGAAATGGAATAAAGCAGCGCGTTTTGTCAAAAAGGTCCACCCAGGGCCTTCCAACAACCCGCGGAACTATGTCACTTATGAAGCAAATATCGCACAAATTAAGCGCAAACTTGCGGTAAAGGTGGCAAGTGATAGCCAAATTGATGTGAACCTCCGTATCGAACTTCCAGTAACGATCGTTGAGTATGCAATGAATCATCTTCAGGAAAAAGACACGATTGAACGTCTGAACAGCCAGTTATCCGATGACATGACTCAGGACGCAGAACAGATTATCAAGACACTTCAGCAAAGTGGTTGTAATTCCTTCGGTATTGGCAGACATTTAATTGCCCATTACCCGGACTTATGGAAGAGCCTAAACTGGAATAAACAATATGCCCAAGTTCGTTTTCACCCGGAAGTAAAGGTTACAATAGTCGGCAGCGGCGTTTTAAATTAATAACATGCTGTTGTGCAATTGGGAAAGCTCTCTTCCATTTGGAAGAGAGCTTTTAACTGTTGACTTAAAAAGAAAGATTTGCTAATACTCTAGTCGTTAAGAAGCACTTCAGTGAAAAGCTTTATCGTGCCTGGTTGAGTATAACATCGGCAGTGAAGCTGACCTATAAAATAGGTGAAAGAAGACGTGATATTCCTTCTTTAAATTTGATAATAAGGGACCTATTTCTATAACGCTCAGAAGTAAGTTCTGTACTTAACTGGCTATCTTGATGAAACAATTCTTGAAGTTGTTTCGCAACTCGCTCGTCATATACAATTGCATTCACCTCAAAATTCAACCTAAAGCTCCGGGAATCAATATTCATCGTCCCTACGGAAGCGACTTCTTCGTCTACTACAATGGTCTTTGCGTGTAAGAATCCATTATCATATAACAGAATCTTGGCTCCATAGTCCAATAATTCACCAGCATACGCCCAAGTCGCCCAATATACAAACGGGTGATCGGGCTTATTGGGAATCATAATGCGCAGATCCACCCCGGATAGGAGTGCGATTTTACATGCATCCATAAAAGTGCTATCAGGAATAAAGTAAGGCGTTTGAATATACACACTCTTTTTGGCATTTACTATAAGCTTAATGTACATATTCTTCAGGTGTTCCACCTGTGAGTTAGGACCACTAGACACAATCTGAACTGGACTTGAACCATCAAGCCTTGCTGTGTTGAAGGAGAATTGTTCGTAACTTAATTGATCGGATTTGCTGGCGTGTTTCCAATCCAAAATAAACCTTCCTTGAATATGATTAACGGCATCTCCGTGCATTTTAAAATGTGTATCACGCCAGTATCCAAACTTTTTATCCATGCCTAGATACTCATTTCCCAGATTAAATCCGCCAATATAAGCAATCTCCCCATCAATAATACATAGTTTTCGATGATTTCGATTATTCATACGGAAATTTAATGGCCTAATCAGTGACGGGAAAAAGACCTCTACTTCTCCACCGGCAGAGATCAGTTCTCTAAAAAACTTCAATGAAAGTTTCTTTGAACCAATTTCGTCATAGAGAACTCGCACTTTTACGCCTTCTTTAGCTTTTATGGTTAATTCATCTCGTAATTTCTTCCCTAAGGAATCCGGTTGAATGATGTAATATTGGATGTTAATCTCTTTCTTGGCTTTCTTGATATCAGCAAATAAAGAATCAAATTTCTCTTGTCCATCATCGAAGATGAATATCTCATTGTCATTGGTTAGGATTGCATTGGATGAAGTGAGATTCAATTGAATCAGGTCAGCATATTTCATGAGCAGGGGGTTGTTTTCCTTACGTTGCTCCTTCAATGTCACTAATTGGTTCTCGACAATTAACTTTAGGGAGTTTCTCTCTTCAGCTGAAAGCCCATAGAAATTTTTCTTTTTGAGGTTACGGCCCAGAAAGAGATAAACGATAAAACCTAAAATAGGAATGAAGTAAAAAATCATGAGCCAGGCCCAAGTATAACCGATGTCTCTCCTTTCAAAAAACAAAAATACCGCTGAGAGTAATATGTTCATAATCATAACGAGCGAAAGTATCAGCGTGACCATACTGCTATATCTCCTGCCTTCCATTGACTTTATGTAAATAATAAAAAGTGCTTATTACTTAGCTATTCTCGAATGAACCCGTCATCACAAAGAATATGATAACATACTTGAGGAAAACTAAATCTATTAAATGATAATCACTAGACATCGAACTGAAAAAGAATCCACTTCCTATAAAAGAAGGGATTCTTTCACATTGAATATTTATGCTTCGGTTAGTTCCTTACAACAGGAATCCACATTTCACCATATACCACGCCGTTTCTCTCTCCCATTTCAACCGTTGCATTCGGACCGCCAACGTAGGCATAATCCTTTTCTACAGGTAGGGCTTGACCAAAGGCAATGCCAGTAAGCATATTACTGAGCGCATCAGCCGTCTCTGCTTCGCCCTGCACAACCAGGTATTTTCCCTTAGGGAATTGAATCACTCTCGTTGCTTCTGGCAGAGATTCTTCTGTCATGACCCCAGCATAATGCATCATCTTGTTATTCACTGCTTCGTTTACGGCAAGAATGTATTCATTTGTTGCCAGGGACTTTAGTTTGTCTAGGCTTCCATCTTCTTTCACTGTAGACCAAAAATCCGCTTTCTCCTTGTTGATGCCAGCATAATCTGTGTAGTCGCTCTTAAGATCTGTTCCAATACCTAAAACGATAAAGCTGTCTTTTTCTTCGAAATGATAATTACTCATGGTTTACACCGTCCTCTTTAAATTTTCAATTGATTTGTGTTTTCACTTGATAGGTTTATAATAACCTTAAATCATGTCAGAATATGATACTGTTTAGGGGGCCCAATGAAAAAGGTTGAACGCATAAATATCATCACGCGGTATATCAATAATCGTGCCCACTTTACCATCTCTGAAATCATGCGAGAATTTAACATTTCTCGTTCGACAGCCATTCGAGATATCAGAGAAATTGAAGCCATGGGAATGCCACTTGTCGCTGAAGTTGGGCGGGACGGGGGTTATTTTGTCATGAACAACTCCCTCCTGCCCACGGTCCGGTTTACCGATAATGAAATCAAAGCGTTATTCATTGCCTTTATGGCGACAAGAAATCAACAACTTCCTTATCTGAAGAGTCGTCAATCTTTGGCTGAAAAATTATTGGGCCTCATCTCAGAAAATCAGCAAGATGACCTTGTGCATTTGAATCAAATATTGCTTTTTGAAGGGACCAATCCCCATAATCCAGACTTGCTTGATCTGTCAGACCTGCCTCACCCTACCTTAGAAAAACTCATCCAAATTCTTCTTATAGAACGTGATTTGTTAGTTACTGTTCAAGAAGAGAAGGAAACAAAGTCTTATCCTATTGTGCTCTTGCACCTTCATCATCAAAAAGGCCATTGGATCATTGAAGGTTTTGACTTGGAGGAAGAAAAAAGACGAATCGTATCAGTTGACAACCTCATCCATGTCGAAGCATACCCGGCGAAAAAAAGACTGAGTACAAAAAAGATTGTGGAACAACTAAAACGAAACACGCAGGAAGAAGTTATCAACCTTGTCCTGGAACTTGGTCCAAAGGCGATTGCGCAATTCAAAAAATACCATCCTTTAAGGTTTTCAATTGCCTATACGAATCCATACCAAACTATGGCCCTCCTAAAGGCATTTATGAATGTTCATAACTCAGAAGAGTTAACCGAAATCACCAATTGGTTGCTTTTTCTAGGAGAAGATATCAAGGTCAAGGAGATTCCGGAAGAAGTCCTGAATGCTGTACAAGAGAGATTAAGCTTATTCTGCCCTTAAACCAAAAAAAGCCGCTGTGTTAGCGACTTGTAATGGAATCATGTTCATGTCTCACGCCAATGCTTGGCGAGCTGTTCCTTCTATACTAAAAGTCAGCATTAGACTGGGCATGATTAGGTGTATGCTGCGAGATTTTTTTAACGAGTAGAAAATAAGTAACAATCGCAATAATACTGGTCATTAATAAAGTGAGTCCTAACGGGACGGCAGTGTCCTCACCTGCGATACCGACCAGAGGAGCAACCAGTGCACCGAGAAGAAAAGGAACAACGCCGAGCAGTGCTGCTGCACTTCCGGCCATCTTAGCTTGACTCTCCATGGCAAGCGGGAATGCCGCTGTAGACGTAATGCCGATCGAGCAAACAAAGAAGAACAACGGAATGACCAAAGCGAAAAGCGGACCGTGAACCAGAGTTACCACCAAGGCAGCAACACTTGCTATTAAAGCAAGCCATAGTCCCGATAATAACAGGGTCTGCTCAGGGATACGTTTTGCCAATCGACCCACGATTTGAGATCCGATGATCAAGCTGATGCCGTTCGAAGCAAACAGTATAGCAAATACTGTAGGTGTGACTCCATATATATTTTGGTAAATAAATGGTGTTCCTGCCACGTAAGCAAAGACCCCTGCCGTCATGATTCCCTGTGCCAGCATGTAACCAACAAACTTTCGGTCACGCAGAAGCATTCTGTAATTACCCAATTGTTGTTTGAATTCAGGAACCATACGTCTTTCGACAGGATGTGTTTCTTTTAAACTCCACTTTGTCATGATTAATAAGAAAATCCCCAAGAATGAAAGGCAGATAAATACGCCAATCCATGTTGTGAATGAAAGAACCCCACTTCCCGCGATGGGTGCTGCCAGAGGCCCCAAATTCCCTACAAGCAACAGCAAAGAGAAAAATTTAGTGAGTTCATGTCCACTGTATAGATCTCTAGCTATCGCACGGGAAATGACAATTCCCGCTGAAGCCGCAAATCCTTGCGTGAAACGAAACAAAATCAATAGTCCGATATTCGGAGCAAAAGCACATGCCAAGGAACAAATAATATAGGCTGCCATACAGATCAATAATGGTCTACGTCTACCGTACGCGTCACTCAAAGGACCCATAACAAGTTGTCCTACACCGAGTCCTAATAAACAAGCAGTAAGGCTAAATTGTACAAGTGATGCCGTTGTATTCATATTTTGTGCAATCTCCGGAAAAGCCGGTAAATACATATCAATCGTAAATGGACCTAATGTAGAAAATAAACCTAGTAGTACTGCAAGTCCAAAAACATTCCAATTCGTGCTCTTTGCCATGATAAATAAAATCTCCAATTCCATATATAATTTGCAAGCCTAATCGGAGTATAAGACCTAGAGTTAACTGTAGGTCAAGTCTTTAGGTTTATTAAAACCAAAAAAAGCCGCTTATTAAGCGACTTTGAATGGAAAACCATTAAATTGTGTAACTTCCCCGGCCTGAACCCATATGACTCATGATCATTTCGGCAGCTCGCTTGTAACCGCCCGCCTGCCTTAAAGATTCACCAATGAGGTAAGCCTGCCGTCTATAAAGTGAATTGTGTAGCACTTCTGTTAATGCCTCTCTCAAATTAGTCGCACTGAGGTTATGTTTATTTAAAGTAATACCCGCGCCCAACTCCTGTACCCGATTGGCGACAAGAGGTTGATCCGATGTTAATGGAATCATCACCATCGGAACGTTGTAATATAACGCCTCACTCGTGCTGTTCATTCCAGCATGTGTAATAAAAACATCGGTATGCTGCAACATGTCCAACTGGGCAATGTATGGCTTGACGATAAAATTAGGAGGAACTTGATCCGCCAGCGGCGTCATGTCCGTGTACTTTCCTGAAGATAGAACAACATTCACGGGTAGACCCCCTAATGCTTCAAAGCAAAGCTGATAGAAATCCAAATTTTTATTTAAAATCGTACCCATAGCAATGTACACGGTTTGCGGGTACCGTTCACGAAGCACCTCAAACGAGAAGGTCGGAGCATCTTGACGTGTGATGATCGAAGGACCCGTGAAAATAAAACGATCATCCAGCTTTTCTGCCTGCGGCTGAAAATAACGGCTGGTGTACACGAGCTTTAACTGACCTGCATGTGCCGGAATCTCTTCCATGGCTGGAATACTCACTTGAAGCTCTTCAGCTAACTCCGTTGTGATCTTCATCGTAGCCTCATAAAGCTCCTTCGTCTCCGTCTCATTCAGAACTGAGCTAGACCCCAGAGGCTCCACAAAAGCAAAGGACGCAATCGAGCACACCGCAGGAATTCCCAGTTTTTCTGCAAGAATAGTCCCTCCCCATCCCATCAGGGAATCAAAGATCATATAATCGAACTTTTGATCCTCGATCACCTGTAGCACATTGGGGATGATCCTCCGGATAATACCGCTTACCATCATATAAATGAACTGATAAGAATGCTTGTATTCCTGGGGTTTCAACACCGGATCATGAGAGAAGGCATCTTGTGGAAACGGATAGGTAATGATCTGGGCACCGGTTTGTTCAATTCGGGAACGGTACTCCTCCGTGCACACATAGATGACTTCCTCACCATTGTCTATCAACTGAGTAACTAATCCTAACGATGGATTCACATGTCCTTCAGCTGGAGTAATGACTACTAATACACGTGCCATCTTACCCACCTCCCAATGCAATTAGTCCCCCCGTTCTTCATGATGTATTTAACGACGCGGTCGTCATCCGTTACATGGAGATGTTATCCTTCACTTGGCTGATTGGATGATGTTCTTGATGAACGAGTTTGGTAATTCGTAGTGATGCTAAGAAACTTAACAAGACCCATAGTAATTGCAGTGTTAACACGATCAAAACACCTGTCGATATACCCCACTGTAAAGTTTCAGACAAGGCAATCAATGCGCCACCAACTCCAATGCTTACTCCCATATAGAAGGAATCCACAAATTGCAGATTCGCGGACATTTCTCCCTCTTTCCTGGGCAAGGCATGTTGTAAAGCAATGGCTGCCGTTGTAGGGTTGGCCAATCCAACACCGAACCCTGTAATCATTTGTGAGAGAAGGATGAGTATAATCCCGCCGTCCGTCAAAATAAGAGCCAGGATCACGAGTACAGTTCCAACGATCATAATCCCAATGCCCGTCATGACCCTGCCCTTTCGGGCACGACCTTGATCTCGTGCGTCAAGCTTGGCTTGTAACCACGCTGCGGCGGACCAGCTCAGAGAACCTGCTGCTACAATGAGACCAGCAAGGTCAGCTGATAACCCCTTCACTTCGGTTAGTGCCAAGATCACAAAACTTTCCGTTGTAAAATAACAAGCAACATATAGCCCTCTCGAAACCAAAGTAGCAGGCAATCCTTTTTTTACCGAAAAAGTGCCCACAGGCAGCAATTTACGCATTGGTGTGATCATGACGACTAATCCACCCAAAGTGAGTAATATACCTCTCCAATCGGTTATCATACCAAGGCCTGTGAGTAACAGCCCCGTTCCAACGGCAAGCAGAATCGCATACATAATCTTTGAGTCGGTTGCTCGCGCTGGACCTGTCAGATCTTGCTGAAGCTGCAAATTACGAAAAGAACGGAATGTGAGACTCAATGCTATTCCAATCAAGGGTAAAACGATCCAGAAAACATATCGCCACGAGATGTAGGAAGCTATAAGGCCTGCTGCATAAGGTCCGATTAAGGTTGGTAGGACAAATGCCATAGAGAATGCGGCCAGGATTTGAGTACGAAGTGTATCTGGATAATGTAACGTCACACAGGTATAAACACATGTGATCAGGGCCCCCGCTCCAAAACCTTGAAGGGCTCTTCCGGCAATAAGCATGTGCATATCGAAAGAAATAGCGGAGACCACAGTTCCTAACACAAAAACACTAAAAGATATCAGCATGGATGTAAAAACGCCGCGCTTGTCAATCTGCTGACCCATAACCAATGTTCCAATAAGCTGAGATAACAAAAATGCGCTGAAGATCCAACCGTATAAATGAATGCCCTCTAAACTTTGTGCCATTTTCGCGGCAATCGTTGTGATAGCCAGACCTTCGAAAGCTACGGTTGACAGAACCAGCATAATACCAATTGTAGGCGCCCTGTACTGAGCATCAAAAATCCCAATCTGATTGTTGTTTGTCTTCTACACCTCCGTAATTCGATGGTTATTATGGTAAAATAAACCTTTTTACTTCCTGAATATACATGAAGTTTTCTACTTTGTAAATTTAAATGTTTAAAAAGTAATATTAGGGTCTAGAATATGATTCCTATGTTCAATAGGAGATTTTACTTGAAAAAATGCCATTTTCATTACAGTCAATTTGGAGAAGTTCATCCTGCAGGATCCAGGCATCTGTTTTTTCAACAAAGAAATGAAATCCTCCGATGGATTGAACCAATGCGGGATCGACCGGTGTAGCACTCGCATTTATGCCGATTGTAAAAGCATCGGAGCCTCCTCCGACATATTTTGCATAAATTCTTACATATTGGTCCTCTTCCAATTCCCATTCATTCTTAAATGAATCGATCGCTTGATCAGATATTACAAATGAAATCATTGCTCTGCACTCCTTCCTTCCTTCATTAATCACATTTTTTCACTTCGCCACGATAATTGGCCATTCTGAAACTGGCCCCGCATCCACACGAAACTTTGGCATTTGGATTATTCATGGTGAATCCGCCTAACATTCCGCTCTCTTCATAGTCAATCTCAAGACCATCAATATATGGAATACTGTTCGCGTGAACCAATATTTTAAATTGTTTTTTATTTAACACAATGTCTTCTTCTGCCTGCTGTTCATCCACGATAAGGGTATAAGATAAACCACTGCATCCCCCTTCATCAACGCCTACTCTAAGAAAGGCATTTTGGATATCCGCACTTGATAAGATCTCAACGATTTTGTCCGATGCTGTATCACTGACCTCAATGATCATCTTTATTCCTCCCGGTGGTATCATTTTGAAATTTGGTATCCCAGTCCATTAGACAGGGTATGAATGCTGCAAGAGCAGCTCCTTTTGGCGTAAGTTCATAAATAATTTGTGTAGGGCGTGTCCGTATTGTTCTTTTGACCAAATGATCATGTTGAAGACCCTTTAAACGGCTGGAGAGGATCATTTCGGAAATGGAAGGAATGCTATCGAATATTTCACCGAATCTCTTCGGGCCTTGAGACAGAGCACATAAAATATGGATCGTCCATTTCGTTCCGATGATGCGATAAGCTTTAAATAGTTTATTCGGGTCTTCAGTGAACAATGGTCTGTACACCCACTTTCTTATTCATCCGCGTGGTGAGATCCGAGTGCTGGCAATGATACTCGTGACGATTAACAAGAGATGGAAACCCATGGCTACAATTAAGCCGGATTGAAGTGACATACCGCCAGCCTGACACACGACAAGAATGGAACCACCAATGCCGATCACTACACCAGGTGTAAAAGAATCTGCAAATTGCAGATTTGCCGAGGTTTGGCCCACGCCTTCTTCCCCCGTTTGGGAAAATGCGACAACACCGCTAATCGGATGCGCCAATCCAATACCAACTCCTGCAATGATCTGACCAATAACTGCGATGGTAACGGTCACAACAGGTACCCAAAACACGATGGCAATCCCTATCGCAAGCAGCAAAACCCCAAGAAAAATTCTCATATGACGTCCACTGCCCTGATCTGCCGCATCCCACCGTCCTTGCAGATACGCAATGATACACCAACTTAATGCAGCACTTGCGACAATTAATCCGGCCTGTGAAGGTGTAAT
The DNA here is from genome assembly GCF_000316035.1 of Paenibacillus sp. PAMC 26794. Taxonomy (GTDB): domain Bacteria; phylum Bacillota; class Bacilli; order Paenibacillales; family Paenibacillaceae; genus Paenibacillus. The sequence continues at coordinate 621,987 of NZ_ANHX01000011.1, forward strand.
TCCTTTCACGTCGATTAGAGCTAATACCAGGAAATTCTGTGTACTAGTATAGGCAGCGAAGAACAATCCACGTGTTGCCAAAATAGCTGGCATTCCTCTGCGCAACGTAAGTGTTCCCTTCGGTAGCAATTTACGGAGAGGAAATATCATCAATACGAAGCCAATTATGACTAAAACAAATCCCATAATGCTCGGAAGCCTACTTAGACCAACCAGGAAAATCCCTGTACCCAACGTTAAGAGTAACGCCATCCAAGTGGATGATGATCCGCTATCCCCTCCCGTCTTCTGCACTTTCAATTTCCTAAAGGCAGGTAAACTAAGCAATGCTGAAACCACCAGCACAGGTAAGATCCCCCAGAAAACAAAGCGCCAGGACCACTGATCTGCGATAACTCCTGCTACATATGGACCGAGCATGGACGGAAGAACATAGGCAGTACCAAATGCTCCAAGAATTTTGGCACGCAACTCATCCGGGTAACTTAACGATATAGCTGTATACACACAAGTCATCATAGCTCCGGCACCCAAACCCTGTAGAGCCCGTGATCCTATCATGGTATACATGTCGCCTGCAGTTGCGGCAGCGATCAGCCCTACGATAAACAACAGAAGTGCAAAAGTGAACGGTGCTGCAGGTCCTCTTTTATCAATGATTCGACCGACGACCAGCGTTCCGATAATCTGCGCAAGCAGATATGTACTGAATATCCATCCGAACAGGCTAAGGCCGTTCAAGTCTCCAGCAATCGAAGGAGCAATGGTGGTTACGGATAGACCTTCGAATCCAACGGCCATCACTGATAAAATAATCCCTATGGACAATGCAAAATAACGCGGGCTGAAAATACTTTGATGATTAGACGACATGAAATGTGACCTCCAAGAAAATTGGTATGTATACATCGTATCCGGATACTTAGTAAACATTTTTGTTTATAATGTCTAAGCTACAGTTCGGCTTTGACTTTGTCAACATTTTTGTTTAAAATGTAGTTAGTCATGAAGATTCAGTTGCGTCACAAGGAGGTGCACCATGAGCGGAAATCAAACCAAAAAAGATGTCTCGACCAGTACCCGGAGAGCAATTATTAATCTGTTAAAAGAGCGCGGGGGAATGGATGTTGTCACTCTCTCCTCTCAGTTTTCGTTATCCGGAATGGCTATTCGTCAACATCTGAATGCGCTAAAAGGAGAAGGATTGGTTACCACTGTGGAAGAGGCTCGTCCCATGGGTCGCCCCACCAAGTTATGGATATTAACTTCCGCGGCTAATCGTTTTTTTCCAAGTGGATATTCGGATTTATCCGTCAGCCTCATCAATTCGATGAAAGAAGCTTTTGGTACTGAAGGGCTGGACAAGCTGCTGGATGTTCGAAATAAAAATATGCAAGAACAATATCTTCAGCATCTTGGCGATTCATCAGGAGTCAGAGAGAGATTGGAGAAATTGGCCGAAATTCGTACGAATGAAGGTTATATGGCCGAGGTTAAGGAGCAGGATGATGGCAGTCTCCTATTCATTGAAAAGCATTGTCCGATCTGTGAAGCGGCCGCGGTATGTACCGGGTTATGCAAGAATGAGTTACATTTATTCAAAACGATTCTAGGCGATAATGTTCATATTGAACGGGGAGAATACATTCTAGCCGGAGGAAGAAACTGCGTATACACCGTTAGGCAAAATAAGCCGTGACCAAAAGAGCAACCTCATTGGAGATTGCTCTTTTTGGATTTTGAACTGATTAGAACAATGCAGATTTCTCTAAATCATCCTTCATTATACCGGTTATTTCTAACGCTTACATAATCGTATGTACCCGATTATGTAATTTTGAATTGAGGTAGAGTATAGTAAGAGTGTTGAAAATATACTCTAGGAGGCTACAGCCATGTCACAAAAAATCTGGATGAACCTGCCGGTGAAAGATGTTGTGAAATCCACTACCTTTTTCAATGAGATTGGATTCCATGGGGAGAATGTTGGCAACGAGAGAGCCCAGCTTGTCATAGGCTCAACAACGATTCTACTGTTTCCGGATGCAACGTTTGAGAAATTTACAGGTGCCAAAACGGCAGATACTCCTGATCCTTAAGAATCGCAGAGATATTGCGCTGATGCTGATAATCGTCCAGAACGAAATAGGATACTTAGTTTATAAGTTTAAATACGGCCTGTAATTTCTGCTCTTGCTCTAGTGGCGTTGATTCCATGCAGAGCAACATGCGGTTGGTGAACCGGATCATGTCCGGCTCGGAGACCCTAACTGTAACTGTTATAAGGAGAGCTTGGTCAACATATGTTCTATTTCATCCATATACCCATCCACTGTAATACTTCTCGGAGCAAACAAAAATCGTAGTGATTGTTTCCATTCCAAGCCTGCAATAGAGGTTGGTAGCATCGAATGTTCTGTATTAGAGAAGATTTTCACATGAAGCAAGGATGATGGCTGAATTCCTTTACGGTATGCTTGTTCTGTATCAACAATGTCCACATTCACATCATCTTCTCCAAGCAGAAGTAATACAGGGGTCTTGAAATAATGCAAGTCCGCCGTGGCGTCTGAAGCAAAATTTTTTCTTATGAAGTTCCAGCGTTCTTTGGAAATCAGATCATCCTCTCGAGCAATCTTGATGTACTCTTCATATGTACCCTGATTTTTTAAAATTTCTTTGATCTGGTTTTCATAATCGACCTGATTTTGAATCTCCTCGGGGGAATGACCCTCCTTCGCCATTTGGCTGCGTGTGTTGTATTCCCCCTGTTCCAACCAGTTTATTGCTGGTGATACCAAGATACTGAAGGCGAGATGTTCTTTGCCAGCAAGCTTAGGAATCACCCAACCTGCTTGGCTGGCACCCCATACGCCTATTTTGGAATCATCAATGATGGATTGTTCTTTCGCCCATGCAATAGCTTGCTGTGCCTCCACAACACGATCATCCATGCTTTGATCTAGCCAGTTTCCCTCTGAACCCCCGATTCCCCGTTTATCTAGCGACAAGGACGCATACCCGATCGATGCCAGTCGCTCCCATAATGGTTTGTATCCCTCACCATGAGTAGAGTCTATCGGACCGTCACCGTGAATAAACAGTACTAGACCTAGCTTGTCTGAATGGTTTCTGGGTAACGTGAGCGTACCTGTTAACTTAACCTGTGGAGATTGAATTTCAACGGTTTGTTCCTCCATGTCAAAATCATTTTGATCGACTATGTACAGTCCTGAACCAACCATCAGTAAGATTGCCACAATAACTGAGATGAATCGTTTTTTCCAATTAAACATAACTATCTCCTTTGTAAATCATGTAATGCCATTGGTTTTCGCCTAAGAGCAGGCCGGTCAGAAAGCTATTTGTACTATACTGCTTGCGAAATTGATAGCGTTCATATAACTGTATCGCTTGATGATTCTGACTTGCCACATGCAAGCTAAGAAACGACATTGATTTGGATTGCAACATATATTTCTGTGCCCATTGGAGCAACTGTGTACCAATTCGCTTGCCTTGATGCTGTGGATGTACAACGAGATCTTCCACATAACATTCGCCTAATTTAGGAGTATGCTTCAGCAGATGTAAACCAGTGATTAACTGAAGCAGTTTCCACTTGCCAACCCTTTTGCACTGGCCCCACCAATGAGAATTGGCACGAACGCTTGTTATTTCTGCTCTGTTATCTGCTTCCTTCCATTTCAAGCACATGCTGCCAACAATCTCCTCATTTTCACGGGCAATGACTCGAAGAGTACTGTGTTCCATGGGCGGATGATTGAGCAACTAATCAATCATTTGTAACAAGAGCTCATAATGGAGCTTTTCTGGGGTGAATAAAGATAAATAAGATTTCTCTACCATAATAAGTGGACCGTGATAAGGATAGCCCTGATGTTCGGCGTAAGCATTTTGAGTTCAGCTTCAATTTGTACATATACATGACGAGAAAGGTATTTTCCTCTAGGCAAAACTAAATCGTTTGCTCCCTCCTTTTGTGTATAAATTCCTACGGTGTCCGTCTCGTCGTACGCATAATGGATGTCAGCTTCAAATAAATCGGGAATGTTTCCCTTATGTTGGGTCAGTTGCCTTGCTTGCAAGTACCCTTGCGCTTCCATATGGAACCACAGTGATAAGTGAACCTCCTCACGAGTAACAATATAATAAGTCACTTGATCTTCAGGCGGGATATGCTCTTTCTCATGCAACAACTTGCTGATAAGTTGCTTTGTTTGCTGAAGCTGATTGATAGCTGCTTCCGTGTCTGCCAACGCTTGGCGAAATAATGATGTGATTTGAACGGTTGTCAGATTACTCAAACATTCCTTGATCATTTGAACAGACAGTCCCATTTTGCGAAGCAACAAAATATGAGATAGACGGTAGATTTCATCAACCCCATACATCCTGTATTGGTTTTCTGCTATATAAGCAGGGTTGAGCACCCCTTTTTCTTCGAAGTATCGAATTTGATGTACAGAGACATTCATGAGCTTTGCCAGCTCGCTAATCGTAATTTCATCACTCAACCAATTCACCGCCTTTGCTGTTTTTCACAATACAAGCATAAACCTTAGGTTTGACCTAAGGTCAAGTCTTTATTTTAACCTCTCCTGATAACAAAAAACCACGGCACCCATTTTGGGCCCGCAGTTCAATGATCAATTATACTATTGTATTTCTTTCATATAAGATTTGAATTCCTCGGCGATTTCTTTGTATTTCGTATGATGCAGGTAATGCGAACCTTCCATTGGGATCATTTTGCCCTGATCCGATTGTTTCACTTGTTCTTCATGCAGCGGAATCCACTGTGGATTATTCTCGTTATTCGATTGTACGAAGAGGAGCATCGGCAGGTCACGAGGGTAAGTGAGATTTTCTCCATTTTTGAAATTGGAACCCAGGTGTTTAAGTTCATCAATCAAAGTCGGATTCGTCGAGACTTGATTTGAAATTAACTTCATCTGTTCTTTGGTATGCTCATCGTATGCAAGTGATGCATATGAATCACCGCTCACTTTGTTGAGTACTCTCATTAAGCCCGATTTTTGAAGGAATTTCATTAGGTTCAAAGGTAATTTAACATCCATGCCAGGTTGATTTGGAACACTGCTATCGATCCCGACAAAAGCAGAAACTTCATCCGGATACGTGTTCACATAAGTCGCCGCGTACAATCCCGTGATGGAATGCCCCATCAGAATATAACGATCTATACCGAGCTGCTGTACAGCTTCATGAATTTCACTAACAATATTCTCGGTGGTTCTCTCCGTCTCGGTTTCGTCGCTTAACCCATAACCGAAAGGCTCAATCGCCACAACTTTGTAATCAGGCGTCAATTCATCGATTAATAATTTGAAATCAAGTACTGGCGACGTTGTTCCTTGTCCAGGTAGTAGCACAATCGTTTGTTCACCGCTGCCTTGAATGGACACATTCATATTTTTTCCATCGACATTAACATATTGACCATACGATTCAATTTTCTTTTTCTCGATCCCATTACTGATTGTATGAACGACAAACGTGATGCCCATGAACAGCACCAGCGCGCCGACAATACCACCTATTATTTTCAACCATAAGTTCCGTTTTTTACGGCCCTTAGTCCCCGTTGTTGTTACATCCACTGCTTCTGCCATATCCATCTTCTCCTGTCCTTTATATCTGTAGAGCCGCTCTTGCGACATAGGTATAGTGTAACCATGAAAGATGTCCCCTTCGTGACGGGAATATGAACGGAGTATGAACAAGTAAAAAAAAGAGAGCTGCTTGTTGAGAGCAGTTCTCCATAGGATAAGACAGTTTTAGTGGTCCAGGAACACAAGCTGAATGAAGAACAATACCGCAAAAATGTAGAAGATTGGATGAACATCTTTACCTTTTCCACGAAGCAGCTTGAGTACCGGATAGAAGATGAAACCTACGCCGATGCCTGTCGCAATACTATGCGTCAATGGAGTAAGGATGATAATCAGGAAAGCAGGAAATGCTTCTTCGAGATCATCCCATTTGATTTTGCTGATAACGTTAATCATAAAGTATCCAACAATGATCAGTGCCGGAGAAGTAATCGCCGGAATGCTTGATATTACACTTACGATCGGTGTGAAGAACAAGGTCAGCGCAAGCAGCACACTTACCGTTACCGCTGTCAGTCCCGTTCTTCCTCCTGCAGCTACCCCTGTGCTGGATTCGATATAAGCCGATGTTGGACTTGTTCCGAGTAAAGCACCTGAGGTTGTTCCTACGGCATCTGCCAATAATGCGCCACGCGAGCGTGGAAATTTACCATCTTTAAGCAATCCTGCTTGTTCAGCAACGCCGAGCATCGTACCCGTCGTATCAAACAGTGTGATCAACAAGAAGGTAAATATGATTGTATATAAACCATTCGAGAATACCCCTGCCAGATCCAGTTGCAAAGCCGTTGACGCGAGGCCTTGCGGCATGGATACAATCGATTCCGGCATTTGGAATAGTCCCATGATCCAGGCAAGTATCGCTGTTACCACCATTCCGATGAACAGGTAGCCTTTCACATTGTAAGCCATCAGCACAACGGTAATAATCAATCCGATAATGGTCAGATAAGCCATTGGCTCAGCCAAGTTCCCGATCGTAATCAAATTCGATTCTGAATCGGCAATAATCCCGGCATTTTGCAAACCTACCGTTGTAATAAACAATCCGATCCCTGCGGTTATGGCATGTTTTAAGCTAGCAGGAATTGCATCAAGCAACATGTAACGGAATGAAGTCAGTGATAAAATAATAAACAAAATCCCTGCTATAAATACGGCTCCCAGTGCAACCTGCCAAGACACGCCATACCCTGCAACTACGCTATAGGCAAAGAATGCATTCAGGCCCATACCCGGCGCGATGACGATTGGATAATTGGACCATATTCCCATAATCAGAGTTCCCACAATACTTGCCAGTACCGTTGCTATGAATACTCCGTTAAAGTCCATGCCTGTGCTGCTGAGTATTCCTGGGTTTACGATAACTATGTATACCATTGTGAAGAATGTTGTAACCCCTGCGATAATTTCTGTGGGGATGGTCGTGCCTCGTTCTTTAAGTTTGAACCATTTGTCCATGGTAAAGCCAGCCTCCAACTTTCAAATTATACTCCAAAGCTAAAAACAAAAAATCCTAATCTTCATATAGGATTGTAATATTGTCGCTCCTATATTCGTTGTTAGGATTTAAAGATTCAACAGCTAAGCTCTAAACTAAACATAAAGATACTCATATCTGTTTTCAACCTGAAGTCCATTTCGTATTCTAATTAAAATTACATGCAATGTCAATGAATTAACGATTTGTTCACAGTTATTTACGAACTATACAGACATTATATCTTGTGTTCATTCGTTTATAGAATAGAGACGGAAAGATTGTCAAAAAATCCGATTCCAATATACCGGAATCGGATTCTTCATTATATAGAGAATTCAGAAGCTAATTGGCAGGACCCAGATTAATCAAGCTGACCTCGGACAATGAGACGGTTGTGTTGCCGTCTTGTACACCGTCAATGTTACCCAGATCAAATGAGATTCGAGTATTCGCATAGCTGGCTTCTGTTGCAAATGTAAACGTGAACTCCTGTTCTTCTGGAGTCAAATCAACTCGTGCCCCAAAGAAACCATGCCATTCATAGTTGGCAGCGGCATCGACCCATCCAATCCCCAAACCCAATTTCCTGGACTTCTCCGCTTTGGCTCTAAACGTCAATTTATATTTAAAACCTTGCTGTATGCCGAATCCTTCATTGATGACTTGACGATCCCATGGATGCTGTCCTGCATGACCAATCTTGGCTTGAAGCTGTTGATTGCTAACTTGCATCTCAAGGTCCGCTGCATTACCGTCCGCATGGGTAAACCAGCCTTCCTTACCTTTGGAGAAGTCTCCATTGGGAATAAGATTAACATGAACAGGTTGCCCTCCTTGATCTGCATTCGGATCAACTTCATATAACTGGACGTTATGGATGTGAATCGAGTGTTCACCTGTAGAGAGCGGATATCCTAATCCAAATGCAAGCATAGCTGCCGAATCGGAGGTATCTCCCATGGTGAAGGTATAACTATACGACTTTTGATCTGCGGTTAATTCCACTTCTTCTTCAAAATATTTCACAAAATCCCCTGCATTCTGAGAAAGAACCGCTTGCATGGATTTAGGACTTGAAACAGATGCCCCGAAGGTAAGTCGGTACGTTTTGTTTGCATCAAGTTTAATCTGACCTTGTTGCAACAAAGCATCCCACCAATGTTCACTTGTACCAGGCAAATTAATCGTTAATCCTTCGCCCTCGTCATGTGAGGCTGTCAGATGATTAGGAATTAGCTCCCAATGATTCAGATCAGCTGTTAGCTCACTGTTCTGAATTTTGTTTTGTGAAATATCGACCCAGCGTGTATTATAATCTGCTCCTTCAAAATTCACATAATAGGGTTTGCCTGCTGTCAAGTTGACCCCTGGAAAATACACCGTTTGATATGCTTGCCATCCACCCGTGTCTCCGAGACTCAGGTCTGATTGTGCAACGGTTGTCCCTTGTTCATCCTGAATGCTGAACTGAACCTTGGAATCACTTTTTCCACTGGCCATTCGGGCAGACAGAACATAAACTCCGTCGTGAGCTACATCGATTTTATATTGCAGCAGATCTCCCTGATCCATGTAACTGACATGTTTTCCTCCTTCTACGGAGTCCTCCAGTTGTAAGCCCTGCATCATCCAAGCTTCGGTTGCAGGTACATGTGCGTAGCCATTCACTGACAGAGGTTTTCCGCGTTTCGTCAGACGAACATTGTCCACATATACCTTACCTTTAGAACTGCCAAATAACAGTCTTAGCTCGGATTGTGCGATTGATGCTCCATCTCCAATGATGATTTCTCCGGTGAATGTTTTCATTTCCTGGTTCAAGGAGAGGTTTTGTCCTTGATGAACCTGTACTGTATGCCCATTACTGCTGACAACATCAATGTCGATGCTTCGCGGTGTGTCTGCCTTGGCATCTAAGGAAAAACCATACGTTGTATTCGCTTCCAGTTTCAAATCCGGTTGGTTTACCGAAACTTGTTGTGGGTCATTATTCGTTTGAGTAACATCAACAACCAGCTGACGCTCCATAATTGGGAATTTCGAAAAGTTATTTACACTTATATTGGCTGCCGCACTGTCCTGAATGCTGCTTGACCAGAATCCCAGACGCTCCTTGCCTTGATCGAATGTGCCATTGTAAATAAAGTTGCCATCAGGTAGCGCGTTTCGTTCGACAGTTAACGGATCAGCCTCACCCACCTCGATCAGTCTGACATTGGCCAGCGAAACCGTTGTATCATCCAGCCCCAGATTAAATTCGAATCTGGCATTGTTATCCGTGCCATCCCGCATATTAACGGTATAGTCATAGGATTGCCAATCTGTCGTGAGTGCAAAGGTGTTATCACCCGAATAATTGGTCCAGCTTTTTTCAAATTGGTTCAGTTTGGACATGATTGTACGGTTAGCAGATGCTTTCGCATCAAATTGTATCTTGTACTTTTTGTTTTTCTTGATGTACATCGGCATCTGAGTCAGTTGAACCGAGTAGTTTTCAGTACCCGATGCATCAATGGTAACTTCTGCTGCTTTCCCTTTCTGCTCATCCGTTACAACTTTGACACTGCCAGCTCCATCAGCATTTGTAATGAATTTCCACTGAAGAGGCACTCCATTGTCTGCAGACCCTTCCGAAAAACGATCATTGTAGATTTGATTGCCGTCGGCTTGTGGTTCCCGCTGTTGCGCAGGCTCGATGGGATTTGTTGTTACATCAGGCCATGTGTCTAGATTTTTGTAAGAATATACACGCACAAAATCAACATTCATCTTTTCGGAAGTGAAGTTGCTTTCAGGTGAACCCGGCCAGTCTCCTCCAACTGCCAGATTCAGAATCAGATAGAATGGACGATCAAATGGAGCAGGGAACGTATAATACTCTGGTTGGCCCGCGGCCTTCGTTTGCCAGTTGGTCACTTCATGATGCAGCTTTCCATCCACATAGAAACGAATCATACCCGGCAACCATTCCACCTGGAAATCGTGATAATCGTCAGCGAAAGTTTCTCCCTTCGGAAGAGTAAGGCTTCCCTGATCATGTCCATGGGAGCCGTCAGGCTTCACACTGTCATAATGCAATGTGCTATATACCTTGTTATTACTCTCTTTGCCACCAATTAGCTCCATAATATCGATTTCTCCAGAGGCAGGCCATCCACCATAATGTGCTTCATCTGTTGGCATCATCCATATGGCAGGCCACATGCCTTTTTCAATCGGAAGCTTCGCACGTACAACTACCTTACCGTAGGTCCAGTCGCCTTTTCCCATGGAGATCAGTTTGCCAGAGCTGTAATCTTTACCGTTTTTCGGACCCTTTTTTGCTTCAATCTGCAACACGCTTCGATTCTGATCTTTGGTAATGCGAGTGTTATCCGGGCTGTAATATTGCATTTCATTGTTATAAACGAGTCCTGTATCCTGCACGGTCCATTTGGAAGAATCAATCGAAGGTCCGTTAAACTCATCATTCCAGACCAGCTTCCATTGATCATGCGGAATCGTTGTTGCTGGAACCGGTTTTTCGCCCGCCGGATTGCTTGGTGTCGATGGTGTAGACGGTGATTGCCCGTCTGGAGAAGATGGTGTGGGTGTGCTTGTCACATTTGTTGAACCACCAGGCTGCGATGAAGCAGGTGGTTGGGCTTCACCCACCATGGATGTGCGCAATCCTTGTTTTACTTTCTCTCCGTTGATCACAACATCATCGGCATCTACACTCAATTTTTGGATCGTACCTTTGGTATCCATTCGAGTCTGACTCGCTTCTGCATGAATATTCATGGAATCAATCAGGCTGTTTGAAGAGATCTCCAGAATGGATCTCTGCATTACATGCATCTCCTGAATGTTACTTTCTTCCGTAATAGAGATTCTGACGGGTTCCCCACGTTTGCCAACGACTACTCGATTCAGCTTGGAGTTGTTAATGTTGATGGAATGGCTGCCTCCGCCTTTAATGATGACACTTCCTGTAACAGTTACGCCCTGAAGAACAACAGATCCCTCACCAATGCCTTCTGCCAGCAGCAGATTTCCATTGACAACCATATTTTTCAACTTGACATCCGTTGAATTAATAATCAAGTTGCCATCTACCCTGGACTCATATATACCAGGAGCACTTTTTACATCTGCAATCATCGCTGACAGTAACCCTGCCGTCTCCGCTCGTGTAATCGGTGCTTCGGGATTTAATTTGCCTTGGAAACCTTTAAGAATATTTTCGTTCACTAAATAGGTAAGCGCTTTCTTTGCGTAGCTGGAAATATCATCTGCATCCTGAAATTTCAATTGTTCACTATCTTCATCTGTAGCGGCTGAAAGTTGAAAAGCTCGATCTACCATAACCGCTGCATCTTGCCGTGTCATCGGTTGTTGTGGTGACAGATGTTCACGGTCTGTCCCTTCGATGATGCCAGAACCATTCGCTCGTACCATCACGTCATAGTACCAATCGTCTGAAGTCATATCCGCATATGAACCAGTCGCCGCATTACCGGTGAAACCAAAGGCCCGATCCAGAATCATGACGAATTCAGCTCGGCTAATGACCTGACTGGGCTTGAACGTACCGTCCGTATAACCTTTCAATACATTCAAGTCTTGCAAACGTGTAACTGCAGATTGTGACCAATGCCCCGTCAGGTCTGTATAGGGAACAGAGAAGTGCAGGCTTTTCGCCTGCACATTTCCCACCTCCGCTTGACCCTGTACACTTTCTGCTCCAGCAGTTGCTGGATAAACGAGAGAAGCTATTAAACTCCATGCCACCATACATGCCAGTCCTTTTCTCATCCTTCTTCCTCCCTCAGCTCAGTTATCCTTGCATTTGCATAGCCTATTCCTTAACTGCTCCAATAACGATCCCCTTAACGAAGAAACGTTGTAAAAACGGGTATACCATCAGGATCGGAAGCGCGCCGATAAAGATCTGTGCTGCGCGTACAGTTCGCTGCGAGATATTTTCCAACATGGAAGGATCGACGTTGATTTTGCTGAGATCTTGCTGAACGATAATGGTCTGTAATAGAGAAGCAAGTGGATAATTTTTAATATCAGACATATAGATCATGCCGTCGAACCAGGAGTTCCACTGATACACCATCGTAAACAAGGACAAGGTTGCGATAGCTGGAAGCGACAGTGGTACGTAGACCAGAATCAACGTTTTGATATGACCTGCTCCATCCAAATAGGCTGCTTCTTCAAGTTCTTTGGGCAGTCCGCGGAAGAAGTTCATCATGAGAATAACGTTCCACACGGACAGTGCGCCAGGCAGAATAAGCGCCCAGATTGTATTCATCAGGCCAAGCTTCTGGATCAGAATGTAACTTGGAATCAAACCGCCGCTGAACAAAATGGTAAATACGAAAAACCACGTATATAAGGAGCGACCTTTAAAACTGATATCTTCCTTCGACAACGGAAATGCGGTTAAGAGCATGATGACCATACCAATGATCGTCGCAATTACAGTCCGTTTAAGTGATACGATCAAGGAGTTGATGAAGTTTGAATTCCCGAATGTTTTCACATATGCGTCGGTTGTGAACCCGATGGGCCAGAAGGTAACCAGGTTTGATGATGCTGGCGCCATACTGCTGAATGAAACAGCCAATATATGAATAATTGGTAAAATGCAGAGTATCGATAATATCCCAAGAAAAGTATAGTTAGCGATGCTGAATATGCGGTATCCTTTTGTTTTATAATACAAGCCCTTTTCTCCTCTCTAGAAAACTCGATAATTGGCCAGTTTGTAAGCCATTCTGTACGATATAACAATCAAAATGGTAGCAACCACAGATTTGAACAACCCTACTGCTGTGGCAAAACTCATCTTCCCGTTCAGAATCCCGAGTCGATATACAAAGGTGTCAATGATGTCGCCTTTGTCATACACAAGCGGATTGTACAAGTTGAACACCTGATCAAAACCGGCGTTCAGGATATTGCCGATAGAGAGTGTCATCAGTACGATTGTAATCGGCATTAATGCCGGAATCGTAATGTGCAGCGTCTGTTTAAATCGGTTGGCCCCATCCACCTCGGCAGCCTCGTAGAGTGCAGGATTAATTCCTGAGAGAGAAGCCAGAAATACGATCGTACCAAAACCAAATTCTTTCCACACATCACTGAGGATCAGCGTTATTCGGAACCATGTACCGTCTCCCAGGAAGAAGATCGGTTCTCCTCCAAAGGCTACGACAAGCTGGTTGACCATGCCGCCCTGAGGAGACAGGATATCGAGTAGAATACCGCCGAGAATAACCCATGATAGGAAATGCGGTAGATACACAAGCGTTTGACTTACTCTCTTGAATGCCGTCAAGCGTACTTCATTGAGCAAAATGGCAAACAGGAATGGAGCGAATAGTCCTGCGATGATTTTGAAAAATGCAATGACCAGCGTATTCCAGATCACCTGACCTACGTCCGGATATAAAAATAAATATCGGAAATTGTCCCAACCCACCCATTTGGATTCAGAAAATCCCAAGTATGGTTTGAAATCCTGAAAAGCAATTACAATGCCGCCCATCGGTATGTACTGAAACACCAGTGCCAGCAATACAGCTGGAATGAGCATCATATGCAAGGTCCAGTTCCGTTGCATATTCCAGCGCTGTTTAACCCTGGTGGAGCGCCGTTTATGCGGCGTTTCTAACGTATGTTCCTTCACTCCTGCATCCCCCATGTTCTAAATTTTGTATTTTACAAGTCATCGTGAACTTGTATATTAAAATTATAGCAATGGAAATTTGTGATCTATATCCTAATATTGCAACAACGATATCAATATTTTAATAAGATTAAGGAGGTTGGACTTTGTTCACACGCTTGAATGTCTTTACCAAAATTACACTGTTGTTTGTGATGCTGCTTATTCTGGTGCTGTTTCTCTATACATACTCGAACCGGGAAAGCGTGCGTGTTATCGAACACGAGATTCAGAACAATACGATGAATCATCTCTCGACATTTGCTGATTCAGTAGAATCCAACATTTACCAACTGTCATTGTATGGGATGTCTATTGGGCAAGATTCGAGTATTCAGGAATATCAACGTCCCGACTACAAGGACATTCCCTATGAACGTGTGAAAGTTGGAAGTGCCATTCTGGAGAAAATGAATCTGTACAACGCAGCAAGCAAATGGCATTCGACCATCACACTATACTTCCCAAGGATGCAAAAAGTGATATCAACGGATTATTATGCTTACATTCCGTATAGGGATGATGAATTTAAGGAGCCTCTCTCGCAGTCCTGGACCTATGCCGACAATCAGTTTATCTGGTACACTACCGATCCAACGACAGCGATGGCGAGACCTGGCAAAGCCAGATTGATTACCAAAATCAGTTTTCCAGTTCATCACTTAACTGCACTTCTTAATCAAAACAAGTTAAATAATAAAGGTGACCCGTTCATGTTCCATCCCGATTATGGATTAATCAGCAATAGTTCTGGAAAGGAAACCTTGAACGCCATCCTGCCTTCCCTGAAAGAAGCAAAACTGCAGGCCAGTGGTGGATTCAGTACAACGTTGAACAAAACGGAATATTACGTCTCCTACATTCAATCCAAGAGCCTCGGCTGGTATTATGTTGACTATGTGCCTTTGCAGCAAATTTTGAAACCGATTACGAGCAGCCGGAATCTCTTTTACGCTTCAATTGCTGTTCTGATCGTGATGAGCGTTGTTGTATTATATACACTCTACCGAAGTGTGCAGCTTCCACTCTTACAGTTGGTGAAAGGGACGAATCGCTTGTCCACCGGGGACTTTTCTGTTCGGCTTCATCATTCTGCACGCAATGAGTTCAGCCTGTTATTTGCACGTTTCAACATCATGGCTCAACGAATTCAAGAATTAATCGAGAATGTATATGAGGAGAAATTACGAAGTCGGGAAGCCACACTCAAACAGTTGCAGTCGCAGATTAATCCGCATTTTTTATATAACTGCCTGTTCTATATCAAGAACATGGCCCGAATGAAAAATGAAAAGGCCGTGGTAGCCATGGCACTGAATCTGGGGGAGTATTACCGATACATAACCAGGTCCGAAAAGGATCAAGCCACGCTTCGTGAAGAACTGACGATGGTCAAAAATTATTTGGAAATCCAGTCACTTCGTCTGGAACGAATGCATTTTACAATCGACGTGCCCCATGATATTTTAGATAAAACAGTTCCCAGACTAACCCTCCAGCCTATTATTGAGAACGCTATTATTCATGGTCTGGAGCCCAAATCGGTAGATGGTGAGATTAAAATCTATGCGGACTGCGAGGATGATGTGTACACGATTATCGTGGAGGACAGCGGGCTTGGCATGTCTGAGAAACAGCTTGATCATCTGAGAGATAATCTTTTTAAACCGCTGGATGAGAATATGGGATGTGGTACATGGAATGTCCATCAACGTTTATCTTTTCTGTACGGTGAAGGCTCTGGACTATCTTATGATCATTCTTCAATGGGTGGGATTAAAGTTAACATCACATGGCACGACAATACAGACAAGTAGGTGAACGACCCATGCTGCAAATATTACTAGTAGACGATGAACGTTCCGTCGTGGAAACGCTGGCAGAGACCATTCCGTGGGAAAGCTGCGGGATCGGTACAGTTCATGAAGCCTTATCCGGTGCAGTAGCGCTGGAAATTATGGACAACCACGACATTGACATTGTAATTACGGATATACGTATGCCCGAAATGTCAGGCATTGCACTGATTACAGCGATTCATGAAAAGTGGCCGCATGTGCAGACAATTCTGTTATCAGGTCACGCCGACTTTGAATATGCGAAACAGGCCATTGCGCAGGAAAGCTTTGATTACTTGCTGAAACCTGTTAGCGATGAAGATCTGATCGAATCCGTGCAACGTCTTGTTCATCGAATCAAAGAAAAGTGGGAAACAGCAGCATCTCATCAAAGAGCCTTACACGCGTTTCAGGATCATCTGCCATTGCTTCAATCCACGATGCTGCATGAGTTGCTGACTGGAAAAGTCTATGATCAGAAGACGCTGGCAGACAAGCTTGATCTGCTTGAGCTCCCCTACTCCGTAGGAGAAGATCTCGGCATGCTTATTATTCGTATGGAGAAACATCTATCCGATATGGCACACGGTGACCTGGCCCTAATGGAATATGCGATATGTAATATCATAAGCGAAGTGATGCATAATCATTTTCATATCTGGCATACACGTGACGTGCACGATTACATTGTTGTTCTGGTAAGCATGAAACATTCCACAACGATGAGTTATAGCAGGAGCGAGACGCCTCAAACATTGCTTGAGCAGTATGCTGCCCAGATTCAAACCAATGTTCAGTTATACTTGAAAGGTGCAATCTCCATTTCCGTCTCCAGTTGGGGCAAGTTTCCCCATGAGATTGGAGAACTCTATGAGCGAACGGTTATGTCCATGCGTAAACGGATGGGTCAGGTGCAAGGTTTGTTTGTCACCGCTTCCGATGAAACGGATGCCAACCCTCTACATACGATCAGGTCGCTGTATCAGCCACCAACGTTGATTAGCCTGCTCGAAGCTGGTCGCTTTGAGGATGTGGAACAGAAAATCGAACACATTTTTGAGGAACTGCTGCATTCCAATGAACATCATGATATTGCCGAGTCAACCTTTGAGGTGTATTTTGCTATCGCGGGTGCTTTTGCGTACATCATTCATAAAAATGGCAAACAAATCTCTTCTTTGATACCAGCAGAGTCCTATCGTTACTTTCAAGCTCCCAGCTATTCCACTGCGCAGCAGTTACAGGACTGGTCCGTGCGTACACTTCATTACATACGAGATGATGCTGAGCAAGAGCTTAGAGACAATCACAGCACCATTGTGCGCAGCGTGAAAAGTTTCGTCGACCTTCATCTGGCTGGTGATGTATCACTGCCTGCAATTGCTGACCATGTTCATCTGCACCCGGTGTACCTGTCCAAGGTATACAAAGCCGAGACCGGTGAAGCACTTACAGCATACGTATACCGATTAAGAATGGAGAAAGCAGCCTATCATTTGCGAACATCAACCGCCAAAGTGTTTGAGATTGCAGAACTTGTCGGTTACAACAATACCGCATATTTCATTCGAGTCTTTAAGAAATTTTATGATCTTACTCCGCAAGAATATCGGGAAAATCTGCCGGTTTAAGAGAGTACTCAGGCCAGACTTAACGTTCTGGTAATCTTCTCCGGTTTCCTCTTCTCCATATCGAATACAAAAAGGCATTGCCGGAGATCTTCTCCTGCAATGCCTTTTTGGTGCTTATGTGGCCGCGATGAATTAATTCAGCCAGCCCGTCATCCTATTTTCCGCTTTTCACGGAATCATACCACTCGTTAACTTCTTTCGTAATCTGATCTCCACCTGAAGACTTCCACTTCTCAACAAATGAGTCGAACGCGTCCACAGAGGTTTTGCCATATACAATTTGAGAGAAGGTATCCTTCTCCATCTTTGTCAAAATATCATTGTTCATCTGCATTGTCATTGAAGGTGCACCGGTAAACATCTGATTGAACACGATATCTTTTTGATCCAGTACAATCTTGGCTGCATCAAGCATAGGTGCAGGTACACCTGATTTGATTTTTTTCTCAAATGGCGTTGTTGCTTCTTCACCACTTGCCAGCTTCGCGAGTGTTGTCATACTCAGATTCGGAATTCTCGCTCCATCAAAAGTCAAAGTGTACTTCTCGGGAGCATAACCACCCGTAAGACTTGCATCGGTTGATGGTTTCCCATCTACCATAACCCAATCGTATCCTTCCGCAAATCCATGCTCAAACTCATCGCCCTCTTTAGGATTCGCATAGTGATCAAAGAGATAGTTCTGATAGGTGAAAAAGGCTTCCGGATTTTTCATGTCTTTGTTAATCAGAACTACGCCATTTCCGTTTGACGTCCCATGTCTTCCTGCTTGACCGTTTGGACCGGAAGGAATCGGATAGGCTTTGTATTCAGCCTCAGGATTGTTTTTCTTCACATCCTCCAACGGCCAGGATGGCATCCAGTGAGGACCTACCACAATACCTGCTTTTCCAGCAGTAAATTCTTCAGCAGCTTTTGTCTCGTCATACACGCCAGCTTCTTCCGGGATATACCCTTTGCTCATCCAGCTCTGTAATTTGGCCAAAGCCTGTTTTGCACCAGGTGTAACGGAACCGTATTCAAGTTTTCCGTCTGCCGTCAGATTCCATTGGTTTGGCATTGTACCATAAGCGCCAAATACCCACCCAGCTTCAGACATCCATGTGTTCAGCCAGTTCTTGAAGCCAATGGTGAGTCCGTAAGTGTCCTGCTTCCCATTGCCATCCGGATCTTGATTCGTAAACGTTTCCATAATGACTTCAAGATCATCTATAGTTTTAGGTGCTTCCAGATGGAATTTCTTCATCCAGTCTTCACGGATCCACATGACAGGATCACCATTATAGGAATAGTCCAGAATCGGAATGCCGATCTTTTTGCCATCTTGCATGTAAGGATACCACACGGAAGGATCTTCGTTTACGGCTGCTTTCCATGTGTCGCTGGCATATTTGTCAAACAACTCGCCCGCATCGACAAATTTTCCGGACTCAATCAGTTCACGCACCAGATTGAATTCGCCGCGATACGAAATAATGTCCGGCATGTCCGCATTGGAAGCAAGCGATAGACGCAGTTTTGTCTCAAATGCATTATTGGTGGATGGAGATATCCACTGGTTTTTCAACTCAATTCCGAGTTTCTCCTTGGCCCATTTTGTATGGACGTTGTTATCCTGATCCTCGCCTGACTTAAACTTCACGTCTGGACCCCATGGTCGTAAATACGTAATGGATACTGGTGGATCATACTTCCCATTTTTGAGCTCCAACGTTGTCGCTGGTGTACTCGATTCTGTTTTCTTTTCGCTCCCGTTACTACACCCACTCAAGGCTGCAGATAGGGCCAATACACCGATCATGACCAAACTGCCTACTCGTCTCTTTTTACTTGTGTCCAACTTCGTTCCCCCAGTCTATGTAATGTTGCTTACAGGTTAATCATAATGAATGTTTGATATTTATGCCCATACTAATATTGCAACATTTATTGCATTAATTTAGGATATTGGATATTGAATACATATATTGAATAAATACAATACCAGAAAATAGAAAAAAGCAGCCGCTAACGGCTGCTTCAGTCTGCTTAATTACTCGTATATTTAACCCAATCGTACTCAGCATAGAGCGGATTGGCGCCGTTATAAGGACCGAGCCAGCTATCTACTCCTGTTCCATTCCAGAGGTTCATCATGATTTTTCCGGGTGTTTTAGGAATATTGCTGGTTGCCGTATGCTTCAATACACCATCAACATACCATTTGATATGTCCCGGCTGCCAGTCAAATGCGTACGTATGGAAACCTTGGGATGCATCAAAACCTAGATTGATAATCTTCTCATGATTACCAACCCCATTGGTATAATAATTAAACTGCACTTTGGTTGTGTCTTTTCCTAAAAATTCGATATCAATCTCATCCCATTGGGTGCCATGTGCAGGGCCTGTGTATGTGAAAAATGAGGAAACTACACCTGTGTTCTTGGCAGGTTTCATACTGACTTCATACAAGCCGTACCCATACGTATTCGTGGAACGGTACTCTCCGCAATCAAACTTGTTCTGTGCAGAGCTGGTCAAACCAAGCTTAAGCTTGCCGTCACTTGTAAAATTAACATTGTTAGCCCTCCACGTACAGTTAAACATGTTCCCATTGGAATACCCATCCGCTTTTTGCCACGTACTTGCGTTAAAATAGGTTAGAGGTTCCCAGAAAACATAACCCGCGAAAGCGCTTACCGAAAAAAACAAAGAGATGACACCAGTTACCGCCAAAGTATACCAAGACTTCCTCTTCATCATACACCTCCATGAATGATTCCAACATGTACAAGCGGTACAATAATAGATAGCGCTTACATGGTTGGTATTTCCATTTTATCTGGAAGCATAGTGGTACACTATAGTAAACTTTAAAGCAGAGATATTCATTTTTAAAGATTCTTGTAACTCATTATGACGCGCATATTGACAGTGATAATCGTTATCAATAATGTTGGAGTAAGGTGCACAACGATTTATCTTAGAATGACCGGCAAACACTTTTGAAATGAGGTACGTAATGTGAAAGTAGACGTTAATCAGTTAGCAGCCCATTTTGCACACATTCCTTTTCAAGTAGAAGGAGTATATCGATATGCTAGAAATCCAGGGGTTCCCCAGGCTGACTATACCGATTCTTTTCCTGGATTTGTATTTCCTCTTACAGGAAAAATACAATTTCAATTTGATGGTACGCCATATATTTTTTCACCAGGAAAAGTTGTACATGGGGGCGCGAAAATGAAACTGGATCAAACCGTGTTTCATAGAACGGACTGGGAATACATCCTCGTTTTATACCGGATATGTAGTTCGGACCTCGAAGAGACAAGCTTTTCCCATCAGCATTTTGAATTATCAACGGGTCAATCCCCACGTCTGATCGAATTAATCATGCGTCTTTGGCATGTGTATAATCAGCGCGGAGGTATTTCAAAGTTTCAGACCGAGATGCTGTTTCGCGATGTACTGAACGAGACCTTAATATGTGTTGATCATAGGCAAAATAGTTGTGAATCAGATGTTTTATTCGAGCGGGTCTCTACCTATATCCAAGAATACTATGATCAAAGTCTGACTGTCGCATCGCTTGCAGAACAAAATAATGTTAATCGAAATCGACTCTCCTACGTGTTTAGAAGACATGCAGGTATGGGTCCAGCAGAATATGTATTGAAATATCGTATAAACATGGCACAGCAAATGTTATTGGCAAGTGATGCGTCTGTACAACAGATAGCTGAGACCGTTGGCATTGCTGACCCCTTTTATTTTAGCAGAGTGTTTAAGAAACAATGTGGCATTTCTCCTACGGAGTATCGTCTGAAGTTCATCAATAATCCATCCTGATTTCAATAGGCATCCATGTTATACAAAAGCTTAGATCAGTATACTGAACATATAGGATTAATACACAGGAGGAATGACGATGCACTATCAAGCTATTAAATTATATGAGGAATTTTCGAAATTAAACGATCTTTGGTCTCCGAAACTCATTGGTGAAATGAATGACTATCAATTTAAGATCGTTAAGATTGCTGGAGATTTTGAGTGGCATGTTCATGAGGAGACTGACAAGTTATTTTTTGTGCTCGAAGGGGAAATGATAATTGATTTTCGTGATGGGCAAGTGAAGATTTCCAAGGGCGAGATGTATATTGTCCCCAAGGGAGTCGAGATCAAGCCTTCCGCCGAAAAGGAATGTCATATCATGTTGATGGAGCCTGGAAGCGAAGTAAACACTGGCGGGACTAAGGCCGAATAAACGTCAGTTATTGGAACCAGGATGTCAATTTGCAATATCAGAGAGCCGATAACCGCGTAATAGGGGTTATCGGCTCTGCGTCTGTACGGCTAGCTCTTCGACATACATTAATTAGCAAACTCTCGGTTATGTCACTTGTTGCTGGTCTTCCTGATCAATTCCACACCATCGTATGCCAGACTTTCCACACTTGCTGCCTTCTGCAGTATGTAATGATCAAAAAAGTTCTTCGCATAGTCTGTAACAATATTTCGCATCTCCATAGCATCTCGTTCCCCTCTGAGTTCCTCATTAACACTGGTAAACACGATGTCACAGTAATCCAAATGTGCAACACGATCAACTGAGAAATAATAGGTTTCCATGCTATTGTTAGCGCCAATAATCGCATTCATATTATAGTTAGGTTGACAAAACTGGAGCAAGAAAGGTTTCTTAAGATCGCTGTCAAGAAGTCCAAACGCACCGCTATCCAAACCAATCCCGCAGGCGAACCGGTCATCATCCCGGCAAACCATCGCCGTGGTAGGCCCTCCATAGGAATGTCCGACTATACCCATGCCGATGTCAAGCA
This sequence comes from Paenibacillus sp. PAMC 26794, assembly GCF_000316035.1. Classification (GTDB taxonomy): domain Bacteria; phylum Bacillota; class Bacilli; order Paenibacillales; family Paenibacillaceae; genus Paenibacillus. The sequence continues at coordinate 644,149 of NZ_ANHX01000011.1, forward strand.
ACAATCTGCCCTTAAAGATGGAATTCAGCTCTCCAGAGTCCAGTTTGTAAAGATAATCGGCTACATACCTTACATCTTCTGCCTGTGATTCACTATACTCTGTTATCTTGGAAAGTATCGGCAGTGCAAGCACGTTACGGCACATCTCAATGGCAGTTTCATCGTCAGGCCGCATCTCCATCTTACCAGCCAACGCCAGCATCTGCGGATCTTCACCAAAGGCTGTAATGACATCCGAAAAGTCCTTTGATACATTAAACAGGCGCCCATCTTTACGTTTATACATCGTGCTATTCTGATGGCCGATGCTTACCACAACATACCCCATGCTTGCCAAGTCTGTACAGAGCACTGTACCCCATTCTGGAGAACCTCCCCCGCCGCAAACATAGAATAACACTGGATAGCGCTTTTCCTTCCCGGAAAGAGCAAGGTCGTCGTAACACTGGGTCTTGATATCTATAGAGAAAACATCCTTCAACGCGGTGACAAGTGGCTGCTCATTAAACATCTCGTAGACTTCAGGAAACATGTACGTTGATGTAGTCTTACCTTCGCTACTGTCAGACGGATAGTACACAAAAGCGGTCAGTTCTCTTTTGGAGTAATCTGATGCCGTGTACTCCAAATCCATCTGGGTTCGACCGACAGTATAGCCGCCAATTGGTTCTGGAAATGCAGTATAGGTTTTCATTTTCTTTCCCCCTTGAGATCGCTAACCATTTCAGAATATTTATGATCTTCAAGCAGCCCATGGCCCATAAATTCAGCAAAGTACTTGCTGATCTTATGTTGCAGCTTAGAGTCCTTAATATCGAATTCCCTAAAAAACAAGATTAAATTAAGCTGCATTGACTCAAACATAAAAGAAATCAGGTCGTCGTCAACATCCGGTCGGAGATATCCATCAACCCTCATTCGACGTAAAATGTCCTTGATCATGGGGAATGACTCGCCCTTTAACACATTCACATATACTTTCAGCAAAATGTCCTCAGGAATATATGAAAATGTTTTAGTGAGTTTAATTTCCAACTCATTCAGTGGCTCGGTCACCATGCCATTAACGTTACCAAATAAGCCAGTAAGGAAATAGCTGTAAAGGGAATCTTCATTACTGTTACTAAAATATACAGCTCTTTTCTGGGTCACATTACGTATTAAGTGACAATAAAGGTCATCTTTGTCTTCAAAATACCGATAATACATTCACAAGTCAAGTCGTATTAAAATAGAGTGTTCACTCCATTCTCGCTATCATTCAGGCTGACCGGGAACAGCTTTAGACAGGAATTTGGTCCCTGATAACAAAAAAAGCCGCTAAATAGCGACTTTTAATGGTACTATGTTTTTGTTCTTGGCTTCATTACAACCCGAGATCATCAGCGAGTCCTTCAACACCTGTGAAGATGGAATCCCCGTAACCCCAGAAGTTGTTGAAATCAATAATGTAGATTTTCTTGTTTTTAACTGCGTTAATGTTTTGCACCTGCTTGTTGGCAAGCAGCTTTTTAATCGTTTCTTCTGGATCAATACCACCTGCATATCTCGAAATAATCATGGCATCCGGATTAATCTCGATTAGCTTCTCCAGACTGAGTGTGCCGGTTTCATTAATCAGCATATTATGCATATTGATTAATGACATTGCACTTTCAATAAACGTATCACCATTTCCGTTGTAAATGCCAATGGTTCCATCACCATTATCTGAAAAAGATGCATAGTTGATCGTTTCAGCGCTAGCTCGGGCCGACAAGGCATTCTCGCGTGCTTTAAGTGTCTCAATATATGCCGCTGCATTTGCTTGTACGTTGAATATCTCACCTAATTCAGTAATGTCCTGATACAGACTATCTAACGATGCATCAGGAACACTGGTGCTTTGTACGTACGTTTTAATCCCCATATCATTCAAGCTGCTTACTGTACCAACACCCCAGTCCGCATCCTCAAACAATCCACCACGCCCTACAACCAGGTCAGGCGTAGCCCCTATTGTCACTTCCTTACCTACATAGCCTTCAGCAAGCACAGGAATTTGTTTGAACTTGTCAGCAATATCTTCAGGTACACTACCAAACAACGCAGCTACACCTACAAGCTTGTCTGTCAAACCAAGACGAATCATCAGCTCGGCTGCACCTTGGGTATTGGCAACTACTCGTTCAGGTGCCTTATCGAAGGTTTGTTCTTTAGCCACCCATGTTCCATTTTCAGTCGTATAGTTAGAAACGGTTAATGGATACGTTGTTTGAGCAGCACCTGAAGCTTCTGCATCCGATTTCTTCTCATCTGTTGCAACATTTTTCGCTGCTTGCTGCGAGTTATTGTTTGCCTGATCGCTACCATCATTACTATTGGAGCAGGCTGCAAGTACAACAACAAGTGCAGCAATAAAACAAAATAACATTCCTTTTTTAAAGCGTGTAGACATTTAATTCTCTCCCTTTTGAATCCTTAATTTTCTATTTATGCATTATGTAAAATAGTTATTGTCAGTATACAGCAAATGTCGAATCTCGTAAATGATAATTATAATCATTCTCAATTGATGAAAAAAGGACATTCTCCTCTCCGTTTTTTTCTTTTGCTTTCGTCAACAATAACAAAAAAGCCGATCCAATTTATGATCGGCTTTGCTTGACACTATTCATACTCCAGTTGTTCTATCTGCTCTTACCAACCACGGTTGGACATGCGCTCTTCTGGAGCCAATTTAGAAATTTCGATCCCTTTCATAGGGGCGCCCAAGTTTTTGGATACTTCGGCAATCAGTTTGTAATCCGTGTAATGTGTTGTAGCTTCAACGATTGCACGAGCGAATTTCTCAGGGCTATCGGATTTGAAAATACCTGATCCTACAAACACACCATCTGCTCCCAGGTGCATCATTAGTGCTGCGTCTGCCGGAGTAGCTACACCGCCTGCTGCAAAGTTAACGACAGGAAGTTTACCATTTTCATGAACTTCGCGCAGTAACTCATAAGCTACACCCAAATTTTTGGCTTCAGCGTACAGCTCATCCTTTGACATGTTTTGCACTTTGCGGAGCTGGCTGTTAATTAGACGCATATGACGAACTGCCTCAACAATGTTGCCCGTTCCAGGCTCACCTTTTGTACGAATCATCGATGCACCCTCACCAATACGGCGAAGAGCTTCTCCCAAATCTTTGGCTCCACATACAAATGGTACAGTAAACTCATGTTTATCGATATGGAACATTTCGTCTGCAGGCGTAAGAACTTCACTTTCATCGAGATAGTCCACACCTAGGGATTCAAGCACTTTGGCTTCTATGTAATGACCGATACGTGCTTTAGCCATAACTGGGATAGATACAACCTTCATAACCTCTTCAACGATGGTTGGATCTGCCATACGAGCTACACCGCCAGCTGCGCGAATATCGGAAGGTACCCGTTCAAGAGCCATAACAGCTGTTGCCCCTGCCGCCTCAGCAATTTTAGCTTGCTCTGCATTCATAACGTCCATGATGACGCCACCTTTTTGCATCTCAGCCATTCCTCTTTTTACACGATCTGTACCTGTTTGCATGATTGTAGTCCTCCTAAGTAACTTTTGGGTGGTTTTCAATAAAGGCATCGCTCTAATCTATGATTTAGTATAGAATGAGAATGGTCATATAAAAAGATCCAATATTTTTGGTTTTTAATGTACCACTTCAATGATAACTCTGGAGGTCCTATGCAATTTCATGTAGCTTACAGTTCATATTTGAACCGAAAATATACGAAGATGAAGGCTCTCTATCATGCCATTCGTGATGCAATTCATGAAGGTAATCTTATACATGGCGAGAAGTTACCCTCTACTCGAGAGTTAGCCGCAACGTATCACATTTCCAGAGGAACCGTGAATCAGGTCTATGATACGTTGACTGCTCAAGGTTACATTCATTCAGAGCATGGAAGAGGAACCTTTGTTGCATATCAGTTGGACTTAAGCAATGATGCGTCCACCGAGAAAGCTTGTACGCATCACTTATCCGCCTGGGGAAATCGTATTCAGCAGTTTGAACAGCAGTCGATTCAAAGAAATACACCAGCCAATGCTCATACACTTGATTCCAGAATGAATAGCGACGAAGTGATCGACTTTAGCAAATATCAACCTGACTTCTCCAAGTTTCCTTACGATGAATGGAATAATCGATTGTATGCAGAGATAAGGCATCGTGAGCATCACCTGAAAACAACCTCTGCCATGGTTAGTTCAACCGGGGATCCAAAATTGAGAGAAGCCATTGCTGCCTATCTTCGGAGGATGCGGGGCATCCAAGTCGATCCGGATCATATTGCAGTAACTGCAGGCTCCATGCAAGCTATAGCCCTACTCACTCAATTACTTGCAGATCCTGGGGATTATGTCGTGACAGAAAGTCCTTGTTATGTCGGGATTTCTAAAGCCATATTGGCTGCGGGTGCTAAGTTAATTGAAGCCAATCTCGATGGTCAGGGCGTTGTGCCCCAAGACTGGGAAGCACGTATGTTGTTTGTCACGCCGTCACGACAATTTCCTACTGGTGAAATGCTCAGTCTGGAACGCAGACAAACCTTGCTGGACTGGGCACAGCGAAATGATGCCATGATTGTTGAGGATGATTATGATAGTGAATTCCGATATCGTGGAATGCATGTTGAACCCCTGAAAACACTTGATAAAGCAGGACGTGTAATCTACCTGGGTAGCTTTACCAAAACCTTGCCTTTAGAAGTACGACTTGGTTATGTGGTTCTTCCCCCTACCTTGGCTGACACCTTTAGAAAGGCACAGGCATTATACGAGCCAAGACCCGTCAACCTGATCGAACAACGGGCATTAGCTGCATTCATGACAAGCGGTCAATATGAGCGTCATCTGCGCAGAATGAATCGATTATACAGTCGGAAATTCCATCTGTTACTCAAACTTTTGAACAAGCAACTCTCTACATGGTTTGATTGGGTGGAGAATGAAGCGGGTCTCCACGTGTTTGGCTGGTGGCGAGGTAATGTGTCCACCTATGAGGCCTTTCGGGAATCAGCTAGGTCACAAGGTGTGGTATACTCAGAAGTCAGCAGTTCAACGGCTGTTGGTATGAAGTATGGTATCTATTTATCTTTTGCACATTTGTCAGATGAACAATTACAGGAAGGCGTATCCAGATTAAAAAATGCCGTTACAACTGCATTGTGAGGTAAATCGTCTCCAAAGTGAGTACAAGAAGATCATCATTCGGAAGAGGGGCGATCGTTATGAATTGGTTAAATGAACTTTATACAATAAAAAAGCAGGAACCGGACAAGGAAATCGAACGTTCTTTGGTTAACGCCATCTTCCGAATATATGACCGGTTCCCCCGAATTGGCCTTAGAGAGCGGATCGGACAGCAAGAAATGTCTCTCGATATCGCCGATGCTTATATCCATGGGCATAATGCCATGATTGAAGCTGGTGTCGGAATCGGTAAGTCTTTTGCGTACCTGATCCCAAGTCTACTCACGAATCAAATGTCTCAGAAACCAGTCATTATAGCTACATCCTCCATTCAGCTCTCGGAACAGATACATAAAGATTTAAGGATTATTGGTAGTCGATTGGGATTCTCAACGGTTCGGTCCGTCGTGGGAAAAGGCATGGGTCAGTATGCCTGCCGAAGTAGAGCAGCGGAGTGGATCAATCTTGATGATGCAAACTCCTCCGTGTCTACCCTTGCGCAGCGCATATTAGATTATGAAATCGATGAACGAGCCGATATTAAAGCTGGGGTTAGTGATGCTGAATGGTCCCACGTTTCCGTGAATGATTGCAAATTTGAACGTTGTCATCATAAAACTGCATGTTTGTTTTACGACATGAGAGCGAAATTAAATGCAAAAGCTCACGAGATTGATTTTATTATCGTGAACCAGGACTTGCTCATACGAGATTTGATGAAGAAAAAAGAAGGAACCAAGAGCATCATCTCGGAACAGCCTGCTCTGATCGTCATTGATGAAGCGCATAATCTAGAAACAAAAGTTCGGGATGCCAGAACACTCGAGTTCACATATCGGGGAATTTGCCGCATTCTGGATACCACGGTGCAGCTTCTAACTAAGCAGTCCGGGGATAAAAGTCTCTTCTCACAATCCAAGTTCATCAAAAACTGCGCTGAGCGCATCTTCAAACAGGCAAACGCGGATTTGCTCCACCATGCCAAGCAGGATAACGACCGAATCAAAGTGTCGGAAATCAAAGGAATACCGTTAAACCAAATCTTAAACGATTTAAAAGATCTCAGTCTGCGACTTTCCATTTTGACCTCACGCCACGAGCGGGAGATCGATGACGCTTTTGAAGCCATCAACGGGCTTATTACCCTCATTCGTGTCTTATCTGAAATTGAGGACAACTATCTTTTATGGGCAAGCAGTCCCCTTAGAGTAACCACAATCAGCATCTGTCCCAAAGATATAAGCCAATTTCTGAAATACGCTTTATTTAATGGCAAGGTACCTGTAATCCAAACATCAGCAACGCTGTGCCAAGGCGGGGATACGCTGGAGGAACAATATTCTTATATGACGCACTCTCTTGGATATAAGGGAGATTTCCTAGAGCGCCAACCCTCCCCTTTTGACTACACCAACCATGCCATGATGTATATTTCGAACAAAGTTCCCTATTACCACCACGATCAACGCGAAAACTATCTTGAAGCAGCGTACAACGAAGTGGTTCAACTCTGTAATCTAACTCAAGGGAGAACAATCGTCCTTTATTCAGCTAAAGAGGACATGAGGTACATTCACAAAAAGTTGATCTCAAGGGCTAATGAATACACATGGGCAGTCCATGTTCAAAAAGAAGGATCTTCCCAGGACAGTGTCATCGCCGAATTCAGGAAAAGCAAAGGTGTACTGCTGGGTACTGGTGTATTCTGGGAAGGTGTGAATATCGAGGGGTCTGACCTGTCACAGGTCATTATTTTCCGTCTGCCCTTCCCTGTTCCTTCAGATCCTGTTTATGAATATAAGGCATCTGTAACAGAGAATCCGTTCATGGAGGTGTTTGTACCGGACATGCTTCTTCGATTACGGCAAGGAACTGGACGCTTGATCCGTAGTGAAACGGACCTTGGTATACTCAGCATACTTGACTCCCGTCTCAGCGCACCGGCTAAAAAGAGTTACCGGGAACAGGTGCTGGACACGTTACCGTTCAAAAAAGTGACGGAGGATTTTGCGGTTTTGGAGAAGTTTGTGCAAAATAAAGGGATAGGACGTACGGATTAGAAGTGGTACACCCAAACGCTATAAACTGTTCAAATCAAATCACATGAAGAAGCCCTTCCACACATCAAGCGGAAGGGCCAATTTTAATGCTGGAAGCAAGATATATGCTACAATATATTCCAGAGTTATGAATTCCAAAGGAGGCATTACCATGGTTGAAAGACCAACTACAGATGAGTATGCAGCTTTTTATGAAGGCTATATCCGGCTTGTTCCTGAAGGTAACATCATCGAACGCTTAGAGCTGCAAGCCAACATCGTACAAAATTTTCTTTCTTCATTGACAGAGGAGCAAGCAAATTATCGTTACGCCACAGGCAAATGGAGCGTGAAGGAGGTCATCGGACACCTTTTGGATAACGAACGAATCATGAGCAGCCGATTGCTTCGCATCGCCAGAGGTGACCAAGTGAATCATCCCGGCTACGATCAGGACGTGCTTATGCAGACCCACCCTTTCAATGCATATACCCTGGTCGATTTGAGCGAAGAATATGCCGTCACACGCCGGTCAACCATTCTTATGCTCCGTCGCCTCACCCCAGAAGCATGGCTCTGTAAAGGGATCGTCAGTGATAATCCTGCTTCAGCTCGATCAATCGCCGTTATTATGGTTGGACATGAGCTCCACCATTTATCAGTACTTCGCGATCGCTATTCGCTGGATGTGAAATTATAAAATTCATTCAAAAAGACTTTGAACCTTCATTCTCTGTAGGGTCAAAGTCTTTTCTCATTAACCGCTTATCTCACTTCTATTATTCTCATATTGCAAATTTCGTTAATTTGTGTCAGATCCAAATACCTTCACTTCCCAAAGTCTTGGCGTGTACCAATTGTTGGGGTTGTTATGAAGTGCCGCATTTTGCATATTAATTCGTACATACCTGGCAGCAGTGCTCGGTAGAGTATCTGAGGTGAAGCCGTAAGATGTATTATTGGTTCGATCCAATGCCACGGTCCAGTTTACATTATCTGTGCTGGTCTCAATTTTATATTTGTAAAATCCTTCGGAGCCCTTTTGCATCCACCAGGAGATTTGCACATTATTCAATTGTTGAACGGAGCCTAGATCTACCTTCCACCAATGTGGCCAGGAGCTGCCTGTACCTACCCATTCGGTTTGATAGTTACCATCATTAGCATAACTTGCCGGGTTTGTTCCGGTAGCTGTTTGCGCTGTTGCAGGTTTACCTTGTGACAGCAGTTTTCCATTTTGAATGGGAACAACGACATCGTCGCTTGAGTTATACAGGACTTGATCAAAATAATCATAAAATGCGTAACCATCGGAGAACCAAACGGGAAGCAGTCGTTCCTCCGTTGTTCCATTTTGCGTACCTGCCCAGCCGAACATCCAGCGATACGCAACCATAACCACGTTGTTACCCGTATCTGGCTTCACCCGCATGACGGAACCCGACTGCGCCGAGAAGGTTGACGTGTTGCCAATTGTCCGTAATTCAGACCAATCTCCGTCTATGCTCGTTGCTGATGAATACAGGGGGATACTCGGATACCAACCTGCCGCTTGGGAAGAGAACAAATAATAAATGTCATCTTTTTTGATCATTTTGGGCAGTTCCCTGTGTTGATTTTGGTAAATAACTGAAACTTGATGATCCACATCCAGCCAATCGGAGGTCAACTTATACAGAATAGTGTCCGAATTATTATTGGCCGTAGAGATCAGATACGCCGAATCATCATCATCTTTGAAAATAGAGATATCCCGGGATTGGTTCCCTTCCGGTCGAAAGCTTTTGTGAAATGTAAAGTCTTCTCCAGGCGTAGCCGAAGCCACCGATACTCTGGCAAGTGTGTAGTCTGTACTGTTTTCATAGTGAGCCCAAAAAACAAATTTGTTCGTGGGTGCATGGTATAGGATATTAATCCCCTCAAACTTAGAATTCGCCAGATCGGGATGATCCGTGTAGGAAAGGACCACTTTGTCGTTACCATACGTGATGTCATCCGTTGACGTCTGTTGAATCATTTCTCCAAAACCACCTGATGACTTTTGCACGAAATTGAATCTGTAGTAGGTGTCTCCAACTTTAAGTTCATTCGGGAGCATGAGCGTAGATTGCGTTGTGTTATCAAAAGTTGTGAGGTTTTCTGGAAGGCTGTAAGGGGTATATTCTGGTGAGACAGCTGAGGTAATTAAGGAAGTTCCGGCATATGCCTTCACTTGGTATTTGTACGTGCTACCTATGTTGAGTTCATAATCATCCGTCGTTGTACCGGTTAGGGTCTGTAATAACGTATAAGGCGCATTGTTCTCGGATCTGTACAACTCGTATGCAGTCGCTCCCTGGACAGGTGACCAATGGATTTTGGCATTGGATACTTCGGATTCATTCTTCAGCACAAACAGTGTTGCAGCGACCTTGGTCTCTTCACCAGCAGCGTGAACGGTTTGAGCTGAGGACGTTAAATGAAGGGTTAACAACATCAATGCAATGACAATAACAATCCACGATTTACCTTTGATCATGTCTCATCATCTCCTTTTTTAGAAGACCAACCTTCCTGTTGTCGGAAGGCTGATCCAGGTGAAACTTGACTTTATTTCAAATTCATTAGTGTCATTACATCCGTCTCGCTGGCTTGGTTGTACCATTCGTTAACTTCTTGGATTACGGTGTCTCCGCCTTTTTCATGCCACTGTTTCACAAAGGTATCAAATGCTTCAAGCGGCTCATTGCCATATATGATTTTGGTGAACGTCTCTTGTTCCATGGTGGTCAACTGTTCCCACACATTTTGCATCGTTGGCGTTGGTGGACCGTTAAACTCATTTGGCAGTAAAACATCTCTGTTTTCATACGAAATCCGATATCCGTCCTGCGTCGTTTGATCCTTCGAGGCGCTTTGAATGAGGACACCCGTGTCGGCTTTAACTCCATTCGCCAGATCGTAGTACGATTGGCCGGGACCATCAACACTCGGTGTATTTTTGGTAAATGCCATTTTCCCAACGCCTTGCACAGCCTCTAATGGCGTATTAAATTTCGTTGGATCGAAAGTGACTTCGTCATTGACGATATCGTAATCGTATCTCTGAGCATAGCCGTATTTGAAATCCCCCGTGCTGAACGCCGCATCGTACATTTTATCGTAGTACAGGAAGAAGGCTTCCATGTTCTGAAAGTCCTTGTTAAACATGAACACGCCATCGTTCAACTGTGCGGACTGATAGGTCTTATCACCGTTCACACCTTGAATGGTCGGATAAGCACTAATTTTTGCACCCTCTACATTTTTCTCCACGTCCTTCACACTGTCATACAGCCAAGGACGACCAATGATGATCCCTGCTTTCCCCTCCGTAAAATCGGACAGTGCATCCCATGCACCTTGGGTGGCCAATTCTTTGTTCAAGTACCCTTTGGCATACCAATCGCGTAACTTGGCAAGTGCCTCTTTGTTGCCATCAGCCACAGATCCATAGGTGAGTTTGCCGTTGTCGTTATGCCATTGCCTTGGAAGATGTTTACCCGTGTATGCGCTGAATATCATGACCGGATCGCTGACCCAGCCCGTGTTGTAGGAATCTTTACCCGAAAAAGTAAAGCCGTATGTGTCTTTCTTGCCGTTCCCATCCGGGTCCTCATTGGTGAACGCCGCGATGACTTGCTCAAACTCATCAATCGTTGTTGGCGCTTCCAAATTCAATCTGTCCAACCAGTCCTGGCGGATCAACATGACTTCGCCTTCCGTCAGATTCGGCGCAATCGCCATCCCGTAGACCTTACCCTCCCTAACCACTGGATTGAACGTCGTCGGGTATTGTTTGTAAATTTCTTTTATTCGATCAGGCATATAGGTTGAGATGTCTTCTGTAATCTCCTTGACTTGCCCCGACTCGATCAGATCATTGACCAGCATGGTATCATAGACGGGCAGAACGTCTGGCAGCTTCTCGGAACCCGTCAGTGCCAGCCGCAGCTTGGTATTATATTGTGAAGCATCACCTCCCAGCAGGGTGGTTTGGATTTTGATACCCAGGTTTTGTTCGCCCCAGCGGGTCAACACATTGTCATTCAACGTCTCACCGTTGATGTACTTTCCAGCATTTTCATCCTGTTGTTTGGCGATGGTGATCGTAAACGGCGGATCATATTTTCCGTCCTTAAGCACCGATGCCGGTGCGGTCTCGGAAGCACTCTCCCCTTTGCTACAGCCAGCCACAAGAATAGCCGACAGCATAACCATACTTACCATTTTCCATAAATCGGTTCTTTTCTTCATGGAAACATGCCCCCTTCACTCAAGCTCAATTTGTTTTCTATATAAGTTCAACTAATTGAATATTTACACTGGCACTCCGATGACAGAACAACCTTCCGATCGCTGTTATCCCCAGAATTTTTTGATTCACTTTTACAAAGGTGAAATTCTGGTGATAAAGGCGAACGCTCCGCTTCTTCAGGTTATTTCTGTCCTCTCCGTGATTGTGTAAATTTCAGTTGATTATAGTAATCCAATTTTTCGTCATCCTAACTATTCTTTGACAGCTCCTAGTACAATCCCCTTTACGAAATATCGTTGTAAAAAAGGATAGACCAAAATGATCGGTAGCGTGCTGACAAAAATTTGAGCTGCCTTGATGCTCTGTTCAGACATGGCTGCCACCTCAGACTGGCTCATCGCCATATTCTGCATGTTGCTCTGTACGACAACGGTCTGGAGGAACGAAGCCAGTGGATACTTACTTGCATCGGACATGTACAAAATCCCGTCAAACCAGGAGTTCCAGTGCCCCACCATAATGAACAAGGATACGGTCGCTATGCCAGGCAGAGATAATGGTAAATATATTTTGCTGAGAATTACGAAAAAGGACGCTCCGTCAATGAAAGCTGCTTCTTCCAGGGCTTTTGGAATCGTTTTGAAAAAATTGACGAGAAGAATCAAATTATAAGCACCAAAAGCGCCCGGTAACACAAGTGCCCAAATCGTGTCTTTTAAACCAAGAGCTGTGATCAATATGTAAGAAGGTATCAATCCCCCCGAGAAGAGCATGGTAAAGATAAAAAACCACATGAGCACGTTGCGTCCCCTGAATTCTTTGGACAGGGCATATCCTGCACAGGTAAGGATAAACATGCTGATGGTTGTACCCAATACAGTTCGAGTGATGGATGTTAACATGGCACCGTTGAAATTAGAATTGTTGAATGTTTTTACATAGGCGTCCACGTTGAACCCCACCGGCCAAAATGAAACCATATTACCACTAATGGCCGCTTTGCTGCTGAGCGATTGTGCCAACAGATGAAGCAGTGGAAGAAAACACGCCAGACCCGCCAGTATCATGAACGCGTAATTAAAATAGGAGAATACTCTATAGCCTGTCGTTTTATGGTACATGATCCCTCTCCCTCCTTGTTAGAATATTTTGTAATTGGCGTATTTATAGGCTAGCCTGTAAGAGACAACAATCAAGATCAAGCTAATCCCCGATTTGAACAGTCCTACAGCGGTCCCGAAGCCGTATTGCCCGTTTAACAAGGATGAACGGTAAACATAGGTGTCAATGATATCTCCCGTACTGTAGACAAGCGGATTGTACAGATTGAAAACTTGATCAAAGCCCGCATCCAGAATATTGCCCAGACTCAGCGTAGAAATGACGATAATCATGGGCAACATGCTAGGCAAGGTAACGTATCGAATTTGCTGCCGGCGTGTGGCGCCATCGATCTCGGCCGCTTCGTAATAAGATGGATTAATCCCTGCAATGGTCGCTAAGTAGACAATCATGCCGAAGCCAAAGCTCTTCCACACATCGCTGATCACAACCGTGAATCGAAACAGATCAGGATCACCCAAGAAGTAAATGGGATCGTTCCCGAAAATCTGGGTCAAGATGTGATTGATTCCTCCGTCTAATCCGAGAATGTCAATCATCAACCCTGCCACAGTAACCCAGGACAAGAAATGTGGCAGATACACCAGTGTCTGTACACTTTTCTTAATGCCCATATTTCGGATCTCACTCAGCAGAATAGCCATGACGATCGGAACGATAATACCTACGATAATTTTAGAAACGGCGATAATTAACGTATTAACTATCGCTTGTGTTGCTTCTTTGTACTGGAAAATTCGTTCGAAATTATCTAACCCGATCCACCGTGAACCTGTGATGCCCAGCCATGGTTTGTAGTCCTGAAATGCCATAAGCAAACCTACCATCGGGCCATAAGAAAAGATGCAGACAAACACAAAAGCGGGAATACACAGTACGTACAAAGGCCAGCTTTTCTTGATTTCCTTTTTGAATGAAGTCCGCTGGGAAAGCTTTGTTTTTGTTTTTTTTACGGATCTGGCGGGCACAATCTCGTTAATGTTGCATACCTCCTCTATGATGGCTTTTCGAAAGCGATCCTTGAAGATAAGCTTAACAAAAGCGCTTGCACTCCAAAATGCCAAAATTTCAAGATCATCACCCCACCCTGAAGTACTTTAAAATCGCTTTCATTTATCGCTGTTGCTGCCCTTCCGCTTTTCGAAGGTTTGGCTTATATTAAAGTTAATCCGATCTGGAGTTTAACTTCTACGTTTAGCGATGTGAAAGGAAACACATATGATTAGAAAAATGTATATGAAGCGATTCATCTATTTCTTTGTTTTTTTTCTGCTGCTGACGTTAAGTTTGTTTTTCGTGATGAACCGATTGAGCTCCAAGACACTTGAAGAAAATCTGATTGGCGCTTCCAAAAACCAGCTTGATTATGTGAAAGGCATTCTGGACGGGATTATATACGAGGCTAACATGTACGGAGTTCAATATGCAGCTGACAGTGATGTCCGATTTTATCAGAGGCATGTTATTGAGCTGAGCAATTACGATTCCCAAATGAAGAAAAACGATATCGTTGATCGCTTGCGGCAAACGCTCCTCTCCAGTCGATCGATTGAATCGATCGGCATTTACTGGAAGTCTGAAGAAACGTTTCTGTCCACCAACAGTACGCCGGAGGCGAGACTTCCGTTCAAGGATGTTCAGCAACGGGGATGGCAAATTGTCGGCAATAGCTTGTATTATTTTGCCCTCTACCCTTACATCCAAAAATCCGGACAAAATGAACCGACTCAGTACGTCGTTGGTGTAAAGCTGAATACCGATTATTTGAAAAATCTGCTGAAAAAGGCTGTGAACAACGACAGCTCAAACGCTTTTTTTTGGTTTAATTCCCATCAGTTATGGAGTGAGAAAGAAGTTGACAACGATCTATTGAAAGCGGTTACTGATATGCTTTCTCCACAGCCGGAGATCACTTTGAAATATGATTATCACACCAAGTCGGACGATTACTATGTTCTTTCCCGATATATTGAATCAATCGACGCCTACCTGATTACATATACACAGACGAATGATTTTCTGCAACCGATTGACCGCAACCGTAAAGTTTTTTTTGCCAGCATTTTAGCCGTTTTCACGCTTGGTCTGGTTGTGATCTTTACGTTTTACCGGAACTATTACCGTAATATTCGTTTGTTGGAGCGGAAGTTTTCACAGGTCGAACAAGGTAATCACAATACACGTATTACCGAAAATACGGGCAAAGAGTTTTACAGCCTGTTCAGAAGTTTTAATCATATGGTTACCGAGATCCAGGATCTGTTCGTATCCTTGAAGACTGAAACGGAACTAAGACGAAGTGCCGAACTTCAACAACTCCAAGCTCAGATCAATCCTCATTTTTTGTACAACAGTTTATTTTTCATCATGTCGGTGGCACAGTTTTCACCTGATTCTGTCATGCGCATGAGCAAGCATCTGGCTGAATATTATCGTTATTTAACCAAATTAGACCGGCATGAAGTCACGCTAGAAAGCGAGCTCCAGTTTGCGGATCATTTCCTGATTATTATGGCCCTCAGCAAAAAAATGGAGTACAGCATTGATCTGCCGCCAGAACTGGCCTCCCTTCCCCTGATGCCGCTGATCATCCAGCCAGTGGTCGAAAATGCGATTCAACATGGAATTGAAGGACAACAAGGTGCCCATCGGGTGACGATCGATGTCAAACAGACAGAGACTGCGATAACGATCAAGGTCTCTGATGACGGTAAACGTCTTTCGCTGGATGATATCCGTAGCCTGGAGGCTCGGCTTGAGAGTGATACCCCGCCTGAAGGAATTAAAGGCGTAGGGCTCTGGAATGTAAATCGACGTCTGAAAAATACGTACGGCGAACGTAGCGGGTTACATTTTACTACTAATGATTGGGGCGGCTTGTCCGTCCTGCTGCTCATCAGTATTCCCGAGGTGAAAGGAGATAACTAATGCGATTATTAATTGTGGATGACGGACATTATGTCGTTGAGTATATGAAGCACTTACTTGATTGGAGCACCTTTGGCATTGATCAGATCGAGACGATGACCAATTCGATTGAAGCCCGAGAGATGTTGACTCAAAACCACATCGATATTCTGATCACTGATATACGAATGCCCGAGGTTTCAGGAATCGATCTGCTTCAACATATCCACCAACATAACTTGCCAACCAAAGTGATCATCCTTTCCGGCTACTCCGAGTTCGAATACGCGCAACAAGGAATCCGTTTAGGTGCGCTCGACTATCTGCTCAAGCCTGTCGATAAAGATGATGTGGAGAAAGCCATGTCCAAAGCCATCAACAATATTACAAACACACGGCCCGCTCAATCTGTTGCATGGGAGAACTTCGATGGATTGGGGTATCTGCTTTCACTGCTTGGTCACAATGAGACATTAAGGAAGGAATATGATGCGTATACTGAATTTTTATTAGGGCGTCGTCGTATGTGCTGCTTCAAACTGGACGGTTTTACACAGGAACATGAGGATGTTATAAAACATGCTGTCGGAGATAAATTGGATCGGCTCGTGTGGAATGCGGGAACGGGACTGTTCGGTCTGGTTCCGGAAGAAGCTGCTGGGGACCTGACTATCAAACTGGAGCAATCGGTCGTGTCTCCTCCCTTTTCATTGACTGATCGAAACGTGACCCGGCAGATGTTCTACAGCTTCTTTCTTAATGAGGACGTACACTTAGAAGACTTCAATGGCATATTCAACCATTCTCCGTCATGCGGTGATTGGGAGTCGGCGGGAAATATCATTAAAAAATATGATCAAATCCATCTCCAAAAGCAAAAAATGATCTTTCTCATGGAGACCATTTTATATGTATATCTGACGGATAAGGATCGCGATCCCTCTGAAACCGTGGAGTGGATATTCAACCAGTTACGGTATCCTGATGAACTATCCTCAACTCTCATGGATCGGGTCAATCGAATCAGAAACAACAAACAGATGTCGATCCAAACCATCGTTGACAAAGTACAAACGTATATCGAAGACCATCTGTCACATGGCCTTAGCCTGGATGAACTGGGGAAAGTTGCACATCTCCATCCCGTCTACTTTTCCAAACTGTTTAAACAGGAGACGGGCGAAAATGTGTCAAACTACATTTCCAGGAAAAGGTTGGAGAAGGCTTCTCAATTGCTTCAAGATTCGGAACTCCGTGTAGCCGATATAGCGCAGATGGTTGGTTACCGAAAAAATCAATATTTTATCCAGTTGTTCAAAGTCGAATACGGAGTTACGCCCTACCAGTACCGGAGAAATATAATCCATCAATGACTTCGGTTGTATATGTTACATATATGATATGTCCAATGCAGTACCGAAAAAGCCCAACTTCCAATCTTCAGTTTAAAGAGTGGAAGTTGGGCTTTTTAGTGCAATTAATGGGTTAGGTCGATCATCTTATCAAAGCAATATGAATCTCTGTCATAGCCGTTATGCTCATAAAAAGTATGGGCGTCGGTTCGCTTCATTCCGCTACATAAAATAATACTTGATATTCCCCGTTCTTTAGCATAATTTTCAGTCTGTCTTAGTAGTTTTGTACCTATCCCTCTATGTTGCAGATCCCTTTTAACAGCAAGAGCTTGAATATGTAGATAACCAATTGGAACTCCTACGGATAATGCCTGTACAATAGTTACAAAACCGACCACATCATTTTCTATCAATGCGACAAATGTTTTGTAATTCCCGGCCTTATTCATCTCTTCCATAGTCACTCGAAAGTTTACATCATTAACATTACGAATTTCAAGTACATTATTCCATAAAGAAACAACTTCAGCATAATCATCTGATATAATTTCTCGAATTTTAATATCCACACTAAACAACCTCCTCAAGATAAAATAATCGAACAATATCCCCTATCCCTCTATTTGTGTTAAGGTTCTCCGCGCTATTTGCAACGGCAAGTTATAGGGCCATCCTTTGTGGGGATGACCCTGTATTATAATCTAAATTTTTTCAGTTGTCTTCTTCGTTAACGCCTGCATTTCGCTCATATAAAAGCGTTATTTTTTCTTCACGGGTATCCAGATTTCTCCTGAAACATTCCCATGCCGTGCCATTCCATAATACATTTCGAAAGTAGGGCCCTCAACCTGTTCGTATTCAGATGTCGGAAACCACTCGGAATAGATTCGTTCCCATAGTTTTTGCATATCACACTGCGGCTCCGGGAAGACCGCCCACGTTAATGTTGGGACAGCAAGTTTTGTGAATCTCTCCGGAATCTCAAGCCCTTTAGGTACATGATAACAGACCATGTATTTGAAAGATTCTTTAGTGTGATCGTAAAGGGCGGCGTGTAACATGGTGTCACCAAAACGTCCCAGTAAGTCGTTCATCATATCAACGCTGCCATCATCATCACATTTTATACGGAATAGAGGAACTTCAGAGAACGCTGTTTTCTGGTCTGCATTTATAATTCCATATACTCCAAACATCTCAAAAGAATCTCTTTGCTCAATACGGTAATTCATTTCGACATCCCCTTTTATTGAAATATGAAAGGACATTCGAGGATAGGCTTTTAGAGAAACGCCTGTATCGCGTGCAGATGTAGGCATAATGCCATGAAGATTTTTAAAGGCCCGTGCAAACGCCTCCGGCGAATCATATCCATATTTCATAGCTACATCAATAACCTTTGAATCTGTTGTCTGCAGTTCGAATGCCGCCAATGTCAACCGTCGACGTCGAATGTACTCCGATAACGTTACGCCAGTAATAAATGGAAACATCCTTTGAAAATGATAGGTAGAGCAACAGGCTCTCTGTGCTATTTCATCATATGAAATAGTGTCCGCTAGATTTGTTTCGATATATTCCATGGCACTATTCATCCTGACCAACCAATCCATCGTATTCCCTCCCTTCAAGGTAACTTTATGGGAAATAAATAATGAATACCTTGCAATTTCTGCACGAAAAAGTCAGTAAAAAACTTGCTCTTATGGATGATACGGTTCACCGGGTCATCACTGGAGTAATCAAAAACAGAGTAGACATGAGCGAATCATCTGGAAGTACAACGATGGGACTCGTTTTTCCTGCATATCTTAATCGGATACTCTCGCAATCTATGTTACGAAGTATATCGATAAAAAACTTTCCATTTAGTGATATCACGAATTCTTTCCCACACTTCTCTAATAATGGAATTTCATTCTGAATATCTCCAACATCGGCTGTTTTGGACAACAGTTTTAATGTGTCTGCATTAGCTACTAGTCTAATCACTTGTGCACTAGCCATTACAGTCACACATTCAACTGCTCTCAACAAACATGCTGTATCAACTGTGATTTCACACATATAAGATTGAGGGATTACATTCTTTATGGATGGAAACGTTCCTTCAATAAGAGCAGACTCCACTTTCAGTCCAGTTGTCATGAATTTAACTCGATTATTACTCACTTCAATTTCAGTCGTGTCATCTGCTTTGTTTAACATTTTCGATAATTCATAGAGATTCTTCGCTGGAATAATAGCGTTCAAACTGTTGTGGGTAGCATCTTCTAAATGCAAAGCACGGTATGCAAGCCGCACTCCGTCTGTAGCAATTAGGTTTAGACAATCATTACGGCATTCCAAGGAAACTCCTGTTAATATGGGGCTGGTCTCGGACGTTGATGCTACGAGCGCTAGCTGTTTAATAGTCGAACGAAGTAAGGCAGTATTCATGCGTAGTTTAGTAGAAGGGAATGCCTCTCCATCATCAAAGGAAGGGAATTCTGTAGGGTCCATTCCGCATAAACGTAATTGAGAATGACCTGATACAATCGAAAGAATCATTGACTCTTTAATCTCAAGTATAAGCTGGTCATCATTAAATTTACGAATAATATCGTGAAAATAACGCGATGGTATAACGATAGCCCCTGTTCTATGTACAGTCACAGAAACACCATCTTGAGCAATCAAAGACTGTATCGTCATACTTGTATTACTTGCCCTAAAAGTAACGCCATCTGCATTTGCTTGAATATGTATTCCTTGAAGAATAGGTATTGAACTGTTTGCTGCTACTGCCTTTATCACATATTGTATGGCATCCATAAGAGAATCTTTTGTTATCTCTACCAGCAAAGACCTCACCTACCTCAAATAAAAAATTATTTTGAATAGAAGGACTCAATCATGTTACGTATAACCTCCGAACGAGAAAGTTTATGCTCTGTGCAATGGTTTTCGATTTTTCCCCACATGTCCTCTGTTAGAGTTAAAGATATTTTTTTGGTCACACCTATACTCTTTCTCCCGGAACCTTCTCGCAGACCTCCTCTCGAAAAGACAAAACCTAACTGACCTTCTTTATTAGAGACACCAACTTTAATGTTATTGTTGTTCAATATAATAACGCTCCTATATTTTGATTTAGGTAACCTCATTCAAAAGGATCTCTTCTCATCTTATCATAGCTCAGTATAGATTTACAATATTTTCAAATCGATCACTGAAGAGCAACTCATCAAATGCAAAAAAGCCCGGTTGATGATCCGGGCCAAAAACAATTACATATAGACGATTTCCCTAAAAAGTCAATACGATATTAAATCAGAAGTGGACGTATCAATGCGCTGTAAAACCTCTTCAGACATGTGAAAATGAATGTTTTGTTCGTGATCTTCCGCACGTTCAATCTGGTTGTCGACTGCAAATACATTCTCCGCAAAACATTTACATCCCATAGATGCTAATAATGGCTTTAGCGCATAATCGATAGATAGTAAGTTGGAGATCGTTCCCCCTACAAAATAGGCAGCTACAATTTTATCTTTAAAACCTTTTTGTGGCAACAAATCCAAATAAGCCTTGAGCACTCCTGTATAAGTTGTTTTGTAAACCGGGCTTGCAATAATAATGCCTGCGGCTTCTTCTACTTTGGCATTGGCGCTTTGAATCGGCTTGCTATTAAAGTTGGCGTGCATTAAGTCCTCAGGGGGCAATGAGTATACTTCAATCATGGACACCTCACAACCGCTCTGCTCCAACGTTTCCTTCGCATAGTTTACAACGCCGTTTACACGAGACTTCTCATTTGGACTACCCGAAATGATGGTTATTTTTTTCATAGCTTAAGCTCACTCAACTCGTTAGTTTTAAAAAAAGCTGCTGCACTTAATGTCATAACATGTTGTGGAGGTAATCCCATCAGAACCCTTCCATACAATTCCAGGCCCGTAGATGCTGTAGTAAGAGCATGATTTGCCCCGCCTCGAATATCCCGGAATATTTGAGACAAGCGATTGGAGTCTGCAATGACGCCCCCTCCGCTCTCTGCCATTAACATATCAACGGCTTCCCAGCAAAGCATGGATGCATAAGTGATGTCTGTTTGAATTTGTGCAAATTCCTTCAGCGTGAATCGTTCTCCATTTTGAACGTGATGCTCTAAATGATCTATAGCACGGCTAATATGAAGATGAGCGGATTCCACTTTCATCGCTGCAAGCCCCACTTTGTACTGAATATGTCCAACTTCAGCTTGCGAAGTGTGAGTGGTCATTGTAATCCCTTTATTGGGTGCCTTTTCTGCAAAATATTCAATGGCCCCTCTGGCAAGTCCAAGGACTGCACTTATTCCAGTCGTTATCGCAGTTGTAACCTGAGTATAAGGTTTATATCGGTCTATTCCTTCTAATTCTGCTGGCAAGGTACTCACATGACTCAAGTCCTGTGTTATAACATACTTTTCTGGAATAAATACATTTTTGATTTCCAGACTATTACTTGCTGAGCCTTTTAAACTCATCGTATACCAATCGTCTACAATTGTAACTTCATGCATTGGAACGACAGCCAGCATCATGCCTGTACTTTTGCTTTGCTGCATAGACTTGACGTCTAATAAATTGATAAATGCATGCGTTGCATGTTTAGAACCCGAACCGAAACCCCAAAAGCCTTCCTCTACCAGATATCCTCCTTCTACTTTTTTTACGACAGCCTTCCTGGCAGCCAGAACAGAGCAAAAACGGATTTCCTCTTCCTGGCTAAAGATAGAATCCAGGGTTTCGCCAGGCAAAGATAATGATACATTATAGTTGTTCCCGTTGATGATTTGAACTACCCATCCGACCGAACCATTTCCTTTTGCCACTTCAGAAATGATTTCGACCATTGCACGGATACTGACTTCGTAACCACCGTACTTTTTAAGTGTACCAAGCTTGAATAAGCCAGCATCGGATACTTTTTGGATAACCTCGTCCGGGATATGTCTTTCTTCATCAATTTGTGGCGCAAACTTTTGCAGATAGGGAACTAAATTCGTAGCATGTTCAAGCAGTTGAAGTTCGGTTGTTGTGAGTTGATGTTTTGCACTCAGATTTACCATATAAGTTCCTCTTTTCTACACATGTATATTAAATATCACTGTGTATAATATATATTATGGTGTAGAATAAGCTTCATCAACCGATAAAAACATGAATGTGTCGAAAAACGATACAGAAAGAGGTAATTGTCTTGGAAAGTAAACCAAAAGAGGATCTTCGAGTCCGAAGAACCCACAAGCATCTCTATAATGCCTTATTAGAGCTAATGGAAACCCAGCCCTTTGAAAATATAACTGTGAAGCAGATCTGTGACTTAGCTATGGTACATCGAACCACATTCTATACTCATTTTAATGACAAATACGACTTGCTTTCGAATACGCTGAGACAAATTGCTGAAGAAGAACTGGACTTTTCCACGACTCTGCATTCACCGGCGGAAAGCTTAAAGGAAATCTTTTCGGCTGCAAGTAAAAATAAAAATGTATTCACCCAACTTCTGTCCGAGGACAGAGATTCATTAAGGAATTTGTTGCGTCGAGAAATGGGAGCCGGCATATATAAGCATTTGACTGAGGATCTGTTGAATGAGAATCTGTTGACTGAAGAAAAGTCCACTGATATTCAAATTATTGTCGAGGCCTACACTGGAGCAATGATTGGAGTCTTGAGCTGGTGGATTGAAAACAATATGCCTATTGATCAAGAAGATATATACAAAAGGTTATTTGAATTGGATATATTTCCTGAGTGGAATTTCATGAAAACGTCAACGCAATGAGATGGAAAACAAGGAAACGATGCTCGAGGGCGTTGGCTTACTAAAGCTAATGTTTTTCGGTAAACTAAAATCGATATATATGCTTATGATGAGGTGGATCAGATGGCAAATATTCAAGAGATTGCACGTCTTGCAGGCGTTTCTACAGCAACAGTGTCAGTCAGGGGCTGGCTAGCGGTTTTACCTCACTCATGCAATTCAGCCCAATGTTGGCAGGAGCAGTCACCGGTGGTTTCTGGCAGGTCATTGTTATCTTTGGACTTCACTGGGCTTTCCTTCCAATTACTCTCAATAATCTGGCGACACTAGGCTATGATCTAATGCGGCCGATGTTGACCGCAGCCGTGCTGGCTCAAGCCGGTGCTTTGCTCGCCGTTATGCTGAAAACCCGCAATTCACAGCTTAAAACCCTTTCCGGATCTGCTACGATTACTGCGATTTTCGGAATTACGGAACCAGGCATTTACGGGGTTACTTTACGATTGAAAAAACCGTTCATTTACGCTTGTATTTCCGCAGCGATCGGGGGCGCAATTATCGGAGTCGGGGGTGGTCGGGCAGTCGCTTACTCACTTCCCAGCCTGCTCGCTTTTCCTACTTACGTAACAACGGGGTTCGCCTCGGTTGTCATCGGTGTTTCCGTATCTTTTGTCCTGGCTTTTCTACTCACGTTGCTGCTTGGATTCAAGGATCTTGAGGCTACTGTTGAGGAGCCGCAGACTGAAACTTCTGGACAGGAAAAACAAACGATTGAGCCAAACGAATCGCGGTTGAACAAGGAATTCATTGTGAGTCCGCTGAAAGGCAGTGTTCAGCTACTTGAAGATTTGCCTGATCCCGCCTTCTCTTCAGGTGCCATGGGACAGGGGCTTGTTATTGAACCCACTGATGGAATTTTGGTATCACCAATCAATGGTGTCGTAACCACCGTATTCCCTACTGGTCATGCGCTCGGTCTGACCACGGACAGTGGTATGGAGCTTCTGATCCATATTGGAGTGAATACGGTAAAGCTAAAAGGACAATTTTTTGAAAAAAAAGTTAAAGAGGGCGATCGGGTTTCTTGCGGGCAACTACTTGTAGAGTTTGACGCGGAGCAAATCCGGACAGCGAGTTACATCACTGCCACCTCAGTCATCGTTACCAACTCTGCCAACTACTTGGACGTGTTAAAAACTACCGAACAGGAAGTGAAGCAAGGCGATTATCTAATGTCGGCGGTAGTCTAACGATTGGAGATGGATTACCTGTCGGTAACCGAACTATTTTCGGGTTATATAACTCTCTACTAATTCACTTATTCCGTATGATCCAAAGAAGCCACTCCGGCAAAGGAGTGGTTCTTCTCTGGATAGCACTTTCCATTTATTTAACAGAGTAAGGCTATAATGTAGCAAACTCCTTCATTGCTTCCACCCCACTGGTTGATGCGAATGGAGACCTATCCAAAGCAAAAAGTTATGCATAATTATCTAATCGATCATTGGAATAAGTTCTTTCCCCTCAACCTTTGAGATAGGCAATTACATGAATAAACAAAAACCAGCTAATGTTTGTCAAGCATTTCAGGTTGGTGGATTTCTTTTTTCGTGATATACTTTTTCCGACCAAGCCAAATAACCTCCACACCTATGGAGGTTTTGGTTAAATATGGTTTAAACTTGGTAGGGCTGCCCCTTCTGCAAGATGGCAAAAATGTGGTGCAACAGCTTGTTCGCGCAGGCAATCACAGCCACCTTGTAGGGCTTGCCCTCTTTTCTTTTTTTCTCGTAGTACGAACGGATTCTTGCATTCGCATTTTTCCGCATACCGCATTGCACAGCCAAATATAGAGAACGTCTGAGCCTTTTAGAACCTCGTTTCGTTATTCGTGTACTGGTTGCTGTAAACTTCCCTGAACTGAAAATCCCAGGGTCCAAGCCCGCAAACGCCACGAGTTGCTTCGCATCGCTAAATTGCCTGACATCTCCCACTTCAGCTACAATGGCTGCGGCCAGTTTCGTTCCAATTCCCGGGATGCTTTTCACGAGTTCGACTTCAGGCAGGCTTGCCGCCATGTCCTCCATTTGCTTTTCCAGCTCGTCCAGCTGCCGGATCATCGTCAGCAGTAAAGATACCATCCCGAGCAACGCCTTGCTTTGAGATGGACTACGCCGAGCCTCTCTCCAATGACACAGCAATTCCTCTAGTTTCCCGGCTTTTTCATTTGCCCAGCGTTTGGAGTGGGATTTCTCAACGCTTCCCTGAATGACTGCCCTCCAATCCTCGGCATCTCCCTCTAAACAATGGGCCAGTACCGTTAATGACGTTGTCGAAAATACATTGTAGAATACCTGCTCATACGCTGGAAACACCTGCTCAAGCAAGGCTCTGCTGTTCAGCTTCGCCTGTACAAAGATTCCCGTGACGAACTCATGCTGCCGGGTCAAATGCTGCAGCTCCGTAAACGTCTCATCCCAGGTTCGATGCGGCTTCACGTCGCCACGGTAATACATCTCGGCCAGATGCCAGGCATCCATGGCATCCGTTTTGACTTTGCGTAACTGCGCTCCTTTGGCTCGTTTGGATTGCAACGGATTCACAATGTAATAGGTGTAGCCACTCCGATCCAAGTAGGACACCAATGCACGGTGGTAATGCCCTGTCGCTTCCAAGACCACCACGGGAGCAACCCCCGTTTCAACTTGAAGCGTGCCCAGCATTTCCGCGAATTGTTCGAACCCACTCGTTCCATGCACAATGTCTACAGCTTTGCCATACGGCTCGTTTCGTTTCCGAAACGCTTGTACCACACTCGAACCTTTTGCGACATCCACACCAACAACAGGTTCCATCTCTTCACTCACTCCTTACCTTGAATTTCGCCGGCCCTTTCCACGATGGTTCCAAATCCATAGCTTCGCTTGTTATACGGGGTCAACTGTCCCTACCAGCTCAAACATGGTATTTTGGAGGTCGTGGGAGAACAGTTTTTGTTACGGGGTCATTTCCCCTAAAGCCGCCACGTTCTCCCGGCTCCCCCCATCGTAAAACGACCACAAAAAAAGGCCAACCAGTAATTACTGGCTAACCCGATAATACGAAAAAGCCGCTGCTTTAGCGACTTTGAATGATATTATAAAACCAACGATTCAAACTCTTGAATACCTAATCTCCAGCAGAGTATCCTATGAAAAATATTTCCCTGAGTGCAGATCTTCTATTTCTTGAGAAAGTCTTTTAGTATGTAACTTCATATAACATTGAGCTTTTTGCAAAATATCTGTATGCCCGCCTAGATCATACAAGATTGTAGTAGATAACACTTGTACAATATAGAGGCTCGTTTGAGTTGCCATCCATTCAAAAAAATTGAAAAACTTCTCAATTTGTTCTGTATCATCATTTTCACGAAGCAATCCCTCAACATAAGTAGCCACTTCATCACCAAAAAACACATGTCCTAGAAACTCTTGATATAAATCCAAATGTTCTATATAACAATCGTGGAATTCAGGAAAAAGTTCTAAGAATTTATTAATTAAAATGTCACTGTCCATTCTCAAACCTCCATACTTACTGTTCTTTTCGTTTAAAAAACATCTTACCAACCATAAGTCCCATAGCCGATGAACAGATCAGATATCCAAAGAACAAGAAAAGTAAATAAACACCATGAAGATCTGCAGGAATCTGTTTCAAACCTTCAAACCAAGCAAAACGAAAAGGATAAAAGATGACTACCCAAATGATCAGCAAGAAAAGAAGAAAATTAATTATTTTCAGCACAATAATGATCCTTTCAAGCTTGAGTGGAAACAGTTGAATGTATATGCTTCATCTTTCATTTCGCATTACCTTACCACTGCCCGCACTATATTAGTTAGCTTATGTATTAGGGTTGATATGTTGAATCTATAAATAATTACTAATTATAACAGGAAACATTAGGAAGATGATTGTTACGGCAAAAAGAAGCCCTTTCTTTTGGTAGAACGAGCTTCTTTTTGCGTTTCACGATAGCACTTTATGCTTACTGAACACCAGGCGCGTTTTCATTCGTAGTTAAGTTCGATCTTTTCTTCTTTCTTGGCTGCCCTTTCCAGGACAGATATGTCCAAATCCGTAGCACATACTCGACCGGCCCATTGCTAAATTTCTTAAGATATAGCGGACTGAGCCACAATTGAATGCCGTAGACAGCAAGCGCAATAACTGCTCCGATAAACACGCCAGCACTTCCAAACAGTCCCAGGCCATATCCATAGAAAATTGTCGTACAGATTACGCTCTGCATCAGGTAATTCGTCAACGAGAGACGGCCGACCGCCTCGAACCTGCCCATCAGGCTGGAACAGCGGTTTCCAGCATACAACAGCGCAAATGCGTATATGTATCCCAGTGCAAGCAACGTTCCTCCAAGCGTCCCCCCGATTCCGATACCGAGCCAACCTTCCGCACCCAATTGTGGCGCCAATACGCCGTATGCTTTGAGTATCAAACCTACTGGAATCAATAACGATGCCCGGCGAAGATACATAGTCCGCATCGTTTGGGGATCGCTAAACGTGCCGATTCTGGCAGCGCGCATGCCGAGCAGGAACATCGGCACCGTCATGAGTGGGGCTAACAGCAGGATCAACAGGGCGTATGACACCTCCAAATCCCCACCGAATGGATCGCCGTTATTGCTGAAATTCCTTATTTCCGCGTATGTGCCGTTGCCGTATACATCCTGACTCTGAATGATGTAGTTCTCCATATGAATGGACTCAATCGCCAGCGGGTTCATCGGATTAGATGCCGGGAGACCAAGTATGCCCGCTCCCACGAGTAGCAGTACCGCCCAAATGAGCAGCGTTTTGGGCTTCCGATTAAGGAACATGAGCAGGAAGAAACCGAGTACGCCATAAAATGCCAGGATATCCCCTTCCCACAGATAGATGATGTGCAGTAATCCGATTCCAAACAGTAGTAGAAAACGGCGTGCCAAATGACACTTTGGTCGTAAATCTCGTGATTTTAGGCTTTCCGAGAGCTTAACCATTCCGAAGCCAAACATAAATGCAAAAATCGGCATAAAACTGCCTACCACAGTGATCAGCAGGAACGAGAGGAAAGCCTGATCTGCTCCGCCGATCCCGAACAGTTGGGGTTTACTCTGGCCATACATTCCATATTGAAAAGCCAGCATATTCGCCAGCACAATGCCGGCCAGACTGAATCCGCGCAGTCCATCAATGACTTGAACGCGCTTTTTTGATGTGCTCAATCAATCACCTCTGTCTATAACATAAAGATCAGATCTAAATATACGTTAAATCCTTCCATAATTTCAACATAAATTAATAAGTGAACGTTTATATTATGATTTGCTTTGACGTACCAATAAAATAAAAACAAAAAAAGTCGCCAAATTTAGCGACTTTCAGTTTGAACACCTTAAAGAGTGACAATAATCGGACCATTTTTAGTAAGAATAATGGTATGTTCGATTTGAGCTACATAGCTGTTTTTAGTAACAAAGGTCCAGCCATCTCCAGTTTGGACTACTTCTTCTTCTGAAGTTGAGATAAATGGCTCAAATGCGATAACCATACCTTCTTTTAACAATTCATCATCCGATGGATCATTATAATTATAGATGTGGTCAGGTGCTTCGTGTATTCCACGTCCAACACCATGTCCTGTAAGGTTTTTGATAACCGTTAATTCATGTTGTCTTGCAGTTTGGAATACGGCTTTTCCGATCCCGCTTTTTTTGGAGCCCGGTTTTGCTTTTTTAAGACCTGCTTCAAATGCCAGTTTAACGACGTCGCATATTTTCGTTAACACTTCTTCACCTTCGCCTACGACAAACGAGATTCCCGTATCTGCAAAATAACTGTTCTTAGAGCCAGACACATCAATATTGACGATGTCCCCCTCTTGAATAACCCGCTCTCCTGGAATACCATGTGCCACTTCTTCGTTAACACTAATACAAGTGAATCCTGGGAAATTATATTCACTTTTGGGAGCAGAAACTGCGCCTGCTTTCTCAAAAAGTTCTCCGGCTAGATCATCAAGCTCTTTAGTCGTTATGCCCGGAATGGTTTTTTGAACCAATTCATCTCTAATGGAAGCCACAATTTTCCCAATTTCCTTTAAACCATTAAAGTCTTCTTCTGTTTTTGCGATCATTTTTTCTACCTCACTATCTTTTATCATCCATTGAGTACATAAGTGTTATCTTTGATTGCACATTAGATAATCATATCCAAAGCAGCAAAGCTTCGCAACTTTTTTGTCAACATTATGAGTGTGGTTGTTCTCTTGTTCCTTCGTATTATTGAAGTTTAATTCTCCATCCCTTCATATATTCTGCACCATAAGTGAGGGTATAGTTTTGAAGTAGTCCTTGTATGCAGTATACAAAGTTTCTTCAAATCGAAAAATGTTGTTGGGGCTTACATTATTTTCCTGAAGGGTTTTCTTAAGATACGCATGTGAATCGCCTTTTACTAATTCAGACAGCTTGATCAAATATGGAGAAGTTGAATTTTGTTCATCATGTCCAAATATATCGATGTGAATCCATTTATTTAGTTCGCTGTTTACCGTCTCAGGAATTTCAAATAATCTACGATGTCTTGCAAAAACTAATGCTGGATCGATGATTTCCTTACAGTGATCTTTCATCTCCTGTTTCTTTTTATGTTGTTCACGAAATGCTTTCGGTCCTTCCGGGAAAATCTTATTAAATCGTTGATAAAAATATCTGGGTGAAGAAAAACCACTCTCAATTGATATTTCTACCAGACTTCGATCTGTCGTCAATAATTGTTTGATTGCGTGCTCAATGCGCAAGTAATGAAGCAAGTTTCGCAGCGTATCTCCTATTAATAACTTGAATTGTGATGATAAATAATCCAAATTTAAATATTCCTCTGTGTGCTTGGCGATATCATTCAAAGATGCCTTGTTAATAAACCCCCTGTTATTGAATAAGTAATCATATATTCTTCCTATTCGTTGAAGCTTGGTTGGGTTCCCTTCGAACATTCTTTTCGCATCAAAATTCATAATAAGCAGGTCCAACAACTGTTCGACTGTATTCTTTAACGTTAAAAATGGCATCTCACTCTTAGTTACAATTGGAGTTATTAACGTGCATATGGCCTCAATGATTCCTTCTGCTCGTTCTAATCCTAGATATGCTCCAGGGCTAAATTCATGCGCAAACCATACATAGGATAAATCAGGGTAATATTCCTTTGCAAATTCAGCATCGATATTTATTTGGAGGACGACATTGTTTTCATCGGTCTGTCATAGACGGTGAACTTGATTGATATTGAAAATTTCTATTGTACCCGCACCTAATGTTCGTTGCTCATCTGCAATGGCAACATGAATGCTACCTTCCAATATAATCACCACTTCAATGGAATTATGCCATCGGAACGGTTCATCTTTGAACTTTAGAAACTGTACGTTCATGGGAGAACTGTCGGTGAAATAACTTCTACCACTCATCTTGTGATCTCCTCCTTCCACTCCAATCCAACGAGTCGCAAGCAACATCCGAAGGAAATCTAAGAAATGTACCCACAACTCAAAGAAATGTAAATTGTTCACGCTTCTGCATTTTAGGAAAATAAATGATAGAACATCAACAAAATCTTAAATGAAGGATTGGGAGATATGAATGAACCAAATTCAAATCACACAGCAGCTTAATGCACAACAACAAGAACAAGTTGCTCATTTATTTTACGAAGCTTTTCCATTGAAAGTAACACATCTTTGGTTTTATGCAAAAACGAAAAAACAAGCAGTAGAACTATTATTTCAGTCTATTCAATTTGAACAGGGCATTTACGCATTAAGGAATGAAGAAGTGGTTGGATTTCTTGGATACAATATAGGAAAACAAGCGTTCACACCTGCCAATTATGCAGCTTTTCGGAACGTGTACTCCCCAGTGGTAGCGACTTGACGATTTTTATTTTATGCGTTTTATTTGAAATTTCATTTGTATCACGAACATGTATTGCATATTGACCCTATTGCCGTATCTGAAGAAGCACGTGGTTATGGGATAGGTAAATTGCTATTAAGTAAGTTGGAACAAGTCGCAAGAAATAAGCAAATCACTAAAATCAATCTAGAGGTCGTTGATACGAATCCTTCAGCACAAAAATTATATGAGCGGTTCGGTTATATGCTTAAAAAAGAACTGAAATCGGGCCCGTTTACTGCCAAGGCAGGCTTCAAAAAAGTGATATTTATGCAAAAATGTTTAGCGAGCACCCATTCATCAATCAAATCAGAATAAAATGTTTGCAGGAATGCTCATAATCTGAAAACGTGACGGGATTTCCACATTGTCATCCAAGTTAACTTTAACATCTTCCGTGTTTTCCTTAGCTTAAACATGTTCCCTCCTTTCATTAGTGTGATGGAAACATGGGGAATGGATTATAAGAAGCTCAATGAGGATACTTCGACCGATACAGACGAATAGGATTACGGACAGTAGAAAACGAGCGCATCCATGTTTAGGATGCGCTCTGAACTAGCTGTTCATGGAGAAGTCGCTTTTGGCCCACTCAGTAACCCTTCGACTACTTTCTTCTTCCGATAGATCTTCAATCCGAGTCAGAATAGACCACCGTACGCCAAAAGGGTCTAGTATACTTCCGAATCGATCACCAGACGCAAAGTTAATTATTTCTTCTCTTACTTTCGCCCCTCTGGATACAGCGGTTGCAATGGTTTCATCCACATTAATGACGTAAATCCCTAAAGAATAACATGCATGATCTTGATCTGGGGGCAAAGCCAATTGATATGCCGGGTTCGCTGCTCCCAGCTGTAAAAAACCATTTCCAAAATCTAATTCGGCATGAACAATAATCGTACTACCATTTCCATCTGGATGCTCAGTGATATCCTTCACCCTTGCATTGAAAACAATTTTATAGAAATGGATTGCTTCAGAAGGATCCTTCACTGTTATAAATGGGGTAATCGATGTAACGCCTTTTGGCGTACCGTTCTTTGTATATTTTCCTGATGTCGCCTTGTGTTGTGTCTGTTCACTCATATGTCTACTCCGCCTTCCTTCTCAGTAATCCGAGATTGTCATCATTATAAAACAACTTCACTGACATCTACTGTCAGTGAAGTTGTTAAAGTTGATAGTATGCCATTAACTCGGATACAACAGCAACAAGTCTGTCCTTCAAGCGCTGTGGTTCGATGACTTGAATGGATTTCCCATAGGAGAGGAGAAAATAGGGGACGTATGTATCAATTGATTTTTCATCAAATAAAAAGATGGCTTGATTAGAAGTCCGCTCTTTCAGATAATGTCCCATAAACCAATGCAGCCCCAAGTCATCCAATGCCTCTGATCGGCCTTCGATAACCAAGGAAATTAACCCCTCTTTCCCTCCTACATCAGGTAACAAATTTTGCAGAAAAAATTCACGAGCAGAAAAAGATTCCGAACGCTTAAAGCGGAGCGGAGTAAGCTTGATTCGCAGAATACGATCTACCCGAAAGCTGCGGAATTCATTTCTCAAGTGGCAAAACGCAATGGTATACCATTTATTATTCCAGTAAACCATCCCATACGGGTCTATTACTCTATTCTTGGGTTGTTCATCACGGCTTCTGCGATAATCAATTTCAACAGAGCAATCATTAGCCACCGCTTGCTCCAATTCCGCCAAGATAGGCTGAACGGATGGATCTCCCATGCGATTGATAACGTTAAACCCAGCTAAATGACGACGAAGTGTGTTTTCCTGATCCTGATTTGTATACATTTTCAATTTGGATGTCGCATTGTCCAATGCCTCACTCAAAGGGTATCCAGCTTCTTTTGCAAACACAGCAGCTTGGAGAAGTGCCTTTTTTTCATCAATATCAAATAACAGAGGTGCTTTGATATGCTGATTCAGCAAGCTATACCCGCCGTTGTGACCTGTATCGGAAATGATCGGTACTCCACTGGCACATAATGCATCAATATATCGATATACGGTTCTTATATTGATTTCTAACTTTTCGGACATTTGTTTTGCAGTTACTTTGGTGCCTGAATTCAACATCCATAGGATGGCTAACATATTATCGTTCTTTGGCATAACCTGCATCCTCATCTTCAATTCATTATTGGATATCTCTACATTATATTCAGTACAGCATATTTTTTACATAAAACAACTGCGTTGGGCGATACTACCTAGAAATATATTCTCCGGTTTGGAGCGAAGGCCAATGAAGCAATCCACATTTAATATTAATACCTCCGAGGTAATTATTGTAGTTATCAATTCAATACTCGGAGCTGGAATTCTAACACTTCCTCGTACAATTAGTAAAGCAGTAGGGACACCAGATGTATGGATTTCTGTCATTTTATCAGGATTAATTGTAACCACAATCAGCATTCTCCTTGTAACCTTGTGTCGTAGATTCCCCGGTAAAACGGTGTTCGAATTTATACCCGAAATCACAGGTCGTTGGATTTCTTATCTATTGGGACTTTTAATTATCGTGTATTTTGTTGTTCTTTGTTCATTCGAAGTTAGAGTCATGGCCGAAATTACAAGTATGTACATCCTTGAGCGCACGCCTACTTGGGTCACCATTATGGTCAGTTTGTGGATTGGTATTTATATGTTAACGGGTGGCCTTAAGGTCATCATCCGGGTCTTTTCAATTGTATTGCCCGTTACGCTCGTGTTGTTAGCGCTGGTTTTCCTTTTAAGCACTAAAATGTTTGAAATCAATAATCTCAGACCGCTCCTAGGCGATGGATTCATGCCTGTGTTGAAGGGACTCAAGCCTTCGTGTCTCTCCTATTCCGGTTATGAAGTTTTACTTATCATCACAGCTTACATGACAGATGTAAAGGCAAGCAATAAGGCTGCTATATACAGCATACTTAGTTGTACGATTATATATTTGGTCACGATTGTCACCGTGGTAGGAAATTTATCTTTGCCAGGAATTCAAACACGAATGTGGCCAACGTTCGACATGGTTCGAAGTTTTGAAATTGAGGGATTTCTATTTGAACGTTATGAATCACTGTTCATTGTGTTTTGGCTGATGCAGATCTTTGCAACCTATGCTTTTAAACACTATTTTGCGGCAATCGGGGTCCGAGATTTGTTTCGTCTCAAAAATATTACGAGCATACAATTCGCGATGTTGCCAGTCTTGTATGTAATTGCTTACTTGCCTAAAAACCTGGAGGAAACGTTAGCTTTGGGTGATTTTCTCGGAAACATGTCCATTTTCTTATTTGGCTTGTTACCACTGCTGCTGCTCATCATTAGTTTTATTCGCAAAAAAGGCGGGAAGCGAGCTTCTAGTGAAGCACTTAAGGCAAGCTGAATGTTTGGTTCTTATTGTATGTAGACAGTACAAAAATGCAAAAAAGCCGCTAAAATAGCGACTTTAATGGGATTGTATTTTCTTCATTATTTATTAAAAGTAACCGATTCAGGATGAGGAGATTGAGAGTGTTGTGCTGGTTGAGGAGGATATTGTTCTGGTTGTGCCCACGAATCATACATACGGCGGAGAGACAAGTATCTCGTTAAGTGTTGTTGCAAATGAGCCCTTTATTTCTCTTGCTGATAATAAGGAGTACAGTCGGTTTACAACCATGCTCTGTGAAAAAGCAGGCTTCCTGCCCAATCATGCATTTGAGGTCGATTCTCATACCCTGCTTGAAATTATCAGGCTTAATCAGGGTGTGGTATTACTTCCTATCTCTGTATGTAGAACACTGGGGTTACGTTATGTAAAAATTGCTGATGAATCAGCGATATATCCAATTAGCCTATCCTGGGTCAAACAAAAATGGTTATCTCCTGCTGTAAGAGAATTTCGTGATTTTATTACTTCGTACTATGAAGACCATGCTGGCTTGTTTAAAGTGGAGTAGGATTTCTTGATAAATGATAAATGATAAAAGATAAATGATAAGACCACGTTAGCCCTTGAAGGAGCTGACGTGGTCTATTATCGTTCTCTATTCTTAGCTATACTGCAGTCTGTCCTTATACCAAACGTCCGGAATCATCTTACGCTCCAGTTCCAACAATTCATGGATGATCTTGTCCGCGTCACTGATGGAATTCACGAGTGGGTCAGTGAGCATCGCCCTTCTCAGCTTCTCGTAGCTCTGTTCGAGAACAGCTTCAACCGTAAGCTCATGCGTATCCAGTACAAGTTCTTGCATACCTCTAATTCCGCGCGGCATCTCGCCTACATGGAGTGGCTTCACCCCATCCATATCTACATCGCTTAGTAGTTCCAGGAACGAATCGTTATTCATATTGGTTACTGCACCTTGATTGAGCGTATTAATGAAGAATTTTTTGCCCAAGTTCCCCACCATATTTTCGATGATATCGGTCGCATGATCCGGTCCGAAGGTGCTCATGTAATCGGCAATCGGGATGTTTCCTGCAAGAAAGTCATCCACCTGACGCCACATTTCATCGTGACGCTCATACCTGTCCTCTGTCTCCCAGATCGATAATGGGGGAATGGTATCCGAAGTTTTGCCAAGCCCCTGCCAATACCGAACGTATTCTTTCGTATGCGCTGTGCAAGTGGGAATGATTCCGAAAATATCATACAGTTCATAGGTAATCGCATCGTTAAAAAGAGCTTTTGCGCCGCGATCGCCGCCGTTATTCTCCTCACCTGCCAGCTTGCGCATGGCTTCTGCGATTGTGGGCATCACATTTTTTCCTTCATACTCGGCTTTGAGCAACCAAGTGAAATGATTGACACCAGCGATGCGGAAATCGAATTTCTGGTTGATCTCTTCGGTGAACTGGCTTGTATTTTCAATGATTTCGGCTCGTACGGCATAATAGGCTTTCTTATGTGGCATATGATGACTATCGCACAGTGCAAATGATTTAAGCTTCGGAGCATATCGATGTAATGCGATGCCATGAACGGTAGACGGGTTAATATAATTGATCACCCAAGCATCCGGACATAACTCCTCAATGTCTTTGGCGCATTCCATAATAACCGGCAGTTCACGCATCGCACGAAAGATCCCACCCGGGCCAATCGTATCGCCAGAACACATGCGAATCCCATACTTTAGAGAAATCTGGCAGTCGATGCCCCGATATTTCACCGATTCTTCCGCAAAGCTGAGCACAACGAAGTCGGCTCCCGGTAGTACCTGTCTTCGGTCCACTGAACCCTCAATCTTTAGGGAGACGTTGTTCTCCTTGGCGACCATTTCCGCTAGTGTTACCATTTTCAAGAGTCGTTCCTCGTCCGTATCCACCAAAGCCAGCGTTCCGTGATTCAAATATGGGGAGTGTACCATCTGCCAGATGGACTGCCGACCGAAAAACAGGCTGCCCGCCCCAATAACAACTACCTTTGGATGCTGTGTACTTGTAGCATTCATCAATAACCCCTCCCACTAAAAAGTAATGTTTTCGCCTGTTTTCTCTCTCATTCTTAGATTTACAACTTCGACACCTCAGGGTAAATGGAAGGAGATTGGTTTAGACCATATTTTTCCTAAAAGGCCGGTGACGGGAATAGGGCTTGGACTCGAT
>NZ_ANHX01000012.1 GCF_000316035.1 Paenibacillus sp. PAMC 26794
CTCTTAGTCGAGATCGTCCACGCTTGGTAATGCCAGTTTTACCCTTACGCTTACCAGAACTATTTTCTTTTAAATTCAAGCCCGCCAACCGGATGATTTGTTGTCCGTGGTCGTAATGACTCAGATCGCCAACCTCAGCCAGAAATCCTGCAACGGTAACCGCGCCAACGCCTGGTATATTCAACATCTGCGTTGTTCCCGGGATCTCACTCAAAATGTCCATGACCTGATTCATGGTCGTTTCCACCTGTTTAGAGAAAAGCTCAACCTGGTCGAGCAAGCTCAGAAGCTCCAGTCTCGCAGCTCGTAACCCTTGGGTAAGCCCGATGGATATCCCGGCTGTCGCAAAGAGCTTTTCCGCTCTCTTGATACCGACTCCACGCTTCACTTCCGTTCTCCAGTGTGCGAGAACGCCTCTGGCGCCTGTAGAGACGATCTCTTCCGGTGTCGGAAACTGGCGCATTGTCATCAAGGAAGTTTTGCCTTCCCAATCTTTAAACACGCTCAAATACTCTGGAAAATAGCGGTCGAACCAGTTATGCACACGGGCCTTGACTTGGTTTAAACTCACCATAACCTTCTCACGGAAATTCATGAGGATGCGTAATTCGGCATATTCCATCGCCGGCAATTTGGGCTCCGAATACTTCCCGTTTCGAATGAGATCTGCAATGACTTTGGCATCCTTATAGTCACTCTTCGTCGGCGAGTTATCCTCAATTTCCTTGCTCTTGTTTACATGATGCGGGTTCACAATGACGATCTCGATATCTCGAGCTTCCAGAAAAGCAGCTAGCGGAAACCAGTAGTGCCCGGTAGGCTCAATTCCGAAAACAATGTCCGTTTTCAGATGAACCTCCTGAAGTTCTTTCATCCATGTTACTAGCTTCGTTAACCCTTCCTGATCGTTGTGGAACACGCAGTCTTTTCCTAATTCAATGCCACGGAAATCTACCGCTCTAGCTACGTGAATCTTTTTGGCAATGTCTGCTCCAATG
Organism: Paenibacillus sp. PAMC 26794; assembly: GCF_000316035.1. Classification (GTDB taxonomy): domain Bacteria; phylum Bacillota; class Bacilli; order Paenibacillales; family Paenibacillaceae; genus Paenibacillus. The sequence goes on from NZ_ANHX01000012.1 coordinate 999, forward strand.
ACTAACGTATCTTCTGTAATTCGCGTAATCCGTTGATTCTGTTTCTGTTTCATCTTATACTTCATGATGTGCGCCTCTTTTCGTATGTGGGTATTGTTCTTGTCGGAACGACGATTCCCAGTATACTAAAGGCGCATTTTTTATTCAAAGTTCAAATTACTTCATTACAGGAATAGCTCCTCGTAACGATATAAGTTCATTATAGGTGAGTGGGCTGAAATCGGAATGTGTGATAGTTTTCAATACATGTCATATCGTACGGTAGTTAACAATAGATAATTCCTTTGATATGATAGTGAAAAATCAGGGATGTCATAAAGTGGAGAGGATTAGGTTGGATTAGATGCATACAGGAACTGTAAATATGAGTATAATCGACGAACTTTCGGAGTATATCACACTTCGCATGAGTTCTTATTTGGAACAAACGCACGACAGTAATTGGACGGAGCACAAGTCTCATTCCGATTATGATCTGTGGTTCATTACAGCAGGCTCCGTGCAGATTACCATCGATGGAATCGAGCATATGGCAGAAGCGGGTGACGTGGTGTTTTTTTATCCGGATATGCCCTATATTGCTTCCACGACCGGAGAGTTGTGCCGATTCGTATACATGCACTTTGATTTCAGCATCGCTGAGCAAAAGCGAATTCTCGGCGAGTTTCAACTCCCGGGCATTGTACCTGGAAACTTGATCCAGGATGAATCAACACTGTTCACCTCGTCTTATCAAAGATTCAAGCAGAGTAGCGGTGCTTCCGCCAGTCCACTTTACTTGAAAGCCTCTCTGCTTCTTGTCATCGCCAAAATTTTGGAATTACATAGGCAAGGGCTGTATCACGGTGAGTTTCTGAAAGACCGAAAACCGAGGAAAATCGAAGGAAGTCTGGAGGTTCTGCAGAACGTGTTCCCATACGTGGACGCGAATCTGCATCGTACCATCCGAGTTAACGAACTTGCGGCTATTGCTGGCGTCTCTGAGAAATATTTTATTTCTTTGTTCAAAAAAATTCTGGGTATTACACCAGGGCAGTACATCAATCAAATCAAAATGAATCGGGCCAGAGACTATCTGTATGAGAAAAAATATACGATTCAACAAATTGCCGGATTTTTGGGCTATCCCGATCCCTTTACGTTTTCCAAAGCATTCAAAAAATTTTACAACGTGCCTCCTTCCAAATTTGAATAGAGTCCTTTAGACAAACAAAGAGGCAACCGGTTGATCCGACTACCTCTTTGTTTTGGTTGTTCAATAATTATTCATGGTTGGGATAAGCGGCCCTTCAGGGTTCCTGATCTTCAAAAGGAGCTTCAGTGGAATACATCTCATGGAAAAATCCCTTGTATGGTATATCCTCTTCCAACAGATGACCCTTTTTCGAGTTGACTACATTGGAGACATTTGCACCATGTTCAAACAGATACCGGACATACTCCAGTTCCGCCATGTAATCTTCACGCTTTCTGTCAGGCAATAAAGATACTCGGAGAATTAGCGATTCATGTCCCTTTTGCTCACAAGTGTAAACGACATTACGCCCACCCTCATGAGGCGGGATAAGATGAATATTGTAACCCTCCAGATGAAACAACTCGGATACCTGCGACAGTACATGTGTATTGCTAATGTTAACAGCCTCGTTAAAGTTAATCATGATCTCCTCCAGTAAACATTGTCGGGACATTTCCCGCATTGCAATGTCCACAAAAGGAATCCCTGTAACGCAAATATCCTTCTGTGGACCTAAAGCACAATCATCTTGTTAGACATTGAATTCACTCCTTTTGTTTGGATGTCACAATTTCACATAATTATTCCTGATTTTACTAGTGTAAAATAAAGAACCGCCCATACGGGCGGCGTGTAAGAATTTTTTTATAATTACAGGGTTTCTCCGTTCGTTTCAATAACTTGTTTGTACCAGTAGAAAGAATCCTTGCGGGTTCTTTCTAGTGAACCGTGTCCTGCATTGTCCTGATCCACGTAAATAAATCCATAACGTTTTCCCATTTCAGAAGTCGAGCAGCTAATGATATCGATCGGTCCCCAGCTAGTAAAGCCCATCAATTCAACGCCGTCAGCGACAGCTTCTTTCATCTGTTCAATGTGGCTGCGCAAGTAATTGATGCGATAAGGGTCATGCACTGCCCCGTCCTCTTCCGGTGTGTCGATAGCACCCAGCCCGTTCTCAACGATGAAAAGCGGCATCCGGTAACGATCATACAATCGGTTCAGCGCGACGCGAAGACCAATTGGATCGATAGGCCATCCCCATTCAGTAGCTTTCAGATGCGGGTTTTTGATCTGACTTACCAGCATGCCGGAGTTGCTGTTGTCATTCGGGTCATATTTTCCGATATACGTCATGTAATAACTGAAAGCAATAAAGTCCACGGTATTGTCCCGGATAATGGCATCGTCCTCAGGAGCTTTAACCAGTTCAATGCCGTTTTCCTCAAAATATCTTTGCATATAGGATGGGTATTCGCCTCGTGCCTGCACCTCTGGGTAGAACAGGTTCATCTGATCTTCCTTCAGCGTCTGCAACACATCTTCTGGTTTACTAGAAGCAGCATACGTTTCCAGACGGCAGATCATACAGCCGATTTGTGCATTCGGCATTTTCTCTTTTCCGCTTTTGACAGCCAGCGCACTAGCTACAAACTGATGATGCGTTGCCTGATAAGCCACTTGCTCCGGGTTTCCCTTGATTTTATCTTCCAGAATGCCGCCGCCAGTATACAGACTTGTCAGCATCATGTTCATTTCATTGAAGGTGATCCAGTATTTCACTTTGTCTTTGTAACGGTCAAACAGCGTATTGGCAAATTTCAGATACAGATCGATCATCTCGCGGCTTTCCCAACCGTTGTATTTTCGGGTTAACTCTACGGGCATCTCGTAGTGAGAGATCGTTACGAGCGGCTCAATGCCATATTTCAAGAGCTCGTCGAGCACGTTATCATAGAAGGCAAGACCAGCTTCATTGGGAACTGCTTCTTCTCCTGTTGGGAAGATCCGTGTCCACGCGATCGAAAGACGAAACACTTTGAAACCCATCTCTGCAAACAAGGCAATGTCTTCTTTGTAGCGATGATAGAAATCCACGCCGTTGCGTTTCGGGAAATATACGTTGGTGTTACCGCTCAGATATTCTTCCAATTGAACAGAATCCACGTCGAAGGTGAAATCCTTGCCATTGCGCTCCTCATGAGGAACGAATGGAGCCATGTCTGAGGTAGAGAGTCCTTTGCCGTCTGCGTCATATGCACCTTCGAGCTGATTGGCAGCGGTAGCTCCGCCCCATAAAAATCCTTCAGGAAATGAGTGTTTAATTGTTTTTGTCATGTTGTTTCTCTCCTTTTTTTGTATGTGGTATTTCATGAAGCAGTCAACGAACGGTGAGGAGAAGCAATTCATTCATTGGAATCACCCCCTTCACCTGAACAGGTACTACATCGAGGTAATCCGGCGTATTGGTTACAATGACTGGTGTCACAAGATCAATACCCGCTCCCTGAATGCCTTCCATATCGAATTCCAAAAGCAGATCACCCTTCTTCACTTCTTGTCCGGCAATAACCTTCACGTCAAAATATTTCCCTTTGAGCGACACACTGTTTAGTCCAACATGAATGAGAATGTCGATTCCACTGGATGAGGTCAGCATAATCGCATGTTTACTTTTGGCAACTAACGTGACTGTTCCGTCAAAAGGAGCTGTAACACGTCCATCCTGCGGACGAATGGCAATACCTTTCCCGGTCATTTCCTCAGCAAACGTTTGATCTGGAAGCTCTGCGAGCGGCACCAATTCACCAGTAAGCGGGCTGAACACCTCCCCTTTCTTATCCTCAATGGAATGTACTGTGACAGGTGTCACCGTTTCTTGAGAAAAGGCAGTGGTTGTATCCTGTTCCTGTTCGGTTAATGTTTGTGCTGAGTCGGACATTGCAGAATTGTGTGCATTTGGCTCATCCCACTTGAGCAGCAAAGTCACCACGAAGGAAACGCTAAAGCTGATGCCAATTCCAATTAATGCATACCAGAAATTAGACATGCCACCATTCGGGCCAATGTATAACGGAAGTGACAGCAATCCTGGTACAGCAAAACCGAAGCATTTCAGACCCACTGCGGTAATAAAGCCGCCCCCTGCTGCTCCACCGATGAGTGAAGCGTAAAATGGTTTTTTCAGCTTCAAGGTGACACCGTACAGTGCAGGTTCAGTAATACCAAGCAAGGCGGAGATGCCACTGGATAAAGCAATGGATCTCATTCTTTTATCTTTGGTCTTGAGGAAAACAGCCGTGACTGCACCAGCCTGGCTCATATTAGTTATCAGGTTGATCGGCAGCAAAAGCACGTCATATCCGAGTTTGCTCAGATTCTGCAATGTGCCCGGGAAGAACGCATAATGCATTCCCGTCATAACAATCAGAGGCATGAGGCCGCCAAGAATAATGCCGGTTAACGGACCAGAATGGGCAAAGAGCCAGGAAGTACCCATTTCCAGATAGATGCCCATGTAATTCCCTAGGGGGCCAATCGCAATTAATAGAATCGGCACCGTGATGACTAGCACAATCATCGAGGTAAAGATGACTTTGACCGGACCGGGAATAAAACGATCCACCCAGCGATGTACATAACTCAGAAGCCACACACCCAGGATAATGGGAATAACGGACTGGGTGTAATTCACAATGGACACGGGCAGCGAGAGAAAACGAATCGGTTCAAGCTGGTTTGCCAGATATGCGTTCAGAATCGTAGGATACAATAAAGTACCTGCAAGCGTCAGGGCGATATATTCATTCACTTTGAACTTTCGGGCTGATGATAGAGCCAGAAGAAAAGGCAAGAAATAAAAGGCCGCATTTGCGATGGAAGACAGAACTTGATACTCACCGCTGTTCTCCTGTATCACTCCAAGTGTAACGAGCAGTGCCAGAATCCCCTTTAACATCCCGGTACCTACGATGGCAGGCAGAATCGGAGTGAAAATGCCGGAGATCGTATCCAAAACAGCATTAATTCCTTTAGAGCGTGGCGCGTCTGTTTCGGGCTTCGATATGCCATTCTGCTTCATCTGATCCTCGATCTGCTCATATACGGCTGCAACCTGGTTGCCAATTACCACTTGAAACTGATCGTTCTGAAACTGTGCACCAAGCACGCCATCGAGTGCTTTGATCTGTGCCAATTGAACTTTGTTTTGTTCTCGAACGTTGAAACGAAGCCGTGTGATGCAATGCCAGGCTTGGGTAATATTCTCTTGCCCTCCTGTTAACTGGATAATTTCTTTGGACAACTCCCGATGATTCATGTTGCTTCCTCCTTTTTTGGCGAAAAAAAAACCAAATGTAATACCGGCCCGCCACAGATGCGGAGTCGGAAACATTTGGTGGTGCCTGATCGAATCAGTAACACTCCATATTCAATTCATATTGATGATGGTATAACTTCAAACAGGTTGTATGGAGATCAATCCGTATCGGTACGGGATGTCACTCTCTCGATGTGGATCATGAGATATACCATCTCATCGGGAGTAATCACGAATCCGCGTTGCTGCTCCATCGCCTCCTTTATTTTGAGTGCGCATTGGAAACTGAAAGGATATCGCTCCGACAATACATCATATAGAAATTGCTGATCTTTAAACGAGAGCACTTCCCGGTTCAATTGACGAACAATGAAGTATCTCAGATGGGTGATGAACCTGGAAAAATCAGCAGATTCCTGATTCAGTGTCATCCTAAAATGTTCCGTCATGATACCTAAAATGTCGTTAATCATCTGTGTAATTTTAATTGTTTGGTTCATACTGCCCGAGTCGAATTGTGAGTTCACGAAGTGAAGGGCAATAGAGCTTGATTCACCAGATGGCAATGCGACTAGAAAAGCATCATTGATTTTTTGAACTGCCCATTCTCCGGCACGGTATTCGGCAGGATATAGATGGCGAATGTCCCAATGAAGCGGATTTTGCACATCCACGCCTTTTTTGAAACGATCCAGCGCAAAATGAATATGGTCCGCAAGTGTTAACAGGATCGAGTCATTCAGCTTTTTTCCGATCATCGTCTTGCCTTCTTCAATAATCTGATCCGTAATGTCGATGACTTGCAGAGGGATATCACTGAGAAATTGCTCAACTCGCTGATATTTATCATTCGAGCCAATTCGGAACATTTTCTGGATCTGGCTCTGCTCAATCGGCTGTCCTTTTACTTTTTTGAAGCCAACACCCGTTCCGATGACAATGACTTCGCAGCCTTCGGCGTCTTCCGCCAGTGCGATGTTGTTATTTAACGATTTTTTAAACCTCATGATGCAATCACCCCCAGTATGCAAAAAGCACCACCAATGTCCAATACACAAGTAATAAACAAACTTGTGAAATCCAGACTTTGGTGGTGCCTGATCGAATCAGTGACACTCCTTATATAGCTGTATCTTATATCAGCTATGTAATCGTTGTCAATACCATTACTCTGGAATTGTTCTGCATGTGGTTCATCGTGGAACTTTCCCTCTATAAACTGACATCAAAACGAAAATCCTATTCGTCTGGAGTTTTATTTTCCTGAGCATCATAATAGTATCGAATCAGAATATCCTGATCATAGTTGCCAAAACCTTTGCCAAACAGGGTAAGCCCGCCTCGTCCAGCTACGCCCTCTTCCGGCTTCAATCCAAAGGTCCAATAGGTGGATGCATCCAGATTCAGGTCTTGAACGCGCACGTCCGAGATGCGCTGACCATCAATAAACGTGCCCTCCCCGTTAATACGCAGCATTTTCAATACACCATACTGGTTGACATCCAGCTTCCACCATAGTGGCGTATGTTTACCTTTCCGATCCCCGAAATCACCAGGGCTTGTCCAAGTACCGAGGTCATTGCCGTTAAGGGTAAAGCGAATATCTGACGGCCAGTTTTCGTTCACCTTTGGTGCTTCCGAGCTTAATTCAAGGGAAATTTCAATCTCTCGAAGATGCTGATCATTATACAGATAATTGGGAATCTTATATTCAAGAAAACCTCGTGCCATCCAAAGGATTCCCGCGTTCACCCGATCCGGGTCCATAAAGCAGGCCGGTGTGTCGTACTGTCCAATCATCTGCGTAGTTGTCGCAATCCCGCAGGTCGGCCACGCTTCATAATCTGTATACTGACCTACCGGTATGGATATTTCATGGTAAGGAGCATCAACAGGCTCTGGTGACAGGTTAATAGTCATGAACTCTCGTACGATAAAACAGTATTTATAGGTTCCACCGTTCTCCCGTTTCATTCGGCTACCGACAATTCCGGCTTTTTGCAGCTTACTTACATGTGTACTTACAATAGCTTTGCTCAGAAAAAGCTCTTGGGCAAGCGCATTGATATGCATTTCCCTGTTTTGTAGCAGCAGGCGCACAATGTTTAAACGGGCTTCACTTGCCAGTGCCTCGTAAATTAGCAATGAAGCTGCATCTGTCCCAAGCATCATGATGTCCACTTCCTTTTTGAGTAAAATCGATCTATTCCCATTTCAGGATTCGTTATTTTACGAACTCATCAAAATGAACTTGCTCAATATATAAGCATTATGATACATATTAGATAACAAATCAATGAGTTGATTTTGCTTTTATGCGAACTCATCGCAAAATGAAGTTTCTTACACACCTAAAATTAATTCTATGGAGGTTTTCCCATTGCTTACATCCAAAATGCTTATTGATAAAGACTTTCAGATTGCTGAAGTTGATCCGCGTGTCTATGGTTCATTTATAGAACATCTGGGACGAGCCGTATACGGCGGTATTTATGATCCAGGTCATCCCACGGCAGATGCTCAAGGTTTCCGTCAGGACGCCATTGAAGCGATCAAAGCTTTGAATGTGCCCATCGTTCGTTATCCGGGCGGCAATTTCGTATCCGGTTACAATTGGGAGGACGGCGTTGGTCCGGTAGCGGAGCGTAAACGCAGACTTGAACTCGCTTGGTGGACGATTGAAACGAATGCGGTAGGAACAAATGAATTTGCAGATTGGGCCAAACTGGTTGGTACCGAAGTGATGATGGCTGTAAATCTGGGTACTCGCGGCATTGATGCGGCCAGAAACCTGGTCGAATACTGCAACCACCCATCTGGCACATACTGGAGTGATCTGCGTATCTCTCACGGTTACAAAGACCCGCATAAATTCAAAACCTGGTGTCTAGGCAATGAAATGGACGGCCCTTGGCAGATTGGTGCAATGACTGCATATGAATATGGACGTATTGCCAATGAGACCGCTAAAGCGATGAAATGGGTAGACCCGGAAATTGAGCTTGTGGCTTGCGGTAGTTCCAGCCGTGACATGAGTACATTTGCAGATTGGGAAGCAACCGTGCTTGATCTCACCTATGAAAATGTGGACTACTTGTCCCTGCATCAGTATTACAACAATAACAAAGACAACACGTATGACTTCCTGGCGACATCGCTGGATCTGGATCAATTTATTGATAGTGTTGCTTCAATCTGTGATTTTGTACAAGCCAAGAAACGCAGCAAAAAGAAATTAATGCTGTCTCTGGATGAATGGAATGTCTGGAAATCCATCGGCACAAGCCGTATGGAAGAACGGTGGCAGATTGCGCCTCCAGAGTTTGAAGATGTGTACACACATGAAGATGCACTGGCTGTGGGCTGTTATCTGATTACCATACTCAAGCATGCCGACCGTGTAAAAATGGCTTGCCTTGCTCAGTTGATTAACACCATTGCACCAATCATGACCGAGAATAACGGAGCGATCTGGTTCCAGACGACCTATTTCCCGTTCATGCATGCATCCAACTTCGGTCGTGGTACGGTGTTGCGATCCATCACCTCTTCACCTAAATATGATTCCAAAGACTTTACAGATGTGCCTTATCTCGAAGCGATCAGTGTGCATGATGAAGAAAACGGCACGATCACAATCTTTGCGGTGAACAGACATCTGGATGAGAAGTTGGAACTGAATGTGGATCTGCGTTCCTTCGGAGAAACCACATTTGTGGAGCATATCGTATTGGAGAACAACGACTTGAAAGCCACCAATACCAAAGAAAACCCACGTAATGTTGTTCCTCACAACGGCGGATATACAACGGTTGACCAGGGTAAAGTGCAAGCAGTCTTGAACAAAGCATCATGGAACGTGATTCGCCTCAAAACCAAACAGGCATAAAGGCTTAATAACAGAGGAATAGAATTTTCTCCTACTCTGTAACATCAGCATTGTTTTTCGCACCGCGTGCAGCTCCCTGCGCGCGGTGTTTTTTGCTGTATGATGGCAAACGTCCGAACTACATGGTTCCAATGTTAGACGTTTAGCGCGTATTGGAAAACTCAGTTTTTATTCCTCGAAACGAATGAATTTAACGAACACAGGGAGTCTTATTTAACCCGTTTCGGTCGGATTTTAATTCTAACGAACACAGGAGAAGTTATACTGCCGAATCAGCCCCTTTTTCACACTATATCTTACATTTTGCAGCGAATAGGGTTTGTCATGTTCGTTAGAATTTTGATGGCTTGATATTGACCCGAATAAGGTTTCTGAGGTTCGTTAGCACTGAGCAAGCATGCGAAATCGAGCTGGTTCGAACCTCATATACAGCATAAGCAAATAAGCCACCCTCCGTTTGGCATACGGAGAGCAGCTTGCGGTTAAGCATCTAGCGGAGAAGATAAGGAACAGATCAGAAAGAGATCAGATCACCCAACATACTAGCGATACTTCCTTCCCAAATGCAACGAAGGTTGTGTTCTATTTCACGATTTTCATTTCAAGTATTATCCTTGTTGTGCTTCCTCTTCACCATCGGTTTCAGCCTGAGCTGTTTGGCTTGCTGGAGTCATCAGCCCTTGAACTGCCCCCATAAATGGCTGAATCTGCTTAATCATGCCATACCCCATTTTGACCACAGGTGTAAACCGCTGGATCATGCCAAACAACCGCATACCACCGCCTAACATACCTCCAATCGAGCCTGCACCGCCAAGTCCGCCAAAGCCACCTAACATTGAGCCTAGCATAGGCATGAAAGATGATACCTGAGCTTGCGGAGACGTTGAACGAGACATCGACCGGGATCGCACCTGCGACTTACGTGTACTGTTCACCCGTTTACGGTTTCGAGAGGAGGCTGTTTTTCTCGTAGCCCCTGCTTTAGGTTTTGTTTTGCGAGCACTGCCTTCAGATGAGGGTGCTGTGATTGCGGCCTGAGTAAGCTTTCCACCCCCGGTAATCACTACGCCTGTGAGGTTGACACCAGAGATGTACCCGACGTACGTTTCGCCATTATGAAGAGTCACACAGACTGGACGATCCTTGAGCCGTTTTGCCTTGACGTGTATTTCATTGGTCTTAGCCATGGAATTCACCTCACTTGACTTGATCTACTTCAGTCTACGCAATGGGTGGACGACTTGCCTGTGCGAATAACACATCCGTGTGCCGAAAGCAGGAAGATTCTGACATGGCTCCTGCCTCAGATATGCTCAATATACATCTCATTCAAAATATGACCCATACGATATGTGTGCTCTGCCAATTCAGATTCCACATATGATTCAATATCACTCTTTTCGATATTGTACAAGACCTCCATTTCTTTAGAAAAAAGAAGGTGTCCCTCATTGATTTTCTGTTCCAACGAGGTTATCTGTTTGGGTTTCAGATCACCACCGAGCACCTGCTGAAGTGCTTGCACATATGTTTCAAGAGAACGGGCTCCGACAATTTTTATACCCTGGTTCTCTTCATTCACAATGATAATTGACGGGAAACCTCTAACTCCCAAACTAGCGACATTCTCAAAGTCTTCCTCTAATAACTCTTGTGCAGATTGCTGTGCAGCCGCCTCAACCACTTCTTTTCCATTCAAGCCCAGTTGATCGACGATATCCGTCAGCACATCATCTTCTCCAATATTTCGATTAAATGCAAACACGGCTTCACGCGCACGTCTTAAAAAGTCCTGCTCTTTACCAGGGTGTGTACTCTGAATGACCTTAAATACGCGAGATGGGGGATAAGAAGAAAGTATTGGATTATCATGCCATAAGGAACCGTCGATGGGCATGCGTGAATGCTCACCCACTTCCTTCCAATGCTCTGCAACGTCCGAAGGTTTCTGAATCCCGTTAGCGCCATCCGAGAAACCATTCCAGTTAGCCAGTAGCCCACCCATTTTGATTTGCAGCGTAAAATAATGGCCGTATTCCTCAATAAACCGATGAAGCACAGGCTCAAGCGCCCAGCAGTGAGAGCAGATCGGATCTGTTGCGTAATAAAGAGTTATCCTTTTCTCAACGTGATCCAGATTGATTTCTTGCATCGCCTCTTCCTCATTCACACCACATACGCCTGTTTCCAGATCACACATCATAGATTCGTTACTCACGTTTATCCCGCCTTTACATTGTCTTATGAATTGATTTTCTTGTGTTAGTTTGATTATAATGTCTACAATCTTCTGAACAAGTACGATTCTTTTTCTGACTTAGTATCAAAAAGTATACTATTGGAGGGTATCAAGTGAAATACGAGTTTAATTTCGATCAGTTATGTCCAGCGACTTATGCATTTCAGGTCATTGGAGGCAAGTGGAATCTTCCGATCCTGGCAATCCTCAGTGAAAATGACTGTATACGTTACAATGAATTAAAAAGAAGACTGCCTGGCATTACCGGAACGATGTTAACGAACTGTTTGAAGGATTTGATTCATTCCGGCATCGTGCATCGGGAGCAATATAACGAAGTGCCACCGAGAGTGGAGTATTCGCTCACAGAATCGGGCAAGGAATTGGTTCCCTTAATTGAATCCATGGTAATGTGGGGTCAGAAAAATATGACAGCAGGTGTGAAGCAACAAGAAATATAACACCAGGCCTTATGTAACCCCTTAGTCTAGATGTTCATTTTCTAATCGCTCTGTACACTTTGTTCAACGGCAAAAAGGCTATTTCACTGGACCATCATGTCCTTTGAAATAGCCTTTCCTTTATAAATACAAGACGGCCGCTTGTTTACGACGTGTGCACATCTAACTATTCAGGTCGTCATCTTCCTCATTTCCTAAATACATAACCGTCTTTTCTCCCTCAACCAATCTAATGATCTGCTTTCGTAATTTTGAAGGAAATAAAGGTAGTTCGTTTATATTTTTAATTTCGAGCCACTCATATTCCACTTGGTTTTCGTCACTTGACAGAATAGAACTATCTTGGTCCATCAAACCTATGTACTCGCATAAAAAAACAAAATCTACACGATGAAGAGCTTCACCGTATACCCCTTCAATGACAAATTCCAGTGATAACGGTTCTACATCTATTCCGATTTCTTCCGCAACTTCACGCTTCACAGCATCCGTCAGGGTTTCACCTGCATTCTGGCTCCCACCAGGCAGGATGTAGATGACTTCATCATTATCATCCTGCTTCATTGCAAGCATTCTCCCGTCTTTAATGATCAATGCTTTTGCAGAATTTCTAATCTTTCTCTCCATTGCTAATCCCCCATATATATCTGTATCATGTTGTTGAAGGTTGATTCCATTGAACATCACGATCTCCATGAAGAATATTTTAACACATACATCTAAACAAATTCTGAACAATCAAATCAACTCACTCTTGGCGACCTCCATGAAAGCAGCCATAGACGGAGAGATCCATTTTTCCCGATGCCAGAGCATTTGCGCAGAAAAGGATACATCTGATAAATCCCACGGCAGAGCAACCACTTCCCCATCGCTCAACTCTTTCTTCAAAGCCATTTCAGGTAATAAAGCGATTCCTAGACCAGCCGCAACACATTGTTTAATGGCTTCTACACTATGAAACTCCAGCTCTGTCAGAGCATCTGCACCTTTCTTCGTTATGGATTGGTCAAAATAAGTGCGATACGAACAGTTCTTTTCGGTCAGCAAAAAATGCTGTTTGTGGAAGTCATCGATAACTAACGCGGAACGCGATGCTAACATATGATCGGGAGAAACCACCATTTGAAAGGTCTCATCCTTTAAAAACTCTGACTGAAGGTCTTTGGAATTAATAGGCTCATCCAATACAAAAACGACATCGGCATGCCCTTCTCTCAGACTCGATTTAAGCTCTTGCCCAGACAAGGGGCGGAACAATAACCGCACACCAGGATAGTCCGCTCGGAAGCGTTTGAACAAGGATGGAAGAAGATATGCACACAGCACTTCGTCTGCTCCGATCACAACCGTTCCCGCCAATTCTCCGTGCTGACTGGATATGCACTTTGCTTCCTCTACATCGTTTAATATCTTAGTGGCGTAAGGCAGAAACTGTTGGCCAGCATCCGTTAACACGACCTTTTTGCCTAATCGATCCAGCAATTTCACCCCAAGTTCTTCTTCCAGCGATTTGATTTGCATGGTTATGGTAGAGGGTACATAGCTCAATAATTCAGCAGTTTGACTAAAGCTGCAGGTCGATGCAAGTGTCCAAAAGGTTTTTAGCTGGCGTATTTCCATGAGTCAGGCACCTCCTAAGTTCAAAATAAATGAATGATATGTTCGATAACGTTTCGTTGAATTGATAATAGACGTATTGTAGAGTGAAATCAAGTTATTACTATTTTATAAGGAGAATCAATCTATGAACGATTATGAAACATATAACCTTGGAGATACATTACTTCAATCGGGACAACAGCTCCCTCAAGCCTTTATCGCTTACAAGACCTATGGAAACTTAAATGCGGCAAAGGACAATGTTATTGTTGTCCCAACATGGTTTGCTGGAATTCACACAGATAATGAATGGTTAATTGGAACGGACAAAGCACTGGACCCCAGTCGTTATTTTATCGTTGTGCCCAATATGTTGGGTAACGGATTATCTTCCTCTCCAAGCAATACCCCTGCTCCATATGATAAGGAGAACTTCCCTCCCATCTCCATGTATGACAATGTGCGTGCCCAACATCAACTGATCACTCAAAAATTCGGTATCTCCAAAATCAAACTTGTTGTGGGCTGGTCTCTGGGAGCCATGCAGGTTTATCAATGGGGAACCAGTTATCCTGAGATGGTCGAGCGTATTGCCCCCTTTGGCGGAACGGCAAAGAGCAGACCCCATACACAGTTGGTATTCGAAGCAATGATCGCGGCGTTACAGGCAGATTCGAATTATAAAAATGGTAGATATGAACACCCTCCGGTTGCCGGTCTCGCAGCGATGGGAAGAGCTTATGCTCCATGGGGGTTCTCGCAGGCGTACTATTTGGAGAAATTGTACCAATCTGAGGGTTACGACTCCTTGAAATCTTATGTAGAAGATTACTGGGATCAAGTATTTCTTCCCTTCGATGCTAACGACTTGATTACCATGTTACGTACAGGAATCTATGGAGACATAAGCGATAATCCCATAGATGGCGGCAACTTCGAACAGGCGTTAAGCAAGATCACTGCTCCTGCACTCGTTATGCCAGGATCAAGTGACTTGTTTTTCACGCCAGAAGACAGTTCGTATGATGCTCAGCATATGCCAAACGCGGTGTATCAACCTATAGAGTCCAAGTGGGGACACTGCTTTGGAATCGGAGCAAACGAAGAGGATTCACTCGTTATCGATCGTTATCTAAAGCAATTTTTGGAGTCATGAGTAAAAAAAGAAGGAGCACAAAGTAAAAAAAGTGCACAAAGCTCATTTTTCTTTTCTCCGCTACAACTCGAAAGTAAAAAAGATACCAGTTCTCGTCAATAACCTTTATATCCCGTTCCCCCTTTCTCGTTTAGAATATTTTCAAGTAAGCGTTATTGAAATATGACTGATAAGGGGGAAAAGAAATGAACAAGAAAACGAAAGCTTTAGTCTTGTCTGTGTGCATGTCAACCTTATTACTCGCAGCCTGTAGCAATGGAAGCGGTGCTGATAAAGGTTCAACGACGGACAAGGATTCCAACGAGCCTGGAACGACCACCATTCACACCGTAACATCAGAATACACTTCTGCAAAATATCCAAAGGGCGACGATATCACCAACAATGTGTGGATTAAGCGATACAAAGAGAAGTTTAATATCAACGTCAAAACAGACTGGGTTAGCGATGAGTACGATACAAAACTCAATTTGGCTATCGCATCGAACGATCTTCCTGACGTATTCAGAGTTAATCCATCACAACTGAGACAGTTAGTCGAAGCAGATATGGTCATGGACCTTACCGAGGTATTTGATCAACATGCTTCAGATCGTCTCAAAGGTTACATGGAAGCGGATGCGGACAGTTACGAGTCTGGAAAAAAGGACGGTAAGCTGTACGGGATACCGCAGATGCACTGGGGATTAATTGATCAACCCGACTTCATCTGGATCCGGAACGACTGGAAAGAAGAATTGGGACTCCAAGATCCGAAATCGGTGGAAGACATCAAGAATATCGCATTGAAATTCATGGAAAAGCACGGCGGTTATGGTATAGCGGTAGACCAATCATTGGATTACCTCAACCTGCTCGCTATTGCATGGAATGCACACCCGGATATGTGGATGGAAGATAACAGTGGACAACTCGTGTACGGCTCCGTGCAGCCTGAGATGAAAAATGCGCTGGCGGAGTGGTCAGAATGGTACAAGCGAGGCATCATTGATCCGGAATTTGCAATCAAAGACTTTAATGCGATGAACGCGGACATTGTAGCTGGTAAAGTGGGAATGCAGCCTTATTACCAATGGTGGGGTTATAATCCGGGTGTCGACACAGTATCCAATCTGGGTAAGGACGCTATCTTCTATCCATATATCATCCCAACCGTTGATGGGAAAGAAGCCACACAATCCATCTTTTTCGCCAACAACAATTATATCGTCATGAAAAAGGGATTCAAGAGCCCTGAAGAAGTGATCCAGATTTTGAACGACTATGCGTATATCGTGGATGAAGGCAATGGTAAGGAATCGACAGAAACGTTATCCGCCTTGCTGGACAACGATATTGGCCATGTTGTTGGAGCATTCCGTGTACTTAACCCTAATTCTGATTACGAGCAATTTGAGGCCGTATCCGCTGCCCTTCAATCCAAGGACACCAGTGGACTTACGACTTCGGGTATGTGGCAAAAATATAACAACAGTGTTGAGTTCATGGAGAATGCAACCCCAGGAGCAGTCGGTGATTATTTGCAACAAGGGGCTCCAAAGAATGCGTATGGTCTTGCCAAGAAAGTACTGGACAGCGAGAACTACACAAAGACGGCCTTATGGGGTGTTACGCCAGAAATACTTTCAAGTTACGGCACAACCTTGGATGATATCCTGACCGAAGGCTTCACCAAGATCATTATGGGTAGCGAAAGTATCGATTATTTCGATGTTATTGTCCAGAATTGGCGTGCAGCCGGGGGTGATAACGCAACCCAGGCAGTCAATGAAGCCTACGGGAAGAAATAATTTCGTTTGTCACAAAGAGGGGATGAGGGTGCTCTCTCCCCTTTATTTGATAGCGATTACATTTGGCGTACAAGGAACGGAGGAATATGTATGTTGAGAAAATGGAAGCAGCAGCGTGCTTACCATCTCATGTTGATCCCAAGCCTGGTCTTGGTCTTCATCTTTAGTTACATCCCTTTCTACGGACTTATTATTGCGTTTCAGAAGTACAATCCGGGCCTCGGTTTCAACTCGCCATGGGTAGGATGGGATAATTTTAACCACATATTTAATCAACCGAACTTCGTAAGAACGATCTGGAATACATTGTACATGTCTGTCTTCAAGATGATCGGTGGTATAATCGTGCCCGTTATTTTCGCATTATTGCTCAACGAGGTACTTCACAGTGGAATTAAACGTACATTTCAAACCCTTGTCTACATTCCGAACTTCCTCTCTTGGGTCATTATGGCCGGCATCATGCTGGATATCCTTAGCTCCGACGGCATCATCAATACATTTCTAAGTGTATTTGGTATTGCACCGATCTCCTTTCTTGGCACACCCTCCATTTTTCCTTGGACGATGATTGTGAGTGACATATGGAAAGGATTCGGGTTTGGCACGGTTGTTTATTTGGCAGCCCTGACCAGTATTGATCCGGGACTTTACGAAGCCGCGGTGATCGACGGAGCGAAACGGTGGAAGCAGACCATCTACATTACGTTGCCTCTCCTCATGCCAACCATTGTTTTAATGACCGTACTTTCACTTGGAAACGTACTCAATGCTGGCTTTGACCAAATCTATAATCTCTACTCCCCTGTTGTCTATCAGACGGGTGATATTATTGATACCTATGTCTACCGTTTAGGAATTCAACAAGCACAGTATTCAATTGGTACCGCTGTAGGGTTATTCAAATCGATCATTTCCAGTGTTCTCGTTGCTGTATCATACATCCTGGCTTACAGAGTGGCTGGTTATCGTATCTTCTAAGAAGGAGGAACTCACATTATGATCTATGATAAAAGTATGAGCAGACGTGTGTTTCTTATCTTAAACTACACCATACTGCTTCTAATCTCTCTCCTATGTATCCTGCCGTTTATCAACCTGCTGGCTGTTTCATTCAGCAGCAGCGCAGCTGTATCTGCGGGGAGTGTTACGTTCTGGCCTGTGGAATTTACGACAAAAGCCTATGAATTTGCATTAACTGGAGGATCATTTTTCTCCTCTCTCTGGGTAGCCATTCAACGAACCGTTATCGGAACGGTGGTGAACCTGGTTCTGATCGTACTCACGGCTTATCCCCTCTCCAAATCAAAACAAAAATTAATGGGGCGCAATATTTATATGGGATTTTTCATCGTAACCATGTTATTCAGCGGAGGACTAATTCCAACCTATCTCGTGGTCGTCAAAATGGGACTGATCGATTCTATCTGGTCTCTGATCCTGCCTGGGGCCCTCCCCGTATTCAGTATGATTATCCTTATGAATTTCATTAGAGGTTTGCCCGAGGAGATTGAAGAATCAGCAATTATCGATGGTGCTGGGCCAGTACAGGTATTGCTTCGTATTCTACTCCCACTTCTCAAGCCCGCCCTCGCTACGGTTGGTTTGTTCAGTATCGTTGCCCACTGGAATTCGTGGTTCGATGGCATTATCTATATGAACAATCCAGCTAATTATCCATTACAAAGTTACCTCCAGACCCTCCTGCAAAGTTTTGAGCAAATCATGCTGAAATCTGGGTCAGATTATACGCAGCTGTTGTCCATGATGAACGCCAGAACGGGGCGCGCCGCTCAGATGTTCCTGGGTGCCATTCCGATTTTGCTTGTGTATCCATTCTTGCAGAAATATTTCACCAAAGGTTTGGTGCTAGGTAGCGTCAAAGGGTGAACAAAAGGGCTTGCAGTTCATACTGCGAGCCCTTTGTTTATATCTAAACTTATGTTTATGATCGCTGTACCGCATTATGAGATGCATAAATGAAAGCATGAATGACTATTTGGCTTCTATAATGGCAGGCAGCAGAATGGAGAAAATGGTACCTTCACCCATTTTACTCTCCACCTGTATTCCATAAGGTTTACCAAAATGAAGCTGAATCCGCCGCTGCACATTATGCAATCCAATCCCATTCGTTCCCGTACTTGCACCGGGCTTCTCTTCCAATAGATTCTGCATCGTATGATGATCCATACCAACACCATTATCGCAGACCTCGATCACAACTTCATCCAGCTGTGATTGAATCCGAATGGTGATGATTCCGTCTTCTTCCAGTTCGGCCAGACCATGAAAAATCGCATTCTCCACAATCGGCTGCAGGATC
Source organism: Paenibacillus sp. PAMC 26794 (assembly GCF_000316035.1). Taxonomy (GTDB): domain Bacteria; phylum Bacillota; class Bacilli; order Paenibacillales; family Paenibacillaceae; genus Paenibacillus. The sequence continues at coordinate 19,801 of NZ_ANHX01000012.1, forward strand.
ATTTTGGGCATGCGATAATTTAGCAGTCTATCCTCAATCTCGTATCTCATCTGAATACAATCGTAGTACCTGACATTCTGGATCGTTACGTAATTCGTTATATTATCAAGTTCCTCACGAATGGTTACGAGGGTTCCATCGGATTTTGTTGCATAGCGGAGCATCGAGATTAGTGCATCGGTCATTTTCACGATTTTATCAGCCTGCTGCATTGAGGCAATCCATTTCACCGACCCAAGGGTGTTATACAGAAAATGAGGCTTGATCTGGTCATGGAGCGCACGCATCTCGGCCTTGGCTTTCTCTATTTCTTCCTGCTGCATCCGTTCGACCATTCGCTTCAATTCATGCGACATTCTGTTAAATCGAATGGATAAATGTCCAATCTCGTCTTTTGATCCAATAGGTTCAACTTGTTCAAACCGACCTTTCTCGACTAGAGCAATATTCCGTAGCAGTTTTTTAATGGGAGTTGTGATCACGTGAGATAAAAAGCTGGATATGACGGCAGCAAAAAGAACAATGACAATGGCAAGCGTCACCAGATTACGGCCCAATATTTTGCCATCAGCAGTGAGCTCATCCAAAGGCATATATAAGTAAGTTGTCCATTTTTGCTGACTAAGGGGACTGGTCACCACGACATTTAGTGCTTCAGGCGGACGAACGTTGTCCCGGAACAGTGTCCCGATTAATCGTTCGTTCACGTTGTATACGATCTTGTCATCCTCATCTACGATCATGAATCTGGAGCGCAGCCCTTCCTGCAAGTTGCGGTTGACGATTTCAATGAATTTGATATCAATGCTGACAACAATCACGCCAAGCAGTTTTCCACTAGTCACATCATGAATTTTGCGGGCGTGTGACACTGCCAGTATTTTATTCTCCAATTGCTCGTCGATTCGTGTTGTGAGTGTAATCGTTCGATCCTTATCATGCATGAACTTTTTAAACCACAATTCGTTTGCTACTTTGAAGTTTGGATCAATGGGTTGATGTGGACTTACAAAAAGGTCCTGTCCCCCGTTCATATTGTAGAGATAGATGGAGAATACGCGATCTTTCATCATGATATAATTCATCAGAATATTGTATGCGGCAATCTCATGTTGTTCATCCCCCTCTCGCAGGAAATCCTGGATCGGAAAACTCCCTTCATGAGTCGCAGACAGATTGTCACTAAGGCCATTGCTGGCGAGCAGCGAAATTTTCTCAATCTCCTTGAGGAACTCGTCAATGCGGATATTCGTTTGTTTGGCCAGATCGTTTAGCAACGTTGTATAGTTCTGTGCCAACAACCGCTCTGAGGAGTAATACGAATTGATTGTCATCACCAATACCGGAAGGATAATGACCGTCATACAGATCACCATAATTTTGTACTTGATTCGGAAGGGCCGAACATGCTTCATATGCTGCACCTCTATTCACCGATTACATTCATCCCTGCTGTAATTCTCGATATTCCTCAGGAGTGACACCTACCGATTTTTTGAAAATCTTACTGAAGTACGTGTAATTATGGTAGCCCACCTTTTCTGCGATTTCATACACTCTCATTCCTCTGCTCAATAGATACGCCTTGGCATGTTCAATTCGAACTCGGGTCAAGTACGTGATAAAGTTCTCTCCTCGTTCCTGTTTGAACACACGGCTGAGATACGACGCATTCACACTGATTTGGCTAGCGATACTTTGCAGTGAGATATCTTCCGCATAATACTTGTCGATCAATTCAGTGGCGAGATCGGTGTAAGTGCTCTCCTGTTTGATTTGGGAATCGGTTTGGAAGTAATACGCAATATGAGCAAGCATATCTTGATGGATATCCTCCCAATACTCCCCCTTTAGAACGATTTCATATGGGGATTTCTCTGTTAAAGAAGGTGCACCTCTTTCCGTGGCTCGGGATAGATGGGAATGTATCGTTTCCATTACCATGATATATTGCTTGCGAATGCTATTCTCATCCGCTCGTAGCTGTTCCAGATTCGATCGGATTCCTTCAAGGAACTCTTCCGCCTTTTGGTTGTCTTTGCTTACCCACAACTTCAACAAATCTCGTTCTTGTTGCGGGCTTAGAGCCCCCTTAACTTCATGTCGATCTGGGGATTGAACCATATCATCGTAATACAACACCTGGTTGCTTCCTGTGAAGAAACCCTGTTGTAGAGCCGTTTCTGCCTCTTGGCAGGCCTTCCTGATGTGAAGGAAACCGGAAGTCATTCTACTTACCCCAGCCGTGAGCGATAGATTCATAAAATCCTTGATCGAAGACAGCAATTTATTACATAGTTTATTCAAGTCGGCGTGTACAGATTGGCTCTCAGGAAGTACATTGACGATCACCCAATATTCAGAGGAACTTTCAACAAAAATCTCTTTCTCCCACTTCGATGGAATGATCTCTTCCATAATATTAAGAATCGAAAATCGGAGCAGCTTTTCCCCCTTCTCAACATATTTCCGCTTTGCATCCTCGTAATAGTTCACGATGAACTTAATGACAACCAACTGGTCCGAACGTATACGAAAATGCAGTTCTTCCGCTTTGGTGACGATATCTTCCTCACTAATGAATCCGCTTACAATATCTTGGAAGAAACTATCCTTTAGATATCTTAGGCTCTTGGAATAGTCTTGTGTTATAGAGGGTGTGTTGGTTGGGTGAACATGTTCACTTTGCAGTTTCTGTCCAACAGTGCTCAGGAGGTCAATAAGGGAGGATTCGGTGATCTCACTTTTAATCAAGTAATCTGAAGCGCCAAGTTTTAGCGCCTCTTTCACATAATGAAATTCGTCAAAATTACTTAAGATGACATACTTACAGGTTTTCAGTACGCAGGAGGCCTCTTGTATAAGCTGTAGCCCATCCATAATCGGCATCTTAATATCTGTAATAATTAGATCAGGCATCACTTCAAGCGCAAGGCTTAATGCCTCTTTTCCATTTCCCGCCTCACCAACAACATAGAAATTATACTCTTCCCAATTCAGCATGGAACGAATTCCAACCCGCATGAGCAATTCATCATCTACGATCATCAGTTTATACATGCGTATCCCCCAACATGAACCATTTTTAGATATTTTACCATTAAACGAACTCTTGCAAAGATGTCTAGCGAACCTTATTGAATTGCGGGTATTATAAATAACACTTTTACAGAACATATGTTCGTGTTATAATCAGATTATCGTATTTGGTGTAGCATAACATGCCCGCCTGGAAAGGATACATATCATGAATTTATACAAGTTTGAATTAACGGTGAATGGATATCTATTGCGTGTTCATTTCAGTGCATCTGAAGAAAGTGGATTGAAATGGTGCAAACGAGTTGCTTCTGAATTCCAGAGTAACGTTGCCAATCTGGAGATCAAGGTTGATATACATAAAAAGCAGAAACAAAAGCATGCACGGGAATATCACGGAAAGCCATATTTGTATGATAGGACACTAAGGAAAAAGTCGCTTGCGAAGAAAAATAAAACGGCTGAATCATCTGCTGTTATGTAAAGGTAAATTAACATTGCCGCTTAACGAGTCTTCTCAATAGATAGACAAAAAGACTAAAGTACGGCTAATTGATGATAACATCAGTAACGTTCTTTAATCTTTTATGAAGTACTATCGACACCTTGAGTAGGGCTGATATTCGTTTTTACACCCCAGCGTCTCCAATCATTTGTCGTTCAATTTGTTTCATTTCATAAAAATAGCCTTTTTGCTCCATCAGCTCGGAGAAGGAACCCGATTCCACAATCTTGCCTTGGTCCATGACCACAATCCGATCCATCTCTTCCAATCCCGTCAGCCGATGGCAGATCAACAGAAGTGTATCTTCGGCAGCTTGTGCAAGAAGATGCTGGAGCACATGTTTCTCTGTGACATAATCCAGCGAAGAAGTCGGTTCGTCCAGAAGCCATAATCGTCCGTTGCGCAACATGGCGCGTGCCAGAGCCAGCCGCTGTTTCTCGCCATCCGACAGGTTCTCTCCTTTTTCATAAACCAAATCACTCAACAACTTATTCGGCAGTTGGACTTTATCCAGCACAGCCGACAGTTGTTCATCTGAATGTTCTTCTCCATTCAGAAGAAGGTTGTCCCGGATGGTTCCCCGGAAGAAATGACTTTGCTGCAACACAACATTCGCGTTTTGCCAAATGCTCTCTTCATTTAATTCCTGCAACGGAACATCGTTTAACCGGATATTGCCAGACGTTGGTGCACGCAGCTTGAGTAGCAAATCGATAATCGTTGACTTGCCTGACCCGCTCGGCCCGACAATCGCTGTTTTGGAGCCTGCTGCAAGTTGCAGGGAGAGCTCCCTCAGCGCCGGTCTCCATTCCCCTTCATATTGAAAACTAACACTCGATAGTTTAATCGAAATCGCCTGATCGGCTGACACTTCACCGCTTGGCTGTACAGGTTGCACACCGGAGGTTGGCACCGTTTCGGACAGTCGCTGAGCAGCGTGTTCGCTGTCCTGCTTATATAGAGGTAATATAGCCATTGCCGCAGCTTCTTCGAACACGGTCTGCGTGGCCAGGATCAGCATGGCGAGGAATACACCGGCAAACGATCCATTCACAATTAAAAAGGCGCTGAGTGCCAGCACACCCCATGTAACAAGATACGTCACAAAAACGTGCATGGATTGCCCGCGCAGCAAGTGCGAAGCGGCTTGTTTCTGTTCCGTTGCCAGTGCAGCGGAAGCCTGCTGAAGCTGTTGCTCGCGCTGTTCCAATTGGCCGTATACTTTCAAATCCCGGAAACCATACAATACTTCGGTTACTTCCGTGGACAGCAAGGCCCGTTGCTGGCGGACACGTCCGTGTATTTTTCGCTGACCTAACAAGACAATACCTGGTACAACAAATGCCGTGATCAGCATACCTAGTACTAACAAACACGCAATCCAGATCGAAAAGGCCGAAGTGAACAGCATGGTAGCCAAAAACACCATAACGACCATGATGGGTGGATACGCGACCCGCAAAAAGTAATTTTGCAAGCTTTCCACATCGCCCACGATCCGCGCAAGCAGATCCCCGCTTCGGTTTTTGTTCAATATACCTGGCGTTACCGGGATCAGTTTGGCAAAAAAGGACGTCCGCAAACGGCTCAACATGGAGAATGTTGCCCTGTGCGAATACAAGCGTTCTCCGTAGCGACTTGCCGCTCGAAGGAAACCGAGCAGTTTGACCATGGAAGTGAGTACAATTAAGGTGTACAGCGGTGGGGCAAATACCGTTTGCGATATCATATACCCACTCGCGGAAAAGAGAGCTACCCCTGCTATGCCGGCGATAAATCCGCCCAATATCGAAAGCAAGATATCCTTGCGCTCCTGAATCATCGCTTTTGACAGAATCGTCAGCTCATTCATGCTAACCCTCCTTTCCGTTGTACATCCACCATCTCCGCATATTGAGGCAGGCGCGCCAGAAGCGCTTCATGATGTCCTGAATCCACCAACACTCCATTGTCCATAAACAAAATGTTGTCCGCATGTTGAATCGTATATAAACGGTGTGCTACCGTAATCATCGTCGCCGTTTTGCCCAACGCCGCAATGGATTGTTGCAATACCCGCTCGGTGTGCAGATCCAGACCAACGGTGGGTTCGTCGAACAAAATAACAGCTGGTCGCTTCAGAAAAGCACGTGCCAAGGCAAGTCTTTGCTTTTCCCCACCAGATAATCCCCTGCCCCCATCACCAACAAATGTGTCCAGTCCCTGCTCCAATTGTGCGACAACACCAGCAAGCCCTGCTTCCTCTGCCGCCTGCTCAATTTCAGATTTGGAGACGTTCCGCCCCGCGCCAATCGCAATATTTTCGGCAAATGTTCCTGCAAAAATATACGGATGCTGTGTAATGTAGCTAACCCGCTCGAACCATGCAGCCTCATCATGTTGCGAAAGCTCGCTTCCGTTCACCAGCACCGCTCCCGAATCTGGTTTCAGTAAACCGGCAATGAGATGAAGCAGCGTGGTTTTACCTGATCCACTTTTGCCTACAATAGCAATCTGTTCTCCTGGTCCAATTGAGACCTGTCCTGTCTCAAGTCCAAAGGAATCAGGTGTGTACTGGAATCGGACATCGTTCAGTTCAATGGTTGGTGGCATTGGAATCAGCGCCGCACGAGTTGTACGCCCCGCTTCCTGCTGCACCATCAGAACGTTTGTATCCCCGGTATGTGTTTCCTTTTCGGCTTTCTCATCCTCGGTTGGTATGCTTGTACCACTTGTTTCCTCAAGCATCTGTTCCACTTTGCGAATGGCGCCCATACTGGTTCGCCCGCTGTGAAAAGCCGTTCCCGTATTCTTCAACAGACTGTAAAACTCAGGGACGAGCAACAACACAAGAAAGGCCATATGGAAGCTCATCGATTTGAACACGAGTAACTGAATAGCCAGCTCAAGCGCGACAATACCGATGCTTAACATCACGATCGATTCAAGCATAAACGTATTTGTAAATGCAATTTTCAAAATGCCCATGGTGGCATCACGATACCCCAGACTGCTGCGTTCAATTTCCTGTTGCTGACGTTTAGCCCGTCCGAATATTTTCAACGTAACCAGCCCTTGAAGTGAATCCAGAAATGTACCGGAAAACTCGGCCAGTTGCGCGTATTTTTCTTCTGATTTGTTCTTCGTCTGGAGTCCAACCAAGATCATGAACAGCGGGATAAATGGTGCCGTAAACAGCATAATCCAGCCTGTGTTGGCGTGCTGCGTAAATGTAACAACCAGAATCAGAATCGGGATCATCGCAGCTTCCATCATACGCGGCATATATTGACTGAAATAACTGTCGGCTTCATCCACAGCATCCAAAGCAACGCTGACCGTTCCTCCCGTCTGTCCACGAAGGGTTGAAGGCATGGAAGCGCGGGTCAGGTTCTGCAACACAGATGCTCGCATATTCGTCTTGGCGCGTGCTGCCATATGCAAGCCCACTTTCCCATTACCATACGACAACAGTGAGCGTACAGCCATAATAACCAGTAATAGGACAAGCAACAGGACCACTGATGAAAAGGAAGCTTTCTCTACAAAGATTCGCTGGACTGCTTCAGCCACCAAGGTGGCCTGGCTTATAATAGCTACACCAAGGGCCAGCGAAATGATCGCAAGGAGAAGTCTGTTTTTTCGTTGTAAAGACATTTGCTGCGAGATCAGATTGGATTTGGCTCTCCTCTTCATTGAACGCTCCTCCTTTATTTTTTCCCTTTCACATAATCCGCATCAAACAGGAACAGTTTGAAGACCAGGATTAGAGAAGGAATTAACAAGCACAGACCACCGATAAACACAACGACGAGTGCAAAGCCCATTGCAGGTGATGTGGCGCTACTCTGAATGGTGATGTATGGATCGAGAATGTAAGGATATTGCCCAATCCCGTAAGCGAAAAAGGCTGTGAGAAATTGCAGCATGATGCATATAAAAGCTAAACCATAACGGCGTCCGTTATATAACAGCCACATGGCAATCATGAAAAACGCAACGGAAAGCGCCAGCAGCCACCATAAATCCATCATATTTTGAAAATGACGCTCATTGTGTTGACCCAAATATATAAATGCAGTCAGCGCGAGAATAATGGTCGGTGTGCTCCAGAACAAAGCATAGTTCCGCATTAGCTTCAATGCCGAATGATCCTCTGCCCGAGAAGCGTAAAATGTGAGAAATGAACCGCTAATGAACAATACGGACACGATGGCTAGACCAACGATGCTCCACGATAATGGATTCGTAAACAGCGCCCAGTAATCTAGGGAAACGGTATCCCCCTGCTTCAAAATAAAGCCACCTTCAGACAGTGTCAGTGCCACTGACAATGACGCCGGAATAAGCAACCCTGTAGCGCCGTATAAAAACAGATATACGATGTTATTTTTGGAACCATAATTCTCGAAAGCATAGAACGACCCACGAATAGCAAGTAAAATGACGGCTATACTTCCCGGAACAAGCAGCGCGGAGCCATAATAGTAAGCGGTATCCGGAAAGAATCCAACGATGCCAATATAGAAAAAGACAAAAAATACATTGGTGATCTCCCAGACCGGTGATAGATAACGGGAGATCAGACGATTAATTAGGTGATCCTGCTTCGTCAGGCGTGCATAAAAGGCGAAGAAACCTGCTCCAAAATCAATAGAAGCTACAATAAGATAGCCGTACAAGAACAGCCAGAGTACGGATATACCAATCAATTCATAACTCATCAGGCCTGATCCCCTTTCTTGGCTGATTGATCATGCTTCTGTTCCAACCATTTCTCCATCTCAAGCTCAGCAGGATTATTATTGAACAGACGTCTCAATACCAGAACACAGATGACGCCGAGCACGATGTACAGAAGCAAGAAAACGAAAAATAAAATTCTCACACTCGGTGAAGAAGTCGCGGCCTCTTCTACTCGCATATAACCTCGAATGATCCATGGCTGCCGCCCCACTTCGGCATAGAACCAACCCATCTCAACAGCCAGAAAAGCAAGCGGTGCACTGAGTGCAACCATACGGAGCATCCACTTGTTAAACTGATTGCGTTTCTTCCAGAATACAAACAGGAAGTACAGACTTGATATAGCAAGCAGAGCGAAACCAATTCCAGCCATTAGATCAAACAAGTAATGCACAAGCAGTGGTGGCTGCTCATCTGGTGGAAATTCGTTTAGCCCGGTAACCTCGGCGTTAAAGTCTCCAAAGGCAAGGAAGCTGAGCACTTTCGGCAAATGAAGTGCGCCTATAATTTCATGTTCTGCATTCAGCCATCCCAAAAAAATCAAATCCGCGCCGCTTTCCGTCTCGAAATGCCACTCGGCAGCTGCGAGCTTCTCCGGCTGATGCTCAGCCAAAAACTTGGCAGATACATCTCCAGCTAAGGAATTTAATAAACTGAATACCAGCACAACGGCCATCATGAGATTCAAGCCTTTTTTGTGGTAGGCCGACACTCCTTTTCTCAACATCGCAAAGGCTGCTATTCCTGCTAACAGAGCAGCTCCTGTCAGATAAGCCGAGCTTAATACATGGAACACTTTGGAGAACGTCGCCGTATTCAGCATCGCTTGTACGGGGTTCACTGCCATGAATTGACCTGCTTCCATGACAAAACCTTCAGGCTGGTTCATGAATCCGTTCACTGTCGTAATAAAAACAGCAGACATACCTGCCCCGGCAACAATCGGAATAGTCAGCAACCAGTGGATATACGGATTTTTGAACCGATCCCACGTGTACAGATAAATGCCCAGGAATATCGCTTCAAAAAAGAATGCGAATACTTCCATAAATAGTGGCAATGCAATGACATTCCCGGCCAGTTTCATAAAATTCGGCCATACCAGGGCCAACTGCAGCGATATTGCTGTACCTGTCACGACACCCACCGCTACAGAAATGACAAACCCTCTGGACCACCTCTTTGCCATAAGTATGTAATGGTGATCCTTCTTCCGAATGCCGATGAACTCTGCAATAGCAATCATCAAAGGTACACCGACACCAAGCGTTGCAAAAATCACGTGGAATCCCAGCGTCAAACCAGTCACTAGCCTGCTCCATAACACCGTATCAATAGCCATTCTTTGTGTTGCCTCCTTTCAAACTCTGTTCAATTTAGAAACATTCAATATCAGCTTTGGCCAAGCTCAATGCAGAGTTGCGAAAAATTTCACAAAGTTAGGTATGACGATATCTTGCCACACCTTGATGCACTTAAAGTACTAACCAAGCCTATTAATCAAAATTATTATATCTTTATTTTTACCCAATTCAATCAAAGACACGTCTTCTACCCTAAACGTTCAAGAAAGGATCAACTCTTTCTGACAACTTGGTGAAAAACAAAAAATACACCCAAAGGAGCTATTGATTCATTGGGTGTAAACGTGCTATTGCACTGAAGATTCGCTATTTTACTTGCTTACCTGCTCCGGACTCACCGCACCTGCCTCGCGACGTACGCTCATGATGATCAGTGATGCAGCTAATACCGTAAGGATGATTCCAAGCATCTGAAATCCTGTCACATTGAATGTATCTCCCATGACAATCCCAATTAATAACGACGATAAGATAGTCCCCAGATAGCGTGATGTATTAAAAATACCCGATGCGACTCCAATCATTTCTTTGGGTGTGCTTTTGAACAGAGCAGCTTGCATGCCGACCGCGTTTAGGCCGTTACTTATTCCAAATAAAGCTAAGGCAACAATGACAATGAAGATTGGAGAAGTTTCATTCATAACAACGATCAATATAGAGCCAAATGTAATTAAAGAAGCGGATACGATCAAAGCTGGCCGTGATCCTGATCTGTCAATCCAGCGCCCTGCGATCGGAGCAATAATGACTGAACATAACCCCAAAGCTAGCATACTCATTCCTGTATAAACTTCGTTTAGATGACGTACCTGCTTTAAATACGTAGGAACTCCAAAGAAAAGTGCGTAAAACAGAATGTTCACCAGCATGTATTGCACATTCACCCAAGTCATCTCGGGATATGTGGCAAACGTTCGCAGAGGGATGAAAGGCGTGGCTGCTTTTAATTCATGTCGAATGAACATGACGAGTGCGATTAACCCGATCCCTCCTGTCAGCAGATGCCATGTTGAAATATCTCCTGTGGAATTTACTGAAAGTAAACCGATGAGTAGAGCTACCAAGGCTACCGTAAACATCAGGATACCTGGTGCGTCAATTAACGCAAGCCATTGCCGAATAGACATGTGACCAGAGATAGACGGAGATTGCTCGTTCTTCGGGATTGTTTTCCAGGCGAACCAAAAGCTTGCCATGACTAACGGAATATTAACGAAGAATATGCTGTGCCAGTCCCACCAATGAATCAATACTCCACCAATAAAGGGCCCGATCGCAGCTGCTCCGGAGAGGAATATTGCCAAAGTGGACAATGCGGAGGCTTGTTTTTCAGTCACGTTAATTCTGACAATTGCCATTCCGACGGCCACCATCATGCTTGTGCCAATCGATTGAACGATCCGGAATACGATGAGCCACGAAAAACTGGGAGACCACGGAGCTAGCATGGACGATACAAAAACAATAACAAGACCCATGAGGAAGATCTTCCTGCGGCCAAACAAATCACTACACTTGCCCATGACGGGTTGAGCGACAGCACTGGCAATATAAAATGATAAAATAATCCACGAAACGGCTGTAAAATTAAGTTGATACACTTGTTGTAACCTGGAGATTGCCACCGAAATCATGGAGGAATTCAACGGATTCAACATGATTCCGAGTCCAACAGCTACCATCAATCCTTTTTTTCGAACGTTCATTGGTGCACCTCTCTCTCTTCTGCTGTTATCTTACTCGAACGTATTCATTTATTCCAACGCATTATATGTTATGATTTGATGAACTAGAAGGAATGAAGGAATGGTGAAAATGGAGCTTCTTCAACTAAAATATTTCCTGACGGTGGCCCGATGCGAACATGTTACGGAAGCTGCGGGAAAGCTGCATGTCACGCAATCCTCCCTGAGCAAAACGATACAACGATTAGAGGACGACCTTGGAGTCCCTTTATTTGATCGAATCGGGAGAAAGCTGCGACTAAACGACTTTGGAAGAACATTTCTTCAGCGAACTGAAAAAGCCCTATTTGAATTGGAACAAGGAAAGCGGGAAATCGCTGACCTCTCCAATCCGGATCAGGGTACACTGCAATTGGCGGTGACTACGGCAAGCACATTGCCAGGTATACTGCGGGAATTCCGGAAAAACAAGCCAGATATTCAGTTCCATGTGCAAATGGTTTCGTTAGAAAACATGTCCAGACTTCTGCATCGGGGCGAGGTGGACTTTTGTCTCTCCTCTCCTCCGATTCAGGGTGACGATATCGAATGTCAGATACTATATGAAGATCCGATCGTAGTCGCTGTTCCTATTGGGCATCGATATGCAGACCGAAGCAGCATTCATTTAACCGAGCTTAAGGACGAGCGGTTTGTTGGGGTGAAGCAAGGGTATGGTGTTCGTGATATGGTGGATTCCATATGTCAATCCGCTGGTTTCCTACCGAAGTATGTATATGAAGGTGATGAGCCTGCAAGACTAACCGCCCTTGTGGAGGCGGAGATCGGTCTCGCTTTTATACCTAGCACAGCCAGAAACCCGCATGAGCGCATTAGATATCTTCAGGTAAAGGAACACCAGCTCGTTCGGGAAATCGCTCTACTTTCGCACAAAAACAGATATATTTCCAAAGCCGCTTTAGAGTTTCGCAGCGTGGTTATGGACTATTTCAGTGCTATGCCATGAGCATAAATTCAATCCAGAGGAGTGCATTCGAACATCTGAAATTCCACCGCATAGAAGCTCATATTAATGTGGATAACACCCCTTCCATGAAACTAGCAGAGAGTGTTGGTATGGAATTTGAATGTCTACGTAAAGGGTTTATACACGAAAATAATGAATGGACCGATCACTTAGTGTATTACAAAAAATTCTAACTAATCTATTCCCACCGTTTATTAAAAAAAGCGAACATAGCACTTGCGTGCCTTGTTCGCTCTTCTTGGTAAGCCATATGGCTGTCTTCGCCTTACTCGCCCAAGCTGTTCCAGAATGATTGAAACGCACCTTTTTCAACTTCGAGGAATGCAGGAACATTACCGTAACGCACCAGACCTTCACCAAACAGAACCAGTGGAACCTGCGTTTTGTCTTCCAGTGTGAGATAGATGATCTTGCGATCTTCCTTGGCGTAGAGGTTCTCTTCCAACTCCGGGCTCGTTGCGATCGGTTTGGCAGCATTTAGAGATGAGATAAAGCTGTCCAGTGCTTCATCCGCTACTAACGGTTGAAGCTGCTGCAATCCGTTATTCCAGCTGTTAAACGTCTCCCATTGCGCCGAGGCGATGTTGCCTTCGAGATGAAGCTTACCGATCAAGTCGGCTCCGCTACTGATGGTGATTCCGTTGTTCTTGTCAAATAACTGAGCATACACCTGACCATCGATCTCGGTGTAAGACATGATGCGGAAGTCCTTGTCGTAGCCATTGACCGCATAGATGTCTGCTTCGCCAATGTTGGAAGCAAGCTCCGTATATTTATCCTGGCCGCTCAGCTCATCAATGCCGCCAGTGGTGGTACCCAGTTTATCGCCCCGCAGGCTGAGCGCATTTGCGCCTTCAAGCAATGTTGGGGACTGTGTATATACGTTTCCTCCATATACAACCAGTTGCATCATATCAGCCATCGCGCCTTTACCCTGTGAATCCGGCAACTCCATCTTCGGAATCACAATCGGGTCGAACGACGCGCCTGGAGTCACCTCTGCCACCTGAGGAGTTGTTGCGGCTGGTCCATTGAATTGCTGCCATACACTTGGCGCAGCCAACCCAATGCTGGCAGCGATAACAACACTTGCTGCAATGTATAATGGTTTACGTTGACGTTTTGGTCCCTGATGTTGCGTGTTTAAGGATTGCTCTACCCGTTTTTTCATTTGTTCGTTTGTTTTCATATGATCCACCGCTTTCTTGTAGTTTTGTTTGAATTGTTCTTCTTTCATTACAGTTCCTCTCCTTCCAGCTCCAGTTTTAACAGCTGTCTTCCTCGTTTTAATCTCATTTTCACTGCTGATTCGCTAATCTCCAGGATCTCGCTGATATCTCGGATCGGATAATCTTCGTAATAATACAGATGAACCACCGATCTATACTTGACGGGCAGTGACAGCACAAGTTCGATCAGCGCGTGATCTTCAGGGTTGTCTGTTGTAAGAGGATCGACTCCCTCCAGCTTGACCTCCCGTTTGCGCCAGCCTCTGCCTAATAAGGATTTGCAATGATTGGTGATGACCCGAATCAACCATGCTTTTTGATGCTCCGCATCGTTGAACGTAGGGGCTTTTTCTATTAGTTTGATGAAGGTATCCTGAGTGGCTTCCTCCGCGTCTTCTCGTCTGCCGAGGTGCACCATGGCAATCCGGAACAGCGTATCCGCGTATGTCTCATAGACTTTCATCACATGATCGCCCAGCTGGGGCACTGATCGCTGCATGGTTGTTATGCCCTCCTTTATACCTCTAACACTCTTACGGACGGCATTTGGTCACATTTTGTTTTAGGATTTTTTTATTGGTCCATTTCATTCAAAATGCAAAAAAAGAAAGCAGCTCCATGAAAAGGAGTTGCTTTCTTCATCTTCGTCTTTATTTTCATATAAAATGCATATCGTTTCCCCAACTAGAATTTCTTCTGTAAAAGTTCGATATTATCTTCTAGGCTGCTGTCCAAGCTTACGCCTACCTTCTGCAGTTTGTTTTGGTAATATGCTTTTACATCTTCCCACTTATAGTATGGATAGGTCTTTGTTTCGATCGGGAAGGCGATCTCTTCTTCATTTCTAAGCATTTTTACGAGAACATCCTTACCATTGGAATACAGAATCCATTGGATATTTGCTGCCATCGGTGAGATAACCGAGCCATTCCAGTTTTGGGTCACGTCCTGTGGTTTGTCGATACTCACATTAGCTCCGGCGATATCCAAGAATGAAGACAGTGGAATGATGGTTTCTGCGTGAGCAAAACGAAATATACCAGCCGTGTCTTTCTGCTGAATGGACTGTTGGGTAGACACGATCAATTCTTTGACCAGAGGTGCAATGATATTCTGCGGCAGATCCGTTGACGTTAAAGATGGACCTTTTTCATAGAAATCATTGATATTGTCAATACTCTCGTACCAATTTAACTGATTAGCCGTGAAATACCGCCCGAATTCGAAGTCACCTTCTCCTTTAATATTCGAAGAGATGATGTACAGTTCATATAGATTAGAAGCAGCCTCGGTTGGGTTGCTGAGCTTCACTTTTCCCTTCTCATCTTTCAGTTCAAACTCTCCAGCGTTCAGCCGTTGATAAAAGTCTTCAGAGAAAAATTGCAGAAGGACCTCTTTTGCATAACGCGTTCCAGTGCTCTGTGTGACATAATCCTCGTATAACTTAACCCAGTCTCCATCTTCTACGTACTCGTTATACTTCGTAGCTAAGTCGTAGGGCCGTAGATAGGGGTCTTTCCCTTCTTCAAAGGCTGAAGCCAGAATGTCTACCTTATTATCTCCCAAGCTTTCCTTTAACCCGTCAATAAACTGATCTCTGCTCTGGGGAGTTCGATCTTTGAAGGTTGCTTGTGCAATCACTTTTTTATCCGATGTAAAAAGTTCTTTGAAATTCTGCCCGACTCTGGCCCCTATTCCTTTCAGTTCTTCTCCACCCGTAGTGGATAACAATCCATAATGATCTTTTTCAACTACCATCAGATTGCCAATTTCCTTCTTCAGCTCTTTGCCCAGATTAGTGATCTGACCGTCCTTTTCAGCGATGTCGAGCAGTTCAAATAACGTCTTGTCGTACTTGGAACTGGATAGATGTCTGGAACCATGTCTCCCTATGTAGTTAATAAATATAGGTTCATATCCATCAGGAGCTTCTGTATAACTTGTTTCCTTAAAAGGATATGGTGTTTTGGTACCGCGGTATCCCTGCTGATCATCCATTTTTTGTCCAACAAACACCGATTGGGTGTTGTTATCCCAGTCTACCTTTTGCCCCAAGGCTTCACCAATCGCTCTTGCAGGTACATAAGTGACCCCATTGTAGAGAAATGATTCGCCTTCCAACCTTTGTCCGTTCACAACCACGTTAGCCGATTGTTCGGACACTTCGATCATGCGTTTGGAGCCTGCGCCATATACGTCAAACACACTTACAGACGTTAAGATGGCAAGTGATGCTACTGAAATCCCGATTTTTTTGATCATCATAATGAATAGTTTTCTCCTTATTCCGCCTGATATGGGTTTATTTTCGCTCATCATACTATAGGTGTGAAGTGTCTGCGCCGTATCCATCCTATGTTAATTAATTGTAAAAGAGTACATATAAATATTGACGTAAAGTCTCATACGACAAAAAAAGTCGCTTATTTAGCGACTCCGAATCAGCATAACAGGCTATCTTGCTCCGATACACATGAACAAAATAGTTATCACATGTCTCGCATTATCATAGCGCCCTATATATTTTTATATCTATCCCTGACTCCGTCGGATGACCTTCTCCAACAAGTGTCTCACGGTTCAAGAAGGATAAGGATTTGCTGTCTGTAATCATTTTGGGGGAAGTACGGAATATAGCAGTTTTCAGCGTTTTATCAATATTTCCGTTATTTTCGATATAAATTTTGCAGGAATGACCTGTGTTGTCGGTTCCTTGGAGCATGTATCTTGCCGATAGAGTATGCGGACCACCATTCTTCCCGATAATCTGCGTATCCACTCCTCCACCCAGCACAATTCCTTCAAAGTACTTTCCGGTTACGCTGCCTGTAAAAGTAATCATAACAACCGAATCATCTTCGCTATTCTGTAAATCAAATGATTTCTCAATGTTCACATGTACCGTAAACAATTCTTCTAATTTCACGTGTTCCCACCTCCATATGGATTCAATTATAACTCTACTCACTAAAAAAAAGATTTACATATTTCCTTCAAATCATTTAAAATGGTTTACACAATGTAAATGTTAACAAGTTGTAAATGAAGGGGTTAATGACGTACATGAGTACATTACCAAAATCAGTTCGCTTTCCACTGTTCATTCTGATGTTAAATCTGTTTATCGCTTTATTGGGGCAAGGGATGCTCATCCCCATATTGCCGGAGTATTTGAAGCTTTTTCATGCGGGAGGCACAGTAGCAGGATTTTTAGTTGCAGCCTTCGGTGCCGCTCAATTCTTCTTTTCACCTCTCGGGGGACAACTGTCTGATCGATTTGGACGTAAAAAGTTGATCATCGCAGGTATGTTTCTGTCTGTCATTTCAGATATCATATTTGCGCTGTCGACGTCATTGCCGTTTCTCTATGTCGCACGGTTTATCGGTGGAATCAGTCTTGGTTTAATGGTCCCTGCGAACCTTGCTTATGTCGCCGATATTACAACGCCAGAGACACGTGCGAAAGGCATGGGATATTTCGGTGCAGCTATGAATTTGGGGATGGTTCTCGGACCTGGTCTGGGCGGTCTCATTGCCGAGATGGGCATTTGCATGCCCTATTTCTTCGCAGCGGGTCTGGGACTAATTGCGGCCCTAATGACGCTGCTATTGCCTGAGACACTTCCCCCGGAGAAAAGAACGGTCTCCATCCGTCTTCAAAAAGAAGATCACTTGGGCAAGAAAATCTGGAGTTCTTTTAAAGTACCGTATTTTAAATACTTGATTGTGCTGCTTGTCATGACCTTTGGCCTCATGAGTTATGAGACGGTATTCGCGCTTTTTGCAGAGCAAAAATACGGATTCGACGCTGCAACAATCTCCATCATTATTACCTTGGGCGCAATTATCGGTATCGTTGTGCAGATCTGGCTTTTGGATTGGTTCGTACAGAGAATCGGTGAAGTTAAGTTGATCCGTCTCTCCTTAATAATCACCCCCATAGCTTTATTATTAATGTTAATTAAGGTCAACCTTGTGTTTCTGTTGTTCGCTTCTGCCTTATTCTTTGCCTTTAATTCGTTTTTGCGTCCTTCGGTCAGCACGTTAATATCCAAGAATGCAGGAGATCGGCAAGGTTATGCATCCGGTCTGAATACTACATTTTCCAGTCTCGGAACGGTGATTGGGCCGCTGATCGCAGGACTATTGTTTGACAAAAACATAAACTCCCCGTATATTTTTGGTGCAATTATGTTGCTCGCTTCTCTCGGGCTGACCTTGAACGCATTTCGTTCGAAGAAAGGACAATTGTATACAAGTGAATGAAAACTGGCATCAACAATTGAGAAATAAACATCGTGATGATTTGATTGCAGCAGGTAAAGAGCTTTTTTTGAAATATGGATTGCTCCAGGTGAAGATTAAGGATGTATGTACGAAAGCTGAACTTAGCAGAGTGACCTTTTATAAACATTTTCAGTCTATGGATGAGCTTCTTCTAGCCATTCAGATGCAACTGATCGAACATTTAACGGATGAGGTTAGCCGTACATCAATGAAGGACATGAACGGGCGAGAACAACTCACGGTTATGTTGAATGCATGGGTGGTTTATGCCCAGGATCATCCAGACTACATCCGGTTTATTCAATTATTTGATATCAACTATGAGATGTATGATTTTAGTCCTGAATTAAGAGAAGAGTATGATAAGTTCAACCAGAACGGGAAAGAAAAACATTTCCTGATGGACGCTTTATCCCAAGGCGTTGTTGACGGCAGTATTAAGAATCCATCTCCTCCGCTGGATCTGGCTCAGTTTATCTTCACAGCGATGATGGGCATGCTCCAGCGTATGGTAACTATTCGTGCTGCTCATGATAATTCATTGGATATGGGGATGACGGAGCAATTTGTGAAGATGCTGCTTCATTTTGTTTGTAGCGAAGAAATCCCCGAGTGATGGCATGGTAGCTGGATCGATAAAACAAAAGTTTGAAATAAAAAACGGATTCCGTATGCTGGAATCCGTTTTTTATTCATATATTAAGTGTTAATCCGTTAGTACAGGCAGCTGTCCTCCAGCTTTCAGTTGACCAAGCAATACTTGGATCCCGGCAGACGTATTTGGCTCCTGCTTTCCATACACAGCAAGCCCTGAGCGCACATTCCGCAAATAGATCATCTCGTATGGGTTACCGAGTGAAAACAGCATGTATCGCTGATTACTCTTGTTCATCGCATGATTGTCTGCTCCACTGCTCGGTGCGCCTTCGATCCGATGATACCGTTATAAGAATGGGTGCTGCTGCCCAATGCCTGTCCGTATCTGTCCATTTTGCGGGGTTCTTACCTTCCTCGATTGCGTATGCCCGTGTAAGGAAGGCCGCAGTCTCTGCGCGGCTAAGCGGTGCGTCCGGACGGAAGGTTCCGTTAGGGAAACCACTTGCAAGTCCATTTTACATGCATTTGTTTCACTACTGTTGTATTCTATGGATGAATAGACGACACTACGGTATAGTTTGTTGCGTTTTCATACTTTATATTCAGGTCATGACTATCCCTTCACGCCACCAATCGTCATGCCCTGTACAAAGTATTTCTGTAAGAACGGATACACCATCAGAATAGGAACACTCGCAATAATGGTCATGGTCGCTCGAATCGAAGTTGGTGTGACCGCCGTTGCATTGCTCTCGGCAGACTGATAAGCATCACTTGCTGATGAAGTCGCTGAGGTCGTCGAAGTTTGCAGAATCTTCATCAATTCGTATTGCAACGTGCTTAATTCTTTATTGGAAGAGTTGTACAGGAATACATCGAACCAGGAATTCCATTGTCCCACAGCTACAAAGAGTGATACGGTTGCCATTGCGGGAATCGTTAGCGGCAGGACAACGCGGATAAATGTTGTGAACTCCCCTGCCCCGTCAATACGGGCTGACTCCAGAATGCCTTCAGGAAGACCTTCAATAAATGAACGGATGACAATCATATTGAAGACTCCAATTACACCCGGAATGATATATACCCAGAAGGAACCGATCAATCCAAGGTCTCGAATCAGCAGATAACCGGGGATCAACCCCCCGCTGAAATACATGGTGAATACAAAAAACATCGTAACAAACTTGCGTAGCACAAATTCCTGACGACTAACCGTATACGCGAGCATGGCTGTACAGAAGACGGACACCACGGTTCCAATGACCGTACGTAGCGCCGAGATCAGAGTTGCATGATAAATATCGGATTCGCCAAAAATGTATTTATAATTGTCCAGTGTCCATACACGAGGCCATAGATATATTCCACCCCGAATGGCATCGTTTGCATTATTGAAGGATACGGCAATCATATTAACAAAGGGATAGATCGTCACAATCATCAGAGATACCATGAAGATAATGTTAATGGTGTCAAACGCTCGATCCCCGGTGCTGCTATTCCGCAAGCGGGATGTGTTTCCTTTTCGCATGGCATAGGCCTCCTTTTAGAATAGTCTGCTCTCTCCCATTTTTTTCGCTATATAGTTTGCGGAGAAAAGGAAGATAAAGCTGACCACAGTTTTGAATATGCCGGCTGCTGTACCTAAGGAAAAGTTCCCCATCCCTAATCCATATTTCAGTACAAAGATGTCGAGATTCTCCGAATAGTCCATATTCATCCCATTACCCAGCAGATATTGTGGTTCGAATCCGGATTCAAGAATACTTCCCATGTTCATGATCAACAAGATCACAATAACCGGTTTCAATCCAGGCAGGGTGATATATAACATCCGTTTGAAGCGGCTGGCTCCATCAATCTCGGCAGCCTCATATTGCGCAGGATCAATTGCCGTAATCGCTGCCAGATAGATAATGGTGTTCCAACCGACATCTTTCCAGACCTCAGTTGCCCCCAGAATACCCCAAAAGTATTCACCCTTCCCCATCCATAGTACCGGACTGTCAATCAGGTGAAGCTTCATCAGCAGCAGATTGATAATTCCGTCTGGTGACAGGACTGTTAATACAATGCTGGAAGCAACAACCCACGAGATAAAGTGAGGCAGATAACTGACGGTTTGCACAAAACGTTTAAATATGACATTTTTCAACTCATTCAACAAGAGGGCCAGTGTAATTGCTGTCACAAATCCCAACACCAGTTTAATGGAACTCATAACGAGTGTATTTCGCAGCACCCGGTAGAAGGTATTGTCCTCAAACAAGATACTAAAATGATGCCAGCCTACCCACTGCTGATCGGAGAAGGACCTCGCCGGTTTGAAATTCTGAAAAGCCATGGTCCATCCCCATAACGGCAGGTACTTGAAGATAAAAGCCCAGATGACAAAAGGAATACACATCCAGGCAAGCGTTCGTTGCTGCACAAGTCGCTTAAAGAACGAGTGTGCTCTGGTTCCCTTCGGACTCGAGGCTGGAGGCATCGAGTTAAGGGAGACATTAGGTTTCTCCACTGTGAACCTGCTCCTTTCCTGTGCTGTTATTCATGCGAGGAGAAGCCGGAGTTTATGCTCTGTCATCTTCTCCTGCGCATGTAACAGTTTGTTTTAAAGAGGTTGTTCAAAAAGTCCGCTTTTGATTACGAAAGACGCCTTGCGGCATCATCAGCATCGAAGATGGAATTCAGCCGAAATGTCCGTTGCTCACGTAGTTTTCCCTACGCTCCGCTACTCCATTTCTAGCTTCATCCCATCTTCTTGGTACTGAAAACCGGTCTTATTGAACACGCACTTAAAGTGTTCGTATTACCATTTTCCTGCTACACGATCCTTCACAACTTTGGTAATGGTCGCTTCATAACCAGCTTTGTCCAATTTGTTCAATTCAGCCATGTAGGCATCCCACAGCTTATCAAAATTCGATGGTGCTCCCAAGATCATTTCCGGTAAGTATTTACGTTGCAGATCATCCGATTTGGTAGTGAAGATCTGTTCAGGTGATCCTTGCTCAAGGGCGATAGACCATGCGGGGAACCATGGCCGCTCTTCCGGTTTGTTAAATAATTCACTGAAAGTTTGGATACCGTAGGCTTGAAGGAACTTCTTGTCTCCCTCGGTGTAAGATGCAGCGGCTACTTCTGGCTGATTGCCAGGGCTATAAGCGTTACCATCGGTAAGTGTAGATTCACCGCCATATCGCGGCCAGTCTGATCCGAAGTAGGTGAACCCGAATTTACGGCTCAGCTCCAGATCATCATGGGCTTTCCGTTGATCCTCGTTCGCAAAATAGAATCTGCCCTTTTCATCCACACTGTACGTCTCGTCCTTGATTCCCCATTGCACCAGAACCTGATTCTCTTCCTTCAGCAAATTATCGAAATATTTGATGATACGAACAGGGTCTTTGGCATTCACCGAGATACCTGTTGCATAGTTGTTGACGAAGCCGGGAGGATCAACATACTGATCCTTAATTCCTTCATCAAACACAATCGGAAGTGGTGCATAACGCTTCTCATCAATGCCTGCCGAGAGCAGGTTTTTCGACGCGTCTCCAACCTGCCAGCCATAATTGAAGTATCCTAGCACACGACCCGAAGTCAGTTTGGCCAAATACTGGTCTTTGTTCATCGTAAAGGATTCCGGATCAAGCATGCCTTGAGCATTGATTTCATTTAACTTCTGAATCCATTTTTTCTGAGCATCTGTTCCGGCGACGACTTTTGCCTCATGGGTAGTCATGTCCACCATGACACTGCCATCGTTCGGATAACCGGCAAGATGCATCGCTGGATTTTGCAGTGTGAAAAAGTTATTAGCCACACCCGCAAGTGACACAAATCCGATCGTCTCTGCACCATCGACAGTTGGATGTTTTTCCTTGTAATCCTGAATCAGATCAAAATATTCATCCAATGTAGTGATCTTGGGATAATCAAACTCTTTGAGCACAGATCGTTGAATCCAGAAAGCTCCTCCGCCCACATTTGGACTACCTGAATACTCACCCTGATTAGCCGTATAAGGCAGAGCATAGATTTTTCCGTCTTCGGCATTTTTCATTTTATCGAAATATGGTCCATACACCCTTTTGATATTAGGACCGTATTCCTCAATTAGATCATCCAGCGGAATATAGGCACCGGCATCCAGTAACTTGGACATCTCACCACTGGAGCTAATGACATCAGGATAGTCTCCACTGGCAATCATGACACCGGCTTTTGTAGCACTATCGCCTACCAGATATTCCAACTTCCAGTCCACACCCGTCTGCTCTTGCAACGCTTTACCGATTGTTGTTTCGCTTGCCAGAACATCCTTCTTGCCTGGAGAGAACATGTAATACGAGAACGTGACTGGACTGTTCTCATCATCACCTGTGGCTGAAGGCGCTGATGACGAACTGTTCTGACTGCACCCAGCCAGCAAAACTGTCAGTACTACAGCTAAACCCGCTGTTCTAAATTTTGGTTTTATCATGTGAATATTCCCCCGTTCCGTGTTTTCTCTTATGGATTACACTCACCATTTGCCAGCTACACGATCCTTAACTGCCTGTGTTATCGTAGCTTCGTATGTTTTCTTGTCCAGTTGATTCAATTGACTCATATATTCATTCCACGTGTTCTCGAAAGTGGAAGGCGAATCCATAATCATTTTGGGTAAATATTTCTTCTGAAGGTCTTCTGCCTTGGTGATGAAAATCTGTTCAGGAGAGCCCTGCTCCAATGCAATGGACCAAGCAGGAGACCAAGGACGCTCATCCGGTGTGCTGAATAATTCTGTAAATGTCTCCACACCATATTTCTCTAACAACAGCTTGTCACCGTCCGTGTAGCTAAAGGTAGCCACTTCTGGTTGATTACCTGCTCCATAGGCGTTGCCATCCTCCAGTACGGAGTTATTGCCGTAACGAGGCCAGCTGTAATTAAAATAGTCAAAGCCGAACTTACGACTTAATTCCGGATCTTCGTGTGCTTTGCGTTGGTCATCATTTTCAAAGTAAAAGCGGCCCTCATCATTCACACTATACGTCTCGTTCTCAACACCCCATTGAACCAGAATCTGGTTTTCTTCCTTGAGCAAATTATCAAAATATTTAATAATTCGCACGGGATCTTTGGCATTTACGGTAATTCCGACACCGTAGTTGTTCACAAAACCTGGCGGGTCCACATACTGGTCTTTGACGCTGTCATCAAATACGACTGGTAGAGATACGTATCGTTTATCGTCAATACCAGCCTTCTTGAGGTTGTTTGTTGCGTCTCCAACCTGCCAGGAGTAACTGAAATAGCCCAGCACCCGACCGGATGTCAACTTGGCGCGATACTGATCCTGGTTCATTGTGAATGATTCTGGATCAAACATCCCCTGTGCGTTAACCTCGCTTAGCTTCTGAATCCATTGTTTCTGATAATCAGATCCGGCTACCAGTTTGGCTTCATGGCTCTGCATATCCACCATCACACTGCCATCGTTTGGATAACCTGCTAGATGCATAGCCGGATTTAGCAGGGTGAAAAAGCTGCCCGATTCACCCGCAAGTGTGGCGAAGCCGATGGTTTCTTTTCCATCGATCTGCGGATGCTTTTGCTTGTATTGCTCAATCAAGTCAAAATATTCGTCCAGCGTTTTGATCTTGGGGTAGTTAAATTCTTTTAACACAGCACGCTGAATATAAAAGCCGGTCTGGAAGTTAGGCTCTGACACATAACCGATGTTGGCAGTGTATGGCAAGAAGTATATCTTTCCATCCTCCTGTCTGAATTTGTCCATATAAGACCCGTATACCCGCTTGATGTTAGGCCCGTATTGATCGATCAGTTCATCCAGCGGGATAAAAGAACCTGCATCCATCAATTTGGCCATTTCACCACTGGAGTCGATGATGTCGGGGTAATCCCCACTCGCAATCATTACACCTGCCTTGGTTGCACCGTCGCCCACCAGATATTCCATCTTCCAGTCAACGCCTGTTTGCTCCTGTAGCTTCTTGCCAATGGTCGTGCTGCTTGCCAGAATGTCCTTCTTGCCACCGCCAAACGTGAAATATTTAAAGGTGACCGGGGTGTTGTCATTACTGTCAGGATAAGAGGCTTCCGGGCTGGCTTTATTACAACCTGCCAGGGTTACAGCCAGTAAAATGGCCAGACCTGTTATAATGTTTTTTTTTCTAAACATGTAGCAAATGCCCCCTTAAAGTATTGTTTGTGTCTTTAAGCCTTCTCAATATATCAAGATAGCGCTTTCAAAGTTACCCATGAAAGTGTACCTCCTACTTTGAAAAGTATATCCCTCGTATTTAGTCGCCTGGCATGGCTGATGGATCAAGTGGGAGCTTAATTTGGATATGCGTACCTTCTCCTTCCCATGTCTGGATGTCGAATGTAAAGTCATTTTTATAACAAAGTTTTAAGCGACTATACGCATTTTTCATGCCAACATGCTCTCCCATATCGGTGTTTTGATCCAGGTAACTTAACAACTCTTCCAATTTTGCTTGTGACATCCCTATACCGTTATCCGTTAGTCTGATATGGAGCTGGTCATTTTCCATTGAAACGAAGAGTTGAATGATGCCTACTCCCGGAGATGACTCAATTCCATGAATACTTGCATTCTCAACAAAGGGAAGGATAACCATCTTGGGGATTCGGTACATCAGTACCGCAGGATCTGCCTCAATGGTATATTGGAGTTTTTCTCCAAAGCGGTATTTTTGAATTTGCAAAAAACTCTCGATGAGTTCCAATTCTTCCTTCACTGTCACATCATTCTGATTCCAACTAATCGACTTGCGAAACATCTTGGCCATGTTATGCACGATTTTGGCAGTCTCTTTCTCGCCTTTGATGAGGCTCCGCATACGTACCGACTCCAGGGTATTAAACAAAAAATGTGGGTTGATCTGACTATGGAGCGCATGAAGCTGTGCTTGCTGCTGCTTTAACTCCAGGTCTTTCTTTTGGATGTCGGCGAGATATACCTCATGAATCAGGTTATGGATCGTCTCGGTCATTCGATTAAATTCCATCGTGAGTTGTCCTATTTCATCTCTTGCATCTTCAGGCGGAATCGTCTGGAAATTCTGTGTTTTTACTTTTTTCATATGTTTCAGAATGCGCACCAGCCTGACATGGATGGTTCTGGACATAGCCGCGATGATAATAGAAGGCAAGACAAAATTAATGCAAGCCAGCCATACGACGAAAGAACGGGACTTCCGCACCTCCTTCAACACAATTTCTTCATCCATCACTCCATGCAGGGACCACCCTTCCAGATAATTAATACCTGTATACGTAATTTCAAAGGGAATCATTTTGTTCGGAAACTGGATCTCGCTGTAACGTTTCCCTATCTGAGCTTCTTCTGCTGTAGGATCATTTGAAAATTGGATGTGTCCCCCCGGATCAAGAAGATACACTTTTCCATCAAATCCGCTGTTGTGAAAATACTGCTTGATCATATCCATATTCAGGTCAATTTTAAGTAACTGCTCTCTCCCCCCAGTGTCCAGATTGTCGAGCCTTTGAACCAGACTTAACATCTGATCCGATGAGATCAATGCCGGATAAGGGGCGGAGTATGCCTGAAATTGAACGTACCAGTTAGAGCTTCGGACCTCGTCAGTTAAACGATCAATATAACCGGAAGATAAAATGGTAGAATTATCGGTATACACTTGATACCAGCGAATTCCCTGATTCATTTGACCGGAGAATTGCCCTTTTAGATAGGAATTATAAGCGTCAATATACTCAAAATGACTTTGAAATGAACGGGAGATGGTGTCATTGAATACAGGGTCAGTATATAACGAATAAGAGAGGCCGACGCCCTGATCAATGGTTACCCGCAGGTCGTTCTTCAGATTGTTCAGTGCCATGCCGGCATCACGAGTTTTCTGACTGCGAATATTGGCGGATGTGACATTGTAGAACACCACATTGGTGACAACGATGGGAATAAACACAGATAAGACATACATGAGCAGTAGCTTATCTCGAAGCTTCATGTAATTCAGGTTCCATCTTGGCATTGTGCACCTCGCTGCTCATTTCCCATAAGGAGATTGCGATACTCTGTAGGCGATAACTTAACAAGTTTCTCAAACTGGGTTACAAAATAGTCCGCATTCTGAAATCCTACACGTGCAGCAACCTCGTACATTCTCAGATCCGTCTGGCGCAATAACTTTTTCGCCTCATGAATACGCAGGTTCAGCAGATAGTCATTGAAATATTGATTGTAGCTTTTGCGGAATAATCGCCCAAGATAAACGGGATTCATATAGAAGAGCGCAGCAATGCTTTTGAGATTGATGTTCTCGGTATAATTTGCATCAATATATCGTTTGATCTTGGTGATATCTCCTTTGGATCGCTCCATCCGCAGATGAGAGACATAGTCCTCTGCTTCCTCCAGCGCGATGAGAAAAGTATTCTTCAATAGTCGTAAATTCCAACCTTCATGACTTTGTTGTGCCAGCTCCTTCAGTTGCTGCAACCCTTCATCATTACCACCCATTTCGTGGACCACAGCGAGAATACCCGTTATATAACGCAATAGAGAACCCGATACAGCTTGAGGAGAAAATCGATTTATATGAAACAATTTGAATTTCTCTTCTACAACCTTGTGATAAGCTGACCTATTTCCCTCTTCCAGGCTCAAAATTAATTGATCCACCTCGTCTTGGTATACATTGAAAACAAACAGCGGTTTGTCCTTGATCTCCGTATAACGTACGACACCACCAGTTTCAGCATATTTATGCTTGGCTGCTTCTTCAGCCGCCATAAGGGATTGTGGGACATCACCAATTTCTTTGACGAGTGTTCCTGCGTAAAGACCGATATCCAGGTTAAACTTTTTGCTCAGTGTTATATGAATATTATGCAGTTTATCCTGTAACGCCGAGCCCCCTTGATGATGATCAGGCCACAACAGTAATAAAGCAAACGTGCCGCGTTGTTGCTCACTGATGAACATTTTGCACAAATTACTCTCCAAAGAATGTACTGCTTCACGTAGCTGTTCAATGGTAATTTTAATTTCATCTAAACCTGTCTGAATTTCAATCAAGCTGATGAGCAGACTTGAGCTACGACTAATCCCGAGCATCTCGGCATATCGATATTCATCCTCCTTCTGTACATGGCCTTTGATCACATCCTCCAGCATGATGTTACTGGCCTGTCCCTCAGCCAAAAGAATATGTTTTCTTTTATTGCAAATCAGATTAGCTGACTTCTGCAACGTCGCTGTCAGTTCTTCATCATCAATAGGCTTCAGGATATAGTCATGAACGCCGTACCTGATTGCCTGCTGTGCATATTTGAAGTCATGATAACCACTGATGATAATGAACACAGGTTCGAGATGTGGCATTTTCTCTACGGCACGTATAAGTTCCAGTCCATCCAGGATTGGCATACGGATATCTGTTATAATCACGTCTGGTTGCAGGCATTCAATCAGATTCAATGCCTCTACACCGTTCTCTGCCTCTCCGATAATCTCCATATTAAGATCAATCCAATTTATGAGTTCATACAGCCCCTTTCGTACATACATCTCGTCATCTACCAGTAATACTTTTAACATCCGTGTGTCCCCTCTCCTCAAACAAAATAAACCGCCGGTAGCATGTCTCCCTATCGGCGGAATCTAATATGGTGACTGTTGTAATTATTGCAAAATAAATTCATTCATGTCGCGCATAATCCCAATAGTCGCCAACGAGGCCTTCAATGATCGATCCACTGGCCCATGGCATCAGGCAAAACCAGGTGCTGGCTGGCGTACCATCCGCATATTTTTCAGTGACCAGTCCTTCCGAATGACAGAAGCGTTCAGACATCCATCCTTTTTTGCCATAGCCGAATTCTTGATCATAACGATTATAGGTCTGACAACCCCATCCGATGGTATCCATCATACGTTGGCGAACATAATTCTCTTCCCGCTGTCCAACATAATACAACAGCTCATCCACTAGATTGCTGGACATGGGGTGAATATGCGGATTAGCTACTGAAGTAACACTTCCCCCGGAACTGGACCAGCCTAATATACTGAGTGGCGGAATCGTAATAGGTGAGTTGTAACAAAATTTGAAGCTGAATTCATAACTGATCGCATCTCTCATGTGATCTAGATACAGCTCGTCACCGGTCAACGCGTGCAGAAACCGAACAGCTTTGATGTAAGCCAGAATACCTTCCGAATCAACTGCCTTGTCCGCATCCAGCGGAGCGCCGTAACATTCCATGTGTTGCACATAGGTGTTGTAATAGTGGGCTTCACTGCGTCTGAGCTCATCCAAAGAAGATTCATCATGGGTTAACCAACAGTGATATGCCTTGGCAGCAAGACACCAGACTCCACTAAAAGCATCATATTCAAGACCTGCTCCGGTCCGCTCTGACAAAATGGTGGGATATTCTCCATCCGTATTTTTCGTGCACTCCAGACGATCAAGTATTTGTTTGACGTAAGCAAGCCAATCATCGTGTCTCACATTTCGAATGCGCTTCTCATAATCGTAGCTTTTCAGAATGTAGAACATCGCTTGAGCTACAAGGTAAGAGGAATGTCCTGGGGTACGCATGCCGTCGAACCACCAGCCTTTAACACTCCATATCCCATCCTGATAGGCGTCATACGGAAGTCCGGATTCGGGATTCATGGCATTCTCGATAATATTGGTAATGCAGGATAACGCCTGCTGTCGCATGGGCTCATTATTCAGTCGCAGTGCGGCCATAAGCATTGGTGCAGCGATGGTCATACCATTTGTCCAACTGATTGAGATAATTTTGTTGTATCGGTAGCCACTGGTTTTAGCAGCATCTTCATATACAAATGTAGAATAATGACAATCCTCCGGAAGCCAGGCATACTCATAGATGGCATTGGACAAATCCGTTACCGTTGTCTGAATGTCACTTCCTTCTCTTGGTTTTTCGTGATACCTCTTATAGATTGTTTCCAGTGCTGGATTGATGCCCAGTTCTGATTCAGACTCGTAGTTATATAGTTCAAGTGTGAGCCCAACCGATTCACCTGCAGCAAGTTCAAAACAGTTTTCTCCAAGGGCAGCTCGCTCGTGGACAAGTCTGGATTTGATAAATAACAACGGAGCATTCTCATATCCCAACGTATATCCGACCGTACCCTTTTCAATAGAACATGTGAATCCCCCATATTGCACAAAGTTTCCTTCCATTCCTGGATACCATTGCTGCTTCTGGCTTCCTGTATTGATCCAGTAGGGACTTGCGCTTAAACCAACAATCCGACCTTCATCATAGATAAGTGCAGCTGGATGAGACAGACGATCACTTCTTACCATCCACCAGGGTGATGAAGGACGAGAAGGACTGCCCTCCCTTAGCCTGGGGAACTCATTTGGAACATTCTGAGGTGCTTCGCCCCGGTTGCGGCCATACATAAATGCAGGCAAAAAAAACCTCGGATTCTGTTTGTCCAACGGCATTTCCACATGAATAACCCCTGTCCAGGCATTCTGGCCCTCGTTATAAATCTGAATGTCGGCTTGCCATGGGTCTTCTGCACTGCCGTTCCCGTTTATTACTTTTACGTCAGCCTTGAGAGCATGCTTGTTCAATGCCGTGTACTCTACGTTGTCCTGCGCTCTACTTCGTGCCGTGAAAATCAGATCCATCTTTTCCTCCAATCGCGTTGTACACACCTGAGTGGAAACGCTTGCAATTATGTATCCATCATGCTAGGATGGTTACATTTTATAGGTTCACGTCTGCAATTTCATTGCACAAACGGCTATATTTATTGCGCGAAACGACAAGGAGGTCATATATCTGATATGAATGAGACTTCAGAATACCTGTTTGATCCAATCCAGAATGAGCTGTTGTACCTTCATCGCACCACCACGTATAATATGGGAACGTTTTATCATCGACATAATGCATATGAACTCTACTTATTTCTTCGTGGCAATGTAAACTTCTATATTGAGAACCGTTGTTACCATTTGCAACGTGGCGATCTGCTCGTTCTTAGCCCGGAGGAGATGCACCGTTCCTTTGCCTTGGACAAAAATGAATATGAGAGAATTACCATAAATCTGAAAAAGTCATATCTGAACCGCTTGTCTACTTCAAGCACCAACTTATCCGCATGTTTCGACTACCGTCCCAAGGGTAAGGGTAATATCGTACATCTTGAAGAGGACGAGCTTCATCGAGTGCTGCAATTAGCTGGTGAACTTGAACAGTGTCTCTCATCAAGTGACTATGGAGCGGATATTCTGAGGAATATTTTGATTACTCAGTTACTCCTTCTAACGAATCTAACTTTTCAAAATACGGATTTTGTTGCAACGGATATTATGCCTGAACTAGTTCGAAACACGATGGATTACATTGAATGTAATCTGACGAGGCAACTGACGCTCGAACAATTGTCAGAGGCTATGTTCACGAATAGCAGCTATATTAGTCGGCAATTTAAAAAGCATACCGGACTCACGATTCGAGCATACATTCTTAGTCGCCGTATAGAGCTGTCGAAATCTTATTTAATTGAAGGTTTAAGTATTACAGAGGCCTGTTATCAATCCGGTTTTGGAGATTATGCCAATTTTATTCGCAGCTTCACCAAACAGGTCGGCACTTCACCTGGCAAATTTGTTAAATATGGAAGTCTTCTTTAAACATTGCATTGAATCACATATTTATAGATGTCGTTTTAGATTTGTTAATCATCTCTTCTAACGTTTTATGATTTAGCCCAAATTCATTCTAAACTCTTTTATGGGAACAGGTTTACTAATAGATATTACCGAAACCTGATTTTGGATCTTAGCAAGCTTGATTTTTTGGTTATAAACATTTTCCAAAAAATCTGTAAGACGCACTTTTAGTGTATACTCGTCTATATCAGGTAAAGACTGAATAGTTAATATTATAACCATTGCGGTACCGACTTTTAAGGCCAAAGGATCAAGATCAAGATTGTTATAAAAAACGTAATTCTAGATAGAACATTATACCAATAGCATTACCCATACCCACATCATTAAGTCTAAACGAAGCAGTTAAGCTATCACATAACGAACTGTCTTCAACATCCTGTAGAAAATCAATTTTATAAAGGTATTCATTGTTGTCACTATTTTGAGCCAACCTGGTAGCCAGATATGGCTTCATAGATAAAATTCTTATCTCTTCCCTGCTCTTTTCTCAATGTCGATTGCATTTCTGCCTGTTTTCGATTGTCCTTTTAAAGACATACAGTGTAATAATTCCACCAATTATCCCACTACATAGCTCCCAAAAAATAAGTTTTCTTGAAACTTATCATGTAATAGCTGAACTAAGATCCGTTAATGGGTTTTCATGCGGTGCGGTTTTGTTTTGGGAGATCGCTTTTCGAGAGCTTCTATAAGTTCTAAAACAATTGGTTCTAGTTGGTGACGATCTGGTAATCCTTCTGGAAGATTCATGTGCAGTGTTTTCATAAATCGGTTCATTATCACGTAACTGGTGATTTTCTTATTAACAATTTGATCGGCTATGGTTACTAGTAAAAATGCCAATGCAATTACCATTAGATTCGCAGCACCAGTAACATAAAATCGCAAAAGAACAATAAAATCACACAAACATAATGTGATCCAAAACGCCCATGCATACTTTGCTTTAATAGCAAATCGAATACTATCACTACACAACTTAAATGAAACTAATACGAACATGATACTTCTCCTCTTTTAATGTATAGATTCAATATAGAACTTTTTAGAATTGAAATGGGCTATCCTCTAGCTTAAATCGCTCTGGGCCCATTACGACACCGGAACTCGAATGCTACGCTTACTTTTCTGCTAATTACAGGTTTACCAATCATGTATTGTCTACTTAGCTGTGAGACACGAGAGCATGCACTGTTAGAAAATTTCTAGAAGTGAATAGAACCTTGACAATTTGATAATAATGAGTTAGTGTAACAAGTGAGTATCCACATATTGTAAAATGCGATGAAGAGGAAGAGTAATTAATCACTCGAATCTTAGAGAGCCCATGCTGGTGAAATTGGGTATTCGAGCTTAATGAATGAAGCCTTCGAGTAGTAGACCGAAAAAAATTGCAGTAGGTCTACCGGGTATTTCCCGTTAAAGAAATGTGCAGCAAGAAATGAATTGCTGCATAATAAGCGGGTTTTCAACCAATTTAGGTGGTAACGCGGAAGCAGAGTCTTTCGTCCTTTAACAGGATGAGGGGCTTTTTTTATTTCGAACCTATAGGAGGATTTTATATGTCAAATGAGAAAATGGCAGAACTGTTATTTCCGGAAGTCCTACAATTACCGACTGATATTTATTCACAATATCCGCCAAGAAATTTGTCATCATCTACTATGGTGACACGCTTTGCACCGAGTCCAACGGGTTCATTAAATATTGGTGGGCTTTATGCAGCTTTAATTTCGGAAAGATTAGCCCACCAAAGTAATGGAGTCTTTTTCCTTCGGATCGAAGACACAGATAAAAAACGAGAAATCAAAGGAAGTCTGGAAAATATTATTACATCATTGTTAGACTTCGAAATTCAAATTGATGAGGGACCTACCTTGTCGGGAGACGTTAAAGGTGCTTATGGGCCTTATAAACAAAGCTCAAGAATACAGATCTATAAAGTGTTTATTAAGCACTTAGTGCGAAATGGATTAGCATATCCTTGCTTTTGTGATACGGACGATTTACAACAGATAAGAATAAGTCAACAGAACTTAAAAGTAACAACAGGTTATTATGGCCAATGGGCTAAGCACCGAGATATTTCTTTTCAACAAACCGAAGAAGAGCTTCTCAATGGCAAACCATTTGTTATTAGACTTAGATCTTCAGGATCATCAGACAGGAGAATAATGTACCATGATCTGGTGAAAGGTCCGATCGAATTTCCAGAAAATGATCAAGATATTGTTATTATGAAAGCGGATGGACTACCAACATACCATTTTGCTCATGCTATAGATGATTATCTGATGGGTACAACTCATGTTATCAGAGGCGACGAATGGCTCTCTTCAGTACCAACCCATTTACAATTGTTTGAAACTTTAGGTTTTAGAATACCAGAGTACGGACATATTGCTCCAATTATGAAACAAGTCGGATCTTCTAAACGGAAATTCAGTAAACGTAAGGATCTCGATGGTACAGCAGAGTATTACAAGGAACAAGGATACCCAGGAATAGCTTTAGGCGAATACTTCATGCATCTCATCAATTCTGACTTCGAAGAATGGAGGTTGACAAACCCTCTTAGATCATATACGGACTTTTTTATCCATACTGATAAAATGAATGCAAGTGGTGCCTTATTAGACATGAGAAAACTCAATGACATCAGCAAAGATGTTCTCTCAAGACTCACAGTTAAACAAGTGTTTGACTATGTATGCAGTTGGTCCAGGGAATATGATTCGGAGTTTTATACGTTAATCGACAAATATAATGATTATACTGTTAATATTCTAAATATAGGTCGCACAATTGAAAAACCAAGAAAAGATATCTCCAAATGGTCAGATGTGAAGAATATGATCTCTTTCTTTTATGATGAATTGTTTGAAATGGATATAATGAACGGGTTTGATTTACCTAAAAACGTAAATTCAGATGTTGCGAAAGAAGTTGTATTAGGATTCAGCAAAAAGTATAAATTTTATCATGATAAGGAAACTTGGTTCAATGGAATTAAAGAACTTGCTGAAGAACTTGGATTTGCAAAGGAAATGAAGCAATATAAAGTCAACCCTAACTGTTACAAGGGGCATGTCGGTGATATGACAATGGTCATCAGGGTTGCTTTAACTAACAGATTCAACACACCTGATTTGTTTGAAATTATGAGAGTCATGGGTGAAAGTAGAGTTTTTGAACGATTGCAGAAATTTATGCTGTAATAAAAGTTTAAAAAATTGGTCTGTCGAACGCGAGGCTACTGAAGTACTACCAGTTTTGCAAAAACAATAAACTAACTTTAGGGGGTCAACTATGATTCCCGGAACGCGAAACGAGCCTTAGAAGCGATTCTAAAGGCTCGTTTTTTTAACGCTTTTTAAAAGAGACTTTTTCAGTGGCCTCGTCGAACGCCGGTCAGTTTTTTCGTCTTTAATGAGAGTTGTTAAGGTCCGTTGATGTGTGAATGAGGCAATGACTTAAGGTGGTCAAAAATGCACTAAACTTATAAACTAGAAAATGAGGACGAAAAAACACGGGGATTCTCTAAACCAACTATGAACATAGGTCTAGATAACATGTAAAGCGAGACTATTACCAAAGCGCAATGGCTGCCATTCCCCCTTCAGTCAGTAATTCTATATCTAGTAGTTCTGCTGCCAATACTCGAGTAATCGGAAAGATTTCCACAATCATACCGTAGCTACTGGCTATTAACTCCACGGAAGCGCATAGATGACCAACATCAATATGAATGGTACGGAATATGTGTGGTTCTCGGTATCGGTACATACTTCGCTCAAACACAGCTGTGAGGAGCAAAATGGCACGCGGTGGCCGATCTCTCCGCTCAATCAACGCTGGAATCCACGCAGATAATGCTTCAGAACTAAATTGGCAAGATTTTATATAGTCCAGTTGATGATCACCCACACATACATGGTAACAGCCTTCCTCTAATCCACGTACAGCCTTTACAAAAACATATGCTTCCACCGGATGCCGTGCCCCCATGGATGGGCTGGTTTTCAAGTAAAGAGGCACAGAAGTTGGGTCGGACTGGTTATTCTGGTTAATGATGCCCGTCCTACCAAAGGCTACGGCGCACAATCTATATAACTCATTGATCCCCCAGTCATTGTGGCGAAGAGTCTTATATGCAGTTCCAACGTTTACTGGCACTAGGCCAACCTCAATTTCTGGTAAGGGGTCCCTATTCAGAGGACTAGTGTATTTCTTGAAACGAGAGTTGTCTGGTTCACTCCGTCCGTACTCCTCCATAAGCTTAGAATCAATGGCTCGACCATTTTCAGCATAATCGACAAAAGGGTAGTTATAGGTTAATAGCAAATAATCCCATGCTGCCTGCCATCCATGTTGTATGAAGCTTGCCATATATTCTCTTTCTTTCTGATTCTCTAAGTCCGTAGTTAGTATAATCAGGTCTTTATGTTTAAGATTGTCCAGAAGTTGCACGAGTACCTCTTTAGGAATCGACGACAAACGGGCACCTATCTTCTCAATCGCCGCAGTCTCCTCCACTGGCTCAATACATACTAGCAGAAGCATCACGGCTACAATCGGCAAGGAGAACCGTCTTCTAGCCTCAAGATGATCGACAATCCATCGCATTTGATCTGTATGATCACGAGTTGGTCGTATGCGAACACTCGCGTGCATCTGAATTGCCAAAGTCATTCCTCCTCTCAGGTGTTCGCGTTTCTCCGAAGGTAAGAGTGTACAGAATTTGTCTCTGAAATTTCTGTACTGGTAGTAGCTGCTCTGCCTCTACCTCACGCAATGCTGGTGCAGTCAGCCCTCCAAGCCCTAAAGCACTAGCCCCGATTAGAAGCTCATGCCCTAGCCGCCCTGCTTCAACTAATAAACCTCGTAGAGATTCCTCACCAGGATGGAGATATGCATAATCATACAGGTCAACCGCAAGGAAAATGGAACAGGCGGCGGTAAGCGGAGCGATTTGACCGAAGAGTAAGTGGGAGACTTGCTCCCTCAATTTGCCTTGCACCAGTTGCTCAAGCCCATGAGAGTCTGGGTAGTATCGATATAGCCCGGGTTCAACTCCTTCAACTGCGTAAGTAGTTACGAATATAACGAAAGGATGAGGTCGCTCTATTTCGTTTGGTTTGCGAAGACGTTTTAGCCCATACCATAGTAACCCACTGAATTGCGATTCAGTTAGTGGCTTATCTGCGTATCGTCGAAGGGTTCGCCGGCGCAAAATAACTTCTCCAAGAACCAGTTCTTCTGGAAAATCAACTGGTGCAGTTAGATGCTTAATATTGACATCTGTCAGGGGTTCTGGATTGCTACATGGTTTATTTACATGTCTAGCTGGCTGCACGTGAGACCACAAATAATAATCGAGAACTCGATCCCACCCGCGTTGTGTCCAGTGCTCCAAGTCACGGAGCGATTCTATCTGGTTCTCTTCAACGAGGAATCCCTGCTCTACCAGGTGCTCCTGTAGTTGTAGCGTGTTCTCCACTCCTAATGCTTGCATTTCCAACAGCTCCAAGAGGGCGTTTATTTCCACTTCTACCCGTTGACCTGGAAAGGGATTCGATAAAATAACTCTTGCTTTTTTTTCATCAATTACCGGACTCATTACAGTGAGATCTTTCCAAAACCAAGGTGCCATCATTGGCCTCCTCTCATTCCTGATACCCTAAGAGTATCTTATGGTTTTAAAGAAGTTGACTTGCTTCGCTCCACATAAATTGAGAATAGCAACACCTAATGCTCCTGTCTCACCTACCGAATGGCCATGAGTTGGTCGATCGCTTTGCCCAGTTGGCGTTGTACCCAGTCAAAATCAGTGCAACGTTTCTCGTAGTCCAACTCTGCCATGGCTTGATATACTTCATTAACAGTCTCTGCAGCTTGCTTCCAATGTCCGGTAGTTAAGTCGTCCACATGGGGTAAGGGATATTTCTCCTTAATGACCTGGATAGCACGTCGAAAATTTTCCTGTCGTTTACCATCTTGGACGTAACAAAA
This sequence comes from Paenibacillus sp. PAMC 26794, assembly GCF_000316035.1. GTDB lineage: Bacteria > Bacillota > Bacilli > Paenibacillales > Paenibacillaceae > Paenibacillus. Next base: position 57,029 of record NZ_ANHX01000012.1, read on the forward strand.
AAGGTGTCCAAAATCCAGCATGAATTCCCTCTGATACAAAAAGTTCATGAGCCGCTTCCCGGTCCATAGTTCAAAAAGGATCGCCCCCAGTTGATAAAAATCTGCCACTGGAAACTGGGTAGGCGTAAAAGCAAAGCCACAATATAGTTCAGGAGCTCCATAAAGATGGTTAGGAACGAAGATGGAGTACCAGCGAGTATATCGTTCACCCTGTGACAAAACCTTACTCCCCTCTCGATAAGAAAGAGCGAAATCGATCAGCTTCAGGCTCCCATCATGAAACAAGACACAGTTGTTTGGCTTCAGGTCCCTGTGGCTAATACCTTGCTTGTGAAGTCCCTCTACCGCCCTACAGAGTTCACTGAAAATTCGTAAAGACTGCAAAGGATCTCTATCCAGTGACTCCATATATTCACAAAGGTCCTTACTTCCCCTTTCCAACGGCAAAAAGCGAAGAATTATAGGGGGTACCGTGCGATCGGAAGTTGATAAATCTAACTCTAAAGTACAATCCACCTCTAAAAGGTCTACCACATAGGACTGCCCTTTTAATTCACTGAGTAGTTGCTCCTCACGCTCAAAAGCTGCTTTCCAGTAAGGATCTTCTACTTCGGGGTGAAGAAATTTCAGTACAACCGGCTTGCCTGTCATGGAATCCTCAGCTGCAAATAGCAAGGAAGGACTGCCTTGAGGTGGCTCGATCAGAAGCTTGGGATTGACATAGCGGTTAGCAATGACCGTCTCTTGCTCAATGATTCGCACTAATCTCTCTGTGAAGACCATTGCTTCCCTCCTCTCGTGACCCTGACTGTGTAGTTAGTAGAGCGATCAGAGAAGGAGTCATCGGACCTTGGGATAAGTAACGTTCAGTAATTCCCGTGAAGGAAGCTCCCTGCGGAGAAGAAGAACGCATCTGCTCCAATGCCCTCTCGGTTTCAACGAGCCCAACCGCATAAGGCAATGATGCCCAACCAAGTCCACCTCCAAATCGTACTCCCTCATTGATAATGCTAGGGTAGCGCCTAGCAATGTCCTGGAGTAAAGTGTTGGCGACATCACGCCCCTTATCCATAAAAGTTAACGTTATTGCTGATGGCATAAGTCGGCGTATCCGCGAGTATTGCATTTCCAGAGCACCCTTTGGAGATGCATCCGCCAAAATGCTCTCAGCAAATACCCCCCAACCCTCCAGTCCCACACTACTTTGTAAGTAGTCGATATATGGCCCAAGGACACCATTGGCTCTACGCGATACGTGCTCATGGTGTCCTGGACAGAGATCGTGAGCGATTGCCAAGGCCATATGGAGACGGAAACGGCAAGTCAGAGGTCCATTGCGGTTTACAAGCAATGGCGAGACCAACATACGTGCCTCCTGCCCGCTCTCAGATAACGGCAAGTACAGCACCTCCGTGGCGAGAAAGGAAAGTAGAGGTTGCCCTACTTCGATACGGGCAACGGGTGCCGTGGTCTGCAGAAATGACCCCTTTGTTTTTAATCTCAAATACCGATACACGGAGTGGAACCACTGAAGTACACCAGCTGGATCATTATTTTTTGTCTCAGTTTCCAGTTCCATTCCCCATTCGGAAGCAAAATCCCAATCTGTGAGCTGGCCAAGCGACTGAAAAGTTCCTTCTACCTTTTCTGTCTGTACAAAGCAATCCAACTCTACGAGCAGTCGCTCGGTAAGTGTGTTAGCCCAATCAGCCACTGACTTTTTGGTTCCAAAACAATTGGTTAATAAATGCTCTAAATTGTCTAAACGTAACCCACCTTTCGGTGAGTTAGCTGCTTCGGTTGCAGCAGGCCAACGACGGAGTCGAGAGCAGAGCTCTTCAGCTTGATCAGTGATCCGAATCGGCATATTTTCTTTACGTTTGATAAATTCTGCAATTGCGGCAGCTAATTTTTGAGCAGCTACTACATCTTCGGAAGAGGCAACTATTAATCCAGATTCCTGACGCCTAGCAGCTAACTCCAACCAGCCAAGTGCAGCGTGAAAACGTTCAGAGAGTCGATTGTCAGTTGCCTCCGACAGGGGAGGGGTAAGGGTAAACGGTAGCAGAGAAGCAGCAATGAGTTGAAAGTATGGCATTAGCCTCGTATGGTACAAACATTGTACAGAAGTTTGGTATAACTTCTCCTGGATAAAGCGCCCCATCTCCTCAGCCACCACCCGGTCAGTTAATCCAACTGACTCTCTCCCAATCACTGAGACTTCTGTAGCCAATGACTTCAGAGCATCAGTATATTCGGTCAGGCCATGATCCGAGAGATCTTCTGCCCCCTCCCATTGGACAGGGCCACACAGTGAAGCAGCAACTGGCTGCTTTTCACGATAGAGCATGTAAATACGCTCTGCCATGTGTCGCAGCGGTTCAGACACAACAAACTCGTTAGACATTCCGTTGAAGGTCATTATGTACTATCCTCCCCTTGTCTTCTGTTATTTTCATTGCTTTTACGAGCAATATCTGTCCGATGACAAGCCTCCCAAGCCAGTATACAATGTACCCAACATAAAGCCCCGTTAGCTTCCATCCAACAACAATCCCCAAGAACCAAGCAACAGGAAGCCTAAGAAGATATCCGGGCAACACATTTGTGTACATATCCCACTTGGTCTTACCCATTCCTCGTAGTGCACTGACATTGGTGCAGGCCAGAGCTAGAATCGGTGCACAAAGACCAATGATCCTTATCGCACCCACTGTCGCATCTTGCACTTCAATAAAAGTAGTGAAGATACTTGCTACTCCCTGAGGCCACACAATCAGTGGGAGAGCCAAAACCGATAGGATCACTGTTAATAATAGGCGACTCCGATTTACATATTGCTGGATCATACTTAGATTCTTGGCACCCCATGAACGACCTACAAGAATTTGGCAACCCATTGCGAGACTCATTGCAATTGAAAAGAAGATCATAATAAGGTTAAAGGCAATTCGTCCACCTGCGAGATAAGTACTCCCAAGTGTACCCATTATGATGAAGAAAAACGTGTTGGCAGCATAATCAAACGCACCTGAAAAAATAGAAGGCAAGCTAATGTTACGAACCTGGTTAAATTCCATTACTTGAAATCGGAACTCTTGGGGGCGTATGCGCTTGAACAGATCTTTTTTGTAGGCCACCGTTAATAGGAATAAGAGACCAGCAGTGCGTGCCAAAACGCTACCAAGACCCGATCCCGTTGCTCCCAGCGCAGGTATTGCCCCCATACCGTGGATAAGGGGGTAGTTAAATATTACATTCGTTGATGCAACCAATATCATGGTATACATTGACCACTTCGTCGACTTTTCTGCATTGAAAGTAATTTGAATCAATATACTCGGAACCATAATCAACAACTCTGGAGATCGAGCCAGAAGATAATTTGTTCCGGACTTTAAGACATCGCTGGAGTCTGATAACATCGCCATCAACCAATTGCTAGTAAATAGAAGGATAATTACACTTAACAGCGACACACCTCCCGCGAATACGAGAGAGTGTCGGAATGAAACACCTACCTGATCGGGTGTACCAGCCCCAAAACGTCTAGCTGCTAATACTTGGTGCCCCACCACTGCTCCTGTAATAATATTTGCAAAAATGCTGAAAACTGCAGCGGCTCCAGCTACACCAGCCAATCCGTCTACACTAAATCTACCCATCATTGCTGTGTCGATTGCACCAACAAGCATGGTTGTAATCGATCCAGCTAAAATGGGAAGGGAAATGGAGAGGATTGCCCAATAATCCCCCCACTTACCAATCGCTTTTTTCATTTTTGTCATGAAACCAATCCCCCTATTTACGATTTAGAGAGGCCTACAGGTACTTTGTGCTTAGACTTGTCTTTGCTACTCAGCCTCTACTCCTGCTTCAGGCTAAATCGACAAAAAGAGAAGGACACGATGGCACTTGAAGTATGGAAAACTAATCAGAGCGCTCTACGGTCCACCGTGATTTAGATATATTCTGCACAGCGTTCGTGTCAAATTCAGAGCTAAAGCCATAAACTTTAAATGTTACGATAACTACTATTCACTCCACTCTCCTAGAATGGCTAACGGTTAAATATGGCTACAGAATAGGCACTGTTGATTGCGCTCGCCTGGTCTGAATGTGATTTGGAAATTATAGGGATCTACCACATACATACCTGATAGACTTCGAGGCTGCTCATTGCCTGAGAGATAACGCGCCGCTTCAAAAACGATGAGCCCAGAACTAATGGACATAACTGGCGAAAAGGGAGTTCGTGGTGGCAACCAGCCCACGGCATCGACCATTTGCAAAGTTTCCTTCAGTCCTGGATCGTGCTCAAGCATGCACTGATGGCATAATGTCTCGCCGGGAACACACAGTGGCCCCACTATACACTGCCCTCCGAACAGGACGGGAACGTTGTGATTTAGGCACGCTTGTGCAATGACACTCCGAGTACGGCTAGAGACGAATCCAAAAGGGTTTATTACCAGGTCAACTCCATCTAACAGTGGGCTTAGATCCTCGGGTCGCTCCACGCACAAGGCATGCCCTTCATACCGAATCTGTGGATCAACTTCTTGCAACCGTCGAGCTGCTGCTTCGACTTTGAGTTTCCCCACATCCTCCGCATTGTATAGAATCTGCCGTGGCAGATTACTAGTTTCAATATGATCAGGGTCTACCCCCACAAGGTGCTGAATCCCAATACGAGCCAAGTTTAACATGATCCAGCTTCCAATTCCGCCAATGCCTACCACCAGCACTTTGCTACTCCGTAAGCTTAAGTCAAGGTCACGTCCGTTTACTCCTTCTCGTTCCCATTGATCAAAGAACCACTGTTGGCGCTCATAGAGGCTCCCCGTTGGCTCGAGAGTAGGATCAGCTTTCACAATAGCTCCAAGATCCGTAAGACTCTTGACAAAGGATTCGACCTGCTTGATGCTAAGACCGCTTATTTCACTCAAACGATTAATGGCTTCTCCGACTCCGAGATCCCCACTTTTAAGCAAGTCCAGTAATTGCCGAAACTTCTCTGCAGATCCATGCAAGAGAAAACGTCGCTGAGTTGTAAGCGACCATATTTGAACGCCTTCCGGGCTCAACAAATAGTCCCATCCCTTGCTTAACCGCAACACCTTGGTTTGAACATCTTGCATAAATACCTCCTTAGGAAAGTGTAAGTGTGTAAAGAACTTGCTCACGAATAGGATCAAGTCCTAACAGTTCTGCAGCTAGAGCATCTTTCACAGCCGGTGTATGCGATGTCAGCTTCCCATAAGCGGTAGAGCACAGTATCGCATAATGGACTGCTCTACCCGCATCAATAAATAAGTTGCGTAGAGCGCGTTCATGGCGGTAGCGCCATTGATATCGTTCATATTCGGCAACATAGAGCAGCGAACAACCAGCTGTCAATGGCCAGTTCAGTCCGTACAGTGAAGCGCTCATCTGAGCTCGGAAATCACCAGCTCTGATAAGCTCTACAGAATGATCCTCAACATCATAAAAGTAAATTCCCGGCTCCATACCAGCGATATCGTAAACAACTAGGTAAAGATCAAATGCACAACCAAAACTGTATAGGTATGACCTATTACCTTTTGTTTGAGGTACAGTTCGATTCTTGCGTATTAATTGTGTACCGTGAAAAAGGATACTACTCAAAATATCACTTTCGAAGTTCCGAGCGGGTACATGGCGCGTGGCACTCCGTTTATGTAAAACCTTTCCCAACGGAATATCAGGAAGAGGTAGCGGCTCAACGAGCGGTTCAGCACTCTCTCCTGCCCTTTTATGAGATGGCGGGGGACCATCTTTTTGCAAATAGTCCTGCAAAATTATATGATTCTGGGTACGATAGTCATGATCACTGTCAGCGAAGTCCCTAACGCGAGACCTCAAATAGTAACCTAATGAATCTTGCCAATTACGGCTATGCCAATGATCTATAGCCTCAGTCGTCTCAGGATGTAGCTCCTGTACGTCAAGCAGACCTAATTCGCGTAATCGTTCCGCCGTCAACCCAACGGGATTGCTCGGGTTATGAAAGCTTCCTTTGAACAATTCCAACGCAGCTGAACGGCTCAACAGGAGACGTTTTTGTAAAAGAGGATTCTCAACTTCTATGTGCCCGTTCCCCTGTTCACCTACATGCATTTGCATGACAGTTAGCGGACTCCATCCTTTCTGAAATGAGCGTTCATCCTTCGCTTCCTCGAATGATTCTGAAATCATATCACTTGCACACCTCCTGCCAATGCTGCACCAAACATGGCGCCTTCCTCAAGTGGGTGAATCCCAAGAAGAGACTCTATTTGTTCGTCATCAATCCCATGTTGAAACTGACATTTCAATCCAAGCGAATTTGCTACAGTCTCCATTGTTACACATAAATGTCCGATATCCATGAAGATTGAGCGAAAGGTGCGTGGCTCTCGGTATCGGTACATATTACGTTCAAAGTAGGTGGTCATTACCAGGAGTGCTTCCGGTTGAAACTGCGCTCTTTTGATGGGTCCAGAGAATAGTTTTAACAGCACTTCATTATCTGGCAAAGGACCCACTTGCTCTAGTGCTTGATCAGCTACGGAAAAGTGGTAGATGCCAGGATCTATTCCATCAACACTCTGGACGAAAACATACCCTTCAGTAGGATGTCGAGAGCCTCCAGATGGACTGGTCTTGCGAATCAAATCAGCTCGGTTGGGGGCAGCAGAGACTTTACGGTGTCGGAGCTTCCCAAAAAGAGTAGAGAGCAATATCTTGAGACGTTCCCCATCAAGCGGTTGCTCTTTACACTCTTTATGCCAAACTCGATCAAACGATTCTGTCAATTCATCGAGTGCTGACCTGGTGGGTATAACCGGAAGAATTTTTGATGCCTCCATGGGAGGTTTCACGCGGTTCACGTCTGGCTCTGCTGCTGAGTACTCTTCCATTCTAGCAATATCCAGAGAACGTCCATCGGAACCATAATTCACAAATGGGTAATTATAGGATGCGATTTGATAGTCCGCTGCCTCATTCCAACCGTATAACGACCAGCGCTTCTTGATTTGCAATGCCCAATTATGCATTTCAGATTCGGGCTCGACCAACAATCCTTTTTCTTCAAGTGAATTGACTAATATCTGGAGCGAATGTAGATCGACTGAAAAGAGCGGTGAAACCTCAGCGATTGCATCTTCTATAATCCGTCCACCCACAAATGATACGAGTAGAGCACAAGCGGGTACTGATGCAAGGAACCGACGACGAGGAGAACTAGTAACAAGCCAGTTCTGTTCTCCCGTAATATTGGGAGGCTCAAACCGAATTGATGCATGGGTATGTAAGATACGCGCAGGGCTTAGCGAAGACATAATCGTACCTCCTCCAAGAATTTGTAACAAAAAGCCTAGGGACTGTCCTAAATAGTCCCTAGACAATGGTCTTGTACATCTTACTAAAGGCCAATGGGCATGTATGATGGATCACCTTGTTCCAATGCCAATGGAAGAGGAGGAAGCTCCTCTATCATAAAGTCTTCAATATTGAGGACGTTCTCCAACTCAGCATTGACTTTGTTCACCAAATTGTCTTGATTTACCATGTTTCTCCCTCCTTTCTATAAAGTAATGTAATTGCAGCAATAGATTACCATGTTATTCTAGGATATGTAAATATGTTTTTTGAATATAATTTTCAAAATAATATTGTTCTAATAATTGTACTTTTTAACTTTTATTCGCTATAAAAGAAATTCCCCAAATATATATATCAATATCCTATAAATTTTATATTTATAAATTTAAGGGAACTTAATTGCTCTTGTTTTTTAAATTTAAATTGATACAAAATTAGGATCTATATCCATTATAGAAAAAAAACGGATTACTAGAGGGGTGAGACTTTGGAAGATAGTTCGCTTTATTCGGCGGATAGCACTATCCAGAGTGTAATATAAATTAGATATATATCTAATCCCCCCCCTCGGTACTACCACAATGAGTACAACTTATGCGATCCTTCACAAGATTTTGATGCTTTTCATATAGTGAGAAGTAAGGTTTCGCTTCATCTTTTATACAAAAATATTTTCTGCATCATGGGTGGTTTGCCTAGTTCACTCAACGCCTTCCGGCTACAAAACAGGCAGGTCACCGGGATCATTTTGTTACAACTAGATTTGGAATCTCCCCGTGTAAAATGTGATAACTAGAATGATTACTGTGAGACCGATACATGCTCCTTCAACAACCCCTCCCCAGCGTGAACCGGTACTCATGAGGTTAAACTTTAAACGATACTTAAATGGGGGAAGTGGGCGTATCCCCCGATTCGTAAGGGAATCTGCTAAACAGATACAGAGCATAGGATATACTTCCCCAATCCGTATCGCACTGCTTAATTCTTGTGAAGAAAAATATAAAATGGCTGCCCAGATGCCAACTCCAGAGATGGTGTGGGTGAGCCCCAGAAGAAAAAACATCCTAACTCTTGCCTATATCTTATCTGAGCAAAAAAAAGAGCGAATTCGCCCGGCAATTTTGTCAGCCGGTATTCGCTCAGGTAATCGGTAACTTCTTATTAATTATTCCAGTCGTATCCTTTCAATTCAACCATAGCATTGGGGCCAGGAAAGGTTAATTCTATTTTTTGGTCCAGATAGGACACGGTTACTCTTGTTTCTTCAATAGAACGAATTCTGGTATTCAACAGACGACCATTTTCCCATTCCAGATCTATTTCAAATCCCCCACGAGCCCGAATACCACGAATATATCCTTTTGGCCAAGCTGCTGGCAAAGCAGGTAACAATCTGATTACTTCGTTATGACTCTGGAGAAGCATCTCTGCTATACCTGCAGTACCTCCAAAGTTCCCATCAATTTGAAATGGAGGATGGTCACAAAACAGATTGGGTAACGTGGAGGAACGAAGAAGTTCCACGATGTTATCGTGTGCAAGTTCCGACTCCTCTAATCGTGCCCACATGTTGAGAATCCACGCCCTGCTCCATCCTGTGTGTCCACCACCGTGTTCCAGTCTTCTGTCGAGTGTTACGCGAGCTGCCTTGGCCAGATCAGGCGTGGATTGCAACGTAATTTGTGTTCCAGGATGCAAAGCGAATAAATGGGAAATATGTCTGTGTCCAGGTTCCATTTCATCATAATCGTTACTCCACTCTTGGATCTGGCCATGTTTGCCAATGGAGGTATCCGGTATCTTGGTTAAAGCACTACGGAGTAATTCTCCAAATTCCTGATCTTCTTGCAAGATCCGGGTACTTTCAATGCAACGCGTGAAGAGTTCTCTAATAATCTGATTGTCCATTGAAGCACCAAAACATAAAGCCCCCGACTCTCCATTATCTAATATATAGCGATTTTCCGGTGAGGACGAAGGACATATCACCCAATTGCCGGAAGGATCCTCTATTAGATAATCCAGAATAAACATAGCCGCATCTTTCATCGTGGAGTAAACTTTTTTGAGAAACTGAACATCCTTATTGTATTCGTAATGGTCCCACAGATGTAATGAAAGCCATGCTCCTCCCATAGTCCAAAATGTCGATGTCATGCAAACATCCTGCGGAGCAGCGTCTGCCCAGATATCCGAATTGTGATGAGCAACGAACCCCTTGCATCCATACATGGTTCTAGCGGTTTCCTTTCCCCGGACTTGCAGTCGATCTATAAAATCAAACAATGGAACGTGACATTCAGACAGGTTGCAGCTTTCTGCAGGCCAGTAGTTCATCTGTGTATTAATATTAATCGTATATTTGCTATCCCATACAGGAAGCATGTCTTTATTCCATATCCCTTGAAGGTTTGCCGGTAAAGAACCTGGACGGCTGCTTGAGATAAGCAGATAACGACCGAATTGAAAGTATAGACTCATCAGTTCCGGATCATGCTTACCAGCTCTAAGCCGCTCAAGGCGCTGATCGATTGGAAGTTCGGAACATATCACATCTTTATTTTCATCTTCGAGATGTATATCCATCTTTTTGAATAAGGATTGATAGTCCGAGACATGATCGGCGAGCAGTTCGCTATATGACTTTGTTGAAGCAGCATCAATTCTTCGGAGGCACTCCGCTTCAAGTTGTTCCTTGGGTACTCGAAAATCCGTGCAAGCTGTGATTAGAATAGTCGCTGAATTACCTTCCTTCAGAGAAAGCTGACCGCTTGAATAATGAACATGCCCCCCTTCAGATATAAGGCGAATCCCGCAACAAAATCGGATTCCTTCTTCTCCCCCACTTCTTCCCCGGATGATCAAGCCATTCGTTCCACGCTTCTCGATCCGGTCCAGATAGGATTGGAAACCAACAGGATGCTTAAGAATATCTGAAAAGGGTGTTGATTCCAGAACGGTTCCCCTGCCAAAAATAGTGGAGAAAGATAACTTTCTAGGTACGCTAGATTTGAGATGAACAACGAGCACTTGATCCGGGTAGCTTGCAAAATAATCTCGGCTGTAAATGGATTGATCTGCGGTATAATTCACGTTTACCTTGCCTTGTTCCAGATCGAGATGTCTTTGATATTCATTTGGTTCATGTTCACTGTGATCCATAGCGATATAGAAGTCCCCTAATGGCTCATAATGTCTTTGCCCGTCAGGAACACCTACCAGAGTATCTGCTGCGAGTTCTTCTGCTTCCCTAATCTTACCGTCAAAAATCAGGCTTCTGATCTGAGATAAAGATTCAAGTGCTTGAGGATTATTCCGCTGCATCGGACCACCATACCACAGACTATCTTCATTAAGCTGAATTCTCTCGATCTGTGTTTTCCCAAAAATCATGCCTCCAAGTGTTCCATTTCCGATAGGCAATGCCTCTTCCCATGTTCCAGCAGGTTGATTAAACCAGATATTTTTGGTCTTCACGTTAAAACCTCCAACGAATTATAATTCCTCACATTTTTCATGTTTGGTGTGTTCTGTTTGTATGTTCTTTCAGTGTACTTTAATCTCTAAAGTATCTAAATGAACAAAATTAACTTGAATTATCACAATCTTATCCCAGCATTAGAGGTGTTTGATCTGGCCTCTTCCCTATGGCCGAATATCGCATGATATACGGGGTTAGAGCACTGAGACGACCTAATTCATGGCCTTTTAATCGTACGAAGGATGAACTTCATGAATACGATATGATGGGTATCAAGTTTAGAGGTGTCTTTCTCCTTGCTTTTGGTACTGTTCTGACGATCGCCTCTTTTCGACTTCTCCTTGTTTAATAAAATCCAAAAAAGCCGCTAATATAGCGGCTCTCAATCGAATATAAAATAGCCCACTATGATTAAGATAATCGGCATTCCGTACAGCAATAAAGGAGAAAACGTATTTTTTCTTATGTTAATTGTATAGACAAATAAAGTTGCTATTGTAGCAACTTTATTAAAAGACATTTTTAGATTTCTTAAGCATTTTCAGGCTCATAGATTCCGTAACCATTCTTGCCATTCTTTTTAATCTTGTACATGGCTCCATCCGCATGTCTCAGAAGTTCGGAAGGCTCCTGTCCATGCTTGGGAAATAGGCTGATACCAATACTCATCGAAAGGTTGATATAGTTTCCGGCAATTTTGAAATGGGTACTGAATGCAGCTTCCAATCTTTTGGCGATGACTTCAGCATCGTGATCATCTTTCAGATGGCTTAAAATGATGAATTCATCCCCGCCAAGCCGGGCTACAGTGTCCGCACTTGGAATTGTTTCGCTTAATCGCTTTGCCATTTCCAGCAACACTTGATCGCCAACATGGTGTCCATATGTATCATTCACTTGTTTAAACCCATCAGCATCCACAAACATGACGGCTAATTTGCTATGGTTTCTTTTGGCATTACTGATGGCCCAGGCAAGACGGTCATTATAAGCAAGACGATTAGGCAGACCGGTAAGTGGGTCATGCAAAGACAAATGCTTGCTGATTTTCTCGGAGATTTTGATTTTGGCGTACTCCGTCTCCAGTTCTTTGATCAGATTTTTAAGTTTATATACCCTGGTATTGGTGTTTGTCATGTCAGTAATCTGAATAAGGGCATAACTCCGATCTTCATGATAGAGCGGTTCAACATGCATATTTTGTCTGAATAATTGTTCATCCTCTCCTTCATTAGGAAGAATGAATGCCTTATGTAAAGCGCTTGAGCAAAATCTGCTCTGTCCATGATACAGCGCATTTTGCAGAATATTTAAATACATATTTGACTTAAACCGTGGGCAGACCTCAAGCAGATTCAAGCCTACTACCGCTTCTACATTCTTGCCAGTAAAGCGCTCCAACCAGGCATTCCACACAACAACTTTCAAATGCCTGTCCACGATCATTATTCCCATATGGGCTTTGTTCAAAGCTTGTGAAATAAGATTATCCATTGTCCGCCTCCAACAAAGCGTCCATTTTGGCCAGCAGGCTCGATATGGAGTTCATGCTCAATGCTATGACAATGATACCTGTCACATCCGTATCGGCAAGTAAAAACGAGGTATGTAAAACCAGGACATAGACTTCATTCTGAAGCAATATTTGTTGATCGGAATTAGTGACATAGATCAGTTCAATATCAGGCAGGACGTATTCCAGTTTGATCTCCAGGAAATTACCGAATTCTCCAATAATGGCGTTAAGCAGGACATTGCTAACTTCCTTCAAAACGTCCAAATCCGTATCCATCAAGTTCGGATCGTTCGGTATAACGCTCTCACCCAGTTCTCCAAGACAGATGTTTGCCAATACTTTAGCCTGCTCAACAGGAAACATCAGAAATGCTTTTCCCTGAAATTCGTATCCAAACTGTAAGGATGACCTAAACAGATGACCTTCACTGAAGAAAATGTTGTATCTTCGATCTCCAGGATCAACATCGGATATGGAGATTAGTTCCACTTCCGGAATATTCAAAACGATACGCTTGTCTACAATCTCTGACAACATGTTAGCCGCTTGTCCCACGTAAACGTTTACTAGTTCAGTAAGCAAATCCTTCTGTAAATCATTCAGCATGATAGGCCGCCTGAATCAGTTGAATCATAGTAGTTGCCTTCTCTGCGGTTAACGGTTTATTCAAAAAACCAGAAATGCCTAACATTTCAACTTCATCCCTAGTTGTCTTCTGAATATCTGCAGATAAGATAATAATTTTGACATTGCTATCCGTTTCTCGAATCATTCGAAGCATTTCTTGTCCGTTCAAACCAGGCATCAGCAGGTCGGTGGTTATAAAATGAGGTTGGAAATCCTTAAATAGGTTGTATCCTTGCTCTCCATTGTTAGCAATCTGAATCTCGCATTCTGGAATATGATCAACAATTAGCTTTGTAAGCAATTTCTGTACGAAAATGGAGTCTTCCACAATTAATACTTTCATTTTCTCTTCAGTCTCCTTGATAAAATTGAATAAGTTGGATTCGTGTGCAATTGACATACTACGGCCCGCCGTTTAAAAAACATAAAAAAACGGTCACCCTAGTGACCGTTTTTGATCGGTTATCTGGAACTGCATTAAGTTTACTCTTTTACCCCTCCAAGCTGCAAGCCATGAACGAAATACTTCTGCAAAAATGGATATACGACTAAGATGGGTAATGCGGCAACAATCGTAATAGCTGCCCGAATAGATACAGGTGTGACCATGTTACGCGCAGCACCAAGATCTGCACCATTGGCAACGGCTGCACTGCTGTTGGAATTCATAGAAGATGATAATAGTTTCATCAACTCATATTGCAGCGTGCTCAGGTTTTGTTTGGAAGATGCATACAGAAACGTATCAAACCAAGAATTCCATTGACCGACTGCAATGAACAGTGCAACAGTAGCGAGAACCGGTTGGCACAGCGGTAGAATAATGGAAATGAATGTTCTGAAATCTCCCGCACCATCAATTTTGGCTGATTCGATCAATCCCTCGGGTAGTGTCTGGATATAGGTTCGAATAACAATCATATTAAAGGCACTGATCAGCCCAGGAATAATATACACCAGGAAGTTGTTTAACAAATGCAAATCTTTCATTAGGAAGTAAGTTGGAATAAGACCTGCACTAAAATACATCGTAAGAACAACTGTAATGGTAATGGGCTTTCGTAATATATAATCTTTTCGGCTTAGTGTGTAAGCCAGCATGGAGGTTAAGAATAGACTTAAAACTGTCCCCAAAACCGTTCTCGCCACAGATATACCAAAGGCGCTGAAGATGGTCCCTCCTGCAAATACCGCTCTGTAGTTTTGATCTGTCCATACCCGAGGCCACAGATAAATCCCACCTCGGATGGTGTCATTACCGGCATTGAATGATACGGCGAGTGTATTCACAAACGGATACAGGGTAACAATCGCGATTGCGATCATTAGTATACCATTTAACGTATGGAAGACAATCGGTTCAAGCCGAGATTTATTGATTCCCATCTCTAGTCCCCCTTATATTAATCGGTCTTCCCCGAGCCGTTTGGAAATTGAATTCGCCGCAAAGATCAGCGTGATACTAACTACTGTTTTGAAGATACCTGCCGCAGTAGCCAAAGAATAATTCCCGATCTGTAGTCCGTACTTCAGGACAAATATATCTATCGTCTGTGACCAGTCGACAACCACACCATTACCTAACAGATACTGAACCTCGAATCCAGCTTCCAAAATCCAGCCCATATTCATGATCAGCAAAATGATAACAATGGATTTGATCCCGGGTAAGGTCACATACAGCATTTTCTTATATCGGTTCGCACCATCAATCTCTGCCGCTTCATAGAGGGAAGGATCGATAGACGTGATGGCCGCCAAATAAATAATGGCATTCCAGCCAACTTCTTTCCATACATGGGATGCGCCTACAATGCCCCAGAAGTATTCCGGAACGCTAAGCCACATGATAGGTTCTTGAATGATATGCAGCTTCATGAGCACCACATTCACAATCCCACCATCTACAGATAGTGAACTTGCTACGATACCTGTCACAATAATCCATGAGAGAAAGTGAGGTAAATACGATATTGTTTGAATGGTTCGTTTATATAACTTATGTTTGATCTCATTAAGTAAAATGGCAAATATAATTGCTGTCGCAAATCCGAGCACCATATTGATGACGCTCATCGCAATGGTATTACGAAGCACGTTAAGAAATGCATCGTCTGTTAGCAAAAACTTAAAGTGTTTGAGCCCGACCCATTCCTGCTGGGTGAAACTCTTCGCAGGACTGTAATTCTGAAAGGCCATAACCCAGCCCCAAATGGGATAATACGAGAATACGAGAATGTACGCAACGATGGGCAATGACATGAACATGAGTTGTCTTTGTCCGCGCAATCGTTTTAACAGTGGTGCTTTGGGTACGACTGTACGGGTGGTTTGCTCTGGTATGGCTCCAGGCGTGTTCGCCATCTTTCACTCCTCCTATTGGCTTGCAGCGACTTTAAGCATGATGTCCCCGGAAGGCACTCGCCTGAGTAATCCTTTGGTTGATACCTTCCGAGAGAATCATTGCCGCATTTTTTTATTTAACAGACCAGTTCTCGATTCTCCATTTCAGTTGGTCATTAATTCGATCTTCATAGGATTTAACATCGATCTTCTTGTAAGCGTCTACATATTCAGTCCAAATGTTATCGAACTCATTCGGTTTTGACATGATTGCTTTAGGCAAGAATTTCAATGAAGTGTCTGTCATTTGTTTGTTCGCTACCGCAGCATCAGAGCCTTCTTTCAGATCGACCTGCCACGCTGGGTAGTACACAGGATTCTCTGGTGCAGGAGAGAAGAAGTCACTCCACGTTTTGAAGCCATAAGCATCCAGAAGTTCTTTGTCTTCCGGTTTAAGGTTGTCATAGAATTCCTCAGGCTGGTTGATCGCTCCAATCGAATTGCCATCTTCAAATGTTCCTTCGAGCTTCGGTGCAGCAGCGTAGAAACTTTCTGCTTTGTTGATCAATCTCCATGCCGGATCATCCTGCTCTTTCCGTTGCTCTGGCGTACGATAGAATCTTCCCTCTTCATTCACCTGATAGTCTACACCCTCTTCACCCCATGACAAGAGCTTCTGGTACTTCTCGTCCATAAGCTTATCGAGGAATTTGATGAGTGCGACAGGATCTTCAGCATCTTTACTGATACCAAAGCCATTATTCAAGTTGATAACCGGACGATCCAGATAATGATCTGTAATACTTGTATCATAGACTAGCGGGAAGCCTACGTATGTCTGGCCAATCTTACCCTGTGCTACGAGTGGGTCTTCGCCGGCTTGGAAATTCCAGTGCTGGTCGAACATACTAAGCACACGTCCCGAAGAAATTTTGGCCAGATATTGATCATAGTTCTGAACAAAGGCTTCTTTATCCAGCAATCCCTCATTATACAAATTGTTTAGTTCTTTATAATACCGTTTGGAGATATCTTTGTCGGCAAAAACGGTTGCGACTCCACTATCATCTACGACTACGCCCCCGTCATTGGGGTGACCCGTAAGATGTTCAGGTGGGTTAAGCAAAGGGAACGTCCGCCAGTCTGAAGCCAATGTAGTGAAACCAATCGTCGGTTGACCATCAATCGTTGGATTCTTGGCTGCATAATCACGGATCAACGTTGTGAAATCATCCAACGTTTTAGGAGTCGGGTACCCGGCATCCTTCAGTATGGACTTTTGAATCCAGAATGCAGGACCAGAATAATAGTTACTAATGAACTCCCCTGTATACACTCCATAGTTAGGCAACCAGTAAATATGTCCGTCACTGGAGTCTTTCATCCGGTTCCAGTCTTTACCGAAATGTTTCTTCAGATTAGGTGCATGCTCTTCAATGAGATCTTCGAGCGGAATAACCGCATCGGCTGAGACCAATTTGGTGTCTGCTGTGATCAGATCCGGGAAATCGCCCCCGGCAATCATAACGCCCAATTTCTGTTGAAGATCACCTACTAGAAACTCCATCTCAAGATTGACGCCGAGTTCATCCTGAATCTTCTTGTAGATTCGGTTATCTTTAGCTGGCGCCTGATTTGGCGTTCCGATAAAGGCCGTGATGTTCAGTACCTCTTTCCCATCCTTCGTAGTCGCTTTCTCATTGTCACCGCTGCATCCTGCCAGTGCCAAACTCAAAGTTAGAACGAGTGATACGGAACCCCAAAGCTTCTTTTTCTTAAGTCCCCCCATGTACTTGCCCTCCTTGGAAGTGGTATGTCTTACTGTTTTTAGTATGAAGAAATGTATGCGGTTACAAAATATATACATTTAAGGTCTACCCCCCTGTAATTGCAGGTCTTATTCAGGAGGGGTTCTTCTTTTTCATGGATCAATTCGCATACTTTTTCCTGTATTCTACAGGTTTCATGGCTGTTCGTTTTTCGAAGTGTCTGAGAAAATGCTGGTAACTGCGGTACCCAACTTGCTCCGCAATCGCACTGGATGTTTGATTCGTCTGCTGGAGCAGACGCTTCGCTTCTTCCATTCTTAGATCATGTACTACCTCAATTACACCCTTACCATACTTTCGCAAAAAGGATTGCCCTAAATGGACAGGATTCACGTAGAATCGTTCTGCAAGCTCCTGGATCGTAAATGTCTCCCTGTAATGCATCTGCACATATTCAGCAACCGTCGCCTGGATGCCACCCATTTGCCTCTCCCGGAAAATAGCCAGTTCTGACTTGCATTGCAAACAGAAATGTTCCAGATTGTTAGCAACCTCTTCTATATTTCGATGGCCCTTCTCCAGAATTCCACTCGCCAATTCGTTCATTAGAGCATTAGGTACTCCTCCTAGTTCTCTACACAGGGACAGTCCGCGGAATATAATGTGGGTAGAGAAAATATGTACAATCTCTGGCGCAGCCTTCATCTGTATAAACAGTTCAAAGGCACTCCGAATCGAAGACGAGAGTTCCTCTACAGAACCGTTTTCAAGCAAATCGCTAATATGGTCCACCTCTGATAGTGTTTCCGGATCAAACTGCCAATTTTCCAGCTGAATATCTTCGGCAAACAAAAGACGCTCTTGATTAAAAAACAAATAACGCCCAACTTCCTGAGCGGAGCGGAAGGATTCGGATAAATGCTCCAGTTTGTTGACCGTTAATCCGACCGCGATATGAATATCTTCGCAGCCGTTATGTTGCATGTTGTTCATCAAACGCTGAGTAAAAGCTTTAATTGCTTCAAATGTCTCATTTCTATCATTCGCTTCTTCCCCCCATACAAGTCCCAACGAGTCTCTTGTTCTGTCTATCACATAACAGCAAGTTGTTACGTCAGCCGTATGTTCGACTACTGAACAGGCTTCCTGAATATCTCCCTGAAAAGCTATCCGCAGGTATGCCCAATGGGACTTGTTTAAACGAGGAAGGATCTCCCACATCTCCTGCTCCGATATATTCTGCTTATCCTTAATCAGTGCGGACAAAAACGCTTTGATCCTTTGCTCGTTTGCATGCTCCCTTAAACGCTCCTGGTTTTCACGCTCCTGCAATTGCATACGGAGACGGACCAACATATCCTCTGCTTCTGTACTGTCAACCGGTTTGGTTAAATAGTTGGAGACACCTAATCGAACAGCTTGTCTGGCATAATTAAAATCACTGTATCCACTCGTGATGACAAACAGCACAGACTCATGTTCCAATCGCCGTGCTTCTTCTACAAGTTCCAGCCCATTCATCACAGGCATACGAATGTCTGTCACCACGAGATCAGGTCGATCTTGTTCCATCATACGAATGGCTTCCTCACCGTTGGCGCACACGCCTCTGATTTCGAAACCATACTTTTCCCAATTGATCAGAAGCTGTAACCCTTCAATGGCATAAGGTTCATCATCGACTAACAGTACTTTATACATGAGAGTTTACCTCCTATTTCCTCTGTTCCAGCTTGGAGATCGGTATACGGTACCCTGCAATAGTTTCCTTTACAGGTACACTGCTTAGATCAAATATCGCATTTCCTTCATAAAAGAGTTCCAACCTGCGGTAGACATTGCGGAGTCCTACATGCTCGCCATTCCTGGGTCTTTCAGAACGAATATCTCGCAGGAGCTCGGTTAATCTCCCTGCATCCATACCGATTCCATTATCGATCACCTGAATAACCAGTTCAGAAGCGTTTTGTCTCGCCGTTATCTTGATCTGTCTTCCATTTTTTCGCGCCTGCAAGCCGTGTTTGCAGGCATTTTCGACGAGCGGTTGAATACTCATGCGGGGAATGAGCAACGAAGCTGCATCAGGATCAACCTCGAAGGTGTAATCAAACAGCTCTCCAAAGCGAAACTTCTCAATCTGGAGATAAAGATTCGTAAATTGCAGCTCTTCTTGCAAAGGAATCAAATTGTCAGAATGACTGAGCAACTGTCTCATCAGTTTGGACAGACTTTTAATAATCTCAATTACTTCCGTATAACCATTCTTCGTACTAACGACCAGCAAGGCATTCAATGTGTTAAATAAGAAATGGGGATTCATCTGACTCTGGAGCATAGACAATTCAGTCCTCACTTGATCCAGCTCCAAATCTTTTTGACGGATTTCCAGTTTATATACGTCATTAATTAGGGTATGAATTTTACCAATCATGATGTTAAATGTACGAATAAGCCCGCCAATTTCGTCGCGGCCTTCCTGAATTTCAATGAGATCGAATCGTTCGTTACGAACCTTCTCCATATGTCTGGATAGCTTGCGAATCCGATAATGGTAGGAACGCAAAATAATGTAGATCAATACAGAGGGGACCACGATACTTAATGCGAGCAACCCCAGAATTGATTTAAAGGCTTCTTGCAAAAGATGGTCAAGGTGACGCGTATCGGCAACTCCAATCAATTTCCAACCCTTTAGGTAGGCTAGATTCCCCAACGATTTTTCGAGCGTGTAAGCAGAATCTCCAGATTCCTTGAGCATTGATTCATTATCAAGGGGGGATAAGTCGGTTTCGCTGAATTCCCCACTTGAAACGACAGTTCGATTGTTGCTGTCCACCAGACGCAGCTGAAGACTGTCTGATTCACGATTTAAAATGCTATACACCCGGCTAAGTTCCAGATCAATCTTGGAATACTTGTTGTAATTGGCATAGGAAGTATAGGTATCCATTTTGCCAATCACACTGATTCTTCTTCCCGCGTTAAATCCGGATGGCTCAATATAATCAACGACAAGAATGCCTCCACTGGTGGATTTCAGCTGTTTCAATCCAGGGAGTACATTCTTGTCTTTCATCACGATATAGTGACTGCCCGTCTGAATGGTATCGTTATCCGTGTAGATACGCACCTCCAGAATATTCGCTGACATGTACCGTGTTAATTTATCTCGCAGGAATGCATGGTACACGTTGTAATAATCAACGGGGGAGTGATAGGTCCGATCCAGTGCCTCATAGAGCGAATCGTCTGCTGCAATAATTCGGCTCAGAGCAACGCTCTCATCAATCATGCCTAGCAGTTCCCCCGCAGCCCTGTCGATGGATTTACGCAGATTTTCCTGTTCTCTAATCTTGATATCCGCAGAGGTTCGTTGATAAAAGAAGATATTAATCGTTATTACAGGAAGGAGAATACTAAGTACATAGATAAGCAGAAATTTGGATCGGAGAGGAATATCATTAACCTTACGGAACATCCAGAATTTATGACGCATATAATCACCCTTGGTTTTTGTTTTTATAGACGGACGGAAGCTCCCCTGTATGCGCTCTGAATTTTTGGGTGAAATATTCAGCATCATGATACCCTAGCCTGAATGCAATGTCAGTGATCTTCATATTGGTACGTCGCAGGAGTTTACGGGCCTCCTCAACACGAAGCTGGTGCACATAGTCAATGAAACTGACCCCCATCTCCCGCTTGAATTGTTGACCCAGGTAGGCAGAATTCACGTGAATACGATTAGCTACATCTTGTAATTTAATTTTGCTTCGATAGTGTTGCTTCAATTCATTCACTGCTTCTGCAACAAGCCCTCCCGTACCCGTCTTTTGCTTCAGTTCAGACTGGGAAAGTTGCTTGGATAGTCGAACACACAGGTCTTGCAATGTGCCGGAAGACCAACTCGCAGCCTCATGCCATTCTTTTTCACATAGTATTTCTCTGCAAACCTCTCTTTTTCCATATTTTCGTATCAACTCCCCATGGATATATCGGATGACATGATGTATCCATTCCAACGAAACCTCAGCTTTCTTACTCTTCTCTAGCAGTGCACTCAATGCAAGATCAATGGAATACGTGTTTCCTGCTTCAATCAGTACCAAGATCTCTTTGGAAATGTTCATCATTTGCTCTAAATCATATTCTTCGCTTATTCGATATTCATTAAGATGATTTTCATAGGCTTCATCTGTAACCATGACTCCATTTTGCTGTTTTTGCTCATTTCTGCGTTTGTCCAGAGGTTCAATCATTTCCATAAGGATTTGATGAATTTCCTCGGGAACAAGAGGTTTAAGCACATACTGATCGACCTGATACCGTATGGCTTGCTTCGCGTAATTAAAATCGGAGTATCCTGTAACGATAACAATTTTAGAGGTATAGGCGAGATCTTCTCGCAAGGTGTGAATCAAACCAAGACCATCCATAACAGGCATTTGAATATCAGTGACGACAAGATCCGGTTCAACCGAGTTGAATAAAGCAAGTGCTTCCTCCCCATCCGTTGCCGTTCCGCAGAGTTCATATCCACAAGCTCGCCAGTCAATCATCGTTCTCCATCCTTCTAGCATAAACGGCTCATCATCCGCGACAATGACCTTGTACATTAGCTCACCTCTCTTTTGTCCGTGATCAGCTGCATGTATTTTATCTATATCTATAGGTAGATTCCAGTTGCTGTGAAAACGCTAAGCAGCCAGGATTGTTGTCTGCTCGCACAACTTGGAGAACAAATTTCCCACCAGTCTCATCGTCATTAATCAATAACATAGGAAATGGTTTCATCAGAACGTACTATAAGAACGCTCCGATTGTAGCGAAGCGCCGGATAACAATTCAAGTGTAACGCTTACATTTTGGCACAACAACCTGATAAACTATAGGTTTTCACCCGACAAAGTATAGGTTTAGCTCAGAAGTAATCTACTGTCAGGAAAAAGATTTTTCATTCTCCACGTACAATACGGAATCCTTGATCGGGACCAAAACCATTTGCATCAAATTTTCCACGGAATGATATTTCATTGTTATTGACACCGCCGATCCAGCCTCCGCCTTTCACAACTCGCCAAGTTTGATTTGGACTCTCCGAATCACTGTACCAGTCCCAGCACCATTCTCTCACATTCCCAGACATATCATAGATTCCCAACTCATTCGCCTTCTGAGTTCCGACTTTTTTGGTTTGATTACGGTTGCTCTCAATAGCGGGCCAGCTCCAGTCACCCGTCAGAATGTTGTCGCCAGCATTTATCCAGTACCAAGCAACATCATCAGGATTATTACTTCCGCTGTATGTGTAATTTAAGCTCTTTTGCCCTCCGCTTGCAGCGTATTCCCATTCTGCCTCTGTGGGTAAACGGTAACCGTTGGCGTCCTCGTTGATCGTTACATTCCATTTTATATTGTCGTTTTCATTCTGATTATTCGTGTCCTGGTTGTCTTTGTCTATATTGTAATAAGGTTTCAGGTTTTCTTTTATACTTTTTTGATTACAGTATTCCACTGCGTCATACCAGCTGACCATTTCAACAGGCAGGTCATCTCCCTTGAAGCCAGAAGGGTTTTCCCCCATAACCTCCATCCATTCTTTTTGAGTTACTTCGTATTTGCCAATATAGAAGGATTCCAGCGTTTCATTCCTATCAATCTGACTCGGCTTACTGCTCTTGAAGGCTCCCCCTTCGACGAATACCAAGTCATCGTTTAATTTGGTATTACTTGCTGAACAAGCACTTAGACTAACAACTATAGCGATTAAAGTTAACCATACCAGCTTTCTCATTCAATTATTCTCCTTTACTTAGCTTGAATCCGGCAATGTCGAGGTCCGTTAGTTTGGTGAATAACGTTCCTCAACGTTGCCGGAAAATTGAATTCAAATGCAGGTGCAGATGTTGAACTGCATCACATCATTTTACCAAACTGTCACGTTTGCGCTTCCGCTGCTTTGATAACCCTCTGTTGCCATCACCTGATAAGACCAACTACTTCCAAGGTTCATCCCTTTGCTCGCCCACGCATTCACATGATTGCTGAACGTAATGGTAGAATTGACTCCGATTGGTTTCTTGGACTGTCTAACACTCCAATACTGAGGGAAAGTCTGCGTACCATCAATGGAAGGTGCATTGTATCTCATCGTAGTATAGATGTCATATGTGCCGCCATCACTAGTCATAGAGCCCTTATACGTTCCGGTAGGACGATACGTTCCCCAGCTATCCACCACGTAATATTCAATTAGAGCGTTTCTAGTCCAACCATAGAAAGTGAGATAGCCGTTACCTGAAGGAGAGAATACGCCGGCATTGTAATTGACCACTCGATTAGGCGTACCAGATGTCCACCCTTTCCCTACAACAAAGTTGCCTACATTCTGCCAGTTTACACTATAATTCCCTCCTGATCCGTTAACAGCGTTGACCGATCCTCCACCATCTGTCCAATTCTGCCAATAATCTGTTGCAGCGCTGGATGTTGCTGCAAAGACACCAAAACTCATGGAAGCTGCGAGAACAACGGTCATTAATTTTTTTCCGAATTTGAACATGGATGATACCTCCTGATATTTTAATAGATTTGGTTGATGCTACAATCCGATATGAATGTTCTTCAGCAAATTCACTTGAAAAGACGTTGCGAAAACAGATACAGATCGTTCTTCCACACGGGCCAATCATGTCCTCCACTTTCCTCATGCCAAATGTGAGGTACTCCGTGTTGCGCCAAATATTGGTGAACCCCAAGACTAATCTCTATAAGATTGTCCTGTTCACCGCAAGAGATCCATATCAACGAGAGTAATGAAGGCGCTTTCGAAAGATCAGGGACAAGTAGCTCCGGACTTCTGGTATTTGGGGCTGCGGAGAAAGCACCGATCCATGCAAAATGGTCTAGATTACTTAATCCGATATTTAAGGATTGACCTCCACCCATGGATAAACCAGCAATCGCCCTTTTATCCCGGCTTTTATGCAAAGGGTAGTTCGACTCCATGTAAGGTATCAAATCGTTGAGCAGATCGGATTCAAACCGTTTAAATGCTTTGATTTTCTCAGGTTCAAACAGGTCTCCTTCGGCTCGGTCATTCGACATTGCGCGACCATTGGGGAAAACAATAACCATCGGCTCAAGCAAATTATCGTTGTACAGATTATCGAGAATAATTTGCGGAGAACCATGAGTATGCCATTCGGTTTCGTCTCCACCAATACCATGCAAAAGAAAAAGTACAGGATACATCGTTGTCGAAGAAAATTCTGGTGGGGTGTACACCATCGCTTTACGGGAATTGCCAACCGTGGTGGAAGGATACTCTACCGTCTCCATGACTCCACGTGGTATATTCTCCCGATACTGGTCATATCCCGTTACTGCTGATGAGATCAATTCCATTCTCTTTTCCTCCGAACATGTGAGTGACTATCAGTCTCCAGTTAATCCACATAGCCAAAACCCAGAATGGTGAAGCATTTATGTTCATGACCTTCAGCCATTTCGATCTCGATGGAGTGCTCCCCCACATGCTCTTCGTTAAGCAGAAGTGTGGCATGGCAATGGGTCCAGTTCACTTGACGCGGATCAACTTTTTGGACGAATACCCCATCCACCTTGATATGTGCGGTTCCGAATTCCTCGTTGCCAGAATCCTTGAAGATCAGAATGAGGCGTTTGCACTGCAAACTTATCCGAAAGCTGCTCTGATCCTCTTTCCCCTCTCCTGTACGCATCCAGTTGTTGGGGAACTGAGGTGTACCATAGTCTTGAGCATCCATCTCAGCCATCTGCAGATCCGTGTCCGTTTTACAAAAAGAGCCTGCATCGATTCGGGCAATGTGATTGCCGTTTTTCCGATCCAATAGCTTCACATTAACAAATTCATTTCCAATTAGCGGAGCTTTTTCAATATCATGATCTTTCTCATCCCACTCAGAACGATTTGTCACGTCGAACAAATATTCCAAACAATCGGCCATAATTCGATGCCCTGTGTTAGTCGGATGATATATATCATGGAAAAATTGCTTTTTGGAAATAACGTTGCCTTCACCTTTTGTTTTGTTGAACTGATCTACGACAGCATCTTTCACACTTACCATTGGCAGATCATAATGCCAGCCTACTGGAGCGAGACGATCCTGTAGATTCCAGTCATTTTCGAATACGCTGAATAACAAGATCACCGCTGGCTTGTTATCAGCAGTAAGTGCTTTGAGTACCAGACTCTCGTAACATTTACCTTGGGTTTCATCATCTGCGTCATTGACTGCGAATTCGATTATGACAATATCCGGCTGAACGGCACCTCCCCTCAGCACATCACGATCATAACGTACAATCCCCAGTTCTGAAGGAGTTCCACCCACACCTGCTTTAATCAGATGAATCGGACTATCTTTTGAAAGCGCAAACATAAATTTGAACGACTCATACGACCGATAAGCGTAACTTTGGAGATGAATAGGTACTGCACCAGCACCATGGGTAATGGAGCCTCCAATATAAGCGATAACGACAGGTTCGCCGTTTTTTGCCTTCTCAATGGCTCGTTTTAATCTGACATTATTCCCTTTGTTCAGAAGAGATCGGCCAATCATGTCGCGATATCCATGTGATTCAAAATCAATTGCGGGCTTGACTACCGACGCTGTCACTCCAACTGGATCGCGCGGTGCAGTGAATTCCGTGTTTTCACCTGCATCTCCTGAATCCTGGAGCATAAATCATCATCACATCCTTCCGGTTAGATTCTGACCATCCTCAAACAACATTTAAAGGATCACAGCTTGTATTATTATTAGATCAGATGTGATCCTTCTCCCAAAGTGTATCCCTTACATAATTTTACAACAACCTGACAAAGTATAGGATTTTAACCAATATATCATTTTAAGTTGAGTACAATGACATGCACATCAGAACACCTATAATTTTTCATGTAAACGCTTTAATTTGTATACTATTTCCATGTTATAATTTTGAAAAACCGCATGGATGAAGGAGGATACTCATGAATATCACGGGTCAAGGCGCGTGGGATACGGGTACATATACAAATCTGTTTTTGAAGCTAGGTTACGATGAGAATGAGATCACGAACAGATTGGAAGAAACATGGAACGAGCTGTTTTATGGCGATGAACATACTCGAATATATTACCCCATGGGTGAGGACACGGGCTATTTGCTGGACACCGGTAATCTCGATGTTCGCTCCGAGGGCATGTCCTATGGCATGATGATGGCTGTTCAGATGGACAAAAAGGAAGAATTTGATCGACTCTGGAATTTCTCACACACGTTTATACAACATAAAGCGGGACGTTATAAAGATTATTTTGCCTGGCATTGCAAGCCTGACGGAACCCGACTCTCACAAGGTCCTGCTCCTGATGGTGAGGAGTTTTTTGCCATGGCGCTTTTTTTTGCCTCTAACCGCTGGGGCGATGGCGCTGAACCTTATGATTACAAGGCACAAGCCCGCAAGATCCTTCGTGCATGTATACATCAGGGCGAAGACGGCGAAGGCGATCCCATGTGGGACCCGGAAACAAAACTGATCAAATTCATACCAGAAACACCGTTTAGCGACCCATCCTACCATCTGCCTCATTTTTATGAACTATTCGCGAAATATGCGGATGAAGAAGATCAGAGCTTCTGGAAAGAAGCGGCCGCCGCTAGTCGTGCTTACCTTCATACAGCCTGCCATCCCGTAACCGGACTATCACCTGAATATGCGAACTATGACGGCTCTCCGGCTCCAATACAGCCACACGGTGATTTCAGACATTTTTACAGTGATGCCTACCGTGTTGCTGCGAATATAGCGCTGGACTGGGAATGGTTCCGCAAGGATCGCTGGCAGATCGAACAATCCAATCGCATTCAATCCTTCTTCAGTGATATTGAAATGTCCGATTATCGTCGTTATACAATAGAAGGTGAACCTTTCGACGAACCCTCACTGCATCCTGTAGGTTTGCTGGCTACCAATGCCATGGCTTCACTGGCTGCGGACGGTCCACATGCTGACACATTCGTTCGCAAGTTCTGGAACACACCTCTGCGTCAGGGAGAGCGACGTTATTACGACAATTGCCTGTATTTTTTCAGCATGCTGGCTCTAAGCGGAAGATATCGCATGTACTAAGCAGATGTGCACGATATGTTGTATCTGTCCTGCGAACGTTTGGTCTGCAGGACAGGTGCAAACATAGCATAAGCAACGATCCCCCTTAAACATGGTATGATTAAGCCCATACAACTCTACGTATGTAATTTCATGGCAAGAACCTGTGATGAACAGATTATAAACAATGGTTGAAACTATATTCAGCGATTGAAGATGGGGTTACAGGTTAGGCGGAAAGGGGCTGTTCATGCGTTCATTTTATTTACCGGATCTATCGGAATTCCACTTCTTTTGTTTTCCTCATTCGGTTGGAAATTACACTAAACCGGATCAGCATCACATCAACAGAATGGAAGGTGTCCAGGATTTCAGCTTGCATTACATTGCCGAAGGCAGCGGATATGTCGAGTTACATCATAAGAAATACGAATTAAGTAAAGGTAATGTGTTTCTTCATATTCCAAACGATCCTATGCGTTATTATCAGTCCGAAGATGATCCGTGGAATATTTACTGGATTCAGTTCTACGGAAATGCACTCTCTGCTTTTTTACTGGAGAACGGACATTATCAATCCTCTGTCTGGACACAAAGCCATGCTTCTCTAATCGAGTCCTCGTTTGAACATTTGCTTGATGAGATTGAGCAATTTAATTTTTTGCGTCCATCTCGCATCTCTGCACTCAATTACAGCGTACTTATTGAATTCATAAGTCATGCCATTCCCCTATCTGCTTACCGGAATCTTAACAATTTCGAGAAGATTACGGCATTGCTGCCCGAAATGCAAAAAAAAGCCCATCTTCCGTTTGAGCTTGCCATCTGGTCGGATAAGCTGGGATTGACTCCTCATTATTTTTGCAGTCTGTTCAAAAAAGCTACCAAAATGACTCCCGTATCTTATATCACCAAATGCCGGATACAGAGCAGCAAACAACTGTTATTAAGTCATCCTTCCATGTCGATTAAAGAAGTTTCCATGCAATGCGGATATCCAGGGAACAGTTACTTTAACAAAAAATTTATGGAGTCTGAGGGCAAAACACCTGAAGAATTTCGTCGCCTTCATCTGAAGGCATAACACCGATCAGGTACACAATGTAACCTATATTTCTGAGTTCTTAACTCTCTTCTGTTTCT
>NZ_ANHX01000013.1 GCF_000316035.1 Paenibacillus sp. PAMC 26794
AGGAGTATAAAAGGAAGATCCTGAGATCTCCTTTTATACTCCTGTTGAGTTACTTCAAAGTCACTTCAACTTCTTCCATTCATCGTATGCATCTTGATATACTTGTAAATACTTTTCGAGTTGCAATCCCTTGTACCCTGCAATATAACTGTCCCATTCCTTCGTTATATCCTTGTTACCTGTAATAAACTGTGCCATATTGGAGTCCACGTAATCCATCAGCGTGCGTTCAATTTGAGAGATGGTCAATGCATCTTCCGGTTTGAAATTGACATTGCTTGGATATACCACATCCAGATTCGCAAATGGCTCGTATTCCTTGGCTGCCAGCCAGAATCGATACTCCCTTGGCCCATCGCCTTCTGCGAGTGGATCTTCAGGAGCTACAAAAGATTCACGGATGGAATTGAGCATTTGCATCGTGCCAAGCTGCCACCATGTATCGGCCAGGGGCACACTTCCGTCCGTCTTGGAAGCAGGTAACAAGACGTCATATTGGGCCGGCTGACCATTGTAATCCATCTGGCCACTCTCTGCTTTTTTCCAGCCATCTCCTTCAAAACCATAGGTCGTCAGGATGGTGCCCTCTTCGCTGTACAGGTAATCAGCCAGTTGGATGGCCGCAATTTTTTCTTCCTCTGTCGCTTTGTTCGTAATGACGAAGTCGCTCTGCCCGATTCCCGCAGAATAACCGGAGAGCTGCACGCCATGGGGCCCTTTCAGAGGTGGCAGTACCGCATAATCCTTGTTGCGAGGATATTTGACCCCGCCGGTAACAATGGCATAACCCACAACGCCCACTGCGGCATCTTGCTTATTGGCAAGCTGCTTCACAGCATCTGCATTTTGTGTAAAGGCTCCCTTGTCAATAAGTCCTTCCTGATACAAGCGGCGAAGATATTCCAGACCTTCCCTCCACTCCGGCTGTGCTGCCGAATAGATAACCACGTCATCCTTCACGCTTAGATATTTACTGGCATCGTTATAGATAAATGCATTCATCAGAAAAGCGTCAACACCACCGCCCCACTCGTCCGGAGTCGTTGTAAATGGGACTTCATCAGCTTTTCCATTACCGTTCGGGTCTTTTTCCTTGAACGCTTTCAGCACTTCATAGAACTCGTCCGTTGTTGTGGGCATACTGAGGCCTAGTTGGTCGAGCCAGAGGGTGTTGATCCACACTCTCTGATTGTAGGTGCAATGCAGGCATTCATTAATTTTGGGAATACCGTAAATGTTGCCATCCGGAGCAGTAGCCGCTTCCTTAACACCTTCAACCTCTTCGATTGCTTTTTGAATGTTTGGTGCATATTGTTTGATAAGATCGTTGAGCGGAATAAAAGCACCCATCTTTCCGTACTTGATCTGATCAGCCTTGCTCATTCCTGCATCCAGAATGACTGCCGGGTAGTCTCCGCTCGCGAGAACAAGCTGTTTTTTGTCATTATATGCACCGCCGGGTGTCGTTTGCCAAGCAAACTGGATCTTGAGCTTTTCCTCGATGTATTTCGAGAATCGATTGATTTGCAGCTTTTCAATGGCTTCGCCCTGTGGTGCCAATACACTCAGACGAACCGCTCCGTCCTTGGTTACCGCTTCTGCAGAAGAATCCTTGTCTTTATTGTCACTGCATGCGGAGAGCACAATGGTCATAACCAGAGTCAAACACAATAATAGACGTCCTGATCTTTTCAACTACGATTCCCCCTTGTAATAAATCAAGCTCATATTTGGTAAGTCACTACCCCTTCAGAGAGCCAATCATGACTCCTTTGACAAAATGTTTCTGTACAAAAGGATATATAACAAGTACGGGTACACTCGCGATCACGATAAGTGAATATTGCAGCAAATCCTTTAATCCCTGTTGAACAGCCTGAGCGCTGATATTAACGTACATATCCGAGTTATCTGCATTCAAGATAAGCAGGTTACGAAGGAAGATTTGTAATGGAAATTTTGTATAATCACTTAAATAAATCAGTGCGTTGAAATACGTATTCCAATGCCCAACCGCATACATAAGCGCCAGTACGGCAAGAACCGGCTTCGATAACGGCAATACCACCCGCCATATAAAAGCTAAATCGCTGCATCCGTCAATCTGTGCGGCCTCGGCCAGATCATCCGGGATGGTGGATTGAAAAAATGTCCGTGCGATAATGACCTGAAACACAGCGAATGCTCCCGGGAGAATCATGACCCAGCGTGTGTCGAGCAGCCCAAGGGATTTCACAAGCAAATAGTTGGGGATCAGTCCTCCGTCAAAAAACATCGTCACAACAAGCAAAAGCATGATGATGTTGCGCCCATAGAACGTCCTTCTTGCCAAGGGATATGCAATCATCACTGTAAACGATACATTTAGCAGTGTCCCCGCCACGGTATAGAACAGGGAATTACCGAAACCGATCCAGATGTCTTTGTTTTGGAATGCGGCCTGATATCCAATCCAGCTGAATTCGACTGGCCAAAGCCACACTTTTCCGGAAGAAACCGCAGATGGAGAGCTAAAGGAAGCGCTTAAAATATGAAGCAAGGGAAACAAAACGATAATCAAAATGAACGCTAAGAACAGATAAATGATGCTCATGAACAATCGGTCTGTAGCAGATTCTCGTATGGCGACGCTCTTCATCATCTTCCTCCCTACCATAAACTGTTGGATGAGACCTTTTTGGATATCAGGTTCACCAGCACGAGCAGTACAAAGTTTACAACGGAATTAAACAGCCCGATGGCAGCGGAAAAGCTGAAATCGGAGTTCAGTAATCCGACTTTGTATACATAAGTTGAGATGACTTCAGATGCATTTTGGTTCAGCGGGTTCTGCATCAGATATATCTTTTCGAAGCCTACACTCATAGTTGAGCCCACACTCAAGATCAAGAGAATGGACATCACCGGGACCAAGCTGGGAATATCAATGTTTATCATCCGTTGCAGTCGTGTTGCCCCGTCCACTCTGGCGGCCTCGTACAACTCGGGGTTTACACCGGACAAGGCTGCAATGTAGATGATGGCGTTGTACCCCATGAATTGCCACGCATCCGAAAATACATAGATTGTCTTGAACATGCTGGCACTACCCATGAAGTCAATCGGTTCCATTCCGAATAATCTGAACAGATTGCTGACAAGTCCTACATTGGGCGACAGATTGACGATCAGGATGGACACGATGATTACCGTTGAAATGAAATAGGGTGCGTAAGTGACCATCTGTACTGTTTTTTTGAAAAAGCCGTTCCGGATCTCGTTTAATGCCAGTGCCAGCAAGATGGGTAACGGGAAGTTGACGAGCAGACCATATAACGAAATTACTAACGTATTTCGAAAATACTGCCAGAAGAATGGTGCCTGAAACAGCTGTTCAAAATACTTGAGACCTGCCCATGGACTCCCCCATATTCCCTGCACGACATTATAATCTTTAAAAGCAATCAGCACGCCAAACATCGGAACGTATTTGAAAATGAGAATGTACAACATAGGCAGCAAAACTAGCAGATAAAACTGCCAGTGTCTGCCCATTTTGCGGGCAATGCCGCTTGATGACTTTCCGGATAACACAGGCTCTTGCCGGGGTGAAACGGTGAAGGATGATTTGCTGTCCATTGTCACGCTCCTTTGCATGTAATGGTGCCATCTTAAACAGACAATGCATCCTCGAACAATATACATCTTTCACGCATGCAACCTATTTCCTCAAGAGACCTGCTTAAGTGAACAGGAGCGGCAGCGCAGGCGAACCAATCTTTTTCTCCATACAAACATAATTCGCCGATGTCCTACTGCACACTCTGGCAAGGTTTCCCCGGTCAGCAACAGCTCATCTCAATTCGGTTTAACCGCCCATTTGCGGTATTCGCCGGGTGAAGTGTTTACATGTTTTTTGAACGCCCGGCCAAATGAGATCACATTGGCATATCCGACTTCCTCTGCAATCTCATTCACGGACAACGTCGTTTGCTCCAGTAATTGCTGTGCCCGCTTGATTCGCACATCGATTAAATAATCGACAAACTTGTTGCCCGTCATCTCCTTAAACAATTTGCTGATGGATTTGGGACTAAGCTGGAACTGCTCCGCCAGATAATCAAGGGACAGCTCAGGATTACCATACTCCCGTTCAATACATTTGCGAATTTCGAAAATCCGTTCCGAATGCGTTCGTTTCTCCTGAAGATGACGAATCTGCTCTGCCAGGTGTGTCAGCGGGTAACGTACATTTGCCTCAAGCTGCTGAAACGTCTCGGAAGAGGACAACGCTTCCTGCAAGGAGGGTTCGACCTCTGCTGTCCACAGTTCTTGAAATTCTTTGGGAAGTCTGCTTATTTCCCGCTCTATGGAATAGATCATATACCCGACCAGACTTACAATATTATCCCGGTCCAGAATATCCTGCTCAATCTGCTGCATAATTGTATCGTATTGCTGTCTCCAGTCAGGCTTCGCTGTACGCAGGGATTGCGCCATGGCATGAACCAGTTGGAAATAGTCGAACGCTCCTGCTTTTTTATCCTGATCTACGTGGGAAAACAGAATGACCTGGTTTCCGCCCAAAACCATCTTGTATTTCAACGCTTGCAGCGCTTGGCGATAAGAATCAGGAATATGCGTATATGCATTGGCGATGCTTCCCACACCAACACTGATTCTGAGATTCATGTTTTGCTCAATCCACGTCCGTGTATCCTCGAACATCTGAAGCAGATGTGGGTCAACTCCCTGTTCATCCTCCAATTGCAGCATGGCTCCCAGAATATCACCCGAAATCCATCCCGCCCATATCGTATAACCGTGTTGTTCGGCCGTTTCCTGAATGACGCTCAGAATGGCGAACTTCAGTAAATATTGATCCCGAGGCATGTAATACTGTACAAAACGAGCATAATCATCCATTTCTACGACACAGATAATCTGTTTTTGGCTTAGATCATTCAATTTAAATCCGTTTTGCTGTGAGTCCCATTGGCTTGGATTCTCGGGATATTGGCCATCCAGCAATTGCTGGAGCAGATATGTTTTCTTCAATTGTTCATCTTCACGATTTTGCTGCTGGTATATGCGATTCTGTGCCAGAAAAAGATTCAGTGCTGATTCAATGAATGCAAACTCGTCTTTGGGCCCCTGATGATCCTTCGAGACAGGACTGTCCTTAAACTGCGGAAAACTGTTGATCCTGGAGATAATCTGTTCAATAGGCTTGTAGCTTTTTCGCGTAATGTAAAAAAACCAGCCAACCCCGGCTATAATCATGACGATGCCTATCACAAACCAGACGTTATACAGCATGTTGGTAGCGTTTACAAAAATACCGTTTAATGGCCCGCTCACATACGTCCACCCGGTTAATGATGAGGTTTTCTGCGAAACCACGGACAGATCGTCATGCTCCGCCCCGGCCAAGTCGAGAATATCCTGCCCTGCCCCATCCAGAATTCGGGTATAGCTGATCTGTTGTTCATAGATTCCGTTAACGAGTTCGGTCATTTTGCCGGGGGACAGGTTAACAACAAGCAAGCCTTCCCCGTTAAGGAGAACGGGACTTCTAAGCACAAGACTGACAACCTGGCGATAACCTACAATGGAAAAGGGTTCAAACTTCCTTAGTTCCGTCCAGTGATTCCCCGTCTTTGTTAACTGTGAGTGGATAAATGGAGCATCTGAAAAATCCTCCAACGTTGTGATGGTTGCGTCACTAATGACAACTGGATGATGCGTCCGAACAACATAGATCGAATCCACTAGCGGATGATCCTGCTTGAACTGTCTCATGAACTCGGCTATCTGAATGTGCAGGTAGTCGTTGTCCGTTTGGCTGGCATTCCAAAATAAGAAAAGCTCATTATTGTGCAGCAATTCGGAAAGCAGCTCTTGCTCCATCGTTTTCAGTGAAGAATCAACCAGGTTCATGGCCTGAACAAGCAAGCTTTCATTCGCCATGATCGCTTCCTTACGACTCTGACTGCTCAGTAATTGGTAATATAAAAAGAACATAAAGGTAACTACAATGAAAAAGACAGGAATGTAGGATAACAACTGTCGATAATAAAAGATTTTCCTCTTCATGCACGTCTCCCCTCCAGACAATGAAATGATGTTCATATGATATCTGACCGGGAAAACAGGTTCAATCACAGAATTTTAAGAAGGATGCAACGATATTATGATTTAATCTATATACATAAAAAAATGTTCCCGGCTCGCAAGTGCTGACTGCGAACCGGGAACATTTGGTTGTGCAACAGGATATCATTCGGATACTTTAATTATTTGGAGACAGAAGAAGTATCATAGGAAGACTGCATAATCTCCAGATATCGATTAATGTTCAGTCCCTCCAGGCCTTTCACATATTCATCCCAATCCTTATCCAGACTTTTGGCGCCTGTAATAAATTGCAGGGCGTTCTGATCGATGTAATCCTTGAGATTGGTCTGCATCATGCTGGCTTCATCAGCTTGGGACGGATCTACCCACAATGCCCAATGAGGGAAAACCTCTTTGGGTTCCTTGCCCTCCATTAACAATGTCGCCTCATAGAGACGACGCTCACCACCATCATTGGCATAGATGTCTGTCCCCTGTACTTCGGAGTCCCGATATGCCTGATAATGATTGTACTGACTCAATGCAGCCCAACTGTCATTACGAGGTTCTTCACCAGAAGGAAGCGGAATGGCTTTATATAGCGGCTCAATCAGATCATTGAGCGCCACTTCTCCTTCTTGTGGTTTGCGCCAGCTTACGCCCTCTTCTCCCAGATATGATGCCATGGTTCCTTCCTGGGTATAGACATAATCCAACAACTTAATGGCCGCGATCTGCGTTTCCTCACTGGCTTTGTTTGTCAGGACAAAGGACGCTCCGGGATCAATCGGGTAGTTGTACGTAGCATAAGCGGCATTGGGCCCCTTCAGTGGAGGGATGGGATTGTAATCATTCCCGTAAGGTGAACCTTCCGCAGTCGTTACGAATAACGATGGATGCATCGCTGCTCCCGCACCGAGAAGCTGTGCATCAGCGTTATCGCCAATTTTTTTGAAGGCCCCGACGTTTTGGGTAAATGCCCCTGGATCAATCAACCCTTCATCGTACAGGGATTTAATATAGGCAAGCCCTTCTTTCCACTCCGGTTTGTTCACTACGGTCTCCACTTTCCCCTGATTGACAATGAGATAATTCCGATCGTCGTCATAGATAAAACCGTTCATCAAGTACGGAATAATGTGCACGCCGAAATTTTCAGTCGAACCGCTTAGCGGTACTTCGTCGGCTTTACCGTTCCCGTTCGGGTCTTTCGTTTTAAATGCCCGAAGCATTTCCTTAAATTCTTCTGTCGTCGCGGGTTCGGTCAAACCCAGTTGTTCCAACCATTTGGTGTTGACCCACATCTTGTTCGGGTATGAACAGTGAAAACATTCATTCAGACCCGTCAGACCATAGATATTTCCGTCGGGAGCAGTGTTCATGGCCCGATAATAGTCATTGCTTTCAAGCACTTTTTTAATATTGGGAGCATGCTCCTCAATCAGATCATTCAGCGGCAAAATAACCCCCTGCTGACCAAACTTCAACAAGTCTGTCTGGGAGAAACGATCTACCCAAGGGATGAGCAGATACAAGTCCGGATAATCACCGGAAGCCAGTGAAATCTGTCTTTTCTCCGCTGCACCGTCGAATGGAACCGTAGTCCAGTTGAACTGAATATCAAACTTCTCTTCCATTTTCTTCGTGAATTTGTTAGTGGACAGGTTGGTATCCGAACCCTGGTGAGCAAACACATTAATGGCCGTCTTGCCTGACGGATCGCTGCCTTCCCCGTTCCCCTTATCAGAACTTGAACATCCGGCAAGTACCAACGAGGTAAACAGCATACAGGCAAGAATGATGAATCCCGCTTTTTTCAATACAATCCTCTCCCTCATGAATAATAAAAAAAATGAACTTATCCTTTGACTGAGCCAATCAGCATGCCTTGCACGAAATACCGTTGAACAAAAGGATAGATGATTAGCACCGGCAAGCTGGCCATCACAATTAATGAGTACTTCATGAGTTCAGCCATTTGCTGCTGTTTGATCATTTCCGATGCATCCATGTTCCCCGTACTGCTGTTCAGAATAAGAATACTGCGCAATATCAGCTGTAGCGGATAGAGCGACTGTGATTTCAGGTAAATGAGGGCGTCAAAGTATGCATTCCACTGACCGACAGCGTACATAAGTGACAACACGGCGATAATCGGTTTGGCGAGTGGCAGGATAATACTGAAGATAAACCGGATGTCACTGCAGCCATCGATGTCTGCTGCTTCGGACAATTCTTCCGGTATCGAATTCTGAAAAAAGGTACGGGCAATGATGACTTGCCATACCCAGACGGCATTGGGAATCAGCAACGCCCAGCGGGTATCAATCAGTCCCATGGTTTTGACCACCAGATAGGTAGGGATCAAACCGCCCGAGAACAGCATGGTGAAGGTAATAAACATCATTAACGAACTGCGACCAACAAACGTTTTTTTGGATAATGGATAAGCAATCATAATGGTCAATGCCACGCTGATGAAGGTGCCGCAGGCTGTATAGAAAAGGGAATTGGCATAACCGGTAAGGACTTGATCATTCCGCAATACAGACTTGTAACCGTCAAACGTCAGATCAATAGGCAACAACCAAACTTTTCCCGAGGAGACGGCAGCAGGGCTGCTGAGCGAAGAACTCACAATATATATCAAGGGATACAGCACGGCAATCAGCACCACCGTCAGCATGAAGTAAACAACCGTTATAAATACGCGGTCTCCCCAGGATTCACGAATCGTACTGCTGCTCTTGATCTGCGAACGACCTGCATTTGTCTGTGTGTTAGGCATGGGTTGGTTCTCCTCCTTTCGCTCCCGTTACCATAAGCTTGTATTGGACAGTCGCTTGGCGACCGCGTTTACGATTAATAGCAGAATCAGGTTAATCACCGAGTTGAACAGGCCAACCGCAGTAGCGAAGCTGTAATTGGCATTCAGCAATCCTATTTTATAGACATACGTGGAGATGATCTCCGAAGCAGACAGGTTGAGCGGATTTTGCAGCAAATATATTTTTTCGAACCCAACAGCCATGATATTCCCTACACTCAGGATCAGAATGATGACGGCTGCCGGAAGTAGTCCAGGCAGATCAACATTGATGATTTTCTGTATACGGTTGGCTCCGTCCACTTTGGCGGCTTCATATAGGGATGGATCAACACCTGCCAGAGCAGCCAGATATATCACAGCGGAGTACCCCATTCCCTGCCACACATCCGAGAATACGTAGATGGATCGAAACAGTCCGGGCTCACCCAGAAAATTCACCGCTTCGAGACCAAGGGCACCTGCAATCGTGTTGACAATACCCAGCCTAGGAGACAGAAAGAGCATAATGATGGAGACCATAACAACGGTAGAGATGAAATATGGAGCATACGTCACCATTTGTACTGTTTTTTTGAATCGTATGTTTTTGATTTCGTTCAGCGCGAGCGCCAGTAATATAGGAATCGGGAAACCAACGATCAGGCTGTAAAACGAAATATAGAGCGTGTTCTTGATCAGCATGACAAACGCCGGATTTTTAAAAAGTAATTCGAAATACTTGGTTCCGGCCCACGGACTGCCCCAGATCCCCTTGATGACGTTGTAATCTTTAAATGCCAGGACCGCATTCACCATGGGTACATACTTGAAAATAATAAAGTAAGCAATCGGTGGCAGGATCAGCAGATATAGCTGCCAATGTCGCCTCCAGCTTCTGGATAATGCTTGCTTCAAGAGAGACGGTTTACTTGGTTTTTCCACAGACTTTGATTCACTGGTCATTGTGGTTCTCAGAATCATCCCCCCATTCATGGCTCCCAATCGTGCTGAACTGCAGCTCAATTTGGTAGCGCTTACTTTTTGAGTAATCATAAGATTGCGCTGGGGATGCGTAAAGGTACAGTTACGCCGGGAAAGTACAAAAAGCGAATAGATATGCCGAGAAACAGCCTACATTAACCGCTATGAACGTCCATTTTCCGAAACACACTCGGGGAAATGCCGCGTACCCGCTTGAAAGCTCGGCGGAATGAATGTGCACTGTTATATCCGGTGGCCTCCGCAATCTCGTCAATAGTCTGACCGGAGGAGTGCAACAAGTTCGAGGCAGCATCAATGCGTACCCGTTCTACATAATCGGAAAGATTCTCTCCTGTATGTTCTTTGAACAGTTGGGATATAAACTTCTCGGACTTGCTCATGTGCTCCGCAATCCGATAGATCGTCAAGTTTGCATCCCCATAATGTTGTTGGATAAAACAAATCATTT
This sequence comes from Paenibacillus sp. PAMC 26794, assembly GCF_000316035.1. Classification (GTDB taxonomy): domain Bacteria; phylum Bacillota; class Bacilli; order Paenibacillales; family Paenibacillaceae; genus Paenibacillus. The sequence continues at coordinate 10,356 of NZ_ANHX01000013.1, forward strand.
CGTTTACAGTATCCGCATGTGCTCCTGCTCTTCTTCTCTGGAAATCACCGCAGATGTCTTCCGTTAACCGTTTGAATTTTGCCCGCAGCGAAGTAATCGTTTCTGTCATCTGAATGGATATCACCCGAGTTTTATATTCCTCCAGTAGGGAGGCATCCAGCTTGAATTTGGGTTCGTCCAGCTTCAGAAAAGTCCCCTTCAGCTCCATGATGAACTGCTGTGTCATCTCGTAGGACAGTTCCCGCTCCTCTAAATTACGAAGAAACAATTGCTCCAGAATACGTATAGCCTCTTCAGGCTCCCCGACTTTGATCGTGTTCAACAGGCGCTGTTCAGACTCAATTGGATAATAGAACATTTCATTTTCCTTCATCGTATCTTCAAATCTCACCAGATGATCTGTTCCCATATGAATGGCATAATCCAGAGCTTGTTTGGCTTCATCAAAGGAACGTCCTGCATCATTCCAGACCTCGTAAGCTGTACCTGTACCAATTGTTGTGGATATCCGATGCTCCCGGTAGATCACTTCCATCAAGGTGTTCAGCTCTTTTTCACATTTCCCTATAGCTTCATTCAATGGGTTCTCATCCAATGGACAGGCAAAAGCGATCTGGTCTGTTCCCCAATCCGTGATCAGCAGCTGGGCATTCCACTCTGTAAGTACTTGTTTGACGAGCAGCCTTGCGACACCCAGTTCATGAATAGTTTCTTCACTGTCCGGATTGGCATATCCGTTTACCTTCACTAAGCCTGCCAAGCCCTGGCTGCTATGAAGAGAAATGTGCGCCTGGGATGAGATAACCTCCAGCTCAAGTGAGGTATAGACTTCTCCGGTTAACAAACGTTTGATAAAACCATCTCTCAATAACGGAATCTGCTCATTCATGGCGTTTTTAAGTGAGTCATTATTAGCAATCAGATTGTTAATATGGCTTGCCAAAAAATCATATTCATTGCCCCGTCTGTCTGGGGAATCGGTGATTTGTTCCCGAAAAGAGGCCAACAATCTGTATACGGGTGCACTGTTCCGATAGGCCAGAACCAGCCCGAATAACAGTCCCAAGGCAATGGTTGCCATAGTAAACGCCAGCGTGACTTGTTTGATTTGGTCCGCTTTTGTCATGAGTGCTTTCTCCGGAATCCCTGCTATGTAATTCCATCCATTTTGACTGGACTGTATCGATATCAGCAGCCGACCATCACTTCCAGGCTGTACGTTCTGCACGTTCAGCTCCGTTTCCGCAGCGTTATCTTCTCTCCGATGACTCTGTGCCATTTGCTCAGCCTCGGTCTGTTCAATACCAAGGGAGAAAATGATCTGCCCTTCCGCATCGGTGACGAGAGTCCAGCCTCCATATTGATCCACAATATTTTGAGTAAGGCTGGCCATCTGATCCTGATCAATCATGACACCAATCGTCGCTTGCGGTTTGTTGAAGCTGTTCAAAGGCAGAGATTGCAGAAACGTAATGGCGGGAACGTCTGCAAGCACAGTGCCGAGTATTTCACGTTTATAGTTTCGAAGCGGTATGATTTCGTTAAAGTGTGGTTGTTTGAGAATTTGGTCATACCATTGTTCAAACGACATACCGTCCAGCTGATTGGCAGCATAATAATGCTCTGGACGATAATACACGGTTCTTGGTGTGATGATGGCATTGTAGTTTGGAATGTGAATGAAGAAATGGGACAAGTAATCATTGGTACTGCTGTACATGGAGAGGCTCCGCTGCATGCGGTTCATACCGTAGACATTGTAGAGATCATGCGGCTTTGGGCCAGTAATTAAATTTTGCAAATCGGGATTGACGGCAAGCTGTCTGGTAAAAGCTTCAACTTGAAGAAGATTTCGCTCAATGATCTCTTTGCCAAGACTCAGCGACTTCAAACTGTTCTCAATGGAGCTGGAACGGGCTGCTTCAATGGAAGCTCGGTAAGAGGCATATCCCGCAATTTGAGGAATCATCAGAATGACAAGATACGAAATGAGGAATCGGCGGAACACGGGTGAAAATTTGGACCATAGGAGCTGCATATGTACCCTCCCTTTTTTATCAAGCGCTTACATTTCTCTGTGATAAGGTAGCTGTTCAATGATACACCGGGCATTTCTTCCTGGTGAAGGTACAACTTCTTCCTTATGGTACATTTACATACTGCAGCGTACAATGCTTGCATGAAAATAATTGTCAGTCTGCGGGTTGGCGCACAAATATAGTTGTATTTTACCTTTGCATGGCCTCCTTCCCAAAGTATCAAAAATAAACGCAAAAAACCTCCCCAAGACATGAAATGACTTGGGGAGTTCTTGTTTAACGTTGTGCTTATTAATTGCTAACGGCAACAAATTTCCATTGTTGGTTTGTAGCACCTGTGTAGGTGTTCTGTTGCAGCTGGGCTCCATCCGAAGTGGAAGCGTTCGCCACTTCAATCGCTTTATTGCTGTTCACGTTAATGATACTCCAGTACCCGTTACCAAGATCGTTGACCTTAAAATGCTGAGCGGTTGTGTTCAGATTGCTCATGAGTTGAACCGCTTCCCCATTGGTGAGGGTACCGTTGCGAATATCGATGACTTTGTCCGGTGAGTTCACACTTGTCAGTGTATAGTTGCCGCTGCCGATTGAGGTCAGAACCCACTTCTGAGGGTTACCGCCCAGATCGCTCCACTGCTGGAGCTGAAGATTATTTTCATTTTGACCACCAGGGACATCAACAACCTTGTTGGAATGCCGGGCTACAATTTTATAGGTTGCACCGGATACCAGACCCGTTGTCGGTTCGCCGCCTTGTCCACTACCCGGGTACGTCTGAGCACGTTCATGGTACCAGTTGAACAGGAATCGTCCCATGGCACTCCGTGAAGCATCTCCATCCCATTTCAGTCCAGCCGTTGGGTCGGCAAAGGAGCTTCGTGGTCCTTCACTTAGAATGAATCCGTTCATATGAGCTGCAATGCTGACATTGCCTGCTGCGTTAAAGATCGTTTTGGTATTCGTGCCGAAACCTTCATTGCTGCCATTAAACAAGTTCCAATAGGCCGAATCGCCAGGTTTGTTTTTGAACCAGGTTACCTCGGTAATGTTAATCGGATATTTGTCAGCGGCTGCCTTCACGTTGGTATTCCACTGGTCTTGCAGGATGGAGAAGTTGTCATATGCGCCATAACCAGGGTACCAGTGAACCGCATACCCATAGTTGTTGAGCGGGTCAGTCAATGGATGGCTTGCCGTCAAGCTGTAAAATTGGTTGTATCCCAGACCTGCCGCCCAGATAACGTTGTCCGCACCTTTGCTGCGAATTGTTGAAATCATGGAATTTTGGAAATTACGCAGGTCATTCCAGTGATCTACAAAATCATTTTCCCCGTTGTATCCACCCCAATGTCCATTGGCATAGGATTTCACCGGTTCGTTGATCAGTTCGAAGTGAACGTTGTCTGCACTTTTGATCTCCGGGCGTGAAGCGAGATAACCCCAGATTTCGTTGAATTTTTGCAGGTTGGCAGGTGTTGTTGCCTGATCATCCTTCAACGTGAAGTCCAGTCCCAGGACAACATAGACACCTTTTGTTTTGGCATATTGAATGTACGGAATAATTACATTTTGAGTAACGCTCTGCACACCGGCAAAATTATATGTACCAGCAGCCACATCTCCCATGTCCTGACGATCGATGAACAGACGTACCTGATTCATATTCCAGCCATGATTACTTCCGTATTTCGGGCTGGTGTCCGCAAATGTATCGGTAATGTCTTTCAGATAAGCCAGTGTAGCTGCATGACGGTTATTGCCGTGCAGATTGAGATAATAATTGCTGTCCTGATATGTCCAGTAGGCCCCTGAAGGTTGATGCCAACCGTCCAGAAGCACAGGCTGGTTGTTGCTGTTCACCAAGTTTTTTCCGTTCACGTGAAGCTTGCCCATCGGCATGCCCACCCATGCTTCGGCGCGGTTGCCTCCCCATGGAGCTATTGTGATCAATAAAGCCAGAATGAGTACAAGTTTACAAGATGTCATGAACTTTTTCACTATAATTCCTCCCACTATAAAGTAATGTTCCTGATCTGATATATTTCCTTTCAATATTGCGAGGTAAGCTCCGTCAGAGTATCTTTGATCAAACATATCGCTCAGGTCGGCGCCCGCTCCCGCAGTCCGTTCCACACTAGCAAGGGAATCCTTCGCAGGGCAGGGTCACGGTTCTGCTGTGAGCAGACGTTCATGAGATCGTTGCTTGCCCTCTTTTCACAGATCGAATGTTGCATGAAGTTCCTCCTTCCTTATCCAGTCTGATCCCACTCCAAACGTACAGGAGAACTTAACTTAACCGACGATTCCCGTACGCTCTACACTCTCTACGAAATATCGTTGCACAAACAAATAGATGACGATCAAAGGCAGAATGGCAAGAAGAATTCCTGTATCCTGGATCATGCTCAGATAGAACGGATCGGCCTGGGAAGCTGCACCGTCAGTAACCTGCTGGGCCAGATTATACGGAAGGGACGATAACTGGGTCGACATGACTTTACTTGAAGTCAGATAAGTCGTCGTATAGAAGCTGTCGTTCCACTGCCATACGAAGGAAAACAGCATGACTGTTACCATGGACGGAATGGCATTGGGCAGCATGATTCTTGAAAATGTTCTTCCGATGCCCGCGCCGTCCACATATGCCGCCTCCTCCACTTCTTTCGGAATACCTCTGAAGAATTGCCGGAAGATAAAAATGTACAAGCCGGCCTTAAGTGAATTGGCCGTAATCGCCGTCAGAATAAACGGCCAATAGGTGTTTAGCAAATTAACAGGTTTGCCTGCTATAAGCGTCATAAGCCCCATCAGGTCAAAGCTTTTCAGATTCAGGTATACCGGAATGAGAATGGTCGTTGGCGGTACAAGAATTGTCAGAATTACACCGGCAAACAGCCAGTTGCTTCCCCTGAATTTCAGTCTGGCGAAGCCGTATCCTGCAAGTGCACAGGATGCTGTAGTCAACAGTGTTGTCGTTGCAGACAGGGCAAACGTATTAAACAGCGTTGCCCAGTAATCCATAACGCGTATCGCCTGCTTGAAATTGTCAATGGAGAAGTTCTGTGGAATCCAAACCACCACTGCCGAATAGAGATCACCTTTAGCTTTGACGGATGTTGAAACCTTCTGAAATATGGGAAACAGGATAACGAAGGAAAGCCCGGTAATCAGAACGAATCGGATCATGGCCCACAGCCAGCCTTTCCAATGCTCCAGCGATAATAATCGTGATGTTGTCACGTGGGACACCCTCCTTTCTAATCTTGATAGAAGACTCGCTTCGAGAAAATGATGTTTACAATAACCAGAATGATGGCAATGGCCAGAAAGTAGACCCATGCCATGGCAGAACTTAATCCAAAGTCAAACTTGACGAAGCCGGTATCCCGGATCAGTTCCGTCATGGCGTTATTGGCAAATGAATCAATGATCGTATAGATCGCATTGACAAAAATAAGCGGGCTGACCATCGGGAACGTAATTTTCCAGAAGGCTTCATAGCCCGTCGCCCCTTCCATCTTCGAAGCCTCATACAGTTGAGGGGAAATCGTCTGGATCCCTGCCAAAAAGATCAAAATCTGTACACCGGACTGACTGACGATCTGATAGATCCGATCTACGGCGCTGCTCAGATACGTGACGATCCAATCGCTCACTCCGGCATTAACCATTATATTTTCGAGTTCAAATGTCCCGAGTGAGCTTCCACCTGTGCTGCTCTGATTAACCGCTTCAATCAGGCTGGTGCTCTCCAGTGTCATAATCACTCCCGATGCCAGAATAACGGGCAGGAAAAAGATCGACCGCGCTACAGCCCGGCCCCTGAACTTCTGATTCAGGATGACGGCAAGGAACAGACTGAATATAACGATAAGTGGCACGTTGATGAGTACATCTGTGATCGCCTCAATTAACGCACGGTTAAAGCTTGTATTGACGGTGAGCGCCTGAATGTAATTGGCGACACCGGTGAACTGAATCGCTATGCCTTCCGCGTTGGCTTGAATTGTACTCATGCTGTATCGCAGAGAGGCCAACAGCGGAATGAAGAAAAATAACACAAAACCAATGAGCCAGGGAAGCACGTAGATTACGCCCCACATGGCTTTCTGCTGAGCATACGTACGACTTCCCCATTTCCATTTCAGGAGCGTCTTCAGAGCTGCTCACCACCAGTCACATAGCTTTGGGCTTCCACTGTAACGTTGTCAACTTCTACAGGGAAGTCGTTATAATTGACGATTACGAACCCGCTACCTTCATATGTTGTCCGGAAGACGCCCTCCTCCAGAGATTCATGGGACATCATGGAACGTCCGGCAAACGGCTGGTTCACCTGGTTCACCTCGTTGTAGATCTCGGCAGCCAGATCGATCCATTGTTCATAATTCGCCGCGTAGAGATCATCATAATCCGTTTCTTTCACCACATGGTTTGGCGCATTGAACCATGCAAAGTAAGGACTGGCTCCATATTCAATCAGCTTCAGCACATATTGCCTTGCATTGGTATATGTGGAGAGATTGTATGGCGTCCCCGTATAGCCGATGCTGCCGTGTACAACGAGCTGATAGAACGGAATCTCTTCATCCTCCAGCTTGAAACGGCTGCTGGTCATCGGCGCATCTGTCAGACCTGTTACATACGGCAGGGCATAAGCGTTCCCGCCTTCAGCGACAAGCGAGCCAGCCTGCTGCCGGATCAGTTCAAGTGCCTTCTTTACGGAGCCAAGCGCTTGTGTTCGGTCCACCAGCTTTTTCGGATTCATATCGCTGTTTAACTGAGCTGCCAGATCATTCAGGCTCAGCGACAGTCCATCCTTTTGAAGGGACCTCAGCTCATCTAACATGTCTTCCGTCACGTCCTCCAGCATGTTGGGCGAAAGCACATAGGATGGTGAACGATCCCGGTCCCGCCGCTGGATGGCCTGGTTCATCGGATACATGACCGCCGGTTCCTGAGTTAATGTGCGTGAAGCTTCTTTGGACGGTTTAAACCCTTTTTTGGATTGCACATTCAGCAGAGCGATATCGGGATAGAAGCCGATGCCCGCTTCTTGTGTGTATGCACTGAATTCCCGCAATCCCTTTTTCCCGCCTACGGCGCCGTCTACTTGGATGGAATCCGGCAGTCGATGATGAAGTCCGCCGTTAAGCCATCCCGCATAGCGCACCTGAATATTGGATACCTTCTTCTCCGTCAAGGCGGAGAGAATGTTTTTGGCTTCATCAAACGTGGTCAAAGCCTCCGTTGAATCATAAGGTATGCCCAGCATATGCTGCCTTGTTGTCATGCCGCCGAACAGTTGCAGATAAAAGGGAACGTTACTCTGCTCCTTGCTGGCGTTCAACTCGGGAAGTCCGCCGTTTTGCATCAGATAATCCCGATAGAGAGATGCAAGCCCCGAGTACGAGGCCTTATCCGCCCCCACAAAAGCATATCGAACAACGAAATCAGACACAGTCGGTTTCTTCTGGAATTTCGGAAGTGTACGAACCATATCACTTGCCTGAAGTGTCACATCGCTCTTGTTCATCACATAGAAGCTTGGATATACGTTGTTGTAACTGTTAAGCTTGCCGCTGATATCGGCATTCACAACTGCAACCGCATCCCCTTGTTCAATAATGCCCAGGAAAGCTCCCTCTTTCCGAATCAGTCCAAATACCGGCAACCTGGCTCTGGCTTCATTCGAACTTGCTTCCCGCAGTTTCATGGTCATATCTGGTCCGTATATATCTTGTTGATAGGCAGGATACTGCAACTTGCCATTGTTAAAATGGATCAGTGCTCCCGAACCGTCCGGCACCAGTATGGAGCCCTCTTCGTCTGAACCCCCGGCCCCAAAATAATCCAACACAGATATGCTGTTGATCGGATATTCCTCCGGAAAATGAATGCCTGAGGACGGAACACGCACGAGCAGATCCTCTCCATCCAGCTCATATTCCATCGTAAGCATAAACAGCCGTGGTCCACTTCGTTCCTCTTCAATGCCGAACTCGGCATGATCCTGAGCCAGATCCTCCGATGTGTAACCGGCTGTGTCAAAAGCCTTCAAGGCCCGGGACAATTGCAATCCTTGCATCGCCTTATCAATCCGGACGTAAGCGCCTTCATCCTTGTCTTCCGCATAGCCGACCTTCAAGGCCCGCTGCCCGGTCTTGTCTAGCTGTGCAAGCAACTTTTGTTCAAATCGCTCCTTGCTGATCTTCATCGGCAAGTCTTCTATGGATCGCTCAGTGCTTCCAAACTGGTAGTGGACCCGCACGCCGCTTGGTAGCACCTCATAGCTTATCTGCTTGTGTGCAACACTATCCGTGAAGGAATTCACGGTGCTGCTCTGTCCGAGGCTGTTGAAGAAGCTGAGCTTCGTTTGTGATGACAAAAGGTCTTTGTTTATCCCGGCTGCAACCCCATCCTGCTCACGATCTGCAGGATTGCTGCGCCAGATCTGGCCGCTCTGCGTGTGAATCACTGCAATCTCGGCAGTCTCTTCGTGAATGAACAACTGCAGCGCAGCATTCTGCGCAATGCCTACCATGCCGGGAAGGCGGACATCGCTGAACGATGATTTCAGTTTCTCTCCGGGAGGCAGGGAGGGAAAGTCCGTCGGATCTGCGGCAGTCACTGTCTCGTGAGCGAGCGGTGTTGGCGAGAATTGACAACCGCCAAGAAGCAAACTGCCCGCGAGCAGCATTCCTGTTATTTTTTTGGCTACGGTATAATTCATAACAATTTCCTCCTCCCTTAGCCCCGAAGCACTAATTCCTGATAGATGGTTACGACAAACGATACAATCTGCTGTACAAGACTGAAGAATAACAGGCACAGAAATGCCATAAATGCCATTGCTACAAGTGTCAGCAGCATCGTGAGCACCGTTTTGGCTGGTGTGTACTGATGAACCGTCATATTCCCCACAAATAACAGATATACCGTCCACGCAACGGCGAGTGCATTGGAGAAATAATAAAAGGCAGTTTCCTGCGCAGAAATCACAAGACTCAGCCAGATCCATGGGAAATGAATGAGGAACAACGGTACCAGTGCAAAACACGTTGACATGAAAATTTCGGAGAACTTGCCTTCCCCGTCCATCAATGTGGTTAACGACCAGTTAGCCACACACCAAAACAGCACCGGTATAATGACATATACCATTTCGAGCAGGCTGTTCAGGTACTTTGGATTACTGAGATTAATAAGAAAACCGCTGTACTGGGCATGCAAAATTTTGGTGATGACCAGAAGCACCAGGATCATGAAAGCAATCAGCAGTGAGTTTCTCTGGTTCCGTTCATATTTCAATTCCCAGTATCCGTCAAACGGATGAAAAATCAGATGCAGCGGGTACTGGTATAATTGCTTACTTGATGCCTGCATTCGTAGTCCTCCTTTTCTGCCTGCGAACGATGATAACGGTGACAAATGCAGCTACAGCCAGGAATATACCGGACATCATCCATGAAAAATGTTCACGCATCAGCTCTTTGCGGTACAAAAGAAAAGCTTTGGAATACCCTTTGGGCTCCATGCTGCGCTTGAAATATTTCGCAGACTCGGCGTATTCCTTCTGACGAAGCAATGCTTTGCCAATTCCCGCATATGCATATTCCAAGTTAGCGTTCATCTCGGCAGCTTGGGCAAACAGCACCGAAGACTGATCTTCATCACCGTTATAATAGCTGCGCACCGCTTCGTGGAGCGTACGTCCGTATTCAGTTGTTTGAAAGACGGTGATTTCACCCAGTGCTTTATCCAGAACTAACATCCGGTCTCCCGCACGTTCCAAGGCAACAGGTGTATTAAACTGGCCCAGTCGGTTCCCGATGCCGCCATATATATGGAGCAGATATCCGTCTCCATTGTAGGTGAAGATTCGGCCCTTGCTGGAATCCAGTACAGAATACATGTCACTGTCACCCACATCCACATCAATCAGGCGGGATGGCCCTGCTTCCTGGGTATACAACAAATCACCCTGCGGAGTCTGATAGCCTTCTCTGCGCAAAATGTCTGTACCCTGAGCATTCAGCTTCTTGACCGGATCTTTGCCGCGATCCCCGCTAGTGGCGTAGATAAAGCCCTCTTCATCCATATCCAGATTGGTAAATTCCGTTGGAGTGAACATCACCATCTGGCTGCGCTGCTCCCGTGTTGCAAACCGTTTCCACAGATACTCCACCGGGTCCACCTGAACTCTGTTCGCTCCAATGAAGGAAGAGAACGTACCGTCGGCGCTGAACTCCATGAATCCATCAAATACGCCTTCGGCCATGACGTAGATACGCTCCCCTTTGTCCATAACAATCCGCATCGGTTTAAACTGGAAGTCTGCTTTTAACAGATCCGATTTTGGTTCAGACACGATCTTGACCAGCTTCCCCTGTTCATCCAGATGCACCACCCGGTGATTATCCGAATCAGCGACCAGCAGATGGCCTTTTTCCGTGACGTACAATCCCTGTGGATTTTTAAAATGATCTTCCTTGCCTTCCTGCTCAAATGAATCAATCGTCCGTACCAGCTTGAAGTTGCGATCCATCTCAATGATGCGGCCATTGCCCGAATCGAGTACAAAGACGTGCTCATTGGCGGTAACATGCATGTCACTTGGCTCTTTCATAGGAGTTGTGTTCAGCTTCTTGCCGGTGATAATGGTTGTTGCCTCATATGCCGCCGGTGAAGGAACTGCGTCACCCCAGAAGGAATAATGGTACGCATCCGTTTTACCATCTGCACTCACGAAGGGCGCCTCTTGAACGAACAACAGGAGGCAGATCATGCCCATGATGATCGATTTACGTTTTTTCCATGTGCTTCTCCGCACCTCGCTGCCTCCTTTCTACTCTTTCATGCCCGAAGTGGCCATCGTCTGCATAACACTGCTCTGAGAGATGATAAACAGGGTGATCGGTACGATCATCAGCAGCAAGGCAACAGCCGCACCTACACCGGCTCTTGCAATCCCTCCCTGCACAATCTGACTGAGCGCATAATGCAGCGTTTTGAGATTTTCACTGTAAATGAAGCTCCCGCCATCCGTTCCCCATAACGCTGGAAACTGCAGGATCATGAGCGTGAGCCATGCCGGCTTCACATTGGGCATCACGATGCTCCAGAATATCCGGTATTCATTGGCCCCGTCGATTTTGGCTGCCTCCAGCAAAGCATCGGGGATCTGCTCCATGAACTGTTTCATCAGGAAAAGTCCCAGCGAGAACGCAAGTGATGGCACAATAATGGACGCATGAGTGTTTATCCAGCCAAGCCAGGACATGACCATATAGTTCGGAATCGCCGTAACATGCGGCGAGAACATCAGGGACAGAATGACAATGGTGAACAACACTTTGGAACCCGGAAAACGATATTTCGCCAGCGGATAAGCCGCTGCAGATGCAAGAAGGATATGCCCCGCCGTGCCAAGTATCGTAATAAGCAATGTGTTGGCAATATAGCGGGATAACGGCACCCACGAATTGCCCATGAGGTTGATCAGATCGGCAAAATTCTCCGTTGTCGGATTGTTCACCCAGAAGCGCGGCGGGAAAATAAACAGCTCATCCAGCGGCTTGAATGCATTGTTGACAGCATAGATGAGCGGAAGCACCATAAAGGAGCCGAACACGCCCAGCAATGCAAATAACATCAGGCTGACGGTAAATGACCGATTAAGCCTTTTTGGCATGCCAAACACGGCACGTACTTTGCTGGTCATCGTCATTCACCTATCTTTCTAAGCATTTTTTGCGTGAAAATGTTTGTACCCAGCATCAGGGCAAACAGAACCGTTGCGATGGCCGAGGCATACCCCATCTCGAAACGAATGGTTCCGAAGTCCATCAGATGCGTGACAACTGTGTGTGCCGCATAGTTTACGCTCGGGAAACCTGCCAGTGCGATGGAGATCTCAGCTACGGCGAAGGAAGCGGTAATCTGCATTACCGCACCAAACATCAGCTGCGGTCTCATCGAAGGCAAGGTGATGTACCAGAGCTCCTGCCAGCGGTTTTTGATCCCGTCTACGGTTCCTGCTTCAACCAGAGAACGATCAATGGTTTGCAGTCCTGCAATAAAGGCCAGGAAGCTGGTTCCCAGGCTCAGCCACAGCTGTACAATGATGACGATTGCCAGTACATACTTCTCGTCTGCGAGCCATTGAATCGGTTCCAGTACGACGCCAAGGCGCATCAGAAAGCCGTTCATATACCCGTAGCTGTCACCCGAGAAGATGATCAGCCAGATGAAAAAGACGTTGCCCGATATGGATGGGGCATAGAAAACCAGCGTCATGACCGCCCGAATTTTAGGAGACAGCTCATTGATGATCCACGCAAACAAAAAGCAGGCAATATAACTGAGAGGGCCTGTAATTACGGCAAAAAGCAGCGTGTTTTTGAGAGCGATCAGAAATACGTCATCGTTCAGGAAAAGCCGGGAATAGTTCTGCCAGCCGACAAATCGCGGCAGCTCCAGCATATTGAAGTGAAAAAAGCTGAGCCCGAGTGAAATGCCAACCGGAATGACAGTAAACATGAAAAAAATCAGCATAAACGGTGCCATCAATACATAATAATGCCTGCTGAGATACAGATCCCGCTTCAATAGGGACCACCAGCCGACCTGGCGGGTATGGACGACAGGAGCGGCGGCTGTCTTGGTAGTTTTTGCTTGCAACCGTTACCCTCCCTTTCCTCTATTTCAGATTAAATTCCTTGCGTTTCAACTCAATTTCATCATCAATGTACAACACATAGTCCGATAAGGCTTCACGCGGATTTTCATTTGCATTGACCACCTTGCGGAAGGCGTTGTCCAGATGTCGTCCCGTGAAATAACCTCCAGGAAGCTGCGGGATTCCCTGTACCCATTCCCATTGTTTCTCGAGATTTTGATAATCCTTCACAGGCCAAGGCAATTGCTTCAAGGCTTCGATATTGGCCGTCGGGTAACGGGCAGCTGCTCCCATAAGGCCTTCCATTTCTCTCCCGTATTCAATCTGGGTCTGCTCATCAGTCCACCACTTCATGAACTTCCACGCCGCTTCCTTGTTGTCGGCATTTTCGAGCATCATCACCGCGCTCGTAGCGCTGGCCACTTCATGCCGTATGGACCCATCCGGAAGCTGTGTACCCGGAACAATCGTAAAGTCCCAGAGATTGCGGATTTCCGGAGCCATAACCGTCAGCATGTTATACGTGGTGTAATCAGCAATTCCGATCGGCATTTCCCCGGTACGGAAGCGGTTCGGAAAGTCGGCTTTGAGCGGAAACTTGTAATTGGTATAAAATTGCGTCCAGCGTTTGAACGCGTCCATTGAAATCTCCGAATCCAGCGCACTTTTCTTCTGGTCTTCGGTGTAGAACGTTCCGTCATTCTGATATAACAACATCGCAAAGGTTGAATTCGGAACCAGGTTGGCATTGTTCAGCGTATCCTCAATCGGCAGATAAAACTCCATGTTATGCTTCTGCAGCACGGCGATGGCGTTATATACGTCTTGCCACGTTTTCGGCGGTTCGAGGCCCAGTTCATTCAGAATATCTTTGCGGTAAAAGAGCATTGGAAAATGCTGCTGCTCCGGAAGGGCATATACCCCGTCGTTGTACCGGTAAGGCGTCAATCCGCTTTCACGGAACCTGCCCGAAATTTCCTCGAAATCGGGGAACTGGCTCAGATCCGCTGTTGCATTCCTCATCGCATAGTTCACCGGAATGTCTTCGCCCATCTGCATGGCAACATCCGGTCCTTCTCCCGAGAGTGTTGCGGGCAGCAAAATATTAGGCGGAACGAGACGTAACTGCACAGATACATCCGTATCCGGGGTAAACGAATCGTCGATCATGCCTTTCAGTACTTGGGCCTGATCTCGTCCGGTCGTGATCCATACGGTGATGGCATCTTTCTTTTGTTCCACGTTACCAATGCTGTCGTAATCTTCGGTATACGAGGCAACATATGCGCCCAGTTCGTGCTTCACCTGCTGGACGGTGCTCGCTTCCGCTTTTGGCAGCGATTCACCCGGCGAAGATACGACAACGTAATCCAACGTAATCGGCTGTTCACGTACCGATAGTATCCATGTGCCGAGACCGCCTACGTTAATTTTGAACGTATCCAGCCGTTTGGGAACCGTCTCTGGTCTGGCCGCCATATCTTCAAGCTGCAATACCATGGCGTGCAGTACGGCCACTTTGTCACTTTGCTCACCCGTGGCCTTTTCCAGGTAATCTGCAACGGAGCGCAAGGTGTCAGCTTGTCGTTCAAACACCTCCGTCATCTCCGGAATACGCCGTTCCAGCTGGTAATCCCGCAGTGGGTCCGGACTGTTGGAGGTGATCATCAATATTTTGCGATACATCTCATTCAGTTCCAGCACGCTGGATTCCACGGTCCGCAGCAGCGGAGCGATGTCGCCAAGTGTAACCGTCATTCTGATTCGGTGTTTCCCTTTTTCAAGATGAAACTGATATGGCTGATCCTCTCCCGAACCCAACACCTGAGTTTGCCAAGCCGGGCTGTAGTTAAATCGAATGCGTTTCATTTCCTTAAACGGAACTTCGCCGTTAATCGTCAGACTGCGGGTGGCATAGATGCCACGCAATTGATCCTGCTTCACCTTAAGCGCCAGTTGATACAGTCCGTCTTCAGGCACGTCAATTTCCCATTCAATCCATTCGCCCGGCAGTTTCCAGTTAATGCCCCCGATGGCGTTCATCCGAATTTTCGATACATTATAAGGCTCGAGTGAAGGGCTTGATCGGTCCGAGATTGGTGCCAGTGTAGGGGATGATTTGCTGACAGCTTCCTCCCCCTGTACTTTCAGCATGACAGGAGCCGATTCTTTCAAGCCGAGTGAGGCATAGGTCTGCTCCAGCTCTGCATAGGAAGGAGCTTCGCTTTCCTGGTACAACTCGATATAATCAATCGCCATACTTTCTCTTAATGAAGTGAGCGATAACTTCTGACTGCCTTTTTCAAAATAAAACTGAAACGGTTCCTCGAAGTACCCTGCGCTGTCCTTGAAGGAAGTCAGTTGCCATTCGGGCTGTTCCACTTGTCTTGGTCTAAGCTCGTTGCCACGATCGTCCTGCCGGACGTCATCCTCGCGATTCCCCCATACCCTGTCAAACAGAAGAATATCGGCCCCTCTGAACGGGACCTTACTATTAAGCTCAAGCCTGCGTTCGATCCCGGAGCTTTTGCCTTCTACGGGATAATAGTGAATGCGAATGTTGTACAAACCGCTCACTTGAACGGGAACATCCCAGCGAATGGTTCCAGTTTCCGGCGTAATTACGGCACTTCCGTCTAATCCGGCGTACCCTTGCACAACCTCAAATTCCCCATCCTCTGCCTGAACATAAGATTCGCCTTCGATGCGTACAATATCATCCGGTTTGGCCGTATTGTCATGAGTAGTCAGATAATGCTCATAACTGAATGAATCCTCGGTTCCCGATACCGCCTCAAAGTCCTCAAGCGCATGTACCGTTCCCGGATTACGATCCCGCGATGGATATAGTGTCCATATGGAGAGCACCAAGGCCAGGACAAGCACCAGGATTAGTCCCTTTTTCTTACGTGACCGCATGTTTGAATGTATCCCCTTTCCTGTAAGCGTTGAGAGAAATGATCGATTGACTAACCCGGACAGACCGCACCTTCACTGGTGCGTTCTGCCCGTGTAACGTGATACTTATTTGTATACCTCATCAATCGCAGCCTGGAAAGGAGCCTTGTATTTCTCGATCAGCGTGGATACGGACACCCCTTCTTTGAGCTCCCCATCAAAGTCCCAGAACGGCAAGGACGGGAATGTGTTATGGTCGAGAACCAACATACCTTCCGCGACCTCTCTGGCGTTGTTGATATCTGCTTCATCGGTCAGATGTGTCTCCAGTGTGGATTGTCCCGGATACTCATAGATCGAATCGATCTCGTTAATTTTCTCCCAGATGTACATCAGTTGTTCCGGATTCTCTACCGCTTTTGGAATTGTTATAGCTTGGTAACGTGACTCACCGGAGTGATACGCTGTTGCACCTGGACCTTTTGGAAACGGTACGAAACCAATATCGTAGTCCTGCATATCCGTCATAATGCCTTCGACTTCGTACATAGCACCTGAATACATCAAGGTGTTGCCTTGACGGAAGAACGTGGATGGCTCTGTCCAATCGCCGCCCTCAGAAGCTCTGCCGACTTTCTCGGTAGCCAGTTTGGACAGGAAGTTCAACGCTTCTTTCGTTTTTGGATCTTCCAGGTTCTGCTTATCCTCTTTGGTCAGAGAAGCCTCGTTGGAGTACAGAATCGGTTCCAGCAAGCCTGTTTGAGCGAGTCCCCATGTATCCAGCTTGCCATCATTGTTTCGATCCTTGTTCGCTTGCTTGGCAACGCTGATGAACGTATCCCAGTTCCATTCATCGGCATCCACATACTCCTGAAGTGGCTTCAAGCCGAGCTCTTGCATGAGTGTGCGATTATAGAAAATCCCGTTGATAAACGAGGACTGGTCCTCGGTAAAGCCGTAACCTTTGCCTTCATACTGCATGTATTCCTTGGTTGTTTTCTGGTTGAATACCTTGTCGTTTTTAATATAATCATCCACTGGCCATAACAGATCCTGTTTGGTCAATGCCGGGATGGCATAGTTTTTGCCCAATCTCACCAGATCGCCAAGCGGTTCACCGGCCATCAGGGAAGCAACTACTTTTTCCTGATATTCACCGAAATCGATGGAAACGTATTCAATATTAAAGTTGTGTTTTTTCTTCAGCGCTTCGAGATTCTCAAGGCGTTGAATGTTGTCCGGGTTGTTCCCCTGTATCTCCATGTCCCACCAAGCAACAACCTTGATGGTTCTGCCGCCCATGTCAAAGTCCATTTCTGGTGTGGAGTTTTCATTCTTGGGCTCGGTTTCTGCGGGTTTTTGTTCCTCCTGTGGTGTTGTCTTTTCCGGCTCGGGTTGAGCGGTAGGTGCAGAACTGCATGCAGCAATCACCAACAAGACCGCAAATACCAAGCTCAGTAGCATGAACTTGTTTTTTCTCATCGTCTTCCCCCCCTGATTGTCGTTTGCTATCACAGTGTATCGTTCAAATGAAAGCGCAAACAACCCGCCAGAATACAGATGTTTACCCGGGCTGAATATAGATTCGCGTAATTTTGTGCGAGCAAAGTGCATTATAGGTTTTAATTGGTAAAGAAATGCACTGTCTACAAAAATATGCACATTGTATGCGCTTTCTTTTATTACCATAATGAAATTAAGTCAAATTTCAGTTAATCTAGCGCATTACAATTCAGCAGAAGGTGAGGTATTGCTTCATGTATGATATTTTACTTGTGGATTTCAGCCGTCGTTTGTGCGGAGAGTTGCAACAGATGTTGCTACGGAGCAAAGCTCAATATACTATCGCAAATTGTGTGTTCTCATCGGCCGAGGCTTTGACCGCATTGTCAGAACGAGACTTTTCCCTTGTTATGGTACATACAGAGAGGTTTGATACCGCGGGGCTCTGGTTATGCAACGACATTCGTAAAAAAAGTCAAATACCCATCCTCCTTATGGGTGGAAGAGATCACTTCAGGTTTGTACGCAAAGCCCTGACGTATCAGGTAAATGATTATCTCCCGTATCCTGTTAGTCCCTCTTCTTTACTTAACAGTCTGCATGGACTTAGATCCCACCTTGAAACCGACCCGGCACACAAAACGTCGTCGTTCTTCAAAACACCCGTTCAAATGAACGGTAAGCCCATGCACTCCAGTCATGTTATTCGTATCGTCAAGGCCTATGTACGGGATCATCTGAGTGATGAAATCACGCTGAAGAAGATCTCTGACATGCTTCATTTTAACTGTGCGTACCTTGGACAGAAGTTCAAGCTGGAAGAGAAGATGTCTTTCAATGATTATATGCTCCAGCAACGTATGGAAAAGGCACAGCAGTTGTTGTCTTCCACGAATCTGCGAATATATGAGATTGCTATTGAGGTAGGCTATAAGGATATTGACTGGTTCTATAAAAAGTTCAAAGCGTATGCCGGATCGAGTCCCAATACTTATAGAAGACAAAAAATCCACACGGCCTAAAGGTGGATCGCCGAATCGGTTTGTTTATCAATTAGATAATAACCACAAAAAAACGCA
>NZ_ANHX01000014.1 GCF_000316035.1 Paenibacillus sp. PAMC 26794
TGCGTTTTTTTGTGGTTATTTGGGTTTGGTCAATTCCAGAGTATTCACCATTAACGTACCAAAAGGGATTCCCGGTATTCTTGGGGAGTCATTCCCGTTATTTTCTTAAAAAGTCGGGTAAACGAATGTGCAGCCTCGTACCCCACTTGAAGTGCGACCTCACGTACCATAAGATTTGTGTTCTGAAGCAATTCTTTAGCTTTCCGTATTCGGCAGTCGTCAATGAACTCTGACACGTTTATTCCCATTTCCTGCTTAAAGAATCGCGACAGATAGGATGGATTAAAATGATGAAGTTCTGCCAATCTCACCAGAGAGAGATCTTTCTCCAGGTTCTCCTTGACGTAACTGCATAAGGACTGAATTACAACGTTAGCGCGTTCCTGTTCATTTGATCTTTTGTAGCGCACTAATTCATCGGCAGCACGATATAGAAATTGTACTGCATCCTTCATGCATGTATACTCCCCTAAGTGCAGCAAGCTTCGTTGATCCGGGATCTTCTGTTGAAGACCCCAACGATTGATCGTTGAATGCAATAATAAGGCCAGATTGTAGTATGTCTCCATGGCACGTTCCATCGTAATTTCCTGTTGCAGCAGTTCGCCTGCAAGCTCCTCAAATATATCGTAAAATGGCTGAATTCGTCCCGTTTCCAAATATCCTGACATAATCTCGATCCGGTTTGAGATCCGCATGGATTCTTTGGGTACATCAGATGAGAGATCATTACGATGATCCGTGAGTACCATGGATACACCATCCCCAATTTTCATCCACTGGAGTAATCTCAAACGTTCATATTGTTTGGTTAACTCGGACCAATTGCAGCTGCGACTACTTAATGAAAAAGCAATGGATACGCCGAGTGATACCATGCACGCTTCCTGTACCAGTTCTAGTGTACCTTCTAGAAATCGCACAAGTTTATCATTTGTCATCTCTTCCTCCTGCTTCGGCTGAAGCAGCCAGATCGTATCCCCATAATGGTCCGTTACACTTGCGCACACTGTACGCTCATTCATCAGAGAAGAGCCGATAATGCGAACAGATTCCTGAACTTGTGTGAGGTCCGAACCTTTTTCTGGCGGATTATTGAACCGACCCAGTATGAGATAAACAGGCGAGTTGATCTGTAATCTTATATCTCGTTTGGATAATTCGGCCTGCATATCCATAGTAGAAGCTATAACCGCTGTACAATCTTGAAGCAGCTTCCGCAAATACTCTTTTTGCTGAATCAGTGCAAGCTGCGAGTTGACTTTATGAGAATGTTCCAACAACTCAAGCATGCTGTGACTTCGCCGAATCTCTTCCATCACATCTTCGACAACCGACATCACCTTGTCATAACCTTCCGTTTTGAGCAAGTAACGCACATTGGCCATCTGAAAAGCTTGATAAGCATAATCAAAATCGCTATGTCCTGTCAGAAAAATGACGCGACAATTCGGCCAACTGGCTTGAATCCGCTCCGTCAGTTCCAAGCCACTCATGCCCGGCATGCGGATGTCCGTTAGAACAATGTCAATTCTCGAACGCTGCATCCATGACAATGCTTCTGTTGCAGAGTAGGCCTTACATACGTCAAGCTCGTCGGGTATATGTCTGGCGAACGTTTCATAGAGACTATCCGTAATAATCTCCTCGTCATCTACAATCAAAAGTCGATACATTCGTTTTCTCCCTCTTTCCACTGGATTCGAATTGTGACTTTTAATCCTTGCAGTTCACTTCTGGATAGGAAAAGGCCACTTCCTTCTCCATACGTCAGGACCAGACGACGATGAATATTGATTAACGCGGTCATTTCGTCTGTACCTCCGTCCTTATGCAAGCGTTGTTGAAGAGCTTGAATGTGTTGCTCTTCCAACTCATTTCCATTATCCTCTACGGTGATCTCGGCATATGAACCTTCCATATTAAACCCAATAATTAGAAGACCGGAGTCCGTATTCTTTTCAAGGCTGTGTTCATATGCATTCTCAATAATAGGTTGAATAATGAGTCTGGGAACTTTAATATGTTCCATCTCAACAGGTAGTGACCCAAAATCAACTTTGATTCGTCTGGAGAATCGTAATTGTTGAATCTCTGTATAGATTCGTGAATGCTCAACTTCCACTTTCAACTTCACATGATCTGTTTCATTCCGGGTAATGAACCTGAAATACTCTCCGAGCATGTTCGTGAATTGCTCAATACGTTCGGTTTCCCCTGTCCTTGCCAGTGAATTCAGAATAAAGAAGCTATTGTACAGAAAATGAGGATTAATCTGGGATTGGAGTTGTTTCAACTCGGCCCGCTGCATCATCAGTGTTTTCTTGAAATCTCGGTCGATCAGGGATTGAAGATTTTCAATCATTAGATTGAAACGGGTGTAGAGGAAGCCAAATTCATCCTTTCGATTATGTGCGATGGGGACATCAAGCATGCCTCCCTCCATTTTTTTGAATCTTTTCACCAACAACAGTAACGGGATGTGAATCAACTTGTAACTTGAATAGAGATACGCCGTGATGGCAACAAATGATGTAATTGCAAACAGCCAGGCCCAATGATAGAACTTGCTAAGTGGCTTGGTAACAATTGCCTCGGGTAGATATGTAGCGACGGATAAGCCCAGTGAGTCCATATGCAACTGACTAACGTGATACATGGTGTCCCCCACTTTCATTCGAAAACCATCAAGTGTACCTTTTACACTGTGCTCACGATAATTCGAGAGAATAACACTAGCTTGTTGCTTATCTGTGATGGCATGCCCCGTTTTGTCCTCAATCAGAAAAGTTGAACTCTCCGGGTACAAATTAAGCCGTGTGAGTTCATTCTGAAAATGGTCTGTATCCAGCTCCACTTGAATGACAAAAAGCGGGGGTTCTCCTCTCGCACCTGTCAGCCTGACGGCACTCAAGTTCAAGGCGTCCTCTTTCACAGTGAAGCGGGTACCTTTTCCTTGCATGCCTGAACTGAAGTATAGATATGAACTTTTATCGAAATCATCGATGCCTTGAATCGCGGATATACTCTTGCCGACAGAAGGGATATGTACATGAACGTTTTTGATATAAGCAGTGCTATTCTTGAATGAAGCGAGTCGTTCAGTCAGGTAATTTAATGTATCACGTCGCTCAACCTGATCCATCATGTCCCACAGAATGGCGAGACGATTGAGTTTCCGATCCTCAACGATATCAAACTGCTGTAATTCCATCCATTCCATCTCTCTGTTCAATTCCAACACATATTGGTTCAACCGTCTCTCCGTTGACAACGATATTTCCTGGCTTGCATTGTCATAACTCCAATGATACAGATACACGCCAAGAAGAATAAGGGGGAGTACAAATACCAGATAGGTGATTATTAATCGCGCAAATATACTGTTAAGCCATGATTTAGCAGGGATCTTGATCAATGCATTCACCTCCAATGCCAAAGGCTGAGTGGGTTCCTTGTATGAGTAAAGTGAACATTAGCGCTCCTTTGGCTTGCTGGTGCGAAACCACGCGTTAACTTCCGATGTGATCTGATCTCCCCCCAGCTTGCGCCAGTTCTCGACGAATTGATCAAACTCATCTATCGACCTGCCTAGAATAATGTTCATATAGGCTTCAAGCTGAAGATCCCGAAGAATAATTTGTCGATCAACCATCGTGTCCGTAATTCCGCCTGTGAACTGATCGTAGAGAAGTTGGCCGTTCTTCTCGTAAGAATCTGCAATGCTAAAAGCACCCGAAGGCCCATAGGTTTGTTTCCAGCCCCAGCCGCTCTCTACAGCTTCCAATTCATAGGCCACAATTCGTTTGTGAATGGCGAGAGCTTCATTCTGCAGAGCCGAGAAGTCTCCTGTACTTCTGGCATCACGAATTTGTTTGTATGCATCTATATTTTTATTACCGGGAAAAGGAGTCACCGGTGAAAGCATCCACACAGCTCGGGAGTCGTCATTGTAGTATGTTTCATACTCTGCCTGATCCCCCCAGTTGATGTCCAGATGCAGATTCATGAGCTTCACAACGACCTCCGGATTAGAGAAGCCCTTTTTTACAGCAAAGTATTGCCCAGTGTTGGAACGTAGCGGTACGAACAGACTCCGGTCCGACTTGGCAACAATCGGATATGCCTGCCATTCTACATCTATATCTGTATCACGGGTGCTCTGAAGCATAAAGGATGTCCACTGTTCGCCGTAGAGCATCCCTATTTTTCCATCCTGAACCAGACGAAACGCCTTGTTTCCACTTTTATAACCGAAATCCGGATCAAGTTGGCCTTCACGATACAACGTTTGCAGTACTTTCAGAGCCTCCCGAACTTCAGGCTGTATACCTCCATAAGTGAGGTTTCCTTCTGCATCTTTAACCCATATATTAGGGTAGGCACCGTAGCCGGACATGAACCCTGCAGCTCCCATAACTGGATCCCATAGATGGTTCGTTAGCGCAAGTCCGTACGTATCATGTTCTCCGTTCCCGTCGGGGTCCTCCTCTGTAAACGCTTTCGAAACCTGGAGAAGCTCTTCCATCGTTTCAGGCGGCCGTAGCCCCAGTTGCTCCAACCAATCGGTTCTAATCCACAGGTACTGCGCTGTCTCAATGGAGGAAGATGATTCGGGAATAGCCATGAGTTTGCCATCAATGGTTGCCGCATCAAATGCGCCTCTTCCCTCCGCCTCCAATATACTCTTTGTAAGTGGGGACGCATACTCTTGGTACACATGGGTTAAATCCTCGATCATTCCAGCGTTGCTCAGTTGTCTAAGTTGATATGGATTTACTTTTACCACATCTGGGAAACGTCCTGCAGCAAGGGATACACCCAACTTCTGATTGTATACATCTCCATTAGCAATCCAGTCATAGTGAATTTGAATACCTAGCTCTTTCTCGTACAAACGAGTCCAGCGATTATCCAGCATCGTCTCACCAGGTAACTGACTAATCATGCGCTCAAGGTCATCTCCGGTTTCCCTGACAAAAGAGACCGATATGGGAGGAGAATACCTCTCAAACGTAGCGGGAAGTTGAATCTGCTGCCCATCTGGCTGCGGATGATATTGTTTGGAATTTCCTTCGGTATGACCTGCTGGTATCGACACAGCAAGGAACAGAATGAAGGTCCATCTTGTTATGTCCAGACATCTCTTATACATGACGACATGCCCCCAGTTTGGTTTGAACAACTCTCTTCTCTCTGTCAACTTTGAATCCATATCATTGTACAACAACTTGTACTCATTGAATACGAAAAGCCGCCGTTGGGCGGCTTTTACATATTTTCATTGTTTCTCATCAGGTTTAATCACGCGATATTGGAAATTCGAA
This sequence comes from Paenibacillus sp. PAMC 26794, assembly GCF_000316035.1. GTDB lineage: Bacteria > Bacillota > Bacilli > Paenibacillales > Paenibacillaceae > Paenibacillus. The sequence goes on from NZ_ANHX01000014.1 coordinate 5,328, forward strand.
AAGTCAGCTGTTCCTCCAGCTATTTCCGTTGAATATACAAATAACCCTATTCGGCAACCCATAAAATGATCCAATTTATATATCATTTTATGGACAATCCCTATATCTATCCATTCAACCCCATCAAAATAGGCAAAAGAGCACTCATCCAGATTGTTCTTAAAATCCCCGAATGCTTTTAGTTTAACTACTGGATCTGATACCGGGATACGTTCATGTTCAGTGGCTGGCTTCTGGTCGATCAGATTGCCAAATATGGTTGAATCCTCACTATCTCTGGCATGCATGACCAAGTAAAACTTGCTATCCTGCTTCGTGAGAGCGATCATACCGTACGAACCGATCAGAAAGCATAACCCGGCATAATCCCCATCATTCAGACGACTGCCGTCAAGCGTAACTATTGCTTCGCAAGCGGGCCCCATTGAACGCTGGGTTAGTGTATTTACGGCGAACGTTAGATTTGGGCTGATCTGTCCCGTTCGAACACGATACACCCCCGATTTCTCTGTAACGGACCAGAGTTCATGATTAGGTGTATGATTCCATTGCCAAAAATCACGGAGGCGGATGCTTCCATCTTTCTCGAGTTCATAATTGAAACTGTCGCTACCCACTAACGGGTTATAACGGTGCTCTGGTCTCGTGCTCGGGATATCAATCTGCTTCGGCGCTTTGCTTGCAAACACCGGTATACCTTGATCAAAGTGTAGCGGAACCAAAACAGGAACCCGGCCAACAGCCCCATGATCCTGAAACAGCATTGCATACCAGTCTCCATCCGGCGTATCCACGATACCGCCCTGAGCAACACCTGAATTGAAATAATCCATATCGTCATTGAATACTTCTCCACCAGTGAAGACATCTTCCAGAGAGTCTGCCATATAAAACGCCTGTGTTCTCCGTCCGGAAGCTTTCGTTATATGAATCAGGAACACAATATATTTACCATTGATCTTGTAAAAATGTGCTCCTTCATAACCAAGGTGATGAGGCTGCTCGTCTTTTACAATCAAGCGATGCACTCCACCAGGTTTGGGCCCGGACAGATCAGAGCTTAATTCGGTCAGATAGATCTCGGTATTACCGTACACGAGATAGGCTCGTTCATCATCGTCAAAAAATAAGGAGCAATCATGGTAAAACCCTTCCACGATCTGCTTCTTCCACACTCCCGAGATGGAGGTCGACGTATACAAGTATGTCTTACGGGTATCATTCGCAACAAAGATCACATAGAACATCCCTTGATGATAGCGGAGTGATGCAGCCCACATGCCTTTACTATAAACGTGATGACCATCCACCAGCCGTTGGGCAGGTGTATCGTCCAATGTGTCGTATACATATGTGGCTACTTCCCAATGGATCAGGTCATATGAACGCAGGATGACACATCCCGGCATCATATGCATGGTTGTACTGACCATATAATATGTGTCCTCTACGCGAATAACGTCAAGATCCGGGTAATCGGCCCAAATAATCGGATTCGGATACATGCTTCAATTACACCTCATTTTTTCTGTTAAACTTCCATTCTCTTAAAAGAATGGTTGAGCTGTCTGTTGAACTTTTAAGCTTAATATACAAGTCTTGCACACCTTTCGCACCCGTAATATTAGTTGTTAGTTCCATCCATTGAAGGGATCCGGTCGCAGGCGGAACAATGATTTCTCCAATTAACAGTCCGTCTGCACGATCAAGTCGAAGTTCTAACGTACCTTCGGTTCCTTGATTCGCAATCGTGGCTGTGAAGGTTGTGGGTCCTTCACTTTCAAAGTCAACCTTGGATATAGCTATCCAGCTGTCATTTTGAAGCTTAGCGGAAATCCTATTCGAATCTGATGCAGACATCTCACAAGAGTCAAAATATTGCTCTGTTGATACTGCGCTACTCCATCCAATCGTCGAACCGCTTACCCGCCCATAGGGGTCGAAGCACTTGATTTGATCTACGCCCTGATAATCTGCATGTACCTTCTTGATCTTACCCGTGGCCTCATCATGTTCGATTCGATTCAGATGTGTTGAACGGTAACCTTCGGGGATATTCATGGCTTGGCATAATGTCTGAGCATGATAGGCAATGTACCACTGATCCGATAGTTGAAATATAGCGTGGTGGTTGTTGCCGCCAATGTCAAAGAAGTGTCCAGGATTCTGGAGTAGCGTGCCTTGATATGTCCATGGCCCCATTGGTTGAACGCTGGTCATATATGCAATTTCACCAGGTGGTGGGCTGCCCTCTGGCCGATCACCCTCAACAAAATTGGAACAATACGTATAGTAGTAACTATTATTATATTTATGTATCCCTGAACTTTCAAACATATAAGGTGCCTGAATAACCTTCGCTTTGCCAACAACGCTGATCATATCGTCTCCCAATCGCATAACTCTTGCCGTATCCGGTTTTTCTGCTTTTCCGTGTGGAATACCACCACCAAAGTAAAGGTAGGCTTGATGATCATCATCTACAATGACAGCCGGATCGAATAACCAGGTTACTTCCTCCACTCCCGGAGTCTCTCTTGTAATAAGTGCTTTTCCTATAGGGTCTATCCATGGACCTATAGGTGTGGGTGCAGACAGTACACCTATTCCACTGGCATTGTTGGCGAAATAAAGAAAGAAACAGTCCTTTCCATCCAAGATTCGATGAGCAGCTGCCGGGGCCCAGGATTGCGAAGCCCATGTTGCTGCGCCTTGAGGTCCAGCAACTCTGATCTCTCCATGATCGGTCCAGTTGATTAAGTCATCCGAAGAAATGACCGTAATCCGGTTGATTGAACTGTAGCTGTTTTTCTGAGGAAGACCGTCCTTATCATATTCCAGCTTATCACTAGTCATATATAAGTAGACTCGATTGTTAAATACCAAAGCATAGGGATCAGCTCCAAATTTGTGGGCCACCAGAGGATTACCGTTGGGACGAAGCTTTCCAATCTCCCCTGGAATACGCTCCAGATTGGCAGCTTGATCTTGCTTTTGCTTACCAGCTTGTGGTGTAGAATGATGATTCATCAAAAGAATCCCCCTATAATCGTTTTTAGTTGTGCCTTTTTATGAGAAAGCGTTTGCAATACAAAAGGTAACATGATAGGATGATTACATTTTAAGGTAAGCTGAGTACAATTTCATTGCGTTAACCGCTCTATTTATTGCGTGAAATGACGGGAGGTACTTCATGAGTGGATCCTCTGAGTGTTTTTATGATCCCATCCAGCCTGAGCTCTTATATCTACACAGCGTAACGACGTATAAGCTGGAAACGATCTATCATCGCCATAATGCATACGAAATCTACCTGTTTCTTCGTGGCAACGTTCACTTTTATGTAGAAAATCGATGCTACCATGTACAGCCTGGCGATTTGCTTGTGATGTCACCCGAGGAGATGCACCGAGCCTTTATTCTGGATGAATCTGAGTATGAGCGAATTACAATCAATCTCAAAAAAACATATCTATTTCAGCTTTCCACACCATCAACCAATCTATCGTCATGTTTTGATCATCGCCCCAAAGGAACAGGCAACATCGTACATTTAGACGACTATAACTTGAAGCAGATGCTGCAATGTACGAACGAACTGGAAGGATTGCTTGCTTCCGATGCTTATGGCACCGATATCAAAATAAATGCAGCCGTAGCCCAATTGTTGGTCATGATTAACGTCTGGTTTCATAACAATTCCTTTGTTCCCAATGACATTATGCCTGAACTGGTTCGTGAAACCATGGATTATATTGAAACACATCTAAATCAAGACATTACACTTCGCAAACTTGCCGAAGTGTTCTACATGAACAGTACTTATATCAGCCGCCAGTTCAAGAAGCATACTGGATTGACCATCCGTTCCTACATTTTGGGTCGTCGTATTGAACGGGCCAAATTCCACCTGTCTGAAGGAATGAGTATTACGGATGCATGCTTTCAATCGGGATTCAGTGACTATGCCAATTTTATTCGCAGTTTTACCAAAATGGTCGGCATCTCCCCCGGTAGATATATCAAACAAAGACGTGATGCAATGGAAGCTTTGCCAAAATAATGACAAGCTCATTCAATGTAAACTAAAAAACATCAAGCCATCCTGCATGGCTCGATGTTTTTTAGTTTTTGATATACTTCGGATCTGCAAACAACTCATTATTGTGATTATACGCCAGTTAATTGATCTCTTTACCCGTCCACAATCGAACGCGATCTTTAATCCACTCCGTATACTGCTGTTCCATGGCTACTGCACCTGCATTATCAAGTTCGGTAATCATATTGTCGTATATGTCTTCAAAGGCACTCGGAGAGGATGTAATCGCTTCGGCGATCCGTTTCTGAATAATATCCTGCGTTTTCTGGTACACAACGTTATAATCCCCGCTATCCGAAGGAATCGGCATATTGTAAGCCGCGCCCCACTCTTTCACCGGAAACTCCTCTTCGGAAGGGAACAAATCCTTCCATGTAGTGATGCCATAACCTTTCAAAGCTTCTTTTTCCTCATCAGAATAACTTTGCTGAATCTGTTCAGGATAATTCGTTGTATAGTAGTTATCCGTTGAATCTTTGACGCCATCCCCGTAGTGAGCACCAAAAATGTAATACAAGCCTACTCCAGTTTCTTTGGTGAATGTGTTATTGTCCTTGTTTTTACTTTCCTGTACATCGGCTGGAATGGTGCGAACACCGTCTTCCACGTTATATTGCTCACCTTCAACGCCCCAGTTTCTCAATACTTGGCCTTCTTCAGAAGACATCCAATCCAAAAATTTGATGGCACGGACAGGATCTTCGCAATCGACTGTTATGCCAATGCCATAACCATCAAAGCCAATATTCTGGAAATCTTTACGCTGAAAGTTGTCATCTAGCGTGACCGGATAGAATCCGTAGGTCATGTCATCTTTCCCTGCACTTTTCAAAGCATTTTCCGCATCACTGAATCCCCAGCTTGGATCAAGCAAGGATAACACGCGACCACTGGCGATTTTGGACTTATACTGGTCATCCTTCTGAACAAAACTGTCCTTGTCCAGCAAGCCTTCATTGTACATCTTGTTCAACCACCGGAAATATTCCTTCTCCTCGGGACGTTTGTAATGCAGAACGGCTTCGTAGGTGTCAGGATTGATGAAATACTCACCATCTCCAGGTCCTCCAGTAGACATGACAGCGGGATCAGTAACAGTGATCATTCGCCGCCATCCATCTGCACTAAGCGTCAGCGGAATTGTGGGTTGGCCATCATCTGTGGTCGGATGTTTCTCGTAATATTCACGTAGCACATTTTCGAAATCGTTTAAGGTTTTGATCTCAGGATACCCGAGTTCTTTGACTACACGATGTTGAATGGCAGTACCATTCGTCGCATCAAAGCTGACCTGATCGATCGCACCATTCGTTGGAATCCAATAGATTGAAGGATCGTCATTGCTGTATTTCAACCGATTGAAGTGCTCACCGTAGATCTTTTTCAAGTTGGGGGCGTGTTCTTCGATCAGATCCGTCAGATCAATCATTGCCCCGGCATCAACGAGTCTGGTCAAGTTACCTTTGGGGAAGATCAAATCCGGATAATCACCGCTTGCAGCCATCAGGGAAATGCGGTCGTTTCCGCCTCCGCTCGAAATATCGAATTCAGCATCAATGCTTACACCGGTTTCTTCCGTAATTTTTTTCCCTACAGCATCCTGCATTTTGTTCCAGTTGGGACTTGCATCTGCGCCGAAGAAGGTAAATGTGATTGGGCTGTTGGGGTCACTCGTATTTGATTCGGAATTCTCTGCAGCATTTCCGCAACCGGCGGAAACTAACACAACACTTGTTACGAGACATGCTCCTAGCATTTTTGAAATGGCTCTCATTATTTTTCTGCCCCCTAAATGATGTTAATCGTAATAACCAATCCAGACATTACGATGGTTCGCTTTGAAATAGTATACGCTTACATATTCAACCGTTAGTAAACGACTACAATCCTGCCTACCCTATTCCATGTTTAAAGTATAAGGAAGTCTAATAACCCCAACCTTGATTATTAAGCCATGAAAATAGCATGATCTAGACATGAGTCTCAGTAAAAATGTGAAGACCAAAAAAGCGATGGTTGCCCATCGCCTCATAAAGCCAAACCTACTTTTCAATAATATAATTCCAACGTAAATCCTTGGATCTCACCTTCCACATCACGCAATAATTCCATGACTTGGTCAGCGTAATCTCCAAGAATCTCTTTGCTTTTCTCAAAACCAATCCATTGAACAGTAAGCGGCATGCTTACAGCCCCAGTTAAGACATCCCATAGAGCGTCCAAATTGCCTCCATAGCTCTCGTCTAACTCAAGCTGGTTCTGCAAAATTTGATGAAGCTCTTCCTTGCTGTGAAAGTCGTTTCCGTTAATCTGAATGATGCTCATATCATTTCCTCCGTTTATTTTAACTGTTCAAATGACTTGTAATGATCTGTCGTCTGGTAGATTAGACCGTCATTCGAGTATAGAATTCGGTCGCTTCCGCGCCGTCCTCCTGAGTAATTTATATCGGCTTCGTACCAGATCCGGCCTTTTTTGTTGGGGAGTAATCCTTCCCGGTTCCTGAACACGTCGCCGCCGATGCTTTTGCCTGGAGCAACTTCTCGCAGGTTACCTTCGCTTGGTTCCCATCCCAGATCTCTTGCCTCTTTCTTGGTAATATAATTTGGTGGGAGTTCATTGTGCTCCGAGATATAATTGGCAACCTCATCAAATCCCATATCCTCCGAAACTTGAGGTGAGCCGAGATCAAGCAGTGACTGTGAAGTACAGCCTGAGAACAATAATGCAGCGAGGATAATCACTAACGTGTAAGCAAATTTTCTGAAAAACATAATCTTTTCTCCTTTTGATGTTCTTGCTCTTGCTGCCCTTCGTTTTGCTGCTACTTCGATGACAATGCTTCTAATGTTAACGATTTGTAGTAATTAAAGCAATTCTGTAAGCCTATTATAGAGTTGAAATTCAATCAATAAAAGCTGTTACCCTGCTCCGTTGAAGCATTATTCTTATTCTACAACCAAAAAAGCCGCTAAAATAGCGACTTTAATCGTACCACGATCATTACCATTCAATACATTCATTTAATAGTTTATTTTAATTTAATTTATCCATCCAGTTCTCCAGTGCTACGACAACCTCTTCCAACTGCTTTTCTTCCGTAATTGCAGGTTGATTATCTCCTTTTTGCATGCCATATGAGCCAAATTGACCGTGATTTCCACCCTCAATACTCACATATGTCGTGTCTTCCGGAAGATTTGCTTTGGCATTCTCCCAGTCTTCCCTGTTAAGCACTCCGTCATCCGATCCTGTAATCTGTAAGATAGACAAGCCCGTATTCTTCACGCTCCCCCCTTCATCTGCATAAGAAGCCAAGAAAAAGACGCCTTCCAACTTCTCATTGTGCTCCGCAGCATACCGTGATGCAAATGACCCTCCCAAAGAATGGCCACCAATAACAAACGCTTCGTCAGGATGTTCCTCGATAAAGGAATCAGCCTTGTTTTGACCGAAAATCGCCAAGTTTATTGGCATGTTTGCGATATATACGCGGTGACCCTGTTCTGCCATTTCTCTGGCAAGTGGAGAATAACTTTCAGGTTCAACCAGACCGCCTGGATAAAAAATAATATTTGGTTCGGTTACCTCTGTACCCACGGGTTCAAATCGGTAACCGTCCTTAATCTTGGTGACACTAACCTGAGCATCACTTGTCATCGCCGTTTCAGCTCGCTCAGAAGGACTATACGTAACCGAATTAAGATATACGTAAACGCCGGCCACGATGATAACGATGGACAAGATCGTCCACATGATTATCTTTTTCCATTTGTTAGTACGTTGTGCTGTTTTCAACCTTAAAACCACCTTATTATGAGGATAATGATATGTCTTTTTTAACTCTTCATAAATTATACTTACCGGTAAGTATAATTACAAGGTGATTTTGCTTACTATCGTTATTTGTCATAGAATATTCATGGAGGGAAGTCCAATGACAGAAAAATCACCCAAACGATTGCCTGGAAGACCCAAACATGGCAACGATGATATCTCAATTCAGCAAACCATTATTCAAACGGCTTCACAGTTATTCATGGAGTATGGCTATGAAACAGTCACGCTTCAGCAAATTGGCAAAACATGTAGCGTATCAAAACCAACCATTTATTATCATTTCACCAGCAAACCAGAGCTTTTTAAGGTTGCCTTTACAACGATGTTACAGAATGTGAGCCGGTTAACCTCGCATATCCTTGATCAAGCCGAGAATCTGGAGTCGGGGCTTGTTCGTCTGGCAGAGGCCAGACTGGGAAATCCACATGCGGAGATTGAAACCATGCTGAGAGAAGCTGAACCTTTTCTTGAACCAGCTCAAATTCAGGATATACGCAACACGGAGCATCAGATTCACGAAGTGTTAGCCTCCCATTTCCAACGGGCAATGGATGAAAACAGACTGCGAACGGACGATCCATTTTTCCTGGCAGAGACCTTCTCGACATTGATGTTAATGGGTAACCGGGGAGATAACCTGCATAAATATGGTTCCAATCTTTCATTGGGCCAGAAGCTAGTAAATATTTTCATTCGCGGAGCGCAGTAAAATTCAGGGCAACAAGGAGAGCTGACATGAATATCCCTAGAGGAACCTATGGGTTCGATTCGCGGAAGACAAGGAGCTCCAACTGTGTGTACTGTATGCGGCTGGATGTGATTCAATAACCGATCCTTCTTATCATTGGGATGGACTCGAACGTTCGGACGGGCCTCTCCTGTTATTCCAATATACAATCTCGGGTGAAGGTGTATTTGAGTCGAATAATCGCATTTATCATGTTACCGCAGGACAAGCTTTTTTGGCCGAAATTCCAGGAGTTCATCGCTATTACTACCACTCAGCATCAAAAGAACCTTGGGAGTTTCTATTCCTGCTGTTCAGGCCTACTCTTATTCTGCCCCATTGGAGAAAATTTCTTCGGGAAGCTGGAGAAGTGCCCTATTTACCCGCTGATTGTACACCCATCCGACTGTTGCGGATGATCGTGACTGATGCGGCAGCAGGCAGAATCACTGATCCTCTGATCGCATCATCCAGCGTATATCAGTTCATGACAGAATTGACCCGATTACAGAAAACAACATTGCGCAATAGGGAGAATTGGTCTGAAAACATTCAAATAGCCGTTGAATACATAGAAAACAACTACTCGAAGATGATCAGTATCGATCACCTTGCGGAGCATGTTTCCCTTTCCAAATATCACTTTATACGTCGCTTTTCCTCCAGTACGGGCTTGACGCCAGGTGCTTATCTGACCCGTGTACGTACCGAGAAAGCAATGGAACTGCTGCGCGGAACTACTTTTAGCATTGAAGTCATCGCCGAGCAAGTCGGGTATTCCAGCGGAAGTTATTTTATCAAAGCCTTTCGCAGCATAACCGGCGTTACGCCAGGTGAGTTTCGTAGTGGCGGAGAAAGCCTTGTGTACCGTAAATTGTTCTTCGACTAACCGCAATATTTTGCTATTCGACACTCAACATTACTGTAGATATTAATGAAATCCTTTATTATGATGAATTGAGCGAGAGCAATAATTAATCCATAAAGGAGCATTCCCATGAATCATACGCTTGCAGCATCAACTCCACCGCTTGGCTGGAACAGCTGGGATTGTTACGGCGCGGCCGTCACGGAAGACGAAATTCGTGGCAACGCCGAGTACATGGCCGAACATCTTAAAGACTTCGGCTGGAGCTACATTACGGTCGACATTCAATGGTACGAGCCTTTGGCCAATTCTTCGCAATATCGTCCGTTCGTTCCACTTATCATGGATGAATATTCGCGGCTTATGCCTGCCGAGAATCGGTTTCCCTCCGCTGCAGGTGGACAGGGATTTAAGCCATTAGCCGACTACGTTCATAGTCTTGGGCTGCAATTCGGCATTCACATCATGCGCGGTATTCCACGTCAAGCTGCACATGCTGGGACTCCGATCCTGGGAACAACCGCCACTGCGCGCGATATTGCTCATCCGAACTCCATCTGTCCCTGGAATACGGATATGTATGGTGTTGATAGCTCAAAAGAAGGCGCACAAGCCTACTACGATTCGCTTTTTGAACTGTATGCACAATGGGGCGTTGACTTGGTGAAGGTTGACGATATTGCTGCTTCAAGGCTCTATGATACCCATCAGCCTGAGATCGAAATGATATCCAAAGCGATTGAGCGCTCCGGTCGGCCCATGGTACTAAGTCTCTCTCCTGGCCCTGCTCCGGTGGAATACTCAGAATTCTTGGCTGATCATGCCAACATGTGGCGTGTCACGGACGATTTCTGGGACCTTTGGCCGCTGTTATTGGATATGTTCGATCGCTGCCGGACGTGGCAGGGCGTTCCCCAAGCAGGCTGCTGGCCAGACTGTGATATGTTGCCTTTGGGTCATATCGGTATCCGTTCTGTAGACGGTGGTGGAGCGGATCGCTGGACTCGGTTCACACCTGACGAGCAGTTGACGATGATGTCACTGTGGAGTATCTTCCGTTCCCCGCTCATTTTTGGTGGCGAACTGCGAGATAACGATGACTGGACACTATCCCTGCTAACTAATCGTGAGGTTCTGCGAATGCATCGCGAGAGTTACGGAGCCAGAGAAGTTTTACGCAAAGAAGATCTTATTGTGTGGACTGCCCAACATACGGATGGTTCCTCTTACGTCGCTGTCTTCAACATCGGTGAGAATGCTCTACCTGTGGATCTGTCCATTGATGAGGTCGGACTTTCCGGCATTACCGAAGGTACCGAATTGTGGAGCGGTGAAGCAGCTCAATTAACAGAGAATTCCTTAGTTACGACTGTACCTGCGCACGGTGTGCGTCTCTATCGGTTTTCCTAAGCTTGCAAAAGAAACAGCTATGTTAAACTTGCTCGGTGGTTTTCATAAGAAAGTTAACCGCCCATCGAAAGGCGGTTAACTTAATTGAATGCTATTCATCTATAAATGCTTTTCATAAAATACCATTGTCATTTTGTCGTTAATTGCTTTTGTTGCACCCGTTTTTGTATAGCCTATCTTTTCATACAAATAACAGTTTCCTTTCTCTTGTAAGATGGTACCCAATTTCCATGACTTTGCATCCTCATATATCTGCTCAACCATTGTAAAGACTTTTTGAGCAATTCCTTTTCCTTGATGTTCTGGCAGTATAAAAATGGGGCTAATACTATAGATTTGATTATCTTTTTTCACGACTCTAATTCCGCCAACAGCAACCTCAAGCTGATGAATTATGAAATAATCTGTAAAAGATTGATTGATCTGAGTAATGATTCTTTCTACGGTTTCATTGGCGGGGCTCGTTTCAAAATCCTGATATTTTTCCAGCAAGGGTATAAATGCTTTTACTTTCATTTCATGAATAGTCACTGCATCTTTTAAATCTGCTTTACATAATGAAACCTTCATTAAATGTATACCTCCTATTGAGAGTCTTGCTAAAAATACGATCTATAGTACACGCTCTGTAAACTTAGTACAAGAAAGATGATGTTCATCTCCTAGTTTAAACCTTGTAGCAGAAGCTCCAACCGCAATTACACGCCATTCTACATCTACCCCAAGAATTCGATAACAAGGCTGTCGGACCGCGCCGATACGGGTAACTAGTGGTTTCCCGGGTAATCCAGCATTATTCGTTTTTTCTCCCACGATCAGTCTCCGTTCGTTAGACATATGTGTATCCATATTCAATTACGCTTACCCAGTCTTCCTGTCAAGCATTTGCAAGATCATCCATGGCTTGAACGGCCAGATGAAATGCTTTAATCCTTCTTTCTAGAAGAGTCTTTTGTGGGCTACCTTCTTTGGAATTGGCATACATGCTCTCAAGAGATGGGAACAATCCAATCAAGACAAGGCGGACTTCTGTTATATCTTCCTTGGTGTATTGATGAGGCTTCTGGTTCCAGTGTTTTTCCAGTACTGCTAGACCGATGTATAAAGCTTGGAGACGTTTCTGTAACAATGTCGTGTTATTCCTTTTCTGAGTCATATTCACTAAGGCATTTTCCGATTTGCGGATGGTTGATTGAAAAGCTTTGATGCATTCCAGTTGATCTTCTTGGGAAACGTTTTCCATTGAGTACTGACCTCTCTTTCTTGGCTTAGTTTGATCGGTCTTTCTATTAAATCACCTAATAAATATAACAAAAAAAGCCGCTTAGATAGCGACTTTTAATGTGTTAATTCTCGATTCAGTCCTAGAGCACCTTTTCCAGGAAACTGATCGTCCGCTCATTCTTCGGATTTCCAAATATCTCTTCTGGGGTGCCCTGCTCGACAATATAACCACCGTCCATGAAGATCACGCGATCAGCTACTTCACGGGCAAAACCCATCTCATGGGTAACGATCATCATCGTCATGCCTTCGCTCGCGAGGTCCTTCATAACACCAAGGACTTCTCCTACCATCTCAGGGTCGAGCGCCGAGGTCGGTTCATCAAATAACATAACATCCGGATTCATAGCAAGCGCACGAGCGATAGCTACACGTTGTTTTTGTCCACCAGACAGTTGTGTTGGGAAGCTATCTGCTTTATCAGACAAACCCACTCGCTCAAGTAATTGAAGTGCTGTATCACGCGCCTGCTGTGCATTTAATATTCCGAGTTCTCTTGGCGCAAACATGATGTTCTTAAGTACACTAAAATGAGGAAACAAGTTAAAATGTTGAAATACCATGCCAATATTTTCGCGAGCTTTGTTCAGGTTCGTTTTAGGGTCATTCAGATCCTGATCATCCACAATAACCCGGCCTGCCGTAATCACATCTAATTGGTTGATGCAGCGCAAGAAGGTACTTTTTCCTGAACCGGAAGGCCCGATGACACAGACAACTTCTCCTTCGTTGACCGCCACATCTATTCCCTTCAGAACCTGATTCGAGCCGAAACTTTTCTTCAAACCTTCAACTTTTATTTTAGCCACGACGAACCTTCACCTCCAGATAATCAGCAATTTTGGTCAATGTGATGATGACAATCAGGTACATAACCGCAACCGTTAACCAAATGTCAAAAGAGGAGAACGTTCTTGCAATAACAATTTTACCCGATTGTGTCAACTCTACGAGACCAATAACGGATAAGATTGACGTATCCTTCAACGTGATAACCATCTGGTTAATGAAGGACGGAATCATAACCCGCACTGCCTGCGGAATAACGATCTTTATCATCGCTTTGCGATAAGGAATGCCCAATGAACGGGCAGCTTCCATCTGACCACGATCAATCGATTGAATCCCGCCTCGGATAATCTCGGTTACGTACGCCCCTGCATTCAGACTAAGTGTCAGAATAGCCGCCAGGAACAATGGCATCGTGAAGCCCATCGCCTGTGGAATCCCGAAATAGATAAAGAATGCCAGGACAATCAGCGGAATACCGCGGAAGATATCCACAAATACGGTGGCAACAACTCGAAGGAATTTGTTCTGTCCCACCTTCATGAATCCGAAAATCAGACCGATGATAAACGCGAAGAACAGGGATACAATCGTGTATAAAAGTGTTTTTCCCAGACCTTTAAAAAGTGCAGGAAGAGATTTCTGTATTAACTCCCAACGCCCCAGATTTGCGACTTGGGAATTCTCTCCAACATATTCTTCGATAATGCGCTTGTACTCACCGTTTGCTTTGATATTCACAAGACCAGCATTGAACATCTCCAGAAGTTCCTGATTTTTACCCTTACTTACCGCAAATCCGTAGGAAGCCCCGTCTTCTTTGGCGGTAACGATTTTCAAACCATTATTCTGCTTTACCCCATATCTTAGAACGGGTTCATCTTCAAAACAGGCCACCGAATTACCAGTCTTTACATCATCATACATTTGATATGATTCATCGAATGGAACAATGGTAAAGCCATATTTTGAGGCGATGGACTCAGCAAAGCTGTACCCTTCTGTTCCCGTTTTTACAGCGACCTTTTTACCACGAAGATCTTCGTAACTTTTAATGGTATCATTATTGGAACTAATCCCCATAACAACGCCTGAATCATAATATGGCTCTGAAAAATCAAATTTTGCTTTTCGCTCATCCGTAATACTCATCCCTGCGATCACACCATCGACTTGATTCGCCTCAAGTGCCTGCACAGCTGCGTTAAATCCCAGAGATTTAATTTGATAATTAAAATTTTGATCTTTGGCGATGGCATCCAGCAAATCCATATCGATACCAACAAAATCACCATTCTCATCTTCATATTCAAATGGAGCAAATGTGACATCCGTTCCGATAACATAGGTTTTACCGGAATCGGACGCTGCAGCAGCGTTCCCTACCCATCCTGATAGACCGCTCACCAGGAGCAGCATCAGTGAAAGTATAAAAAATGAGATCTTCGTTGTTTTCATGTGTCCTCCCCGTCTCGGTATTGTCCGAATAATCATTATTTTCTTTGGAATCGGTATTACGGTTATGCTTTTTGTCGATCTTCTGCCCATTTGATTGTTATTATTTACTGTATATTAACAATCAATGCTTTGCCTTTCCACTTGCAACATTTTCCTTCATCATTTTTTTCCAACCAGTAAAAGTCCTTTTAATACTTACCCTTTAGGTAAGCTTCGCGAAACCCAATATTACATTTTGAATCTGAAAAAAGATACATTTACTTTAAAACGTATTATTTAAAATTTAAAACTCAAAAAAAGCCGCGATTTCCGCGACTTTTTGTTGTACAGTTTTTTATAATCTATTAATTTGCTCTGGTTGTCAATACAATCTCGAACTTCGAACCAGCTTCACCCGCGAATACAATAGTTCCGTTCTCAGGCAACACAATTTCGTTTTGTCCACTGACCACTGTATGATTAATGCCTATGCCAGCTTGGTTATATACAGCAAATGCACTGTTTGCAGACATCTTGACCGTCATTTCCTTACCTGCAGCTGATGCTGGAATCGAATACCATGTGGCATGACCATTCGCCTGAATCGTTGTCTTCGATTGTTTTCCCGCATAGATCGGTTTGATGATATCTTGAGCAGCATAAACGTTGCCTCCAGCTGTAACGTATTCCACGCCATTTTCCTCATAAAAATTAAACTCCATCGTGTCACGGCCCGCTAATCCAGGAATTTGCAATTGGTTCACAGCTTGGTTAGCTCCAACGATTTTATTCGTGTAGACATAACCCGGTAGCTCATTAAAAGTATGAATGGGAATCATCGGCATCGCTGCGTTGTACAGTGTTGATGTGTATTTTTCATTGACCAACACGTAGGCTTTGCCTTCCCGTTTCTGCCATGCGGCCTTTACTTCTGCAGACAATTCATTGGTTTCAAGCTTTTCTGCTTTATATTCCGAGGAAGCAACTTGTCCAAGTCCAGGAACAGACTGATACGAGCGAGACCACAGATATGTGTTCCCGTTGACTGCCTGAACGAACTGCAGCTTTTCCGTAGCCGCATCATTAACAAATGAACCATCAGTGGTGTACGTATAGGTCTGATTAGGACTGTTAGGAGACGACAGATTAGATAGCGTTAATTGCCCATCATCTTTTACGTCCATCTTCATTAACATGTTTGCCCCACCAGCGTACATGCCTGTGTGCTGTGTAAGTTCCTTCGGCATGGTTGTTTTCACCGGTGCATCATGTGACTTCTCCGGCTTACGCTCTGGAATGATATTCTTCTCCTCAAGCGCGCCAAGCAACAGCTCAGTTGCCAGCAATTGATCCGTTGAGCTATGACCACCCGAAGAAGTTACAGCAGCAGCCATATTATATTCAGGTAACACAATCAAGGAGGAATGATAGGTTATTGTATTGCCGCCTTTGCTTACTGCCTGGATGCCGTAATCATTAAAAGGAAACAGGTTCACGCTATCCCAGCCCAGGCCGTAACCAATAGACGAATCGCCTTCCTCCGACCACATGCCTCTCTTGTATTCTTCTTGCTCCATGGCCTCTACGGATTCCTCCGAAAGAACACCTTCAACCTCACCTGTAAAGATTTTCGAGAACTGAACCAGATCTTCAGCGGTGGAATAGATGCCTCCCGAGGCAATCATATTTGTAGTCTCTAATGGAAGTTGCTCCTCATGCGAAGGGGCATATGTTGCTGCCATCTGGCTAAAGTCCACAATATCCTGCGGTGTCTTGGTATGCTCCATACCAAGAGGTTCAGTTATGTACCGGTGCATGAAACTGGTAAAACTCATTCCGCTGACCCGCTCAACCAGAATCTCAGCCAATGTAAAACCGTCATTACTATACACCGAGTATGCGCCAGGATCGGCCTTCAGATGTTGCGTCGCCAATTGTTCCAGTAACGTATCATGTGCATGGGTATCATTATCTCCAAACAGTATTGCACTGTTACTTGACGTTCCGAGAAGTCCGGATGAATGATTCAGTAACATGCGTGGTGTAATCTGTTGGTAACGCTTGTCTTTCATTTTAAAGTCCGGAATATACTTCACGACAGGCTCATCAAGATCGATCTTGCCTTGGTCCACTAGCTTCATTACGGCGGTTGTGAGCATCATTTTGCTGGTTGAACCAATGCCATACATGGTATCTGAAGAAAGCGGGATGTTGTTTTTTAGGTCATTTTTGCCTGCCTGACCGGAGATCACAATCTTGCCCTCATCCATCAGTGCGTATTGCACACTTGTCGTAGCGTATGATTCAGTAAGTACCTTGGCCTTTACACTTACTGCCTTTTTAGTTAGATCATACTTAGAGCTACTACCGTTACTGGTAGCGGGTGTGGCCATGGCCGACATTGGGGACATCATTGCAAACACCAAGGTTATGGCGGCGATAGAAGTTCGTTTCTTTCGTCTCAATCTCATCTTCTCCTGTCTAGTCTATGGATTAGGAATCTCTGTGTTAGTACTCCCGTAGTGTAACCGAAGAAGATGAACTGTCTGTGGCTTGAATATGAATCGAGTATGAACCAAGCAGGACCAACCCAAATAGGTTGGACACACGGTAAAAATCGCTTTAGTCCAGCTTTGTTTTGTTTGCAAACTAAACTTTTGCTATAATGGTATATCAACCAATGGAGTGCCAATAACATGGCTAAGTACATGAATAAATGCAATCCATAATTCAGCATGAGTAATGGAGTTGAAGCAATGCTAAAAGTTAATCGGAATGACCAACGCCCGATCTGGCAGCAACTTTTGGATCAAGCGATTCATAATATCACAACCGGGAAATGGCAACCAGGCGAATTGCTGCTTCCATCACGTGAACTTGCTCAATTAATTGGTGTTTCACGCTCAACCATACAGATTGTGTACGAGGAATTATTCAGCCGAGGGTATACGGTAACATCCCGACGAGCCGGAACAAGAGTTAGTGATTGGACATATGCACCTCGTTCATCAGAAGACGTTACGATGCAAGGGCCTATTCCTCCCGAACTGCCTACACTAAACGAATCGATTGGTCATCTGCATAGTTGGTTTGGCAATAGAGACAATCGCAAAATAGAAATTGATTTTAATCCCCACGAGCCTTATCTGGATGAAAGTTTCACAAAAGCGTGGAGGCAATCTTTTTTACAAGCTTCCACTGAACCTAATCTGGATATATGGGCTTATGGCGATGCCAGAGGGTTACTGGCGTTAAGAGAACAGATTCAGCGTTATTTGTCACTTGAACGAGGCATTCATATCGATGTTGATCAAGTCTTGTTAACCTCAGGTGCACAACATAGCATTGATTTAATTGCCCAGGCACTTTTAAGTGAGGGAGACACAGTTTCCGTAGAAGATCCCGGCTTCCCTGCCGCTTGGATGGCGATGAAATACCGCCGGATGCAAGTCCATCCCGTTCCGGTTGATGAGTATGGATTATGTGTAGATCATATTCACCCACAGACGAAACTCGTATTTGTCACACCTTCTCATCAATGCGCCGTTGGTGTTATTATGTCGGAGCCACGCAGGCAACAATTGATGCACTCGGCAGCTCATCATCGATATTGGATTGTTGAGGATGACTACGATAGCGAATTTAGGTACCGTGGAGATCCGCTTCCAACTATATTTAGTCAGCAACCTCAGAATACGCTTTATATGATGAGTTTTTCCAAAATGGTTGCACCTGGCATTCGACTATCCGCTATCATCGGCCCCAAAATAGCCATCGATCGCCTTACTCAAGTTCATGAATTAACCTATCGTCATCTGCCGATTATGGAACAATTAACGCTAACTCATTTTATTGAACGTGGTCATTTTATGCGCCATATGAGAAGAGTTCGGAACATATATCGACACAGACACGAAGTCATGACCAAAGCCATTGTTGCTTCAGGGCTAGGCTCACGATTTACATTAAGTGGTGTGGAAACGGGATTACATATGCTTCTAGAATCTGAAACGTCATTTGACGAAGAAGCGCTGACAAATGCTGCCCTTGATCAAGGTGTGCGTGTGTATCCGCTTAGTAGATATTGCTTGGAGAGTCATCGAAAAGGATGGATATTAGGTTTTGCGAAAGTGGATGAGGAGCAGATTGAGGAAGGCATACAACGACTTGCAAAGATTGTATTATGATGGAGAACATGCTCTCCAATCGGATTCGAAAGGATGTTTTTTGTGATGAAAATTTTAGTGTTAGGAGCCACCGGACGGGTTGGAAGTCATTTCGTCTCTAATGCCCTACGTTCCAATCATCATGTAACTGCACTGGTTAGAAGCGCGGAAAAGGTACAAATCAGCGATGACAATTTCGTTCTGCATCAAGGAAACGCTTTAGTCAAAGAGGATATTCATCACGCCATACAGGGTGTGGATCTCGTTGTTAGTTCCTTAAGTACCGATGGAACGACTACATTATCGCAATCCATGGGACATATTGTTGAGGCTATGGCTCAGGAGCGTATCAAAAGAATCATTACCATTGGTACAGCAGGAATATTGGAAAGTCGAACGGATCCTGGCTTGCTTCGTTTTCAATCCCCTGAGTCCAAACGTAAGTCCACGCGAGCAGCTGAAGAGCATCTGGAGATGTACAACATTCTCAAAGCTTCAGAGTTAGAATGGACCATCGTGTGTCCTACCTACTTATATGATGGAGAATCTCTCGGTAAGTACCGGGTTGAGCGCGACTACTTGCCTGACGGTGGAACTTCTATATCTGTAATCGATACTGCGGAGTTTGCTTATCAGCAATTAATGTCTGATGAGTATGTACAATCTCGTGTAGGTATAGCCTACTAGGGCTGTCTTAAGTTTCAATATAAACAAGCAAAATACGAGCCTGCAATTGTTATCTATTAGGAACAATTGCAGGCTCTATTTGTGTCTGCTGTTGAGCTATTTAAGCCCTTCATATAGAGGAAATTGCAAAGTGATTTCACGGACACTACTTAATATTTGATTTTTGACATCCGAGTTCTTTGGATTTTTGAAAGCAAGTCCTATCAGCTGAGCAATTTCTTTCATTTCCCTGGCTCCAAGTCCTCTTGAAGTCATAGCCGGAGTTCCAAAACGAATACCGCTTGTAACCAAAGGACTTGCCGTATCGTGAGGGATTACATTTTTATTCGCCGTAATCCCTACTTCATCCAGTAAAGCTTCGGCTTCTTTGCCTGTAAGGCCCATAGTTCGTAAGTCAACCAACACGATATGATTATCTGTTCCTCCCGATACAAGGGTGAGTCCTTCATTCATTAAAGTTTCTGCCAATACGTTGGCGTTATTCAGAACACCTTCAATATATGTTGTGAACTCGGATTGCAATGCCTCACCTAATGCCACCGCCTTTCCTGCAATGACATGCATGAATGGCCCGCCCTGAGTCCCTGGGAATACAGCTTTGTCGATCGCCTTTGCCCAGGAGTCCCGGCACAAAATGGCTCCCCCTCGTGGTCCTCGTAAGGTCTTGTGCGTGGTGGTTGAAACAAAATGGGCATGTGGTACCGGGTTAGGATGTAAACCTGCCGCAACAATTCCTGCTATATGCGCCATATCTACAAAGAAAAGAGCTCCCACGTCGGCGGCAATCTGGGCAAATAATTCAAACTCAATGGTCCGCGGGTATGCACTTCCACCTGCAACAATCATGCGTGGACGATATTTATAAGCAAGTTTACGTACTTCGTCAAAGTCAATGCGGCCCGTCTGTGCATCGACACCATATGGAACAAAATTGTAAAACCTACCTGAAAAATTAACAGTACTTCCGTGTGTTAGATGACCACCTTGGGATAGATTCATGCCAAGTATTGTGTCCCCAATCTCAACCGAGGCAAAATATACTGCCATGTTGGCCTGAGAACCGGAGTGAGGCTGCACATTCGCATGTTCAGCGCCAAAAAGTGCTTTAAGGCGGCTATTTGCTATCTCTTCGACTGTATCGACATGCTCACACCCGCCATAATATCTTCGGGCAGGATACCCCTCCGCATATTTATTGGTCAATACCGAACCTGTTGCTTCCATCACAGCTTGACTTACAAAATTCTCTGATGCAATCAGTTCTATCGTATCCCGCTGCCTTCCAAGCTCTTGCTGGACAGCCTTTCCTATTACTTTATCTTGCTTCTCCAAATGTTTCATGAACATCTTCCTCTCAATATTAAGGTTATCTATTCGTTCCAAGTTGTTTTTTGGGAAATTTACTATTCATCAGTAGATGTGCCATCATTCCTGCAAACAGTCCCCAAAATGCTCCACCAACACCAAGTAAAGTCACATTCGCTGCTGTCGCCAAAAACGTAATCAATGCAGTTTCACGTCCCTTAGGGTCCGTTAATGCATTGGCAAGACTGCCACCGATCGTTCCAAGTAAGGCCAATCCCGCTAATGTTGCAATAAAGGTAGCAGGAAGAATCAAAAACAGAGCAGCCAATGTTACGCCAAAAATGCCGACAAAAATATAAAAAACACCACAAGCAATACCTGCAATATAACGTTTGGTTGAATCCTCATGTGCATCCTTTCCTGTACAAATCGCTGCTGTAATAGCTGCCACATTAAAAGCATGTGATCCGAATGGGGCTGCAAGAAGCGAACCCAAACCTGTTACGGCCAAAATAGGATTGGCACTTGTCTTGAATCCATCATTACGCAGAACAAGCATTCCGGGCATATACTGCCCTGTCAAGGTAATAATGAACAGTGGTAGCGCAACGCCAAGTAAAGCATTTAACGAAAATGCTGGAACCACAAATACAGGCGATGCTACAGCCAATTGGATTGTACTGAAGTCTGTTTTCCCCATGCATATCAAATAAATCAAACCGATTGCCAATATGCCAACAATGGCGTAACGGGAAGTAAACCTTCTTAGCACGATATAGCCTGCAAACAGTACAATCACAAGCAAAGGATCTACCTTCGCCCCTCCAAAGGCCGAAATACCAAACTGTAGTAAAATACCGGCTAACAATCCGGAAGCGATGCCTGGGGGAATAAGTCGAACGAAACGTTCAAACATGCCTGACAAACCTAAAATAATAAATCCGACTGCTGAAATCATGTAAGCGCCAATAGCTTCTGGATAAGGGGTTACCGCTAATGCTGAAACGAGAAACGCCACACCCGGTGTAGACCAGGCTGTAATAATCGGTTCCTTGTATCGATAACTGAGCCAAATCCCCGTTACTCCTACCCCAATCGAGATGGACCAAATCCAGGAAGCCGTCATTTCCGGGCTTAGACCAGCGACTTTGGCTGCTTGAAAAACAAGAATAAAGGTGCCCCCGTAATTAACAATAACGGATATTAAAGCGGCTATGATCGGCGATATCAGATCGCGACCACGTAACGAAGGGGATGCTGTCTTCATATTTAACACTACCTCTCACTTAATCATCGATGCGTGTGTTTTCATTCCAGTAATACTCGTCCGGTAAGTAGCGTTGACCAAATACACTTGTCCCTACACGGATCATTGTAGCTCCTTCTTCAATGGCGACTTGGAAGTCAGCAGACATACCCATCGATAAAATATCCATTTCTACGCGTGGAATATTTTTCTCTTTAATCTGTGTACGGATCTGGTTTAACAATCGAAAACAATGTCGTGTTTCTTCGTTTGTCGCATTCAGTTTTCCAATGGTCATTAAACCTTTCACGTTTAATGTCTCGAATTGAGACAACTGTTCTACAAGCTCGACGGCTGTTTCTGGAGAGGCACCAAATTTACTTTCTTCGTAGGACGTATTAATTTGCACAAGAATGTCTAAGGTCTTATTCTCTTTGAGAAGCTGGTTATGTAACGCTTGACCCAGTTTCAGACGATCTACGGAATGGATGAGAGTAACATATTTAACAACGTCCTTTACTTTATTTGTTTGCAGATGTCCGATAAAATGCCATTCCACCTGCTTGCTTTGTTCCATGAGTGGGAATTTGTCTCGGAGTTCTTGAGCTTTGTTCTCTCCAAACAGGACCTCACCTGCTTGAATAGCTATTTGTAATTTCTCTAGCGGTACCGTTTTGGTCGCGAGCAACAACTTGATGTCCTCTATGTTGCGACCTGAAGCCTGGCAGGCCAATGCCATTTGCTGTCTTACAGCTTGAAGATTTTCTTCTACTAGATGTTTCATGTCAGCCACCTTCTTTCTATTCCGAACAGGAATGAATCAATGAGATTAGCTCCTCCTTATGTTGTGAAGACTGTGTAGAACGTCATGCTAGTATAGCAACGCATGGATTGGATATACATATCCAAAAATGCTATTTTGGAGCAGTCCAAAAAGACAAAGTGGACATTAATTCAATTGGGGCACCTTTAATATGCTTTTAAAAAGTCAATAATCTGATTGATATGATATCCGCACGCTTCTTCTGAAATGAAAAAAAGCCGCTAATTTAGCGGCTTGGTTTAGTCCTATGTTCATGTCCAAAACGAAGATACATGTTTTATGATGATTTACTCATTCACATTTTCCTTGGTTACCAGCTTCAATTCAGCCGGAATGGATTTCTCTATTTGCTTGCCACTGAGCACATCCAGAGCAGCTTGCAGTGCCAGTTGGCCAATCAGTACTGGTTGCTGAGCGACTGTTGCCGTCAATTTCCCATCCTGAATGGATTTGATTGCATCATCATTGCCATCGAATCCGATGACCGGAATGTCTTTACCTGAGCTTTGAATCGCTTCAATCGCACCCAGTGCCATCTCATCATTATGGGCAAATACTGCCTGCACGTCAGGATTACCCTGAAGCAGATTCTCCATGACATTTAATCCTTTGGACCGATCGAAATCAGCAGATTGTTTAGAAACCACATCAAGTTGCTTGTCAGCCACTTCATGGAAACCTTTACCCCGTTCTCTTGTTGCGGAAGCGCCAGGTACACCCTCAAGTTCAATGACTTTTGCTCCCTCACCCAGTTGTTCCACAAAATATTCAGCTGCCATGCGTCCACCTTTAACGTTATCAGATGCCACTAGTGCCGCCACTTCGCCTTTATCTGCGGAGCGATCCAGCGTGATTACAGGAATGCCCACACTATTAGCGGATTGAACCGCTGTGGAGATCGCTGCAGAGTCCGCAGGGTTAATTAGCAGTGCACTAACGCCTTGCTGAATGAGATCATCCACATCATTGGTTTGTTTGGCCGAATCGTTCTGCGCATCCACCACGATGACTTGTATTCCCTGTTTTTTGGCTTCAGCCATTACCCCGTCCTTCAGTGATACAAAGAATGGATTGTTCAGTGTAGATATCGACAAACCTATTTTCTTCTGTCCGTTACTTTTGTTTGGGTTAGGTTTCGCCCATTCCGGTGGCTCCAGAGAGCACCCGGCCAGAACGATGATCATCAGCATACTTATGAGTGTTACAGTCCACTTTTTCATATTCGCTTCTCTCCTTATGCTGTTTTCTTGCGGTCCAGCAGGACAGCAATGGCAATGACGATACCTTTTACAACCATTTGATAAAATGAGTTTACTTCAAGCAAGTTCAATCCATTATTCAACACGCCGATAATCAGAACACCGATCAGTGTACCAACGATGCGTCCGCGTCCTCCAGCAAGACTTGTACCACCCAATACAACTGCTGCGATCGCATCCAGCTCGTAGGATGTACCTGCCGTTGGTTGTGCTGAATTCAAACGCGATGTCAGAATTGCACCTGCCAGAGCAGCGAGCATACCTGTCAGGGAGTAGATCATAATTTTCACGCGATTCACTTTGATACCCGAGATAATGGAAGCTTTCTCATTACCACCGATAGCGTACGTTTTGCGACCAAAAGCCGTTTTATGCAAAACAATCCACAGAATCATGAAGGTAATCAGCATCGTAATTGCAGGTACCGGAATACCCAGCAGGTAACCGCGGCCGAACAGTTGGAATAACAGGCTATCCCCGAGGCCAGTAATTGGATTACCATTGGTGTACACCAACGTTAATCCTCTGAATATCGTCATGGTAGCGAGTGTAGCGATAAACGGAGCCATTTTGCCTTTGGTAATCATCAGTCCGTTCACCATACCCATGACACCACCGAGTGCTACACCGATAATGATGGACAAGATCGGATCCAGACCGGACAACATCATATTTGCCACAAAAGCACTGGATAAAGCCAGGATTGAGCCAACCGACAGATCAATTCCACCTGTCAGGATAACAAACGTCATACCGAAGGCAATCAGCGCATTAATCGAGACTTGACGCAATAAATTCAAGATATTAAGCGGTTCCAAGAAACTTGGATTCAACACCGATACGATGAGAATAAGAATGATTAAGCCAAGCAGCGGTCCCAATTTTTGTATCACGTTTGAGAAACGGAAGCCGCTTTTAGCCGTTTTGTTTTCCTGCATTGTAGTCATATCACTGTCCCCCTGTGGCCAATGTCATAATGTGTTCTTGTGTTGCTACTTCCCTTGCAACCTCGCCACTGATGTGTCCCTCATGCACAACCACGATCCGGTCGCTCATGCCAAGCACTTCAGGTAGCTCCGACGATACCATGATGATTGCAACGCCGCGGTCTGTCAGTTCATTCATCAATTCATAGATTTCGCGCTTCGCCCCGACATCCACTCCGCGGGTAGGTTCATCCAGGATAAGCACGCTTGGTCCGATCCCAACCCATTTCGCGATAACCACCTTCTGCTGGTTACCCCCGGATAGATTCCTTGCCGCCGTCTCAGAGGATTGCGTTTTGATCTGTAGACGTTTTATCAGTGTATCTACGAAGTCTTGTTCTTTTGAAGTTGAGATGAAACCTTTGCTTGAGAAACTGAACAGATTTGGCAACGCCATATTCTCGCGAATAGAGAAGTCTAATACCAGCCCCTCATCCTTGCGGTCTTCTGTGATAAACCCGATTCCATGTTTCACTGCATCTGCCGGTTTACGAATGTTCGCTTTTTTGCCGCGGATGAAGATTTCACCGCTATCCAACGTATCCAAACCAAAGATGGTTCTCATGATCTCTGTTCGTCCAGAACCCATGAGTCCTGAGAAACCGAGTATTTCCCCCGCTCTCACCGTGAAGTTAATATTCTCGAATAGACCTTTGCTGCTTGCATTCCTTACTTCGAGGACAACTTCACCATAAGAAGGATTCCGGACGGGATAACGCTCGGTAAGTTCACGACCTACCATTTTCCGCACCACTTCATCAAAGCTTGTCTGCGGAATAGGTTGCGTGTCTACCGTTCTTCCGTCACGCATGATGGTAATCCGGTCACAGATCGTGAATATCTCCTCCATTCGGTGAGAAATATACACGATGGATACGCCTTCCTTCTTCAGCGAGCTGATTACACCAAACAGCTTCTGGATCTCACGCTCCGTAAGTGCTGCTGTTGGCTCGTCCATAATGATGACCTTGGCATCTGTCATTAGCGCTTTGGCAATTTCAATCATCTGTTGCTGCCCGACAGAGCACTCTCCCGCAGGACGTTCCAGTGGTATGTCTACGGAAAGCTTGGCGAACTGTTCTGTGGCAAGCGCTCTCATTTGTCTTGTATTAAGCAACCCGATGGATGATGTCAGTTCCTTACCAATAAAGAGATTATCCAGCACCGTCATTTCAGGCCATACATTCAGCTCCTGATGGATAAAGGTGATACCCAGTTTCTCTGCATCTTTCGGACTTGCAAAATAGTTTTCTTCTCCGTCTATGGTGATGGTTCCCTGATCACGCTGATGAAGACCAATCAGAATATTCATCAGTGTGGATTTGCCGGCTCCATTCTCCCCCATCAGGGCATGAACTTCACCATCCTTTAGTTCAAAATCCACTCCGCTCAGCACCTGATTCGTTCCAAACGTTTTATGAATGTCTTGCATCTGAATGTGCATTACGCAACCTCCTTTTAACCGAAATGGACTCCCGATTGTAAAATGCAATTGGCATAGGGTGTGGCTTCACCTGTGCGGATGACCGCCTTCACCTGCCGAGTTAATGCTTTGAATTGTTCATGGCTGACGGAAGCATCGATTGCTTCTACCCCGAATTTCTCTGTGATGAATTGCATGGCTACGGGATTGCCTTCGCAAATCTCTTCAGCCACAATGACTTTCTCAATGACCATATCTTCAGCGATCGCTTCCACCACTTCGCGAAAGCTTGGTGTTCCCAGTTTAAGGGCCAGATCGATTTTGAGTACCCCGTCCGGTACCGGCAGACCTGCATCCGCAATCGCAATCATGTCCGTATGGCCCAGATCCGACAAAATCTTGGAAATGTGACTATTCAACATGCCATTTCTTTTCATTACAAGCTCTCCTCTACTTCATCACGCGTCGGCATGCCGCCCTGCGCTCCGAACTTGGTGACGGACAACGATGCAGCCCGATTGGCGAAGCGTATACTCTCTTGCAACGCTTTTCCTTCAGCCAAAGCAACTGCAAATGCGGCGTTGAACGTATCCCCTGCCCCAGTAGTATCGACAGCCTCAACTTTATAAGTTGGGACTAGAATTTCCTCAGTGCCATCAAAGTAACGTACACCTTTACTGCCCTCCGTGATGAACAATTTGTTAGGATACTGACGTAATGCCTGTGCCGGACTCATGCCCTGAAACAAAATCTCAGCTTCATGCTCGTTCGGTGTGATATATGCGGCATTGTCGATCACTTCTTGCGGCAATGTTCTCGCCGGTGCGGGATTAAGCAGCAGCGGTGTTCCGAATTCTGCACACAATGCACTCACATGCACAACCGTTTCCTCCGGAATTTCCTGCTGAATTAATACGATATCTGCATCGCGGATCACTTCAGCTGCTTCATCGACATATGCAGGAGTGACTTCCCGATTCGCCGCTTCAACCACTACGATACTATTATCACCTTCTGCCAGAATGATATGAGCCGTACCACTTTCTAAATGTGTAACCGGTTTCACATTTTGCGTATTTACAGCATTTGCTTTAAAGTTCTCTACAATATCTTTGCCAAAAGCATCGTCGCCTACCCGACCGATCATCGCAACCTCGGCACCCAGTCGTGCAGCGGCAACAGCCTGATTGGCTCCTTTGCCACCAGGAACCGTTTTGAAGCTATCGCCAAGAACGGTTTCACCCGCCCCCGGCCGTCTTGACGAAGTAACAACCAGATCCATTGAACTGCTTCCAATTACACATATTTTAGCCATCTGATCTCACCTTTCTCGTAGTGCCCCGTTCGATGAAACTCACGGGCAACTGTATGTTTTTATTCTCTATTGCAGCTTGTTCCACAAGCTGGATAAGTAATCCCGCCGCTTCTCTTCCCATCTCGTATGCTGGCTGACGGATGGTGGACAATGCCGGCGATAACAGGCTGCTCATCGGAATATCATCGAAACCAATCACTTGTACGTCATCAGGAACCTTTCTCCCGATTCGTGATGCCTCATGCAGTACTGCCATGGCTGCGATGTCATTGCTGGCAATGACCCCGTCTGTGTCCGCATACTTTTTGAATAATTCTTCAGCCCATACACCTGCCTCATTAATCGAAAATGAGGTCGTCTGGATTACTTGGTAGTCTAACCCAGCATCACGGATGATTTCAATCGCCCCTTCAAAACGATCCTGAGCGGGTCTGATCTGTGACGGTCCCTGCATAACTGTGATCCGGCGACTGCCGCGTTTGATAATCTCCCTTGCCGCTAGTCTTCCACCTTCCCTGCCGTCCGCATACACGGATGGACGATCCAGTGATGTTCTATCCAGAAACACAACGGGAATCTTCAGGTTTTCATATATTGAAGAATGAGGGTAGTTCGTTGAAGAGATCACACCAACCACGTTGTTCTGGATAAACGTCTGGATGTAATCCTGCTCCTTCCGTTCATCCTCATCACTATTTCCAAATATCAGTCTGTAATCCTGTTCCTGCATCCGGTCCTCTACACCGCGGGCCAACTGTGGGAAGTAAGGGTTGGTAATATCCGGCAACAACAGGCCAATCAGTTTAGACTTGCGTTTATATAATGAGCGGGCCACTTCATTCGGTGAAAAGTTAAGCGCCTTCACAGCATCTTCCACTTTCTTACGTGTGTCAGCATGAACATAACCTCTATCATTAATGACTCTGGATACGGTGGCAACAGATACGCCAGCCAGTTGAGCTACGTCTTTAATTGTTGTCATAAGTTGCTCTCCTCTATGTGTAACCGGTTACAGACATTAAATTATCATATTATTTTTAATTTGACAAGCGTTTTCATTCTGGAAATTTTTCAAGTGGTGTACATGCAGTGATCGTAATGTGTTCAAACCAACTATATTTAGCGGCCCCATGCCAGTCTTGTACACCATCATGAGTCACAATAACATCGCCGGGTTTGAGGAATTGAGCAGGCTTCCTTCTTTATAAACTTACCACCTGAGGAGCGGTTTATTAATTATCATTACAAAGATTAGCGATATGTGATATGGTCAGTGAGGATATTAATAGATTCATACATACATATGTGCATGAAATGTGAGGAGAAGATCGAAAGTGATAGAGAGAAATACCCTTGAGAAACCGAGTAAATTTAGTGATCCCATTTTTGTCATGCTCGTGGCAAGCCTGTGTTGCTTGTTATGGGGAAGTGCGTACCCATCCATCAAACTTGGATATATCGCGTTTAACATTCTGCCGGAAGATATTGCTTCCAAGTATGTATTTGCTGGATACCGGTTTACACTGGCGGGTATGCTGCTCTTGCTCCTGTCTCGTATCGTTAGAAAACAGAAGCTCCAATTAACCAAGCCTCAGTGGACAGGCCTCATCATGTTAGGTATATTGCAAACCGGTTTGCAATATATGTTTTTCTACGTTGGCGTAGCCAATACGACGGGTGTCAAAGGCTCCATTATGAACGCTACTACAACCTTTTTCAGTGTTGTTCTGGCCCATTTCATCTATAAAAACGACAAATTAAGCAGAAATAAAATCGTTGGTTGCTTGCTTGGATTCGTTGGTGTAATCATCGTAAACTTCCATACGGATCTGCTTGCTTTTTCCTTTTCATTCACAGGCGAAGGCTTCGTTATTATAGCGGCACTTGTTTTTTCCGTTACGGCCCTTTACGCAAAACGTCTCACCGCTACGATCGATGTTCTGATCATAACAGGTGTTAGCTTATTCGTCGGGGGACTGGTACTTACAATGTTAGGTCTATCACTTGGCGGTCGGGTCACCCATTTCACCTTGGAATCCACCAGTAACTTAATCTACCTGGCTTTGCTGTCATCCGTCGCATTTTGTCTATGGAATATGCTTCTCAAGTACAACAAGGTCGGAAGAGTGTCTGTCTATAACTTCCTAATCCCTGTATTTGGAGCTTTATTATCAGCGTTATTTCTGGGGGAAACGATCTTGGAACTGAAAAATCTGATCGCATT
This sequence comes from Paenibacillus sp. PAMC 26794, assembly GCF_000316035.1. Classification (GTDB taxonomy): domain Bacteria; phylum Bacillota; class Bacilli; order Paenibacillales; family Paenibacillaceae; genus Paenibacillus. The sequence goes on from NZ_ANHX01000014.1 coordinate 35,219, forward strand.
ACTGTTCGTGTCAGTCGGCATTTATTTAGTCAATCGTGTACGTTCTGTGCAAAGCTCTAATAACACTCCAATGAAATAGACTACGCGTCCACTTCCATGGATAACAAAAAAAGCCGCTAATCAGCGGCTTTTTTTGTAAGTACGTATATGAATACGTTCAGTTTTCGCTATGTCATACCTTAATATATATTCGTAAAGTCAATTAAGTCTTCTTCTTCCAAATAATTAAAAACTATAGTGTGCTTACCCAGCTCATATTCCATCTCATAACCACCCACAACTTCATTATAATATTCCGAGGTGGGTTTTCCCATCCATCGTTTCACATTCCATGGTGAGAGATACTGCTTTTCATTGTACAGCTGGATAACCGCAATACGTGATTTATTGGTAAGCTCGTGCATGTATGAATCAAACCCGACGCCGAATTTAGAATAATAATAGTATGCTCCCCATTCCCCGTTTGAACGAGAATTGGGTTTCCCCAGCTTTTTTTGCATTGCTTGAAGCGTCATACCAATCTTGATGTCCGTCCGGCCTGGCAACACACCCTTTAAAGCGGCTTCCTTCAGGCTTTTCAGGTAAGCGCGATCGCCAACACCCGAGTTCGGCCAAGCTTTTGAACGAAGGTTACGCGTATCTTCCAACCGTAATTCCAATTTGTTCACATTCAGCTTAAACGTATCAACTCCATAGACGAATTGAAGATTGTTGTAATTTTTGAACTGTACTCGGGCACCTGAAAGAGTACGGATTCCATCATCTCTGCTTGCAGAGTAGGAATCGTCGATTTTTTTACCCTTATTATCGACATATGTTACACGGCGCAATTCCCCGGAACGAACAATATAGGTTTTCACCTCATTAAAATTAGAAGTTCCCCAATCAGTGATCATCAGCATGTCTGGTGTACCAGCCTCTTTGCTTTTCACAACAAAGTTCCAGGTTTGAGGCAAAATAATCGTATTCAGATCCAGTTTTGCTGCTTGGACTGTTCCGTATGCTGCGCCTTTTTTCAGCAAGGCTGCACGATACGTTCCTGAATAACTCTTGTCGCCTTTTTTATTGTTGGTCCAACCATTTTCTTCGGTCAGCGTGCTCTTCTGTTCATTATAAGCAAAAATATAAACAGTGTAAGCCGTTTGCTTGGCATCACGAAGCGTAAATGAAAGTCGGCTCATGCTTTCGAGCTGTTTGGCGGAGATTTGCTCTCCTTTGGCAGCGGCATTGGGTGGTAGCAGAAGCAATGCGCTCAGAACATAGCCGATTAAGGTAAGTAAGGCCAGAGAAGCCCATTTTGCGTTGTGTTTAGGGTGTATCATCGATGACTCTCCTTTGAGTAAAAAAATAAAATCTAACAGCTCTTTTCTAATTTTAAATCGTGCACAATCTCAACATTCAAACAGTTACTTGCTAGCGTGTAATCTTGATCAAACTATGTAATGAATATAGGTTCATGTTCAATAAGCATATCCTCCTACTAGTACTATTTTCCTAAGAATGATAACATACCCTTTCTAATAAAGAAATAACAATCTAATTAATAGATTTCGACTCATATAACATAAAAAAGCCGCTATTTAGCGGCTCTTCAAGTAACTTCGAATACGATATGATTTATAGACAGGAGTAAACCACATTACGTAAGCGTCGTTGAACGTACGGCTCCTGGCTATTCAGCAGGTGCTGTGCATACATAACTGTAAGCTCTGAATCCGGATCAATAATAGCCATACAACCAGCAGCGCCGCTCCATCCAAATTCGCCAATTGGACTCAGTGAGCCGCTTCCTGCTTTGGAGATATGTGTGCGAACACCCAGTCCATAGCCGTATCCATACATATGATCCCAGGAATAATCAGCACGAGTCATCTCGTTCAGGTGGTCCGTTCGCATCAGTTCCACTGAAGCCTGTGACAGAATGCGCACGCCTTCGGGACTCGTACCATGCCCAGTAAGCGCGTTCAGAAAACGTGCATAATCGCTAACGGTTGATAGCAACCCTGCACCGCCGCTTTCCAGCTCCGT
>NZ_ANHX01000015.1 GCF_000316035.1 Paenibacillus sp. PAMC 26794
CGCCGCTTTCCAGCTCCGTACCCACACGGAATCCATTGCCGTCCAAACGTACAGCCTTTTCAAGCTCATCATTGTAAGCATACTGTGGAATCAGGCGCTTCTGCTGCTCATCGTTCAGATTAAATGCTGTATCGTTCATGCCAAGGGGTCCAGTAATTTCGTCCCGCAGATACGTACCAAAGCGTTTGCCACTTACCACTTCCACCAAGGCTCCTAGCACATCATGGCACATGCTGTAATTCCAGTGTGTCCCTGGTTCAAACAGCAACGGTTCTTTCGCAAGCGCTCTCGCGAAGTCACGTGTTGGCAATGTTCCGTCGGTGCTTTTTACAGCTTCTTGAATGCTTGGACTACCCACGTCATACGAGAACCCGGCAGTCATGGTGAACAAATCACGTACTGTAATGGCTCTTGTCGCCTTTTCCAGTCGGAGCTCCCCGTTCGGCATCGTTTTCTTTACCGTCATCTCAGCGTACTCTGGCAGATAATCAGACAAGGGATCGCTTAACAGCATTGCCCCTTTCTCCACCAGTTGCAATCCTGCCACGCAGGTCATGATTTTGGTCATGGAGTATAGATTGAAGATCGCTCCATCACCGATAGGTGTTTTCTCTTCCAGATTGGCGTATCCATTACGATAATGGAAAACGGTATCATTTCGATGCATCACCAGCACCTCTGCCCACGGTATACGCCAGGATGTAATGCGGTCGATAAATGAAGCAAGCGGTTTAAAGTCCATTTTTTCCCGTCCTTCTATGTAAAATCGTTTATCATTTTGCGATGTGGTCCATATTCAATCCCACAATCGACATATTATTAATATACGACCTTTTACAACGATTGACCACCACCTAAATGGCCTCAACCATCCATTTATTGACCGCCGAATTTGTATTTCACTTCGTTCATGATTTGGCAGCAGTGTGAGATAACGTTAATCAGAAACAGTTTGAACTCCTCAATGTCTGATATCCAATCAACATCGATATTCAATTATGCAAAAAAGCCGCTATGTTCGCGGCTTACAATGAGTTCGTTTCACAGCTCGGAACCGTATGAAGTATCACTACTACTGTACTTCCGCTCTTGCCGTGGAGACAAAGGTCATCAATTCTTCTACGGGTGTGCGAGGACGAGGTTTGGGAACCTTGTTTGTATCAAAATACCCCAGATGAAGTGTGCCAATGATTCTCTCCCCTGCTTTTACACCTGTCTTGGCGTAGAAATCAGGGTCAAAATTATATTCATTCGTCTTCCACACTACGCCGATATCCTGCTCCCATGCCAGAAGTTGAATATTTTGAATAAGGGCAGCACTAGCCCCCACAGCATCTTCCCATACCCGTTGTCTCGGATCAGCCTCAATCACAACCAGCAGATGGGCTTGGATAGATTCGCAATAGTCCTTTTGCAGCTTCTCTGTCCAGCGCTCCCGCTCATCTTTGGAAAACGTATGTAGCACCGCATCAGCAAATTGCTTCCGACCTTCTTCTACAAATAATATGAAGCGCCATGGCTCTTTACGGGAATGAACAGGTGCCCACACGGCCGCTTCCAGCAAGTGCATGATCGTTTCTTTCGCCAGCGGTTTGCCATTGAACTGACGAATGGTTCTTCGTTCACGAATAATCTTTTCCATTACAGACGTTTCCATAAGGGGGATCGTCCTCCTGTCTTGTTTTCTTATTGGGTAAGGAAACTCACCGCTTCTTCTATAATCTTGCTCTGTCCAATGGGTCCTCCCGGACCTTGGAACCACAAACCGTAGTCAACGATGTAGACATTGTTGTTTTTAACAGCATTCAGGCTCTTCCACACTGCTGTTTTTTGCAATTCTGTCGTTTCATTATCGTCTGATGACAACAGGAAAATATGATCCGGATTAATCGATGGTAACGACTCCATGGAGATTACTTTCATTGAATCTGTCGGGTCAGGTATGGATACAGGAGGTGTCAGGCCTAGATCGTCGTACAGAACCTCATAGTTTCTTTTACTGTAATAACGCACTTCTTTATCGGATAAACGCAGAAACATCACGGTCTCGTCTCCGATGGATTGCTTGATTTTCTCACGGGCTTCTGCAGCCTTCTTTTCGTATTCTTCAATGACCTGTTTGGCCTGATCCGTCTTCCCTAACATTTCTCCCATATGTAACAGGCTTGTCTTCATACGAATAATACCTTGCTCGTCCTGCAGCTTCTCTGCCAGCAAGGTAGGCGCAATTTTGCTGAGGCTGTCATAGGCATCACTCATGAAATCCTGACCGATAATCAGGTCTGGCTCTGCCGCCAATATGCTTTCGTAGTTGGGATCAACCTGCCAGCCCAGATTCTCTTTTCCTTGTAACTGATCAGAAAGATAGGTAGGAAACTGATCACTCCCCTCCTCATTACTGGATGCTGCTTGAGGTACAATACCGAGTGCTAACAAATAGTCAGTCGCAGCCGGGAACAACGAAATAATATGTTGTGGGTCACCTTGAATGACCGTTTCTCCCCATGGATGTTTAACAACGCGTTCTTTTGCTGCTGGGTCAGCTGATTGCGCCACTTCAGTAGACGGAGTATTATTACCGCTCGTTCCATTACTACTTGTTGCTGAACTGCCCTGAGAAGGGGAACAGGCAGATATCAATAATGTTAGGCTAAGCATCAGAAGCAATGCGACAGGTTTTCTTGATCTCATAGATGTAAGTGAGTCTCCTTTTGAGTTGTATTGATAATAATTATCATCATCAATAGGATCATAACCGCGAAGCACAGTACTGACAATGGACAATTCTGATTCTCGCATAGTATTATTCTGACTAGATGGCAGAGCGATACATTTTTGCTTGAAACGACCTGGTGCAAGCCCAACATGCTTTTTGAATAAACGACTAAAATAGATCACATCCGGAATGCCAATAGATTCGGCGATATTCTGGAGAGAAGCATCTGTTTGTAACAGTAGTTCCTTCGCTCTATCTAGCCGTATCCGAGTTAAATAGGTAATCAGACTGCTGCCTGTCTCTTTCTTGAACGTTCTCGATAGATGCCCGGCACTACAATCAAGAAGTTCTGCGAGCGGATCGACCATAACGGGCAACATGTAGTTCTCTTGAAGATAACGAACGGCTTGAGCTACCAGATCGGGCTTGGCAGTCTCAATCCCTTGTGCACTTAACTGCCTCATTAATTCATTAATAAATTGATAAAATAACGTCTTTACCTGAAATTTCGAGAACGCATCCGTCCGTTCCCATTGTTGCTCTATTCTTTGGACTTTATCATATAAGTCAATGGGATAGCTTGGAGCGAAAGCATATTGCACATGAAACGGGACATGTTGCCTGAGCAGAGCTTGATTCACACGAGTGTTGGATAATGGCATACTAGCCCGGTAGAATATCAAGTAATACTCGAATGGATCTTCGTTCAAGGAGATATTCATCCATACCCCTTTGCCTCCATGCAAGACTTGCATCTGATCAATCACGTACATCGTTTCGTCCAGCTTAATCGTTGCATTGCCTCTTACGGTGTATATAAAACCGCTAACCGGAAATCGGTAGGCATAGATTGGTTCGTCAGCGCGCACGACGACGTGACGCACATCCCATATTTTAATGGTGGCCAAATTCCATAACTTCACATGCTCTTCTACGTGCATTTCTTCCTTCACCTTCCACAACCCATTAAGTTAGCAAAAATCAGCAAAATCAGCGGATATTTTCACTTTTCTCCATTCTATCGATAATCATTCTCAACTACAACATATATCTTCCTGTTCGAGAAAATGCTACGCACGAATAAGCCGATCCATGAAAGGATCGGCTTATGTTGTAACGTTTTAGACTTCGCCGCGTCTGTTCTCAACCGATTTCATACGGTTTTGATCATCTGGTACCCGGTCAACACTGAACTCTTGACCAGCCTCAACCTCACCATGACCAGAAATATTTCGAGAAAAATTAGTGAACTGTCTTTTCTGCTCATCCAGTTCATGTTTTTGCTTCAAAAGCTCTTGCGGGTCCTGCTTTGTCACTATGCTAACCTCCCATAGAAATCATGCATTTATTCACACTACAGAAGTTTTCCATAATAGAGCTGTGCTTATGCATGAAGTACCGATTCCTTTCATAATATGAGTCCATACATTGTCCAAATATTATAAAGAACGTGTGACATAAAGGAGAGAACAACAGATGAAGCGGATCCTCTTGTCCTATCCTCTCAGTGTAAATACTCCCGTTTATAAAGATAACCCTCCTGTTGAGATTCAGCAGCAGTCTAGCATAGATCAAGGAGATCTGTATAACCAATTTATCATCACATCCCTCAACCATAATGGAACTCATATTGACGGGCCTTGGCATTTCAATCCGCAAGGTCTAAAAATAAGCGAGATTCCAATAGACTACTTTATCTTTACTCATCCAACAATCCTCGATATTCCCAAAGGTGATGATGAACTTATTACCAAAGCTGACCTGGAGCCGTATGAACATCAGATCGCTGGCTCTGATCTACTGCTCATACGTACAGGTTTTGGCAAGTTTCGGTCATCTGACCCTGTTCGTTATAGTAATCATAACCCAGGGTTTGCAGCGGATGCTGCAAGTTATCTGATGGTTTTTGATTCATTGCGAGCAGTTGGGATGGATATGATCTCTTCAGGCTCTGTGATTCATGTGGATGAAGCTATCGCTTTTCATCAAATTATACTCGGGAAAGGTCGGGTTGATGGCAAGTTCATTCTACTTATAGAGGATATGAATTTAAACCATGATTTATCTGGAATTGAAAAGGTCTATGCTGTGCCATTGTATATTGAAGGTGTTGACAGTAGCTTCAGTACAGTTTTTACGGAAGCTTGATTTATTTATATACACATGGTACACAAAAACGCGCTGACAAGAGTTTCCTCCTACCAGCGCATTTTTTGTTAGTGAATATCTTTCTTTTTGAAATTGCCGCCTCTTACTTCAGCTACATCGTATACAACTACAAAAGCAGTTGGGTCAATTTCGTGAATGATATCTTTAATTTTACTCTCTTCCATCCGGTTAATGACACAAGTAATTTCCTTGAATTGCTCATTAGAGTAGCCACCGTAAGCCTCGGTATACGTTGCTCCACGGCCTAAGCGGTCCCGAATGGTTTCAACCATAATCTCAGGTTGATTCGTAATAATTTTAAACGTTTTGGAGCCGCTCAAGCCCTCTTCAACAATATGTATTACTTTAGAAGCAATAAAATACGCAAGTCCTGACAAGATCGCGCCTTGCAGACCAAACACGGTAGAAACGACAATAAATACAAACATGTTGAGGAACAGGATGAGATCACTGGTTCCAAAAGGTACTTTTCGCGAAAGGAGTACAGCTAGCATATCTATGCCATCCAATGCCCCGCCATTACGTAATGCAAGTCCCATACCAAAACCGATGATAATCCCGCCGACAACCGTAACAAGCAAGGTATCACCTTCAATGATGGTTGGTATATGGTGCATCAGACTGGTGCTGATTGCGAGTGAAGCAATACCGATGATCGAATATAACGCAAAGCTTTTTCCGATTTGCTTGTACCCGAGCCACACAAATGGAATGTTAATAATCCCGATGAGCATCCCCAGTGGTAATCCGAACAGCTGTGATCCTACGATACTCAGACCTGTGACACCACCATCTGAGACATTATTCGGGATCAATATGGCTTCGAGGCCATATGCCGTTATAAATCCCCCAATGATAATCAATAATACTTTGGAGAGGATCTTTAACTTGTTTGACTTTTGTTTTCTGTTTTGATGCATTGCATTTCCCCCTTGATGAACAACCGATAAAAAACAGTCTATAATAAAAATCACCGTTTTGGCAATAGATCGTCATTTGTGTGTGTTACTTCATTGTCCGATGAGCGCCCGATACGACGAAATTTTATGCTCAAGCATCTCATCTGCTGTGTTAAGTATGTGCATCTGTTTTTGAATCGACTCTTTATGCTCCTCCAGCAGCTTCAAACGATCCGCCGCCGTATGCTCCCCTTCCTGAAACAAGGACGCATATTTCTTAATAATAGCAATGGGCATTTGAGTCTCTTTTAATTTGATCACAAATTGCAGCCACTTCAGGTGTGACTCGTTGTATCGCCTGTCTCCACTGGCATCTCGGAGAGGAGTTACAATCTGTTCCTTCTCATAATAACGCAACGTATGTGCACTGATATGGAGTAATTCTGCCACTTCACCAATGGTATGCATGGTTAACCTCCCCTCCATTTTCCCGCTTGACTTAGAGTAAGCTCTAATCAGTATAATCAACTCGTGGTCACATCACAATAAAAAATGAAATCAGATCCAGGAGGAATTCCCATGAAATATACAGTGATTACCGGTGCCAGTTCAGGCATTGGATATGAAGCGGCTTTAGCTTTTGCAGCTCGTGGCAAAAATATAATCCTGGCAGCACGCAGAACCGATGAATTGGACAAGTTAAAAGCAAAAGTAGCTGAAATCAATCCTGCTCTGGATGTTGTCATTCGTACAGTGGATCTGTCCATTGTCGCTAATGTGTATGAATTCTATGAGAGTCTTCAGGCTTACTCCATTGAGACGTGGATTAACAACGCCGGATTCGGAAATTTTGCTTCCGTGGGCGAACAACATCTGCCCAAGATTGAACAGATGCTTCATCTAAATATAGAAGCTCTTACGATTCTTTCTTCCCTGTATGTACGTGATTATGCAGATGTTGATGGCACACAGATCATTAATATCTCCTCTGGTGGTGGATATACGATTGTAGCCGATGCAGTAACCTACTGCGCAACCAAGTTCTATGTAAGTGCCTTTACGGAAGGACTTGCGCAAGAGTTAAAAGGTAAGAACGCAGCGATGCAAGCCAAAGTTCTCGCACCGGCTGCAACCGAGACCGAGTTTGCGAAACATTCCTTTAATGTAGACGAGTTTGAATATGAAGGCAGAGTTCCCAAATTCCATACGGCGGAACAAATGGCTGGATTTTTGCTGGAGTTGTATGACAGTGAAAGTGTAGTCGGCATTGTTGATGGGTTGACGTATGATTTTGAACTAAGAGAACCGATTTTTCCGTACGCTGCAAGACGTTAAACATCAGTTAACGTTAAAAAGGGAACCTGTCTCCAGGTTCCCTTCTTTGTATTTATTTTCAATTCTATAATATATTAATACTTACTATATAATGAAGTAATTATGCCAGCCTCATTTTGAAATCCTGATATCCGAATTCACGGACAACTTCGCAATCGCCGTCTTTTCTTTTGACTGCAATCGCTGGAAGCGGCATGCCGTTGAACGTGTTGGTTTTCACCATGGAGTAAATCGCCATGTCCTCGAATACCAGACGGTCGCCTTCTTGCAAAGGCTGATCGAATGAATAATCCCCAATCACGTCACCGGATAGACAGGTTTGTCCACCAAGACGATACAGATGCGCCTTCTCGCCCACTTCTCCCGAACCAATCAGCGGCGGGCGATATGGCATTTCCAGCACATCCGGCATATGGCATGTAGCTGAAGTATCCAGAATGGCAATGTCCATACCGTTCTTATGGAAGTCCAGTACAGAGGTCACCAGATAACCCGCATTCAACGCAACAGCTTCTCCCGGCTCCAGATATACTTCCAGGCCATAATCGTTCTGCATACGCTTGATGCATGCTTCCAGTCTTGGAATATCATAATCTTCACGTGTGATATGGTGTCCGCCGCCGAAGTTGATCCATTCCATCTGCGGCAACCATTGTCCGAATTTCTCGACCACTGCATTCAGCGTAGTCTCCAGATCATCGGAATTTTGCTGACACAGCGTGTGGAAGTGTAATCCGGAGACACCTTCCAACATATCTGCATCGAAATCCTCCAGTTTCGCGCCAAAACGCGAACCCGGAGAACACGGATCGTAGATCTCATGTCCTTCTTGGGTAGAGCATTCAGGGTTGACGCGTAAGCCGACCTTACGGCCAGCTTGAAGCGCCTTATCCTTGAATTTTGCAAGCTGCGAAAATGAATTGAAAATAATATGGTCGCAGATGGAGAGAATCTCGTCGATCTCTTCTGCGCGGTATGCTGGAGCAAAGACATGATTCTCTTTGCCCATTTCCTCATGGCCCAGACGCGCTTCATACAAACCGCTCGCCGTTGCACCGCTCAGGTATTCTCCAATCAGCGGATACATCGCAGTCATGGAGAATGCTTTTTGAGCCAGCACGATTTTGGCACCTGTACGCTGCATAACACCGTTCAGGATTTTCAGGTTTTTCTCAATAAGCGCCTCGTCAACAACAAAACATGGTGTCGGTAATTGCTCGAACCGCATTTTAACGAACAAGCTCCGATTCTTTAACTTCTTCTGGCAGCTCATCAACGAGTACCGGGTTGAAGTCTTCTACCCATGGGAGGCCCCATTTGTTCAACTCTTCCATGAATGGATCTGGGTTGAACTCTTCTACATTGTATACGCCTGGTTTGTTCCATTTTCCTGTCATGACCATTGCTGCACCGATCATAGCTGGAACGCCTGTTGTGTACGAGATGGCTTGGGAACCCACTTCTTTGTAGCACTCTTGGTGATCACAGATATTGTACACATAATATGTTTTGTCTTGGCCGTCTTTTTTACCTTTGAAAATACAACCAATGTTTGTTTTACCTACAGTACGTGGTCCAAGGGATGCTGGATCAGGCAGTACTGCTTTCAGGAATTGCAGTGGAATAATCTGTTTACCTTCATATTCAATAGGCTCGATTGAAGTCATGCCTACATTTTCAAGAGCTTTCAAGTGAGTCAGGTAGCTTTGACCAAATGTCATGAAGAAACGAATGCGTTTCAGACCTGGCATGTTTTTCGCCAAAGATTCCAGTTCCTCATGGTACAACAGGTACATGTCTTTCTCGCCAACTTCTTTGAAGTCATAGACACGTTTGATTTCCATCGGTTTCGTTTCGATCCATTCACCATTTTCCCAGTATCTTCCGTTCGCAGATACTTCGCGAATGTTGATCTCAGGGTTAAAGTTAGTTGCAAACGGATAGCCGTGGTCGCCGCCATTGCAATCCAGAATGTCGATGTACTCAATTTCGTCAAAGTAGTGCTTCAGGGCATAAGCGGAAAATACGCCAGTCACTCCTGGGTCAAATCCACTACCGAGCAATGCAGTGATGCCTGCTTGTTCAAAACGCTCTTTGTAATCCCATTGCCAGCTGTATTCAAACTTCGCTGTATCATGTGGCTCATAGTTAGCTGTGTCCATGTAATTTGTTTTAGTTGCAAGGCAAGCATCCATGATTGTCAGATCTTGATACGGCAAAGCAAGGTTCATAACGATATCCGGTTTAACTTCGTTGATCAAAGCGATCAGTTCGTCAACATTGTCAGCATCAACTTGTGCTGTTGTAATTTTTGTTTTTCCGCCGTCCAGCTTGGCTTTGAGTTCATCACATTTGGATTTCGTACGACTCGCGATGCAGATTTCCTCAAAAACTTCGCTGTTTTGAACGCATTTGTGTACTGCCACGGAAGCAACGCCGCCGGCGCCGATGATTAGTGCTTTTCCCATTTTACATTCTCCTATCCCAATATGTATTTTTTTTAATTGGTTTAATACAGTGACAACAACAAGACAACAAAAAAAGCAAGGTGAAAAATGCCCGCAATCGCGCATCATCACACTTGCTTATCGATATACATCATAAAAAAGACGTGAAGTCTCCATGACCAAAAAAGTTCGCAAAAACTCCTTTGGCGGAAAGCTCCTTCATGTATATCAATATTGGATCAGAGTCTATATAGCAAATAATTCGCCTTTACCACTCTTATTGACCGTTTCACAAGTTGATGTGCAATTGCACTGGTTGTAAAGTAACCAACTTATAAAATTTGAGCTTTGAACTCAATCAATAAAGCAACGTAAGTTGCCAATCGGCGTTTGACCCGGCTGTCCGTATGGCCTTAACTTCCTGGTGAAGTGGTCAAAATTATCTGCTGGAAAGCTCTAATTCATATTGATAAGTAAACTTCCCAAAATCACAGGTCTTACACTATCAGACGTTGAAAAAAAAATCAAGCAATTATCAAAAATTATTTTTTGAACGGATAACGACTAGGAATGAAATTGATATCCTTCGAAGACTTTTAAGCCTTCTGCGCCCAGTAATTTCCCTGTTACTTCAGGCTTTTGAGGACTTTTTTCGAATACTTCTTCACACGCGATCATGATGTTGCCTCCAGCAATTTCCGCTAATTGATCATGGGATACGCTATACACCAGCCTACCCAGATTCGACCAAACCATCGCACCGGAACACATCACACACGGTTCACAACTCGTATACAGAGTGTATTCGCTCAGGTCAAACACATGATGTTCGGAACAATACTTTCGGATAAGTCCAATTTCGGCATGATGCGTAGGGTCACTAAAAGTGTTGATTTTATTTTCCCCAATCATGACCACTTCTCCATTTTTCACCAGAATAGCTCCGAATGGTTCGTTTCCTTCTTTGCGAGCTTGCATAGCAATCTCAATGGCTTTATGCATAAAAAATTCATCTTTATTCATATGGTTACCTCCACAATAGAAATTATGTACCCATTTTATCTTTCACATTAAGCTTCGTTCAATCCCTTGACCTGTTTCTTATTCATTCCATTCTATCATCAATACAAATAAAGAGTATGACGAAAATTCGTCATACTCCAATGAGTCATAATAAGTTCATCTATTAAAATTTAACAGGCAACGATGCCAATCCTTGTGATGACAAAGCAGAGTGCCAATGAATCTCTTCCTGAGGAATACTGAGCTGAAGATCCGGTAGTCGACGTAAAAGCGTAGTAAACGCCACGTCCCCCTCCACACGAGCAAGAGGAGCGCCAAGACACATATGGATGCCGTGTCCAAAGGCTAAATGCCGTTTTATTTTCCGTGCAATATCCAATTCTTCCGGATCAGTGAATTGCTGCTCGTCCCGATTCGCTGATTTCAAAAGAGGAATCACAACATCTCCCTTTTGAATCGATTGTCCATCCAGTTCCGTATCCTCCGTTGCATAACGAGGACCTGAAGAAGTGGCGGGTCCGTTATATCGTAGCAACTCCTCCACCGCAGAAGGAACCAGATTCAGATCTTGTTTCAGTTGTTCCAGTTGTTCGGGATGGGTCAGAAGAAGATAAGAACCAGTTGCAATCAGATTGGAAGTTGTCTCATGTCCAGCAAATATCAATAACGTGATCATGGATATTAATTCATCTTCATTCAATCGATCACCCTCCTCCTCAATCGCAATTAATTGACTGATGAGGTCATCTGAAGGTTCCACTCGTTTGTTCGCTACAAGCTGTGCAGTGTACTCTGCGAATGATCGCAAGTGCTGCGCTACGGTAGGGTCCTGTTTACCGAAACCAAGACCTTTTGCAATGGCTTCAGACCATACATGAATCTGAGGTCGGTCTTCCTGAGGTATACCCAACATTTCGGAAATAACGTTGATTGGGAAAGGATAGGCATAGTCTTTTACAAGATCCATCTCTCCTTCTACTTCAAATTGGTCAATCAACTCATCGGCAATTTCCTGGACGCGTGGACGCAGGCTTTCTATATATCTTGGCGTGAACGCTTTGGAAACCAGGCTACGCAGTCTTCGGTGATCCGGTTCATCAACAAAGAGCATCGACTTTCCGGTAAAAAAGGTCTGGGGTTCAGATGACCCAAGCTCGCCTGAGAGATTCTTTCGAATATCATTGCCACTATCAATAGAGTTCATTTCTACCGTAAATCGAGAGTGGTCTTTCAACACTTCCATGGCAACGTCCATCCGAGTTACAATCCAGGTTTGCCCTGCTCCACCCATCGGATTAGGAATAGGGACAACGGAGCCTTTGACACGCATCTGTGCAAACATGGCAAATGGATCTTTGCTATTTTCTTCGCTAAATAAACTGAATTCTGCTTTTTCTGTTGTCTGGTTATTCGAGTTATTCATATAAATCTTCCTTTCGAAGTGAAGTTATTCAAATCTATGGAAATATATGTTCATTCCGATTATATACTACTCGTATATTTAATTTCAAACTCCATAGTTTAAACAGCATAAAAGAACTGTTATAACAACAATTAATGAATATACTAATAGTATATTAATAATAACTACCAGCATAAAAAAGCATAAAAAAGAGGTTGGCTTTGAGCCAACCCCATATTAATTACGTTGCTTCACCAGTTCCAAGTACCACCAACAAGCTTCGGTCAGTCTATTGGCTTCAGATTGAAACGCACTGGACTTGTACTCTTTGTGAAACGCTTGAAGCACCACTTCGATTACAGGAATATTTATATCCTCTTTATCCTGTAATAACGCTAAAAGCCCCTTCGAAAGTTGCTTCAATGATGCAGATTCCTTGGATTTTTGAACACGTTTGTTGAACTCATCAAATTCGATCAATACATTATCGATGTCCAGACCCATATCATGGTTACGCTCATCGGCATTCAGAAAATAGAGAGACTGAAAGTCGAAAATATGTTCATTTCTCTGGTGCATTGTTCTTAGGATCACTTCAATGTACGTTAGTACTTTTGGAACCACTTCGCTCCATACCGGTTTTGGTGTATTTAGACTTCTTGATGTGTTGGCAATCTGATGTAATATGCCATAGCACAATATTGCCCCTTCGTTGGCATATAAACTAATGTCGTTCCCGTACACCTGAATCAAGCGTGTGGACAGCCAGTTTAGGTGAACTGTAGCCAGTTTGGCTGAGTTGATCTCCCCGGAATAAAAACCCGTCCAATATAATTCCCATACTCGCTCTTTATTAGGTAAGGACATTGGAATCGCAATCTGATCTACGAGCAGGTCATAATCCGATGTATAGTGATTTTGTTCAAGCTCTTTGCGAATGAACACATCCTCTTGCATGCGCTGATCAATAATCGAATATAAACAGTCTTCTTTCGAACTGAAGAATTTGTAGAATGTGCCTTTGGATACACCTGATTGATCCAGGATCATCTGGATTGTTGTATTTGCATAGCTATG
Organism: Paenibacillus sp. PAMC 26794; assembly: GCF_000316035.1. Lineage (GTDB taxonomy): Bacteria > Bacillota > Bacilli > Paenibacillales > Paenibacillaceae > Paenibacillus. Next base: position 13,069 of record NZ_ANHX01000015.1, read on the forward strand.
CTCTAAAAATAGTGCAAGTGCTGTTTCCAATAAACTTTGTTTACGACTACTCATATCTCGTTATCGCCCCAAGTTTTTCTATTGATTTTAACATTCATTCCTCAGGAGTTGAAGCATTGATTCGCAGTATAGCCGTCATATAAAATAATTGCACAATGAGTAAATTTGCACAATGAGCAACTTGTTGTTATGATAAACCTCACAAAGTGCATATTCAGTAAGTCTGCTCTTCTTAAAAAGAATTAAACCATAGTCATTGGTGTTGGAGGTGAACGCATAAGCGGAGAATAATGATCAAACGAAACTTGCGACATTTGAAAAAAGAAGCGACTGAAAAAGCGCTTGCTGGTGCTGCATTTGAACTTACCCTTGAACATGGGCTTGATGGCTTTACGGTCGAAGATATCGTACATCAGGTGGGTTGTTCACGTAGAACATTTGCAAACTACTTCACATGTAAGGAAGAAGCTGTAGCAAGAGGCGCAATATCCGTGCAGAATACAACGGAACTCGAAGAGTTACTTACCGAAATGCCTGATAATGCCTCCTTGCTTGACGTACTGTATAACCTGATCAAGATGCAACTTACAACAGAACTAATTGGAAGGCTTCATCAGCTACTCTCGCTATCCCAGACCTATCCCGTGCTTGAACCGCATTACCTTGGAGCCATGCACCGAATGCAGACGCAGGCACAAGAAACCTTATTAGACTTATCTAACGGAAAGCACGACGAGATTTATACTTATCTTCTAATTAATGCAATGTACGGCACCATACTGCCATTAATTGATGGAAGACTCAATGTGTTGCTGCCCGGACAAGTCATTACTGAAGATACCAAGCCCGGTGCTGTAACGTTCGATCAATTTTTAGAAACCATGTTTGGTCACTTGCGAACAGGATTCGAACAAGCTAACCATCCACATTCATCTTAGAGGGAGTGTAAAATAGAGAAATGTCTACATTATTATACAGAGTGGGGAAAACCGCTTTTAGCAAACCTGTAACCTTCATCATTGGCTGGGTTTTAATTCTGGGAATTGTCATCTCCATGATCAGCATCAATGGTATTCACATCAGTTCCGAAATGAAGATTGAAGGCACAGAGTCACAGAAGGTTCTGGATCAATTGGCAAAAGAACTGCCAGCCGCCTCCGGCGGTCAAGGAAGTGTTGTTTTCAAGGCACCGGACAACGAGCGTTTGGATACGCCTGAACGTTTGGCTGCCATGATGAAAGGTGTCAATGAAGTTTACGGATTAGACAAAGTCATTAACCCTGCGGACTATGCAGCTGAAGCGGGTAATTCGGGTGCTCAGGCGGAGATGGCTCAGAATGCTCAGGCTACTGATATGGCGCAATCCGCAACAACCACGCCTCCTCCCTATGGACCTTTGATGATTGATGGTGTTCCTGTACCTGGAATGCTGATCTCTTCGGACGGCAGCATTGCACTGTTCCAGTTCCAATTTACAATTGAACAGTCTGCCATAACACAGGATGTATTTGATTCCGTTATTCAGTCCGTTATGACGGTAGAGCAAGGAACCAATATTAAGGTGCTGCCGGGCGAAACGCTCAAAACGGTATCGATTGGAGTCGGCTCGGCAGAGATTGTCGGACTGGTCATTGCTGTCATTGTATTGCTGATCACCCTTGGCTCCGTTGTTGCAGCAGGTCTACCTCTGATCACCGCACTCCTCGGAGTTGCCATTGGAGTTGGTGGCGCGTTCTCCATCTCCAAATTCATCGAAATGCCTAGTGTTACTTCCGTCCTGGCTCTCATGGTTGGATTGGCTGTTGGAATCGATTACGCTCTCTTCATTGTCAATCGCCAACGTCGAATGATCATTGATCAAGGCTTGAGCGCAAAAGAAGCAACGGCCAGAGCCATTGGTACATCGGGCAGCGCAGTATTTTTTGCCGGATTAACCGTCATTATTGCACTGTGCGGTATGCTTGTCATTGGTCTAACATTCTTGTCTACGATGGCTTTGGTCGCAGCTGCCACCGTGCTCATCAACGTATTCGTTGCTTTAACCCTGTTGCCAGCTTTACTGGGATTGGTAGGCGAACGCATCTGTTCCTCCAAAGCTCGTGAGAAAAGCACGAAACATCCTAAATCCACTAGCCGCGGAGTCGCGGACAGATGGGTGAAATTCGTTATCAAAAATCGTTGGGCGACCATTATCGCCATCATCGTCATTCTTGGTTTTGCCGCGACACCTATTACGAAAATGGAAATGGGTATCCCTGGCGCTTCCTCAGCGAATCTCGATACGGACGCAAGACAAAGCTATGATGCTATCTCGGAAGGCTTCGGAGAAGGATTCAACGGGCCACTTATTCTGGTCGCAGAGCCTAATCAATCTTCCGCAAAAGTCACGCCGGAACTCTTGGGTGGTCTGGTGATGGAGCTCCAAGGTCAAAACAACGTTGCACAGGTTACACCGCTTGGTATGACAGAGGATTTGGCTATCTTTAGTCTCATTCCAAAAACAGGTCCTAACGATACTCTCACTAAAACACTGGTCAACGATCTGCGCTCGGCTGATTCCGGCATCGCACAGACCTATGATGTGAAGCTTGGGGTTACTGGACTTACAGCTGTTAACATCGATATGTCCGCCAAACTGGCGCAGGTGTTCCCTATTTATGTAGGCATCATAATCCTGCTCTCGCTGATTATCCTGTTACTCGTATTCCGTTCGATCATCGTTCCCATCAAAGCAACAATTGGCTTCCTGCTTAGTATCCTGGCTACATTCGGGATCACAACTGCTGTATTCCAATGGGGCTGGCTGCATTCGCTCTTTGGTTTTGATACCGGCGGCCCGCTGCTGAGCTTTATGCCGATTATCGTGACAGGTATCCTGTATGGCCTTGCGATGGACTATCAAGTCTTCCTTGTTAGCTCCATGCGGGAATCCTATGTGCATGGTCATCGCGGGACCGAATCCGTTGTTCATGGATACAATCAGGTAAGTCGCGTGGTTGTTGCCGCAGCAGTGATTATGGTCTCTGTATTTGCAGGATTTATATTCACTGACGATGTCATGATCAAGCAGATTGGTTTCACTTTGGCGGTAGGCATTCTGATTGATGCTTTCATCATCCGAATGGGCTTGGTCCCTGCCATCATGGCTATTTTCGGAGACAAAGCTTGGGCACTTCCAAAATGGCTGGATCGCATTCTGCCAAACCTGGATGTTGAAGGCGAGAAGCTGATTGCTTCCCTGAATGCTGAAGAGCATGCCAACACGAAGTCTGGATTAAAATAATCCTGACAATAGAATGGTGATACCACGATTACTATTACGACTGCATTCACCAATACTAAGACCTCCTCTGTTTTTATAAACAGGAGGTCTTTTTTTCTACTCCAAATTTATGCGGTGATGTCTTCAATATGGATAGTATAGGGCGGGGATTCAGAAGCATTAACAAACGCCGCAAATAACGTTTGACTATAGTCATCTACGTTGCAGCTGTACTCTGGATGCCACTGCACAGCCAAAACAAATGAACGGTTTGGCATGACCACGGATTCGACAAGTCCATCCCTGCTCCCTCTATGGCGTTCATATAGTCTGGAAGCATCCAGTAACTTTTTTTGTCTGTATCGTACAAAGGCAGAACACCGATCATCGGCTTTTTCATGGGTTCCCCGTCCTATCTTTTCATTCATTTTATCAGATCTCTTCATATACAAATTCACTGAATTATTGCATTTTCCTACCTTTTTAATCTGATCTGCGAACCCGTTTCGTCCGGAATAAAGGAAAACTAAAATACAAAAAAAGCCGCTAATATAGCGACTTGTTTTTGTGCTTTAATTTCTTTAATTGGACTAGAGCGTAAACCGACGAACCAATTCTTGCATATTCTCAGCTGTTTTGGATAGCTGTGCAGATGATGCGGATATCTCCTGCATCGCCGCCATTTGCTCTTGGGCTGCTGCTGAAGTCGTCTGGGCACTGTCAGCCGACACTTTAGAGATATGACTCATCGCGGCAACGGTAGCCGAGACTTCTTCCGTACTGGCTGACAACTGTTCGGAGACAGCGGAAATATCCTGAATTTGATCCACGATGTGAGTTGTATATTGTTCAATGTTGGATATGGTTGCAGAAGCTTCTTGGCTGATCCGCATTCCTTCACCGACTTGATTACGAACTTTATCATTCATAAGAGATGTGGATTTAGCAATCAGATCAAGCATTTTGCCAATGGTAGCGCCAATCTCGTCTGCACTTTGTTTGGATTGCATCGATAACGTTCGTACCTCACCAGCAACGACAGCAAAACCTTTTCCGTGTTCTCCTGCTCTTGATGCTTCAATAGAGGCATTCAGTGATAGAAGATTGGTTTGCCGAGAGATATCAGCAATCGCTTCATTCATTCGATTGGCTTCAGCGGATAGACTGGACAGCTCGTTAATCAATGCCGAGGTTTCTTCAACAGCTCCGAGAATGTGTTCCATTTGTTCTCCGACTTGATTTATCGTTTTCCCGCCATTAGCGACAGCGCGCTCCGTCTCTTCAGCCGAATCCACAATCGCACTCGCAGATTCTGCAATTGTACTGATGCCCCTAGCCATTTCTTCTACGGCATTCGCGGTTTGTTCCGAATTCTCCGCCCCAACGATAGCTGATTCGGCAGTCTGTTGCATGGTTTCAGCCACATGTTGAACCGATTGAGTCGTTTGTTCTGTGCTCTCCTGAATCATTTGTGAAGAGTGGCTCAACAACGATGATGTCTGATGAAGTTCAGCAACCACCGATTGAAGGGAACTGGTCATTTGATCAAAATCATTTGCCAATATACCAAATTCGTTTTCGGTTTTAAGATTAACCCGTTCAGACAGATTCCCTTCGCTTACGCTGCGGGTGGCCTTTCTCAGTTTTTGCATAGGTACAATAAAAGATCTCAGAATGAAGAAAATAATAACACCGGCAATCAATACAGATACAGCAATGACGGTTAGACTCGATACCATAATAGGCTTCGCTGCAGCGATAAAGTCTTCATGGCCCATCAAAGCAATGACATTCCAACCCGTCAAAGCATTAACACCGTTATACACCTCCAAATCATACGCCAGATCCGTTCTAACAAATTGGGAAAATGCCATCGGTTCATCGGAACTTGAAGCCGTATTCGGATGAACTGGAATTCCCTCGATGAGCGCTCCGCCGAGTTCTCCTCCCCCACCTTTTACAATGGCTCCGGACCAAGCTGCGATTGTTCGATTGGAGTCAACCACAATCAGGCTCCCATTACCTCCTACATCCACATAAGATATTTCTTTTGCTAATCGCTCCAGATCAAGTTTGATACTTGCTACACGTTGTTGATTTGAAAGAGCCTTTGAAATTTCTACATAAATCTTCCCGGATACTGGATCTGTCATAATACTCGAAAAATAGAGTGATCCATTGTTACTCATACCATTGGTGTACCATTCTGTGCTGCGTGGATCATATGTTGCATCCTCTATTGCTGGAGATGATATAACACCACCTTGGTCGCTGCCCACAGTTATGGCAAGAATATCAGGATATGTATCAGCTAATTGGTCGATTCCTACTTGTACTGCTTCGTTGTTCGCCTGACTGGGAGCGGAGCCATACATACTGTCGATATAACTCAATAATTCTGCTTTTTCCCCTACCAAATTGTTAATATGCTGCCCTGTCATCGTTAAAATGGTATTGATGGGATCTGTCATTTTTTGTTGCACCTGATCTTTGGCACTATCATATGAAAAATAACCGATAAGTGCTGTCGGGATAATAAGTACCGCAAGGAAAGCTGCAATGAGTCTAGTGCTCATCAATCGTAAAGCGGCTCCTCCTTTCTTATAAAATGACCTTTTTTTCTTTTCCTTTTTCAAGTTCATTCTTCCTCTCTTTATTCATTTTTGGTAGAATCAATCGGCAAGTAAACGCAAAAAAACCCATATATATGCACACCCAAAGAAACGTTGAGCGTGTATATACATAGGTATTGCCTGAATGAATTCAGTAACAAGCCGTATTTGTTTAGTATTATAACATAAATAAAAAGGGATTGTTAGCTATGATTGGGGCTTACTACCAGACATCTGTTGTTTATATTCCGTAGGACTTAACCCCGTATATTCCTTAAACACCTTCGAGAAATAGTGCTGGTCGCTAAATGACAGCAAATCGGATACTTCCTTAAACTTCATGTCCGGTTGACTTTCCATCAGCCTACAGGCCTCCTGAATGCGAAGCCGGGTGTAATACTGAACAAACGTAATTTGAGTTGCATTTTTGATCACTCTGCTGACATACGACGGGCTAACGTGAAACTTCATGGCAATGTCGTTGATAGACAATGAAGAGTATTTATTCAGTTTTACGTAATCGTCAATTTGTTCGAACAGGATCGCCTTGCTTTTTCGGACGTGGGATTGCAGCATATCGAAGCACTGCCCCGTCCATTCCGTCAGTTCCCGGCAAAAATCGGCATAGGACTGTGACTGAGCGAATTGTCTTGACCGAAGCTCCAGACCCAATCTCATTCCCGAACCCTGTTCCTCGTACAGATGAGCAAACGTGTCTACGACCAATCCGATAAACCGCTCCAATTCGGTCATATGTACATTTTCCTCTGCCCATCGATTCAGCAATTCGGATAATTTAAGAGTAAACCTTTCTTTCTGCCGAGCCTGTATCATGTGTACAAAAGCAGATTCCTGCACCGAATCCAGACAGCCTGACTCGGATCTGGCCATCGACACCGGATTCCCCGTATCCAACACTATTCCTTGTTTCAATCGTCGCTGCTCAGACAAAATGGACGACATGCGGTGATAGAGTTCAGGCAGATTACCAGACTCAGCGAATAGGAGTTGTCCTCCAATGATCGCATCGATGTCATACGCAACCAAATGCCGTCGCAACGATTCAAGACATTCATGTACGGAAGAGTACACCTCAAGTGCACTTTTGTTGACAAAAGCAATAATTTGATATGGAGTTTGACTGGTGTACACACGACATGGATGGAATGTAAAAAAATCCTGCAATATAGCCTCAAGTTCCACCTGCACCCATTGTTCATGTCCTGCGGTGAAGGGTTGTTTGCTCATAATGATCATCATCTGGCTGAATAAGGGTGGAAAATCCTCCCCTTGTTTCGGTGTAGTCTCACATTGGGGATGAATGATTTCCTGCAAATCCAGCAGTTCCTTGGACATCTGTTGATCAAGTTGGTCAATTACTCGACCCATAACTTCTTCAAGCGCCTCTCGCTCGACAGGTTTTAACAAATAATCAAACACTTGCAGGTTCAATGCTTTTCTTGTGTATTCAAAATCGCTGTACCCACTAATTAAAATGACCTTCATATCCGGGTTGGCAAGCTTGGCTTGCTCAATCAGGGACAGGCCATCCATTTTCGGCATTCGAATATCTGTCAACAGCAGATCAATCGGTGACTGCTTTATCGCTGCCAAAGCTTCCTCTCCATTCGTTGCCGTAGCCGCTACACGAATCGGGAAGTTGAGCGTCTCCAAGAGCATTTTAATATTACGTAATATCGGTTTGCTATCCTCAACGATCATCGCGTTATACATCACCTATGCCTACGCCTCCTAGTTAGTAAAAATCCTTCGTCAGTGAGCCGATGATCTGAATCGTTGCTCCATGTTGCTCTTCCGCATGATTGTTAAAGATATTAATAAAGAGCCGGTTGTTATACATTAGTTTGAGTCGATTGACACTGTTGATCATCCCCATGTTACCAAGGGCTGTGGCACGATCGGCAGTCTGGTTCATTCCGGTTCCGGATGTCTGAATATTGGTTAAAATCTCCTGGATCTTATCCGGTGGAAACCCCTCTCCGTTATCCTTGATCTCCAAAGCCCATAATCCGTTATATTGCTTCACGGTAATGCGGATATGCCAAGGTGGCGCGGTGTTTGCAAAGGCATGTTCAATGCAGTTTTCCACAAACGGCTGAATGACCAACCGTGGCAACCGGATTTCGTTCGCCAGTTCGTCAGCACAGATGTCCCACTCCAGATCCTCTTCGTACTTTTGTTGTACAAGGGACAGATAATGTCTCGTATGTTGAAGCTCCTCAGCCAAAGTCACATGCGCGTATGGTGAAGAGACAATATAACGCAGACTGTCCGAGAGATGTTTGCACATATCCGATACAACTTTGGTCTTCCCCTCTTGCGCGGCAATACTGATCAGATATAGAACATTATGAATAAAATGAGGTGCGATCTGGGCTTGCAGCGCTGAATTACGCGCCTTTACTTCTTCATGAAGCGCCGATTTTTCCCGGTCAATCGATTGCTGCAGCCTCTCCATCAGATCCTGAAAGGCTTCATTCAGCAATAAGAGATCGTTATTCTTCGGCGTTTCATCCACTTTCAGATTCATATTGCTGTAGTTCATGCGCCAGATCTGACCGCGTAGCTTGCGGATAGGCAGCAGCAGGTTACGTGTCGACAAGAAGATATACACAAACGAAACCAGCATCAGTGCTGTAATCAGCAGGATGGACATCGTCTGAACCGAATGGATCGAGCCTAGAACAGATTTTTTGGGCGTTATGATATACGTGATCCAACCTGTACTGGGTGAAGTGGAATGTGTGATATAATTGTCATCTTTGTCCATATCCAGTCCCTCGTCTGATGCAGGCTTTGTCCAATTGGCAAATGTCACACCCGCTTCCGAACCTGTCATCTGCTCCCCTTGTGTATTCAGAATATAGACATCGCCAGCGGTAATGCCCTCCGTCAGATTCTGTATATAGGCCTGTTCCATCTGGATGCTAAGATAACCGTACACCTTGCCGTTCTGATCATTGATCGTGCGCACAAAGGAGATCGTATCGTCTTGACGCAGCAGAACAAAACCACTTTCCGTCCAATCTCGTCCGATCTGACTACTCTCCATCATGGTGTTCAGGATTGCGGGAGGATTGCCCGAACCCAGATATGATGTCAGGAGAACACCGTGATTGTCGTAGATGGAAATGTCCTTGATATTCATACTCGGCCCGATGGCCTGAAACATAATGTCTTTGATGATCCGAATCTGTTTCAGCCTTTCATAATTACTATGCGCTGAGGAGCTCTTGTCCATGGCTACAAATATATTTTTGCTGGATAATATTCGCTGCGACATCTGGTTCTGTTGTTCTACGTATAGATCAACTTGCTCTCTTACCTTCGTAGCTGTAACGAGCGTATCCTGCTCTGTTTTCAGTTTGAGCGGGCGGACAACGATCACATTCACATAAACGATAAAACAGCCCAGCACGAACAAAAGCAGAGCCAGAAATGTCAGAAACACCTTTGTCTGCAAACTGAATTGAGTTGCTTTATGTATGAGCTTTGCCATTCTCAGAGATGCCCTCCTGTTCTGACATGATGTGAAATCCCTTATATTCATGTCTACTCTATCACGGTATTTCATGAAATGATAGCGATTTCAAGTTCAGGATTTTACACATCAACGTTCAAGCACAGACATGTACCGGGGCTAGAAAAGAATCTATAATCGGACTTGTAAACGGATTCACTACACGTTTTAGAGGGGGATTAGCATTGAAAACAACAAAAAGAAAAAAGGCGTTTTCCATTATTCTGGCCAGTTTATTATCGGTCTCGTTAACCGCTTGTGGATCAGGAGGTACGGATTCCGGAACAGCTGCTGGTGGGGACAGCAAGAGTGGCAAAGTCACATTGGAGCTGGCGATCTCTAAAAGTTCTCAGGACTCTGCCTTCATCCAGCAGGACATTCTCGATGCATTCGAAAAACAAACGAACATTCGTGTCAATTTGCAGCTGATTCCAGCGGAACAAACGACAACTGTACTGCAGACCAAACTGGCTGTAGATGAAACGCCTGACATTATTCAATACAATCTGGCGAGCGCAGTCACAGACCTGAACCTTGAACGTAACTTCGAGATTCTGGATAACGAGCCTTGGGCGAGCAGAATTGTGAACAAAGACGTCCTCTCTTCTGGTGGCCATCTCTACAGCTTCCATGTCAGCCAAGATACAGGGATGCAAGGGGTCGTTTATAACAAACAAATCTTTGAAGAACTCGGGTTGTCGATTCCAACCAACTACGAAGAATTCCTGGCGATCTGTGAAAAAATCAAAGCAAGTGGCATTACACCTGTATTCATGCCGTACAAAGATGCCTGGGCTGCCAACATCTGGCCTGCTGCAGCTTTTGCCGATTTTGTAGCCAAAAATGAACCGACTTTTTTTGATGAGCTGAACAGAAATAAGAAAAAATGGTCTGATATCCCGGAATTCAAAACATTCCTGGAACAACAATATGAGATTTACACCAAAGGTTACACCAACACGGATGTGCTTAGTGACAGCTATGACATGGCCGTAGGTAAATTCCTGAACAAGGAAGTTGCCATGATGTTTATGGGCGATTGGTTAATCGAAGGCGTGGCCGAGCAAGATCCAAATATGGAACTGGGCGTATTCCCGATTCCATCGTCGGATAATGCCAGTCTGGGTGCAAGTCCACTGGGCGGACAACTGTTCATTCCGAAGAAATCCAAACATTTGGATGAAGCCAAACAGTTCCTGGACTATATCGCTTCCAAGGATGTCGCACAACAGATCGTCGATTCCAAAGGATACGTATCCAATTTCAGTGACGTTACTACACCGGAACTGCCAGCTTACAAACAGGATATTGTAGACAATTATATTACCCCGAAGAAAACCGTGCTGACAACGGATGCATACATGCTGGTCGACCGCAGCGAACTGTATCGGTTGTTACAGGATCAATTTGCAGGCGGTTTGTCACCGGAAGAAGTACTGAAATCCTGGGATGAGAAGTTCAGTCAGCTGATGCAGGATAAAGGTGTAGAAGGTTTCTAAAGAGTGAAATATAAGGCAGCATAACAGGATCGACCGTTATGCTGCCTGGCTATAACGGAGTGTGAGACATGAAAAGGACTAAAAATCTGTACTCGTATTACATGATATTTCCCGCACTGATTATCTACTCCATCTTCTTCGTCGTGCCTGCTCTCGCTGCTTTCTATTATTCATTCACCGATTGGCGGCTGGACCGGCTAGAGCTGAAGTTCATCGGGTGGGATAATTTCCAGAAAATTTTCTCAGACAAAACGCTTATTCTGGCGTTGAAAAACACGGCGATATTTGCAATTGTCACCGTCGTTGGCAAGAATGTCATCGGCCTATTGCTGGCCGTAGGACTTAACATGCGATTAAGAACCAAGAACCTGCTGCGCGCCATCTTCTACTCCCCTTCCATACTCAGCATTCTTGTGATCAGCATTCTGTTTACTCCCATGTTGCGTACCGAAGGTACAATCAACAATTTGTTGGAAGCTGTAGGATTACATTCGTTAAGCCAAGCTTGGCTGACCAACCCATCGATTGTGATCTGGACGATTGCCATCGTCTCGATCTGGCAGAGTGCCGGGTTCCAGATGGCCATCTATCTGGCGGGCCTGCAGTCCATTTCTCAAGAGTATTACGAAGCAGCCAAGATTGATGGCGCAAGTTCGTGGAGAAGTTTTTTCAAAATTACACTGCCACTCTTATTGCCCGCCATTAACATTAACCTGATGCTGACATTAATCGGTGGACTCAAAGTATTTTCCGAAGTATATGTCATGACCGGTGGTGGCCCCGGTAACGCTTCCCAGGTCGTAGGTACGATCATTCTGCGATCTTTCGGCGAAGGCAACTGGGGACTTGGTACCGCGGTCAACACCCTTCTGTTCGTGGTCGTTACTATTATCGCTATACCGCTATTGATCTTCATGCGGCGTAAGGAGGTTACGGAATAACATGGGCTATACACGCAAACTCGCCATCCGCAACTATATCGTGGAAGGTTTCCTGATTCTGGCCTCTCTTATCGTTCTGTTGCCGCTTGTCATTCTGATCTTTGGTTCATTCAAAACCAGCGCCGAAGTGCTCAGCTTCTCCCTGAGTTTCCCGGAAACATGGCAGTTCTCGAACTATGTTCGTGTCTTCCAGGAAGGCGGTCTGTCGCGAGCGTTCTTCAACAGCATTTTGATTACTGGTGTATCTTCCATTATTAATATCGTTGCCTCTTCGGCAGCGGCATTCATTCTGGCACGTCGGGAAACCAAACTATCCGGCACGATCTACATGTATTTCTTCATGGGACTGATTGCACCAATGTCGATTATTACGACCATACGGGTTGTACAGGGATTGGGATTCTACGGCAGCATCACAAGTGTTATCCTGATCTACGCCGCGTTAAATACAGCCTTCAGTGTATTCTTATATAGTGGATTCATTAAAACCATTCCACGAGCGCTGGACGAAGTGGCATTTCTGGAAGGAGCAAGTGTGTTCGGCGTGTTCTTCCGCATCGTCACACCGCTCATCCTGCCCGTTAACGCAACGGTAGCCATCATGGTGTTCATGTCCGTCTGGAATGATATCACAATTCCGGTATACTTCCTGACAGACAGTTCCACTTGGACGATGCCACTATCGATCTACAATTTCTATGGCAAATATAGCCGGGACTGGAACCTGATCTTCGCCAATCTTGTGCTTACTTCGCTGCCTGTATTCATCCTGTATCTATTCGGGCAAAAATATATCGTCAGCGGCCTTACTGCCGGTGCAGTTAAAGGTTAAACCTTATGTTCTCGCATAACTCTGATGCGTTGTGAGGGATCTGAGGGAATTCTTAAGCATTTTAAAAATGCTTCATGATAGACTGAAAGACCCACCTTAGTCGTGGGTCTTTTTCATTGTCTGTTTTGCAATAAGATCTGCAATAAAGTTTTACAACACCGTTTAACGCTTAATGATTACTCGTGTTCATATGTGTCATATAGATTCGCGGGTAACGCCTGCACAAACGGTGACCAGTCACTCACTGTATATAGATGAAGTCGGTGCATGGCCCGTGTGCAGGCCGTATAGAGGAGCTTGCGATCATATTCTTGGCTATAAGCAACGGGTGAAGCATCATAGACCAGGACAGCATCGAACTCAACACCTTTGGCGAGATACACAGGAATAACCATGATTCCTTTTTCAAAAATCTGTGTGTCCTTTGTTATGATCTGTAACCCTTCGCCGCCTTGACTTCGTAAACTTTCATGGGCTTTCCGGCTTTCAACCGCGGTCTTCGTAATCACAGCGATGGAATCGAACCCCTCCGCCTTAAGCGCGGCGATGTCTGCGAGAATCTGCGCACCACGCAGCTTTTCGTCCTTCAATCTTGTTAAAAGAGGCTTCTGATCTCCCCTTTCAAACGGCCTGATCTCTTCTCCCCCTGGTAGCATGCATTTCGTGAATTCAACAATCTCTCTGGTTGAACGATAACTGCGTACCAGGCGTATTAATGTGGTTTCAGCTTCTCCGTAAAGGTGAACCAGTGGCGAGTTGGATGCTGCTAACTCCGTGGCCTGCATAAAGATCGCTTGCCCGAAATCCCCCAGCACCGTCATGCGGGCACGAGGAAACAGTTTCTTGAGATATTCGTATTGAAACGCCGAATAATCCTGGCCTTCATCGACAAAGACATAACGAATCTCTGTGTTCGTCCGTACGCCTTCGATCATCTCTTTTACATATAAATAGGGAGTAGCATCCTCATGGAACAGCTTGTTCTGAAGGATCATTGCGTTGGTCTGTTTACAAATCTCAGGCCAGTGCTGTGGGGGGATTGCACCATTCGTTTGTTCCCGATAAGCGGCTTCATCTACAAATAGTTGTTCGTATATCCCTTTCACATCCACGAACTGGAATTTCCGCACACTCTTTCTTAAAGGTTTAAACATGTCTTTCACCAATTTCTGACGAAGCAACTCTTCTTCCCGCACTGCAAAGTTAAAGGCACCCTCATCTTGCACTGCCTTGTTATTTCCGTTCTCACGGGCTGCATATTTTTCCGCCACATCAAACACAGGCTTTTCTTTGTGCAACATGCGGAAAGCTTCCACATACTCATCCGTGTCCAGATAATTCAATTCCTCCTGAACCCAGTCTGCTTCCCGCTCCAGACGTTCCAGCGAAACGAGTTCTCTCAGCAACCATTCCTGCAAAAGAAGAATACGGTTGGACAAGGTAAGATTTTGATCCAAACTGTAAAATTGAGTCTTAATTCGGTCCGAAGTGATGAATTCACGTCCCCGAAATTGAATCCCGTTAAACCGCATCCCCTCTCTTCCTAACCACTTACCGTAGTTTTGGAGCACTTGCAGGAATGTCTCGGAAGTTTTGTACTTAATCGCCTCCAGACGAGCTTCATATCCCGGATCATTCTGAGCTGTAAGCACATATTCAATCTGATCAAAGGCATCCTCTGGTCGTACGGAGGAATCCAGCCAATAATTCAGATATTCCTGGAAAGTTGTCTGCTGCATGTTCTCTTCGCCAAGTTCCGGAAGTACGGTCGAGATATAACTGGTAAACATCGGATTCGGCGAGAAAAGTACAATCTGATCTGCTTTAACGGTCTGGCGGTGTTTATATAGTAAGTAGGCCACTCGCTGTAACGCAGCGGACGTCTTGCCACTGCCAGCTGCCCCCTGAACGATAAGCATTCGGCTTCGGTCATCACGGATAATGGCGTTTTGTTCCTTCTGGATAGTTGCTACAATGCTCTTCATTTGTGAGTCTGCACCCTTGGCGAGCACTTGCTGCAACAACTCGTCACCAATCGTCTCAGTTGAATCAAACATGCTATGAAGTTGCCCATGTTGAATCTGGAATTGACGCTTGAGCTCCATCTTTCCGTCGATTCGTCCTGAAGGTGTGTCATAACTTGCTGGCCCGGGAGAGTAATCATAGTACAGACTCGCAATTGGTGTACGCCAGTCATAGATTAGAAAGTTCAATCCATCTTCATCCATGAAGGATGATACGCCGATGTAGATCTGTTCAGTCCATGTCATGCCTTTTTCCTTATAGTCGAAACGGCCAAAATACGGCGTTGGAAGCAGTCTCTTTGTATTTTTCCATTGTTGTGTTAACAGCTTGTGTCCGCGCTCCCTCTCGGCCAACACTCTGGACTGCTGATTAATGGTATAGAATGCATCTTCAAAATCCGTGTACGAAGCAGTATTAATCGTCACTTCTTCCCAGAACCGTTTACGAATTTCGGCAGCCTGTTCATGCAGTCCTGCAACCTTCGGCTCCAGCTCGTCGAGTCGTGCCTGAAGTTTGTTCCTCACCTGCACTAGTCTTTCCTCTTCCAACTTCCATTCGTTTGTTTTATCCATGAATAAGTCCACTCCCTTTTCCATTTATTGGGACCAAAAAAAGAGCATTGACAAATCGGAATGTCGGATGTAAAATTAAATTAGGGAAATAATGATTCATCCTTTTCATTCAATATAAATGTCAATTGCGCTATAGATTATATCATGGCTTTTTTTCACGTTCAATGCTTTTTTTCTGTTCTGCCTGAGTTGAAAAATAATTTATATTAAATAGATGTCTCTTGAGCTACACTGAGGGCATCTTTTTTTGTGTCCTGGGCATGGTTCATACCCTGAATGCGCTGTAAGCTATACACCCCTTTATAAATTCGATAAAATGAACGAAACATGAGTTGATGCTTTTGGGAGGGATACATAAACATGAATATAGAACCTGTGGAGGACCGTTGTCCTGTTGAGTTTGCAGTCAATATGATTGGTGGGAAATGGAAGCTATTAATTATAAATCGGCTCATCCGCCATTCAACAATTCGATTCAATGAATTGCAGAAAATGCTTGACCCCATTACGCATCGCACGTTAACCAGGCAATTACGAGAACTTGAAGAAGCTGGTTTGATAAACCGTGTTACCCACCCTGTAGTTCCGCCTAAAGTCGAATATTCCCTTACAGAAAAAGGACAAAGCCTGACTTCGATCTTGTTTCAGCTAGGTGATTGGGGATCGAAACATATGTAAAACGCCTTCCCATAGTATCCCAAGGGATACTTTATATCATTAATGTGCGTACTTACGCTCCTATTCTAAATCCGTTATGCTGAGGTCAATGCTGAGTGTTAACTCATTCATTCCAATCACATATTGAAAGGAAGTTATTGACCACTATGACACAGAATGATCGATTTTTAGTATATGGGGCATCGGGCTCCCAAGGCGGCGCTGTCGCTCAATTACTCGTTCAACACGGTTGTGAGGTTCGCACGATTACTCGAAATGAGGCAACAGCCAAAACACTAAAGGAACAAAACATTGAAGCTTTCATCGGGGATCTATCAGATGTGGAACAGCTCCATACGGCGCATGAAGGTGTAAGTAAAGTATTCCTGAACCTGCCGGTGGAGTTCAATCCGGATAAGATCAGACAATATACCAAAAATGCAATTGATGCTGCTATACAGGCAAACGTTAAATTGATTGTAGTTAACACGGGTACCTATGTTCCTGACCCTATCACCCATTCCAAAGGAATTGAATTGAAACGTGAAGTTATCCATGAATTGCAGCAAAGTGGTCTTCCATATATCATTGTGGAACCCATTGTATACTTGGAAAACTTCCTGATTCCCGGAATACTGAACAATGGCGTTTTGGCCTACCCGGTACCAGCAGACAAGCCGATCTCCTGGATTAGCTTAAACGATGCAGCTCAATTCCACTATTATGCCTTGACTCATTCGGAATTGGCAGGAAGCATTATCCCAGCACCCGGATTAGAAGCCCTGACAGGTGCACAATTAGCGGAACAATTCAGTGCTGTATTAGGTGAAAAGATCAGCTTCATCTCTCTACCTTTTGATCATTTTGAAGCAGCGATTCAGCCTTTGTTGGGAAGTGAGACAGCAGCAGGTCTTAAAGGATTGTACCAATGGATTGATGGGCATACAGATCTTCTTCCACGGTATCAAGAGTTGGATGATAACATCAAAGCCAATCTTAAATTAACCAAAATAAGCGATTGGATTCATCAAACAATGATTAAATAATATTTTTTATTTAAAATCCCCTCTCGCCTGCTATTTATGAGCAAGCCATTTGAATCTCCAACGGAGAAACGAATGGCTTGTTTTTTATACGAGAACCTCAATAGGCTCAACTGATTCAGATTCAAAGATTCTGATAGGATGAGGTTGTCATTGCTACCAAAGTACACGGACAAATGCATAAAGGACCCAACGGTTCTGGCCTTTCCAGAAAAGCCATCCTGAGTGAGATTGATAAAAGCCTGAAACGATTGGAAACCGATTATGTGGATCTGTATATCATTCATCGTTGGGACTACAATACGCCTATTGAAGAAACCATGGAAGCCTTACATGATGTGGTGAAGTCCGGTAAAGTTAGATATATTGGCGCTTCAGCCATGTTTGCTTGGCAGTTCCAAAAAGCATTACATGTAGCAGAGAAAAATGGTTGGACCAAGTTTGTCTCCATGCAAAACCACCTGAATCTCATCTACCGTGAAGAGGAACGAGAAATGCTGCCTTTATGCAAGGAAGAAAAGATTGGTGTTACTCCCTACAGTCCTCTTGCTTCAGGCAGGTTAACCCGTGATTGGTCCGTATCAACACTGCGATCCGAGACAGACAAAATTCAGAAATCCAAGTACAATGCGACTAGCGATGCGGATCGGCTTGTTGTTGAGCGAGTTGCATCCATCGCAGAAAAATACGGTGTCCCTCGTACACACATTGCACTTGCCTGGTTACTGCAAAAAGACACTGTAGCGTCTCCCATTATCGGTGCCACCAAAATATCGCATCTGGAAGATGCGGTAGGCGCTCTTTCTGTTAAGTTGACCTCAGAAGACGTCTCATTCCTTGAAGAGCCCTATGTCCCTCACCCTGTTGTAGGTGCTCAATAGTGGATTTGGCTTAAAATATAGAAGACCTCCTCTTTCCGTATCCGGAAGTTGGGGGTCTTCTTTTTATATCGCGATTTATTTTCGCCAGAATGTTGAACATTCTGCCTTATCCTTTATATTGAACTCAATCATTCTCTCAAGTAACGAAAAATCAATCTCCTGTTTCCACTTCATCCGCACCAACTCTTTGGTGTGATCATACCCAGCCTGAGTGATCTCTTCTGAAAAACGATTAATTCCTGCCTTCTCGGGAGCAACAGCCAAATGTTGCTTCGATACACTAAAGCCAATAATAAAGGTCTCATGGTCGGTAAACATCGGTTGATTCCAGGCTATTTTTTGTTTTAAATTCGGAAATTTTTCAGTGACCCAGTTCAAAACTTCTTCCGTTCGTGCCTGATGTTCCGGGTTATCGATGCGTGCTATAAATTCTGCAAAGGTCTCCATTGATTCCCCCCTATATCATGAAATATACTATTTAATTTGCCCCATTCAAACTCATTCTATCATGAATATCAAATTCAAAACCCCTTATCTGCCCGATAACTCAACAAAAAATGAGCAGCCTGCTAGACTTTAGATGTTTTCCTTTATCCAAGAACGCAACTTATCCGCATAGAGCTCGCGCTCATCTGGTTCGGATTGAGAACCATTTGTCAGATAGAGTTGATCATTCACGTATCTAGGATAAACATGCAGATGATAATGCCACACGTCTTGATTACCAGCAGCTTCATTATGTTGCCGTGTAGAAATTCCGTCACATCCATATGTACTTTTCATTGCAAATGCTGTAAGCTGAGTCGCGCGGTGAATTTCAACAGCGTATTCCGCGGGGAGTTCAAAGATGTTCTCGAAATGTTGATTCGGAACAATAAGAACATGTCCTTTATTATTTGGCCACCATTTGCCTGCTATAAATGCCGTAACCTTTTCATTCTGATAGATGATATCCCTTTGTTTTGTTCCCTGATCAGGTCGCTCGATACCCCAAATTCGACAAAATGGACATTCGTACCCTTCAGGCTGATGTGAAAATGATGCCTTCATCTTTCTCATTCCACTCCTTTCATGTTTTCTTCAACTAGTTATTAGACGCAGGTATCTTCTGTTCGTTGCGATAAGAGTGCGGGTTGTAGAACGATCAGCAATTAACAAACTGAAAAGCAAAAAGCAGCTGACCTTGGCGGCAGCTGCTTTCTTCTATCTTTAACTATCACTATTGCACAGTTCACACTTACATAGTGCTAATATCAATAACAAAGCGATATTTCACGTCAGAAGCCAATACACGTTTGTAAGCTTCGTCAATCTGGTCAGCAGAGATGACCTCAATATTAGGTGCAATATCATGTTCTGCACAGAAATCAAGCATTTCCTGCGTCTCACGAATGCCACCAATCATGGAACCTGCGAATGAACGACGATGACCGATGAGAGAGAATACGTTAACAGCTAAAGGCTCTGGAGGAGCACCCACGTTCACGAGTGTACCATCCAGCGTGAGCAGTGAGAAATAAGCGTTAATATCAATATTCGCACTTACTGTGTTAATCATCAGATCAAATGTGCCTGCAAGTTTCTCGAATGTTTCCGGTTCGCTTGTGGCAAAGTAGTGATCTGCGCCAAATTGCAGTCCATCTTCTTTTTTGCTCAAGGATTGGGAAAGAACCGTTACTTCGGCACCCATCGCATGGGCAATTTTGACAGCCATATGACCAAGACCACCCATACCTACAACGGCAACTTTCTTACCTGGGCCAGCTCCCCAGTGATGCAGTGGCGAATATGTCGTAATACCGGCACAGAGCAAAGGTGCAGCAGCATCAAGTGCAATGTTATCAGGGATGCGAACAATAAAATCCTCTACGACAACAATGTGAGTTGAATATCCACCTTGCGTAGGCTCACCGTATTTGTCTACCCCAGCATAAGTGGGGATATTTCCTTTGAGACAGTATTGCTCTTCCCCTTTGCGGCAGTTATCACATTCACCACAGGAGTCAACCATACATCCGACCCCTACTCGGTCACCGACCTTGTATTTGGAGACCCCAGTTCCTACATCAGTCACTATTCCGGCAATTTCGTGTCCAGGAACGAGTGGATAATTCACAGGTCCCCATTCACCGTGGGCAGTATGGATGTCAGAATGGCAGATACCGGCATATTTAATCTCGATTAATACATCATTGGTATCCAGATCACGTCGTTTAATTTCAGCACTTCTGAATTGTTGGTCTGGTCCGTCAACGGCTCTGGCTTTAGCTATAATCAATGGTATAACCTCCTAGTAATTTAAAGTTCAAAATAATCTTACCCCCTCTAGTTAACTCTAGGTCAAATGTTTATCTTATTTTTTTATCTCCAACGTACTTTGACATCCAGTAATCCAACATGTTAGAATTCACTCGGATCATCCTAGAGTTAACTCGAAGTCTACCCCCAGTAGAAAGGAATTCATTCAAAATGACCTATTCAATCGGTGAAGTTGCCAAAAAATTAGACCTTACGGTATATACATTGCGTTACTACGACAAAGAAGGACTCATGCCTTTTGTAGAACGAACCACAAGCGGAACACGTTTGTTCAAAGACTCCGACATTGACTTTTTAAAGATCATCCAATGTCTGAAGCTGACCGGCATGCCTATTAAAGACATTAAGGACTTTATTGAATGGTGCTCTGAGGGGGACTCCTCGCTGAAGCAAAGATATGACATGTTTACGGAGCGAAAAGCTATTGTGGAAGCACAAATGGAGGAACTAAGAAGAACCATGGAAGTCATCGAGCACAAACGCTCCTACTACGAAACAGCTTTGGAGGCTGGGACCGAAGAGATTCACAAAATTAAACCGATGGAAAATGCCATCACCAATTGATGGTTCATGCTTTCTATTCTAAAAATTTAGCGAACAAAAAAAGTAGCTTGAAGTCCTCTAACGGATTTCAAGCTACTTTTTGTGGTACGTCTCTGCTCACCATATTGAGTAGCCATTCAGGAATGCTCATTCTATTACATGTAGAGATACCCGTGTCATTTTTCCAAAAGTTGCATTGATACATTCATAATCCGGTTTAATTTTTTCTTATCCGTCGAGGTTCTTGCCATGGCTCTGATGCCGACAGAAATATTGTGCAGGTACTCTGCCATTTCCTTCGCATCATGATCAGAAGATAATTCTCCCTCCCGCTGCCCCCATTGAATAATCTGCTCGAACATTCGCTCAGCTTCGTTAAACGATTCAAGAGATCGGTTGTCCACTTCCTGATCACGTGTGCCTAGTTCCACAGCCGAGTTCACGATCAAACAACCCGATGGTGTCTCCTCTGCTTCACTGATCATAACATCGAAAATTTTATGCAGTGCTTCCACTGCCGTCTTGGATGCCTTGATTTCTGCAAGTAATGTGGTGCTGACCTTACCTCTGTAACGATCCATTGCCTGCAAAAACAGCGAATGTTTGTCGTCAAATGTATCATATATACTTCTGCGATGAATTCCCATATGCTCAACCAGGTCACTCATCGACGTTTTCTCGTAACCTTGTTCCCAGAAGATCTTCATTGCTTTATCCAATACTTCGTTCACTTCAAACTCTTTACTTCTAGCCATTCGACTTCCCTCCCAAAATCAATCTAACACATCGGGAACGATCAGTAAATAAAAGATGCAGATACCCTTTTCATTCTCTTATCATGTATTAGCTGAACCGTAAGTGTATATCTTCTGTACTTGTTGTATATCATGACCTGTGTACTTGTGATTATGTAACCAGCAATCAGAATGTCTTATCCATTCACATCAAATGTTTGCCTATTCCTATCTGTTTTCTATCGCCTTCGGTCAATATACGATAGAATGTGATTATTATGTTGTGAGGAAAAAAGGAGAACTTTGCATGTCTGATCAAATACACGAACAACAAAACGAATTAGCCACACTCATTGACCGTTCTTCTGACAAGGACGGGGTGCATCCCACGGCAATCCCTTCATTATTTCTAATCCGTGAATCGGTCGTTACTGAACCTATATTTAGAGTGAATGAACCATCCTTCTGCATTATCGTTCAGGGTGAGAAAGAAGTCCCGCTGGGACAGGATCGTTTCCGGTATGGTCCAGGAAGTTATATCGTGGCAACCGTTGACTTGCCGGTTAGTGGACAAGTGATTCAAGCCTCGTCTGAGGCTCCCTATCTGGCTCTGAAACTTGAATTCACATCCAGTGAGATTCTGGAGGTATTGAACCATTCCGATTTCCCAGCAAGACCGCGAAAAACGACGAGACGTGCCATGTTTGTCAGCCAAGCTGAACCGTCTCTGCTGGATGCAGTCGTCAGGTTAACCCGTTTGTTGGAAGATCATTCGGAAGATATCCCACTACTCGCACCTTTGTTCAACAAAGAAATTCTCTATAAAGTTCTGAAAGGTCCTCATGGGATTGCCCTGGAACAAGCTACCATGGAGGGCAGCCATACCTATCGAATCAGAGACGTTATTGAATATATTATGAATCACTCTGAGCAAAATTTTCGGGTTGAGGATCTGGCGGATTTGGCAAATATGAGTACTGCCTCGCTGCACAGACACTTTAAAGAAGTGACTGCCATGAGCCCAATTCAGTTTCAAAAACAACTTAGACTACAAGAAGCTCGCCGCTTGTTATTATCCAAGTCCACCGATGCAGCAGATGTAGCTTTTCAGGTAGGTTACGAGAGCCCTTCCCAATTCAGCCGTGAATATTCTCGCATGTTCGGATTTCCGCCCAGAGAAGATATTAAACGCTTGAGAGGCAGAGCCGATGAAACAACTACCATCTCTTGACTGGTTACTGGCTAGTATCGTTCCTTTACATCGTTTAGTTTAATCCCAAAAAGGACTCCTTCTGTTTTGCCAGTCGGAGTCCTTCCCTTATGCAAGGATTAATGAAGATCATTAATCGTTAAATCAGTAATACATTAAAAACCAGTCGTATATTGTTTTGGAACGTCCGTTGTCTTGCGCAAAACAGTCGCAGCTTCCAAGGCCCAGTAAGGATTTCTTAACAGCCCTCTGCCAACTGCAACGAGATCAGCTTCTTCATTTCCGATGACTGCATTTGCCAATTTCGGGTCGTCCAGCCTTCCAACAGCAATCACAGGCACATTAAGAGCTTCTTTGATTGCTTTAGCGAGAGGTACTTGATAAGCTGCGTGAGTTCCTGGTCTGCCCCATGCAGCAATAGGTCCCTCGCCACCAGATGAGATGTCAAATACGTCAACGCCTGCCTCTTTATAAGCCTTGGCAAACTCGGAACTTTCGTTAATGCCATAGCCACCTTCGACGTATTCTTTGGCTGAAATACGCATCATCAAGGGCATATCCTCGGGCAACTCTGCCTTTGCAGCCTGAATGATCTCCCGGCCAAATAACGTTAAATCTTGACCATATTCGTCTTCTCGCTTGTTTGTTAGTGGAGAATGGAACTGATGAATCAGATATCCATGTGCGCCATGAAGCTCAATCGCATCAAAACCAGCTTTCACAGCACGCGCTACAGCACTCCGGAATTTTTCAACCATTCCTTTTACTTCGTCCGTTGTAAGCGCTCGAGGTTGCTTGGAATTCTCATCAAAGGCGATCGCGGATGGAGCAACTGGAACTTCGGCATCTTCTGCTTTGCGGCCCGCATGAGCAATCTGAATGCCAACCTTGGCCCCATAACTGTGACACGCATCTACGATCCGCTTCAGAGCTGGGATCTGTTCATCTGACCATAACCCAAGATCATAATCTGAGATCCGGCCATCCGGTTCCACATCTGTCATTTCAATGATAATGAGACCTGTTCCTCCCACAGCACGACTAACGTAGTGCATATAATGCCAATCGGTTGCAATACCATCTTTTTGCTCAACTGAATATTGGCACATTGGAGCCATTACAACACGGTTTTTAAGCTCTAGGCTTTTAAAAGAATATGGACTAAACAAATCTGTCATCAAAATAAAACTCCCCTTTTCATGAATCATGAATAATAAAATGCATGCGCAAGCATCGAATAAATGCCTACAATTAATAACTCCGTATGATTTAGAACTCACATATATCTTTTACTTCATCACATAAAGACATTCAAATCCATGCTTTCGCAAAATACGAACCGCCTTTTTGGATTGAAGCATACCAGGTGACATTATAATTACGTTATCTTCTCGAAGAAGGTATTTTTCCCATGTGAAAGCAAGACGCCCCAATGAGATGTTAATCGTATCCGGAGTAGGATTAGCCATATAATCCGTCGCATCTCGAATATCAATCACTTTATACTGCCGAAAATCACGCTCTTGTCTGAGAAATACTTGATAATCTATATATTCAAGATTGCGTACTGGCCAAAATTGACGTACAACGATGAAGATACCTAATATGAAGGTCAAAAGCATCAACATAATCATTGTATAGCCCTCTCTTAACTCATCTGATATCGTTGAAAATTTTGTTTCGGATCAGAGCCCACTCAATGCCTCAGATATTGTATCCTTACCAGCGATTAGATCAAATGAACGCTTGTAGGTATTCTTCTCACTCAAACTGGCCAAAATTACATGAGCTACATCTTCACGAGCAATCTGTCCATTTGATCCTACAACGAAGACCTTCATGTTCAATACCTCCTTTATACAAAATCACCGCATCCATATTAAATTCATGCGCATGCATTTAATTTAACGGATATATTAATGAGTGTCAAGTCTTCTTATAGGGTAAATGACTACATTACCCTATATTCACCCTAGCCTTAGAACAATTCTTTAGTGAGGTTCTCTAATCGAGTCTCAAATCCATCCTGTTCCAATTCAGTTTGCAAGACCTGATTAAACGTTTGAAGTGCTTTCTTGTATTTATTCTCTCCAAGCTCCGTAATACGAGTGTATATGCCACGTCGGTCATCTTCACATGCATGTCTTTCCAGAGCCCCACAGTCTTTGGCTTCCATCCTAACGACGAGCCTGGAAGTAGCACTTTGGCTCAACCCTACTAGCTCTTGAAGTTGCTGTAGGCGTAATTCCTTACCCTCCGCATTATATATGAAGTTTAACACATAAAATTCCTTCAAAGATAAGTCATATTGTTGAAGCAGAGCTTGTTCCAGCTTCTCGTTCAGATGGGTATGAATGTTAGAGAAAGCCAACCAAACATTCAAACGTTCACTCTTTTGCTGCAATCTAGATCACCCCACTTGATATTTAATGTTCATCAGCTGTTATCCTATTGTATCAAGCTTAATTACATTGGTCAAAATCCATCCAAGTTCGACGTATATAACATTCTAAGCTCATAAGAAGAGCATTTCCCCGTCTTGTAACGACGTTTGGAAATGCTCCAGTGTTACCATTTATGCAGTCTAATCTTACTTCGCGGTAAGCAGGCTATCGGAAATAAATTGCAGCTGACCTTCCAATGTTAACGGATCGTTGTACGAGTCTGAAGTCGGATCAAGCTGGAACACATGATTTGCCTTCACCGCAGGCAAGTTCTCCCACAAGGTATTATCATATACGATCTTGGGATCGGTTGTATCTCCCGACCACGGGCTGGTGAAGATGATATCCCCCGCATACTCCGGTAATAGTTCCATGGAGATCGAAGCCCATCCAGTTCCGCTGTCAATCGCTTCAGCTTGGGCCTTGGCTGGTGCCTTGAGATCAAACTCCCCGTAAATAATCTCACCGCCTCGACCATAGTTATGACCGAATACAAATAATCCTTTGGCGTATGGATTCAGTATGGAAACGGTACGATCGCCTACAGCTTCCTGAACCTTGGGCTTCAGTTCGTTGATCTTCGCTTCCCATTTAGCATTCCAAGCTTTCGCTGCGTCTTCTCTATTGGTGAGCTTACCCATTTCAAGCATTAGATCCTTGAAATTGCGCTTACCATATGCAATCTGTACAACAGGCGCAATCTGCTCCAGCTTGTCGATGCCCTCTGTTCCAGTGTACACGATAAATAAGTCAGGTTTTAAACTGATTAGTTTCTCTGGTGTAGGCTCTTGACCCAGATCACTGGTGCCCGCTGCTGCAAGTTGATCCTTGATATATTTGTTGTTCATCGCTCCTGATAAAGCGCCGACTACCGGTGCATCCAGGGCAACAAAGTAGCCTGTCGAAAATGATGTCAAATCAATAATACGCTTAGGATTCTTCGGTACCTGTACTTCGCCTGCATCCGATTGATATGTAACAAGTTCCTCTTCGGCAGTTGCCGTTGATTCAGCGGAAGAAGCTGAATCCGAGTCCGTCTTGGTTTCTGTCTCCGTAGCCGCATTCGTGCTGTCCCCGTTTGTACTATTGGTCGTCGCAGACTGACCACATGCACTAAGTACAATCAGCAAGATAAGTGCCATCATGATCCATATTGATTTTATCTGTTTACGCAAAATAAACCCACCTTTTCGTTGATATTGATAATCGTTATCAACGATATCATGCTATGCAGGATTTGACAAGTTATGTTTACTTCACCCCCTCTATGAACTCTAACTTGCAAGTCACCAAGTTAAACAGCTATCATCAATAGAGTAAACCATTCACTTTTTTAAAAAAAGAGAGTTTTGAAAAGCCAATGAAACGTAATCAAGGAGGACAACATGGAAGAGATTATATTGTGGTTAAAGTATTTGTTTTTAGGTATTGTTCAAGGTGCGACGGAGCCAATCCCCGTCTCCTCAAGCGGTCATCTGATCATCGCCCAGAAACTTATGGGCATCAAGCAGAATGGATTGTCATTTGAGATTTTAACAAACACAGCATCACTTATCGCTATTATTTTTATTTTCCGGGAAGATATCAAAAAGTTGATTATTGGTGCATTAGGTTACCTGCGTACTCGTAAAGAAGAATATCGAGCAGACTTCATGTTTTGCTTATACATAATTATTGGTACGATTCCTGCTGCTGTCGTTGCAGTCCTGTTCAAGGACCGGATTGAAGAAATTTTCTCGTCCGTATATACCGTTTCCATCGCACTATTGATCACTGGGGTCGCCTTGTGGCTGATTCGTAATCTTCGTGGTCGTAAGCAAGATGGTGATCTGTCTACGAAAGATGCACTGTTGGTAGGTCTGGCTCAGGCGGTCGCTCTTATTCCGGGCATTAGCCGCTCAGGGGCAACTGTAATTGCATCCATCGCTGTTGGCATGAAACAGGAAACAGCTTTGAAGTTCTCCTTTATGCTGTACATTCCCATAAGTATTGGTGGACTCATTATGGGTGTATCCGACATCGCCAATGATCCGAATCGAACACAGCTGGCTATCCCTTATCTGATCGCATTCATCACGACGCTCTTCGTCACGTATTTCTCCATGAGATGGTTTATGGGCATTATGGCCAAAGGCA
Source organism: Paenibacillus sp. PAMC 26794 (assembly GCF_000316035.1). GTDB lineage: Bacteria > Bacillota > Bacilli > Paenibacillales > Paenibacillaceae > Paenibacillus. The sequence continues at coordinate 40,320 of NZ_ANHX01000015.1, forward strand.
ATCTGAAATACTTTTCGTATTACTGTTTTGCCGCAGGTACATTGTTACTGATCTTCTTATAAAAAATAGTCCACACACCAAAAGGAACAACCAGCGATGGTTGTTCCTTTGTCGTATAGTGGCAGTGCCATATGAGTTACCTCCTCAGTTCCGGCGGAGTTTGATCATTGTCAGGTGCGAGCCATGCAAGCAGCTCCGCTCCAAAAGAGTAGTTTGGATTATCTCCACCTTGCCATTGTGGCATAAGCAGGCGTATTGTTTTTTGAGTCATCGTAAATCCCCTTTACTTCAAAGTAAGGTTAGTATAAACTGAGCCCAAACAAATAAATAGTACGGTCTTTTATGATAGGTACTACCCGGAAGGATAGTGTAAATGATGAGTATGGCTGAATACCACGGTAAAGTTAAAAACATTCAAGATACCCCTTTTGGATATACGTTGTCTGTCATTGGTGGCAAATGGAAAATGGTGATTATGTATCTTCTGGCTGATAACCAGCCTGTCCGCTTCAATGAACTAAAAAGACAGATCGGCGCCATCACGTATAAAACGCTGAGTTCACAGCTTAAAGAATTGGAAGCAGATGGTATGGTGGAGCGGAAAGAATATCCCCAAGTCCCTCCTAAAGTCGAGTACCGTCTGACAGCCAAAGCTGAAACGTTATTGCCCGTTTTGGAAGGACTATGCGAATGGGGTGTTCAACATCAAGAACCTTCGATCAATAATAGCGCAACGGATTGAACGCTTTTGTCTATATTTTCAGATGAGATAATTGGAGTAAATGGAGTATGTTAAAAATGCAAAAAATCGCCAATCGGCGACTTTTTTACTTTTATCTTGTGTTCCTCTGTCCGTTCAGCAAATAAAAGCTGTGATTCGTAGAATTATACTTTTTCGTGTACCAGATCTTTCTGGTAGGCCAATACTCTGTCCCAATTGCCACTGAAAACAGGAATTCGATAATACCCTACACGCTCATACAGCGCTGCAGCTTCTGGTTGCAAGGGGCCTGTTTGCAGTTTCAGATTGGTATAACCAAGTTCGTTCGCAAGACGCTCTGCCTCGGCCAATATAGCCTGAGCAATCCCCTTACGGCGGTAACCACTGCGTGTATACATGCGTTTAACCTCTACAGATGTTTCATCAAGGGGTCTAAGTGCTCCGCAACCAACCGGATTCCCGTCGATCCTGGCAACGATAAAAGCCGCACGGGGCACCTCAACGTCTGACAGTTGAAATCCCGCAGTTCCATCACCGCCATATAACAAACCGAGTTCTTCACTCAGTTCTTTGATCAATAGCAGCGAATCCTCGCTCCGAATATCTTCAGCTGCTGCATGCACGATATGTGTCATCCCACATACCCCCTTTATCTTATTGGACTTATTGGTTTTGATGATATATCTAAATTATCATTCCCAACAGCAAGCGTCAATTCCCCCATCCATTGAATATTTCTATAAGTATCCGCGTATCTTTTTGCCGTCTTTATTCGTTTACATAAGAAATGTAATGAGCAACGATGTATATGAATTTAAATTCTGGGAGGTCTGATATTATGGAAATTTCAAAGGGAATAGCAATGCTTCAGCTTGATTTTGAGGGGAATATAATTCACCCTGTTCTGATATGGGATGAAGAAATGGTTGTGTTAATTGATACCGGATTCCCTGGACAATATGACGATTTGTGTATCGCACTCGAAAAGATTGGTGTGCCGATCAGCCAACTTAAAGCAGTGATTTTGACGCATCAGGATGTGGACCATATCGGGTGTCTTCCCGAGATTTTGCAGGAGTGTGGCTCACAAGTCAAGATATATGCGCATGAGCTGGATAAGCCATATATTGAGGGGCAGCTCCCTCTTCTGAAAGACAGTCACCTTGAGCATCCTCCAATGGGCAAAGTAAATGAAACGGTGACTGATGGTCAGGAACTGCCGTTTTGCGGTGGAATTCGCGTTATTCATACACCTGGTCATACGCCAGGTCATATCAGTCTATATTTGATGGACAGCAAGACGCTCATCGCCGGAGATTCAATGTACAGTGTAGACGGCATGCTTGGAGGCATTCATGAGCCTACTACGCTGGATACAGAGACAGCTCGATTCTCTTTGAAAAAGTATATCGAACTCGACATTACATCTGTGATTTGTTACCACGGTGGACGAAGTCATATGAATGTGAATGAACAGATCTCAAGGCTAGTTAAAATGAACTAACGAATATTCACACTGGACACTCCGGTGACAGAACAACCTTCCGATCGCTGTTATCCCCAGATTTTTTGATTCTTTTTATAAAGGGTAAATCCGGGGATAGCGTATGCTTCCGATGTAGCTTTCTTGCAGAAAGCTTGTAGGCGAACGCTCCGCTTCTTCAGGTTCTTTCTGTCCTCTCCGTTTTGTGTAAATGTTTAGTTCAATTTATATAGTTAAGGGTTTATTGTTTGGCATACTGCAAAATGGCTGTAGCCGCACGAATTCGCAGCTCTTCTTCTTCACTGTGCAACGCTTCTCTCAGCACCTGGAGAGCTGTTTGAATCGTGGCTTCATCTACCCCTGCTGAGAGAGAGTTGGTTGCTTCGGCTGCTATACTGACTGCAAGACCTCGATCCAGTTGTGCTTGTGATATAGGATACTCAAATTTCGCAAGGATGGCTGAATCATTTTGCAGTGCCTGCACTTTGTCATTTAGCTCAGCGAGAGGAATACGACCCAACCATGTAACTCCGCGACGGTGACAGATCAAGTCGTTTTCTGTGCCAGCGGAATCATCGTAATAATAATCCCCGATATCCCCAACATACGTCCATTCATCATCGCTAATTAAGACATAATCTCCATCCTGCATGAGGTTAGCAAACATATGTAGTGTCGCGAGTATGCTCGCCAATTCTGACTCATCCAAGCTATAGTATTGAACCAATTTTTCCTTCCACAGCTCCGGGGGCGTTTGCTCCAGATCTCCCGTACCGGACCAAGTGATTCCAATATAATTTTCTTCCAGAAATGATGCTACTCTGTTGACTCCGTGCACGGTGGACTGAATATGATGCAGATTCATGTGTACCGTCTTCCTTTCTTTCAATCATTCGTATGAACATAGTTAACCATTGTAACATTAGTGGGGTCTATTTCAAACGTAATGATCTCTTCAAGTTCTATACTTCATGCTGAACATACTTTTTGATATAGCCCTAGGCTATAACTAGGTATAATTTAATGGAATTACATTATAACTCCGGATCTGTGATAAATTTTGTGTAACATAAAAGCAGAGGGGTTTTAAACGATGACAAAGAGTAGTGTATTGGGATATCCGCGTATTGGTGCTGATCGGGAATGGAAGAAAGCGTTGGAAGCGTTCTGGGCAGGTAAGCTGGAGGAATCAGAATTTCACGCACGTTTGCAGGAGATCCGTATCGATCATTTGCGCAAGCAACAAGCAAAAGGCATAGACATCATTCCGGTTAATGACTTTAGCTATTATGATCATATCCTGGATACGGCCGTGATGTTTGGCATTATTCCCAAACGATTTGCTTATGATGGTGGCTCGGTTCCGTTGTCCGTATATTATGGCATTGCCCGGGGAACGAAAGATGCCGCAGCAAGTGAAATGACAAAATGGTTTAACACCAACTATCACTACATAGTACCTGAACTGGACGGGGCTTCCCCAACTCTGACGGAGAACAAACCACTTCTCGCTTATCGTGAAGCAAAAGAAAACCTCGGCATTGAAGGAAAACCGGTTATTGTTGGACCGCTAACCTTCCTGAAGCTCTCCAAAGGATATGATAAATCCGAGACAGACGCTTGGCTGGATCGCTTGCTTCCACTCTACACTCAATTGCTTCAGGAACTTGCAAGCGAAGGCGTTCAGTGGGTGCAGGTCGACGAACCTATTCTGGTAACCAAATTAAGCGATGAAGATGTACAGCGTCTGAATAAAATATATAAAACATTTGCCACAGCCGTTCCAGGCCTGAATATCATGCTGCAAACGTACTTTGAATCTGTCGAAAACTACAACGATATTGTTGCACTGCCAGTTCAAGGTGTAGGACTTGATTTTGTACACGGACTCTCTGGTAACACACAATCCATTCAGACATCAGGTTTCCCGGCAGACAAAGTACTGGGAGCAGGTATTATTGATGGGCGTGGAATCTGGAAAGCTTCCCTTCAAGGAAAACTGCAGTTGCTGAATGAACTGGCTGAATTTGTGACACCTGAACGTATCATCGTGCAATCATCCTGCAGCCTGCTGCATGTGCCAGTTACGACAGAACGCGAGGCAAAACTTACATCTGAACTGAAAAATGCTCTTGCATTTGCAGATGAAAAGCTGGATGAGATTGTTCTTTTGACTACAGCCTTATCTTCACCAAGTGCAGAGATTACTGCCAAAATAGACGAAGCAGAGCTTCCACTTCAGGCGCTTCAGCAATCCGAAGACCGGAACCGTACCGCTGTACAGAAAGCCGTTGCTTCCATCAGTGTTCAACAGCCAGAGCGCTCCCGTCCTTTTGCCGAGCGTCATGAAGCCCAACAGGCCAAATGGCAATTGCCGCTCTTCCCGACTACAACGATTGGTAGTTTCCCGCAATCTGCTGAAGTCAGAAAAGCACGTCAGCTGTGGCGCAAGGGTGAGTTGAACAACGAACAGTATGCTGCCTTCATCCGGGAGCAGATTGACATCTGGATTAAGATTCAGGAAGAGATCGGAATTGACGTGTTGGTGCATGGTGAGTTTGAGCGTACCGACATGGTTGAATTCTTTGGCGAGAAACTGGCCGGCTTTGCCTTTACACAGTTCGGCTGGGTACAATCGTACGGTTCACGTTGCGTGAAGCCACCTATTATCTTCGGCGATGTTGCATTCACGGGTGAAATGACAGTGGAAGAAACGAAATATGCTCAATCGCAGACTGAGCGTCCTGTCAAAGGCATGCTGACTGGCCCGATTACCATCATGAACTGGTCATTCGTCCGCGAAGACATTGCTCGTGAGCAGATTGCCTATCAATTGGCGTATGCGTTGAGACAGGAAGTCGAGGCACTTGAACAGGCAGGTATTGGCATGATCCAGGTTGACGAGCCGGCTGTTCGTGAAGGGCTTCCGCTGAAAGAAAATGAACAAGCCGATTACCTGGCTTGGGCAGTCAAAGCGTTCCGTATCTCCACGTGCACGGTGCATGAAACGACTCAAATTCATACACATATGTGCTATTGCGAATTCCATGACATGATTGATTCCATCGAAGCTATGGATGCAGATGTTATCTCCATTGAGACATCCCGTAGTCACGGTGAACTGATTCATAGTTTTGAAGAAAATACGTATGAGCTGGGTATCGGTCTTGGCGTATATGATATCCATAGTCCACGGGTTCCAAGTGTGGATGAAATGAGCAGCATGATTGAACGTGCCCTGCGTGTTCTTGATCCGAAGCTGTTCTGGATTAACCCGGACTGCGGATTAAAAACCCGTGGACAGGAAGAAACGGTAGCTTCTCTGCGTAACATGGTTGACGCAACCAGAATCGCTCGTAACAATCACGCTTCAGCTGCTGTATTGTAATCGGCTGCGAAGCAGCATAGCTTCAAAAGTAAAGCCGGACACCTCTTCGTTAAATGGGTGTCCGGCTTTTTATATGGTTACTTTTAACGTACATTCATTTCACTTGTAACATGGAAATCTCTGGCGTTCCCGCCCCTTTTCTCACCATCCAACGCCTTACGACTAGATACTCTCTTCCAGCCATTGCTGCAACGGTGTATCTTCGGTCAGTTCACCGAGCAGTATGTGACGGAACTCTCCATCCCTATCAATAACCATCGTTGCGGGCAAACCTGTAATACGATACATACCTGATATGCTGCCCGTCACATCAATGATCACCGGGAAATCAAACGCCTGCTTATCCATAAACTCACGGATCGTACCCTTCGATTCCCCCACGTTAACAAACAGCGTCTCCACATCGTTCTGATAGTCCTGAGCAATCTGGTGAACGAGCGGCATCTCCCTGACACAAGGTGTGCACCATGAAGCCCAAAAGTTAATCATGACGGCTTTGCCCCGATAATCCGACAGCTTGACTTGTTCGCCTGCTGAATTAACCGCTGTGAACTCAGGAGCCACGGCACCAGCTTCAATAGCGTTACCTCGCCCAGACTCGGGTGTCGATACATTTTCGAAAATGGCCCATGTACCTGCTAACAATGCGATCACACCAATCAAAATTGTAAGTGTACGTCTGCTTTTAAAACTCTTCTTCTGCAATAAACTCGCCTTCACTTTAAACCAAGACTTTGATGAAATGCTGCATGGAGCGAACCGTATTGATCACGAAAGTCATGGGTGGAACCCTCTCCCACATTACGTCCATGGTTCATGAATATCACCTGGTCCGCAATATCGTCTGCAATCTCCAGCTGATGGGTCGAGAATACGACCATATGGCCATCCTGCTTGATGCCCTTGAGCAGCTGAGTTAATTCCTGCATCCAGAAGGGGTCCAATCCATTCGTTGGCTCATCCATGATGAGCAGTGGAGGTTTGGACAGTACAGCCTGGGCAAATAACACACGTTGGCGCATGCCTTTGGAGAAGGTCGTAACCCGGTTTTTCTTTTGATCCGCCAACCCGACCATGGTTAGCACTTCCTGTACTCTCTCCTTGGGAACTTTCCTCAGAGAAGCCCAGAACAGAAGTACTTCCTCTGCGGTCAGTCCCTGATTAAATTGATAATCATCCGGCATATATCCAATCTGCTGCGAATAACGCTTGCGCTCCTTCAACCAACGAACATTATTCACGACAACTTCACCGGAGGTCGGCCGAAGAATTCCGGCGATCATACGCAGCACCGTACTTTTCCCTGCACCATTCCCTCCACAGAGGGCAAGCACTTGGCCTGAAGTAATGCGAAAGGAGATATCCTCAACAATCGGTTGCTTTTTAATGGATTTGCACAATCCCATCACTTCGAGTCCCACCTTATCCATGAGAACGCCCCCTCTCCCAGATCGCGTAAACAGCCAGGACAGAGCAGGTGATCCAGAACAGGCATATCCCGATAAAGATCCAACTGCCACTTGGTTGCTGCACCCACTCCACCCATCGATAATATTCTGGTCCCAGAATGGAGCCGCCCCCAAGTTTGATCACGACATACAAACGCACCAGCTCTGCCGGATTGATGAGCGTTAGCATAACCAACAGCGGTTTCACCCACAGATAAGGCATCAGTCCCAGAACAGAGAGCAATAAGGTCGGCCACCCAATGACAGCGAAAAACCATACGGTCACCGAGATGGTTAACGCCTGCCACCGATTGCGCGACAACGAACCGATAAATAGAGCCAGCGTCAGGAATAACAACACCAGTCCACAGGAAAATGCCAGAAAAAGAAGATATGTCACGGCATTCAGTGGATTCCCGATTACTCCGCTAATGACCCCCATCAGGCCGTATCCAAACGCAACAATGGTGATTAAAACAATCGACAACCCAAGATACTTGCCCACAATAAAAGACATCGTGCCAATGGGATACGTGGATAGCAGTTGCCAACTGCCGTCTTCCTTTTCGGATGTTAATGAGAAGGAACCCAAGAACAGCGTCATTAATGGTAAAAGATAGAGAATGAGATTCAACATCGAACCTGTGGTGCCCGAATATCCTTCAACCAGATTCTGTGAATTCAGGAGTAACAAACTTAAGCTAAATGTGCAAAAAAGGATCAGAAACGAATACGCCCAAGGATTGCGAAATCCCATTTTCACTTCTCGTCTTGCAACCTGTATCATATCTGACATCATTGATCACCATTTTCTATTGTCATTCCTAGTGGCCTGACTCTTCTTTCATCTCACCTTCCTGATGCATCTCATTACCGTCTCCTTCTTCACCATGCCCATGTTCACCCATCATGTCCATATTCTCTGTGTTCTGTTTCCAGTCATGAGAGGCAAGATCCTCAGCGGTCATAATGGTTCCGACACCTTGCTCTGCAATGAAAGCTTCAGCGGAGGGCTTGTCCTTAAAGTTAAGAATTCCATAGGCCATAGGCGTACGCAATGAAGCATCGTATACATACGTGGCTTTGCTGTATTCAATCCATTCCTTGTCATTATAATCACGTACATAGTCCATGCCGATGTTATCTGTGCCATTTTCTGTTTTCCACTGGTTCATGCAACCGATGTCATCGAACTTGTAATTTTGGCCGTCTTTCGTAGTGAGCTGTGTTGCATATGCATCGTCCTTCACCTGCATTTTACAGATCGCACAGATATCCACGTCTTCATTGATCGGCAATGCCGCGTATTTTGTTCCGCAAGCGGTTAACAATACCATGCCAAACATAAGTACCATAACCATGGACCATCTTCTGTTCAAGCTTTTGTTCATTTTCGTAATACCCCCATATAGATGATTATAAAAGTTGCCATACCCAACAGAACTAGCCCGAACATCCACACCAGATTGGAACCTGCTACCCTTTCCACTGACATGTTCAGATCAGATCCTGTATCCATGCTCATTCGTGGCGAATTGTCGGTAGTCCATTGTTCTCTGCCCTCTGTAAATAAGTCACTCAGAAAGACCATACCCGGCGATTGAAAAAAGAGCTGATACGCTGAATTTCGACTGACCAGTTGCTCATAAAAAGGATTGATGGCATAGGATATTTCACTGATCCCATCCTGATTCAGATCGAGCCCCTGAAAGGAGTCCCAGTAATTCTCCATCATGACATTATTCGGGCTATCCAGCGCTGAAGCTTCAATAACATTAGATACCAATTGGTTACCTGTAAACTCATTAGCTTCTGCCAGAACAAGCTGGATGCCAACAAAATTCCGGAGCACCGCATTTCCACGGATTTCATTGCCCGATGACTCTGCAATATTCATGCCGACACGATTACCCTCCACCACATTGTTGTGAATTGAAGATTGATGCACGTCATACAATAAAATCCCTTGGGAATGAACATTAGTACTTTGTTTGCGAAAAGAATTGCCCGAGATTACCGTATTCTTGACGCCCATAATCATGGCACCTGTCATGTTCTCTTCTCCGGTATTGTCCATGACAGAAGAGCCGTCAATGTACATACAGTGGATGCCATACCTTGTATGTAACAGCCTGTTATTTTGCACGATAGACTTGCGACTGTTCTCCAGATAGATTCCATCCCTCATGCCGGTGATCTCATTGGCTTCAATGTAGCTATCATGGGCGTTGTACAGATCAATGCCATTGCCCTTCTGGCCACTGGAAGCAGAATCAGACCCGACCCAAGTAATGTTGTTCCGCTGAATCGTTGCATGACTCGAATTCCGGATGATCATCCCATACCCCTGGGTCTGAATATGCAGATCCGTGATTTCACTGTTTTTCCCTTCAACCTGAATTGCTGCAGTCTTTTCATTCATATCATGTTCAATTGTAAAACCGCTCAATTTCACCCCATCCGAGCGAATCATTATCGTAGATGTGGCTTCCGCATTAACAACTATGACCGTAGGATCACCCTGAATGGTGACGTTTTTGTCAATCGTCACGGGTCCAGAATAACGACCTGACGCAAGTTCGATGACTTCTCCAGGTGCAGATCGGTCAATCATAGGCTGAAGGGGAATGAGATCACGATGTCCGGAGGAGGCCATGATTGCACCGTGCGGAAGAGATATTAGGAGCATCATCATTCCGATTAGAAAAATTAAACCCGTACCCCGACTCTTCTTACAACTGTTGAATGCACTCAATCCTGCCCAAGGATTACTCATGATTCAAACCGCGCAATTCCGGCTTCTTGTTACAGTTGCTTATTGCTGTGGCAATGTATTCAACGGGTCTTACGTTAATCCAAAATATACGTTGGTTGTACACACCATCCCTCCATTCCACTTAAAATCAACTATTCATGACTCTAATCCATTAAAACTAAGCAAAAAATGAAGCGTTATCACAATCCTGATCACAGTGTACTTAAAATGATATTTTTTCCATATAGCTCAATTAGGCTATAGACACTACATTTTTGTGTCTATATTGTGATGTAAATCAAAAAAAGCCGCCATATTGGCGACTTCTAAGTGATCCTATTATTCAAATGGGTAGGTCCAAAATGTTTCTCTGCCAAAACGTTTCTTGATTTCTTCATTATTCAGCTCACGATTTCCTACAAGCTCTGCTGCCTGGAATTGTGAACGATGGGCACGAATGGACGCCATTTTTTGATCCAAAAACTCGGTTACATCAACGAATACATCCGCTTTCCCAATGTACTGTTCCTGATTATTAGCGAACGCAACGCAGTGAACAATCGGACGTTCATCCACAGAAAGTTTAGCGATTGTACGTATAACAGCGGCTCCCGTTGCATCATGATCGGGATGAACACTGTACCCCGGATAGAACGTAATGACCAGCGTAGGGTTCAACTCTTTAAGTAGCGACATGATGGTGTCTTCCAGTAACTGTGGGTCTTCGAACTCCAGCATTTTATCGTGGAAACCCAGCATTCTCAGGTCCTGAATACCAATCGCTTCAGAAGCTTCGATGAGTTCCTGTTTACGGATGGCAGGCAACGTCACTCGGTTGGCAAATGGAGGAATCCCCATATTGCGCCCCATCTCGCCAAGTGTTAGACAAGCATAGGTTACATGGGCACCGCCATCTATGTATTTGGCTAACGTTCCCGATACAGAGAAAGCTTCATCATCTGGATGTGGATATACCACCAAGATGCGCTCATGCTCATTGTGTGTAGTATTCATATTTATTCAATCCTCCGCTTTCATCAGAACATCTCTCGGCTTAATTGTAACGCCACAACTAGTTTACCTTGGCTGTCGTGACCGGCGAGAATCAGTCTCTCTTGTTCCTGCTCATCAATATGTGTAAGTCCTTCGGCGTAAAGCCATCCCTGCGTCGTTTTCAGACCAACACGGTATGGACCTGTACCTGAAATGGATCCCTGCGTATATCGTATGGCCGCATTAGTAATGAATGCCGATGCTGGATGTTTTGTACTGTCCATGTGTTGTGCGTAAGCACCTGACGTAAGTTCTAGATGTACGTATAAGTCCTGATCAGCAAGATTATTGATCCGGAGCTGAATATCTTGAGGTTTAATCGGTTGCATAGCGGCCTCCTTGTCTAATGTAATTGTACGATTCTCATTTTAACATAACCACAAGAGAATATACATGGAGTGACCCTGTCGCCTCTCATAGAGCGTTCTCATGATGATTCCAGTTTGTTGAAAACAAGAACAGATTTGCGCGTTTTTTTCTCTTTTTATTCATGGATCATATCTATATTATGAAGTGTAGGCAAAAACGCCCGTGAAGAAGAACCTTAAATCTTAAGTGAATCTTGCTCCAACGTGTTTGGAAAGGAGTTTAACTCGACTTGAAATCTCTAATACAACTACTTCATTTTGGCTATCATCAGGCAATGAGCTGCATATTTCCCGTAGCGATCTTTGGAACACTGGCCCTGTCCAGCGTAATTCCTATTCCTTTCCTTCATCGGTATGATGCCATTCTGCTCGTATTGCTTGCTGTGCAGTACCTGATGTATCGAAGCGGCTTGGAGACCCGAGATGAAATCAAAGTCATCTGTGTATTTCACATGATTGGCCTGGTGCTGGAAATCTATAAAGTATGGATGGGATCATGGTCATACCCTGAGCAAGCTTACAGCAAAATCCTAGGTGTCCCTCTTTATAGCGGATTCATGTATGCAAGTGTAGCCAGTTTTATGTGTCAGGTGTGGCGAAGACTGCGAATGGACATGACCGGATGGCCTGGTTTTGCACCTTCGATGCTGCTCGGAGCAGCCATCTATATTAACTTTTTCACTCATCATTTTATGCCCGATTTTCGCTGGTGGCTGACGGCGCTTGTATTTATTGTCTTCTGGAAAACCTGGATTATTTACCGGGTACGAGCAACGACCTATCGAATGCCCTTATCGCTTGCTTTTATCATTGTTGGTTTCTTCATTTGGACTGCTGAGAACATCGCTACATTCTTCAATGCCTGGAAATATCCTGATCAGCATGATGCCTGGCAACTGGTTAGCTTTAGCAAAATTAGTTCGTGGTTCCTGCTGGTCATCATCAGTGTCATCATTGTTGCGCAGCTCAAATATGTGAAGGCCAATCGAACCGCAGATGATCCAAAGTCCAGGTAACTATTTATTCTCTAACCGTAAAACAGCAGCAATCTTAGACTCGTACCTAAAGTCTTCGAATGCCGCTGTTTTTTGCGTGGTTCTATTTGAGATTATTCAACAAATAATGAGCCAAAGCCATCTGCCTCTTCAATGTCTTTGTTGATTAAGAGGTTCTCCTTTTCATCGTATGCTTTGATTGTATAAGGAGGAGTCGCTGATGAAGGCAGGAATGCGTACCAGATTTGTTGGTTCTCACCTGCCTCAACCAGCTTCGCATCGAAAGTTTCGGGCTTTCCATTTTCTTTGATTTCAACAGTTACACGTTTGATAGTGGAGTCTATGATGTCACCAAACAGCATGGGAAACGGGGCCGATACTTTTTCTAATTTCGGTATGCTCATATAATTCAACGCAAACTTGGATTCAACTGATCCATTAATGGAATATCCTCCACCCCATACCCATTTCCATCCGAAAATGTTCTTGCGGGTATACTCCATCTGAAGATTACTGTTGTTTTCCCGACCCTTTTTGTGCGTAAACAAAATCATGCCACCGTCTATAGCCTCCTGATGAAGAAATTGGGAGGTATAAAACTCACCTCTAAATTCCTGAACTGCCCTCTCAGGACTGTTCGCTATAGGAATATGTATAGGTTCACTTAATCCCCAAACCTTGGATATCCGTTGATCGGCTAGCCCACCAGCTCGTTCATTCATATACATATATGTCAGGACTGACAAGGGCGATAGTAAAATTACCAATGCAGTGATTAGCAGAATCCTCCTGTTACGCTTGAACATCTCCATGTACACTCCTTATGATAACGATGAAATATTAAATACAATCACTCTGATATTACCATAATTAGCATATGAATTCTTTGCTCAGTATAATTCGGACAATCAAAAAAGGCCGCCAAAGGCGACCTTTCAAGTCATTCATCGAAGCTATTCTCCCAGAAAGATTACTTCGGTTTCCAATTCAACTTGGAACGTATCATGTACTTTCTTCTGAATAAATTGGATCAGATCCATATAATCCTGGGCAGTAGCGTGATCCACATTTACGATAAAACCTGCATGTTTCATGGAGATTTCAGCACCTCCGATGCGAGTGCCCTGCAAGTTACAATCCTGAATCAGTTTACCGGCAAAATGCCCTTCGGGTCGTTTAAATACACTTCCACAAGAAGGGAATTCAAGCGGCTGCTTGGATTCTCTCAGTAACGTTAATTCCTTCATTTTACTTGCAATATCTTCCTTGTTTCCTTTTTTGAGCCCGAATTCGGCCTCCAGTATGATATAGTGATCCATTTTGAAGAGACTATTTCGATAACCAAATTTCATCTCTTCTCGCGGGATCTCCAACACTGCGCCGTCTTTGGTGATCACAGTCGCACGTTCAACAACATCGGCAATCTGACCGCCATAAGCACCCGCATTCATGTAAAGTGCGCCCCCCGTGCTGCCGGGAATGCCACAAGCAAACTCCAAACCGGTCAAGCTATGCTCCAAAGCAAGTCTGGATACATCAATGATATCAACGCCGCTTTGCGCAATCATGCTGTCCTCACTCACTTTAACTTGATCAAAGTCGCTAAGAGAAATCGTTACTCCCCGGATGCCGCCATCTTTAATGATGACGTTCGACCCTTTGCCAATAACCGTCAGAGGCAATTGATGTATGTTGGCAATCTCTATGATTTTTGTGATTTCGTCTATCGTTGTTGGATGGATGAGAATATCTGCGTTACCACCAATTTTAATAAACGTGTGATTTTTTAGCGGTTCATTGAATTTCACTTTTTCCAAAGGTATCTGATGTTCAAAAATATTCATGATTTTCTCTCCCTGAATTCATAAAGAAATGATTGCACCATCGCGAAAATGAGATGCTCCTTCTTTATTATATGCTAAATAGGAGATTTTGTTTGAATTTATGTTGTTTTCATAATAATTAATCGCATTCTCTTTAGATTTTGAACTTTTCCGTGAGTTCCTGAAGACGTGATGCCATGCGGGCCAGATAAGAAGAAGATGAGCTAATCTCCTGCATAGAAGCAAGCTGTTGTTCGGTTGCCGCAGATACCGTTTGCGCTCCTTCCGCCGTTTCCCGGGAAACATGAGAAATGTCCTCGATTTTTGCCACCACATGGGAGGTTTCTTGAACGATATCATCGGCCATGGTGGACACTTCGTTGGCTTTGCTGTTCACCGTATCCACGGACAAGGTGATTTCGTCAAAGAGCCGGCCCGCCGTATTCATTACGTTCATCCCTTTGGAGACTTCACTAATCGCCTCAACCATAGATTGATCTGCATGCTGGATTCCTTCGTTGATGCTGCCAATTAGTGTGGTGACTTGCTTCGCTGAATCAGCTGCCTGCTCCGCGAGTGCGCCTACTTCTCTGGCTACAACAGCAAAGCCTTTACCATGCTCACCTGCCCGTGCAGCCTCAATGGACGCATTCAAAGCCAGTAAATTGGTCTGACGGGAGATGTCGGAGATCACCTTGATGATTTGCCCGATCTCCAACGAAGTCTGAACCAGATGGTTAATGCCATCCGACACACGGTTGACGGAATGGTGGATGGTTCCCATTTGCGTCACAGCGCCATTGATAGCCTGTCCACCTTCCTTGGATTTCTCCGCAACCTGTTCTGTAGCTATAGCTGTTGCTGAGGCGTTATTGGCGATATGACCGATTTGCTCAGCCACATGATGAATAGTACGCAGACTTTCTTCAACCAGCACGACCTGTCTATCAGTGCCTTCCGCCATCTGTTCAATCGTTTCAGCAATATGCCCTGTTGCCGTAGCACTTTGACCGGCATTAGCAGATAACTGTTCCGAAGCGGCGACCAGTTGATTAGACGAATTTTTCACCTCGGATACAATGGAATTCAGGGAACCGACCATAAGGTTGAAGGCATCCCCCAACTGGCCCAATTCGTCATTGGAATGAATGGCTGCGCTTCGGCTCAAATCTCCCCGACTGACTTCCCCGGATACATCATTTAATGTTTTGAGCGGTTTGGTGATCGAACGCACGATCAAAATCGTCATGCCTATACCTAGCAGGGCAAACACGGCGATGACCATTAATGTATTGTTCCAGATGGGTTTGGCTGCTTGCACGACCTCGATCGGTGAGCGATCCCCTGCGATTTTCCAGCCCGTAAGCTGATTGGTAATATAGACAAGCTTACGTGTCTCTCCTTCTCCTTCAGGAGAGCTTTGCTCAATTTGCCCGGAGTCACCCTCAAACATCGTTGTCCCGGGTCCTCCGTCACCTTGAGAGTTGTCTTGTTCTGCATCGGAAGAAGAGTTGAGCGGTGCTGCATCAACGATTTTCGCATCCTCACCCTGAGAACCTTCAGTACCCCACGGCGGATTTACAATCATGGAGCCATTCGCACTAAAAATGATAACAAAACCGTTATCTCCAATTTTGATCTTGCCTACAGTCTCTTGCAAAGCGCTTAAATCTAGGGTTACGGCGACGACTGACTTGCTGTCACTGGACGCTTTCGCTAAAGTCATTACCGTGTTACCCGACTGCTTCGAAGTGAACGGCTCTGTCAGAACAACCTGTCCTGGAACAGCAATCGCCTTCGTATAAAATTCGCTCTCCAGAGGTTTATCGTTGTCTGGCTGGCTCTGACTGGAAGAAGCATACACATGCTGTCCGTCGCTCTTAACGAAAATAGCTGATTCGACCTCCGAATGGTTATTGGTATAGGCTTTTAATGCGGCTTCAGGATTCGTAGATGTAATGGATTCGGCTAAGAGACCCACATCTGATTGTTTAGCTTGTATGTACTGGTTGACCATGCTGCTAACGAGTGATATGTCTGTGTCGGCCATGTTGGCTAGTTGTGTATCTACTTGCTGTTTGGCGGTAAGATAGGCGAATCCTCCGATAACCAGACTGGGAAGCAACAATACGATTAAAAATGATGCTACCAGACGGTTCCTGACCGTACCGATTTTTTTCTTGAATTTCATAGGCGTTTCTCCTTATGTATGATGTATCGTAGCTTATCCTCTATTAAACATGAAATAGATGAGAGTAGGATTAATTTCAACTTAAAGATATATGAAAATTTTTCATGAAAATAAATATTTCCTTTCAAAAAATATACAAAAAAAACGCCTTACGAACCAGCATCTGGGCTGGATGAACACCGCAAGGCGTTTCTCATGCAATATCGTTATCTCGTGGACAAGTAACTACATGATTATGAGAGTTCTATGTCTGTTTGAGTCAGTTTGGCCGATAGCTCCCATAAACGAATAGCTTGCTCGGGGTCGATAGCATACTTCTTGACCCCATAGAAACCTCCATCCTCGGGAGCCAATTCACTAATGTCACAATCCTCACAATAGACACCGCCTTTTCTCTCAAGCTGAGGTGAAGTTGCTGCCCAGACTTGCGTCGCTGCACCCTGCTCAGGTGTTTTGAACGCAGGATTGGCCACTTGTCCAGATTCATCAATCCAGCCCAGAGCAATCATTTCCTCTTTGGGCATATGACGCTGTAGTGGTGTCATAATTCCGCCTGGATGAACGGAGAAAGCCCGTATTCCGTGCTCTGCACCTCGACGATCCAGCTCAAGGCTGAATAAAATAGTTGCTGTTTTGGACTGTCCATAGGCAGGGAATTTTTCATAGCCATGTTCAAATTGGATGTCATCCCAACGAATCGGTGAGAAATGATGTCCCGCTGATGCCAAGGAAACAACACGTGCTCCCCCCTGACTAGTGAGTGCTGGCCATAACAGATTAGTCAGGGCAAAGTGGCCCAGATGATTGGTTGCAAATTGAGCTTCCCAGCCAGGACCAACCCGCGTTTCCGGGCAAGCCATGATGCCCGCATTAAGAATCAACATGTCAATGTTCCGATCACTCGCCAGAAACCGCTCGGCAAAAGCACGAACGCTGGATAAATCAGCGAGGTCCAATGCATCTATTTCAACACCTTCCAGACCAGAAAGTGCTTCCTTCGCAACCGCTGGACGACGTGCAGTCACCACTACACGGGCTCCCGCATTAACAAGCGCACGTGTCGTCTCCAACCCGAGGCCGGAATATCCACCCGTTACAATAGCAAGCTGTCCTGACAAGTCCAGATCTCTCAATACATCCTCCGCTGTACTGTTATGGTTGAAGCCAGAGCCTATTTTATGTTGTAAAGTTCTAATATTATTTTCCTGTGTCATTCTCTTCATCTCCTTGGCAATATTTCTTCTTCAAAGTCTACACCCTAGAGCGTACTCTAAGTCAAATCGGTTATTACCCATGGCAGAGACTCGGAACCCATAGTTCCAGCCTATGAACTTATCCATAATCGATATTTCCCTTGATGCCTTTCAGTTTGTAAACTATGGAGAAAACCTCAAGGAGTGATGAGCACATGGAATTCTCAGTAAAGCAGCTGTTTGATAAGGTAGCCCAAGATTATGATGTGCAGCGAAAGCAGCTTATCCCTTGTTTTGATGATTTTTATGGAATGGCTCTGGATCTAATGGAAAGCCCGCTCGATTCTCCACGTATTCTTGATCTGGGTGCAGGAACGGGACTGCTTTCCGGATTGGTCCTGCAAAAGTATCCTAACGCGCGATTAACCCTGATCGATATGAGTGATCAAATGCTCGAAGGAGCACGTCGAAGATTTGCTGATGCAAACCAAGTGCAGTATGTGGTCGGGGATTACTCCAAGTACGACTTCACCAGTTCTTACGATATGATTATTTCCTCCCTGTCTATTCACCATCTGACCCACGCTGATAAGAAAAAGGTGTTTGACTCTGTACATCAGCTGTTAGAACCAGGTGGACGCTTCATCAATGCAGACCAGGTTCAGGGAAGAACCCCCGATACGGACACCTATTACCGCCAGCGCTGGTTAGACGCGATTCATCAAAGTGGTTTGTCTGAGGAAGCCATCTCGGCTTCGATCGAAAGACGCAAGGTGGATATCAATGCCACGCTGGAGGATCAATTGGTGTGGTTGGAGGAAGCTGGATTTCGCGTGGCAGATTGCATGTACAAATACTTGGACTTTGCAGTGTTTTATGCGCAAAAATAAAAAAAGACCGGATTATGAGCAAGCTATGCCGTGATCCGGTCTTCTCACATATTTTCATTCTGAATCACTTATTTCAGCGATGCTGGCAGCTTAACGCCGAGAAGTTTGCCTTCGGCTTGGATGATGATCATTCCATTTGTCTTTAACGTCGTGTTATGCAGGTCTCCCCCGGTGGAGACTCGAAAAGCTGGCTGACCCGTCATCATATTGAGGGCAAGCAGGGTGCCGTTACGTTGCGCTCGATACATTCCTTTACCATAAACATCAATCTGAGAAACGGGGGCATCACCATGCCACTGAACCTCCTGACCATTAGCCAGCTTAATGCCTTTAAGTTCACCTGTCTCGAAGTTTTTGTACACCAGCCGTTCCTGTACAATGCCAAGTAACTCCATTTTGTCCCCGTAAGGTTGGTGAAACGTTCGAATTGGCGTAGTTTCCGACTTGGTCGTATTCAACGAATACTCCGCTATGTTGTCCCCCTGCGCAATGTACAGTTTGTCTTTATAGACAAGTATACCTCCTCTACCATTCGTATACGGTGGGTCACCCGGCATGGTCCACCTATACTCCTGACTTCCTTTCAACACACCGGTCTTCAGGTTGTACGCATTGACGTTCCATTTGCGTTCAGGTGAAGACTCGTCATCTTCCAACATTGGAGAATAAAAATCCACCGAATACACAAGACCGTCTTTGATCTGAATAGCTTCCCCCTGACCAAAATGACTCCATAGCTTCTTGCCCGTTTTCTTGTCATATGCATTAAGTTGAACGGATGTAAGTGCCCCTTGGACAAAAAAGGTTCTCAGTATAATACCATTAGACTCTTCAAGATATTCAGTACCGTGACCTTCGCCTAATGGCTCATCTGCCTTCCAGCGCAGTTTGCCTGACTGGATATCCAGTGCAAACGTTGTACTCCCCTTAATCACGTAGAGGGTATCCACCGTTGGAATCAGAGCTTCCGTACGTTGAACCGTATCAATCCAGATGGATGTTCCTGACTGCCATTTTGCTTTGCCTGTCTTCGCATTCAAGGCATATGGCTTGTGATCACTGGTCAGTCCGTAGAGGACGCCACCTTGATAGGTAATATAAGGTGTCAGTTCTTTGCCGTAAGTCCACAGCCGTTTACCTGTTGTCGCATCAAGTGCAATCAACTTCGATTCAGCAAACGTGAATACTTTGCCTTCTTCTGCAATGGCATTAGCTCCGATGTACGTCTCGTTCATATTCAAATAGTTATCTACTTTCGCTGTCCAAGAAGGTTTCAGTTCAGGTACAGTGATTCGTTGATACGAATACCAGTTACGGATGGATACATCCGATGCTTCCGCATGTGCCTGCGATGGCAACACGCCGATAACGCCGTGAACCATCAGCATTCCGGCAGTAATGCCTGCAATGATGGGTCTTCCTGCTCTTCTTTTCCATTGCTTAGTCGTTTGACGTTTATGTCTATTGATCATAGATAGTGAATCCTCCTGTTAAAAATTAGCCTGATATATAACTACATAAACATAACGTGTGGTTAGTCTAAATAGTTACCGGATTGTTAAATTATTCTAATAATAAAATCAAAAAAAGCCGCCATAAGGCGACTTCCTGAATACTATATTATTTGTGTGACAAGATGCGAAGTGACTTTGTAACGCAGACCCTGCTTTACTTTAGTTGGATCTGGAATACATCACCGGAGTCCCCACCAAAAACGATAAAACCACTTTTCGGGAGTTTCGTCGATTCCTGATTGGTTGCTACAGAGAAGTCTACCATTTCCCCTTTATCATTATACACTGCATAACCTCCGGTCTTCGGAGAATCCACCGTGATGGATTTGTTCCCCGATCGGGCGTCGATCGCATACCACCGGGCTTGACCGTTTGCCGGAATAGTCGTAATTCCTTTTTTCCCACCAAAGATTGGAGTAATTGCATCCTCTGCAATGTATTCCTGTCCATCCTGAATCAAAATCTCAGCGCCATGCTTCGTATAAAATTGCAGATCAAAGGCGTCTCTTCCGTTCAACACAGGAATCTGGGCGACATTCTCTGCGTTGTTCGCATCCATGATTTGCGTGCCATTGGCGTAACCATGTTCGGCATCAACAGACAGGTTCTTGATCAGCATCGATGGAAGCAGATAAAAGATCGATGTTATTTTTTCATCCAACGCGTAATATTTTGAGCCGTCACGAGCTGTCCATTTCTCTTTGGTTGTTGCGTCCAGTGCGTTATGATCCAGTTTTTGATAATCATACGTGTTCATTACCGTTTGACCTATGCCGGGTAACGTAATCATACCCTGAACTTTAACATACACCTTGTCATTACGTTCCTTCACAAAACTAGCTTTCACACTGCCATCCGCACTTGTAAAATGTTCGTCGCCTGTGTACACATATTTCTGCTCTGGAATAATTCCACCCAGCAAAGCAGGCAGTTGCATCTCACCATCCTTAATCGTTATATCCAATGTCTCTCCTACCGTACCATAGAGACCGGAGTACGCGCTTAATTCTGTTGGCATCTTCACTTTGTCGGGTGACGAGAAGGTCTGATCGGGTTTAACCTTGTCAATGATGCCTTGATCCGCCAGAACTTCCAGCAGCACTTTGCTGGCAAACATCTGATTGTAGATGGAAGATCCGCCAGATGATAGAACCGCCATTGAAATATCATGTTCAGGTATAGTGATTAACACGGCATGGTACAACATGGTATCCCCGCCTTTGGCAAGCGCGGTAACCCCATAATCGCTGAAAGGTGCAAGGTCAACCGAATCCCATCCCAAGCCATAATTGATCGTATTTTGCTCATCAGATACCCATATGCCCTTACGATATTCATGAGATTGCATGGCCTTCACAGCAGATTCGGACAGAATATCCGGTCTGTTCCCCATTAAAACCTCTCCGAATTGACTCAATTCTTCTGCGGTAGAATACACTCCGCCTGTGCCGATAATGTTTGCATTTTCGGTAGGCATCTTCATCTCAAGTGTAGGCCAATAGGTTTCGGATAATTGCGCTCTGTCAAAGGAATCTAGTGGTGTCTTCGTTGATTCCAACTTCAACGGCTCGCTGATGAACTTGGCGATATATTCGCTGTAGCTTAATCCACTCACCCGTTCAACCAGGATTTCAAGCAATTGAAAACCGTCATTGGCGTAGACGGAGTATGCGCCAGGTTTGGATTTCAGTTTTTCGGACTGAAGTTTGAGCAATAACTCATCATGATTGCGGGTGTCATTATCTTCAAACAACATGCTGTTTCCATAATGTGTACCGTAAAGACCGGATGAATGATTCATCAACATGCGCGGTGTGATTTGAGTATAGCGCGCATCTGCCATTTTAAAGTCCTTGATATACGAAGTAAGCGGCTCATCCAGATCTATTTTACCCGAATCAACCAGCTTCATGGCGGCTGCCGTAACAACCATTTTGCTAACCGAGCCTATGCCATACATGCTATCCTTGTCTACCGGCTTCTGTGATGCCTTATCGTGCAGTCCGACACTATCTGATAAAATATATTGCCCTTCATCCATGATCGCATATTGCACACTGGTGACACCGTAGTTTTGCACCATCTCCTTGGCGATCTGCTCCGCCCGTGCCTCAATCGTACCGCTGTTATTCGCCTCTGCTCTGACATCTGCCAGCGGTGTAATTACAAGCACCGCTGTACATAAAAGACTAATTAGTTTCTTCATCATATGTCCTCCCTCAAATGTTCTTATGAATGAATTCATCATATCCGGGAAGAGACTGATCGAACGCAAACGGACCCTGAATGGAAAAAAACAATCCCTGAACGGCAGGTTTAGGGATTGTCGATGTGAAACGGAAGTACGACCATGTTGTTAAACTTCCGATGCTGATGCTCAATACTCATATGTCCACCATATTTCTCGCACATTCGCGATATATTGGTTAGACCGATCCCATGGTACTCCGGATTGGGCTTCTCACTTTTCAAGTCAACAATCGGTTGCTCCACATGATTCATAATCTGGATGACAAGTGCAGATGATGTGGAGTGAATGGCAATCAGGATATATCGATCCTCAGCCTGTCTAACCTTCTTGGAGGCTTCAATTGCGTTATCAAGCATGTTACCCAGCACCACACACAGATCATATCGATCGATCTGGATATGTTGCGAGTGGAGTTGGATTTTGGTGTCGATTTTGATCCCGTTTGCCTGCCCCATAGCCAGGGTATTCGTAACGAGAGCATCAATGACCAGATTGCCGGAGTTCACCCGCTGATACGCACCTTCAATGGTATTTAATGTAGATTTGATATGGGCACCTGCCGCAGCCAGTTCGTTACGTTGGATACATTCATCAATATACAGAAACTGCTGATTGATATCATGGATGATGGATTTAATGTTTTTGAAACTGTGAACGGTCTTCTCATAGTTGGCATCCTGGTAGTCCATCTGACGCTGTAACTGGGTATTTTCATGCGCAAGCTGTACCTTTTCCACCATATTATCGAATACATAAACAATGAACACGTTGAGAAATAGGGAGCCTAGTACAGAAAAGACGTAGAATATGTTTTTTTCACTATATATGGAGGCCACATTGATCTGATAGATCGTAATAATCGGTACGATAAGAAACAGCAAATAATAACGATAATGCACGGCAAAACTTCTGCGTTTAGCCACTAAACGTACAATTTGAATAACAATAAACATGATACTGCAACCAACCAGCATCACCTTGGATAGAATCCAGTGGTCTTCTCCGTTGAACTGTTCCCATGAGATGAATTCTGTGGATTCCAAAATTCCGAGAATATATACAGCTATCGTATTTGCCATAGTAATCAGAACCGAATACAGAATGGTAAACACAAGCTTGATTTTGAACTCCACTTCATAGGACTGTGCCAGACTGAAGATTAACAGCAAAGCAACAGCAGTAGAAATGATATCAGAGAAGGAAGAGACCAAATAAAAATAACCCAACATGACAAATACGATGAAATAGATCGCTCTGCGCGGCTTTCGTCTGGGCTTGCCCAACACAGAATCAAAATAAAAATTCGCCTGAAATGCCATAAGTAAGGTCACAAAGATGATGGAAAAGATCATATAGGTATCCATATCACTGAATCCTCATGATCATATATTTGGTGTAGGCATCCTTGATTTCTTTGACCTTGGATCGACCTATGGGCAGTTCCGTTCCATTCAACATAACGACTTGGGTACCGGAAAACTTCTGAACATGCATCAGGTTGATGATAATCGAGCGATGAATCTGTAAGAAACCATGGTCTTCCAAACCGCTAGCGTAGCTGGATAAAATGCCTTTGGTCTCATGTACATTTTCCTGTGTCACAAAATTCAACTTGTTCTTGATTGTTAAACTTTTGACGACCTCAATCCAGAGAATATCATCATATTTCAGCAGCAGTTCATCATAGTCTGATTTGATTAGTACATACTTTTTGTCCAATGCCTGAAAATATTGACACAGCTTAATCATCTTTTCCTCGAAAACTTGCGGCTGGATTGGCTTGATCAGATATTGAAAGGTGATGACATCAAAGCTCTCCACCATATATTCCGGGTAACTGGTCAGAAACATAATCTGTACATCCAGAAACTTCATGTTCCTGATCTCTTTAGCGGTCTGAATCCCGTTCATTCCGCCCATCTCCACATCCAAGATGAGAATATTGAATGTATCCCCAACCTCTCTGTAGTGCGAGAGCAGTTGTTCACCAGATGTGAATAGACTAATTTGAAAATCAAAATTGGTTTTTAGAGATAAGGAGACCAGCATCGTTTTCACACGTTCTCGTTGCTGCTCCTCATCATCACAGATTGCAATATTGAACATGGGGGAATATCCGCCTTTCATCGACATCGACTCTGAATTTCACTCTCGAATATACTATTTTAGCATAGGTTTCGGAGTCGAATTGGGATGAAATGCATTATTCCGACCCTAAAACGCAGATCAACAAAAAAAAGTCGCCACATTGGCGACTCTTGAGTTTGAAACCTTCTCCAGCCATTCGTATGAAAAGTCCGGTCTGTTATTCTGTTTTTTTGGGCGCAGCATGACGGTAATATCGTATTACCTTGCGATACATCGTCTTGTCCTTTAATTGATTGAATATATATGGGTCAGGTTTGACATTCACCTCAATAATCCAGGGTTTCAGACTGTGGTCAAGGCCGATATCTACACCGATTTGCATTAGATACGGGTACTTTTTTTTCATATGACGAGCTATGCGCAGGCTAAGCTCATTCATCTCTTGAACCAGTTCATTCCTGCGTTTGGTGGATGCATGTGATTGTAGCAGCTTGTGAATATCCATCGGTGTACCACCACTATGATAATTGGTTACGATTTTCTTTGGATGACCCAGTCGGCCGATGATTCCGGTAGCTTCCCAATGTTTGGTCGGGCTTAGCTGTATCATGACTCGGATGTCAAAACGTCTGTTATTGTGCTTAAGCAGATGGATTCCTCTCTGAATCAGATAACTTCTTTTATGCACCAGACGAGTCAGACTGCTATAAAACGATTCAAAGCTGTCAAACGTCAGGCGTTTTTGCTCTATCTGATAGACAAAATGTTGATGACTTTCCATCTCGGCCTTAATAACACCCATCCCGAAAGTACCTCTCTCGGGTTTGACATAGACCATTCCATATTTGCTGATCATGGATTTCAGATTCGTCTTGTTATATTTCTGTGTGTCGGGGATAAACGGTTTAATTAATTCATTATTAATGATCAATTTTGTTTTTAACCATTTGCTTCTTAACGGCTGCAATTTATCAACTCCCATGTCATAAACTCTCCCTTCAGCAACCGCATCAAAGCCTGCTGTTTGATCAAGATCCTGCATGCATTATATGTAATACCGATAAAGGAGCCCTCAACAAAAGCCCCTATTCGTAAAAATGTATATTTGCACATGCCCTGACCAAAACACTTTTGCACACATACCATATAATGAGTCATCACGATTTGTGCAAGGAGTTGAGAAGATGTCCGTCCAGCCTGGAATCCGGTTGAATAATGCGCCTAAGATTGATGTTCTTATACCAGCGATCGAGAAAGATTTGGCTACCCTTCCCCTCGTCATTGATAACATTCGCCGTTATGTAAAACATCCCATTGGAAGCATATATATTGTTTCTCCGGTCAGCACCAAAATCAGAAAACTCTGTTCCCTTAAAAACTGCATTTTTGTTAATGAGCGATCCGTCCTGCCTATAACCAAAAACGACATACACTACCAGTCCTCCCGATGGAATCGGTCAGGCTGGTTATATCAGCAACTGCTCAAAATGAACGGAGATTCCATTGTGAAGGCAAGGTACTTTCTAGTCATGGACGCAGATACCGTACTGATTAAACCTCATTCATTTCTTGTAGAAGGCAAAACAGTATTTTACTGTCGTGACTGGAGCCAGCCAGAATATTTCAATACCTACCGCAAGCTTTTAGGCATGAAAGCTCCACGTCCCCGCTCTTTTGTCACCCATTATATGCTGTTCGACAAATCGAAACTCGCTGCCTTAAAACAGAAAATTGAAGCGGTTCATAAGCTGCCATGGTACAAAGCGATCATCTCCAATATCAATAAGAAAAAGCAGTTTGGTTTCTCCGAGTATGAAACGTATGCCAATTTTATGTATACGAAGAATCCAGGCAGCATGGTCCTTAGAAGTTCCATGAATAAAAGTCTGAATGTGAACGCTTCTTCGTTAAATGAGCAACAAATCCGCAATCTGGCTCTTAAATATCGTTCTCTTTCCTTTCATAAACGGAAAATCTATAGTAAAGCTCCCTGAGCTTAAGGAGGAAGCCCATGCATATCGTATTGCTGTGCGGCGGCTCTGGCAAAAGGCTCTGGCCGTTATCCAATGAGCTTCGCTCCAAGCTGTTCATAGATATACTTCCATCACCCGCTGGAGGTAGGGAATCCATGATCAGCAGAGTATGCCGCCAGCTTGACAGTTCATGTCTAACGGATTCAACGCTCATTATTTCACATCAGGATCAGGCTAATATTACGGCTCGACATACTCAAGGCAAAATACCAGTCATCGGGGAACCTTATAAACGAGGCACTTTTACTGCGGCAGCCTTAGCGACGTTATATCTCCAATCCTTCCGAATGGCCAAAGATGACGATGTGATCTGTATCGCGCCAGCTGATGTGTTCGCAGGTGAAGATTTTTTCAGCAACTTCCAATTACTGCCGGACATATTGAAACATTCTCAAGCTGATATCGCTTTAATTGGGACAAGGCCTACACATGCTTCAGAACAATATGGATACATCCTGCCGGGTGGGGAAGAACGTAATGCTTATGCGCCCATAACACAATTTATAGAAAAACCCGAAGCCACCATTGCTGAAACTCTGCTACAACGTGGGGCTCTATGGAACTGCGGTGTGTACGCATTCACCGTCGCCTTTATGATATCCCATATTAGAAAAATGGGGCTTCCGGTTCATTATGATCAATTGTCGTCCTTGTATGAAGCGTTGCCTGAACGCAGTTTTGACAAGCATGTTGCAGAAAAGGCGCAGCGGGCCGTAGTCCTGCCTTATAAGGGAGTATGGCAGGATATCGGAAGCTGGGATACGCTGTGCGCACAGTTAGATTCCCATGTATTCGGACACGGTGGAATCTCGGGTTCTTCCTCCGATTCCTATATTATTAACGAGCTTCCCTACCCCATCCAAGTCATTGGCGTACCAGGTATTATCGCTGCCGCAAGTCCGGACGGCATTCTCATTGCCAACAAAAATAATTCAAATGAAATTAAAGCGCAATTGGGTAACTTGCCATTAAAACCGATGTATGGTGAAGCAACCTGGGGCAGTTATCGTGTCATTGAAAGTTCGTTAGAAGATGAGAATACAACTGTAACCACATTAAACATAACGGTTCTACCGGGCAAACATATCGGGTTGAACTGGCACCGGGCAGGATGTAGAGCGTGGACAGTACTTGCAGGCAGCGGTCAATTGCTTATCAACGGACAGGTCACACAGGTGACTCTGGGCACTCAGTTCGCGATGATCTCGGAGAGCGTCTATTCTATTTTCGCTGAAACCAGGTTGGTCTTCCTTGAAGTACGGATCGGCGAACTCGAGGATGAGAACAACATCCTTTTTGAAGAAGAAGATTGGAATATAATCGTAGAACGTGCAGGATCGTATAACTATTGAGTGGGAAATGAACCGTTCAAATCTTAGCCCCCGTCCATTCGTGGGGGCTATTTGCTTTGCGTATCGAACGAAACATGGGGTAAAATCAAATATCAGAGTGCTATAGAAACCTTCAATGGAGATACACTTTTAGAATATGGTGGGAACCATGCCCCCGTCCATTCGAATGGGAGAACCTCTGAAGGCTGAAGCATATGGGCTGCATACAAATGCTGCGAGTCTGCCTATTTCACTTGGCTTGATGAATCGCTGTAATTCAGACTGAGGCAGATTGGTCTTCATAAAATCTTTTTCTTTTTCCTCGAAAGTCAGTGCCTCATCAGGGTATATGCCCTCAATGATTTCTTGTACATTTTCGGACAGTGTTGGACCTGGCAGGATCGTATTGATCGTAACTTCGGTCCCTGCTGTCAGTTTGGACAAACTTTTGGATAATGACAGCAGCATTGACTTGGTCATGCAATACTGCGGCATCTGGCCTGAAGGCATAAGAGCTTCTTCACTTGCGATGAAAATAATACGCCCGTCATTGTTCTTCACCATTTTAGGTAAATAAAATTGAGACAAGCCATTGGCAGCAAGTACATTAGTACGGAAATATTTCTCCCACACTTCATCATTTATGTCTTCATAACTCATGATTTCATATATCCCCATGTTATTAATTAATATATCAACTTCAGGAAATTTCTCGAATAAAGCTTGGCGTTGTGCCAGATCCACAAGATCAGCGGTAGCCTTTTGCGGAGAGATCTCCGGAAAAGTAGACTTGATTTCACGAACGGTTTGTTCCACCTCTTCATCATTACGTCCATTAATCAAAACGTGAACACCTTCTCGGGCGAGCTCAAAAGCTATTGCTTTACCAATTCCTTTTGTTGATCCTGTAACTAAGGCTGTTTTCTCTTTTAGTCCCATATCCATCCTGCATTTCTCCTTCTTGATTACAACTATCCGGCAGCTATTTCTTGAACATCGCCAACAGCTTCATACACCGGATAGATACAATATTACGCAGTCTGAAGGGTCTAGTAACTAGCAGCTTGCGCCAGAGTTATTGCCTTACACGCCAATTTGAAGGTGTATCCCCTTCCCAGGTCTTGAAAGCACGATAGAATGAATTCTGATCTTCATATCCAACCAGAAATGCCACTTCTTTGATATCGAGCGAAGGATCTGCAAGGTACTCTCGGGCCTGCTCACGTCTGACCTCGGTTAATAATTGCTTGAAGTTTGTGTTCTCCTCCGTCAGTCGCCGCTGCAAGGTACGATCACTCATGCGAAGCTCTTTGGCGACCGTCTGGATGTCAGTGCGCTTTCCTGTGAGGCTGCGTTTCATAATCCATTTGACCACTTCAGTAACGGAACGATTGCTCTCTTGTTCGTCCAGCGACCGATCCAGAGCCGGGGTCAGAATCTCCAGTAACTCCTCGTTATACGATAGAAATGGAAGGCTCAGATCTTTCCGTTCCAGCGTCAGCCGATTATGGTTAGAATTCGTATCAACTCGGCAGCCGAAGTAATCCTCAAGGGTGGCTACATCACCCATCGGTTGGGAGAACTCAACCCGTTTGGCAGTCAAAGGCTGTCCTGTACCCCTCCGTCCAAGTTCGATCAGAAATGCCAGCGTAATACCGACCAGTAATGGCGGACCTGGTTGCTCCTTATGTAGCCATCCGAGTTCAATGATACATTGCTCCCCTGCTTCGGTAATCTGTAAACTCTCGGGAGGACACATTTGCTTGTAACGCACCATGCGATTCAACGCATCACGATAATCACGAGCATGGTACATCGCCAGAACAGGCGGAGGATACTTCGATATTTCATATCCGGTTGCAAGTTTGATGATGCCCTCGGCAGTGTCCCCATTGAGATCAGAATAGGCCTGCCAGATTGCGAAGTATTGAGATTGGGTCACTACAGGTTGATTTATTGTCTCAAGAGATAGTTGTGCTGTGCGAGCGATGTCGTCAGCACCAATCCCTAATTGATGTAATCCAGCCCAAAAGCCTGGATGAACTTTAATTCGATCATTCGGTTGAGATTGCATGTATACAGACTCCTTTAACTTTGTTCCATTTTTCATTCTGATTTCTAATTATAGAATGGATGTAGCTAATTATAAATCTTACCTCAGTGAGCCATTTTCGGGTAATACGAAAACACGACTGCCCATGAATGGTCAGTCGTGTTCAAGTCAATCATTCAGTATATTATGAAAGAATGCACATTTTGTATGTTCAGCTACTCGTTCAACGCAGTTTTGATCAGGGCGTTCACCCGTGAGTTAAACAGCAGACC
This sequence comes from Paenibacillus sp. PAMC 26794, assembly GCF_000316035.1. Classification (GTDB taxonomy): domain Bacteria; phylum Bacillota; class Bacilli; order Paenibacillales; family Paenibacillaceae; genus Paenibacillus. Next base: position 70,170 of record NZ_ANHX01000015.1, read on the forward strand.
GATATGGGAAACGAGGGAAACCGAAACGTTGTTCGCCCCGGTCAACCGGGAAAGTGCCGGGGACACAATCGTGTCACTGGTGGAATAGATCGAAGTAACCTTTATTCCACTCGGAGCTGTAGTTGTGGTCAATCGATTAGCCCCGCCAAGGGTAATCAACTTATCCACTTTGGAAGCGCCTCCACGGTTAAGTATGTAATAGAGACTATTAGCTCCACCCATGCTATGAGCTATAATATTGACTTTTGTATGACCCGTTTCGCGCAGAACATCATCTACGAATCGACTAATTGCTGCGGAGTTCAACAGCTGGTTTCCTTGTTTGCTAGGAAGGTCAATCGCGAATAATTCGTCTCTTGTCCACCCTTGGCTACGCAAATAACTCTCAATTGCTGTAAAATTGCTATCTGAACCAGTCAATCCATGTACCAATACAATGGGTGTACGTGCCGTAGCTGCAGAAGCCTTTGAACTCGATCCTATTCCAGTTATTGATAAGGCAAGGATCATACTCATGAATACAACTAGTATTAATTTGGTCTTTTTCACTTCATTCACTCTCCTGTAAAATGATTTATATTCCATATATTACAATCTAACATATGGAATATAAATGAACCTTTAGTCTCATTTTTACAGGAATGTCTAAAGTAGACTACAACTAACATGATAACATTTTAATCAAACTCTAGTTCTCTACTTCTTATCCTTCAACGATATCTGCACGTAGTTCCGTTGCAATCTCAATCATTTTGGGTACAATTGCTTCGTTCGAAATAGCTACATACAGATCCCCCATGTACAAACGAAAAGCAATCTGTGCACCCTCAAGGTCCCACATAAAAAAGTCCCCCTCGATGGTCATGGTGCTCTCAGCTCCTACAATGTTAAGAACCGGTGAATACGTAAAATCGGGTTTGGATGCGAAGTAAAGTTTACACTCTTCAAGGGAGATGAATTGTTCCGCATTGCTATCATGCATGGATCGAGTAATTCGAAAACGCTGATTCATTGATTTGCCTCCAAAACTTTATTAATATATACATGTTCCACAGCATTATATTTTCTCATTTCCGTCTTCCACTGTCAAAACCATACATGATCGATTATTCGAATTCATATATACTGAATACAGTGCACAACGAATTTCTACAATCAGGAGGAGTCAAATCAATATGTTAAAAACAGAATTCATTGATGTACTATCCATTGTCTCACATAAATTATATGATTCAGCTGCTAGTGTCATGGACACGGCAAGCAGGTTAATTCCTGCAAATACGTTTTGTATTGCCCAGTTGGATCATCTATCCACCAAGGTTCTGAACGTATATAATCGCGACAAACTAATCCTGGGTGAAGGGCTGGTCGTTGATAACGCCGAGTCATACTGTGCACTTGTGACTGAACATTCCCAAGGCCCGCTAGTAATCAATAATAATCTAACACATCCATTAACCAGACATATGGACGCAACCGAATTCGTAGGTGGTTGTTCATTTGTCGGTGTGCCCATACATAATGAGAACGGAGAAATATACGGCTCCCTTTGCTCATTTGATCAGGATTTCTATTCCTATCAACAAAAGGACGTGGATCTGCTTCTCTCCTTGTCTTCATTTTTCACGAGTCTTCTTGAGATGGAAACAACTCTGCAACAGTTAAAACAAGCGGAAGAGACCGCTGCAAAAGTGCTTGAAGAAAAGAAAAATCTGCTGGCCGTTCTCAGCCACGAAATTCGGACGCCAATGAATGGTGTTCTTGCAATGGCCAATCTGTTGCAATCGACCAGGCTGAATGAGGATCAATCGTTATATGTTAATGTCATTGAGTCAAGTGGCACCAGCCTTCTGACGATGATGGATCAAATTCTGGACTACTCCAAAGCAGAAGCTGGTGCGATCTCTCTGGAGATCAAGCCCTATAGTGTCACTGAAACAGTTGAACATGTATTACAATTATTCTCTTCTGAAGCACAGAAAAAAGGAATTAGGTTGTGCGCAGAATATAATATTAATGATCATCTGATACTTATGGGCGATCAGCACAAAGTTCGTCAGATTCTAATCAATCTTGTTGGGAATGCGCTTAAATTTACGGAGAAAGGGGAAGTATGCATCTCTACTGAGGTATCTGCTGATACAAAAGGTACTCTCCATGCATCCTACGAAATAAAGGATACGGGCATCGGCATCCCGCAGGATCGTCAGGATCTATTGTTCAAATCCTATTCCCAGATTCATGGTAATTCAGGAAAATATGGCGGAGCGGGGCTTGGCCTGTCCATCTGTAAACAACTTGCTGAATTAATGGGTGGCGTTGTATGGCTTAAAGAGTCCAGTCCTATGGGCAGCCGGTTTGTCTTTAATATTTCCAGCGCTGCACCCACCGTCCATACGAATATCTGAATGATGAATATATTATTCTATGGTCTGAATGGTCTGCTTAACCCTGAAGTGATTGTCTTCAGTGCCACTGACTATAACCCACCGCTCATGCCCCAATTAACCTATACCGCATTTATCAGCACAAATCTGCTCGGTACTACTCGGGTGGGACCCGAGAGTTTCGACGGATATGTCGTTTCAGATTAAAAAAACACGTACAACCCCATACCTCTAATCGGTTTCCCGTAGATTAGAGATATGGGGTTGTTTTTACGATTAACATAACTATTTTTAGAGAGAGCTATTAATCAGAGACCACAAATCCATCAAAATTCTCGGGACCAACACGGATTGTTCCCAGCAAGTTGGAGCTTACAAAAGCAGTGTAAGTTAATTGCGGTAAAATCGGTGGATTAAAATCATTTCCAGAGAATGTGATTACCTGTGGTGCCAATACACTCAAACCAAATGTGGACGTTGCGGAGTAAATAACCGGGTCCGTTGACAAGGTACCTCTTACAACGGTAATCGTTATGCCCACAAGAGCTAAAGGTAATTGTACAGAAACCGTCCCTTTAAATTGAACTCTGGGATTCGCTCCCGCTCCTGCAGTTTGCAGACCAATTTGACCAAAGAGCTGTGGGGTGTTCAGGAATAATATTGGAATAGCTATTGAGTTGGCCAAACTGGCATTTTGTGATGTTCTTGCATCCAGAAATGTGCTCATCAATCTACCTCTTAATGTTGGGATAGGGTAGTATATTCGTAGCGTACTATTGGCTACATATGCTAGATTACTAGATTTTGTTAGAATAAATGACTCTATTATTATGTGAAACGTTGGAGGAGACATACGATGTTTATTAAACCTGTAGGAAAAATCGCCACGGGTACTGTAATTGCTCTCTCTGTCATTGGAAGTACTCCGAATATCGGTGGAGCCTATGCTGCCCCGGCCATCTCAGTTCAGTTGGATGATGTCCCTCTGAAATTTGATGCAGCTCCACGTATTGATAAAGGTGTCACTTACGTTCCGTTTCGGACGGTCGGAGAAGCCCAGGGGGACGAGTACCGTCTTCCTGCTGCTGCGAGTGATATTACACCGCAGTCCAACGTTGCTGACGCAGCAGATCAACAGATCCAACCGCAGCTCATGGTGTATGCATTGGATGGAAACGGCGAACTGACCAAAGTTCTGAGCGATAGCAAGAAGGACCACACCTCTGGTACTCAGAGACTTGATCCTTCTTTTTCCCATCATCTCACTTCATAAATTTATCCACACTTCCAAATATAAGCTTTATAAACTGGGTAGGACCAGGCAAACGGGGCTGAAAGAGAAGAATGATCCCAATTACTGCTGCCACAGCAGTAATTCCCGCGCTCAATATTCTGGCTCGCTTCTCTTTGCTACTCTTCCACTCTCCATACACTATCGCAGTCGCCAGCATCAATATTCCAAGGATTGAGCCTAGTTTCATGCAATCACCTCTCTTCTCAGGCTTGTACAGGAGCCGATTTTGTTTAACTTTCGTCCTCATTAGGTATCCCTTGTGGTCCTGTTGATTTTCCGGTACGTACTACATGTGCATCTACGTTGACTTCCACGTCCATATCAGGATAGATGCTTTCCCAGTTCTTCACCTGCGCCTTCCATTGATTCGGATAATATCTGCGGAATTCAACTGCAAATTTGAAGAAATCGGAGCGCAGCTCTTTCTGGGACATGTCTAAAGCATCATGAGCCAAAGATGTGAGCTTAGCCGACCATTCCTTTTCCAGTTTAGTTAATACAGCGGGATCAGTCAGATTGGCATCCGTTGTATTTAACACCACTTCTCCCCTGGTTTGGATATCGACCTTCATACTCCACTGTTGGTTTACAATTCGCGGCTTCAAGGAAGTTTTATTTTCAAGGAGTCTTATCGAAAAAGAACCCTCTAACCGCTCAAACTCAACAGGCATGATAATGTTGTCCAGTTCTTTTGCAAGTAGTAATACACCTACACTTAGTGGTTCTTTGACCGTCTTGACATAGCGATCCTTCTTATACAAGCTCAGACCTTTCACATATGGTGTGGTTGTCAGTTTATCCTGATCGGGCTCCGGGGGTAAGATTAACATGCGAGACAAAATGGCGGAACTGCTCGGACCTTCAATAGATTTAGCCAGTTCAAGCGCAGTAACACGTGTACCTAACTTCAGATTGGCCATCTCACGCAACGATTCAGCAGAACTTCGCTCCAGTGGATCAAGTAACGCAAGGATATCTTTCGCAGCCTTTTCGCTGGAAAAGACATATGCATGCTCCCTGAACTGAGGGTAACGCAGGAAGAAATCGATATACTCGCGAATACCGCGTTTGCCGGCTTGCTCACTAATGATTATGACTTCGCAGTGGCCCCAGAACATATTTCGGGGAACTTTACGTTGCAACCGATTCAATGCCTCGGCAATTGTACGTCCTTCCGCTGTTCGAATCATTGTAACCCCGCTTGGACTGCCTCCACTCCCACTGCTATCTCCTGCACTCGCCTTTCGCGGAATGAAAATCTGTGAAGTCAATTGTACTTTGCCATCTTCATAATCTATACCAGTAGCCAGCACGATAGCCAAATCGTTAATCTCGATGCGATCCCAGCATCCACTCAAAAACACACAACACAATATTGGCATTAGTAGTACTCTATATATTCGCAAGTGCTCCTCCCCCATAATCAGGTGTTCGCTCGATTCTTCCGAAAATGTGCCCACCCTTTCTTCAGCCATGCAACACCGTAGATCATAGCCGGAAGGATTAATAAAATGCTGATCGTATACAAGTTGGCTGAAGCGCTAACCAAACTGGAAACACCGGATCCACCGGACACAACCCAGTAAGAAAATACCATGCACAGGAACGAAAGTGGACCAACCACAGGTTTGTAGTCCCGCAAACCGAACCATTCCGCTGTTGATGTAGCAAAGATATATAGAAAAACGGAAATTTTAACGAAAATACCAAATATCCAGACTGCAATAATAAGAGACTCGATATGTTGCAGGAAGTCCGCAATGGTTATGTATCTTGCTGCGATCATGACCGGAAAGACAAATGTATCCGTCAAATCACCAATTAAAAACAGGCAAAACAGATTGGTAACCGTCATTGCGGTTGTTGTGAATAAAAGGGAACCCAGCATGACCCGGGTTGTTCGTTTTTTTTCATTCACATACGGTAGCAGAAAAGCCAGCACGATATATTCACTAAACCATGCAGCAGGTGCAGCGGCCCCGGTAATAATGGGAATGGGCCCTTTCTCCATGAAAGGAAAGAGCTCGGCAGGATTCAGTTCACTAATCAACAGGATAAAGATTAGACTAAGCAACACGATCACGAGGGTGACAAACACCTGAGAGGTGCGTCCGACAACTTCGATCCCGAGTCTGACATTAATCGCACATACAACCACCATGGTACCCATCACGATGAATAAAGGTGTGCGTGGGAGTGCATTATTGACAATGAATTCACCGTATTCCCGAATAATCAAGCCCGTCAGGTGGGGCAAGAAAGCGATATATACCAGACCGAGTAACTTGCCCGGAATCCGACCAATAATCAATACACTGGATTGAATGAGTGTTTTTCCTGGGTACAGACGATCAAGTCCAACGGAAATACCAATGGCAGCCAATCCAACGATTGAACCTATAATTGGAGTCATCCACATGTCATGTCCTGCATAGTGCATTGTAATTCCAGGCACAGACAGGATAGCCGTCGCGAGAATGGCGGGAAAGACCATAAATGCCAATTGAGTCACCGATATTTTCCCTTTGTCAGTCAACATATGTAATCCCGCTCCCTTGTTTGCTTGAATGTAGATAGTTTTAGTGCGGTTTGTTCCTTGGGGATGGACGCCACCATACATCCTTAAGTTCCTTAGCCATTGTAGGTGCTACCGGTGAGAGATAAGGTGTTCCAAATGAACGAAGACTGCTTAGATGAATGACAACCAAGATGACTCCCAGCATGACACCCGTGAGTCCCAGCGTTCCCGCCAGAAACATCATGGGAAAACGTAGTAGACGGGTCGCGATGCTGGCAGCATAGCGGGGTATCATGAAAGAAGCGATACCGGTAATCGCGACAATGATAATCATGGGGGCTGAGACAATTCCGGCACTCGTCGCCGCTTGCCCAATAATTAAGGCTCCCACGATACTGACCGCCGATCCAACCTGCTTCGGCAATCGGACACCAGCCTCACGCAATGCTTCAAAGGCGATTTCCATAATGAGTGCTTCCACCAGGGCAGGAAAAGGGATCTCTTCTCTAGCCCGAGCAATACTGAGAAGCAATACGGTAGGAATCATCTCCTGATGAAACGTAGTAATCGCTACATAAGCCGATGGAAGCAGCATGGATAAAACAAAAAAACTGTATCGCAGCCAGCGTACAAAAACACTCATGAACACATTTTGATAATAATCTTCGGGGGATTGTAACATAGAAAAAATGGTCACTGGTGCGATAAGGGTAAACGGCGTTCCGTCAACGAGAATAGCAAAACGACCTTCCAGCAAGTTGGAAACAACAACATCCGGGCGCTCCGTCGCAATCATCTGTGGAAATGGTGAATATCGCTGGTCGACAATGCCTTCTTCAATGTACTGACTCTCCAGTACGTCACGGAGCTTTAAATCGCCAAGTCGTGTCTCCACTTCCTTAACAAGTTTGGGATCAATAATCCCCTCCATGTATACAAGTGAAATGCTGGTGTTTGTACGATCTCCCATGTTACGTGTATGAATCTTTAATGCAGGTGTCTTGAGACGTTTGCGCAGTAATGACATATTCATGGTCAACGATTCTGTGAACCCATCCCGTGCACCACGCACGGTCGATTCAGCTAACGGTTCTTCCGTTGAACGATTTGCAGCTTGGTATAGAGGGTATGTAGTTCCGCCTATTGAACCATCCAGCAGTAATAGAGCTTCCCCCTCAAATATAGCCTGTACTGCCTGAGTGGTCGTTTCAACATGCTTAACAGAAGCCAGGGGAACTTGCGCTGCTTCGATCCCCATTTCCTGAAGGGGCGTTAGTACCTGTCGTTCCAGACGCTCTGTATCGCACACACCAACACAATATACGCATAACGCTGAAGTAAGACACGCCGTTTGGAATGTATGAAATACAACGTCCGAGCAACCCGCAAAAACAGAACGTAACATTTGTTGATCAACAGCAAGATGTCCGGTTAATGGTAGGTCCTGTTGTGTTATCGCTGATGTGTCCATGACGCCTCCCCCTTTCCGTGAATGCTCCGTCCAGATATTCTCAGTTAAAGGTATCCTTTACTTATCAGATGGGATATATACGCAAAATATAGAATGCCAAAAAAGCCGCCCTCATGAGCGACTCTGATGATATAGAACGCTATTCATTCCTATGAATTCGTTGATCTTGCTCTTTCAAATTCCCTATTTTCTATTGATCACTATCCTTTCACAGCACCCAAAGCAACACTCCCAATAATCTGTTTGGAAAATACAGAGAATACAATAATAATAGGCAGGATTGAGATCGCTACACCCAAATACAAGAGCCCATAATCCATCCCATAGTACCCCTGCACTAGCGCAACCAATACCGGAAGCGGATATTTATCCAGGGAGAAAAATAACACAAGCGGTGTCAGGAAATTATTCCATGATCCGATAAACGTGAATATGCCAAGGGCGGCGATCGCCGGTCCCAGAATAGGCAGTACAATCTGATTGAACGTCCGGAACTCACCGGCACTGTCCACCCGTGCAGATTCAATAATCTCATCCGGGATGCTGCTCTCCATGAACTGCTTGATAAAAAATACATTAAACGCGTTAGCCGCAGCAGGCAAAATAATTGCAGCATAGCTATCCAGAAGTCCCATCATGCTGAATAGTCGATATACGCCAATCAAAGCTAGTTGACCCGGTACCATCATGGTTGCTAACAAAAACAGGAACAACCCGTTTCGTCCTTTGAATTTAAATTTGGCAAATCCATACGCAGTTAAGGCCCCAATATACAGAGATAATACGGTCGATGTTCCTGCAATAAATATGCTGTTGGCAAACCCACGCCATATGTTGATTTTGGATACCATGTTCATATAGTTATCAACCAAGAATGATCCAGGGAGAAATGTAAACGTCGAAGCAATCGTTGCATTATTGTGTGTGGAATAGATGAGCATCAGATAGAATGGAATAATACAGAGTACGGCTAGACCAATCAGCAACAGATATATGATGATCTTGCCCGCCGTTAGTCGCCTTGTATTGGCATAATGTTGAATCGCTGCATTTGGTTGTTCCATTGATTTCGCAGTTTGCATGAAGAACTCCCCTCCCTATGAACGGCTCTTGCGCTTGGTCATGATGAAGGATGCAACAGACAACAATATGATAATGATGAACAGGCAAAATGCGATGGCAGCGCCGTAACCAAAACGCGTGCTCTGGAATGCTACATTATAGAGATACATAATACTGGTCATGGCTGCCCGGTCAGGACCGCCAGTCCCATTGGTCAGTGTAAATGGCTGATCGAAAATCTGGATGCCCCCAATAATGGATGTAATCATCTGAAACAGAATAATTGGACGGAGCATCGGCACGATAATATGAATGAAAATATGTTTCTTTTTCGCGCCATCCATCTGGGCAGCCTCCAGCAGAGAAGGATCAATGCCCTGAAGACCAGCTAGGTAGATGACCATGGAATAACCGAAGTATTGGAAAAACAAAATGGATGATACAATCAGACGCATAAACCAGGGATCATTTTTCCAGTTAATTGGATCTTGTATTATTCCGGTCTGCACCAAAAAATGATTCAGTCCGCCAGACTGCCAGTCAAAAATCAAGCTGACAAGTAATCCAAGTGATGCAGCCGTAACGATGTTGGGAAAAAAGTATACGGCTCTGAAAAAGTCCCGTCCTTTGAGCAACTTATCATTCAGAATAAAAGCCAACACAAGTGAGATTGTGAGCTGTGGAACTACAGATACACCCCAGATGAATAACGTATTAAACAAGGTTTTGTAAAACAACGGGTCTTGTAGTACGGCAACGTAGTTACCGATCCCTACAAAGTCAGGTGTTGTGATTCCATCAAAGTTGGTGAAACTGATATAAAGCGAATATAAAATGGGATACAGCCCAAAAATGGTGAAAATAATAAAAAACGGAGCAATAAAGTAGTAGCCGTAATGGTCCTTGCGAATCGTTTTGGCAAACATGTTCTATCCCCCCAGTTATCATCGGATGTGTATATTCAATCGCTTACTTCTAAGCTAATCCACTTCCAGCTCCGGAAATCTCAAGGTGACATCACGTTTGATTCGCTTTACGACTTCTTCCTTGGTCTGAATGTCCTTATTGAGATATAACTGGAGTACAATCTTGTAGATATCATTGTTAATCGTGGCATCATATTTGGTGCGTTCGTATACAGGTACCCGTTTTGCAGCCTCCGAGAAAAACTCGAAATGCTTCTGTCCTCCCAAATAGGACGATGAGAGAGACGGGGCAAGTTCATCATTCACAACCATGTTGCTGGTGAAATAATCCTGCTCTTTCGCTAACTCCGACAGAAAGTCGTGGTTAAAGTTATAGAACTCGATAAACTTCCAGGCCAGATCCTTTTTGTCACTTTTACTATACATCGCGATATAAGTTCCGCCTGCACTAAACGCTGACGGTCCCTGAGCCAGACCCCACATACCTTCGGTATCCGGAGCGTTTGCCTTGAACGTATATTGCAGTGCCCAGGTTGCCCCGGGATAAAACATGACCTCTCCTTTTTGCATGGATGCAGCGTAACCGGCACTTCCATCTTCATACTCGGCAAGTACATTCCGCTCACGTGCTTCACGTACAAGATCGAGCACTTCCAAATAGGTTGGATCGATGACGAGCTTGCCGTCCTTCACCCAAGGTATACCATCATATGAATTCGATATAGCATTCCAATTCGCCAATGCATGTACTTTATTCCCGCTAAGTTGCTGTACCTTCTCTCCAATCTCGAAGATCTTCTCCCATGTATCGATCTGTGAACCCACCTGCTCAGGATCATCAGTGCCCAGATATTTCTTCGCCAAGTCCCGACGATAGTAGATCCCCCCTGGTGTTCCCTGATAACCTATCGCTCTGACATTTCCCTCACTGTCCTTTTCATTGGCCTGAACAAAAGCATATTGTTCCTGGATAAGTTCATTGGCGTTATACGGCGAAGCTGATAGATTCTCCAGATATGGAACGTCGATCAGTTCTCGAATATTCGCATTTTCAATCATAAATACATCTGGAGCCTTCGAGGTTGTCTGTAGCGCAGATTTCAGCTTGGTGATATAGAAATTACCGGGGATGTTGACAAAGTTCACTTTGATGTCAGGATATTTCTGTTCGAATTTCTCGATGGCGTACCCTGCTTCATCCGTAAAACTCCACACAGTAATCTCCTGTTGTTTGGTTTGACTCGATGGACTGAACTGACAACCAGCTAACAACATCGCTGCACATACAAATACAATAGTTGGCTTAAACCACTTCTTCATAGGCCCCCTCCTTCAAAAAGGAAACGCTTACAATTTATTAGAGTATATTGATTTTGGGGAGGGCTTTCTCCACAAATATTGTGCATTACCCTCCATATTTTGTGATATTCGTACGATGTTTCTTACGAAATTCGGAGGGTGTACAGTCATTATATTTTTTGAAAAGACGATTATAGGAGTTAACATTGTTAAATCCATGTCCGATCGCAATCTCCAGAATCGTATCCTGACGGAACAATAAGGCCCACTCTGACTTGATAATTCGGAAATGATTCAAGTATTCCATCAGTGTTACTCCTTTGATCTCTTTGAACAGTTTGCAGACATGGAACTTGCTGAATTTAATATGTTCCGCCACCTGTTCCAGCTTAATGGGCTCAGCATAGTGCTCCTCCAGGTATTCACAGACCGATTCAAGGAATTCAAATTTTTTGGAGGAAGTACATGCCCATCCTGAAGATGATGATTCATCGGTGGTAACCGGTACTTTTGTACGCAATAAAAGTATGATGAGATCATACAACCTGGATACCATTAACCATCGGTATCCCGGCTTCTGATTTTTCTTCTCGGTAATGATGTCATCTATATATTGAGTCAGATTGCTCTGACTTCCCGTATTCGAGGGAATAACTGTTGTTTTGTTGAAAAGTTGTCCGAGATCCTGAATTTCGGCTTCGGTCGTGAAACTGCCGGTTAACAATTCGAGTCGGAATAAGATAATGGTCAAATGTTCGGTCCCCGGTAAAAAGCAGTGCACATCCCCTGGTTTGATCAGAAGCACATCCCCTTTTTCCAACTCACACACGTGGTCGTTCACACCAATTCTGGCGCTCTTACCATTGACGAGAACCAGTTCAACCTCATCATGCCAGTGTGCAGCATAATTGAACTGATTTCCTGTATGAATTACCCGAATGGGAAAACCTTCTTGCATATGGCCTGTCTCCAAAAAAGTGGGTACGCCCATCGTATCAACCTCCATTTATTTCCAACGCAAAAAACTCCTCGTCTTTATATTATGCATAAATGGCTACTCTCCTTTCTTTTTAAGTATTTAAAATTCTATAGAATGCAAAAAAAACTCCTCAACTCAGGTTGAGGAGCCGAACAGAATCACGTTCCACGCATTGGATGTCCAGTGTATATAACGTCTCTACGATCTCTCCATTCAGCAGTTGGAAAAGAACATGACCTGCAAGCTGGCCTGCATCCCTCTTCGGCTGACGAAATGTGGTTAGAGGTGGATTCATGTACTGAGATGCAGGTATATTGTCAAAGCCGATTACGGATAACTGCTCAGGTATTGAGATATCATGCTCCCTGAAGGCTTCCAAGCCGCCGATCGCCATTTCATCATTTGCAAAAAATACAGCGGATGGCAACTCTCCTTCAAGCAGTTTCTTGGCTGCATTGTAGCCATCTTGCTTCATGTATTGTCCGCCAATTTTCCATTCGGGGTTCTCTTCAATGCCTGCCTCCTTCAAGGCTTTCAAATAACCTTGATAACGATGGAGATTACATTCCGATTGTGACGGGCCACTAATATAAGCTATTGTCCGATGCCCTTTATCGATCAGATAACGGGTAGCCAAGTAACCACCTTGCGTATCACTCATCAAAACCTTTACAATATGTTGAGCATCCAGATCCCGATCCATGACGACAATCGGAAACCCTGCTTCTGATGCTTCAATCAGTAACTGATCTTGAATATTCTGAGCGATAACAATAGCTCCGTCAATTCTTCGTTCACGAATGTAACGATGGGCTGTCGACTTTTCTCCACCCAACGAACTACATACGATCATATCGTATCCATGACTCATGACGACGGTTTCTATTCCGTTCACCAAATCCGAGAAATACGGACTGGACATGTCATGGACAATAACACCAATGGTTTGTGTACTATTTCGTTTTAATTCCGATGCAGGACCATGCCTAACGTAATTGAGTTGACTCGCTGCCTCAAGTACTCGAAGTCTTGTCGGCTCACTTACATTCCCTTTATCGTTGAGTACGCAAGATACGGTCGAACTGGCTACACCAGCCATCCTAGCTACATCTTTAATCGTTGTCATCATATATACTCCTCAAAGACAGTTTCATCTGTTTAGTCCATCATGGCAGTAACACAGCAATACACACGGGATAGTTCACTAGCATTTTAACACGTCAGTCCAGTCATGTCTCTTAGCAAAACATCAACTACGAGAAAACATATTAAAGAAACCGGGGTGCCTTTATGAGATTTAGTGAATACGTAATAGGTCAGCGCTACGAAACCACATCCTTGGCATTATCCAAGAGTGATATTATTGAGTTTGCCACAATCTATGATCCACAGTACATGCATTTGGATGAGGAAAAGGCCAAGCAAGGCCGATTCGGCAGTTTAATTGCTTCTGGCATGCAAACGATGAATATCTCCTTTAAATTATGGATTGAGATCGGCATCTATGGAGAGCATGTCGTGGCGGGCACCGGAATGAATAACATTCAATTCCTGAAACCAGTCTTTCCGGATGATGAACTTCATGTCATTGCAGAAGTCATTGGACTGACTCCCAGACGAAAAGGAAATGGGATTGTTACGGTGCTGCTGAGTACATTCAATCAGAAGAATCAAAAGGTATTTCAGGCAGAATTAAGTGCATTAATCGATAATTAAGGCTGAGAAAAAGCCCAAAAAAGCCGCCAATTGGCGGCTTTTCGTAGATATATCACATTGAAACATTTTTAAGTGTTATAACCTTTCAAAACCTGCCCCAAAATCTCTACGCCCTTGACAATCTGTTCGTCTGACGGGGTTGAGAAATTAAGTCTGATGGCATTACAAGGGTCCTGCTCGTTCACCAGGAATGCATTTCCCGGTACAACCGCAACCCCTTGAGCTGCCGCTGTCTTGGCATAATCAAGCATTGGCACATGTGCTGGCAGATCACACCAGAGGAACAGTCCACCATCCGGTTGGGTATAGGTAATGGACTCCCCCATATGCTCTTGCAGCTTGTCCATCATCAATGTTGCTTTTCTCCGATAGACCTCACGAATGCTGTTAATGTGCCCCGTGTAGTCATACTCTGTCATGAACTTGTATGCCAGAATCTGTGGAAGCATGGCTGTATGTACGTCTTCTCCCTGTTTGGCAACAACCATCTTCTCCACGACTTCATGTGGCGCTTGTACAAAACCAACGCGCAGTCCTGCCGACAAAATTTTGGAGAATGATCCAACATAGATGACCAGACCCTCATCATCCATAGACTTGATGGTTGGCACATCGTCTCCATTGAATCGAAGTTCTCCGTACGGGTTATCTTCCAAAATCATCACGCCATACTTCTTAGCCAGCTCGTATATGGCCTTACGTTTCGCAAGACTCGTTGTTACACCCGTCGGATTCTGAAAACTCGGGATCACGTAGATCAGTTTCACATTAGGCTCCGTTTGCAACGCCTGTTCCAGCTTCTCGATATCCATACCGTCCATCTCCATCGGAACACCTGCAAGCTTTGCACCAGATGCCCGGAAGGAGTTCAGGGAACCAATAAAGCTCGGACTCTCACAGATGATCGTGTCACCTTCATTACAGAACACTTTACAGGCCAGTTCAATCCCCTGCTGTGCTCCAGATACGATGAACAATTGATCGGATGGTTTACCGGTATCAAAACCTGTCTTCAAATGTTGAGTCAATGCTTCCCTGAGGGGGACATATCCTTCCGTAATTCCATATTGCAGAGCCGTGACCGGGTCATGCTCCAGAATGGATTGAGTGAATGTGCGAATCGCCTCAATAGGAAAAGTTTCCGGAGCAGGATTTCCCGCGGAGAATGGAATCACATTTTGCCCCGAAGAAGCCTTCAGAATCTCACGAATAATGGATGGTTGCAGTGCTGCGATACGATTAGAAAATGAATAGTTCATCTTAAATAGTGCCTCCCGACATTTCTTCTAATTAACTCTCTATCATTACATTAGATTCTATTATACGAGCATTTCCCGAATTTCCAAACTGTCTCCACAAAATTAATGCTTTTACGCCAAAAAAGAGGCCGCCGTCAGCAACCTCTTTCGCATAAGTATTGAGCAAAATTTCAGCCTATTAGCGCGCTGCGTTCATCTCGGATAACCGTGTGGCCTTCACAACATAAGCGGCTAGACCAGGGATCATCCGGGCCAGACCTGGATAGAATTTATTGGTCTTGGCAAAAGCCAGCTTTTGGATTCTTCTTGCGCGTCTGAGCAATTGAGTGAATTCACGGCTTGCTTCCAACGTGTAATTACTCTGCCAATCGGCATGTTCAATGTCGCCTTGCAGGTACTTGTCAGTCCACCTTGCGCACAGGAGTGAGGAGCGAAGGGCAATGGACATTCCGTCTCCACATAAGGGCGGTATCATCAGCATGGCATCCCCAATATGCGGATATTGAGACCACGGCTCAGGAACGTTGGACAGATGTAGCGGCGCAATTGACACTTGCGTTCCATCTACAGGCTTTCCTTCGGCTAAACGGGCTGCCAAACTCACGTTTGTCAGGGATGCCGCCTGTAAAATATCGTTGACAGACTTGCCACTTCCCTGGACGGTATCCAGTGTCAACAATGCGGCGACATTCACAATGCCATCCTCAATCGGGGAAATGCCCACGTAACCACCCTCGCAAAAATATAACTCTACCCGTGCGGGAATCTCAATTCCGCTGAAGTGGGACTTAACGCCAACATATACGGTTTGGTCCCGCAGATCAGGTGCGGAAGCCATCCCGCGTGGCTTTTTGGTCCCATGTGCCCCGATAACGGCTTTGGCTCTGTAGCTGATCCGCTCATCTCCCTGTTTCACCTGAACCTCATAACTGGCATCCTCAAGCTGCTCGATGCTCGTTATGGTCGCTTTGGTCACAATCTGGGCTCCAGCCTCCAGCGCCTTCTGATGCAAAATCTGGTCCAGCTCATATCGACTTATGCCATATGCAAATCCCGGCAGCGGTGCTTCGATCACTCCACCTTGTCGCATAACGATTTTGGCATGATCCATGGTGCTGGGTTTTTTTGACTGGTCCAGAAGGTGAATGTCCAGAAGGTGAATGTCCAGAACTTCTAACATCTCCTTGGTTTCGGGTGACATGAACTCACCGCAGGTTTTGTGCCGGGGGAACTCCTGACGATCCAGCAAAAGGGTCCGATGTCCTTTCCCAGCCAGTTGCATGGCACATGTACTGCCGGCAATTCCGGCTCCGATGACAATCACATCTATCGATTTCGACACGTCAGATCACCTGCCTTTCGTGGGAATAACAACAGAGTAACGGAATAAGGGCTTCCATTCATAGGTCATCGTATCATGATTGAGACGTTGTTTAAGTTCCTTCCAATCCCTCCCTGTAAAACCTTTGGCTACGGAAAGAGGCCCATCATGCCGAATATAACGATTGCGCGAGATCATTCGTGTAGTAATCCAGACCGCCTTATAGGATACGGGGTGGCGGTGAATATCATTAATGACGACACCGTATCTGGATGCTCGCAGCATATGAGAAACCATATCAACCAGCTGATCTCCGTCAAAATGATGTACAAACTGAGAGCCTGTCACGATATCTGCTGAAGCATCCGGCAGTTGTGTAAGATCGGCACGTTGTACCCGGACTCGGGGTTCGTCACGGAATAGTTGTCTCGCTTCCTCACATGCCTCTTCCGTCAGATCAACCAATGTAATCTCCAACTGAATGCCCTGACGATCCGCCCATTGCAGTAGTTTCTGGTTCACATCCCCTGAGCCTGCCCCCACATCCAGAAGAGTCAGCTTATCTGGCCTACCGACAGAGTTCCATAACTTCTCTACACCAGCCAAAGTTGGCCCAGGTGCTGCGAATATTTTGTTAAGACGTCTGAGATGTCTAAGCGCTTCACGCAGCTCCTCCCCTCCCAGAGAGAAGTCATCCATCAGTTCATCTTCCTTGGCTCGAATGGACAATGTTCTAAAAAAGGACATGATCGTGCTCCTCCATCACTGAAGATAATGAGGGTACATAAGTGAATTTCATCAGCTCTGCGGTGAGTCCCGGTCCAAATGCCATGGCTACACCATCTGTAGATGATTGATCCTGTAACTTCATGTCCTCACGCATCGCGTTCAGTACAAACAGAATGGTATTGGAGGATAAGTTACCATACATTCTGAGGACATCCCTGCTATACTTCGTTTGCTCGTTTCTCAGGTTCATTACATTCTGCACAGAGTCCACAATCCCACGTCCTCCCGGATGAATGGCCCACAGTTCAGGAAGCTGTTCACTCTGCAATAAGAGACGCAGTTCCTCTTCCAGATGAACACCTAACAGCTTCGGAATACGAGGTGATAGATACAGATCATACCCCAGGTTCCCCACCTCCCACGTCATATCTTCAGTCGAATCCGGAAGAAGTACAGAATAACCTGTTCCCAGACTCAGAACATTCTTGTGCTGAGGTTCTGGTGTGCCCACTACACAAGAAGAAGCAGCGTCTCCGAAGAATGAAGCTGCAAACAGCGCTTCCCGATCTTGCACAGGCTGAAAATGAATGGTGCACAACTCTACACAGACAACAAGTACCTGTGATCCCGGAGCACCCTGCACGACATCTCGTGCCATCTGAATGGCTTTCAACCCTGCAGCACACCCCTGAAAGATCAGCGGCAGTCGATTAACTCGGGCAGACAAACCCAAATGACGGATGAGCATAACATCAAGACCCGGCAGATATTGACCGGTACAGCTGACCGTGATGATATGTGTGATACTCTTTGGAGATACGCCTGAATCCTTCAGGGCTTTCTCTGCCGCCTCAATCCCGAGCGGAAGCGCCTCTCGCTTGTATGTATTCATTCGTTCTTCAGTTGTCGGGACGTCTGATCGCTCACCAGAGGGCAGATAACGGCATTCTTTCAGTGAACCCAGATAGCTCGGTTCCACGGTATATCGGGTTTCAACACCACAGGACTTGAATATTCGCCTGGAAAACCGGGCCAAATCTGGCCGATCCTGAAGAGAAGAAGCGATCAGCTCTGCAATATCTGGCTGCGCAACGGGGTGAGCAGGTAGAGCCGTTCCCATGCCAAGAATCGCGATATCGGATGGACTGTTATATTGGTTCATAATAAACCTCCTGGTATTGGTCATTATTTCCTCTAATTAACAACTCTTACCCTTAACGATATCGTTATAATCTCAAGAAGGCTCCTAATCTAGTTTATTAACACATCCGCAAGCTCAGAAGCTTGGTTTCACCAAGCCATTGAAGCAATCACACTCATGAACCAAAAAAAGCCGCCATTAGGCGACTTCAAGGTAAACAGATTTCTTCTAAACATTATTCTGATGCACGTTATTTGGAAAATGCTTCTCTGATCTTGTCACTCATCCGGTACCAGGCATCCTCAGCCATCTGGACATCGCCAAAATGCGTAAATCCATGAGCAGCTCCCTCGTACTCCTTAAGAGTCACCTTCACACCGCTTGCTTCCAACCTTGCTGCATATGTCCTTGCTTCTTGGGCCAGTGAATCTTTCTCCGCGGTAATGATCAGTGCTTCCGGAAGACCCTCTAATGATTTTGCGAGCACAGGTGAAGCTAACGGATCATGTGCATCTTCTGGCGTTCCAAGGTACATGGAGTTGAACGTTCTGGCGATATCGGCTGGGATCGCTTCTTCAAAACTCGGTTTCTCGGCCGGATCTGTAGCCACATCCAACACGGCATAATCGATAACCTGAAGTACAATAGGCAGCTCGCTTCCACGTTGCTGATTCAATAAACATACTGCTGCAGCAAGATTACCACCAGCACTATGCCCCCCTATAGCGAACAAAGACGGGTTAACCGAGAAGGATTCCGAATTGGCCTGGACCCACTGTACAACGTCGTAACATTCATGGACTGCTGTTGGGAACTTGTACTCTGGTGCAAGACGGTAATCGATATTCATGACCACACAATCAGAACGATCAGCGATCAGACGACACCATGGATCATCCATCTCTGCTTGTCCTAAGATGAAGCCACCCCCATGCATATTGAAGAAGACTGGCAGAGAAGCGGAATTTTCCCTATCCGGTGTATACACGAGTACACGCGTATCACCTTTCGTCGTAGGAATCATGACTTCTTTTACTGTGACAGCATACGTGGAACTGGGTTGAAGAGCTGCAACTGTACCGACGACATTTTGACGCATACGTTGTACCATTGCCAGTTGTTGTTGTTGATCCATAGATATCACTCCTTTAGTTGATTGCCAATACTCCTTCTTCCGTTGTCACTTAAGTATAGATGACACTCGTCTATTCCGTCATGTGCAATTCATTCGATATGTATTGATCAACATGCTCAAACGTGGACGTTTGGATCCGTGCTTGTTTCCTTTTTTTTGTGGAACATCATCCAAACCCCCATCAAACAAAATAAAACGCTGCACCCCATGCCAAACAAGCTACTGGTTTTTATTGCAAGAGGTGAGCCTTGCATGGTAAGTAATGTCGCTTGGGTCACCACGATGGATACCATCGCATCGGTGAAGTTAATCATTTTCAATGTAGATATGATCGGGTTATGGAGATGACGGTTAGCCCAGGTACCATACACGGCAAAAGCCAGCTTGGTAAAAGCAACTGTAGATACGATATACACAATGATACCCTCATATATGAAGGCATCGCCGATTAGATACATTCGCAGGCAGACCATCGAATAGGATGCGCCCAGTAGACACAGAAACAGACCTCCACGCTTATATACCGTAAGCTCCAATCTATATCTTTCTTCGGGAGACTCCATCCTCTTGGTAACTGTATATTTATGGAGCACTTGGCCTTTCGCCACACAGAGAATCAGATAATATACGGCATTCGTAATGAACCATCCCGAAAGCAGATATATGCCCAGGATTAACTTACCTATTCCGGTTACAGCATTGATAACAAGGGATGCCACATTAAACAAGGCCGCTCGATCTTGTTTATTTCCAAGGTAATGGAACCAAATAGACTTCAAATATGTCTTCATTTTCATAGGATATTCATTCTGTTAGAAATGATGCCTCACTCTTCGGCCAGAGATTTCCGAATCCTTTTCGGAAGAGATTGGACAACCATGTCATATGAGTGATCGATCATGACGTAGACATCTTCATCGGACAGCGAACCATCCAGCGTAATGGTATTCCAGTGTTTTTTGTTCATATGGTATCCCGGTTGAACTGCTTCATGCTGCTCTCTCAGGTTCTCTGCAATAATGGGATCACATTTTAAGTTCAAGCGACAGTTTTCTTTGTTTTCAAAAATAAGCGCGAACATCTTACCCGCAACCTTAATCGCGACTGGATCAGGTCCAAATGGATAATCTTTGGTCGCACCTTTCTTCTTCAAACTGTATTCAATCATCTTATCCTTCAAGTCAGTACCTCCCTTTCACCAGTGGACGATATAATGATACCGAATGTAAGTTCGTATGTAAATAAGCTCGTTGCACATAAAAGCACATAATAAAACCTCCTCC
>NZ_ANHX01000016.1 GCF_000316035.1 Paenibacillus sp. PAMC 26794
ACTTTAATGAATGGAGAAGGTTTTATCTGGATTTATTTAACTCTTAATTGGCTCTATCATTCCTAGTTTTGTTGCTGCGGCTGAATGAGCCATGGTTTGATTTACTGCTACTGCTGTTTGATCTACTGCTATTGGGTCTACCGTCGTTTGAACGACTACTGTTTGATTTACCACTCTTGGCAAACCATTCGGATTTGGGCTTGCGTGCCGGGTTAGCTTTGGACTTCGCCGGTTTGCCTGCAGCCGATTTGTTGAACGAAGGTTTACTGCCCGGTGCTTTGCTGGTTTTATCAAACACAGGTACACCTGTCATTGGATATGGATGACCTTTCACTTCAGGAATCGTCTTTTTGATTACTTTCTCGATATCCTTCAGGAATGGAAGTTCATCCTTCTCACAGAACGAAATGGCCATCCCGCTTTTGCCTGCTCGACCTGTACGGCCAATACGGTGAACATACGTTTCCGGAATGTTAGGCAGGTTAAAGTTAATGACATGTGACAGTTCCTCGACGTCAATTCCTCTTGCCGCGATATCCGTCGCAACTAATACACGTGTTGCACCACTCTTGAAGTTGTTCAGTGCCCGTTGTCTCTCGTTCTGAGACTTGTTGCCATGAATAGCCTGTGCTGTAACATTCACTTTGGCCAAATCACGTGTAACCCGGTCAGCGCCGCGCTTCGTGCGTGTGAACACCAATGCCGTGACGATGGATTTATCCTCCAAAATTTGGTTCAACATATGTTGCTTCTTGCCGTTCTCCAGCAAATATATAGACTGCTCAATGCGGTCTACTGTTGAAGATACCGGTGTGATTTCTACTTTGACTGGATCAACCAGCAAGGTTTTAACCATTTTGGTGATTTCAGGAGGCATCGTAGCTGAGAAGAACAGTGTCTGCTTTTTGTTCGGCATTTTGGCAATGATTCTCTTCACATCATGAATGAAGCCCATGTCCAACATCCGGTCTGCTTCATCCAGAACGAGAATCTCAACCATCTTCAGATCAATACGTTTCTGATTAATCAGATCGTTCAATCTACCAGGTGTTGCGATAATAATATCTGCACCTTGATTCAACGCACGCTCTTGCACTTTTTGCGAAACGCCGCCAACGATTGCCGTACAACGAATGTCCGTATACCGGCTATATACCTTGATGTTATCCGCGATCTGAATAGCCAGTTCTCGTGTTGGTGTCAAAATTAATGAGCGAATATGTCGTGCAGACTTTGATCCTTGTCCTTTGGATCTTTCGCTTAATAATTGAATGATTGGCACTGAAAATGCTGCCGTCTTGCCTGTTCCTGTCTGTGCACATCCCAGCAGATCTCTGCCAGCTAATACAGCTGGTATGGCCTGTTCCTGTATAGGGGTAGGATTAGTATAGTTTGCTTTGCTTAACCCTTCCATAATAGAGGGGATAATATTTAAGTCCTTAAATGTCATGTTGTCTCCTTCATTTACGCACATCTATCAATAAGACGCATCTTTTATTTCACACGTAACGTATAAGGATACCATTAAAAACGTAATCTGTACATTATTTTTTTAATATCACTTTGTTTAACTGACCAATTTAAGACCGACTGCCGATCCGAGCACCATAGCGATAAACAGAATTCTTAGGGCATTTCGAGGTTCTCCGTAAAACACCATGCCAAGAATAGCACCGCCGGAGGCTCCGATTCCCGTCCATACCGCATATGCTGTCCCCATCGGAAGAGTTTCCATCGCAAGGGACAGGAACAGGAAGCTTAAACCAAACCCAGCTACCAATAGAACCAGTGAAATGAGATTACGGTCTTTGTGCAACTTGTTTATCATAAGCACTCCGATCATCTCAAATATACCTGCCAAGATAAGAAATACCCAGTTCATTAGAGCTGCACCTCCTTATTCTTCTCTTTGCTCAGCATTTTAAGACCAATTACGCCGAGTAAAAGTACACCAATGAGTATCATTTTTCCGGTTTGCACAGGTGCATTAAACAAAATAATCTCTGCAATTACCGTACCAGCGGTACCCAGGCCAACGAATACTGCATACACGGTTCCCACGGGCAAGGTCCGGGAAGCTGCAATCATTAAGCTGAAACTGATTATAATCGCAACCAAGGTAAGCCCCCATTCCAGCAGACCACTGGCGTGTTTCAATCCAATGACCCAACCCACTTCAAACAAAGCAGCAATCATAACCGACATCCAAGTTTTATTCATACCTAAAACGCTCCTTTTCTTCTACATTTTTTTGTACAACCCGTAAGGTTCATTAGCGAAAAAACAAAAAAAGCCCGGGAAACAAACTGCATATAGCAGTTCATCTCCCAGGCTTTTATCCCTCCGTGGCACAACCAACAGGTTGCGGGTTTTCTCTCGGACCAGACCGACACATACATCGCGCATCGCGGAACCCTAGAAAACCTGTTTTTATTCTAATGTGTCTCCAATTATACACACTTCCACTATCTTGGCAACCCCTTAAATGTGATAATGCCATTTATTTGATAATCAAACCCATTAATCCTACAAATGTGGCGGCTTGATGTGGTGAAATCACACAACCGTTGAGATCTTCCATAGTCAGCACCAAGGAGTCAAATTCGCAATCGCTAAGATCCAAATCCTTCATTTTGGTCCCCGTTAAGGAAGCTTGGTCGATGTTACATTGACTGAACTCCATTTTTTGCAGTGCCAGATAGGCAAAGTCTGCACCAATCAAGGTACTTTCCGAGAAGGAGACCTGTTTCAGATGGGCAAAACGGAAATTGCTGTAGTCGCCTAGACCATGAAGGAAACTGACGTTTTGCAATCGACTATTAGAAAAATCAGTTCCGACAAACTTGCAGTTACGCCACTCGATCCGGTGCATGAAGGCACCAGAGAGATTGACATTGGAGAAGTCGCAGTGTTCGAACCGGACATCGGTGAATTCAAATTGTTCCAAGGCAGACTCCGAGATTGTCACATGTCTAAATACAACATTTTCAAAGGAAACTTTACTCGCTTCCTGGTGATCCAATGTAATGTTCTCGATCAGTTTGTGTTTGTACTCCACTTTGGATTCCAGGAATGCAATCGTTTCCGGTTCGAGCAACTGCTCCTGAATCTTGGGTTTATCCATTTTCATCCCGTATTCCCCTATTCTTTAATAGCTGCAACTCGCAGTCGGCTTCTGTCTAGATACCACTGTCCATCCCGCATCAGTTGTGGCTGTACTTTTTTCTCAACAGCTTCCATAATAACATCCTGTTCCGCAGATGTGATACCACTGAATAAATACTCCGCGAAGCTGGTCAACCACTTTCTGGCACCTGGCTTGAACGGAGTAAATTGGTCAACGTGCTGGGCCAGACTAACTCTAAATCCGTGTTGCTCCAGTAGATTAGCATATTCGCCAATGGTAGGGTGATACCATGGATTCCGACCTTCCCATCCGTATCCACGGGCATTCAGTTCTTCCCGTACCGCTGTAATTAATATAGCCGTGTTGCCATTTGCAGCAAACTCAGCCACGAATCGCCCCCCCGTCTTGAGCGCTAACTGTATGGATTGTACTACAGCCGGAGCATCCTTTATCCAATGCAGAACGGCATGAGAGAAAACAGCATCAAACGGTTCTTCTGTCCGATAATGACAAGCATTTGCTACTTGAATATTCATATCAGGGTATTTCTGTTTAGCTTGCCTAATCGTCTCTTCTGAAAAATCTATACCTGTTGGCAGCGCTCCTGCGGCTGCAATTTTGGCTGTCAGATCCCCATTGCCACAACCCACATCAAGAATACGTTCACCTTGGGATGGCTGGAGCAAGGATAAGATAGGTGTTTCCTGTAACGTTGCAAAAGGAGCGGAATGAACACTCCATGATTCGTTCGTTTGACCAGATGAATGTCCGTTATTCATAGATTATAATCTCCTTTTAAATTAAGGATCTAATGTATCTATAATAACTTTTATATAAGAGAATTGTCAATTCACTAATCACTCAATCCGGTCATCGGGCAGATTATCAAGGCATCCGCTGATGCACCCTACTTAAGTCTCAAGCTCGAATTCACACCGAACCAAATTCTCGAAGTACTTAACAGATGCAATATCAAGGTAACATTCAACGAAAACGCCAGACGAGCCATGTTTGTAGGTCAGATGGAATCGTCCATTCAGGACGCTGTACTCCGACTTGTTCGATTGCTGGATACGCCGGGAGAGATTCCGTTTCTGGCTCCGTTGTATGCACTCTCTATCTCACAACTATCACACAAAAGGCAAACCAAAAAAGGACAACCACAATGAGTTGTCCTTTTTTCAGTATCAGAATTCTGCGTAATTACTTTTGGATTTATTCAAAATACTCGTATTTATGAGAAGGAAATCGGAACTGTTCTCCTTAATTTTTGAACAAGATTAGACCAATGCTTCGACCCGTTCAAGAACCTGGATTTCTTCGTGCAATATTTGAGCGATTTCACGAGTCAGTGCATCCACATTCTCTTGACGAGTTGCCCAGCTGGTACAGAATCGCACAGCACTGTGTGTATCGTCAACCTTTTCCCAGAAGGAGAAGGTATAACCGCTGCGTAATTTCTCAAGCAAACGATCAGGCAGTATCGGAAACTGCTGGTTGGTTGGTGAGTCGTACAGGAAACGTACCCCGTGCTGTTCAAGTGAGTCATGAATTCTCAAGGCCATATCTACGGCATGACGGGAAATATCGAGGTACAGACCATCTTCGAACAACGTTTCAAATTGGATACCCAGCAATCTGCCTTTGGCAAGCAGGCCACCTTTTTGTTTGATCATATAACGAAAATCCGGTTTCAGCGCTTCATTCAGGATAACAACCGCCTCTCCCATCAATGCGCCAATCTTGGTTCCCCCGATGTAGAACACATCACAGAAGCGTGCAAGGTCAGCAAGTGTCATATCGCAATCTCGGGAGGCAAGTGCATATCCAAGGCGTGCTCCATCTACGAAAAATGAAAGACCACATGCTCTGCTGACTGTGTGCAATGCTTGTAATTCTGCCTTGCTATACATCGTTCCGTTCTCCGTTGGCTGAGATATGTAGACCATGCCAGGTTGTACACAATGTTCCGGTGACGATTCATTCATGTGTGCATCATAGACTGTCCTAACCTGTTCAGGCGTGATCTTTCCGTGCTTGCTGGGAACTGTGAGCACCTTATGGCCCGTTGCTTCAATAGCTCCTGTCTCATGAACCGCAATGTGTCCCGAGGTCGCAGCAATCACACCTTGATATGGACGCAAAATAGATGCAATCACCGTTGTATTTGTCTGTGTACCGCCAACCAAAAAATGAACATCAGCTTGATCATTGTCACATGCCTGACGAATAAGCATTCTCGCCCTTTCGCAATGCTCATCCGTACCATACCCGCTCGTCTGTTCCATGTTGGTTTCCATCAGTCTTTGTAAAATTCGTTCATGCGCACCTTCGTTATAATCACATTCAAATCGTATCATGGTGTGGTCTCTCCTGCCTTCTTGTTCAACTTCTCTTGTATGTTCATCATGGAGGTGTATACCTCTTGAATCTCTTCTTCATTCAATTCTTGCATCAGCTTCAGGATCTGTTGATCGGATCGATCATTCAATTGGGCATACAGTTCCTCACCCTTGGCTGTCAGACGAATCAGACTGACCCGGCTGTCGGCAGCAGAATCCACTTTCACCAGCAGTCCTTCCTTGGACAGCTTGTTCACAATTCGGCTCATGTAACTGCGATCAATGGTCAGTGTATCCACCAGATTGTTCGCAATGCTTTCTCCCCGAATCCCAATCTCAATAATGACCCGTACTTCTGCAAACGAATATCCTGTTCCAAGAATATGCTTGTCGAGTACACCAAGTATGTTGGTATAAAAACGGTTAAAACGTCGCATGTCAGCCAGTATATCTGGATTTATGTACTGAGAGTTGATGTCAAACCCTCCTTTTTAGTGGACATTGTCAACATTATGATAATCACGTTAGTGGACGTTGTCAACATTATTTTTACCCGAGCATGTTATACCTCATTAGTAATCCAAACTAAAAAGCCGCGCATATGCGCGGCAAGGTTGTTCTGTCATCGGAGTGTCCAGTGTAAATTCATTTTATATGGATTAAGAGTGACTATATTGCACCTGATGAAGACGGCTATATATCCCTCCAGCGGCGACCAATTCCTCATGGTTACCTTGCTCAGCGATGCCATCTGTGTTCACTACGATAATTCGATCCGCATTCTTGATGGTCGTCAGTCTGTGCGCAATGACGAGTGTCGTTCTGCCCACCGACAATTCAGCGAGTGATTGCTGGATCAGTGCTTCCGTTTCCGTATCCAGCGCAGAGGTTGCCTCATCCAGAATAAGAATGGGTGGATTTTTCAGGAACATACGAGCAATGGATAACCGTTGCTTTTGTCCTCCGGATAGCTTGACTCCACGCTCTCCAATGACCGTATCCATGCCATCTGGCAACGTAAGAATTAATTCCTCCAATGAGGCACGACGGGCGGCATCCCAGATTTGTTCATCCGTTGCACTCAGATCGCCATAAGCAATATTCTCCTTAATGGTACCCGAGAACAAAAATACATCCTGTTGAACGATTCCGATATGTTTGCGCAAGGATTGAAGCTTAACGTTACGAATGTCGACGCCATCCACAGTGATACGTCCCTCTTCTACCTCATAGAATCGTGGCAGCAAGCTGCAGATGGTAGTTTTGCCTGCACCCGAAGGACCAACAAAAGCAACCGTTTCCCCTGGTCGAACAGACAGACTGATATCATTCAGAATACGCCGACTGGATTCATATCCGAACGAGACGTTCTCGAAGCGAATATCACCTTTCACACTTTCGAATTCAACGGCGTTTTTGCTATCCGCAATCTCAGGTTCTGTATCAATGATCTCCAGATAACGTTTGAAACCAGCAATGCCCTTTGGATAACTTTCAATGACAGCATTGATTTTCTCAATCGGGCGGAAGAAGATATTGGACAGGAGCAGGAAGGCCATGAATTCCCCCATATTGATTCTGCCATCGATATAAAACCAAGCCCCGCTGATCATGACAAACACCGTAACCAGTCGCATCATCATATAACTGACCGAGATACTTTTCGCCATCGTTTTGTAGGCAAGTAGTTTGGTTTTACGGAAATTCTGATTGTCCACCGCAAAAAGCTCTTTCTCATGTTCTTCGTTGGCGAACGATTGCACAACACGCATGCCACCAACGTTATCTTCAATGCGTGCATTGAAATTGCCGACGTCTCCGAAGAGTCGCCGATACGTCTTCGTCATGCGGCCACCAAATACGATAATGACCCAAGCCATGATTGGGATAATAATAAAGGTAAGCAGCGCAAGCTCCAGATTAATGTTAGCCATCAGCCAGAACGATCCGATTAATGTCATCACTGCGATGAATACATCTTCAGGTCCATGGTGAGCAACCTCGCCAATATCATTCAGATCATTCGTAAGATGACCAATTAAGTGGCCTGTTTTACGATTATCAAAGAAACGGAAGGACAGCTTCTGCAAGTGAGCGAACATCTTCTCACGCATGTTGGTCTCAATGTTAATGCCCAGCATATGTCCCCAATATGTAACGACATAGTTCAATACGGTATTAAGTGCATAGATGGATAACAGCACAACGCAGGCAAGCATAATGAGAGGCCAATCCTGACCTGGCAACAATTCATTAATGAATTTGCTGACGGCAAGGGGGAAAGCGAGCTCCAGAAGACCTGCGAGTACAGCGCATCCAAAATCAATCAAAAACAGTTTTTTATAGGGACGATAATACGAAAAAAAGCGACGAATCATACTTATTCACTCTCACTCTCCAGATCCTTATTGGGGTTTACATCTTCATTTTGCAGCTCGAACAGATGGATATACTCGTCGATGACCTGATCAATGGCTTTCAGTTCCCCACTAATCATTGGGCGAATATGTTCGTACTCCTCCTGTCCAAGTTGTCTGGCAAGCGTCGTTCTTCGATTCTGCATCTGCTCCAGAAATACAAGAATCCGGCCGCGACGGAATGTTTGCGCACCACGGCCCCGTTTTCCCTGATGTTCACCATGCCCTCTGCCACGTCTGGAACGTTCTCCACGTTGCTCACTGTCACTCATATCACGTTTCGGACGCTCACCTTGACGTACACTTCCATCCATCTCTTCGATAGGACGATCTCTCATTTTGTGCCACCTCCATAACGTGTATACATATGTATACAACATTTCATGTATACGATTGTATACGCGACAAAAAGAAGTGTCAACCTAAATTTTCCAGTAGATAACGAAGTATGTATGTTCACCATCTCCTTAACAGAAAAAAGCCGCGATTTCGCGACTTCTTTTGTTGGCGACACTATTTTATCTCACTCATAAACTTTCTATATTCTTGAACCATTTCTTTGGATCGGGTGTGATGCAAATAATGTCCTCCCTCGAATGTCATCACTTTTCCATGCACAGAATCTTTGACTTGCTCTTCATGCAAGGGTATCCATCCTTCCGTTTCGGTATCATTCGCTTGTAAAAAGAAAATCACAGGAAGATCTTTGGGGAAGGACAAGTTCTCAGCTGCTTTGAAATTAGGACCGAAGTTTTCGCCTTCATTCAAGTTGTTCGGATTAAACATATTTTTGAGTGAAAGTATTCTAATTTGTTCTCTGGTTTCATCATCAACGTCGGGTGCAATCAGTTGATCAGGGGCCAGTTTCATTAACAATCGGTAGAATCCTGATTTTTTAAGCAGTTTGTACGTTTCGGTTGGAAATGGATCATCGTTACCTCCCTGCGTTGGAACGCTGCTATCAATGCCGACAAAGGCAGTTACTTCGTTTGGATATTTGTTTACATAATCCAGTCCGTAAATTCCTGAAATGGAGTGACCCATGAGCGTGTAACGATGAATATTAAGCTGTTGTAACGCTTCATGAATTTCACTAACCATATTTTCAGTGGTACGCTCTTTTTCAGTTACCTCACTTAGTCCATAACCAAAAGGCTCAATGACAACGACTTTGTAAAATGGAGATAACTCATCGATGAGCGGTTTAAAATCAAGGGCTGGAGCAGGTGTTCCATATCCGGGAAGTAATACGACCGTTTCTTCGCCTTTTCCTTGAATCAACACATTCATGTTTTTCCCGTCAACCGCTACGGACTGACCATAGGATTTTATTTTCCCTTCCTCTGATTTGTTGCTAAATACATTAACAATAAATACAGTGGCAATGAATAATGCAAAAGCGATAACTATGGCTCCGAATATTTTGAGCAAAATGATTAATATTTTTTTCATCATGATGGTTATCTCCTGTTGAGTTCGTTTGTTGTGCAGCCGTTTGGAACTCCATTCATTTTACTTTTTTAATGAAATTTCAAATTTGGAACCAGCCTCACCTGCAAATACAATACGACCGTTTTCTGGTAAAACAACTTCATCCTTACCGCTGACCACGGTGTAATTAATACAAATTCCTGTCTGGTCGTATACGGCAAAGGCGCTATTTGCAGGCATCTTCACTGTCATGAATTTTCCTTTCGCAGTCGCTGGTACCGAAAACCATTTGGCATATCCATCTGCTTGAATGGTTGTTGCGGATTGTTTACCCAGATAGATGGGTTTTACAAGTTCCTCACTGGCGTATACATAACCCAAAGCTGTAAGATACTCTCCTCCGTCCTTTTTAGAGAAATGAATGTCCATCGTATCACGTCCGGCAGTACCCGGAATTTGCAAAGGATTAACTGCTTCGTTTGCTCCAGTAATCTTATTATTGGACATATACCCTGGATTCTCTTTATTCAACTGAATAGGCAGGATCGATGTAGCATTAAG
Organism: Paenibacillus sp. PAMC 26794; assembly: GCF_000316035.1. Classification (GTDB taxonomy): domain Bacteria; phylum Bacillota; class Bacilli; order Paenibacillales; family Paenibacillaceae; genus Paenibacillus. The sequence goes on from NZ_ANHX01000016.1 coordinate 9,879, forward strand.
ATAGAGCATTGATGTGTATTTCTCATTCACCAGATAATATTTTTTACCATCGCGCTTTGCCCATGCAGCGTTAATCTCCTTGGATAATTTATTGGCTTCAAGCTTCTCCCCATTATATTCTGAGAAAGCCAGCTGTTCGAGTCCTGGAACGGATATATAAGATCGTGACCACAAGTAGGTTTTCCCATTTTTCTCCACAACGAATTTCAACTTGTCTGTACCTTCGTTATTAACAAAAGTACTATCCGCTGTATATGTGTATTCTTGAGCCGGATTACTCGGAGCTGTAAGTGAAGATACAGTCATTTTTCCAGCCATATTTATGTTGATCTTCATAACTGAATTATTGCCACCATATATACCTGCAAACTTGGAGATTTCCTTAGGCATATTGGCCTTCACGGGTACGCCAAATGATTTTTCCGGCTTCCGTTCTTTAATAACGCCCTTTTCCTCAAGTGCGCTGAGTAATAATTCATTGGCAATAAAATGATTGGTTAAGCTTGACCCGCCTGAAGAGATAACGGCTGCAGCCATGTTGTATTCCGGGAGTACCACTAATGAGGACTGATAAGATAAAGTATCTCCACCTTTCATAACGGCCTTAATGCCGTATTCGTTGAATGGGAACAAGTTCACACTATCCCACCCCAACCCGTAAGACATCAGCGTATCGCTATCCTCTGGCCACATGCCTCTTTTATACTCTTCTTGCGCCATAGCTTTTACAGACTTACTGGAAAGAATACCATCAACTTCTCCCGTGAAGATTCTTGAAAATTTGACCAGATCTTCAGCGGTGGAATACAGACCTCCAGTACCGATGATATTATAATTCTCTTTTGGAAGTGGTCCCTCATAAAAAGGGGAATAGATTGCCGCCATGTCTGACGGATTAACCACATCCTGTGGTGTTTTGGTATGTTTCATATCCAATGGCTCCGTGAAATACTTGTGTATAAATGCGGTATAACCGATGCCGCTCACTTTTTCGACCAGAATCTCGGATAACGTAAAGCCATCGTTGCTGTAGACTGAGTATGCGCCGGGATCTGCCTTCAGGTTTTGATTCGCCAATTGCTCCAGAAACGTATCATGTGAATACGTGTCATTATCTCCGTACAAGGTGGCATTGCTGGTTGAGGTGCCCAGAAGACCGGAGGAATGATTCAGCAACATACGGGGTGTAATCTGTTTGTATCGGTTATCTTTCATTGTAAAGTCAGGCATATAGTTCACAACAGGCACATCCAAATCGATCTTACCTTCGTCAACCAGCTTCATTACAGCAGCTGTAAGCATCATTTTACTGGTCGATCCAATGCCATAGATCGTGTTCGCAGTAAGAGGTACCTTGTCGTTTATATCGTTTTTGCCTGTATGACCAGATACCACAATCTCTCCACCATCGATCAGTGCATATTGCAGACTCGTCGTACCATATGTCTCGGTCAGTAATTTAGCTTTTTCGATCACGGCTTTCTTTGTTGTCTCATACGTAAGGTTGCTGTTGTTCATGGGAGCCGGTGCGGCCATTGCAGACATTGGGGCTAACATGGTTAACAGTAGCGTTAAAGCTGCAATTGAAGTTCTTTTTTTGACTGTTCTCTTGACCACGTTTATTTTCTCTTGTTGTATCATTTGCATCTTCTCCTGTCATTATCTCTTTATTAGAGTATCTTTCTTGGTGCTTGAATAAGCTTAACCAATATAAATGTACTCTTCGTGACGTCTATATGAACCAAATATGAACAGGCATAATAATTGGAGTACATGATGTTGCCCGTTAGCTAAATGAAAAAAGAGCAGCATGCCAACCTGCAGTCTGCCCCATGCTTTTTGAACTAACGTTTCCCGTAAGCTTAATGGATTTTGAAGCGCTTTTGTTGAGATTAAGTGGAGAATTCATCAATAATTTCTACCACTTCTCTTCCTTTGGTAAAAGACTGCCATCACCTTCAAAGATAGCCCCAACAACCCGAAGTTTCACTATCTGGAAAACCCTTCGATAGTAAGAATCAAAAAGTTCTTTCCATTTCAGAGCGTCTTGATCGTTTTTCGCAGCGTATAAGCAAGACAATCGTGAAGGATACTCAGGATATTCTTGCAGTCTAACCATTTCAACTATTACTTCTCTAATAGCTCTAATTGTTTGCTCTAACCATTTTTAACATAGGCGAATTCGGCATTTACCAGCATTATCCTGCCCGTTAGCTTAACGAAAAGACAGCGGACTAATGTGAAAAGAAAATAAAGTGTTAGACTGACTCATTAAAAGAAACAGCGGCAGAACAAGACTTGATAAATAAGTCTTGTTCTGCCGCTGTTGTTACTAAACTAACGTTATCCGTTAGCTCAATCCCCTGTCTTGAGCTACAAATGTAATCCAGTTACTTCTTAAGATGATTGCATTGTCATCCCTTTCTTCTTGAATTTCCTTTTGAACACTTTTTTCTATAAAAACGTCCCAGACACTACTTACTGCTCTTGTAAGTCAAAAGTTCTCATTTATGCAATAAGAATCAATTATTTCCAGTTCATTATTATCATTAAAAGTATAGACATCACAGGCTGAAATAAAAGATAATTGTTCACCATTATGAATAAACTCTCCTGTTCCATTTACTGTAACACGATTGTTTTCCGCTATAAAATTCCACGTAGTGAATTTAGTCGTTATACCTTTGAAGTAATTAGCAGTTTGTTTAAAATTTTCTATAACAGAATCATTACCAACTTAGTTTTCTCACCAACGATATTCCATTCAATTGTTGCTGCTAAATAATTAAAAGCAGGCTCAAAATTACCATTATAAAATGACTCCGCTATATACTTTTGCTTGAGAATACTGCTTTCTGAAGTCATATCTCAATCCCCTTGAATAATTATTTTAACTAATTTTATCATATTTTCTTTTTTCTGTAATAGAAAAAATTCTTGCGGACTGAATTAATGAAAACTAATACCTTGCTGAAGTTATCTAACTATCTGGCCCGATTGTGTAGTAAGGGGTAATACCAGCGTAGCTGACACCACCCGCAAACACATGGATAAAAATGTAAGAATCATCCGCGTCTGGAGAGTTCTTTTTATGAGTGATAAATGTACCAATTGCAGCCTGTTTGAACTAGCGTACCCGTTAGTGCAATGCATAGCCTCATTTGGCAATAGACGTGGTAATTCGGACGATCTCATCACTTAGTTGATTTACATCTACTGATGCCAAATTATTCAATAAAATTAATGTCACCTTAGAATGATCTTCTTGTGGTCGTCACAACTTGTATTTAGCATGCTTAATGGCTCAAAAAGATATCGTCTTAAAAAGTCCCCATAAGCAATGCCTGTGGTTTGTTCGATAATATATGCCAATAAAATGTAGCCTGAATTTGTGTGCTTAAATGTAGATCCTGCTTTGAATTCGGGTTCTAAATCTAAGAATAAGTTTGTTGTTTTCTCTAGCGTAGTAGGTTGCCTCATTATATCACGAAATTTTGGAATTTGGGTTATATTGGGAATGCCCGAAGTATGGATCAATAAATGATGGTTGGTTATTTGATCAGCACATTTGTACGATGGTGTAAACATCTTTAGATTATTATTAAAACTCAGAACCTTTTGTTCCTCCAAAATCATAATAGCCATAGCAGTAAACTGTTTTGTTATGGATCCAATCCTGAATTTTGTATCGTTGGTGTTCAAAACTTGATGCTCTTGGTTGGCAAAACCATATCATGGGAAGAACCAATATCAAATTAAAGAAAAACAACTGGCTCAGGAGCGAATCATTAATTCGAATTTACCTTTGCAGAATTTATCCTCTTCGTTGGCACTGGTGCATATTATTTCAAGTTTATAAATAGAGACTACAACAAAAGCAGCTTCCTGATATCCATCTATTGTCTGCTCAATTATTTTCTTTTTTGAGCCCAGCTTTATGAAAGCTTGCATTTGGCAATTCGAGTCGTTTTCAATTTTTAAGACACTTGTAGATGGGCGATGAATGCCTAAAGATCGAAAGTAAACACGGGCTTTCCCATCACATTTTTGAAATATACGACCGCATATTTTTTCACATATAGCAAATCCTCTTTTCTTTTTGCACTTTCCCTTTGTCCTCATTTTTGAGAAGCCGCAGCCTGTTCTCACATTAACAACTGTCTTTTGCCTTATCGTTTGAGAAGTTGCTTTCAAATCCCTTACCTCCCCATCAAAAATAAATCCGTCCTCATCCTATAGTTTATTTTGCTATGGATAAATGGTACTAAGACAAATATCCATTTATCGAATATGAATTGCAAATGGGTGTATTAGCAAGGGTACACGCGGATACAGGCTGTACTTTAGTTACATATCTATACTTGAACACTAAATTTATTTTTTAGAGGAGGAACCTTATCTATGTGTGGAAGTAGTAATAATCAAACCATAGTGGTAGGCAATCATGAGTGTTGTAGTCAAGTCCCATTTGTGCAGGATAAATTGTGTGCTCCTTATACGATCACTGCCGCTACACCTACGATCACCATCTTTGCACTAAATACAAATCCATCTAAAACGTTTGTATCTGGAACAATATCATTAGACAGTGGACCAACTGCTGGTACCGTAACCGTTGAATTTCTGCTTGGTACTACTGTAGTGGAAACTGATACACTACCTGTAGGTGCTAGTCTTGCATTTACCAAAACTGGATTTACTTCAATAACACTAACAGGAACAGGTGCCGCTCCATTTACACCTCTTTACCAAGGAGAGTTCTGTATAACTCCACGGTATGCCTTAGGTTAACGGTGTGGATCTATAATTTGGAAAATAAAGATCGGAATATCTGCTCCTTTATTGATTGCCTTAGGGGAGAAATAGCAAGTAACTCTTGCATTCTAGTTTATCTTTCTATGGGTAAATTGTACTAAGATAAATATCCATTTATCGAATATGCATTGTGTTTTAGCAAGGGTACACGGGGATACAGGTTGTACTTTAGTTACGTATTTGTATTTGATACTAAATTTATTTTTTAGAGGAGGAACCTTATCTATGTGTGGAAGTAGTAATAATCAAACCATAGTGGTAGGCAATCATGAGTGTTGTAGTCAAGCCCCATTTGTGCAGGATAAATTGTGTGCTCCTTATACTTTGACAACCGCAGCACCTCTGGTCATCTATGCACTAAATACAAATCCATCTAAAACGTTTGTATCTGGGACAATATCATTAGACAGTGGACTAACTGGTGGAAACGTAACCGTTGACTTTCTGCTTGGTACTGCTATAGTGGAAACTGAAACTCTAACTGCACCTGGTATTCTTGCATTTACCAAAACTGGATTTACTTCAATAACATTAACAGGAGTAGGTGCTGCTCCATTTACACCTCCTTACCAGGGAGAGTTCTGTATAACTCCACGGTATGCCTTAGGTTAATGGTATGAATGGTTAAAGATCTATAAGCAAATGAAAGGAATATATAAATAGAGACAATAAATGATGCAAAAGAGCCACCATCTTCTCGAGGCCACTGAAGAACTTGTAGATTTCAGAACAACTAAGAGACACGAATCAAAAGACGACCTTTATTCCCAGTTTTTTGGGGTAAAGGTCGTCTTTTAAACTAGAAAATAATTGAGCAGACAATAGATGAATATCAGGAAGCTGTTTCATAGCTTTAAAGTAATGTGCACCAGAACTAACGATGAGGAAGGAAATTCGAATCAATGATTCGCTCTAGAAGTATATAATGATTGTGCAAATGCACGAGAAGGAAGGATTCTCAGATACGCCTTTCATCAGCTCATCCATGTTCCGATTATGAAAGGCACAGCTACTTCAGTAGTGCCTGCGATTTGGAGGGCTGAAGGGAAACGGAATTAAGTATGCGACTCTGTTTCCACTCTATGCGATTTGCGTAATAATAAGGTGTGCTGAAACAGGCATTGTCCCTCCTGCGAGAGGAGTGATAGTAAGTGCGGTGGAATTACCAGCAGGATTTCGTACAGTGAGTACTGAATTGATGACTGTTGTTTGCACAAGAGTCACTCCTATTAGCTGAGAAGTACCTGTTGCTCGCCCGACAACCGTATAGGCTAGCTCCGCGCCATTGAGTGTTAGAACCAGTTGGCCTGCTTCGGTAACACTCACCTGAAACAAGACCTGATAAGTGCCAATTGTAGCCAAGTTAAATGAACTTGGACTAACACTGGTTATAGTAGTCCCGCTAGTAGGTCCATCTTCAGGGAAACTTACGTCTGTACCCGGAACAACTGTTGCTGCGTTATCAGGAGGCATCAAGGCATAAAAATCTGCATAGCTTAATATTCCTACTGTTTGGGACTTACATCTCTGGCAACAAGAAAAATGGGAGTCACTTACATATATTCTCTGAGACATCTAAATCACAACCTTCCAGTTTATTATCCTATCAGTCCTGCTTCTATATAATAATAGTATGCAAATTAAGTTATTCGGGGACATGCATTAGTACTATATGGAAATTCGCATTTTTTTCGAGACTTTGTGGTGAAACAACTCGCGATTGCGAAAAACTAGTTTCATTGCTGGATGGACGTCATTTCCCCCTGAGCACCAATAACTACTCTCAGAATACAATCTTGCACGCACATTGCGCCCGATCCATGCTTACCGTAAAGGGCATTAGTACTATTTCAATTGGTTAGGTGAAACTGCTTTAAAGAAAAATACTGTCAATAGCGTCTATTATTTCGCCACTGACAGTATTTTGATATAACACTTTGCATTATCGCACGATAACTTCAGCTTGGAAAGAGGCTTCATTTGAGCTATCAGCCTCGATTAATTCCTAATCAGGGCTTTAACTACCTCATCCCCCACCCTACACGCTTTAACCTCATTTAGAGCTTCTACGCCCTTCCCGCACGAAAAATTTAGCCGTCATTTATGATAAGGTTCACCGCGCATGGTCTTAAACTATCCTGCCCGTTCGTATTATGAGATCAACCAATTCTTTCTGGTTGATCCTTTTTGTATTAACTTCGAGGATTAGGGTAGCCGGGTCGAACGTACCTGCCCGTGGGACCAGATCCCGAGCGCTATAATGTTCACCCCTACTTGTCATGACCATGATTGAGGCTGGTTGGGACATCGATCCCGTATCACATGCGATGCTGTGGAGCGACAAGGAGTTCATTGGGGCTACCGGTTAATTGATTTCGAGGAGAGATAAAATGAACCCTGTTATCGGGCTAGACATATCTAAAGAAGAAAGCCACGGACAAGCTTTCTTAGATCGAGGAAAAACATACCGAGGGATTTTCTATTTCCAACACACACGGGATGGGCTTGAGATATTGCTTCAAGTTATTCAGGACATCGAACGTGAATCAGGTCATCGGCCTACAATCATTCTGGAAGCAACCGGGCACTATCAAAGCCCTGTCGTTCAATTTCTAGAGGAACATCACTATGTATTTATCGTAATCAATCCGCTCATTTCCAATCGGTTTCGAAAAACGAATCTCCGTAAAGTGAAAACGAATGCTGCTGACGCATATCTTCTGGGCGAGCTGTACTATAGAGAGGAATTCGAACCATTCAAAAAAAGAGGTGTGCAACTTCTTAATATACGTTACCTGACGCGACAACACGAGTCCTTCTCTAAGATGTGTGTGCAGACGAAGTTGCAATTCCAAGCTGTTCTGGATCAGGTCTTCCCAGCGTATAAAGGTGTTTTTGGGGCTATGTATTCTAACGTATCTCTTCGCTTCTTGCATGAGTTTCCGACCTCATCCTACGTTTTAAAAGTCAGTGAAGAGACACTTAAAATGACAATCAACGCACTGCTATCTTCAAAACGTGGGCGATCAGAGAGGTGGATTAATGAACGGGTTCAACGGTTGATGGTGGCTGCAAAACAAAACCCATTTCAGCAAACTATGTATGAGAGCCACGTCATCAATCTTAAGATCTTAATTAGCCTGATTCTTCAGTACCAGGAGCATCTTGCTATGTTGGAACAAACCATCGATGCCCTGGCTACTGAGATTGAAGAGTATGATTTAATCCAGTCGATTCCCGGTATTGGCCCTAAAATTGCTGCAACAATTTTATCGGAAATTGGTGAAGTCGATAGATTTGATCATCCTAAGAAACTAGTTGCCTTTGCAGGCATAGATCCCAGTGTTTTTGCTTCAGGTAAATTTACAGCAACCCGGAATCGAATTACCAAACGTGGTTCCAGGCAGCTTAGGTACGCACTAGTTATGGCGGTACAGTGTGGCCTAATCCGATCTCGCAACACTCGAATTAAAGAGTTTTACGAACGCAAGAGAGCTGAAGGCAAACCTCACAAAGTGGCATTGGTAGCATGTGCGAACAAGCTAGTTCATTGGTTGTATGCCATTTTGAAAAGTAAGAAACGTTCCGTTCGGTATAACAAAATAATGGTATAACTCTCCAATTAAGCTCGGATTGGAAGGTTATTTGGTATGCTTATTAATAAATATAACACAGGCTCTCGAGTTGTTTTGCTGGAAATGTTGACAAGCTATTAGCTGGTATAGCTTAACTGAAAGACAGCCCACTATTTAGCCGACTGTCTACTTGAAGGGGATAATACCATTCTGCAACTTTTTTCTGTTCATGTTCTTGCTACCTTCAGTATGCTACCTTACTAGAATTCGTCTATTTTAATGAAATCTCAAACTTGGAATCCATGTCACCTGCAAATACAATGCGGCCGTTCTCTGGTAACACAACCTCATTCTTACCGCTGACCACGGTGTGATTAATACAAACACCCTTCTGATCATATACAGCAAAGGCGCCATTTGCAGGCATTTCCACCGTCATGACTTTTCCCTTCACCGTTGCCGGTATCGAAAACCATCTGGCATATCCATCTGCTTGAATCGTTGCTAGAGATTGTTTACCCGAATAGAGTGGTCGTACCATTTCCTCACTGGCGTATATGCTACCAATGGCTGTAATGTACTCTACTCCGTTCTTTTTAGCAAAATAGATCTCCTTTGTATCACGTCCAGCCAGGCCAGGGATTTGCAGCTCCGTGACTGCTTCGTTTGCTCCAATAATCTTATTATTGGATATATACCCTGGGGTCTCTTTGTCCAAATGAATAGGGAGAATTGGTGCCGAATTGAGATAAACCGTTGATGTATATTTCTCATTCACCAGGTAATATTTTTCACCTTCACGCTGCTCCCATGAGGCCGTAATATCTTGGGATAACTCATTGGCTTCCAGCTTCTCCATTTTATATTCGGAGAAAGCCAATTGTCCAAGTCCTGGCAAGGATATATAAGATCGATACCACAGATAAGTCCTTCCATTCTTCTCCTTAACGAATTTCAACTTTTCCGTGCCTTCATCGTTAACAAAAGTACCATCCGCTGTATAGGTGTATTTTTGAGCAGGATCACTTGGAGCTGCGGGTGTGGATACAGTCATTTGTCCAGCAGTATTCATTTCGATCTTCTTAACCGAATTATTGCCGCCATATATACCTGCATTCGTGGCTATTTCTTTAGGTATATCCGCCTTCACTGGCACACCAAACGATTTTTCCGGCTTCCGTTCTGTGATGATCCCCTTTTCCTCAAGTGCGCTGAGTAATAATTCACTCGCAATGAACTGATCTTTGGCACTTGTCCCACCTGATGAGGTAACGGCTGCAGCCAGATTATATTCCGGCAGTACGACTAATGATGAGTGATACGATATGGTATCTCCACCTTTTGTTACTGCCTTGATACCGTATTCACTGAATGGGTACAGATTTACACTATCCCACCCTAAACCGTAAGATATAGACGTATCGCCATCCTCTGGCCACATGCCTTTTTTGTACTCTTCTTGCGCCATGGCTTCTACAGACTTATCGGTAAGAATGCCTTGGACCTCTCCCGTGAAGATTTGTGAAAACTTCGCAAGATCTTCAGCGGTGGAATAAATGCCTCCAGTAGCGATAACATTATAATTCTCTTGTGGAAGCTGACCCTCATATATAGGAGAATAGATTCCCGCCATTGCTGCCGTGTCAACCACATCCTGTGGTGTTTTGGTATGTTTCATGTCCAAAGGTTCCGTAAAATATTGGTGTATAAAAGCTGTAAAACTCATGCCGCTAACACGTTCAACCATAATCTCGGATAACGTAAACCCATCGTTACTATACACCGAGAATGCGCCGGGATCTGCCTTCAGGTTTTGACTCGCCAATTGCTCGAGAAACGTATCATGTGAATACGTATCATTATCCCCGTACAATGTGGCATTGCTGCCAGTACTACCCAGCAGACCGGAAGAATGATTCAACAGCATGCGTGGTGTGATTTGTTTGTAGCGATGATCTTTCATCTGAAAATCAGGTATATAGTTCACAACAGGCAGATCCAAATCCACCTTGCCTTCATCAACTAACTTCATAACAGAAGCTGTGAGGAACATTTTACTCGTTGATCCTATGCCATAGATCGTATCCGGCGTAAGTGGCACCTTGTCCTTTAGATCGTTCTTGCCTGTCTGACCGGACACCACAATCTCGCCACCATCGATAAGGGCATATTGCAGGCTTGTTATTCCATGCTTCTCGGTCAGTAATTTGGCTTTATCCGCTACTATTTTCTCGGTTGGTCCATACTTCAGGTCGCTGCTGTTACCGGCAGTTGGTGCGGCCAGTACTGACATTGGAGATAACATCATTAACGCCAGAGTTAAGGCGGTGATTGAAGTTCGTTTTCCCTTTTGTCGTCCCATTCACATCATCTCCTGATTTAAATGTTTTGGTTGATTAGAGTTCTTTTGGATCTATAAATTTCACCTCTGGATACAAGTCGCTCGGCCCCTGAATCAGAGTTCCACCCGTTCCTTTCAGTTGCTTATTAAAGAAATCAAGTACATATTGATTTACGATGTTTGATCCTCTTTTACCATTGATGTCTCCTGTGATTCCGGACAGTTTAACCAGCTCCGAATAGAATTGAAGGTCCGTGAAATTGAAGTGTTGGGTTCCTTCTATATAAATCACATCTCCCCCATGTTCGATAACATTTTTCATAATGTGCAGCTCATCTGAAAGAAATTTGGTTACTTCATCATCCGAATTTCTATCCATTTCAAAATTGGCTAACCAGTCTTCAAAACTTCCCGATCGGATGAACATAAACGGCTTGTTTATATCATCTCTATTTTCCACTTCATATAGTGACCCATCCATATTAACCCCGGCCTTGATTCTCTGATCTAAATACGTTGCATTAAACGCGGTTGCACCCCCAAAAGAATGGCCCATCGCGCCGATGTGATCTAGATCGATTTTTCCTTTAAACTGACTTTCGATTGCACCTGAATTCAGCTTTTCGATTTGATCGATTACAAACTCCACATCTTTCGTCCATATATTCCCTGTTTTTGTACGTTCATCTAGTGTAGTCGTACTTTTTTTATAATCCGTTACACGGCCATCTGGAAAAAGGGTAGCAAAGGTGCTGTACGTATGATCGATGGTGACCACGATAAACCCATGACTGGCCAGATTCTCGGCCTGTGATGCTTGAAGAACTCTACTGGTTCCCATACCATGAGATAGCAGCACCACGGGATAAGGACTTGTAGAAGGTAATATTTCTACATTTTCATAAGAGTTGGTTTGACTATACTTCCAGTAGTTGAGCACAAATTCGGGCAGTTTTAAAGAAGCAGAGAAGCTCTGAATATACTTTTTGAACATTTCTTTATTATTTGGAAACAGCGTGTCACGCTTGTTGTTATTCATGTTCTCAGTAGGGTACCAGACTTGGACCATTAACTCCCTCTTATCGCTTTGATAATCAGTCAACACTTCATCTCTGTTCTGATCCGTAAAATGAAAGGTTTGAGTACCCACTTTCTCTGGACCATCCGGCTTCGGCAAATTAAAGACAGGTAAGTATACAGACAAGACAGTAGAACCAACCAGCAGAATGACAATTAGGGAAGATAAACTATATTTCAACAGCTTTCCTATTTTTAGATTTATCATCTTTTCGGAATGTCTGAGTAAAACAATAAGTATGAATAGAGCCGTCATGATATATACCAGAAGCAACTGCCATCTGTATCCCTCAACCAACAATTGAACTACGAGTATAACGCTACTTCCTATACCCAAAGCCAAGCCTGTTTTCTTTGCACTTCTTTTAATAAATAGTAGGTCTACGAGTAAAGCGAAACAGGATAAAACTAACAGTATCTCAAATAATCTCATTTGAATGCCTCTCTCTCATCACGGCAACGGCCGAATTAACCTATTATGGAAAAACCGCCCCACAGGACGGTTCTTCATATTCGTTTATACATATCTGTGAACTCACGAGTGAGCTTTTACAAGAACGTTATTTCGCTTCGTTCATAAATGCTCTAACATCTTCAGCTATTTCTTTAGATAACGTATGGTGCAAGTAATGTTCGCCATCCATTGTGATTACTTTTCCATGTACCGAGTCTTTGATCTGTTCTTCGTGCAAAGGTATCCATCCTTTTACGCCAGTATTATTCGCCTGTATAAGGAAAAGAAGTGGAAGGTCTTTAGGGAAGGTTAAACCTTGAGCTTCTTTAAAATTGGAAGCAATATGATCCATCTCATTCAATGTCGTGGAACTGTTCGAGTTTTTATTCGACAACATTTTCATTTGCTCTACGGTGTGATCATCAAATGCGAGACCAGCATAGGGGTCACCACTAAATTTGACCACCAATCTTTGGAGACCTGATTTTTTAAGGAAATTGAACATTTTCACAGGTAATTTAGCATCCATACCCGGTTGTGTTGGAACACTGCTATCAATTCCGACGAATGCAGTTACCTCATCCGGATATTTGTTCACATAATCAATGCCGTAAATGCCTGCAATGGAGTGGCCCATCAGCATGTATTTGTCAATATTAAGCTGCTGTAGAGCTTCATGAATTTCACTTACGATATTCTCTGTGGTTCTCTCTTTTTCCGTTGCATCACTTAAGCCATAACCGAAAGGCTCCACCGCTACAACTTTGTAATATGGAGATAACTCGTCGATGAGAAGCTTAAAATCAAGCGCTGGTGCAGCTGTTCCGAAACCTGGAATCAGCACGATCGTTTCTTTGCCTTCACCTTGAATGAGCACATTCATATTTTTCCCGTCTACGGATACGTGTTGACCGTAAGGCTCTATCTTTTTCGCCTCTGAATTGCTACTGATCACATTCGTAATATAAACAATACCTAGAAACAGAATAATGGCGATTACGATTGCCCCTAATATTTTTAGTATAATGTTTCGTATTTTCTTGGCCCTCGATCCATTCTTTTCTTTCTTTTCCTCTGTTTGTGTCACTGTCATCTTCTCCTGTCTTGAACTGTTGGTTAGGCTGCGTCATTGCCGTTAATGAAATCTTAACGAATGAAGATGTACTCCCTGTGACGGCAATATGAACTGAATATGAACAAGCAAAAAAATACCATATGTAACATACAAGGAAGCTTGCATGTTACACATGGCATGATAATTCGGTTTAGATACTCCGAGGTATATTTTATTCATTGGCCTACCCTGTGAGCCTAACTATCCGTTGGTGTACTGATTGGCAACGTGACAAAAAAGGTCGTTCCTTCACCAGGTTCACTTTCCACCTGGATGTCACCCTGATGAAGCGATACGATCTGTTTAACGATAGCGAGTCCCATCCCGCTCCCGTCATATTTACGACTGTGGGAACGATCTGCCTTGAAAAAGCGCTCGAATATACGCTTCTGGTCTTCAAGGGGAATACCAATGCCCGTGTCGGATATTCGGACAGTCACATTTTTGATATCCTGTTTGATACTGACGCTAATCACGCCACCATCTTCAGAGAACTTGATTCCATTGCTGAGGATATTCGTCCATACCTGATTTAACTGGTCGTGATCTGCAGTAACTTTAACCGCCTGCAAATCAAGCTCAAAATGAATGCTGCGAGCAGACCATTGCGGCTGGAGCGCCACAATGACCCGCCTGATCTGTTCATCAAGGCTTAATGTGATGAGTTTCAGTTGCTGTGACTGCGATTCAAGCAAACTCAACTTGAGCAGGCTATCACTCATTTTGGACATTCGCTTCGCTTCAGCGATGATAATGTCCAGATAACGGCTTCGTTCGTGATCTGAGAGATTGACTTGCTTCAGTGCCGAAGCGTAACCGGATATCGAGGTGAGCGGAGACTGAACCTCATGCGAAACATTTGTAACGAATTCCCTGCGCATCTGCTCCAACTGCTGAAGATCATGCATCATTTCTTCAAAGCTGCGGGCCAACGTACCAATCTCAGTCGTTTGTTTAATGTTCAGCTTGACGTTGAAATCTCCAGCTGCAATCCGTTTGGTCGCTTTGGTCAATTTTTTGATCGGTCTAACCAGATATACAGAAGCAACCAGAATCAACAAACTTCCTGCAATCAACGAACAGCTTGCAAAAATCAAACCAAACTGGACCACAAAAGAGGCTGAGGGCGGTGAGAGTGTTTCTAGAAACATCGCTCTTGTACCCATTTCCGTCTTGATCGGTAGCCCCAAAAGAACGGTAGCGATACCTTTAGGTGTGTCCTGCACAACCCCTCCGTTTAACACCTTCTTGAGTTGATCCGTCGATACGGGGGATGATTTATGTTCATTAAGCTTCCCATAAGACTGGAACTTGCCCGTTGCATCATAAATTCGAATATGATACGAATCAAGCTGTTTCATTCTACTAACGAATGATTCTGCTTCATCAACAGGCAGCGTCTTATAAATCTGCACAACGTCCTGCCCAAAGTTGCGTATGTTAATTTGAGCATTTTCATTCAATTGATCTTCGAATATCCAGGTTGACATAAAAAAAGAAATGATCGTACCTGCGATGACTGACACCAGAAAGGTCAGAACAACACGAATATATAAGGATCTGATCATTCATAGACCTCAAGTCTGTACCCTAGCCCACGCACCGTTTCAATCCGAAAATCAGGTGTAGTCGCGAATCGTTCGCGCAGGCGCTTAATATGTACGTCTATTGTTCGATCATCTCCGGCGTAGTCAATTCCCCATATCTGATCGATTAATTGCTCACGTGTATAGACTTGTCCTGGTGTTCCAGCAAGCTTATACAGCAATTCGAACTCCTTAAGTGGTAACGTAAGCGACTCCGTGCCTCTCATCACCTTATACGTCTGACGGTCCAGAATGACGTTGCCAAACTGGATTGTATGTGTGGAGCCGATTTTGTATCGTTTCAGCAATGCTCGGACACGTGCCGTCAGCTCTAATGGATCAAACGGTTTGGTCAAATAATCATCCGTACCCAGTTCGAATCCTTTTACCTTTTCCCAAGTCTCTCCTCTCGCCGTCAGCATGAGTAACGGGAGGTCGGGATTGGCTCTTCGGAGTTCCTTGCACAGTGCCCATCCGTCCATAACAGGCATCATAATATCAAGGACGACCAGATCCACTGGAGTTTCGCCATATATAGTGAGAGCTTCCTTACCGTCCGCAGCTTCCACTGTTGTGAATCCATCGTTTTTGAGAAATAGACAGACGAGTTCACGAATGTTCGCATCGTCGTCTGCAACGAGTATAGTAGCCATAGGTTTCTCCTTTTCTTTGCTTATAGTAAGTCCACAGCAAACATCGTATGTTCTTTCAACGTTCCCTGGATTGGCACAGGCTGTGACCCATTCTCCTTGAATCCTGCTTTTTGAAGGACACGGATGGAACCTGTATTATCGGGCACAGCGCCAGCTTCGATTCGAGTAATTTCAGTTTCGTGTTTGGCAAATTCCAGTACACATTGCAGAGCTTCGCTCATATATCCTTTTCCTTGATGCAGAGTATCCGTCACATAACCAACGATCCATTTCGGGGTAGAATCCAGTATGATCTCAAACAAAGAAATTTCACCGACGAGTTCATCCGTTGTATGTAGAAAAACTCCAAAAGAATAGCGATTTCCTTCTTCTCTCTTGTTGTTCCAGCTCTCAATGAGTGACCTTTGCCCTTCCAAGCTGTAGACAGACTCATCCCGATCACTTGCTGATATGTTCTCAATTTCCGCACGGTTGCGAACCTGTAGATCCAGAAGCAATGAGGCATCATCCACATTCCAAAATCTCACATAGATACGTTCTGCACTATATTCCATTACATTATCCCTCCTCTATTAACGTTAGGTGTAATTGTAGCATGATTATATCAGGTCATTATAAGAGTACGAGCGAATCAACGAGAATTGTTTCGCCAGGAAATGAGGTGAATAGGGCATATCATTACGCAGCCAGGCAACGATGGTTCCAATCAGGGCGGAAGAACCGTACCAAATTGCAATCTCCTTGTGAATGCCAGATTCTTCGAGTTCATCCTCCATCTCTACCCGATCAATTTTGGCTTTGACCAGCGTACTCAACAATTTGAGCAGTCGTTCGGTAAAAATCGGTGTGCGCTTTGTAGCAAGAACCACTTGATAGAACGAGGCGTTCTCTGCAAAATGCTCCAGTAACTTGACCAGAACAGGCCAAGCCTCTTCCGTTCTTTGCTTCTCAAAATGAGGAGCATATTCATCCACGATCCGCTCAATATTCTCGATCATCTCGTCGGCCATCTTCTCCATCATATCCGTGATATCTCGATAGTGCAGGTAGAAGGTTACCCGATTAATCGTCGCTCGTTCTGCAATTTTGTTCACAGACAATTTTTCAATATCCATTTCCTGCAGTAATTCAACAAATGCACTTCGAATTAACTGACGTGTTCGCAATATTCTTGGGTCCACGGCTGATTTCTTCTCGTCTTTCACCTGTATCCCTCCTTCAAATTTTAAACATTACAATTTTAAACGATAAGTCGTTTATTTTTGATTTACACAACAAATTCATTTCTTTTGTAAAATAAACGACGAAAACACGTCATAACGTAAATTGTAATCTGTCCGAATATGTATATAATTCAATAAATACAATGTAAACTATACAACACGTTGTAAATTTAGTCACGCGTGGATTGAAAGGATGAAAAGGATTGAGTCAGGCTAGAGTACAAGAAGAATTATCCGTAAAGAAAGGCCCCATCCTGTTTATCATGATTTTGGGAGCCTTCCTTGCAACATTGAATCAAACGATCATGAGTGTCGCTACACCGGAACTGATGGGTGATTTTAACATCTCCGCCGCAACAGCACAATGGTTAACGACAGGTTATATGCTGGTGAACGGGGTACTTATCCCCGTTACGGCCTACTTCATGCAACGCTTTTCAACCAAGCAACTATTCCAAGCTTCAATGTTTATTTTCCTGATTGGTACCATCGTATCCGCTCTTGCAACCAACTTTGGCACATTGCTGACCGGACGCATGATTCAGGCAGCGGGTGCAGGTATTATCATGCCGCTCTTGATGCACGTTATTTTGACCTTGTTTGCCCCTGAAAAACGAGGATCTGCGATGGGTATGGTTGGTTTTGCCATCATTTTTGCCCCTGCAATCGGGCCTACCCTTGCCGGTTATATCCTCGAGAACTATTCTTGGCAAACGATGTTCTACGGCATGATTCCATTAACTCTTATTGTCATTGCCTTTGCATTTGTATACCTGAAGAATGTATCCGAACGGGTCAACACAAAGTTCGACACAATCAGTGTGGTGTTCTCCACTATCGGATTTGGCGCATTGCTCTATGGTTTCAGCAGAGCAGGAAGTCTGGGATGGTCAAGTGCAGAAGTTCTTATCTGTATCACTGCAGGAATTGTTTCCCTTGCCCTGTTTACATGGCGTCAGCTCGTTTCGGAGACTCCCCTGCTTGATCTGCGGGCTTTCAAATACAACATGTTCTCTCTGACTACGGTCATTAGTATCGCGATTACAATGATCATGTATGCTGACATGATGTTGCTTCCCTTGTATCTCCAGAACGCACGTGGTTACACTGCACTGGAGTCCGGATTATTGCTTCTGCCAGGTGCGCTTGTCATGGGCTTCCTGATGCCAGTAGCCGGAAAATTGTTTGACCGATTTGGAGCGAAATGGCTCGCTGTTATCGGGATGGTGATCACCATCGTGACGACAATTGGTTTCATCGACTTAACGGATTCAACCAGTTATGGTTACCTGGTATTAATGTCTACCGGCCGCCGAATTGGTATGGCTCTGCTCATGATGCCGATTCAAACGGCGGGGCTTAACCAACTGCCACCAAGACTCGGTGCACACGGTACAGCTATCTCCAACACCGTCAGACAAGTGGCTGGCGCTGTAGGTACTTCATTGCTCGTGAGTGTCATGACCTCCCGTACAACGGCACACGTACAGGATATGATGGCGACTGGTGCAGCCAATGGTCTCAGTCAAAAACAGCTTGCTACAGAATCCATGATCCAGGGTATCAATGATGCTTATGTTGTTATCATCGGTATCGCTGTAGTGGGATTGGTCCTTTCCTTCTTTATCAAACGCACCAAACAAACCAAAGAGGAAGAAATCAAACAGGTGGTAAGACAAAAAGTTTCTATGAATTCAAATTAAGGTGTCCAGCCTCATAATTGCTTGCATAACAAAGCGGCAGATCAA
Source organism: Paenibacillus sp. PAMC 26794 (assembly GCF_000316035.1). Taxonomy (GTDB): domain Bacteria; phylum Bacillota; class Bacilli; order Paenibacillales; family Paenibacillaceae; genus Paenibacillus. Next base: position 28,465 of record NZ_ANHX01000016.1, read on the forward strand.
GACGTTTACGTCTGATCTGCCGCTTTTTAGGTTGTGTCCCGTATGATTCCTTCTCACTCCGCAACGATCTTCACTGGCAGATGGGTCAACGACTGCCCCGGAGCTGAAGTGGCCAGATTATTCTCCAGATCAAAGGACTCCACCGGTTCGATCCGAGCGATCTTCTCTACAAATGCAGTCAATGCAATGCTTAGTTCCATTCTTGCCAGCGGGGCACCCAGACAAAAGTGTGGGCCATTACCAAAGGTAAGATGTCTTTTGTTATTCCGACGATGAATATTCAGCTCAAAGGGGTCTTCAAACATCTGCTCGTCCATATTGGCTGCACTCATCCAGGAGATCACGACATCTCCTTTTTTCAAGTCTACTCCGAGCAATTGGTTATCCTGCTTCACTGTCCGATGTCGCTTGGCATTATGGAACCGATAACGAAGCATTTCTTCCACTGCGAGCGGAACCCATTCGGGGTTCCGCCTGAGTTGGCCATACAAGCTCGGGTCATCGTAGAGGAAGGAATAGAATGTATTTGAAACCATATGGCTTGTTGTCTCAATACCGGCTCCGAGCAGGAGCATGGTCGTGCGAACAACCTCATCCTCCGTGAACTTCTCCCCCTCAACATCGACATTTAACAGATCCGTAATGATATCCTCACCAGGATGAGTCCGTTTATGAACCACAATGGGGTACAGGAATTGATAGTACTCTTGCGCCGCAGTTTGCTTTTTCAGTTCACTCTCCTCAGCCGTCTTTGGATTGATGGGTTGAAACAGAATATCTACCCAGTTCTTGAAGCGATGGCTGTCTGTAAGAGGGATGCCGAGCAGATCGGCCATAACCATCGAAGGCAGAGGAGCGGCCAACGCTTGAACAATATCAATGGTCGTATTTGGCTCAATATCTGCTACCAGCTGCTGTGCAATGTTGCGAATTCGTGGCTCCCAGTTTTTCAGACTACGCGGTGTAAAAGCAGCAGATAACAACGAACGACTTTTTTGATGACGAGGAGGATCGAGACTTGATATGTTTAATTTGTCTGGAGGTGTACCTTCATTGTTCTTCGCTCCAACGGCAATGGTCGTCCGGGTTCCTTCGGCTGAAAAATACTCATGATTACTGAGGACCTGCTTCACATCATCGTATCTGAACACATTCCAGGTGTCTGTACCTTCGTGATAGTACACAGGATGCTCGGACAGCATTTTTCGAAACCAGTGAAGTGGGAAAAACTCTTCAGATCTGGACTGAAACCCCGTAATGTCCTCAACATGTATCACTTCTTTATACATTTTGAATCCACCTCTCAGCATCGTTTCGTGATTGGTTACATGGGTACCTGAATTGACAGTTCAGCACCTGATCCCATTTTATACCATACGTTCATTTATTGATATAAACCATTTGAACTAAATGAGAAAAACCCCTTAATATAAGGGGTTTTCGTTTTATACGTATCGTATATTATTTCTGTCGGTGTTTCAGAGAGATAAGCGATACGAACCGATCAATCACCTAGTTTCCCCATTGCTTCCTGTAGCTGTTCCAGTTGTTCAGACAGGGTTTCAATCAAGTTCTTCGTTTGGCTTGCCTTCTCCATTAAGATTTGCTCTTCAGAATTGTCTTCCGATGCATTCCTGATTGGTGATGACTTCAATTCCGACAATTCGCGTTTGTATGTTTCTTGTTTCTCCGAAGCTATTCTCAGTTTTTCTTTCGTCGTACCGATCTGATGCTCCAGATATATGATGTCGGACGAGTTCGCTCCATCGGATACACGTTGTGAATATGTCATGACTCACCTCTTTTAATTTCATCCATTGCTTTGCCAACAGTATAGGACTCAATATCGATATCCAGCTCCATGCCGAGAGCTAGTTTCGCCAGTTGACTCCCGATAAAAGGACCCATGGTCAATCCAGAGGCTCCAAGTCCATTCGCGGTAATCAGACCTTGCCAGCCTGGGACAGCCCCCATTACTGGTAGAAAGCCAGGTGTGAATGGACGGAACCCAACTCTTACTTCCTGGAATGTGCTATTGGCTAGCCCCGGCGCCAGTTCCAGACCTTTATTCAAAACTTCCTGCATGCCTCCTGCGGTTACTCTTGTATCATAACCCTCCACATCATTTTCATGAGTGGCACCAATCACGATCTTCTGTTGATCAAAGGCCAGCAGATATTGGTCTGAAGGTGGCATGATCACAGGCCAACGGCCTGTATCCTCCCCATCCGTGACATGTAGATGCATAATTTGTGCCTTTTGATAATGCACTTTAAAGTGTATGCCGAGTGGCTTCAGCAGTTCGTTGGCCCATGCACCTGCACAGACAACGACTTCATCTGCCAGGAAACTCTGATCATTAACACTCACACCAATGACCCGATCCGCTTCGAATTGAAGCGTGGCGTCTCCATGGATCACTTCAGCTCCATTTCGTTGTGCAGACCGGATCAAGGCATCGCGCAGCGCCCTTCCATCTATACGTGCAGCACCGCTGATATGTACCGATTGATAACGTTCATCCAGCAATGGAAAACGTTCACGGGTTTCTTTGACATCAAGAGGTGTAATGTCACCAATCTCCGGTGCATCTGTTTTGCGAAGATGGGCCCGCTCTTCCATCTTGTTGATTTTGTCCACATCCGTATGAATACTAAGTGCGCCCACTTGAGCATAACCAGTTTCCGTTTCTCCTTCGCCTTCAAGCTCCGCTATGATGCCAGGATAGAACCGCGCACCAGCCTTGGCGAGCTGATACCAGTCTTGATTGCGACGCTGTGACAGCCATGGACAGATGATACCGGCAGCTGCATCCGTTGCCTGTCCTATATCTTTTCGGTCTATGATGATGACCTCTGCGCCATGTTTGGCTAATTGATAGGCTGTTGATGCCCCCAGAATACCCGATCCGACTACGATGACTTTCTTCATGTTTGCATTCCTTTCTATAATCACTCACTCGTTATAGCGTATAACGTTTCGCATTCTGTTGGCAAGGCAGGCGTACTTTTAGATCCATAAATAGAGGCTGATCAGACCAAAGTTCATACTCATTCATCCAATAAATAATTATTGATGCATTTATATGAAAACGTTTTATATATTGCTCGTCATTCAATTAAAATTATTCCATTTATGTAATATAATTCTTTCTAGGTTTCTTTTAACTCTGTAACCACGCCACTTACGCACATGATCCTTTAACGAAAAGAGGAATAACACGACGATGCCGAAACCTAGCATGGGGAATCCGCTGGATACCGATATGCCGCTCATGATTACAGGGCAAAACCAGTTGACCGTTGATGAATTGATGAATTGGAGCGACCATTCACGGGATTACAGCATTGTACAGTGCATCGGAGGAACAGGACGAATCGCAGCAAAGAATCATGAATTTTCGATCAAAAAAGGAACCGCTCTCATTTTGTTCCCGGAGGTAACCTACCGTTACCACAATCTGAGTGATTCATTACGATTTGATTGTCTGTCTTTCAATGGCTATTTGTTGCCACGGTTCTTGCATACCTTGCAGATCGGGGAGCTGCGCGCCTTCAAGCCGGATGGAATGCTTCATATCCTGTTGCGTGAAATTACGTTGGCGCTGCAGTCCCGGCACAAGGATCAGATCTGGCACGTATCCGCATTACTGTACATGCTTTTGGTCAGATTAACCATTGAAGGTGAACGCTATAGTGCTTACGAACATTCTGATGCCCGATTAAGATTGGATGAACTCATTACTTTTATCAAACAAAATTATCATCAGGATATCTCTCTCCCCATGTTGGCTGAGCAGATGGACGTAACCGAACAGCACCTCAATCGCATATTCAAAAAAGAATTTCAAATGACTCCACTGGAGTATCTGATGCGATATCGGTTGTTGAAAGCCAAGGAAATGCTCATAGAAAATAACACTACTACCGCTCATGAAATAGCCAAAGCTGTTGGTTTCAACAGTGCCAGTTACTTTGGATCGGTGTTCAAAAAATACGAAGGGATCTCCCCTATCGAGCTACGCAAGCAATATCTGGATTAAAGAGCCTCCATATCGATCTCGGCCAGCGAGGATAACCGAAGTTCATGCATGGCGAATTCCAGACCACGCGTTACCTCGTTAGGCACGATGATACAACGAATACCTGCTGCATTGGCTGCCTTCAAGCCATTAGGTGAGTCTTCGAACACAATCGCTTCGGAAGCCTCGATCCCAAGACTCTGGAGAGCAAGAAGGTACAGTTCAGGGTCCGGTTTCACTCGCTTCACATCCTCGGATGTATGAACGACTGTGAAATAATCGAAAATGCCTAATTTCTGCAAGTAACCATGCACCCAGTCCCGTGTGGAGCTGGAAGCAACCGCAAGCTGAATCCCCTTCTCCCTCGCAGACTGAAGCAATTCATGCACCCCTGGAAGAATGGCAGCCTGTCCCAAATAGACTTCGTATTTCTGTTCAGAGAGAAGTTTGATATGATCATGATCTATCTTTTTTTGGAGCGCTTGCTCCAGATACAGAAATGGATGAAATTCCTCAAAGGATGTCCCCACATTTTTCGACCATAGCTCCAGACCAAGTTCCACTCCATGCTCTTCATAAATATCGCGAAACGCATAGTACCAGGGTGTCTCCGTATCCACAATGAGTCCATCAAAATCAAATATAAATGCTTTTACCATGAACCTGTTCTCCCTCCAATGATCTGCCGGGGGAGCGGATTAGAAGCGTGCGGTCAAGTCCGGATGAGTAACGTTCACTGATAAAAAGTGACACGTACAGCCCGTTCCAGTCGGCGATTGTGCAACTAATCCAGCTCGAAGTTCCCCCTGAATCGGCATGCCGAAATATCGAATTAGTTTCCACTCTTCCCCATCGGGTGAATAAAAGAATGATATGCAGTCCTCTACTTTGCGTATACGCAGATAAGGATTAGGTACGGAGACTTCAACCGAATTGCAATCATCGGATGAACCATCACGTGTCACCACCGACACGATGGTAGGCACTTTTCCATCATACTCAAAACAAATTTTGCACCAGTTAAGATCATCCGCCATCACCATCAGGCATCCGGAATCATATTGATTTTTCATATCAACGGTTAATTGGGTTGTAATTTCGAAGTCCTCAGGTACAGGCATGGACAGAAATGGTGCGGTTGCACGAATATGCTTGCCCGCTGGATCTTGGAAAAAGTCGGTGTCAGCCTTCGTTTCCACCAGCACACCTCCCTGATCCGTATAGGACCAGCTTTCGGGCTCGTTCATCCAGCTCCATTGCTTCCGTGCTTCTGTTGTCATTACGTTAGTCATTTGTTAGCAGCCTCCCAAGTTAAAATATGTTCTAGAGGTAGTTCAAAAAGTCCGCTTTTGATTACGAAGGATGCCTAGTGGCATCATCAGCATCGAATATGGCATTCAGCCGAAATAAGTGTGGGCTTACGAAGTATGTTTCCTTCGGAAACATTGCGGTTGCTCACGTAGCTCTATCTACGCTCCGCTACTCCATTTCTAGCTTCATCCCATCTTCTCGGTACTGAAAACCGCTCTTTTTGAACATGCATTTACTAGTTTTTTCTGTACTACATATTCGCTCCAGATACAGTAAACCCCTTTTTCTACATATTTTTGTAAGGTTCCAGCACTTGGGAGTGCTTTTGCGGATCTGGCAGGAAGAACATAATGACCATGAGTACGATATATAGACCAAGAATGACACTGAACAACAGTGTTGGATTGTGATGGTAGAGCAAGCCCGTCAGGTAACCGGATGGAATGGCTGTAAGCGTCATGACTGTCTGCACGGCCGAGAACATGTCGGCTTTCTCATGTGTACCCAATCGGTTCATCAACAGGGAATCCCGGTACGTCTGCAAAATGAAATTACCCGCAGCGAGCACGATTAGCGTGAGAAACAACATCCCTATATTCCCCACAGGGATCAATAGAAACAGAATGGCCCCGGCCGTACTAAGCACAATGGAAAAACCAACATACTTCTCTTCCGAGCGCCGTTTCAGTCGCGGAATAATGACCAGGTAGAGCAGCATGACGGTTACCGCGGTCACTACCGGGATAAACGAAATGACACGGTCATCAAATTTCAACTGTTCCTTGAAGAAAATGACCTGAAAGAAATTCAGCTGCAAGATCAGATTGGACAACACCGTGATCAGAATAATCGGAAAAAGTCTCCGTTTGTAGAACGATTTTCCGAACAGGCGCAGACTGGAACCCAAACTCTGAAGCACGCGGGTTTTACTATGCAATCCCATAAGCTCCTTGCCGACCTCGGTCTCATCCGTGTATCGGTTACGAATGAAGAACATGGCGGTCATGAGGATGCCCCCGACAAAGTAAATGCTGGCGAGTGTTGGCACAATACCATAATCAGCAATGACCACCCCGGCAATAGGCGTTAATACCCCGGCTCCTGTAATGATCATGTTGAGAATGGCAAATACCTTCGATCGTTTGTGTTCCTCCACATCCTCTATGATCAGACAGTTAAAGGCGACCGTTACAAACTTGGATGTTGCGTTTAGTAAGTAGGCGATCAGGAACAGCCAAAAGTTCTGAGAGAAGGCCCAGATGAACATGGGAACACTCCAGGCAAGCAGATCAAAGATCAGCGTTGTTCGTTTGCGCCCCAGCTTATTCGTAATGGAACCCGCAAACAATTGAAAGATAAAGGCAAAATAAAGATTCACCGAATTGATTAAACCGATTTCTATGTCCGAAAGTCCGGCTTCCTTCATATATAAAGGAGCATAGAAGAGAACGATCGTGCCCGGAATGGCCCATACCGGTTCGAGAAAAATGGAGTAGCGTGGATTCTTCGGCAAATCTTGAAGCAATTTCAATCGATATCCCTTCCTTCTGCGGTTTTCACCGCTGCGAATTCCAACTTCTCGCAGCGGCAAACCCGCTAATGTCTACATGCTTATAGGATAAGAGCTGTTTTGACCGAATTCATCGGCAGTTTCTCTCCAGTATGCATGTCATAACCAATCGTTCCATTAAAGGCCTGTTCATAATCACTCAGCAGTTCCTTGGCTGTCACCATCTGTTCCAGTTCCGGGATACTTTGGGCAAATTTCAGTGCCGTACTGATCATCGAGTGATTAGCCACCGCGCCAATGATACTAATGCCATCATTAATCACGGCTGTTGATTTGAACGTCACCTCATAGCTGTCGTCATATCCCATAGGAATAATTTTGCCGCCTTTGGCAATCAGCTCAAACCCGACATGAAGCTGGTTACCAACCGCGTCCACTACAATATCAAACTTTTTGTTATTATTGATCTCGTATACTTTATCCAGTGTCAGATCCTGAGGATAGAACACATGATCCGCGATCCCTGAAGCGAACTCTTTGCGGTATGGGTCAACTTCCGTGCCTACCGTAAGCCTTGCCAATCTTTTGCTCACAAGCTGACACAAGGAACCGATTGCACCAGAACCGAGGACCAGTACGGAGTCACTGGGCTTAGTCCCTGCTTTCATGAACGTCTGAAGTACACATCCCAGTGGTTCGATCATCATTGCCGTTTCCCAACTCATGGAATCCGGGATGGCATAGATATACTTTTCGTCCCCAACAAAATATTCAGCAAAGGTTCCGTGTGTCGTCATGCCTACTTGATAGTCATCAAAATTCTCGCAGTAGATGAACAGACCCTCACGGCAGTATGAGCAGGTACCGCAAGATTGCGTGGGATCAACCAATACACGATCACCGATCTTGAAACCACGAACTTCGTCGCCCACCTCAACCACTGTGCCTACGCCTTCATGACCAATGATCGTTCCTTTATTTGCCGGCACTTTGCCTTTGACAATATTCAGATCTGTACCGCAGATGCCGGAACCATAGATTTTAATTTTCACCTGGTTTGGCTTTTGAATGGTTGGCTCCTCAATCTCCTGATAAGTCACCTGTTTGAGATCCTGATATACGAGTGCTTTCATTGAATAATTCCTCCTAGTCGATTGTCGATTATGATCTATGGATTAAGCTTCAAACGTTTTCGAAAGTTGCATCGCATGAAGATGTTCCTGCTTCTGAATCTCTTTCCAGTCTGACAGGATCTGCAACAGCGCTTCCTCGACCCACAGCAATTCTTCCCGTGTATGGGCATCGGAGAAAATAAAGTAACCCTTGGTGAAAATGCCGAAGTGTGCCATTCTCTTCACCATGAACTCGCGGAAAGGATCTGTCTGGAAGTTATCTTCAGCCAAGGATTGAATGCAGAAGCTTGCATACGTCCCCTTCACTTCCAATTGATCCGTCAATCCGAGTAACACAAGTTCAGATTCCAGACGATCCATGATCCGGGTTGCCGGATCTCGCCAAGTCGGCCATACTTTCGCACTCTTCATTAATCGTTCACAGGCAATGGCTGCCGCGAGCGCTGTCGTTTCGCTGGAATGAGCATTACTGAATCTGACCTGTCCCGACAAAGACATCAAGTGCTCAGGCCCCATAACCGCTGCGAGCGGTAAACCGTTGGCCATACCTTTAGAGATACAGAGCAGATCAGGCCAGATGTCATATTCTCCTGCTGTAGCCTGCTTGCCCATTCGAATACCGGAAGTTACCTCATCGAATATGATAATGATGTCCAGAGACCGACATAGGTTTACGGCTTGCTCCAGCGCGTCCTTTTTCCACTCGTTGGGGCATAGAACAATACATGCGATATCCTCGGGAGACGCGGTAATCTGAGCCTCAATTCGCTCCGTAGTAGGCTTGTTAACCCAGATCGTTGAACGCTCGATATCTACCGGGATGCCACGTTCTTTCGTCTGGCCACCATAATAACCGTAGGCAGACCAGTCGTGCCACCCATGATAAGCTGTCGCAATAACCTTGCTTTTTCCACTAGCGGCACGGGCCAGACGCACGGCCCCACTCACTGCATCGGCACCACTCTTGGTGAAGCGCAGCGATGGATAACGACCCTCGAACCGCTCCAGAATCAACTCCGCACATTCAAGCTCGATGTCGGCAGGTAAAGAAAAGCTTGTCCCTTTTTTCAACTGGTGAATGACAGTTAATTGAACTTCATGTCTGGCATGGCCCCATGGCGCCGTACCCATGGCCATTTCGCAATCCAGCCATTCATTCCCGTCGATATCTGTAAATCGGGAATTATAAGCCTCTGCACAACATACGGGGGTATGCCCCGGAAATAAACGTTCAGGTGCTTTGGCTAAAGTGCTGCATCCGCTCGGAATTACCTTTTCGACTTGTTCCAACCACTCCAGATTACGGGTAAATCGTACGGCACGATCGAGCGTGCTCTCTTTTTCTTTCACCTTAAGTACCTCCCTGTTTATTTTCGTTGTGAGTGAATTATCGTACTTTGGTTCCAGGCCAGCATCCATCGTATATGCGATCCATCGTGATCACATTGCCATACAGGTCAATGATCAGATCCTTGGCTCGATGAGCATGTCTCATCTCAATCCAGTAGCGGTTCTCCAGCAAACGGGCGAAATTGTCCACCAAAAACAGTAATCGGTTCTCACTATGAATCAGTTCCTTGCCCAGTACCTGTGGCAGCCAGATGGCTCCGTTGGAATTAAAGCGGTTTGAATAGTCCCGTACTTCGGCTACATTTGCAAATTCAGCTTCCTCCAGCTTGGTCCAGAATGTATCGGCATCACTTCGAACCTCGGCAAGGTCAATCCCGACAATCGGCAGATGCTGGTATTCCTCTTGGCTTTCCAGCTGTGCTTTCAGATGACTGAAAACGAATGGCCACACATCAGCCTCGATTTGACCGCCCCACTTTTTCCAGAAGCGTGCCAAATTGTTCTTGCGGTTGAAGTTGCGGTGAATGCCGCTGCTGCGTTCCCAGTGATACGCCTGAATATTCGGGTTGATGACCGTATCGTATCCGGCAGCTCGTGCCCGCATCTGATAATCGAAATCCTCGTACCCATTAAAGAACTTCTCATCGAGGTTGCCGATGGTCTCATACACCTCCCGCTTCATGCCAAACATGGCGAACACCACCAGTTGAACAGAGAAGGTTTCTTTCGGGATATCATCAGGGGATGCGTTCAGGAACAGGTGTCGGCCGATGGTGTCCGCAAAAGCAATGCCGCAGTGCTGCACGCCTCCCGTTTGCGGATACAACAGAACGCCCCCAATCATGCCAATCGTAATATCGCTATCCAGTGTCTCTTTCATCATCGGTTGCCAGTTCGGTTGAAGAATGGTGTCAGAATCCAGGAAAAAAATGTACTCTCCCTTGGCAAGACTCAGTGCGCTATTAATCGACACGGCGCAACCAAGTGGAAAATCATGCTGAAGAATCTCGATGGTCACACCTTCTCTTACTTCTTGCTTCAGTTTATCCAGATGTTGAAAGACTGCTGAGCCGGAACCATCGTTGATGAAAATAATCTGAGTGGATGGACTTACCGTCCGGAGCAGCGAATCTGTGAACAGGTTCAAAATGTTATAGTCCTGGTTGACTGGCACAATAATGGTGTAAAGCATGGAATCCCTCCTGATTTGGGTTGATGGAATGAGTACATAAGCTGATTTTGCACTGCACAATTGCTGGTCGTTCTGTCCGGCCCCCTCTCTTAAATATTTTGTCTTTATTTGGTAATGATTTGAATCTACTAGAAATTTATATCATTTTTTGTAAACTGAAAATCTTAAATTCTGAACTCTGTTAATATTTGAATATGTGAGAAAATCAAGTCTTTGCAGCTTGCGCACTGAGAAACGCTGTTGTGAACGCAAAAAAACACCCTCAAAGAGTCTGTGTATCTAACGATACATTCGACTTTTTTGGGGTGCTTTCGTATTAAAATCTATTGTTTTTCGTTGGATAGGCCCTGGCCTAACGCTGCTTAAATCCATGATAAAACGTATCCACCACAAGCGCAGGGGCTGCTTTTCTCGCGATATGACCACTTACAACCTGCTGCCACGTCAGGAACATGATGGAATACAGCACATCGACAATCCAGGTTTTATCGAGATCGGAGCGGAAATAACCTTTCTGTTGTAACAGACCGACCGCATGCAGTACCGGTTCTCTCAGTTTCAGATCTGCTCCCTCAATCTCGGGATTATAGTTAATGGTGGTGTCATGAGCCAGAAAATATATTTTGTCGCCTAATGGAATCAGCGCCTCGATCAGCTCAGGTATGTACTTTTCACAGTGCTCCTCATCCAGTTGGATTTGTTGCATGGTCTCACTGACCACCTCGATTGCGCGTAATCCCAGATGAACCATGAGCTGTTCGCGGCTTTCCACATATCGATGTAAAGTAGCAATCCCGATTTTTGCAGATTCTGCAATTTCATTCATGGAAGCATTCGGCTTTTCAATCAGCAACTTGGTGGCCTCGTCCAAAATGGAATGAAGCCTGGTTTGTTTGATTGTAGTCATTTCTTTTTTCATTGTATTACACCTCTTGGTGAGTATTGTTCAACAATTGATCTGATCATCCATCATATGATTGGATTAGACTATAAAATTATAGCATACTTCCTCACGAGTAAAACTAAAAGCCGCCATTCGGCGGCTCTTAGCATGGTTATCTTTCTCCGTTGATTACAGTTCGATAATTCTCGTTGCAATATTTGTACAAAATTCAGTGGTTCATCCTATATGTGCAGATGAGCTTTCTCACTAAGGCGTTTGGCAATGAGCACTTTCTTTTTTTAACCTGCACACGGTATTGGAGCCATATGATATCGACACATGTTCCAATTCGCAATGGGAGTCCGAAAGTAAACTGACGGGATTTCACCACTCGAACATGGCATGGATTCCCTCACTTTAATATTTGAACATAATCCGAATTTAGATTCGCTTATACGATAAAGGAACCTGGCGCTATTAGTCTACTTTCGCACCATACGAGCGTACAAACAGAACAGCTTGTTCGCGATCCAAACGTACGCCTTTGATATCCAGTGATTTCAGATCGATTCCTTCCAGGTTAGCCCCTCTTAGGTCGGCCCCTTGCAGCTTGGCTCTGCTTAATACAACTCGGGTAAGATCACAGTCTCTCAAATCCGCTTTGGTGAAATCCGTGTCCGTAAAGTCAGCTTCAAAGAAACGAATTCCTCGCAAATCCTGTTTGCCTAATCGGGTATGTCTCAGATTCGTATAAGACCAATCGCCGTGACTTAGTGTAATGCCATCCATTTGCGCACCTGAAAAGTCCGAGCCTGTCATCTTGCAGGAGCTGAATTTGGAAGCAAAGAGATTCGCACCACCGAAGGTGCAGTTTTCAAAAGCTGATTCCGTATGAATCGAACCATTCATGGAAGCCCCTTTGAAGTCACACTCGATAAAACGGCAGTTACTTGTCTCAATCTCTTCCATAGAAGCGTTCATAAATGTACATTGTTTGAAAACACAACTTATGAGTTCTCCATAGCGCAGATCACGCCCCTCAAAATGTACTTCTTCATATTCCTGATCCTTATATTGATACACTGGTTACACCCCACATTGTATATTTCTCCGTCTTTCTTCATTAAATAACTTTTTATACTATACCACACCCCTGTCAAGCACCTGCTTAAACACACACAAAAGTCAAGTTACTTTTTTTATGAGAAAAATCTGAAAACTAAAAAAGGGACACATAAAGCGCCCCTCCAGCTCACACTTTTAACTGTTCCAATGTGGGCTTATATATGTGAAACTCTCCAGTTAGCTGCTTTTTCAATTCGTATCAGAAAACATTACACCAGTTTTTTGGACATCCTGTACAGGGATAGCGAAGGTTTATTGATTTCCCCTACTCCTAGAACCTGGCATCAGGTTGGTTGAATGATAACCCCTCAACGATCACATTCACCGTATCAATGGTTAATCCGGTCAGCTGTTCCACATGTCGACATGGAGGAAATCTCACTGGTAGTATTCGCGATCTTGCCGACAATTTTGGAGATCACATCATCCGATATTTGAATTTTTCCCAAAACATTTTGAATGGACATCCTAGGTCCCCCTCTTTGCGTCTGAATTATTGATAGATAATAATATCATTTAATATAAATATAAATCATACGGAGCCCGATTTCAACTTTTGAATTCAGTCGTCCTCATTTCTACCTGTACATAGCAAAAAAACCGCGATCATCGCGGTTTCTTCTAGTCATACTATGGGAATTTCAATTGAATACAGACAGGAATATGGGAAGATGACTCGTCCTCTGTTCTGCCTTCTTCTGCTGCCTCTGTTTCTTCTGCTTGTACGATCCACTGCCTGCCAATTAACGATTGTAGCAGTTCAATCTCTTCTGCGGTCAGTTGAATATGCTTCAGAGACAACTCATCTTGAACGTAATCCCGATCCACCTTACGGTCAAACCGGAAATCGAGCAATCGTTTCAACCCGTTAATATGCAAAAACTTGTACTCATAACCCTGACGTATCGCCTTTTCCCAATCGTCTCCGATATCATCTGCTGTCTGTAGTCTTTCATCAAAATCCATCGCGGATTCCTTAACCAGAGGCAACAAACGGGAATAGTCTCTACGTTGTAAACATTCAATAATCACTTCTTTTGATTCCCCACTTGTCAGTACATTTTCTACAAGAAGGCCAACAGGAATGGACAGCTGAGTTCGACTCATTGCTCGCCCTCCTCATTCCCGAGATACTGATTAAACCAGGTATTCACCTGCTCGAAGCTATCGATACGTAATGAAGGTTTACCGCTTTTCAGCAAACTGTGGTTGGAACCCGGGTAACGAATCAGTTTGGTCTTTTTGCCGTATCGTTTTAGCGTAGTATATAATTCCTCCGCTTGCGCAATGGGTGTCCGATAGTCCTGCTCTCCATGCATGATCAGAAGTGGCGTCTCAATGTGATGTGCATGTGCAAGAGGTGAGCGAGACCACAGGAATTCAGAGTTTTCCGCCGGATTACCACCAATGACTCCCTCAACATAGGAAATTCCGATATCACTCGTTCCATACATGGACAACCAGTTTGAGATGCAACGCTGGGTTACAGCCGCCTTGAAACGATGGGTATGCGCTACAATCCAGTTGGTCATCACTCCGCCATAACTGCCACCCGCTACACCCAGACGTGAAGCATCAAGGAAATCATATGTAGCCAGGGCATAATCAACAGCTTCCATCAGATCCCGGTAATCCCCTCCGGCAAAGTCGCCACGGCAAGCTCTGGCAAACTCCTGACCGTATCCCATACTTCCGCGAGGATTGATCCACAGCACAGCATAACCTTGCGCAACGAGTGTCTGCATCTCATGACTATATGTTCCCGTATACATTGCGTGGGGTCCACCATGAATCTGCAAAATCTGTGGCAGTTTCCCATCGGTGTCGCGTATTGCCGGTGTGGCTAACCAACCTTGAAGCGGCCATCCATCGGAGGACGTAAACTCTACACGGACTGGCACATTTACAGCCAATTCAGCCATGAATTCATCATTTCGCCGGGTGAGTCTGAACATTTCACCACTGTCGATATCCACACGATATAACTCTCCAGGGTGTTCAGCAGTCAACGCAGCGATTACCAGCGACGTACCATCTGGCGTTAAGGTATACTGATACACATCCTTTTCACCAGCGCCCGTCACCAATTGACACGCCCCATCTTCTTGAATACGGTACACGTCCACATTCCCGTTATGTGTTCCAAGTACATATACACCGCGTTCCGGATGATGGGCATCCGAGATAGGAGAAGGTGACGCACCTGCCGACTTCATATCTCCAAGCGCCGCGTTACCAATCTGCATATCTAATTGAGGTGCGATTGGCCTGGGTATACCTCGATGAACAGGGACAGCGTATAAGCTGTTGTGGCTCCCGCTTCCATACTCACGATCACTGGCGATCAGGATCAGCTGCTGCCCGTCGGACGAATAGGAGAATTGGCTTATCGCCAGACTGGAATCCGTCACTTTGAACAGATCACGCTCTCCCAATCGAATGCTGTATATATCCGTAAAGTACAGCAGATCCGCATCAAGCTCCTCATCTTCTACTTGCTTCGAAATGAATGAAAGCTGCTGGCTATCTGGCGACCATGCCGGAGCACTGATATTCCATAGCCCGGAAGTCACCTGTGTGATTTCCCCGCTTTTGATCTCATATACAAACAACTGGCTGTATTGACCGTCCCACCAGCCAGCCCCTTCCGCCTTCGGCGTTGTACGTTCGAAGACTTTACCTCGCAGTACAGGTACAGACTCCTGTTGGGCCTCAGCTTTCTTCTGTTGGTCCTCCGGTTGCACTTTGCTGGTAAACGCAATGTACTGCCCGTTCGGCGACCAGATATAACTCAATATTTTACGTGCGGGAGATATCAGCATGACCGGCTCTTTTTGATCTGAATGGAGCGTCCATAGTCCTTTGCCACCATCCACTGAGCGAATGAATGTGAGCTGTGTGCCATCCGGCGACCAAGCAGGTGAGGAATCTTTTGTTCCATCCGAAAGTGCAATATCTTCATCACCATCGAGGGAGATTCCCCGAATCTGTGTGTTATATTCGTTTTTATCCTGATCTATGGTCTGTTCCACATAAGCCACTTGTCCGTTCAGACTGATTACTGGCTGACTGATCCAACGATAATGACGCAGATCCTCCGGCATAATTGGTCTTTGGTTCATATTGATGGCTCCCTTCTCCGTTTATTTATGGGTTGTCTCCGTACGCGGATCAAGCACATCACGCAGCCAATCTCCAAGGAAAATAACACCGAGTACGGTAAATGTGATCGCTAGTCCCGGGAATGTAGCGACCCACCAGCTTGTAGCAACGTATTGTCTGCCATCACTGAGCATCCCTCCCCAGGATACATCAGGTGGTTTGATACCTAGACCCAGGAAACTGAGTGAAGCTTCCATAATAATCGTTGTGCCGACATTCATACCGCAGATGACGATAAAGGATGAAAGGATATTCGGCAGAATGTGTTTCAGAATCAATCTTCCATTCTTCGCGCCAATCGATCTGGCCGCATGAACAAAATCCCGCTCTTTAATACTAAGAACCTCACTTCTTACCACACGGGTGAATGGAACCCAGTTCGTCACCCCGATGACAAAGATCAGCGTCGTAATACCCGGGCCAACAATCGCCATCACAACGAGCATGAACAGAATGGTCGGAATCGCCATGAATGCATCTCCTACACGCATGATGACGGCATCCACCCATTTCCCATAGAATCCGGATACCAGCCCCAGAATGGCGCCAATGATTCCTGATACAATCACCGCACCCATACCCACGATTAAGGAGACCCGGGCACCATATACAATACGGCTCCACATGTCTCTGCCGAGATTATCAGTACCCAGCCAGTATTCGGCCGTTCCACCCTCAAGCCATGCTGGTGGTTTAAGTCGGTTGAGCGGATTCACCGCTGCCGGATCATGACTCGTCAATAGAGGTGCACCTATGGCAATTAACACAACCAACAATACAAGCACAGCACCAAACATTCCGGTCTTGCTGATGATCAGTTGTTGCCAGATATAACGAAATCCCGTTGGTGCACGCCCATTGTCTTGTTCCTGTTCTGTACCCGGAATTGGCATTTCATTGCTGCCTGTCATATGATTGCACCTCCTTCTAGTCGTATTTGATGCGCGGATCAAGTAGCCTGTAAGCTACATCCGTCAAGATGTTGATTACCACAACGATAAAGGCAATGACAAACACCGCTGCCTGTACAATCGCCATATCATGTGTGTTGACTGCAACGACCAGCAACTGACCCAGTCCAGGCCAGGAGAATACCGTTTCCGTAATCAAGGTGCCCCCGATCAGACTTGTAAACTGCAAACTCATAATTGTCACGACCGGAATCAATCCATTCCGAAACGCATGTTTCACAATGACAACCATTCGGCCTAGCCCTTTGCTGCGGGCTGTTCGAATATAGTCCTGGTTCAGAATCTCCAGCATGCTGGAGCGAATCAGCCGGGTCATCTGCGCGGCCAGTCCAACGCCAAGTGTGAATGCCGGCAAGATCAGATGTGACAATCCTCCGCGACCGGATACCGGCAATACGCCCAGCATGACGGAGAACAAGAGGATAAGCATAATCCCCATCCAGAAGTTTGGCATCGCCTTACCAATAACGGAGATTCCTGAAATGATGAGATCAGTAAACGTATTGCGTTTGACAGCTGAGATGACCCCAAGTGGCACAGCCATAAGTACGGCAAAAAACATGGCGGCTACCGCCAGTTCAAAGCTGGCAGGCAATCTCTCCAGCACAAGCTCTAACGCAGGCTGATTGTAGCGAAAAGATTGACCAAAGTCTCCCTGTATCGCACTGCCCAGAAACTTCACGTATTGCGTATATAAAGGCTGGTCCAAACCAAGTGCCTGCGTCAAGACAGCACGATCTTCAGCAGTAGCCGTTTCAGGCAACATTAGCGCAACCGGATCACCGGTAACTCGAACCAAAATGAACACAATTAATGAAACAATGAACAGCACCGGAATGATCTGTAGTAATGACTTAAGTACGTATTTACCCATTCCTTGTTCACCTCCCTTGTTAAAAAAGAACGGCAGGAACATGGTTATCCAGTCCCTGCCGTTCACGGCCTATCTTTTCAATGACCGGTGTTATATCCGATGTTACTGTGCTACAGGTGTAATCTCGTCAGCATAGAACATCTCGTCACTGCGCGGCGCGAAGTTCACTTTAGCATTTGTTCCATAGACACCTTCCATTTGGTACAGATATACGGCTGGGCGTTCTTCAGAGAATATCTGTTGTACTTGCTGATACTCTTTCTCACGAGACGCAGGGTCCATGTTCACCAATGCAGATTGAAGCAATTTCTCTACTTCAGGATTGTTGTAATCCGACTCGCCTTTTGCTTCTTCCAGCATATAACGATTGTAGTTATTCGAAGCGTCGAACAAGGAGTTACCAATACCAATCATGAAGATTTCTTTGAATGATTTGGAGCTGTAACGTTCACTGAATGCACTTGCTTCCAGGACATCCAGGTTGATTTTGAATCCGGCTTGTTCCAGCATGGCTGCAACAACTTCAGCCTGTTCTTTGTATTGTGCGGAAACGGAGATGGTCATCTCGGCTTCACCTTCAGCATATCCAGCTTCTTGCAGCAACTGTTTCGCTTTTTCTTGATCATAAAGTGACGTTTTGTACAATGAAGGATCAGCACCGAAGTTGCCTGGTGTTACGGATGTGCGGGTTACGATACCTGCTCCGCCGGCAATGCTGTCCACGATTCCTTGTTTGTCGATAGCCAGGTCAATGGCTTCACGTACTTTCGGATCAGCCGTGATGCTGCCTTCTGTCTGACGGAAGATCAACTGAAGCACACGCTGAATTGGCGCTTTGACAATCTTCTTATCTGCTTCGCCTTCGATCCGGGCAATGTCAGTGGACGGAATGGAAGAAGCCACATCCACACCACCAGCAAGCAATTCGGATACACGTGTGGAGGCTTCAGGAATAACGCGGAATACCACTTCATTCCATTTTGGTTCACCGTCAAAGTAGTTCTCGTTTTTCACCAGTTCCACACGATCATCTTTGGTCCATTTACTGAACTTATAAGGGCCTGTGCCTACTGGTTGTTTCAGGAAAGCATCGAATCCTTTATCTGCAATATATTTTGCTGGCAGAATGCCTGCTCCCATTTTGGACAAACGATTCAGGAGCAACGGATCTGGACCATCCGTGATAATATCTACGGTATAGTCATCCACCGCTTTAACTTCTACGATATTTTTGAAATAGCTGTTTTGTTTCAGTGTCTCGTCCTTGGCTACGCGCTCCAGCGTGTATTTTACATCTGCTGAAGTGAATGGATCGCCATTGTGGAAGGTAACACCTTCACGCAGCTTGAATCTCCACGTTGTATCATCAACCTGATCCCATGAAGTCGCAAGTCCCGCAACTTTCTTCTGTTCACTGTCATTTTTGATCAGATAATCGAAAACATTGACCAGAACCGCCTCACTGGAGGTGTTGTTGTTGTTGTGCGGATCGAAACTCTCAATGTCTGTTGCTGCAGCAATGGTCAGTGTTGTACTTGTGCTTCCACTGCCCGTTCCTTCTGTTGCGGAATTATCATTCGTGCTTGTCGTTTTTCCTCCGCAAGCGCTGAGTACCATTACGATTGCCAGTAACGTGATCCACAAGCCTGTCCATTGTCTTTTTTTCATTGTGATTGCTCCCCCTCAGAAGTTGTATTCCGTGCCAAAAATTCAAGTGCTACTGCAGACAACATGCCCACACCATAAGGCATCGCTGTCTCATCGAGATCAAACATGGGATGGTGGAGTGGATAACGAGTATGTTCCTCATCATTCCCAGATCCTAGTCTGAAAAACACACCCGGAACCTGTTCACAATAAAAAGCGAAGTCCTCGCCCCCTGTAGAAGGTTTGATATAAGTCCATCCCTTCTCCGCATTAACCTGATCACAAGTCTCTGTTAGCAGGTCAACCATGCCGAGATCATTCACGACAACAGGGTATCCATCGCCATAGACAACTTCGCATCCTGCTCCGAAAGAATCGCAGACCCCTTTAACAACCTGCTCGATCAAAGCTGGCATCCGCTCACGAATAGCAGGTGAGAGTGTACGAACCGTACCGATCATCTCTACTTCCGGGGCGATGGCTGTTCCCATATAACCTCCCGTGATTTTGCCAATCGTGACTACTGCCGGTTCAAGTGGATCAACCATCCGACTGACGATATTTTGCAATGCGGTGATGACCTGAGCCGATACCGCGATCGCATCAATGCCCTCATGTGGACGAGCTGCGTGTCCACCCTTGCCAAATACCTTAATAATCAAGGGATCAGCTGAAGCGAACGCAACGCCCTGACTTACGCCCAACGTTCCCGTGTCCTGTCCAGGTGTCATGTGTAATCCTGCGATGGCATCAACCTTCGGATTCTCCAGAACACCGTCCTGGATCATGGCTCTTGCACCTGCAAGTCCCTCTTCGGCTGGCTGGAAAATGAATTTGATATTGCCTGATTTCGGTCTTCCAAGGCCAGTAAGCAGTTGGGCGGCTCCCATCAGGATAGAGGTATGAGCGTCATGTCCACACAGATGCGCTTTGCCTTCCACTTGCGAGCGGTATTCCACCGCTTTCTGATCCTGGATTGGCAGAGCATCCATGTCTGCGCGCAAAGCAAAGGTTGGTCCATCGGTCTCTCCGCGAAGCAGGCCTGTAACCCCGGTCTGTCCGACATTGCGTGTAACTTCCAACCCCAGGCTTTCCAGATGCTCAGCTACGATAGCAGATGTGCGATGCTCCTCGTAGCCAATTTCCGGATGCTGATGTAAATCTCTGCGCCAGGCGCTTAACTGGGCTTGTAGTGGCTGAGCCAGCTGTATTAGTTCTGAATGATTCATTTGCTGTCATTCCCTTCATTTTCGTCCGATTCAGAAACCAAACGGGCATAGATTGCATCCGCCGAGAATTCGATATGCCTTTTCATCGTCTCCTTAGACTTGATGTTATCATGGGCTTTCAATGCTTCAAGAATCTCCATATGTACACCGTGGTTGACAGTACGTATCCGGTCATCATAAGGCATTAAGTCGAGCGCCGGATTAATTTTGGTCCGGATCTGTCTGACGGCTCTCTCGCAGTATGGATTCCCCGAAGCCTTGGCGATGGTCAGATGAAATTTCACATCCAGCGCCCTGAACCATTCCCTTGTACAGTCTGGCTCTATACTTTGTTCCATATAACCCTCAAGCAGCTCCAGTTCGCCTGCGGTGATCCGCTCAGCAGCGAGAAAAGCTCCCTCTGGCTCGATGATGGTTCGATATTCAAACACCTTCAGCATCTGTGACCAATCCCGTTTAATTTCTTCTCTGGTCCGTTTATGCGAATTGGCTGTCAGAGGCAGTACAAATGTTCCGCCTTTGGCACCCACCCTTTTCTCAATCAATCCTTTATCTTCCAGTGAAGAGAGTGCCTCACGAACGGTAATGCGGCTTACGTTAAAAATCTCTGCCAGATCTCGCTCGGCTGGAAGCTGTTCTTCACTCATTAATTCTTTCAAAATAATGGCTTCTTCCAGTTGTTCTCGAATGAATTCACTAACCTTTTTGGTGGATACTTTCTCAAAACGAAATGAAAACGTACTGGACATCTAAACACTCCGATCTGTATATGGTCTAGACCTTATACCATTAATATAATTCCGACTAAACTTATATGCAATACTTTTTTTCAAGTAAATTCATATTTTTTTCTCACCACCTCCAAATTGAAGCATTTCGGCACAAAAAAGACGCATCTACACGCAGTCAGATGCATCTTCCCTTTCGTTATTTTGCCCGTACACCAAAAACCCTCTATCCTCAATAACGGGACAAAGGGTTCTGTAATCTATTATTAATGTCTTTTCTATGCTTCGTTACCGTTATTCAAGTACACAGCCTTGCCTGTGCGAGCAGATTCATAGAGCGCTTCCAGGATTTGAGATACAACCAGCGCTTGTTTTGGTGTGACCACTGGCTCCTGATCGTTCTCAATCGCTTCAATCCACTTTCTCATCTCCACATCCGGTGCGCTCTCGCTCTTACCATCGTAGAAAGCTACCCCGCCTACACTCAGTTCAATCTCATTCGTGTATAGACGGCTGAATTTCTCGCCATTGATGCGCAGTCCGTTCTTCATATCCGCACCCGCTTCGCTACCGCTCAAGCTACATTTCGCCTCATCCACATCCAGTGAGTTCAGTGCCCAACTGGATTCCAGCATGATCGTTGCTCCATTCTCCATCACAATCATGCCGAAGGCCGAGTCCTCTACGGAGAATTGTTTCGGGTCCCACGGGCCCCAGGCATTGGCCGCATTTTCACGTTGTGAAAGCTCATGATAGGTCGTACCCAGAACAACTTTCGGTTGATAGTTATCCATCATCCAGAGCGTCAGATCGAGTGCGTGCGTACCAATATCAATCAGTGGACCGCCACCTTGTTTCTCCTCATCCAGGAAAACACCCCAGGTTGGTACCGCTCTGCGTCTAATTGCATGTGCCTTGGCAAAATAAATATTGCCCAGGTCACCCGCTTCGCACACCTTCTTCAAGTACTGACTGTCTTCTCTGAAACGGTTGTTGTATCCGATGGTCAATTTCTTGCCGGTACGCTCCGCCGCTTCCAGCATGAGCTGTGCTTCAGCAGATGTCTTCGCCATTGGCTTCTCACACATGACATGTTTGCCTGCTTCCAGGGCAGCAATGGAAATCTCGGCATGAGAAATATTCGGTGTAAGCACATGCACAATGTCCAAAGACTCATCCTGGAGCAATTCCTGATAATCGGTATAGACTTCAGCATCAGTAGAGCCATATTTCTGCTTGGCTTCATCTGCACGTTCCTGAACGATATCACAGAAAGCCACTAGTTCAACATTATCCAGTTTACTCAGACTCGGAAGATGTTTACCATTCGCGATTCCACCACAGCCAATAATTCCGATACGATATACTTTACTCATATATATTCACCCTCACTTAAGTATTGGTTGTTTCATTTTACGAAAAGCCGACGGGGTCATCCCCAGACGTTTGCGAAATACAGCATGCAAATAGTTGGCGTTATTGAAACCTGAAGCAAGAGCGATCTGTTCAATGGATACGTTACTTTCCTCCAGATTGCGGCACACAGCACGCAGACGAATATCCTCCAGTACGCGGCTGAACGGCATCTCCGGCTGTACTTGATAGAAGATTCGCTGCAATTGTCTGCTGCTGATATGAAGTTTCTCTGCTACATGCTCCAGCGTGACCACTGTAGGGTGATTCGCTTCCATATATTGCACTGCATACTCATAGCGATACACCGACATATCCCGCACAGGAGCTCCCGGTCGATCCCCCCCGGTGTCGTATGCTCGCACGGTTTTGAGTAATATGCTGATAACCAGCTGCTTGATCGATGTATAATAACCTAACAATTTCTGATCACAGGCCTCATAGGCTTCCAAAAAGCAATGCATTGCCCGATGATAATCATTCACCGGAGTAAGCGGAAGCGTTCTCAGCTTTTCAATCGTTTCCTCGGATTCAGCTGCTTCCCACGGATCGACATGTTCCCTTGGCTTGTGAACGATATCAACATGAAGACATAGTTCATCCATGTCCTCTTGGGCGTCCGCCTCCTGATAATGAACGACACCCGGACCAGTCAAATACAGCATACCTTCCGAGAGTGCATGTGTCTGATCATCGAGAATAACTTTGCCTTTACCTCTCGGGATAAAATGAAACTCGAACTCCGCATGATTATGGAAATCCACAACTCGGCCCGCTGGAAATGAAGTCAGATGAAATCGCATCACGCGAATCTCATAATGTCCCCAAACCATTAGAATATCCAGTCTCTCCAGGAGATCCTGCCGTTCAAGCATTTTCTCATAAGGATACAGGCTCAAGATTGCACACCTCCTTAAGTAAACCTAACCCTTCAACTCATTCAGAGCAATTCTGCGCCCTTCCTTGGCAGAGAGATTTGCAGCTTCCATCAACTGGGTTAACTCCATAGCGATCTGCACGTTTTCGGTTGCATCCGTATCATTTTGTATATGTGCAACCCATTGATTGAATGCGCTTTCTCTTTGGTCTACCAAAGGAAGTTCAGTCCAGTCTTGGTACTCTCCCTGTGCTGCTTTTGTGCGCATCAATAGCTTTTCTTCAGGTGTGCCGTATAGAAGCGTGCCTTCTGTACCATGAACCTCAATTGTAAACGGAGAATGGCTGTTCACAAAACCAGCTTCAACAACGCCGACTGCTCCAGAATCCGTAAACAAGGTTGCAACTGCATTATCTTCCACTTCTTTGCCTGTAATATATCCGAAGTTCGCATTAATCGCTGTTACTTCCTGACCCAGAAACAATTTAGCCAGATACATTGGATGGCAGCCCAGATCAATCAGCGCACCACCCTGACAATCTTTCAGATCATAGAAGTGTTCAGGCAACCAGTTTGAAATCGCTCCGTCATGCGATAACCGCGCTCTTACATAAGTCACTTTGCCAAGTAATCCTTGGTTGAGTACATCCTGAATCGTTAACGTATACCCTGCATTCAGACGCGGTAAGGAAACTGTCATCTTGACTTTGTTGGCCTTTACCTCATTAAGGATTCTGTTGGATTCCGACTGTGTCGACGCAATAACCTTCTCCGTGAAGATGTGTTTACCTGCTTTTGCAGCAGCAGTGATCACTTCTTCATGAATGCGGGTTGGCGCATCTACAATAACGGCATCGATGTCATCCTTGGCCAGCATATCTTCGAGTGAAGCATAGAATGGTACGTTTAAACGTTCAACCGCTTCCTGACCACGCTTGGCATCTTCATCCCACACGGCTGCGATGACTGTATCTTCATGTTCCTGTGCCTGCTTGATGTAATCCCATGCGTGAACATGCCACAAGCTAATTTTCCCAATTCGAATGGTCACTGTTGTCTTACCTCCATACTATATAATATTCTGACATTTATCTATAAGTTATCACAGACTTAATCTATTTTTAATAGAAACTCACGACAATTAATGTATAAAATTACGACATGAATGTTATTAGGTATTTATGCAGTTCCCCATAACGCCTTGGTGTTCGTGCACATAACGGAGCACATGACAAAACCTCCTGTCCACTGCACTGTGAACAGGAGGTTTCTATAATTATGATGTTCAAAAATCAACTCATCGTAACGCATACCCTTGTGTAACGATTTTGTACCCAGGTACCGTCTGGTTTTGCCCCTGCAACGTGTCCTTAACCCGTTCCAGTACATCGCTCTCATAGACGGAGGCACATTCGAATTCAGGTTGTACGTCCAATTCAACCGGTTCAGAGTTCAAATTATACCAGCGAGCAATCAAATCTCCGGTTTCCTCTGCAATCTTCAGTGTGGAGAACGCCAGTGTCGAACCTTGTGCATTCCACGCCAGCCATTGCTTCGACAGAGGTAGTTCCACCTTCTGCCCACTAGCTTCGACATGACCTTCCCGCTCAAACGTGCGCGCTAGTGCCCCTAGCTGTACAGTCGTCCACGGAATTGGATACGCATATGCGGATGTACATGCACCTGACTGTGCCGCATCACCTGCAAATGGAATAATCGCATATTCCACACTCTGAGGTCCCAGACATTGGGCTTCCGGTGTTTCAAACACACCCCAATCTCCCAACTCCGAAGAGGCACGCAGCAGCGTAACCGCAATCGTACTGCCCTCTTTGTGCTGTAAAATCTCGTATTCATTCAACCCTTTGTTTGCAATCATCAAGCCATGATCACCATCGGTCACATGTACAAATGCCTGCTGATGCTGCGCATTACTCGGATTCACCCATTCTTTGGCCGGTGTATTGGAACGTTTGGCAATTTCAAAGATGGAATCTGCATAATGATCCTCTGTCACCAGTCCTGATGGAAATAATGCACGCAGTCGATGATCCTTGGCCTGATTGTTAAAGTTAGATTTTACCTTGACCATATTACTGCCTGCTTCCAATGTATACGTTGTCGTAATCACCAAGGGAACAGTGTTCTCGACTCGCTGCGCCTTCCGTTCTGTAAAAGGAACCATCTGGCGCTTCTCCAGCTCGAACAGTTCATCTGCTTCAGCAGGAATATCCCAGCGTAATACACTTTCCATTACTGCCCGATACGGGGACTGCTCCACAATCCGCAGGTCCGCCTTCAGGTGCTCCGTGGTCAGCGTGGCCTCTCCCTCAGGTTGACGATAAACGTATTCATTGCCAATATCACCGGTATTCTCATATGAATTCAATCCGCTGTATACAACACCGGAGACCTTATCTTCAATCGTTGCCGTACCATTCTCTTCAACCGTCACCCGCAATTGACCGTTCTCCATCATCATTCCCTGCACCTCGATGACGTCGCTCATATCGGGCACTTCAACAATCTCAGCAACCTCTGCTTGTTTCTCGACTGGAATGAGAGCATACGTCTTATAACCCAGAGAAGGTACATCCACCGCCTGGAAAGTCACTCTTACTTTACGAGCCATATAAGGCTGGCGGAAGCGATCCTTCGGAAGTTCATAGCCGAAATGCGCACCCAGATCCTTGATTTCTGCCGAATACGTGCGTCCATCTGAATCGACCAGCTGATACGATGGTAACGCATCCTCTTCCAACTTTTGCGCAAGGGCTTGAGGATGAGGACCTTCCGGGAAAAATGCTTTTTCCACAATCAGATCCATCTCAATGATTCCGTTTCGATTCCATCCACTCGTGTTGAACACAGTGAACAGCATCGCTTCCTCTCCCCAAGCCTCAGCTGGTTGCACATGAATGGACTCAGCAATCGCCTGTGCGCTCTGGGAAACCAATTTCTCTGCAAGCTGTCTGCTCTTCGCAAAGCGGGTCACCATCTCACGGTGAACCTCATCGACACTGCATCCGCAGATGCTATCATGAGGGTGGTTCTGCATCAGCATCTTCCATGCATGCGTCAACAGATGGTGAGGATAATCTTTTACCCCGGCTATATGGGCCATCGCAGCGAGTGGTTCGGCTACTTTTTCAAGCAACGTCTGCCCCTGCTGATTTAATTGTTTCAGATAAACCCGTGCGGACGCCGTATTCACCAGTGTTCCCCAACCATCCGTGTGTTGACTGCGAAGCTCGCCCTCAATGGTCGCCAAATGCTCAGGGACATCCTTCGTAACCGCCTCAATGTAATCGTCAAAATTGGAGTGGATAAATTCCACGTCAGGGTACAAGGCAGCTGCTGTGCGTAAAGCCTCCGGCAGATCCGTCTGGATCGGCTGATGATCACAACCATTCATGAACAACAGATGTGGTGTCGAGGCGAACTTCTCGGCATCCTCCAGATTTTTATCCCAGTATACTTGGACTTTCTCCGGATCAACCGGAACCTCCATCCCGTTGCAGTACCAATTCGCGAACAAAATGCCGAGCACTTCCGAACCATCCGGCGAACGCCAGATCATCTCGGAATAGGGAGATTCGTAACTGTCTGCATCAACCACCGCATTATTGAATCCCGTAGGCTTTACCCCGCGCCCAAAGATTGCGTTATGAATATCCGCTTGTTGCAGAATCTGCGGTGCCTGTCCCATATTTCCGAATGAGTCTGGGAAGTATCCCGTTTTGGATATCACACCAAAAGGTCGAGCATCACGATGACCGATGAGCAGATTACGCAAGTTGGCCTCGCTGCTGGTCAGAAACTCATCCTGTAACACATACCATGGACCAAAATGTATGCGTCCTTCGCGAATATATTTGTCGAGCCTCTCCTGTTGTTCGGGCCGAACCTGCAAATAATCTTCACGAATAATCGTCTGCCCATCCAGATGGAAATAACGATATTCCGGGTCTTGATCCAGCGTGTCCAGCAGTTTATCCATCAGCTCAATGAGCAGTACATGATGGTGTTCATAAGGCATATACCATTCGCGGTCCCAATGGGTATGCGAGATGAGATGTGCCGTCTTTTTGGATGTCATGTTGCGTACCTCCTGTCATTAACCTTTGGTTGCCCCGCCCATGCTGAAGCCCTTGGACATATAACGCTGGGAGAAGATGTACAGCACAACCGAAGGCGTTGTGTAAAGTAGTGAAAATGCAGCCAATCTGCCGTATTCAACCATGCCGTGGCTGCCGAAGAATTGATAAATCGTGACCGATGCAGGAAGTTTCTCCGGTGTCTGGAGCAGGATGTATGGCACGAAGAAGTTGCCCCAACTTCCCGAAAAGGTAAATATCGCTATCGTTGCAATACCTGGCAACATCAGCGGAGCCACGATTCGTCTCAATCCGTTCCATACGGACGCACCGTCGATCCACGCCGATTCTTCCAGATCAATCGGCACCGAATCCATGAAGTTTTTCATCATCCAGATGCCATAAGGAAGTGAGGATGCAGTCAGGAACAGCATCGTGGCAATGATGCTATTTTGCATTTTGAAGAACAGAAACATTTGAAATACCGGAACCATCACGGCAGTAATCGGAAGAGCTGTCATGAACAGAATCGATAACAAAAAGCTTTTTTTGAATCTCATTTCATAACGGGATAAAGGGTACGCAGCAAGGACAGATACCAGAACAACCAATATTGCTTGCCCTCCCGACAGAATCAGGCCCACACCGAATGAACGAAGATTGCTGGAATCCCCGAGTACATCCTTGAAATTTTGAATGGTCCAGGTACTGGGCATTTTGATGCCCTGTTGCGCGTTCGGGTCAAATGAAGCCAGAATGATCCAGAGCAGCGGCAATAAAAAACAGAGCCCTAGAAAAACTAGAATCCCGTACTGGATTTTACGTTGAAGCCCATGTTTGACCATAGGGATCGAACCTCCTTCATGGTTACACTTTCACTTTCATGGATCGCATGTAGAACAGGCTGGCGATAATACCGATGAACAGCAGCACCAGAGATATGGCTGTGCCGTATCCAAACTGATAGTTCACAAAGGCCTGGTTGTACATGAAGATCGGCAGAGTTTGTGTCGAAGTACCAGGGCCACCGCCGGTCATCGTATAGATCAGCGTGAACACACCCAGTGTCTGTAGAGTAACCAGCATCATGTTGGTGACGATGGACCCTTTTACCATTGGAATGGTGATATGTCTGACAATCTGGAACCCGGTGGCGCTGTCAATAATCGCAGCTTCTTCAACTTCCTTCGGAATATCATCCAGTGCCGACTGATAGACCATCATGGAGAAGGCCGTTCCGTGCCAGATATTCGCGATAATGACACTTACCATAGGGAAACTGAACAACCAGGAGATCGGACTTACCCCAAACCAGCTGAGGATCTGATTCAATGAGCCATTATCACTGAAAAAGGCAACCATACAGAATGCGACGACAATCTCGGGTGTCACCCAACCGGCAATGACGATGATGCCAATGACCCGGCGGAAGGTCACATTTTTTTCCTTCATTAGAAGAGCCAGAATGAAACCAAGCAATACTTGACCTATCACTGCGGAGAAGATGAGAAAGACCAGCGTGCGCCAGACACTAATGCGGAAGTCCGGATCATGGAACATATTAATGAAATTCTGGAATCCAACAAACTCCAAACTCTTGGCTGCCGCCCCGGTCAGGGCCATATTCGTAAAGGCAAAGCAGATCGTCAGAATGATGGGAACAATGAAAAACACAAGTAATAACAGTACGGAAGGCATTAGAAACAGAAATGAGCCTGGTGCTTTCCTTTTCATAAGTCACTCTCCATTCGAACCGGAAAAAGGGGAGATTGTGCCTCCCCCTCCGAATATATCGATATCCTTATTTCTCTTCGATGCTGTCCGCGCCAAGGGAACGGGATACGTTGTCCTTCAATTGCGTGACTCCCTCTTCCGGCGTCAGCTTGCCAGAGGCAATACTCTCAACAATGCTTTGCAATTGTGCAGATACCGCTGCATATTGATCGTTCGCTGGACGGAAGTGGGCCACATTCAAGAGTTCTTGTGCTTCTTTGGTATATGGACGATCTGTATAACCTTCAACTTCTGTGGAATCATTACGCGGGCTGAGGCTGCCTTCCGCTACGACGCGTGCAGTCGCATTTTCCTTATTCATCAGAAACTCGATAAATTTCCATGCCGCTTCCTTGTCTTTCGCTTGTGCAGGAACAGACCAAGCCCATCCTCCAGACATCGTAGTTGCCCCAGGTTCTTCCCCATTTTGTGTCGGGAATGGCGCAAAGCCTATTTTCTCTTCCACGTTGGCAATTGGAGCGGCGCCATTCTCAGCCCACGTTGATCCAGCCCAGCTGCCATCTACCGCCATCGCCAATTTGCCTTGTGGGAACTGTTGCTGGAATGCGATACTGCCAGCTTGACCATTCAGGGCGACCTGCATGGTAGGTCCTGTTTTATCCGTGTTAAACACTTGATCTATAAATTTGAAGGAATCCAGCAGCCCTTGGCTGTTAACGACCCATTTCTTGGTGGTGTCGTCGTACAGCGTATCCGCTGTGCCATAGAGCAGCATTTCCAGCGTTTGCATGGTGACACCTTCACCGTTCGCTTTGCCCACGATCAGATTAAGCGGCGTCACACCCGGCAGTTTTTGCTTGATTGTACGTGCTGCTTCGAGTACTTCTGCCCAGCTTGCAGGTTTGAATGGAACTTCAAGACCTGCCTGTTGGAACAGTTCCTTGTTATACCAGATCCCGCGTGTATCCGATGTGGCTGGAACGCCATACACCTTGCCGTCCTCACCCGTTACGCCTGCCTTCAGGTTGTCAATGATGTGTTCTTCCCAATCAGACCAGCCTTTGACCTGTTCATCCAAGGGCTCCAGGTATCCCGCAGCAGCATCGGATTTGATGATAGACGTATCTTCGGCGATGACATCCGGCGCCGTGTCCGGCGATTTCATCTGCAAAACCATTTTGGACGTGTAATCGCCCTCACTCGCCAGTACAGGCGCAATGTTAATTTCGATATCCGGGTTCTGCTTCTCAAATTCATCCACCAGACCCGACTTGAAAAATTTCGTCAAGGTGTCCTCTGATCCGGACGAACGAAACGATACGGTAACTTCCTTCTTCCCGTCACTGGTTGTGTCTGTACTGGATGAACCGCCGCTTGAACAAGCGGTCGTGAAGAGGAGCAGGGACGTCATCGCTACAGCGACTGGCATTTTGAATGAAAACTTTTTCATAGTTGGCTCTCCTTTGTCGGAATTCCAAAAATTCCGATCGTTATAATGTACTCGCAGGTTTCCGCTTGCTACCCTATCCTAGGTCGTGTCTCAAAACTCGCTGAAGTGCATCTTTTACCATCTTTTCGCCCCATGCTGCGTCACTTTCCCTTGACGTGCCCCGGCACGCCTGCGGAAAATTTCCTGACTTGGAACGAAAATTCGGCAAAATCTGCTTCCTTCGGAGTTTTCAGACACGCCCTAGTTCTTTACGCAATTCTATTTCTTTATCCGGAATCCGCAATAATCCATAATCAATTCACTAAAGAGCATGTTGGACCATGAAAACCATGGACGTGTATATTCATGTGGATTGTTGGCCGAAAATCCTTCATGGGTAAGTCCGGTATCCGCATCCGTCTTATGGATGAGTTGGAGCAATCGTAGTTTTTCGTTGCGATCCTCTGTAGTCAGCCCCTGCATTGATAAAGCGATATGCCAGATGTACCCTTCCGGTGTATGCGGACTACCGATTCCAGCAGCTGCAGTTCCCTCATAAAAATATGGGTTGTGCGAGGATAGAATGAAACGGCGTGTATTCTGATAAACCTTGTCATTCTCATCTACATATCCGAGATAAGGTAAAGACAGCAGGCTTGGCACGTTAGCATCATCCATTAGATTGTGATTGCCTTTCCCATCCGTTTCGTACGCATATATGGTTCCATATTCCGGATGTTCAACGGTTCCATAATCCTGAATACCCTTGTCGATCTCTTGCTCCAATTGCTTAGCAGTCGCTGCCAGCGTTTTATCCTCGAACACAGCTTCAGCAATTTCCTGTAGATATCGTAGCGCCACAACGGCGAACATATTGGATGGAATCAGATATCCATATTCACAACGATCATCGCTGGGACGGAATCCCGACCAAGTCATGCCTGTATATGCTGTTTCAGTACCTCGTCCCTCTCGGCTGAGCGTATCGGTTTCGGGAGCATCCAGACGTTGGAACGTATAGGGTGATTTCGTCTCATGATACTGTTCCACTTGCCATAACTGCATGATGATCTGGGCTGCATGACGGAACGTATCATTGAATTGAGTTGTTCTTCCCGTGTTCTTCCACAAGAGATAACTGAGCTGAATCGGATAAGCCAGAGAGTCGATCTCATACTTCCGTTCCCAGATCCAATCATTCATCTGCGTCAGGTCTTCCTGATGTCCTTTTCCACTCTCCGTCTCATTAAAAGCGTTTGCATAAGGGTCCAGGAGAATATAATTCAGTTGACGTTCAACAAGTCCAGCGATCATGTCGGCGATATCTTCATCCTCTGAAGCGAGAACCAGATAAGGTCTGACCTGAGCAGCGGAATCACGTAACCACATGGCAGGGATATCTCCCGTAATCACAAAAGTGGTTCCATCTTCTTTGCGCTGAATTGTGGTCGCCAACGTATTGGTAAAACAGTTTTTGAACATTTGGTTAAGTTCCGGATAATCCGGCATACGTTTGTTAACCTGATCAATCATGTTGTATATCGAGGGAGAAATTTCTTGATCATCTCTGGGTGTCAGCATGTTGTCCTCCTTATGTAATCCAGTTTGTTAACCGCTTTCATCATCCTAAAACGAATATAATGTTATGTCAATATATTTATTTGTATATTAGCATGTTATTTTAATTTCATAACATCAAATGGTATACCAACCAAAGTGATTCTGCCCTGTTTATTCTCCCACAAAAGAGACCTCGTATACACGAAGTCCCTGATTGTACAAAATGAATATAAGTCGCTATCACTTATCCTCTTGTCTCACTGTACTCGTCGATCTCCCCTTCACCAAGCGGGCAGGCAGAACGACTCGGTTCACTGCAATTTCGTTGTTCTGCATACTTTGAAGCACCATCTCGAATGCTTGTTTCCCCATATCAAACTGACTTTGTCTCATATGTGTTACACAGCATCCTTCGGCAGCGTCCGGACTGTCAAAACAAATGATGGATATATCTTCTGGAATCCTCAGACCAAGCCGATCTGCTGCCTGTTCTGCAAGTAAAGCAATATGGTACTCCGCAGCAAAGAGTGCGGTAATCTGCGGATATTTCTGTAAATGTTCCACCAGCGTCTCCACATCCCGGACCTCGACTTGAGGATCGAATACACTTGGCAATGTCGAAAGAAACGATTCTAACCACAGTTCCCTGTTCACCAGCACCCCTTGATCATGATGAGCCTCAATAATCCCTTCAATTCGTTCTTCAATCGGTGTGGTGTTCGCCGGAGGCTGTGTCAGAAAGGCGATGTGTCGGTGACCGAGGTTGAACAGATAATTCGTCCCTTCTCTCGCCGCGCCTACGTTATCCGTACTGACAGATGAAGCTGGAATGCCTTTCAGGTACCGATCAATTAGGACAAAAGGGAATTTGTTAACGACCAGTTTAAGAATCTCATCGCTGAAGTATTCTCCCTGTGCTGGGAAGATAATCAATCCGTCCACACCCAGTTCCAGCAGTTCCTGAATGCTCTGTTCCTCCTGCTCGGGAATTCCGAAGGATCGTCTGAGTACGAGAAAACAATCATGCTCTCGCGAAGCTTCTTCCATGCCATATAGCAGTTCTGTACCATACATGTCACTAAAGTTGGTCATGACCAGACCAATGAGCAGCTTTCTCTCCGGGTCTTTAACCGCAGCATGCGGAGCAGATTTGTTAGGTCTTTCCTGTAACTCGTCTGCCCTATCGGCTACAAAAGAACCCCGTCCCGGCTGACGAACAATTAATTGTTCACTCGCCAACATCTCAAGCGCTTTTTTAGTCGTAATCCGGCTAACTCCGAATTCATCACATAATTCCTTTTCCGAAGGAACACGCTCACCAACTTGATATTGATGAAGCTGTATCCGTTCGCGCAAGGATTCAAAGATCTGTTCATACATCGGCTTGGATGCCGAGTTTTTCCCCAATACAAGCACCTCCATAAATACCCATACTTCTCATGTTCTACATCCTAATATATCATGTTATATCATTAATGTGAAGAAAGGAGACAACTCACCTCTATCATATGAGAGCAAAAGAAAAAGCCGACAAGCCCTGATACCTCGGCTTATCGGCTTCTTGCTTAGATGGTCAAAACGCAGTTAGCATCCATGTCATACTTTGCATAATTAAGGTTGCAGACCCTCAGCGGACGATGGATCCACTTCCGTTTCAGTCTCTTCAGGGCTGGAATCCGGTTCTGGAACTGATTGTTCTTGTGCTGCGCTGACGAACAATCGTCCAGCTGCTTCAGCCTCTACTTTGTTGCCTGCTGCATCCTGAGCGCGAATCACAATGACTCCACCATCCAGAACAAGGGATGAAGGTGTTGTGTACGTACCCGTGTAACGACCAGCTTCGGTCTCCACCAATGAAATCTCTCCTGCCCCTTGGGCATTCAGATTCAGCGGTAACTGAATACGGAAAGATGCTTGCAGACCAGGTTTACTGTCAAACGAAACGGTGACACTCTCCCCTGATGTGATTCGAACATCTTCAGCTGGCGTAATATTCGTAAGTTCTGGCAACGCCGTTTCCACATAGACGGTGCGGGTTACGGTCGTTTTGTTACCAGCGATATCGGTTGCTGTAATGGTAATTGTGTTCTCGCCTTCATTGACCAATACGCGGTGACTGAAGCTTCTGTCTTTTCCCACTTGTACGGTTTGTCCGTTAACGGTTACCTTATCGAGGAATTGTTCCACGACATTACCCGTTACGTGAACAACTTCTGCATTGATGCGATCCCCTTGAGCTGGCGTAAGAATCGTCAACTGCGGTTTGGTCTGATCCAGAATAATGACGACGGGGAGTGAGCGGTCGGTCGTTTTCCCATCCACCACTGCCTCGGCGGTAATCGCATTAATGCCAGAACGGAGTTTCACACCGTATGAGAACTTCCCATTTGCGACAGTTGTAGTGCCAGCGAGATCTTTGCCGTTGTATATCTTGATCTGTGCGCCGGATGCCGGAGACGTTCCCGACACGGTGAAGGTTGATTGATTCGTATACGTGTTCGCAGGTGCTGTGAGCACAGGTGCATTTACCGGATATCTCACAACTGCACGAATCATGTAGTTACCTTCTTCATCAGGTGAAGTGCTCCACGCTCCACCTACTCGCTGCCAGCTTCGACCTGCATTTGGACCATCCTCATCGGTAGCGAGTCCCGGAGCGCTAGTTCCAGCTAAACTCTGTACATACACGATATAGAAATCACCCGTTACAATGACCGGTTCCGGGAATTCAACAGTTGTCCATTGATCGTTACGAAGTGCAGTACCGTCAAATGGTCCAGCCAGTTGTCGTCCCGGAGCTCCGCCCGCACCCGATGCATCATAGACGGCATATTGGAACGCTGTGCCTCCAGGTACAGGCCATTCGGTGTTCCAGAATCGGAACGATGCACCTGTCAGTTGAGCGGTCTCCAGCTCTGGTGTCATTCGAACTGCCCAAGCGTTATCCGCAGCATTAAAAGCTCGTGCGTTCTCTGCTGTTCCATCATCATAAGCAATTTCTCCAGGGAAACCGATGAACGGCTTCAAGGCAACATTTGCCTCAGCCGTACCATTGCCAGGGACAGTCACAGTAACGGTTTTACTGTAATAATCCGCAACCCGGATGGACAGGGTATAACTTCCTTCCAATACCTGAATATTGAAGCTGCCATCTGAACCTGTGCGAACTTCACCTACATTGGCATCTTCCACCACGAGAACGGAAGCATCAGCCAGCGGTTGTCCTGTCCGCTCATCCGTTACTACACCTTCAATCTGCCCATGCGGGATTGCCTCCAGATTAAAGTTGGCTTTGGCTCCACTGCCATCGGTGATCGTTACCTGCTGAGTTCGAGGATAATATCCATATGCTTCAGCTTTTAACGTGTAATCGCCTGCTACGTGTGTGAAGTTATACTTGCCTGTAGCTGGATCTGTCTTCACCGAACGCCCGGTTTCCAGTACGGTAACCGTTGCACTTGCAGGCAGGCTTTGTGGATTAACCGAGCCTGTTTCTGGTTTTTCAACTTCCGGTTGTTGCTGTTTCGTTTTGTTAAATTCCGCTTTGTCTGTCCGCGAAATTTTGTACCATGGATTATCATAGGACGGTTTTGGTTTGTCATTGTTAAGCACAACCGCACTGTCCTCCGTTACCGTCTCCGCAGCAACTCCCAGTACACGGAAATCATCAATGAACCAGCCTGTCTTCACAACACTGTTATCTGAGGTCAGGCGGAATCGGAATTGAACTTCATTACCGGTAAGTGCATCCAGATCATAAAATACGGGTGTCCATTGTTTACCGTTTGTACTATGTGAGAATTTGCCCAGTTCTGACCATGTGGTTCCACCATCCTTGGTGACTTCCACATACCCGTAGTCGTATCCACTCTCAATCTCGTACCAATGATTAAACGTGAGTGTTCCTTCGGACACATCCGTCAAATCAATGACCGGAGATACGAGTGAATAGTTGGAACCACTCTCGTACGTATTGTCGAGATCAGTCGCCCAGACATTCGGTGGAGAAACCGCGCTGGCAGGTCCCGTTACCGGAATACCGCGTTCCCACTCATCTTTGGTTCCCGAATGAGTCCAGCCATTATCATCACTGCCATCGAAATGATCGATGTAGATATCTTGAGGCACCTCTACTGTAATGGAGACCTCATTCGATTTGTCACTTTCATTGCCACTATAATCAAGTGCGGCAACGGTATAGTAATACGTCGAATCTGTCACCGTAGCCGTATCTGTAAACGTTGTTCCTGTTGCAGTTCCAATGGATTCATAACCTGCACCTGCGGTTGTGGAACGATATACGATATAGGATTCGAGATCCTCATCGCTCGGACCAGTCCAGCTCAAGGCTACATTACCAAGAATGTCGGCCGTCGCTGACAATCCGGCAGGAGCACCCGGAGCAATATCATCCAGTTCTTCTACAGCGAAATCATCAATGTACCAGCCAGCCTTTTGCACTGAATTATCGCTCGTCAGATTGAACTTGATGAACACCTGCTGTCCCGCATATTCGCGAAGATCCACATATTGTGTTTTCCAATTGCCACCTGTACCCGTAAAAGTTAACAGCTCTTCGAACACATAATCGCTATCCTCGGAAGCAATGTATACCTTGCCGAAGTCGATGTTATTCTCCAGATCATACCAGTGCTTAAAGGATAACAATGCCCCTTCCGGACTCTCGGTGAGATCAATTGGTGGCGCAAGCAGATATGCATTGCTATTCGCCACATAAGTTCCTTGCAGATTGGTTGCAATCACCTTGTCACCGGAGTATGCACTTCCAGGACCACTGCTTGGTGCTCCCCATATCCAGGTACTTCCGGTTCCGCCAGTGGTGAAGCCCAGCTGATCTTCTTCAAAATTCTGAAGATATCCTGGCTGAACACCATTGGACACAGCCACTTTATATACCTGACTTTCGAATCCGTTGTTGCCGTAATCATTCACGCGGATATAATACTCTACACCTTGCGGTTCAATAAGAAAAGCAGGGATTGTCGCTGTATATGTCCCATCTTTTTTATCTCCAGCAATCCGATTCATCGGCAGATAGACGTACTGGTTGGTGCCTGTCGTTTTGGCAAAAGCCTCGACGGAGACTACCGCGACGTTATCTGTCACATGAGCGGTTAATGGTATATCGATGCCTGTAAAGGCAGAATTAACAGGGGTATGTGCCAGTACCGGCTCTTCTAGATCATCTCCCGCCGTAACCACTCTGCCGGATACTGTGCCGATCCCTTCGAGTACCGAACCCACAGCATCAAGGGCATTAATAATGCCGTGACCGTAGCCGTTATTAGGAGATGTCGGATACTGACTATCTGTTCTCGGCGTGGCTGTATCTGTAATGATCTGCTCCAGCTGATCCACTGTAAGGGAATGATTGGCCTGAAGCAGCAGTGCAGCAAGCGCAGTTGTATGCGGGCCTGCCATGGACGTTCCGTTCCAGCCTCCCTCATATACACCGCCTGGAACTGCTGAACGGATATTCACACCAGGGGCAGATACTTCCGGTTTGATCTCACCATACGGGGATGGGCCCAGCAGGGAGAACGAAGCCAGATTTCCGTTGATATCGGTTGCTCCTGTAGCAAAACTTTCAGGATAGTTGGCCGGGTTAGCAACAGAACCAGGTCCGCCCGGGTTACCCAGTCTCACATTTCCTGCGGAGAATTCCGGGAAAATCTGAGCATCACGCCAGGCTTGCACCATCGGTCGGAACCATTCATCCAGCCCGGCAC
Source organism: Paenibacillus sp. PAMC 26794 (assembly GCF_000316035.1). Lineage (GTDB taxonomy): Bacteria > Bacillota > Bacilli > Paenibacillales > Paenibacillaceae > Paenibacillus. Next base: position 66,461 of record NZ_ANHX01000016.1, read on the forward strand.
CGCCGCCCCATGAGTTGTTGACGACATCCGGTGCAAGTTCAGGATGCAGATTGCCTTCCGCATCCACCGGAGCGATCAACCATTGTCCGCCATCCAGAATAATGGCATCTGTTGTTTCCGGATTGAATATCCGTACACCAATCCACTTCGCACCGGGAGCAACCCCGATCTGGTTGGTGCCATCTGCTTCGGAGCCAACCATTGTACCCATCGTGTGCGTACCATGCCCGTCTCCGTCCGCAGGAAGTGAAGCATTACTGTGCGGATCATACCAGCTCAGTTCGGGATCAACGATATTGCCCGAAGCATCCAGTCCCCGCCATTTGCTGCGAAGCGCAGGGTGGGTATAGTCCACACCGCTGTCCAGATTGGCAACAACAATCCCTGTTCCATCGATCCCCCGATCCCACACGGCTGGCGCATTGATGTAATCCAGGTTCCATTCCACGTTCTCTGTCGCAAGCTTGTCTTTTGCAGCAGGCTCTTTGTCTTTGACTCCGACTGAAGAGTCTTTAACTGGCGTTTGGACAGCATCTTTGCCTGGTGCCGCATTCGCCGGTTCTTTACTCACTTCTGCTTTCTGTAAGTATCTCGTCTCATTCGGTAGAATCTTCTCTACCTCAGGCAGCAGCGCAATCTGTTCCATGACTTCTTTGGTACTTGTCACTGCCAGTGAATTGACAATAAAATAGCTTTTATATTCTTTGACCTTACCCAGGTCAACTTCCTTTTCCAGATAAGTTTCCAATGGATATTGTGTACGTGAGGCCGTTTCTCGCAGAGAGCTGACGACCGAGCTTCGTACCGACAGTTTGGTAGCTGAAGCTGTTTGCTTCTCGATCGTCGCCTTTTCCATGGCTTGTTTGGATACGGACGCTGTATCCACCTGCTCTTTCATTTTTACCAGATAAGTGACGTAGTCATTGCTCTCAAATTCCTTGCTTAGTTTCGCATTGACTTTGGAGGTGGAGCTCTTCTCCATACTGGATTTCATGTCGATCTTCTGTGATACGGCGTTTTCAGCTGAAACCGGATGAATGATAGATAATGCAAGGAGAAGCGACAGGCCCATAGAGAGCGGCTTGCGTAAACGATTTATCTTTATCAAACTTTTCCACTCCTTTTACCCGGTTTTTGTAATACAGCGATTTACTGTATCCATTCCTTCAAACGAAACGATGAAACGGCCTTCATTGGTCAGACGTATTGCGTTTCATTTACTCCAAGCCTCACCTCCTTTACAGGACAAGTTATTAATTTAATTACATTGTATGTGAAGGATTATAAAACTCTTAATGAATGGATATTAAAGAAGTGAATTTCAGATCAATCATTTTTGAGGTTGGAAGTGTTTTCGCATTCAACAAGGAGGGTAACCAAGAGCGTTAGCAAGAACGCATAATTTACATGGGAGCTTCATTGATGTGGTTGGATCAGGAGCTTTCTTGGAGTTAGGTGTATACTTCTTAAAATTACATATAATATAAAATTTAGAATCCAATTGTATTTTTATGGTATATTATAGAGTCATACTTCGAGATACACAAGCACTTTTATTGAAAAAAATAGAAAATAAGTCTTTTTAATGCTTTTTAAGTCCATTGACTCTGCTTTTCTTAATTTTTATACGCAAATGCGAAAGATATCATCTTTTGATAGATTAAAATGGTTCTTTATAACTATGAAGAATTTATTCTGACATCTTATTCTGACATCAAAAAGAACGACGAGATAAACCTGTCGCCGTTCTTTTTGGGTTCTGACATTTTCAGTTAAGCGTTTCCTCGATAGTCGAAAATCAAATGGGCGGATGAAATAAAGTATACAGTTCTTGATCTTTTTCCAATTTATCAGTTCAATTTGCTAAAAGACCACCTCTGAGCATCTGTACCGTTATCATTCCATTGCTGCACTGCCGCCCCATCTGCCGTTGAAGAGTTCGAAACATCGACTGCCAATCCATTGATTTTGGAAATGATTTTATGATAACCGTTCCCCGTATCCTGGATGCTCCACCTTTGGGCATTGGACCCGTTATCATCCCATTGCTGCAATTGTACTCCGGCCGAGGAGGATGAGTTGGGCACATCCAGCACTTTTCCGCTGTGGACCGCCGTAAGCTTGTAATAGCCATCCCCTGTGCTATTCACTCTGAACGTTTGATTGCTTGCACTATAATTAGTCCACTGCTGCACCTTGGCTCCGCTCGCCGTAGACACGTCCACAATATCCATGACTTTTCCGCTTGCTTTCGAACTGATCGTGTAAAGACCACCATTGACAATACTCGGTGCTGCCGCTGCCTGGTAAACACGTACATAGTCGACAAGCATTTGTGACGGGAAAGGTGTCGCATTATTCGGGCTGCCAGGCCAATTTCCGCCTACAGCCATATTCAAGAGGAGGAAGAACGGACGCTGGAACTCCTCGGTGTTCCCTGTTCCATTTTCGATATAAAATTCATTGAATTGTTTGCCATCTACAAACCAGCGGATATATTTGGCGTCCCATTCGATGCTGTATACATGAAATTGAGAAAAATCAAGATTCTCCGATATCTTTCCATAGTCGGCATGCCCGTTAGCATCCCAATGTACGGTGCCGTTTACATAAGCATTGTTATTGACCCGCTCCATAATATCGATCTCTCCGCTCTTTGGCCAACCTACAGAAGTAATATTGCTTCCCAGCATCCAAAAAGCAGGCCATAACCCCTGACCGGACGGAAGCTTGATCCGTGCTTCAACTTTCCCGTACGTAAACTCCTTCAAACCTTGGGTTTTGATTCGGGCCGAGGTATAATTGCTGCCATTGTAATTTTCTTTACGCGCGGTAATGACCAGATTTCCACCGGTCACTTGCAGATTTTCGGGACGATTTGTATAATACTGCAATTCATTATTTCCCCATCCGCTGCTGCCCGTACCAATCTCCGCCGACCAGTTCGAGGTATTCAGGGAGCTTCCAGTGAATTCGTCACTCCACACCAGATTCCAATTGGTCGCAGCACTCGTCGTCGTACCAGGCAGTAAAACGATCAAAAAACTGAAAAGCACAAGCAGACTTACGAATTTCTTTTTTTTCAACAAACTGTTCCCTCCCCATAATAACGGACTGATTTTGAACGGGCGCCCCCATTCTTCTCAATCAATAACAACGTTTACATTAAATGTATTCTACTTGCGACTCAATTATTTCTATAATGACACTGGATATACAATGGACAAGACAAAATTTAAAAGTATTTTGTCAGGTCTGTGCGAATGAACGGTCCATACCTGGTGACCTGTAATATATTGGGGACATGGCAATGGATTCGTTATCAACGTAAGAAAGGAGATCATCATCTTGAGTAGACAAGTGATTATTAACGCGGACGATTTTGGTCTCTCACCTAGCGTTAATCAGGGAATTATTCAAGCCTATCTGGCTGGAGGGATTACGAGTACTTCAATGATGGTGAATATGCCGGGCCTCGACCATGCAGTAAGCTCTGCCTGTTCGTTGCCAGACCTTGGAATCGGATTGCATTTCAACCTGACTTACGGGAGACCCGTGTCCGAACCTTCCCAGGTGCCCTCTTTGGTGAATCCTGACGGTTCTTTTTATAAGGGCGACAATGTTACCATACGAGACATAGCTGATATTGCGAAAGAACTCGATGCACAATGGAATGCTTTTATCCAGACCTCCTTTACGCCTACACATCTGGATTCCCATCAACTGCTGCACCAAAACGATCCCAGAATATATAAAATCATGGCCGAGAAAGCCGTCCGGGAAAACATCCCGCTCCGGAGATCGCAAATCCGGCATTCCATACCAGATTTGTCTGCCCCCCGAATGACGGATACAATTTTGCTGGACACGTATGAAGGACCCGAAGGCTTACGTCGTTTGCTCCATCATTTGTCTTCGCTCCGCGCAGGTGTCACCGAGATTGTATGTCATCCCGGATATGTAGATGATGTGCTGCGTGACATATCCAATTGGCTGGACATTCGCGAGCATGAGCTTAAGGTATTTATCAATCCGATAATCCCCCGAACGCTACAGGAACTGGGCATTATCCCCATAAACTACAAAACGATGAATGCTATACCGGATGCATACTCCGAACTGCTCCCTATAAGAACACCAATACCGATACCAGGATCTGGAACACTAACATTGCCCGTAATATCACCTACATCATTAACATCCACCAAAAAAACTCGTTATCTCCGCCAGCGCTTATCCAAGCAGCAACGTATAATTAAGGCGCTTCGGATGTCCAGTAAACGAAGAGCCAAAGCCCGAACGGTCTCACGAAAAACACGAAAGCATTAGACTGCAAAAGGCTGACTCATCATTAAAATAGGACCGTTACCAGTGTGTCCCCTTCCTGGTAACGGTCCTTCATTCAATTAATCCAATTCAATTTTGAAAACAATCGGCGCATTACTTTTCACAGTTGTCGTTGTGATCGTCAGTGCGTCCGCTGTTCTCTCCCATTTCGGTTGTTCCTCGTAACCAAGTACCTGAATACCTTGAATAACGCCTTGAAAATGATGAGAATTTTCCTTCAGCGATTTAATGTGAATCACCCCGTTATCCGGGTAGGCAAGAACCGTGGCATACAGACTGCTTTCTTTTAACGTAAACCGTATATCTTCACTTGTAAATATCTTCGTATCCCCGTCAGTGAATTGTCCTTCCTTCACCTCTGTCGGACCCTCGCCAAACGTACGCCAGAATGACGTGTCATAGATCGCTTCCCCATTCACTTCCAGCCACTTGCCGATACTCAGCAAAATGTCGCGATCTTCATCCGGTATGCTGCCGTCTGCTTTGGGTCCAATGTTCAGCAGTAAATTTCCGTTTTTGCTTACAATATCGACGAGATCCCGAATGATCTCTTCGGCTGTTTTATAGTTATTATTTTCCGTATAACACCATGAGTTTTTAGCGACAGCTGTATCCGTTTGCCAAAAATAGGGCTTGAGCTCAGCAAACTGTCCCCGCTCCACATCCGGAACGGCACTTCCAAACATATAGGCCTCATGTTTATAATTGATAGCTACAGGCACACCCCATTCTTCGCCTTTGTTATAATAATAAGCAGCAAATTTTTTAAGATAGGGCTTGAATGCAACCGTTTGAATCCACCAATCGAAATAAAAGACCTTTGGCTGATATTGATCGACCAGTTCACAGCATCGAATCAACCAGTCTTCCAGATACTCCTCGGTTGGAGGTGAGTCATACAAGTCGAAGTGATCCTTGGGTTCAGGCATGGCAGGCCAATAGAAATCCCCACGCTCCAGGGGTTCCTTAATATCTGAATCAAACTCCTTCCCGTGAGACATGAAGAACCAGTGCTCGGCGCGGTGAGACGACACACATAAGGTCAGCCCCTGCTTCTCATACGCAACCTTCATCTCACCCAGAAGATCCCGTTTGGGGCCCATTTCATATGTGTTATAGTGAGAGATAGAGCTTTTGTACATCTGAAAACCATCATGGTGCTCAGCCACAGGCATAACATATCTGGCTCCAGCTTGTTTGAATAACGTTGCCCATTCATCTGCATCGAACTTCTCTGCACGAAACATCGGAATGAAGTCTTTATATCCAAAGTCCTTATGGGGTCCATATACCGCAAGGTGATGTTCATAAGCTTTGGTGCCTTGTATGTACATATTTCGCGAATACCATTCGCTATCATAGGCCGGTACAGAATATAGCCCCCAGTGAATGAATATGCCGAATTTCGCTTTTTGGTACCATTCGGGAGCTTGAAAGGCGCTAAGCGAACTCCAGTTGTCCTTGAATTTACCATTGGCAATCGTTGCTTCAATCTGTTGCAAATATTCGTTTTTGTACATGAGATGTTCTCATCCCTTCTGTTATTGTCTGTAGTTGTATTGTAGTGCTACGGCCGAAGGATAGACATGCAGAACACTAACTTTTAGATGGACAATAATAACCTTGTATGGAGGTGAAAAGTATGAATCACCAAACTTTGCTTACGAACTACCTGTCTAATCTCCAAGTCGAATTATTCATGGTCAATTACAATCGGTGTGATACCGATTGGCGGGATCTGGATTACACGCCCGATTACAGCAAGTTTTATTTCATATGCGAAGGTGAAGGTTGGCTCAAGATTGGGAATGAGGAGTATTATCCTGCGCCTAATCAGCTTATTTTAATGCCAGAGGGGATCAAACAGTCCTACTCTGCCATTAATGACCGTCCTTTTCTCAAATATTGGTGTCACTTTAGCGCAAAGGTTGGGGGAATCAATTTGTTCCAAATTCTGAAATTCCCACACATCTGTACGATTGATCAACCTGAGTTGATTCAAGCAATCTTCAGCAGTATCCTTACATATGCAAAATCCGATGAAGTCTATGGCCATATGATGGCCAAGAGCAAACTAACCGAGTTACTATCCCACTATATAATGAATCTGGATCTGGATCAGATCTCTTTTATTAACGTGCCTGTCATGGAGAAACTGTCCACCATTCTGGCGTATATTGATTCCAACATCGAAGAGAATATTTCGGTTCAGGATCTGGCCCAGATCGCCTACATGCATCCGAATTATTTCATTCGATTCTTCAAGCAGCAGATCGGTGTTCCTCCGATCCTCTATATTACTGGCAAAAAAATCGATAAAGCCAAGGAACTGCTGACCTGCACCCCGAACACAATAACTGCCATCGCCGAGCATCTCGGTTTCAGTGATTTGTATTATTTCTCCAGACAGTTCAAAAAGCATACAGGGCTCACGCCCACGGAGTACCGCAAACAAAAAACGGTACTGACAACGTAAGACGTAAGCCCTGATCTCAGGTATGTTTACTTATTGGGATGAATTAAAATGGATGTAGCACTTTTGCTTTCCATTTGAAAACATAACAACTCTTCATTTCGCAGCTTGGTCTGCACATTCGCCGTCTCCTCCCCATCATTGAAGAGGACTAAAGCTACAGAACCATCGGCATTTTTAAAAGCCACAGAACAAATTCCATGATCACTGGACGTTGATTCAATCCGAACAGCCTTTGGACGGATCAAAGCACTAAAATGTGCCAGGGCATAATAATCAAGTGTATACGTAAGTTCCTTTGTTTGCTGATTCACCTGGACGATCCCACGACACGTACTGCGGCCAAATCCAGGAACGGTTGGCCCGTTGTTCTCATCAAGTGCCATATTCCAGAGTACCAATGACTTGCTGTAATTACGAAGGATCTGAATTCCCGTTCGCATCACATTCGAGAAGGCTTGCTCAAATGGCGGAATCCACTCTCCGCCTGAGCCTTCAGTGAAATGCACTTCTTTACCTGCAAAAGCTTCATATACCTTCGTTTGAGCAGATGCATCGCCCCCGTACCAGTGCCAGGCCACTCCGTCAACTTCCTCTCCCGCTTGTTCCAGTAAGGTCAGTGGATAGTCCGGTTGATCCCAGTTGTGATCGTAACAGAAAATTTTGGTTTGAATATCGTTACTAACAAAGGCTGGTTTGAGATGGTTTTTGATAAAGTCTGCTTGCGCTTCGGCTGGCATCAACATACCGGGATAGTGCCCGGGTTCATAAAGCGCCTCATTCTGTGGTGTGATGGCATGGATGGGTAATCCATGCTCTGTATAAGCTTGAATGTATTTCACGAAATATTCGGCATAAACGGGGTACCATTCAGCCTTCAATTGTCCGGTAATCATTGATCCACTCGTTTTCATCCAGCCGGGTGCACTCCATGGTGAAGCAAATAGCTTCAGTTCAGGATTCAATGCCAACGCCTTTTGAGTTAAAGGAATAACGTCCTCCTCATCATGTGAAATGCTGAATTGGGTTAATTCTGCGTCTGTCTGCTGTTCTGGCATATCGTTATAACTGTATACCGTTCTCGCATAGTCCGAAGCGCCCATCGGATTACGGATGACCGACAGCCCAATTCCTTTCTCCGGATGGAATAGTCGGGTCATGACCTCATCCCGCTGCTCCTCATTCAAGATTTGGTTGATCAAATAGGCAGATGAATCGGTAAAAGAAGCACCAAATCCGTCCATCTCCTGATACGTTAGCTGATCATCCAGAAGAATGGTCGTTGTCTCCAGATCAGGGGCAAGAGGTTGCAATTGATCCGAGGACACAGATACAAATAATTCATCTTCTCCTGTTGATTTGTACATTTTGAATGTAGTCATAGGATTCTCCTTTGTATTTCTATTATTGAATGCCTAGTTTCTCTTTGTTCAGTTTCATCTTTTCACTGCGTACCTTCACAATCTCTTCCCAACGGTTTTCACCTAAAAATGACTTGTAAGCAGCCAATGCATTGTCATACGAGGCATCATCCTTGGAACGTACCATACTGACTAGCGTTGTATTCCATTTGGTGTTAATCGCCGACAACGCACGAGCTTCAGGTGTACCTTGATCTGGGCTAATATTCTCCAGAATGAAGTGTGGTTTCAGCTTGCCTTTGCCCCACTCCTGCATCTGTTTAATGGCTTCCGGAAAAGCATCTGCACTGAGTGCTTTGTGGCGGTCATGACCGAAGAACATAAATTCGCCCATCCGGTAATCTTTTTTAAATTGATCCGCATTGTGCAGCTGCATGTCTTTCACGGCAGGCAGCAACTCAATGCTACCGTCTGCTTTCGTTTGATAGGTCTCGCCTTCAATTCCATAATTCATGAGCGTTTGGCCTTCTTCACTCAATAAGTACGTAAAGATTTGAATTGCCTTGGCCGGGTCTTTACAGTCCTTGGAAATAAAGTTGATCATCCAGCCCGTTATCCCGGATTGATTCAATGTTGGTGCATTGCCCTTGGTACTCTGTGGCCCATCGATAGCAACATATTCTTTGCCTGGATTGGCACTCATGTAGATTTGCAAGTTTCCTCCTTGCTGAGGAGTACCGTCAAGCAGCATGGTCGCATATTTACCGGACTTCACTTTTTCCTCAAAAGCGGTTCCATCATCGGCAAAACTGTCATCACTGATATTGCCGTCTCTATACACGGTGTTTAATGTTTTCAACCACGTGAGGTAATCTTCATCCAGATTGCGATCATAGAATTCTCCTGATTCGGTCTCCAACGGAACGCCGATGAAATCTTGCAACGTATCCCCGAGTGAACCCGTTCCTTCACCTACGGCATTAAAGCCGAATGGAATTAGAGCCGGGAACTTCTCCTTGATCTGTTTCATCACACTCTGGAATTCTTCTGGCGTTCCAATGACCGGACTACCCAAAGCTTTGTACACATCCTTACGAATGATAAATGCCGTTTTGGCAGGAATGTTTCCGCTATCATAATCCTCTTGCGTATTGGAATAGTTCGGGTAACCATAGGTTTTTCCATCCGCCAATTGGAACCAGTTCAATGTATCGGCAGCCGCAACTTTGTTGAAGTAAGGATCATATTTTTCCGCCAGATCGTTCAGCGGCATAGCCCAGGTTGCAGCTTTTTGTACCACAGGAGAATTGGAGTCAAATACGGTCAGCAAGTCAGGCATATCTCCACCTGCGAAAAAGGTATTTAACTTGGTATCATCACCCGTGATGAATTTAATATTGATGTTCAGATCCTCTTTGATTTTCTTGGTGACAATGTCCTTGCCAAAATCGGTGTTCCACCAGTCTGCATTGACGTACCAGGTCAGGTCGGTAGCCTCTTCCTTTTTATCCAACTGCCAACCCGGCTTTTCCGGGTCAACCGTATAGCGATCTTCAATAGATACCCAGTTTCCTTCACTGGAGCCCCCAGATCCACCGCTGCAACCTGTAATCATAAGTACGGCTGTGAGCAATGTTGCGAGCAATTTAATCCCTTTTTTTCCTGATGCCTTGTTCAACTTCAACATATTTTTGTTCCTCCTCAAAATGGGGTATTTAGTTCTCCTATTCCTTGACCGCACCCAGCATCATTCCCGAGATAAAATATCTCTGAACGATGGGATAGATTAGTACGATTGGTAGCGTAGTAATGACAATAGTGGCCAACTGCACACCTTTGGTTGTTGTTTCGATGACAGCCGAACCCCCGACATTTTGCATAGATTGGGTCTGAGACTGCACGATAATCTCATACAACATCATCTGAAGTGGATACAGTGACTGATCGGTAATGTATAACTTGGTTGTCATGAAGTCGTTCCATTGCCCTACCCCATTAAATAGCGCAATTGTAGCCATGGCAGGCATGGAGAGTGGGATGAAGATTTTCAGGAAAATATGCCAATCCCCGGCGCCGTCAATCTTAGCCGATTCTTCCAGAGAATCTGGGACATTCCGGAAGAAATTCATCAGGATCACGACATCATAGAAACTGAATAATGCCGGAATAATGTACACCCAGAAGCTGTTTAACAATCCAAGTGATTTGATTAACAGATACGTCGGGATCATGCCACCAGAGAAGAACATCGTGATGACCCCCATGGCAACATATAATTTACGGCCTCTTATGTACTTTTTGCTCAGACCGTAACCAACCATGGCACAGAAGAACACATGTGTAACAACGCCGATCGTTGTTTTGGAGACCGATATGAAGAATGCCTGCCAGATGCCCTGATCATTGAATACAGCTCTGTAATTCTCCAGCGAGAATTCCGGTGACCAGAAGATGAATCCGCCTTCCGCCAGCGCTTTGCCTGAGCTAAAGGAAGAGATGATGACATTCCAGAGCGGAACCAGAATAACGATCGTACAGATGATTAGCAGTATCATGTTTAAGGTATCAAAGATCCGACTATCGAGATCTTCTTTTGCCACCTTTCCATTCACGCGGGATGCCTCCTTCTACAACACAGATTGATTATCGTTTAATTTGCTTGTGATTTTGTTCGCCGTGACGAGCAGAATGACAGAGATGATCGAGACACCCAAGCCAACGGCCGTTGCATATGAAAAGTCACCCTGTGACATCCCCATACGATACACGTACGAGTTAATGACTTCCGCTTTGTCGCGGTTTTGGGAGTTCATGAGAACCAGTGTCTGATCCAGATTCGACCCTAATAAACCGCTTACAGTTAGAATCAAATTTAGGCTGATGATTGATCTCATATTAGGTAATGTGATATTCCAGATCTGTCTGAGACGGCTTGCACCATCGATTTTGGCAGCTTCATAATACGTTGGATCAATCTTCGCCATGATTGCCAGGTACAAAATGGTTCCCCAGCCTGCCTCTTTCCAAATATCCGATAACGTAGCAATCCACCAGTACTTGCCTGCATCCAGCAAGATGTTCTGCGGTTGCGAGATCACTCCCAGGCTAAGTAACAACTGATTAAATAAGCCCGTTGTCGAAAACCAGGTGATCAGCATTCCCCCAAGTACGATCCAGGACAAAAAGTGAGGTAAATATGAAACCGTTTGCACAAATTTCTTGAAGCGTCCGCTGTTTAACTCATAGATCATGATCGCGAGAATGATGGGAATGACGAAACCTATACCCAGTTTCAAAAAACTGATCCCCAGTGTATTCACGACTGCATCCCAGAAGTATTTGTCTGACATAATGATTCTGAAATTATCCAGTCCTACCCATGGAGCGGTGGCCAGCGTATCAATGACCGTGTAATTTTTGAAGGCAATCGTCAACCCGTAGATCGGAATGTAACAGAATATAATCATAAAGATAATGCCAGGGATAATCATGGATTGAATCTCCCATTGTCTTCGATAATCCACTACGAATTCTTTGATCCGTTGTCCAATAGGCTTCTTTCCGTTGAGGCTGATATCACTTTTACCAGATGATGTTTCTACCGCTAATTTATCCACGTTCTTTTACTCCCCTCCATCATGCATTGATTATAAAAACGTTTTTATTTTTCGCCATAAAAACCCCCTCGGCTCTTATTTATGTAAAAAAAGACCGGAGAAGAAGCTGAATCAACTTATGTACGATAGTCTTTCCGGTCGATCTTCACATGGCTTGAACCTCTAACCACCAGCTCACCCGCCAATTTTTGCGCAGCCCCTTGTTCTTTCTCCTTGATCATACCCACCAGTTGATTGATTGCCAGGATACCCTGCCTTGCAATTTGATTTCTTACCGTTGTGAGCGGTGGGGAAAAATATTGTGCGATATCAATATCGTCGAAACCCACGACACTAACATCTTGAGGCACTTCAAAACCCTCAGACTTCAACGCATGCATACAGCCAATTGCACTCAAGTCATTCCCTGCAAGAAATGCATCAGGCCGCTTGCCGGGGTGTAAATGAAGAAAAGATTTTATCGCACTATACGTGCTCTCTTCCTCAAAATAACCCTGTATAATGTAATCTTCATCAATCGGAAGCTGATACTCATGCAAAGCAGCCAGATAGCCGTCTCTACGCTGCACACTGTCAAACATCGTGTCCACACCCGAAATATAAGCAATTTTCTTATGCCCAAGCCCAATTAGATACTTGGTTGCTTCGTAAGCCGCCACATACGAGTCAAAAATGACACTTCCCATCGTATCGCTCTGATAAACCCGATCCAAAAAAACTGCCTTGATCTTGTCTTTCTCCATGGCGATAATATCTTGCTCATCGATCCGAAGCTCTTCGTAGATAATGACACCATCCACCCGCCGACCCAGAATATTACTCATAATAACGTGTTTATCCTTGGTCACAAATACATTCAGCCCGTACCCAAGACGATCACATTCACGAGACATCGACTCGACCAGCTTATAGAAATACGGACCCGATACACTGGTGGTGAAAAAACCGAGCATTTTGGTTTGACCGGACTTCAACAGCTTGCCATTCAGATTGGGCACATAATTTAAACGTTCTGCCACCTTAAGAACATGTGATTTCGTCTCCGGGTTCAAGACATCCACACCATTCAAAGCGTTGGAGACTGTAGATATGGATACGCCAGCTTCCCTTGCAACATCTTTAATCGTTATCTTTGCCATAAGTTTTTGTTCCTTTGCTATAAAAACGTTTTTATATTGTTTAAATTATCATAAAACCGTTTTCATGGCAACAATTTAATTTGTGAGTTCAGGCATCATGTCCTTTATCTATGGCTATATGTTGCTGAGAGCGCAAAAAAACGGCTCATGTGTGAGCCGCCGTTCAAGAAGCTTTAGCTTTCTATTCCTCATCCTGGATATACATGGAGTGAATCTGTAGCAGCTGCTCTTCCAGACGTTCCAAGCGAACAAAACGATCCGCTCGAATATATTCCTTCTGCTCCACAAGCATGATCATTGTTGGAACGGTAAAAATAAGAAACTTGGATGCAACCTCTTCCACGTCGTTAGCATTAATGTGACCGAGGTATATTGATGGATAAGGTTCAAGCAACGCCCTAATCTTGGGGAGTAAAGCGTGACATACACTGCACTCTGGACGAGATACATACAAAAAAAACAATTCATGTTGTTGAATAGCTTCTTCAACCATTTCTATGGATGTTAACTCATGAATATCTTTCATAGAAGCTCAACCCTTTCAGTCATTCAATAGCTTGCTCATTTAAACTTTTTCTTTTCAAGTATAGCCTATGTGCGTTAGAATCAAATGGAATATATACCCATATGAAAGAGGTTATGGTATGAAAAAATCATTCTTATTTCTGTTCACTGCCCTGGTTGTTGTTACTTCCTTCTCGGCGTATACACCTGTGTCGAATGCCTCTGGCGATATTGGAGTCAGCTTATTGTCCGATCGTCAGCAAGGTACAGTAAAGTAGTACTTGTACAGAAAGTAACAGGCGACAATTCGGATAACATCTGAATTAGTCGCCTGCTTTCATTTATTCTTATTGATTTTTATTTCCAATTTCTCTTGCGAAGGTAGGATTCGAATACGAAAGTTCCAAAAGGCAGAAAGCCGGCCAGTACACCCATCAACCAGCGTCTTGCCTTCCACTTTTTGACCACTGCCAAATGCACTAGCGCAATAAGGTACAAAGGAAATAAAATACCATGAATCATGCCCATTACGGCTACAGCGGAAGAGATATCTGCAAAATATTTCAGAGGCATAGCAATAAAAATCAATAAAAGTAAAGATACGCCCTCCCATATGCCAGCAATTCTGAATCGGCCTGTCACTGTTTTCATAAAGTCCATTCTCACCTTTCCCGCAGATCGTTTGTGAAATATGTAACTTGTAACATGATACAAACACCTCACGCCACATCTCCGTACAGATATGTCGTTCTGAAGCTCATATTCAGTATAACGTATGACTCCGATTTGATGATGCTTCAAATTTGAATAATTATTGAATCCATAAAACCAATTCCAACATCAGGTCTTACGGATTCAAGTCGTCTCACGCTCAATCAGCTGGTATGTCAGCTGCTCTGTCTGCAACTCTGTTTTACCCAATACGGCCCACAATTGATGGAAAGCCTGGGTGGCTTGCTCCGCAATCGGATTGTGTATGGTCGTGATTCCGAGTACACGGGAAAGCTCGATATCATCAAACCCCACAATGGCGAGTTGTTCCGGTACCTGAATATTCCGTCTGCGTGCTTCACTCAGAATGCCGATCGCTGCATAATCATTCGAACATAATACGGCCTGTGGAAGTTCTGGCCCCTCAGCCATTCTTCGCATCGCTTCTTCCCCATCGGAGGAGCTAAATACGGAATATTGATACGCTTCAGTCCACACCTGCATACCTCTGCTCTTCATGAAAGATTCATAGGCTTTACGGCGGCTCTGAGTATTCAAACTTTCAGCCCTGCCAAATGCATTTGCAATTCGAGTGTATCCTCTTGATACCAGATGCTCCAGAGCTAACTTATACCCTTCTGCCTGATCCATAGCGACAGACGGAATCTCGTCATTCCCCATTCTCTGCCAGGAGACAATGGGCCCATACTCCATATAAGCCTTTAATTCCCTAGGATCATTGACACAAGCAATAATAACTAGCCCATCGACTCGTTTACTGCGCAGATCTTCAAATGCCTGCAATTCAATCTGCGGATCTCCACGGGATGTATAGATAATCGTCTGAAACCCAAAATCCATGGCTGTATCAATGAATTGATTCATGAATGTAAGAATGATCTCACCTGTGGTAGAGGTCACAATTCCGATCTGCTTTGTTTGCCCTGTAGATAAAGATACCGCATTCCGATTGGGAATATAGTTCAACTGTTTCATAATATCAGTTATGATCTGCCTTGCTTCATCACTAACATGCGGAGAATGATTAATCACGCGTGACACAGTAGCTTTTGAGTAACCGGACCGCTTCATAATTTCATCAAACTTGGACATCGGAGACTCCCTTCTTGCTAACGAACTATAAAATAATAGTATGCCTCAGATCTGGGTCAAAAGTAAAACTTGACGTGTAACCCGTTACAACGTTTAAGCTTTTCTTATGTCATACATGAACCATCTTAAAATCAATTTGATGAATGGAGCGATACACATGAGTAATCACACCTATCAATTCCCGGAAAATTTCCTGTGGGGTGGCGCAATTGCAGCCAATCAGGCTGAAGGTGCATACAATCAAGGCGGCAAAGGATTATCTACTCAGGATGTAGCTCCCAAAGGCATCATGGGTCCAATTACAGAAGAACCTACTGAGGATAACATGAAACTGATCGGTATCGATCTGTATCATCGCTACAAGGAAGATGTAAAACTGTTTGCCGAGATGGGCTTCAAGGTATTCCGTACTTCCATCGCCTGGTCCCGGATTTTCCCGAAAGGGGACGAGCTGGAACCAAATGAAGAAGGTCTGCAATTCTACGACGATCTGTTTGACGAGTGTCACAAATACGGGATCGAACCACTGGTTACGCTATCCCACTATGAGACACCTCTTCACCTGTCCAAAGAGTACGACGGCTGGGTTAACCGGAAAATGGTTGGATTCTATGAGCGTTATGTAACTGCCGTATTTAAACGTTATAAGAATAAGGTAAAATACTGGCTTACTTTTAACGAAATCAATTCCATTCTCGAAGCACCATTCATGAGCGGTGGTATCTACACGCCGAAGGAAAAGCTTTGCAAGCAAGATCTGTATCAGGCGATCCATCATGAGTTTGTAGCAAGTGCTTCCGCTGTGAAGCTCTGTCATGAGATTATCCCTACAGCACAGATTGGTTGTATGATGCTCAGCATGCCTACCTACCCACTGACACCAAATCCAGACGATATGATTAAAGTCATGGAATTCGAACACAGCAACTATTTCTTCGGTGATGTACACGTAAGAGGTCGCTATCCTGGTTATATGAAACGTTACTTCCGGGAAAATGGAATCGAGATTCAGATGGAAGCTGGCGACGAGGAAATGCTGCTGAATACGGTAGACTTTATCTCTTTCAGTTATTACATGAGTATCTGTCAGACGGCAGATCCGGAGAAACAAGTCGCAGGTGAAGGTAACCTGCTTGGGGGTGTACCTAACCCTTATCTGCCAGCAAGTGAATGGGGATGGCAGATTGACCCGCAAGGATTGCGTTATGTGCTTAACATGTTCTATGACCGTTATCAAAAACCACTGTTTATTGTAGAAAATGGTCTTGGTGCTGTCGATGAGTTGATCACGGGTGCTGATGGCGAGAAAACAGTCGAAGACGATTACCGAATCCAGTATCTGAATGATCATCTGGTTCAGGTTGGCGAAGCCATTGAAGATGGCGTTGAAATTATGGGTTATACATCATGGGGTTGTATTGATGTGGTCAGTGCGTCTTCTGCCCAGTTGAAAAAACGTTATGGTTATATCTATGTTGATCGTCATGACGATGGATCAGGAACACTCGAACGTTACCGCAAGAAATCCTTCCATTGGTACAAAGAAGTGATCAGCAGTAACGGGAAAAGTTTGCAGCGTTAAGTTTTTTTAAACAAATGTAACAGATACATTCTTCTATCCCCCAGACATATCACATGAAAAAGTGTCGGTCATACGATACCTAGCATGTTTTCTGTCTGGGGGATTTTATTTTTATTTTCAAAAAGAAATACCCGATGATGCACATCGGGCATTCTCATTGGCTACGATCATGTTCTTTACTATATGTTCTTCACTACATCTCTGCTGTACTTTGTTTTGTCTTCTTCCGTTATCTTGCGAATGACCCTGCAAGGATTACCCGCAGCAATCACACCAGACGGTATACTCTTGGTCACTACGCTCCCTGCGCCGATGATCGTATTATCTCCAATCGTCACACCGGCAAGAACTGTCACACCGCCACCGATCCACACATTATTGCCCACCGTGATGGGTCCAACGATCTCCAGACCTTCATTGCGCTGCTCAACATCATAAGGGTGGCCTGCAGTATAAAATCCGCAATTGGGAGCAACAAAAACGTTATCTCCAAAACTGATTTTGCCTCCATCCAGCATGACAATATTATGATTGCTATAGAAGTTTTCACCAATTTCAATATTATAGCCGTAATCACATACAAATGGCTGTTCAATCAGGAAACGATCGGTCGTTTTCCCGAGCAGTTTCTTAATTAACGCTTCTCTTTCATTAATCTTGGCTGGATGGAGCTGGTTATAATCGTAACAAAGTCCTTTGGCATACAAACGCTCTTCAATTAACTCTTGATCATAATTGGCATTATATAAGAGCCCTAATTGGGATTTCTCTTTTTCAGTCATCATTTCCTAGCACTTCCCATCTGCTGTCTATAAATAAGTTAAAGCTCTATCTCTCTAAAAAAACTTTTTAAAACTCTTTTAATTATATAGATCACGATGAATAAAGCAAGTCTTACTCGATATGAAAATGGTTCATTCTACTAACGCGTACTCTAGCGAAATAGCAAAAAAACCTCTACACCCCATTATCTATGGGAATGCAGAGGTTCAATATTTTGTACATATTTATTCTAAGCAACCGCCTGAACGGTTTTTTCCTTGATGCTAATCGCATAGATGGCAGAGATCAAACCAAGCAAAATCAGAACAGATCCAACCCATCCAGTGTTCAGAATCGATGAATGATCAATCACCATGCCACCGATATAGGTACCCAGTGCAATACCTGCATGGGCAATACCTGAATTGGTGCTGATTAGCGTTTCAGCTGTTTCCGGCGAAGTTTTGATAATGAGACTATTCTGTACAGGCGTAACGGTCCAGCTCAGTGCACTCCAGATGCTTAATAATATCAAGAAGGCAATCAAAGGCAATTGAACACTGAACGGAATGACAGCCATACTCACGATAAAGGGAATCAGCACAATGACAATGGCTTTAGCGGGATGCAGACGATCGGATAACATGCCCCCGATGCCTCCCCCTGCAACAGCGGCGATCCCAAACATCATATAGATAAAGGTAACCATCGTTGAGCTTGCTCCCAGCGTCTCTTGCAGAAATGGTGTGAAATACGCATATAACGTCAAGTGACCCGCCAGAACAAGCAACGTCGTAGCATGGATTGCCAACATTTTCGGATTCCACAGAGCCGTAAGCTGTTTTTTCAGGGATACAGCAGGAATAGGCTGCACACGATCCATCGCGATCCAGATCGCTACCATAACCACTGCAGTCAGAACAGCGATCAACATGAACACCTCACGCCAGCCTGCCAAGTTGCCTACAAAGATTCCAAGAGGTACACCCAGGATAAGTGATGCACTACCTCCCATCGTAATGATCCCCACGGCGCGTCCTTTATACTGTGGTTCCACAATGCGAGCTGCAAGGGTCAGGGAGAGCACAAAAATAAGTGAACCTGTTGCGGCTCCGAGTGCTCTACCCGCCATTAGCATATAAAAGCTGGTACTGAACGCAGAGATCAGATTACTGATTAGAAATACAAATAGCGTACACATATATACTTTTTTACGCTCGAATCTGGCCGTCATATTTAATAAAATCGGTGCAGACAACGCATAGACAAGTGAGAAAATAGAGATTAAATACCCGGCCTTCGCCAGGGAAAGATGAAGATCCGTAGCAATCAGGTCCAGAATGCCGCCCAAGATCAGTTCAACGGTTCCGACCACAAATGCTGCGATAGCAAGCACATATACTTTCTTATTCATTTTTGAATCCTCCTCAAAAGTTACAACTACGATAGTAACCCATAAGAATGGAAGTTTCAATAGTTATTTTCATGATTTTTTTCAAACAAAGATATAACAAAAAAACTATTCTCCGAGAGAATAGTTTTAATAGATCAATCTGGTGAGCAGTTTCTCGATTTCAGCATCCTGTAACAGTTGGTCACCGTATTTTTTGGTTATTTGAGTAAGGGCAACATCATGGTAGAAATAATCAGTCATCGCTTTGACAATCGGTTTGGACATCGTCTTGATCGCTCGCCATGAATCGTGCTCCACACCGGCAAACAGCAGATATGCATGATCCACAATAAGCAGCTGTGAAGGTTCCGGTGCATCAAGCAATGGAATCAACGAGTATATCCGGTTTAAGGATGTCTCCATTCCCCCAACGGCAAGCACTTCAACGTACACGCCCTGCTTTTCCTTCTGCTCCAGCAGTTCACGATATTTCTCCATTCGCTCATTCCAGGCCAGAAAAAGAATCGATGAATCTGCTTCCTCGATAAGCTGTTCGATATTCGATGCGATGGACGACTCATCTTTTAACGTCCAGATATGTTCATCGGTGAATGTACGTTTGATTTTGTAACTCTTCAATTCCTCAATATCTTTCTCAAAATCAGCCTTGATCTTGTGAATAATAGACTGAAGATCCACAGCCATATATAGTTTTTTCTTGCCATCCATCGTTGTCAGCACTGTTCCTTTGTCGATCAGCCGATTAAGTACTTCATAGATTTTGGCTTTGGGGACGTTGGAGTAATTTACAATCGATGTGGCATCAAGCGGTTCATCCTGCGCGAATACAGCCTCATATACCTGACTTTCATATTGTGTAAACCCGAATTTCTGCAACATGGTTTGGATTGACGCGTCCCTTCTTGGTTGGTTCTTTCTATACAGTTTAGACGCATGAACTTCCCATGTCCAGTTGATCCCATCTGGCTATGTCCGATCCCAAAAGCGCTGCTGGGTCATTGCTTGAATGAATTGCTCTGCAAACGCCGCAGGCTGCTGCTCCACAATGACGCCAGGTTTGCCTATAATGCCGACAGGCTGGATCACTGCTGCTCCCGTCGGTGTAGCACCGATCGGTTTGAAATGATTGTACGTTTCTATGGCATAGGATCGGGCGTATTTTTGAAAATAATCATTTTGCTTCTGTCCTCCAACAACGAACAGGCCATCATATACCAAGGGCGAGCCGGTTAGAAAGCTATCGTCCACCTCAAGCTCCACATTGCCCGTTCCACGCACGGCACCCTGTCTTTCATGAACAATGACCGGTTGAAGTCCTGCTCCCTTAAGCTCTTCCAAAATGTATTGTGTGCTGGGACCATCGAATCCTTCCCCAACAATCACTCCGACACGCAATGTCTTGGGAGAAAACACCGTATTCGCCATGCTGAGCGCAGGAGATGACTTCGTCACTGGAGATTCAGGGACGTTAGGTACATTGACTCCGAGTTCAACGGCAAGAATGGTCGCCAGCTCTGTGCTGATATGACCCAGCATATTCACAACCTGCTGACGGATGGAGACATCCTTTACCTTCCCAAGTTCAAACGTGAATGCCTGAATGATATGGCTTCTCTCCAAGCCTGTCATGCTGTTCCAGAATAAACGTGCCTGTGAGAAATGATCCAGAAAGCTGGGTGCGGTTTTTCGCTCCTTAAGACCTTGTACCGCAGAAGGGTATGTCACGAACCCCCCTTTTGTACCTGGCACAGTATAAGGTGAGTTATTAGCAAGCGAATTTTCATGATAGGCGACTCTCCCCTGATCAATGATATAGCGGGAAGCGCCATCTCTCTGGTTGTTATGTACAGGGCATACCGGACGATTAATCGGCAGTTCCTGATAATTCGTGCCCACCCTAGCCAATTGCGTATCCGTGTACGAAAATAGGCGCCCTTGAAGCAATGGATCATTGCTAAAGTCAATGCCACGTACGATGTTCCCTGGATGGAAAGCAACCTGTTCTGTTTCCGCAAATACATTTTCGACATTGCGGTTAATCGTCATTTTACCGATGATTCGGACCGGAATGTCTTCTTCAGGCCATAATTTCGTTGCGTCCAAAATATCAAAATCATACTTGAATTCATCCGCTTCCTCCAAAACCTGTATTCCGAGTTCGTACTCCGCAAAGTTGCCTGCATGGATGTTCTCCCACAGATCCCTGCGATGAAAGTCCGGATCTGCACCTCCCAGCTTTTGCGCTTCATCCCACACAAAAGAATGCATGCCAAGTACGGGCCTCCAATGAAATTTCACGAACCTGGATTTGCCTTCTTTGTTCACGAGGCGGAAGGTATGTACTCCAAATCCCTGCATCATTCGAAAACTCCGCGGTATCGTGCGATCCGACATAATCCACATGACCATAGCAGCCGACTCCTGGTTATTCGCAATGAAATCCCAGAAGGTGTCGTGTGCAGTAGAGCCCTGTGGAATTTCATTGTTAGGTTCCGGCTTTACTGCATGAATCAGATCCGGGAACTTAACTCCGTCTTGAATGAAAAAAACAGGTATATTGTTGCCTACCAAATCAAAATTGCCTTCCTCAGTATAAAACTTCACGGCGAACCCGCGTACATCCCGATTCGTCTCGTTAACCCCTTTTGAACCGGCAACTTCGGAAAAACGAACAAACAGCGGTGTTTTCACACCTGGATTTTGAAGAAAATGAGCCATTGTTAACTCTTCCAGTGATTCATATAACTCAAATTCACCGTAAGCTCCATATCCCCGGGCATGCACGACTCTCTCCGGGATGCGTTCCCGGTCAAAGTGAGACAGTTTCTCACGCATCAGAAAATCTTCAAGCAGCGTGGGTCCGCGATCCCCCGCTTTTAGCGAGTTGCTGTCATCCGATATTTTAACCCCTTCGTTGGAAGACATCTCTTTGCCGTTATTATCCCGAAGAAACGCATTTCGCTGCTCAATCTTTTTGTTCTCGTCCACAGGTTCCTTGCTCATCCCAATCACCTCCAGGATTATATGTATGGGATTAAAGGTGCATTTATGAGTACCTGTTATACCCATGCTTTGACGTGAATTCCATAGGCTTTCGATATGGATTGGGCAGGTGATTAATCCCATTTATTTATTGATCATGAGGTCTTTTGTCTAGCACCTTCTACATCACCTTGTCATTTACTATAAAGAATCTAATAGAAAAGAGATGATAAGTATGGCTCGTTTAAATGCTGTTCCGCAACCGGATCTGGTATTAATCTATTGGTCAAGAAATCCCCTCGTCCCTGGTTCTGCGCGCAGAATCCAGTGTGTGCGTGTGATTGGCAACACAGCTCCGTGTACATTCACGTTGGTTCCTGGTGCATTATTGATTAATGCATTGAACTGTTTGCTGGACAATGATATTGGATTCAAAGTGGTATACCGCCATAAAACGTCAGCAATCAGTGGAGTTCTGTTATTAAAACGCAGATAATCAGACCCCAAAAAATGGTGCCTCTCCTTATAGGAGTGCACCATTTTTCATTTTTTTTGAATTAAACAGTTTAGTCTTTATTTATACAATTTAGCGATTTGTTGCCCACCTTAAATCGTTCAACAGGAGATCCCAGAAAAAAACGAATTAGTTGCAATTCTATTCTTAAGCCATTAGAATGAACTCTTTTGGAGATATGCATAGACATAGACTTTTGGACCAAGGTTTGCTAACTACGATATGAAACCTTACAATCCTGTATACGTAATGTAATATTTACCTATTAAGATATAGAGGAAACCATTATTTATTTTGATTACAATGAGGGATATTATGAAAAAACAGTTTATGGTACTTGGTCTTGGACGATTCGGTTCAAGCTTGACACACACACTCATTAAAAATGGACATGAAGTGCTCGCTGTAGACAAGAGTGAAGCTCTTGTTCAGGAGATTTCAACGGTGGCAACTCATGCGGTACAAGCAGATTGCACTGACAAATCGGTCCTTCTCGAGCTTGGAGCAAGTAACTTCTCTCATGCCATTGTCGCAATCGGCGAAGATCTGCAAGCAAGTATACTGACCACTCTGTTATTGAAAGAACTTAATGTTCCCAAGGTAACAGCTAAGGCTAAAAATGATAACCACGGCAGTGTGCTTAGCAAAATTGGTGCTGATCAAATTGTTTACCCAGAACGTGATATGGCTACGAGGCTGGGGAATCAGCTTAGCTCAGATAACATTATTGATTCCATTGAATTATCTTCGGATTATAATTTGGTGGAGATCAAAGCTCCCGTAAGTATGAATCAGAAGACACTTCTGGAACTCAACATTCGGGCTGAATATGGATGTACCGTTATCGCCATCAAAACGGGGAATAACTTAAATATCTCACCCATGGCAGAAGACATAGTCCGTGCGGGAGATATGCTCCTGTTAATAGGCAGTAACGATGACATTCGGAATCTGGAGAGTTATTATGAGCCAAAGAAATAAACGTGTAATGAAAACTTCGGCCCTAACGAACATTGAATCAATTGTGAACAAGTTAAAAAATAATATGAGCCCTCCTCAGCTTATCATGATCATTTTCTTCGCTCTCATCTGGATCGGGGCCATATTGCTTGCACTGCCGCTATCTTCTAGTACCGGAACATCCATAGGTTTACTTGATGCCCTGTTCACAGCAACCTCTGCTATATGTGTAAACGGGCTGATTGTTCTGGATACAGGGACAGTCTTTTCTACATTTGGACAGATCATCATCATGATTTTGATTCAGGTTGGCGGGTTGGGGTTCATGACACTAGGGGTAATGGTAGCCATTATTCTGGGGAAACGGATTGGCTTGAAACAGAGGCTCCTTATTCAACAAGCCACCAATACATCCTCTGCTCAAGGTCTGGTTAAGCTATCCATGTATATTGTGCTTATAGCCTTTGCTTTTGAAGCTCTGGCTACAGTGGTTCTTACACTGCGCTGGCAGAACGATTTGGGATGGGGACAAGCTATTTATTATGCCATGTTCCATTCCATCTCCGCCTTCAATAATGCGGGTTTCTCCCTTTGGACTGACAGCCTTACTCCATTTATTGGCGATCCGGTCGTTAATCTCACGGTCATTACACTTTTTGTCATTGGCGGCTTGGGTTACATTGTGGTTGTGGATATATTCCGCAAGCGTTCATGGAGAAAGCTCTCCTTGCATTCAAAGATAGTATTAATCGGCAGTTTTTCTCTATACTTGTTCGGATTCATCACTATCTTCTTAATCGAGAGCTGGAATCCTTCTACGTTCGCTGATTTATCTTTCGGTGAACGCATATGGGCTTCTCTATTTCAGGGTACTGCCCCTCGAAGCTCCGGATTCAATACCATTGACATTGGTAGTATGTTGGCCACATCCCAATTTTTCATTATTATCCTGATGTTCATTGGGGCTTCTTCCGGCGGAACAGGCGGAGGAATTAAAATCAATACTTTTGTGGTGCTTGTTCTTGCGACCATTCAAACATTTCGGGGCGGTGGGCAAATCCATGCTTTTGAGCGTAAAATTGCAGAAGAAACAGTGATGCGCGCACTCGCTGTTGTCTTAAGCGCCCTTGCCTTTGTACTTGGAATCTCCATTTTGTTATCCATATCCGAAGGCATTCTTGAAAATCATTTTCTGGATGTTCTGTTTGAAGCCACTTCAGCATTTAGCACCACAGGACTCTCGATGGGTCTGACAAGTGAGTTGAGTGTTGGCGGAAAAATTATAGTCTCTATTACGATGTTTGCAGGACGATTGGGACCACTAACTCTGGCTTTTGCATTGGCGCAGAAGAAACGTACATCCAAAATCGGTTATGCAGAGGATCATGTCCTCATTGGTTAACATACGGACTAAGGACATGTGAATCCTGTTGCGGAACAGTGATTTCTTTTTATTTCCGAACCAAGTTCCCTAGCAAAACGCCCCTTTAAGCAAACGACAGACGTCTGCTTAAAGAGGCATTATTTATATATTTTTCTTACAGAAGAGTCATAATAAGAACATTTACCGAATGAGCGGGCAAACATACTATCGCTGATTCACCATTCAGCTTTATCTCCTGTTCTTGGGGAACTACTTTCTCATCATTCTTCTGATTCACATTCGGAACATGTACCAAATGATCTTCTCCAGTAAGCGTGATCAGTTTGGCTGAAGCATCAACCTTCAGATCCTGAAGGCAAATCCGGGTTGATTTATCTACACCATCTGCATTGACCAGTTTCACATACACATGACGTTCATCTTTCGTAACAGAGTGGAATACTTCCCGGTTGTAAGCTTCCAGCTTGTAATCCAGAACCTTGCTGGTATTACATCCGTCTGTATAGGAACAAATCAGATTTTTTCCTGTATCCCCACCATAGTTAACGGTGATCGTATAATTGGTCCCATTCTCGAGTGGTTCATAGTTGGCCGCTCTCAGGTTACCTGCTGCCGAACTGGATGAATAGTCGCCCAATGTGTAACCCTCAATCCCTTGTTTATATACCTTTACTCCTGTGGCTTTTCCCCCGTAACTGATAGCGTACTCAATGACATCCTTGTTCTCGGGCGAGATATCCGTCAGTCCCACGCCGATGTAAAAACCATCCTCACCTGAAATTCTTTCAGCCTCAACGTGAACTTTGTAGTTGGTCCATTCGTCATTCAGCAGGTACAATCCATTCAAGCCACTTGATTGTGCCTTCAAAATGAGCCCTTTCCCTGCGGTTAACGCATATCCTTCCGATCCGGGAATCTGTCTCCATGCCTCACTAGGCTCTGTACGTTCCCTGAAATCTTCATCTAGCAGTATGGTGCCATCCACATTGGACGTCACCGTAACTCGTTTCACTACGATATCTGCATGACCTGTTGCAATCTCGATGCCACCACGCGGAATCAGATTCAGCGGTTTGCCTTTGCTATAGGTGGAGAATGAAGTCTCAAGCACCTGATCCCCTACATATTTTGCAAAAAGCTTCTGTACATAATAATTCGGTGTATACCATACCGTTTCATCATCAAACCAGATGCAGTCTGGCGTCCAGCGGTAAGTACCGTCCGTTAGTACTTTGTTGAACAATGGCGCATAGGCAGCCAAACGAACAACGTCTGCATTATTTTCAAATCCAGTCATGATCGCAGCTTCTGCGACCGCACCTGCCAGCGTGTTTTTGTCCGTGGAAGCATATTCTCCTACAAATACTTTGGATGTTTCTTTCCAATCGATACTTCCATCTTCATGATACGCCCGTTCATAGTAGTTGTACCGATCCCCGTTATTCAGCAAATATTCATTGGATCGGTAGTAGTGCTCATCTGCAATGGTGTCCATGTAATTGTCCTGATTCTCATACCAAGTTACGGTCTCTTCAATTACCTCTGTGCCATCTGCAAAAGCAACTTGAGCTGATCCGGTGAGGTTCCCACTAAGGAATTTCCATCCTTCCTGGTACGCATCATCATCTGCCTGAGCACCAACCGTCGAGATCATGTGCAGCTCATGATCAGGATAGTTCCGTTTCATGTAGTCATCTATCGAACGTTTGAATACTTCGAAGTTGGCAAAAAATTCAGTGCCCCAGTTCTCATTGCCTACGCCCAGATAACGAAGATCAAACGGTTCAGGATGTCCCATCTGGCTTCGTACCGCGGCCCATTCGTTGTGTTCAAAGTCTGTACTGAGCGCAAAGTCAATCAGATCTGTGAAGTTGCGGATATAATAATCTCGCAGAGCGCCACCAGCAGGGTGAGCATAATCCGAGCGTGCCTGACACAACACACCGCAAGCCATGACTGGAACTGGAGCGGCATTCAGATCTTCCGCCAGTTGGAAGTACTCCATATAACCGAGGCCCATCGTCATCATGTAACCCCAGACATTATAATTCTCTTTGCGGAGCTCAACCGGACCCACAGAATCCTTCCAGTCATATACGTTGTCCCAGATAAAAGATCCCTCTGAGATACATCCTCCCGGAAAACGCAAGAACTTCGGATGCAGATCTGCGAGTGCCTGGATTAGATCTTTTCTCAATCGATAGTTCGGGTTACCTGTGTAGTTGGCATGTGCTGTAGCTGATATTCCCTCTTCTGTCAGATCAGCGCCCCATACATTCTGAGGTACTAAGGATACCATATCGATGGAGATGTCACCTGCAAACGTAAGTGCCAGTTGACCAAGTACAGTCTCCGTTCCGGTCAGAGATAAGTCGTATTTCTTCCATGTGTTCCCGCCTTCAACATGCAGCGTTACCGAATCACTGATGGAAGTGTCACTTCCATCCTGCAATTGAACAGTGATCGTTCCTGCCAATTCTGCTTTTGCCCATACGGTAAAGTCATATGATTCACCCTGCTTGATGGACATGGCACAATGCTGGTTGGAGTCTGAGAATCCACGATTCCGAATCGTTGCCCCATCCTGAACCGTTACATAATATGCATTTACTTCAGGGTCTTCCACGTTAAAGTGAACGTTTAGTCCATCCGTATGCTTTACAAGCATCTTCTCCGTATCGCCAGACCAGGCAAACAAAGGT
The DNA here is from genome assembly GCF_000316035.1 of Paenibacillus sp. PAMC 26794. Lineage (GTDB taxonomy): Bacteria > Bacillota > Bacilli > Paenibacillales > Paenibacillaceae > Paenibacillus. The sequence continues at coordinate 94,026 of NZ_ANHX01000016.1, forward strand.
TCACGATCTCTACCTGTCGAACAACCACATTCTCCAGAGTCATGCGAGTACGTATCAAATGTAAAAGATTCAAATGATCGATTCTGAACAAGCTCTGCATAGATTCCGCCATCTGCCGCGTTGTTAATATCCTCGTAAAAAAGCCCATACATGACTTCACTGATGTCAGCCACCTTCTGATCACCATGGATGGTGACGGTATAAGGAGCGACATGTGCTGGCACAACAGACACGTCAAAGCTTTGGCTCAGCTTACGATCACCTCTGTTCAAAAGCGCACGGAGCGTAACCTCCTGTGCCAATGTGATTGCCTGAACCTCTCCGTTCTCAGACAGAACTTCTGGAGCACTGGAACTCCATTCAACAGACACTTTACCACCCAGCAAGTCTGCAGGTAATGATACATCCTTGGTGATGATTCGGTTGGGGAAGGACAGGTACTTGTCCGCCGCAAGCTTCACAATCGCTTCATCTGTCAGTGACTCACACATCACTTCAATGACTTCATCCATGGTGAGCGCTGCCCCATAGATCCGAAAGTCGGATAACGAACCTGCAAAATCTACATCCGCTGCATACTGGGAACGTGCAATATAATTCTGGCTATAATTCTCAGAATCGGTGAACGTATCAAACCATTCGCGCAATTTGGCATAATTGCCGCTCGACGTCTGACTGATCGAACCGTCTGCGGCCCTCTCCCCGTTCACATATACAATCGGACCCGCACTGCTCAACGTTCCCCCTTGGCTGCCTGCCACGGAGAGTGCAATATGCAGCCATTCTCCACTTGCAACTCCTCGACTTGGGTGGACAACCAGATTATCGCCGGCATATAACGTACCCAGAAGCTGACGTGTCAGAAATAAATACGGTCCCTTCTCCCCTTTGCCAAAGTCAAAAATGCGTTCCCACACATTAGATCCCTTGCCCAGAAACACCCAAGTGGCAATCGTAACTCCCGTGTTATCGCTTACATCCCGAAGCAGATTCGAGGGTAATTGCAGATAAGAAATTCCATTCGCTCCCCCGTTGAAAGTCACCGCCGATCTTCCTTTCAACTCGGATATCACAGGTAGAATCTCACCTTTGGCTATTCCATCATGTCCCTTACCGGAGCTGTCTTTCCCGATCTGAACGGTATCTTCGAACGTGTATTGTGCGATTAATTGATCTTGATATGTGCTCATGTTCTTACCTCCTATGTAGTTGGGAATTGTCGGTTCACGCTTTTGATTCGTATTAATATAAAATGATTGATAAATAGTTAAACAAATTTCTTAAACGTAATAATATCGCATCATCGATCCCCATTTCAATCCTAAATTTGAGAAAGACAACTGTTTTATTTGAATGTAATGAGCCTTATCAGTTCTTCCCGTCTCTCTTTATTTATTCATTTTAGTCTTATAAACATTACATTTATGGTTTACAAACATATAAATCAATTGATAGTATAACAAATGAAAGCGCTTGATATAATGAAATACTCAAAGGAGGTCTGCCGAACCTTTTATCGTGTGCTGCCAAGTATCGGTTAATTTTTCATTCCGGGGAATAGGAAAGGGGAAACGTATGAAACGTTATTGGGTTCGCGTACTTAACATTTCTGTGCTAAGCACCACTTTACTTACTGCAACAACTTTGGCACCGGTCTCGGTGTTCGCAAATGGTTCAGGGGCAACCGTGGGTAACTCGCAGACTTCCACCACACCTCTCGCAAATCCTGCTCCAACATTTAAAAATGTTTCCGTTCATGATCCTTCTGTCATTAAGGTGGATGATACGTTTTATATTTTTGGTTCACACCTGCAAGTAGCCAAGTCTAAAGACTTTTTGAACTGGGATCTGGTAGCCTCCGGCGTTACAGATAACAATCCTGTTGTCCCCAATGTAACCAAGGAATTCGCTGAAGCGTTGGAGTGGGCGCAGACGGATACGTTATGGGCAGCAGATGTCATTCAATTGGCGGACGGCAAATTTTATATGTACTACAATGCTTGTAAAGGGGACTCTCCCCGATCAGCGCTCGGCATTGCTGTCGCAGACAATATCGAAGGGCCTTATAAGGATCAAGGCATTCTGTTGAAATCCGGCATGTGGGATCAGATCAGTGAGGATGGTACCATTTACGATGCAACGATTCATCCCAATGTGGTCGATCCGGATGTCTTTTATGATAAAAACGGCAAGTTATGGATGGTGTATGGCTCGTATTCTGGAGGGATTTTCATTCTGGAGATGGATGCGACGACAGGTAAACCTCTGCCGAATCAAGGTTATGGTAAGAAACTGACCGGAGGCAACCATAGTCGTATTGAAGCCCCATACATACTCTACAGTCCCGAAACCGATTATTATTATCTGTACCTGTCTTACGGTGGACTAGGTGCTGATGGAGGATATAACATTCGTGTTGCTCGCTCCCAAACACCGGATGGGCCTTTTCTCGATGCGGAAGGAAACGATATGATCAACGTTAAAGCGGATAAGGATAAACCATTGTTTGATGATCGTTCTATTGAGCCTTTTGGAGTCAAATTAATGGGGAACTTCCTGTTCGAGAGACAGATCGGTGATCCGGGCACAGGCCTAGGTAGCGGCTATGTATCGCCAGGACATAACTCTGCTTATGTTGATCCGGAGACTGGCAAACAATTTCTCATCTTCCATACTCGCTTTCCAGGGCGTGGCGAAGAACATGAAGTTCGCGTACATGAGATGCATATGAATGCAGATGGTTGGCCCGTTGTTTCTCCATATCGCTATGCGGCTTTGGGAGAAGATACAACGGAACTGACAACTCAGGAGATCGCCGGTCAGTACCACTGGGTGAATCATGGTAAGGACATCACGGCGGACATCAAGCCATCCCAGACCGTTCAGTTCACGGCAGATGGGCAGATTCATGGTGCCGTGACAGGAACATGGAGTCTTGGTGCAGACAACAAGGTTCAGATCACTTCGAATAACGTTGTGTACAAAGGCGTTTTCACACATGAATGGAATTCGGAATCTCAAAGTACCGTTCTGACCTTTAGCGCCCTCTCCTCCTCCGGGATTGCCATCTGGGGAAGTCAAGGTGTTGAACGGAGTGATCAAGACATTGTAGATGCAGTGAAGAAGGATCTGAACATTAGCAATACGGATCATGTGTTCTTCAACCTGTCTCTGCCTACCAAAGGAACAAGTGATGCAGACATTACGTGGAAAAGCTCCAATGCTTCGGCTCTATCCGCTACAGGTGTAGTGCAGCGACCACGCGCTGGTAAGGGCGATGCCAAAGTGAAATTAACCGCCATGATTCGTAAAGGAACTGCGGTAAGCCCCAAAACATTTAACGTTATCATTCCACAGCAAGCGGTAAGCCCATTGCTCGGGGAGTATACTTTTGAACACAAGAAACTTGGCAAAGTCGCACAGGATTACAGCAAAAACGAATATCACGGACAAGCCTTTAACGTGGTCAGTTCTGCTGCAAGTGGCAAAAATCAGGCTGCCACATTTAACGGAACCGACAGTTACATTCAGTTACCTGGACTCGTTACAGATACAACGGATTTCACGTTTAGCGCCTGGGTCAATTGGGACGGTGGCGGGTCCTGGCAGCGTATTTTCGACTTTGGAAATGGTTTGACAAGGCATATGTTCCTCACGCCCTCCCAGCATAATGGGGCATTGCAATTCACCATTCATAATGAGGGACGGGATCAGAGCCTCATTGCCGCAGATCCACTGCCTTCCAAAGAGTGGGTTCATGTCGCTGTAACCCTTCAGGGTGATGTGGGTACTCTATATGTGAATGGTACATCGGTTGCGAGTAGCTCTGTGATCACCTTTAACCCGAACGATCTGCAGGTAACCGAAGCTTATGTGGGCAAGAGTCGTTATACGTCTGATCCGTTCTACAAAGGCAGCCTGGATAATGTAAAAGTATATGATAAAGCTTTAACAGCCAAGGAAATCCAGCGTCAGGCCAAAGAAAAGCCATAAGTTAGTGTCCTATCATAGGCGTTGGACTCCATAGTCACATATCAATAAAGCAGCCAATGTTTTGAACTGAACCCTTTGTTCGACACGACTAACAAGGGAGTTGCAGTTCGTTACATCAGGCTGCTTTATTGTCACTTCGAATAATGAATAACCATGCTTAACTTGATAGCCGATGCTCCGGGATTAATATAGGCATGGGGCTTGTCTGCTCGGAAACGGATCGACTCCCCTTGGTTCACTGTATATTCTTCCGTCCCTACCCGAATCGTAACTTCCCCTTCAAAGACTGTAATAAATTCTTCCGTACCTTCGATGTGTGGTTCAGCACTTAAAGAAGAATCCACCTCCATCTCCATCATGTACATTTCAAAGCGGCGTCCTTCTTCAAAAGGAAAATGCGGATATATTCGAATCCTGCCCTCGTCTTCCATCAATACTTGAATATCATCCCCCGTTACAACGGTCGTATCTGACTTCGGCTCGTGGATCAAAGCAGTAAAGGAGGTTTTCAGGCCATTAGCAATCTTCCATACGGTTGCAATGGATGGATTGGATTCACCACGTTCAATCTGACCAAGCATGGTCTTGCTAATACCAGACATTTCGGCGACCTTGTCCAGACTAAGCTTTCTTTGTTCCCTAAGCTGTTTCAGGTTCTGAGCAAGAATACTATTAATGTTTTTCAAAAATCCATCCTCCTCATTTTAGAATTATGTTGTGCTATATAACGTACATATTGTACAATAATAAAGACCGTACGCTATAAAGCACATTTCAGGTCATTATATCACACAACTAAGAAGACGTGGAGGAACCATGAACATTATACCTTTAGTGACATATGCAATCATCGCTTCATTTACACCCGGACCCAACAACATCATTTCCATGACGCATGCAAGGAATCAGGGGTTCCGCAAGACCCTTCCGTTTATTAGTGGAGTTGCAGCCGGCTGCCTGCTAATTATGTTTCTGTCCAGTTATTTCAACCTTATTCTTCATCAATATATTCCAAGGATAACACCCGTCTTAAACGTGTTAGGATGTATGTACATGCTCTATCTGGCGCTCAAAATAATGCGAAGTAAACCTGCAGATTCGCAAGAAAACAAGGTCAATCATTATTCATTTCTATTTGGATTCACCCTGCAATTCATCAATCCCAAAGTCATTCTGTATGGGCTTACTGCCATATCTGTTTTTGTTCTGCCTCTTGGGCAGTCCCATGTTCAGTTAATCGTTTTTTCCTTACTGCTCACATTCATCGGCATTAGTGCCAATATGACCTGGGCGTTTGGTGGCATGTTATTCCAGAGCTTTTTATTAAGATACGAGCGTCCTGTTAATATCGTCATGGGTATGTTGTTAATTTACAGTGCACTATCGATCCTGATATAAAATCTAATAGAAAAAGCGTCCACTCATTCGATGAGCTGAACGCTTTTATTTTTTATCCCAATTCCGGTCTCCACCATGGATGTGTAGGGTAATCCTCCGTATGAAGCACAACCTTCTCGCCGATTTTGGGAGTTGCAATCTTAACTTTCAAAGCATGTGCAGCCTTCGTGATTCGTTCAACCGGTTCATTCCAGGCATGATAGGCCAGCGTAAATGCGGCCCAATGAATCGGGATAAGCAACTTACCCCCTACATCCAAATGCGCTTGCACCGTCTCTTCCGGCATCATGTGAATGTTGGACCACCGCTCGTCATATTGCCCACATTCCATCAAGGTGAGGTCAAATGGACCGTATTTACTGCCAATTTCCTTGAAATGAGGACCGTATCCGCTGTCACCACTAAAGAACACCTTTGTATGTTGTCCAGCGATAACCCACGAACACCATAAGGTAGAATTACGGTCGAATAATCCTCTGCCCGAGAAATGTCTTGCTGGCGTGCAAGCCAATGTTAAACCTTTGAACGATAACTCATCCCACCAGTTATGCTCGGTAATCTGTTCCGAAGGCACACCCAGTTGAATCAGTCGACGACGTACCCCAAGCGGTACGATAAATCGCTTTGTTTTATCCTTTAATCTGCGAATGGAGTCATAATCCAGATGATCATAATGGTCATGCGATATAATGATTGCATCCAGCGTTGGGAAATCCTCCGGTTGAATCGGTAGATTGGTGCTGTAACGTTTGGTACCTACCCAGGATACGGGTGATGGACGATTGCCCAGCATCGGATCAAAGAGCAACCTGTGCCCTTCAATTTCGAGTAAAAAAGCCGAATGTCCGAACCATGTAACCTGTGGATTATCGGATGCACTGAAGGTTTCAGCAGGTTCACATATCTCCATGGGCATCGTGCCAGATGGCCTCCGCTCTACATTGCCACGCAGGGAATCTCTCAATATACTGATCAGGGACTTAAAGTTCATGCCTGCTGATGTCGGGATCTGATTTTCGTATTTTGTCATTATACATACCTTCTGTTCTATATAATCAATCTGTAACTCAACATCTGGATGAAATATATTTATATCGTAGCTATATATTAATTCATTGGCCTTTGATATTCAATTTTCGGTTAATTAAGATAGAATTAAGACTCTGTTTTCTCTCCTATAAGATTGGGCATATATGATATAGAAAATACATGGAGAGTATGTGATAGAACATGAAGAAATGGCGTAAAAGATTAGTTAAGTTTTTGATATTTGACCTCGCGGTAGTTATTTTACTTCTGGGTACAGGCGTGATTTACCAACAAGTAGGTGTAAGGCAGGATGAAAAAATGCTCGTACCTCCTGGAAAACTCTACAAAGTACATGGAGACAATATGCATCTATATACCGGTGGTGAAGGCGATGTAACGGTAGTACTCGCGTCTGGCTGGGGTACCGCTAATCCCTATGTAGATTATTATCCGCTATATGAAAAGCTTGCTCCTAACACAAAATTCGCTGTATATGATCGATTTGGCTATGGATATAGCGATCGGACCGATAAGAAACGTGATGTCGATACCGTGGCAGAGGAATTACACGAGTTGTTACAGGTATCTGGACAGAAGCCGCCTTATGTATTAGTTGGACATTCACTCGGCTCGCTGGAAACCATCCGTTTCGCACAAAAATACCCGGATCTCGTCAAGGGTATCGTCATGATTGATGGCGGAAGCCCCGAATATTATTCGAATGACGATGACTCTTTGGCAGATACAATTGGTGGTTTTGCGAATAAATTCCGTATCCAAACCGGACTATTCCGCCTCTCCATGCAATCTGACTTGGTTGTCGAAACTTCCAATGCCACTCGCAATGAACTGAAATTTGTACCCGACGATCTGAAAAAATTGGATACAACTGCGCTGCTTCACAACTATGGTAATGCTAACACGGTGGATGAATTGCGTGAAATAGCTGCCAATGCCAAAGTAGTCGTAGATCACAAGCAAACCTTCCCGTTCCCACTCACCATACTGACGGCTGATTACCTCGGTGCAAGTGAACCCGAATGGGATAAATCCCAAGTTGAATTCAAATCTTGGTCAGATGATTCTAAACAGGTAACCATTAAAGATACCGATCATTACATCCATCAATATCGCCCTGACCTCGTTGCTGATGAAATATTGGCCCTGGTGAAGAAGTAACTTACACTCTGCTAAAGTACAACTACTCTATATCAAGAAAGAAACCCCAAAGAGTCTCCAATATCTTTGGGGTTTTGGACCTATTCTTCGTCTTCTTCCTGCGCACTGCATATCGCTATAAATGGAACACATAATCCCGTATCAGGACAAAAACCCGGGTTATCCGTGCATAACGCTTCTGTATAACCAGGATTCTGCCGGCTGAGGAATTTGAAATAGCAGACAATCTCATGATTGCGAACGGGCAAACTGTTCAGCTGGAACGAGAGCGGAACCTTTGTATTCACATGCCGATAAAATAGTCCGTTCTTTGTAAGTGGAGGCGGATAGGTCTTAGCTGGCAAAGTTGGAATGATGTCGTGCACATTAACTATACGAAAACTGTTTTTTACCGTTTGGTTGAAAGAGGATGCAAATTCCGGGTCTGCGACACGTGGGCTGCCATATGTATACACGACCGGATGTTTAAACATGGTATTCACCGCAATATCCAAAGCAGTCAATACGGCTAAAGCTCCTCCCAAGCTGTGGCCTGCAACAAACAGTCGTTTGTTCGTAGAAAGCTTGTTCAATTCCTCGATTATTTTTTCTCTTGCTGATTGGTAAATACATGTAAATCCGCGATGAGTCTTTCCAACGTTTCTGACAAAAGGATACGGAATCTGAAAAAGGTCTTGATCTGACTCATTGTCCTTAAAGGTTCGGGTTCCTCTATAAATGATTACAACCTTGTCTTTCGACTCCGCGATGAAACCGAATACTTCTAGTTCCGGCTCCTCGACACCGGCCAGTGCGAGAATGTTGAATCGAAGAGTATAGCCTTGCGGCAGAATAACCTTTTCCTTCTCAAAAAGTCGGTACGCCTGATTGAGCATTGCCGCAAGCAAAATCGCGTCCTCGCTACTGTACTTGCTTGGAAGTTCCATAAATGTAGCTCCTCCTTATATTTCAAGGCTTCGAACTCTAGCATCCCTGAAACGGAAAGCACATGCCGGTATCGGGACAGAAGCCCGGGTTTTTGTGGCATAGCGCTTTGGCAAATTCGAGATTCTTTTGGCTGAGCTTGTTAAAATAGCAAGCAATCGAGTCGTTGCGCGACACATTGTTAAATTGAAAAGAGATGGGTACCTTCGTTTTAACATGCTGATAAGTAATCCCTCTCTTTGTAAAGGGAGGCGGATACCTGCGGGCCGGGAACGTCGGGAAAGTGTCATGAATGTTGACGATTCGCGCACTTTGTTTAACTGTACTGTTAAAGCGGGAAACGAAGTTGGGGTCTCCGATGCGCGGACTGCCGTACGTATAAACGAACGGATGTTTAAACCCGGTGTTTACCGCAATATCCAAAGCGGCAAGCGTGGCCAAAGCTCCGCCGTAGTTGTGGCCGGTAATATACAGCCTTTTAGCTGTCGAGAACTTTTTTAATTCACGGATCAAGTCGTTTCGGGTTGAGCGATACAAGCATGTAAAGCCACGCGAGGTTTTCCCTCCGTTTCGGACGAAAGGATACGCGATCTGAAAGATATCATACGAGGCAAGAAGGTCCGCCGGATACGAAGCGTACCCTCTAAACGCAACAACGATTTGATCCCGTGACTCGGCAATAAATCCGAATACAAGCTCCGTAGGATTCTCGACGTCGGCAGAAGCGCGAATCGTAGATCGAAGCTTAAATCCTTTCGGTAAGACCAGCTTTCCCTCAAAAAATAACGGGTACGTCTGATAGCTCATTGCGGCCAGGAATATGGCCGTTTTGCTGTTAAAAACAGTTGTTTTATAAGCTATACCCATCTATACAACTCCTTTCCCCATGAGAGCTTATTCTTCGTTTTCTTCCTCTGCTTGAACAATCCGTGACGTATCGACAGTTGTTAAACATTTGTGCTGGGAGCTGTTCCTTGATTATTAATATGAAACTCATGCCTAGATGATGTCGCAGACTGGCGAGATGCGAGTATATCAGCATAGCATGTGTTACAGAACAGTAGAACCGCAGGATGAATAAATACAAAAAAAGCGATGCGTCCTTAGGATTAAGGAACGCATCGCTCTTGATATTACATAATATATAATAATTAATGCATTGGACCTTGTTTTCCAGCTTGAGCCCCAACTTTGACCCGTTTCACGAAGAGTGAAGTAATCAGACCGATAATGGACAGAACTAATGCGAATACAAACGCATTCTGTACACCTGACGTGAAACCTGCCAGTTTATTCTCCGGACTCTCCGGATTCGCCACACCGCTCAAGAAGCTGGACTGTCCTGCGCTCAGTATACTTACCGCAACAGCCGTACCGATCGCTCCGGATACCTGTTGCAACGTATTCATGATGGCAGTACCGTGCGGATAGTACTCACGTGGCAACTGGTTCAGACCATTCGTCTGTGCAGGCATCATAATCATCGAGATACCGACCATCATGAATATATGCAGCGTAATAATTGTTCCAAGGGAGGTCGTCGCTTCAATACCCGTGTACAAGAACAGGGAAATCGCCACGATTGACATTCCGATAATAACAAGCCACTTCGGACCGAATTTGTCAAACAGACGACCCATAACCGGAGACAGTAAACCATTCAGCAAACTGCCCGGCAATAGAACCAGTCCTGCAGTCAGTGCCGTGACAACCATCCCCTGTTGCAGATACATCGGCAGAATCAACATGGATGACAAAATAATCATCATACAGATGAAGACCAGGATCAAACCGACAGTAAACATCGGATATCTGAATACACGCAGATCCATCATCGGCTGCTTCATTCTTAGCTGACGGATACTGAATAACAGCAAGGACAACACACCAATAACGAGTGTGGCAACAACGACCGGACTCGTCCAGCCTCCGCCAGTTTCCCCGTGTCCCCCTGCGCTACTGAAGCCATATACGATACCGCCAAAGCCCACTGTAGAAAGGAGAATGGATAGTACGTCAATTTTGGGCTTGGTCAATTTCGAAATATTCGGCAAGAACAGCAAGCCACATACCAGTGAGATCAGGAAGAACGGCAAGGAGATCCAGAAGATCCAGTGCCAGCTCAGATTAGCCAGGATCAGACCGGAGATACTCGGACCGCTTGCTGGCGCAAACATGATAACCAAACCGATTAATCCCATGGCAGCACCACGTTTTTCAATCGGGAAAATAACCAATATGGTGTTAAACATCAGTGGCAGCAACAGTGCTGTACCTACAGCCTGAAGTACCCGTGCCACCAACAGAATTTCGAAGCTAGGTGCAAGCGCAGCAACAAATGTGCCTGCGATGGAGAAAATCAGGGACGTTGTGAACAGCTGTCTGGTTGTAAACCACTGCAACAGCATACCGGATACCGGTACCAGTATTCCCAACACAAGCAAGTAACCTGTGGTTAACCATTGAATCGTTGTAGGTCCAACTTCAAGCAGACCCATTAGTGGTGTCAAAGCCACGTTTAATGCCGTTTCACCAAACAGACCAATAAAGCCGCTCAGCAGCATCGCGAACAAAATCGGAAATACCTTGTATTGCTTTGTTTCTTGTTGATTCTGTGCAGAATCAGCCTTCATGGAAACCTCCACGACCCCATCCTCCTCAAACGTATCGAACTTTCTTTTTCTCTGTCTCTTGGTATAACTTATTGAATCTGTTTGGCGACCTTCGTCACAACCGACAGATAATCAGCAGCCGTCAGCAGAGGCTGTTTATCCTGATTCGTCAGGCTGATAATCAGTGCTCCCTCAATCAAAGAAATGATCAGAAGTGCCGTCTCCCGCGCCTTCTCTTCACCAACGCCATCCAGAATCAGATGTCTCTTAATCACATCCTGCCAAGCTGCAAATACACCCTGACATGCTATACGCAACTGCTGACTAATACACGATGTCTCCACAGCTGCCCAGAAGCTGAATGGCAGAAATCCGGTAAACCCGGATGCTTCCGTTTCATCCGCTAGATCATGAATGAATTGTTGAATAGCATCACCCGTGTTATCGTGGGCTGCAAATGTTTCCTTAAACTTCTGCAAGATTTGTTCATTGGTTTTTTGAATACACTCGTGCGCGAGCTCTTCCTTGCCTTGCGGAAAATAATGATACAACGACCCTTTCGGTGTATTACTCTCCTTGATGATCTGATTCAGACCGGTCGCATGATATCCTTGTGAAAAAAACAGTCTCGCTGCTGTGCTGACAATGGACTCTCTAGCATTAGACTTTTCACTCAACGAAAGCCACTTCCTTCAAATAATTATAACAATCGGTCTATATAATTAAACCCGCTCAGATCGGTACTGTCAATCATAATATTTCACTTTTTATTTGAAAGCATTTTCATAAGAGAGTCATCATAACATCTTCTTTTTTTCATTATTACCTTTTTACATTTCTTTCTGAGAAAGTAGGGAACTTTTCCCTGTCTTCGAATAAACATACATCAGTGTGAATCACACTTAATTTCGATTTTTGAGAAAAGGAGTGAAAAACTTGGCAATCCTGCTAACTGGCCCTATTGATAATAGTCCCGTAAATGGGGTAAGACCAACCCAGACTGTTTCAATCAAAATTGAAAATCAGAGTGCCGTGAACGCCGCAACTATACTCATACAGGGATATTCATTAAGTGCAACCAGAGTTTTATATGTAAGTGAGCAATTCACAATCTTACCCGGTGCAGTAGCTACACGAAATTACTTTGCCGATATCAGCAGCTTCGAATATGTTATTACAGTTACAGGAGCAACCCCTGAGGACATTTTAGTTTCTTTTTGGGGGAAAAACAGTGCCGGCTCTTTGGTTGCTGCTCACCGACTCGTTTATTCCGAATTATTTGGCAGCGAGAATTTTAATGGAGCTACCGGTTCTACAGGAGCTACAGGCGTTACAGGCGTTACAGGAGTCACTGGCTCCACAGGATTTACCGGTACTACCGGTGTAACAGGCGCTACAGGAAATACAGGTGCAACGGGTTCTACGGGTCTTACAGGCGCGATAGGCGCCAGTGGAAGTACGGGCACGACGGGTGCCACTGGCGTGACAGGTCCCACCGGGAGTACAGGTCCTACCGGAGCTACAGGTATTACAGGCTCTACAGGCGTTACAGGAGTCACGGGCATTACAGGAGTTACAGGTGCTACAGGCATCAGTGGAGTAACTGGAACCACAGGTCCCACGGGTACCACTGGCTTGACAGGTCCTACCGGGGCTACAGGCATTACCGGCTCCACAGGACTTACCGGAGTCACGGGCGCGACAGGAACCACTGGTCCCACGGGTGCGACAGGTCCTACCGGGGCTACAGGTATTACTGGCTCCACAGGACTTACTGGAGTTACGGGCGCGACAGGAACCACAGGTCCCACGGGTGTCACTGGCGCGACAGGTCCTACAGGGGCTACAGGTATTACCGGCTCCACAGGACTTACTGGAGTTACGGGCGCGACAGGAACCACAGGTCCCACGGGTGACACAGGACCATCTGGCGGTCCGGAGGGCCCTACCGGAGCTACAGGTGCGACGGGAGCTACAGGCAATACAGGTGCCACTGGAGCGACTGGCCTCGCTGGAGCGACAGGTGTTACTGGCACCACGGGTGCAACCGGGGCCACGGGCACAGTCCAGCCCAATCCCTTTGATGTATATGTTTTGCAAGGTGCAGTTGGTGGGGACGGAACACAGGCCAGTCCTTTTGGAACGATTCAACAAGGTGTAACCGCGGTATCTCCAACAGGAACCGTTCATATTCTTGGTGGCACATACCCAATCACTGCGAACATTACCATTAATAAAGCAGGAATAACTCTAAAAGGCTATCCTAGTACAATCATCCTGTTACAAGCTGCTGTTATTCCTTTCACCATCATTGGAAGCGGAGTAACTGTAGACGGTTTAACGATCACGAGTGATAACCCTTATGCTGTTGAATTTATTCAATTAGGCGGAACCGATCATACCGTAATAAATAATACGCTATTCGGTCCTCCTCAAGCTGGCCCTTCTTCAGGTTGGGTTGTCAATCGTGGTCTCGTGAGCCAGATCGGTAATATGACCGGCTTGCTTGTACAAAATAATATTTTTTATTCCTTACGTCAACCAGCCTACTTTAACCCTAATACGACTGGAGAAGTTATTAGCAATGTTGTTTATAATACGAGAGGATTTGTTAATGACCAGGCCGTTATGGTCTTCTCTGGAAATTCATGGGGCAGCCCGGTCAATGCGGTGGATATTGCACTGCTCGTAGGTACAATAACAGGGCCTCCTTTTGATCCGCTTTCCGACCTGAGTGCCAACAACAGTACTGCAACGATTCAGGATTCCAGATAAGAATCATTACTTGTTCTTACAAAGCGCCTAATCAAAATAGCCGCCGATTTGGATGTGAAACTCCAGATCGAGCGGCTGTTTTTGGATGAGTAGTATTATTCCATTATTACTTTTGTGCGTAAGGTACTATTTGTGTACTTTCTGGTAAACTACTGATTGAAGTTGAAGGTACACTTTCATTTTTAAGTTTTAATAGATAAGTTGAGAGGGTTCAACCATACGTTTACCTGCCCACACGTCTTGCACATATCGTCCTTCGCCCTGAAGCTGAATAAGCCAGTCTTTCGCTTGCTGCATCGTTGCACCCTGCACATCCTGATACGCTTGCCGCAGAGTCTCTTCCACCGCAGGAGCCATCTGGCTACCATCTCCGCATACGTAGAGTTTTCCTTTGTTCATCAGCATGTGAATCAATTGTTCGGAATCCTCCTTCATCAGATGCTGTACATACGTTTTGGGCTTGCCATCCGCACGAGAAAAAGCAGTGTGTAGCTTAACGATCCCTTCCCTTTCGTATTGCTCAAGCTCCTGACGATATATGAAATCTGAATCATTCCTGCACCCAAAGAACAAATGCGCCTCACACAGTGGCAAACCTCTCTGTTTCATGACCGCTCTTGTCTGGAGGAAACCTCTGAACGGTGCAATACCCGTCCCTGGTCCCACCATGATCATGGGTACGTCAGCCTCTTCGGACAGATGAAATTCGGATTCAGGTGTACGTACAAACATCAGAATATCTTCTCCGGATTGACAACCGGCGAGGTACGATGAAGCAACTCCTTGGTATTCGCCTTTGCCACTCCATGCAGGCTCTCTTACTACCGACACAGTTATGCTCGCTTGCTCGGACTTCAGGCTTGGCGAACTGGATATTGAATAATATCTGGGCTTGAGTGGCGGCAATAGTTCAAGGAACCTTTCGAATGGCAGTTCACACGCCTCATACTTTTCTAGCAGGTCCAACATGGTGATTCGATTGGCAAGAATATAATCCCTGTAGCTGTTTTCGTCCAACATGCCTTCCAGTTCACGCTTATGAGGTGGACATACCGTATGATTAGCTAACTCCTGCAACTGTGTTCTGGTAACAGGTGTCTGCAATTCCACACAGTGAGTGAGCAACTCATGAATCTTGACGGGTCTGTTCAGTGGAAGGTGTGTAAGGTGTGTCATCTCTGAAGTTAATCGGATTTGAACATCCCCACTTAGTCTGAATCGACTGAGTATCCGATCCACGTTCTGCTTCGGATTGCTAGGCAACACACCGAGATGGTCGCCTTCTCTATAACTCATAACTTCAGGCAGTAACACTTCGATGTGACGTGTGCTTCTCCCACTTCCCAGCGCCTGAAGCTCTTTATTCACTACAACTGTGGCATAGCTGGCATCATAAGTTCGTGCAAGTGGCATATCCGTTTTCTCGCGGACAAACTCCATTTGAAGTCTGCTTGTGCTTGGCTTGGAGGGTTTGATTGCTTCCTCGCTAATCCCCAGCGCATTCAACACCTGCGGCCACAATATATGTTGCCACGCTTCCACTTGCTTCTCCATATCACCTCCGGCATCGGCTTCACCGCGGGATAACAGTCTTTTACCTCCTAATTTTTCAAGCTTCTCATCCATCAATCGCGGAATGCTCTGGTACGTCCCGGACCAGCTCCGATCTCCACAACCCAGAACGGCATAGTTCACATCCCGTGCTTCCTCTGACTCCGCTCCCTTCAACCAGTCTAAAAATGTCGTAGCATTTTGCGGTGGTTTACCGTTATACGAAGCAGTAACGATGAGAACGACACCCTGGCGGGGTAAACGGCCAACCCACTCATTCAGAGAAGTTGCTTCACTTGGGATTCCATACGAACGTCCTTTCTCCGCAAGCTCTCTGGCAATGCCTTCTGCCGTTCCCAGATTGGAACCATATAATACCAGCAACGATGGGTTACCATTTGCTTCAACCGTCTGGCTGTCACTTGCTACATTTTTATGAACAACAGGAGCAGGTTTCTCTTCTGCATATCCTGTAGCTTTATTCATCGTTTGCGAAGCCGCGCGCGCTTTCACCTGGATCCGGAAGTCTCCCGGCTTCAACGTTAGCGTCTGTTTAACATCTAACTCATAGTTACTATAATCGATCAGCTCAAAATGTTTGAGGACCATGCCAAGCACAAGTGTTGCTTCATATAAAGCAAACTGCATGCCGATACATGCTCTCTCCCCATTACCAAAAGGTTTATACGCATGATGAGGCACTTTCGTCGTATCTTCAAATCGCTCTGGACGGAAAAGCTCCGCATCCTCTCCCCAGGCCTCTCTGTCACGGTGAAGCTGAGGCAGGAGAATACTGCAGCTTTCCCCTTTCTTTAAGGGATATTTGCCACCTATGACGGTGTCTTCTTTGGCATATACGTCAAATCCCGGAGCGGTTGGCCAGAGACGTAGCGATTCACTAAGAATCATGCGAATGTATGAAAGCTGAAGTATTTCCTCGTATTGTGGTGAGTCACTGACCAATATCTGATCTACCTCGTCATACGCCTTTTGAAGAGAATCCGGATTTTTCAGTAGAAAGTAAAGAGCAAAAGATAACAAACCACTCGTCGTTTCATGTCCGGCAATGAGAAACGTAATAATCTGATACCGGATGTTCTCATCATCCAGCATTTCTCCAGTCTCCGGATCTTTGCCATTCAGCATACGTGCAAGCAAGTCGACCTCTTCGGGTGCTGAACTCGCTTTACGTTCCTCTATAATCTGATCCACCAGAGAGAACATCGTTTGAATATCCTCCTGGAACTGTCGTTTGGTTTTTACCATAAGCAGATTCTGAATTTTCAAACGTGAGCTCTTCTGCATAGCTTCATTTAATGCCCGCACCATGCTTTCAATAAAAGGACTGTGGTCCTGTCTGTAAAAACTGTTAAACCGATAATTGAATCCACATAGTCCAATGGTATCCAGCGTAAGGCGTGTCATATCATCTGCAACATCAATCGTATCGTTGGAATTGAGGCGTGCCCACTTGTTGATCAACTGTTCGGCAATATCCACCATCATGGGATGATAACCTTTCATGGCCTGTTTGCTGAAGGTGGGCAGCAGAATGTTATGAGCCTTTTTCCAGTTGGGCTCTGATGTTCTGCTTGTAAATAAACCATCGCCTCCAAAGGCACGTACGTTTTCGAGTTCATTGTATACATATTTGTCAAAACGGGACACATCACATAACTCAGCGACAAGATCTGGTCCAGATACAATTAAACCGGAATAACCGGGAACGGTAAGTCGATATATTGGTCCATGCTGTTCAGCCAGAACGCCTAGCGACAACGTTGGTTTATCTTTATCAATCAAAGGCAAATTGCCAAGTGGTCCATACATTTTGGGCTGTGGAATGTAAGTTGCATCACTCATGATGATCACCTCTTATCTGTACGCCGTGGAGCAAGGTATTCGTTAGCCATATGATGGCTGTTCTGCTTTCATTCATAAGTGATCTCTCCTTTGATGATTATATAAATGATAGTAATATGTATCATTTGATAATACAATAAACCATAATTGATTTAATATCAAATTTCTTCCGGCTGAATTACTTTCATTTGAACCGTTCAACGTTTAGGTTGAATAACAACAAATAGAGGATTGCATATGCAATCCCCTACTATATGAACCAATGACGCTATGATTCTATGACGCTTTTTAATTTATTCTAATGATGACTTGGCTCATCCCACTTCTCGAAATTCAATTCAGTATTAATGCTTACCGCAGACAACGCCCCCAGAGAAGCCGCTGTGATTGCTTGATACAATTCGGATGCTGCATCACCAGCACTATACACACCCGCTACGGATGTTTTGCCAGAGCCATCAACGATAACCGTTCCGGACTCTGTAATTTCACAACCGATGGCCTTTGGCAGTTCTGATCCGGTAAACAGTTTCGGTTGGAAGAAAACCCCTGTGCATGGAATCGCTGTACCGTCATCCAGTACAACTTGCTTTACCATTCCTTCTTCAGAGTCAATGGATTGAATCGGTGCATCGAATACAGTAACATGATGCTGCTTCAGCTCTTCACGCTGCTCATCGGTTAAGGAATCTGATCCATTCGTACAGATCGTATAACGTTCTGTCCAGCCGGATATGACTTTTGCCATATGTAATGCCTTATCTCCACTAACGATGATGACCAGCGACTGGTCTCTTAACTCCCATCCATCACAATACGGACACACAAACGCACTTTTACCGTAAACTTCTGTTAATCCGTTAATATCTAGAGGCAGATCTTTCTTACCTACCGCAAACAAAATCTTTTTCGTGCGATAGCTTGACCCGTGAGTAGTCTTGACTACAAAATCACCATCACTACCTGTTATCGCTGTTGCCGTATCGGATGCAAATTGAACGGAGGGATACGCTGCAATCTGTTCTTTGGCAGCTTTCCGGAATTCACGTGGACTTGCCCCATCTCTTGTCACAAACCCGTGAGTCTCCCTTGTAACCCAGTTACGCGGTGTCTCATCATCAATGACCACAACGTTCTTGCAGGCCCTGCCAAGTACTAGGGCTGCATTAAGCCCCGCTGGTCCTCCACCAATAATAAGTACATCTAAGCGTTGATTCATATTACTCATATTATACACCCTTTCCAGACATTTAATATCTCTAATTAAGTTTTAAAAATAACCTCCGCTTTCTCTTAAGAAAGTAATATCGGAGATTTACAAGAACACATTTAAACAAGACTATTAAAGATATCTTATATCTACAATAAACAAAACCTAAGCATTTTGCAACATATATCTTTAACTACCTTCTTCAATCCAGCCTGTGTGAGTTGAACAAAAGATTATTTACACTTACACTACAATGACAGAACAACTTTAAATCACTGTTCTACCCTGATTTTTCGATTCTCTCCTGTAACACATAAATAATTATTTAACAATTAAAAAGAACCTTGTTTTTAAATTGTTCACAATCAGATGACATTATTTTAAATACTAAAACGTTAATTAAATCACATAGTGTATTGAATGGTATAATAGCAACATAATATACAAGTATAGATATAGGAAGTGAGTTCTTGAAAACATTGAATAATGGTTCACAGACTAATATCAGTCTGGAGTATAGCTCGATTCCGAAAGTTTTCTTCGATACGATCAAAATTGGAATCATCAAGTCCAACCTGATCGCCATGTTTGCGGGTTTAAGTTTGGCTTTATATGTATTTGATGCTTCAATCTTAGCTAATATTGTACCAATCATCCTTTCCTTTATTGGGTCTTCTCTCATTATTGGAGCTGCAGGGGTGTTTAACAATCTTTACGATCGTGATATCGATGCGATCATGGAACGCACGAAGAAACGTCCTACAGTTACAGGTCGCGTAGATACCAAGTCGGGTCTAATTCTCGGTATTGCAATCACCATCATCGGGGGCATCATGCTGTACATCGCTTCCCCATCCGCTGCTGTATTTGGTATTTTGGGTCTGTTGCTGTACGTGTTCCCTTACACGATGTGGACCAAACGTACAACGATTTACAACACGGAAGTGGGAAGTCTTTCGGGTGCTGTGCCTCCACTCATCGGTTGGGCCGCCATTTCACCGGAACTGGGTCATTTCGAGATCTGGGCATTGGTCGTTACGATGCTCTTATGGCAAATGCCTCACTTCTACGGGATTGCGATTCGTCGTTTTGACGAATACAAAGCTGCTGGTGTTCCCATGCTACCCGTTGTTAAAGGCATCAGACGGACCTACATTCAGACAAATGTGTATCTGGTACTGTTACTGATCTCCAGCTTCTTATTCTGGCCGATGAGCCCGTTTGTCGCTATTGTGGCATTTTTGGTTAGCTTGGCGTGGCTCATTCTTAGTGTGGCTACCTTTGATAAGAAAGAAACACAGAAGTGGTCTAAACGGATGTTTATCTTCTCCATTAACCATATCACTATTATCTTCCTGGTCATCATTGCGTATTCCTTGATTGCTCAAATGATGAGATAAAAATATTCCATCTTTCCACTCGTTATAACGATAAAAGCCTTACAGACTGCACTCTTCAAGGAGTCGTCTGTAAGGCTTTTTTGCTTTTTTGTTGTCTTTTCTAAATTTTCAAAGCTATCCGACTTTGGCGGGGGTTTGCTCCCCTTGCCACAGCAACTGCATCTCTTCATTGGTGGCAAGCAATTCGGCCAAGCTTCCCTCGGCTTCAATGCGTCCATCTTTCATCACGATAATGTGATCTGCTTTGGAAAGTGCTGCCCTGCGGTGAGAAACTGCGATGCAGGTGACATCCGGCTCTTGGAACAGCCCTTCCCATACTTGTTGTTCTGTCTCCACATCCAGTGCACTGGACAGGTCGTCAAAGATAAACAGGTCTGCCTCCGTCATTAGCATGCGTCCTGTAGCCACGCGTTGAATCTGCCCGCCCGACAGCATCACCCCTCTGGGACCAACCGGGGTCTCAAGCCCCTGATCCAGATGTTTGATATCCTTCTTCATCACAGCCAGACGAATGGCTTTTTCAAGGGCTTGCTCGGTGTTACCCTGTTTGCCCTGGACGATATTTTCTTTCAACGTATCACTAAACAGTCTTGGCACTTGCGGGGTATACGCGGCTCTAGGTGGCATCAGGAATGTGGCTGGATCAACAGCCGCTCCATTCCAGTGAATGTCCCCTTTTTGTTTGGGTAACAGTCCAAGAAGTGTTCGTACAAGCGTTGATTTACCTGATCCGATCCGTCCCGTAATAACAAGAAATTGTCCGCGTTTCAGACGGAAACTGATCTCTTCTATGCCATTTGCAGAATTCGGATATTGATATGTCAGCTTATTCACCTCAAGAGATTGCAACTTCTCCTTAGGGTCCCTCTGTTCACTTACAAGCTCCGGCGGATCTTCATACAGATAGATTTCCCTCGAATCCATGATCTGGTCTTCTTCCCCCGGGCGGAATAGCTTACGCATACGGTCATAGGATACCTTGAGCCTTTTGTGCTGAAACACCATATAGCCAAACAGTGAAATGCTAAATCCGATATTGGCCAGATAACTGGTGAATAAGGCAAAATCACCTACGGTAAAGTTCCCTGCTTTCATCTCAGCTGCACACATCAGTAGAATCAATCCGGTACAGATACTTAGAACATGCTGATTCATCGATCTCATCCACTGCTTGAACAGATTGTCTCGAAGTGCAGCCTGGCGACGATCTTCATTCAACTGGTTGAAACGTAAAGAGACATTCTCTTCGGCCTGACCCAGTTTCAGGGCTTGCACTGCTCCAAACGTTTCCGCAATAAAACTGGTAATACGCCCAGTCGCTTCACGATTAACCTGTGCATACTTCCGAGCCCGATTCCCGGACAGGTTGTTGAGTAAGGTCACGATTACCAATGGTAACACGGCAACCAACGTGATCTGCCAATTAATGTTCGCCATAATGACGATGGACACGACAGCAAATACAAGCCGTCCCCAGAAGTCCACCCATGATTCTACATACTCGACGACTTCATCCACATCATCCCGAAAGCGACTCATCGCCTCCCCTGGTGAAGCCGGAAGATTACGCCCAGGCCAGCGCATGATCGCTGCGAGCATGTTGGTTCGCAAAATCGCCTGGACATGATACAGATACGTAACCCATGCATAAAAGGCTACAAAAAATGTGCCCACCCGTGCCATTCGGACCAAAGCAATAAAGATAAGCGGCACAGCAAGCCACATGTAGTCATTGGAGCCCAATGTTGTGCGATCAAAAAACCACTGCATCCCAATACCAATGGCTAGCGGTAAGGAGTGAAATATACACCATAACAATCCGTTGATTACAAATAACAAAGGCCTGAATCGAAACAAACGGCCTATAAATCCTGCTACAGTCATGCCAATTCCTCCTCTCGGCCTGTAATGAGCAGTCTGGCATAGTGAGATGCCGGGTTACTGGCAAGTTCTTCTCTCGCTCCAAATTCCAGTACCTTCCCATCACCGAGCACCATAATCCGGTCAACTTTCTCCAGCGTAGCCAGTCGGTGAGCAATGATGACTCCAGTGGATTGTTTCATTAACTGGTCAATTGCAGATTGCAGCATACCTTCGGTCGCAGCATCTAGACGTGACGACGGCTCATCCAGAATAACCAGACTCGGTTCGGTCAGGAATACGCGGGTTAAGGCAAATAACTGCGCTTCCCCTGCCGACAATGAAGCTCCACCCGCTGCAAGATACGTATCAAGTCCTTTTGGTTGTGAATTAATCCATTGGCTAAGTCCAAGGCGATCCGTCGTCTCTTTGATCATCTGATCCGATACATCCCCATTGAACAGAGTCAGGTTATCACGCAGCGTGCCATCAAACAGCTGTACATCCTGTGTCACCATACCCACCCGGCGGTAGAGCGCTTGTAAAGAAAGCTTCGTGATATCTGTTCCGCCTACACGGATCGTACCCCGATCCAGATTGTACAGGCGGAGAAGAACACGACTAAGACTCGATTTGCCGCTACCTGTGCGACCGATGATTCCCAGACGTTCACCAGGTTTGATAGCAAAAGTAATGTCCTGCAATACCGGTTTATCCTGGTTATAACTGAAGTTCACTTGACTGAATTCCAGACCAAGAGGTCCTTCCGGCAATTGCTCCTCTGTGCCCTCTTCAATCACACTTTGCATGGACAACAGCTCTCTGGAGCGCAGCATGCCGGATTTTGCTTTTTGGAACTCCTGCACCTGATCTCCAAGCATCTCAATCGGATCATTCAGCATCTGCGTATATTGGTAGATCAGAAATAACGTTCCGATACTAATTAGACCTTCCATATAGTAATGCACACCCAGTAAAAGCACCGCACTGACCGCCAGAGCGAACAGAACTACTGTGGTATTCCACGGAATAACCCGAAGCAGCCAAGCTTTTCTTCCCTTACGGAATACCGTGCGCATTGTGCGGTAAAAGCGGTTCATCACATAAGGCACATGACCATTCGCTTGCACATCTTCAATCCCGGCAATGCGTTCTTCAATTAATCCGAACAGAGAGGCACTTGCCGCCCGTTCATTTTTGGAAGAGTCCACGCCCAGATTTCGGATGAAGACCATGAACAGGATCGATAACAATGTGAACACGGTCATGACCAAAGCAATGGGCACATTAACGCTGAACATGAATCCGAGAATTCCGGCCAGCAGCACAAAACTCCCAATCACTTGCACAATGAACATCGCGAAAAAATTGGAAATACTCGTTACGTCACCATCCACACGTTCAATCATCTCTCCAGGTGTTTTCACATTATGAAAACGCATATCAAGACGCAGGCAGTGCTTCAGCAGATCTCCGCGCAGTTGATTCGTGGCCCGCCAGGCCACGTCGTTCCCCAAATAACTGACCGCTACCGTGATGAGTTGATTAAACACGGCAACAACCAGGAATATTCCTGCAAGCTGAACAAGATTGGTGAGGACTCCCCCACTCGCTGCTGTATCAATAAATCGTTTGATAATCTGTGGATTCAAGAGCTGAAGCCCCGTTGATGTGAGCAACATGATCAAAAGCACGGCCAGCCGTCCTTTGACTGGTTTTAGATAGCGCAGCAGCCAAGACATGGAGCGTTTCTCTGTTTTGGGCATAACCCCTCACTCCTTCGTATAACAATTCTATTCCGTTTTAATGATTCAAACCATCTTTGTTCCTCACTAAGATGAATCATACATAATAACACTAAATGCAACATTTCCGACCCGTGGATGTATCTTTCCAAGTGTGTTTACCATCTTACATTCTCCCATCCTCTCTGGCACTCTTCCCGAAATCGTTGGACCCATTGTTCAGAGATCTCATCTGCAATCGGGTCAAAGGAAGGGGCTGATACCGTAACGCCGTTCGATTGAATATCCAAAAACGCTAGCACATCCATGACGGTCCCCTCATAATCTTGTATAAAATCCTCATAAACAATTGTCAGCGGTTCAATGCCTGATTCGGACAGGAAATCTTCGATTGCAGCTTCGCACATGTTACTCTCGACAAGCAAATGTTTAATCGCATCAAAGTTATATTGATCTGCAATATCTTGTATGTGAGGGCGATCTCCATGCTTGCGATGCCACTCCCCCGAAACAATGGCTCTCCACCACGACACCGCCAATCTGACTTTGTTACGACGTGTCATGTATATATGCTTGTTACAATTCGGAAACCCTGTACTCCATACCTCAGCTCGCGATAACTCTGGTGGCAGATGATAGAGACTACGGAAAGCGTCAATCCATCGTTGTTCAAAATTAATCTTTATGCCAAACACGCCGTTCGACGTTGTCCCATGGCTCCAAATCTGCTCCAGATCTTCATGCTTCAAATTATCTGGACTTTTAAACTGATAATGCAGCCATTCGCTCGGATAACCGGCTACACCTGTAGAACTTAAAGCGTCACCCAACAGAGTACTGCCCGTGCGTTGGGAGAACCAAATGGTATAACTTTGCACAGGTTGCTTCATATGGTTACCTCTCTTTCTCTTTCTTCCATTAAGGGTATTTTCATTGCAAAAAGTAAGACAAATGCTCCTTTCCATGTGAACGGATTGGTGGAATGCATGCAAAAAAGCCATAGATGAACTAATGTTCATCTACAGCTTGTAACCAAAAGAGACCGGATGAAATGCAAAGCATTTCCCATATCTCCTCTGCATCGCAATAATGATGAGCGTCCACGACAGAGGTGCACAAACATGACTGTCCCAACGCGATCATTGCAAAAAAATTGGATTAATGTCACTATGCTCATGCGTATTCAGTTATCGATTCGAAATCTGTATAGGCATAAACATAGTCATCATCCCACCCGTTTCACATATTTGTTGTTTATTGTATTCGCTGAATCAACATCCGTCAAGATAATTTTAACTGAATTGTTATTTAATTCATGTCATTAATCTTCTCAATTCCTGCTACATACTCAATGATGTGGACTCCGTTTGCTTCTCTCTAACAATAAGACGTCTATGTGCGATCAGAAGAAAAGGCACTCCCAGTGCAGTTGTCAGTGCAATCGGTACAAAAACGGCCAGCCCATTCTCCGCTCCAAATTGACTTAACAACAACCCTCCCATGACAGGAGCAATGACACTACCAATATTATTGAAGCCGATCGTGCCGAAATACGTTCCTTTCCATTCAGGCTTCGCAATCCGGTCGATGAGCATATCCATCATGGTGAACAACAATACTTCCCCAATGGTAAATAGTATGACACTCATCATCAGCATGAGTATACCTTCAGCGATTCCGACCATCATCAGACTGGTTGCGACCAGCAGGTTACCCACAATCAGAGGAACAAGCGGTGGAAAGTTTCGGAATGTTCGCACAAGAGGATACTGAATAATCAGTACCGTCACGGCATTCAAGGAGAGCATGTACGAGAACATCTGGCTTCCATTTTCAAAGATCGGGCTCCTCGCCAAGTACTGTGCCAACGTAGAACTAAAGTGCCCGTAACCCAGAACACAAAATGTGGTACCGATTAATACTGGCAGAAACACCCGGTCGCGACCGGTGGTCATGAGTGCTTCACGCAAACGTGGTGCGGTTGCCTGATGACGCTCTGGCAGATTGGCATGCTGTAGCTTGAATTGCAGAAATAATACAAGTCCATAGGCTATGTATACCAAGCCGGAAATCACAAACGGAAACGTCGATTCAGATGATCCCAACTGAAATCCGATAATTGGCCCAAAGACTACACCGAGATTAATTGCAGCATATCTGAGATTGAACACCAGCAATTTGTTCTGCGGAGAAGTAATATCCGATAACAGCGCTCTGGAGGTGGGCTCAAATACTGCGCGGCATAATCCGTTTAACGTATTGGCAACAAAGAACACCCACAGATGCTCTGCTGCTGAAAAGATGAAAAACACACCTGCCCAACTAAATACCGAGATTAACATCACGATTTTGCGACCGATCCGGTCCGAAATATAACCTCCATAAAAGCTGACCATAACACCTGCCAGCGAGCTAACGGCCACAGTAATACCGGTCTGGGTCGGTGTAGCCTCTAGCACACGTGTCAGATAGATGGATAGAAACGGGATACTCATGGACGTCACAAGACGTCCAAACATGGTTCCGATAATAATCGTCCATGCCAAGGGATGAATCTGCCTTAAATATTGCTTCATGCGAAC